>NZ_JBQCKP010000033.1:0-525 GCF_051966875.1 Sporosarcina sp. SAFN-015 | reverse complement strand
CGGAAACATACTAACATTAGTAGCACAAACCAAGGCCATGGTTTGTGCTACTATTTTTTATGTAGAAGTGAAGGGAAGTCGCGCGGACGCTGGGATCTTTGAATCCGTATAAGGAAACCGACTACCTTCACATCCTTATTTGAATCAGCTTAGTATGTTGGGTCCTTGAGATCGTGTATAAGAAAATGGAATCGATGAGGCACTGTGAAGGACTTCTATAAGTTTACGAGAGGGGGATGAAAGATGAAACATGTAATTGCTTTCGATGTAAGTATGGGAAAAAGTACAATGGTTATTTATGATCAAAATCAATGTTGTCGGTATGAAGGTGAATTGGAACACACGGTATCCGGTTTCAATTCATTAAAAGAGCGAATCGAATCACTGAGTGAATTGGACGGTCTAGTGCCTGACATCGTTTTCGAGGCAACTGGCGTCTATTCAAAAGGTTTAGAAGGATTTCTACAAAAACAACATTATCCCTACATCCGCCTGAATCCGTTGGAGGCTAAGCTTCAGATGGCT
>NZ_JBQCKP010000031.1:0-558 GCF_051966875.1 Sporosarcina sp. SAFN-015 | reverse complement strand
TTCCCTTCACTTCTACATAAAAAATAGTAGCACAAACCATGGCCTTGGTTTGTGCTACTAATGTTAGTATGTTTCCGCGGTCACGGCCTCAGCCGCTTCCCTCGCTAAGCTCAGTCCAGGGTCTTCGGCTCGTGCTGTTCCCGCAGGAGTCGCCGTCCTTCGCTTCAATCAATGAAGCCATTTGAATATAAAAATGAAAGCCAGATTGAACCTTCTTATAAATCCGATGAAATGCAGCTACTTCTTTTATAGAAGTTCGTTTATATGTGTCCATATACTATTAGATGAATAGGGAAGTAGTTTTTTTGAGATTCACAGTTGGAGTAACATCGGTAAGTACGCTGAAATGAAAGGCTTTTATCAGATGAGAATAAAAGGAGTGAAAAAGATCAACTGAAACTGTTGACACTTTATTATTCGTTTGGTATAGTAATAAAGCAGTCGAGAGAACGACACAAACCGACAGCTTAAGACAGTAAACATGAACCTTGAAAACTGAACAGCAAAACGTCAACAAATAAAGTCTTGCAGCCGACTTTGTCGGTGAAGAGACAAAAC
>NZ_JBQCKP010000030.1:0-581 GCF_051966875.1 Sporosarcina sp. SAFN-015 | reverse complement strand
TGATGTGACCCCTAAAAGTTAGAGTTTTATATTACGCAGCTAGTTGGCTGGTGTGAAGACGGTATTGAACCGGACTCATGCCAGCCAATTTCTGTTTGATTCGTTTGTTGTTGTAATACTGGATGTATGCCTCGATAGCACGTTTCAGTTCCTTATATGTTCGAAGCGATTCGCCGTAATACATCTCCTGCTTCAATAATCCAAAGAAATTTTCCATAGGGGCGTTGTCCAGACAGTTCCCCTTCCGCGACATACTCTGGAACACTTTATGTTCTTTTAAGAGGGAAACCCATTTTCCGTGCTGGTAGTGCCAGCCCTGATCCGAGTGGATGGTAGTCCGGTATTTTGCATTCTTTATGACCTTAAGGGCTTCTTCTAAGGGTTCGATCACAAAGTCAAGCGTCGGTCGCATACTGATGCCGTATGAAAGGATTTCGCCATTATACATATCCATAATTGGACTAAGATAGAGTTTTAGGCCATCTGCACACTTGAATTCTGTAATATCTGTGGTCAGTTTCTGACATGGGTTTGGCGTATTGAACCGGCGATGAATACGGTTTTTCACCACTGTACCAACG
>NZ_JBQCKP010000029.1:0-900 GCF_051966875.1 Sporosarcina sp. SAFN-015 | reverse complement strand
TGAAGTGCACCCCAAAAGTTAGAGTTGAAAATCTAACTTTTGGGGTGTTTTATTATGGTTAAATATACAGATGATTTTAAGGTGATGGTTGTTCGGGAATATCTCAAAGGAACAATTGGGTATAAGAGATTGGCGGAAAAACATGGTGTAAAGTCGAAGAGACAGATCATTGATTGGGTAAACGCATACAAGAAGTTTGGTGTGGAGGGAGTATTTCGAAAGAAAAAGGACGCGATTTATTCTGTTCAATTCAAACTGGATGTATTAAGCTTTATGAAAAGACCAGGCGCTTCGCTTTCAAAGACGGCACTTCACTTCGGAATAACGAATCCCTCGGTCATCAGAGGTTGGAAGAAGAAATTCCTTGAAGGCGGTGCGGAAGCCCTGGACAACCCGAAAGGACGACCGGCCATGTCTGATAAAGCGAAGAATGTCAAGAAGAGCCAGAAGCCAACACAGCAGGATGAAATGACGCGTGAACAGAAATTAGAACGGGAAAATGAACTCCTCCGCCTGGAAGTGGAATACCTAAAAAAGTTGCGAGCTTTTCAGATGGATCCGGACGGCTATCTCGAAAAGCACAAGCAGCGTTATCATTCGAACTCAAAGAAGAATTCCAACTGAAGGATGTCCTGCAGATTGTCGGCATTCCTGAATCATCCTATCACTATCATATAAAACAAATGAAACGGGAGAATCCCAACCAAGAGTTGGAGGTAACGATTCAATCCATTTTTGACGAGCACAATGAAAATTATGGTTATCGCAGGATTCAACTTGAATTAAAAAATCGTGGCATCGTCGTTAATCACAAAAAGGTGCAACGCATTATGCGAAAGCTAGGATTGAAAGGCAATAAGTTCACCCGGAAATCACGTCGTTATAGTTCGTACAAAGGAA
>NZ_JBQCKP010000028.1:0-937 GCF_051966875.1 Sporosarcina sp. SAFN-015 | reverse complement strand
CTGCATATGCACGTATGATTTTCGGTGAAGACCATCTACCTTCATCTCCATCCTTCGCATTACTAAAGGACGGTAAACTCGTTGCAGAAATCGGGCGCTATGAAATTGAAGGCCATGATCCGATGTCCGTTGTTACAAACTTGCAAAGCCAATTTGAAGAGTTCTGTGAAGAAATATAAAAAACAGTCCCCCGGGACTGTTTTTTTGTTCTTATAATAGTACGCTCAAACCAAGAAGAACAGTTGAAACGACCATAGCCGCAATCATTAAATAGACAACAACTTTCTGCACTTTTTTATTGCTCATCTGGCAAATCTCCTCACGTTATAGATACTTCCATTTTAACAGATTCCATAAAATTCTCAAGATGTAGCGGATTTAATTAGAAAACGTTACAATGGATTGAAGGGGGGCGTTCAAATGAATAAAGTGGATCATATCGGGATTGCCGTTAAAGATTTGGACAATGCACTGCCATATTACATAGAAACATTAGGGTTGAAACTGCTTGGAATTGAAGAGGTTGAAAGTCAAAAAGTGAAAGTCGCATTCATCGATGCAGGAAATTGTAAAATCGAACTGCTAGAGCCGATCGGTGAAGAAGGAGCAGTTGCGAAATTCATCGAAAAGCGCGGAGAAGGAATCCATCATATCGCTTTCGGTGTAACAGATATTCGTACGCGAATGGATGAGTTGAAGGAGAAGGGCGTTCAATTGCTGCAAGAGGAGCCCAAGTTAGGAGCGGGCGGAGCGGAAGTGGCATTCATGCACCCGAAATCGTCTTTTGGTGTATTGTACGAACTATGTGACAAAGGGGAAAAGTAGAATGGACATTTATGATAAAATTAATGAATTGTATGATAGAAAACGTGAAATTGAACTTGGCGGAGGCGACGAACGGATTGCGAAACAGCATGAAAAAGGTAAACTGACAGCC
>NZ_JBQCKP010000027.1:0-1196 GCF_051966875.1 Sporosarcina sp. SAFN-015 | reverse complement strand
GCACGTGAGGACCAGAGTGACGGAGCTGACAAAGTAATGCGAAGCTTATCGAAATCCGTATAAAGGTTAAGTTAGAAAGGGCGCACGGCGGATGCCTTGGCACTAGGAGCCTATGAAGGACGGCACTAACACCGATATGCTTCGGGGAGCTGTAAGTAAGCTGTGATCCGAAGATTTCCGAATGGGGAAACCCACTGCCCGTAATGGGGCAGTACGTTCACGTGAATACATAGCGTGAACGAGGCACACCCGGAGAACTGAAACATCTAAGTACCCGGAGGAAGAGAAAGAAACATCGATTCCCTTAGTAGCGGCGAGCGAAACGGGAAGAGCCCAAACCAGGAAGCTTGCTTCCTGGGGTTGTAGGACACTCTATACGGAGTTACAAAGGGACGGATTAGACGAAGCGGCCTGGAAAGGTCCGCCATAGCGGGTAAAAGCCCCGTAGTCGAAAGTTCGTCCTCTCCAGAGTGGATCCTGAGTACGGCGGAACACGTGAAATTCCGTCGGAATCCGGGAGGACCATCTCCCAAGGCTAAATACTCCCTAGTGACCGATAGTGAACCAGTACCGTGAGGGAAAGGTGAAAAGCACCCCGGAAGGGGAGTGAAAGAGAACCTGAAACCGTGTGCCTACAAGTTGTCAGAGCCCGTTAATGGGTGATGGCGTGCCTTTTGTAGAATGAACCGGCGAGTTACGATTCCATGCAAGGTTAAGCAGCGAATGCGGAGCCGCAGCGAAAGCGAGTCTGAATAGGGCGTAATGAGTATGGGGTCGTAGACCCGAAACCAGGTGATCTACCCATGTCCAGGGTGAAGGTAAGGTAACACTTACTGGAGGCCCGAACCCACGTACGTTGAAAAGTGCGGGGATGAGGTGTGGGTAGCGGTGAAATTCCAATCGAACCTGGAGATAGCTGGTTCTCTCCGAAATAGCTTTAGGGCTAGCCTCAAACGAAAGAATCTCGGAGGTAGAGCACTGTTTGGACTAGGGGCCCATCCCGGGTTACCGAATTCAGACAAACTCCGAATGCCGATGATTTATGTTTGGGAGTCAGACTGCGGGTGATAAGATCCGTAGTCGAGAGGGAAACAGCCCAGACCGCCAGTTAAGGTCCCCAAGTATCCGTTGAGTGGAAAAGGATGTGGCGCTGCCCAGACAACCAGGATGTTGGCTTAGAAGCAGCCACCATTTAA
>NZ_JBQCKP010000026.1:0-1278 GCF_051966875.1 Sporosarcina sp. SAFN-015 | reverse complement strand
CGCACTGACCTAAGAAAATGAGACAAATAAAAACACCTTACGTTGAAAAACGGGTATTGAACCTTAATACATCAACGTGGAGGTGTTTTTTGTCTATGGGAACTAAAGTTAGTTATCCAGAAGAAGTTAAATTAAAGGCGATTCAAATGAGGTTAGCGGGTGTTCCTGTAAAAGAAGTTATGGAGGAACTGAATATCCGAAATCGTACACAGCTAAAAACTTGGATGAGATGGTATCGGAATGGTGAATTGCATCGTCTTGCACAACCCGTCGGCAAGCAATATGCCTTCGGCAAAGGACCTGGGTATGAAAGTGAGACAGCGAGGTTGCAGGCTGAAAATCGATATCTGAAACAACAGGTGGAAGTGTTAAAAAAGTACGCGGAATTGGAAAGGAAGTGGCGCCAAGAGTTGTGATTCAGTTAGTGGAAGAATTAAGTGGAAAGATGACTATAGGAGAAATCTGCAGACACTTGGGTGTCGGTCGATCATCGTATTATCGCTGGAAAGCTCAAGAAGGGAACGAAACGCCAAAGGAGACGCGTGATCGACAGATTGGCGAATTGTGTAAGAAGCATAAATTCATATATGGCTACCGGAAGATTGCGGAATTGTTTCCTGGGGCCTGCGAGAAGACAGTACAGCGCGTCATGCAGAAACATGGTTGGCAGTGCCGTGTAAAAGTGAAGAAACGGAAACGTACTGGGCAGCCTGCATATGTCGCACCGAATCTGTTGGCGAGGGATTTTACTGCGTCTAAACCCTGGGAAAAGCTAGTGACGGATATTACGTACTTGCCCTTCGGGCAATCTATGATGTATCTTTCAAGTATCCTAGATGTCTACAATGGAGAAATTGTAGCCCAGACCATCGGTTTCATCCAGGATACTGCCTTTGTGCTGGATACGTTGCATCAATTACCTGACTTGCCGGAAGGCTGTATTTTGCATAGCGATCAAGGCTCGGTTTATACATCATATGCCTATCAAAAGGCAGTAAAAGAAAGGAGAATTACCATGAGCATGTCCCGAAAAGGAACGCCCGCTGATAATTCTCCAATCGAAACGTTCCACTCCTCACTAAAGTCGGAAACGTTCTACCTCGACGGAATCCATCGCACAACGAATGCGCATGTGATTCAAATTGTCGAAGAATACATTACTTATTATAACAATATCCGCATTCAAACGAAATTAAACAGCCAATCGCCGGTACAATACCGACAACTGGCTGCATAATAAGGTGTTTTTTAATTGTCTCAAAAAAGGTAGTCAGTGCC
>NZ_JBQCKP010000025.1:0-1299 GCF_051966875.1 Sporosarcina sp. SAFN-015 | reverse complement strand
CCACGCTTCCACCCCGGACCTATCCACCTCATCTTCTTTGAGGGATCTTACTTACAAATGTAATGGGAAATCTCATCTTGAGGGGGGCTTCATGCTTAGATGCTTTCAGCATTTATCCCGTCCACACATAGCTACCCAGCGATGCCTTTGGCAAGACAACTGGTACACCAGCGGTGTGTCCATCCCGGTCCTCTCGTACTAAGGACAGCTCCTCTCAAATTTCCTGCGCCCGCGACGGATAGGGACCGAACTGTCTCACGACGTTCTGAACCCAGCTCGCGTACCGCTTTAATGGGCGAACAGCCCAACCCTTGGGACCGACTACAGCCCCAGGATGCGATGAGCCGACATCGAGGTGCCAAACCTCCCCGTCGATGTGGACTCTTGGGGGAGATAAGCCTGTTATCCCCGGGGTAGCTTTTATCCGTTGAGCGATGGCCCTTCCATGCGGAACCACCGGATCACTAAGCCCGTCTTTCGACCCTGCTCGACTTGTAGGTCTCGCAGTCAAGCTCCCTTATGCCTTTGCACTCTACGAATGATGTCCAACCATTCTGAGGGAACCTTTGGGCGCCTCCGTTACACTTTAGGAGGCGACCGCCCCAGTCAAACTGCCCACCTGACACTGTCTCCTGCCCGGATCACGGGCAAGGGTTAGAAGTCCAATACAGCCAGGGTAGTATCCCACCATTGCCTCCTCCGAAGCTGGCGCTCCGGATTCCAAGGCTCCTACCTATCCTGTACAGGCTGCACCGGAATTCAATATCAGGCTACAGTAAAGCTCCACGGGGTCTTTCCGTCCTGTCGCGGGTAATGCGCATCTTCACGCATATTATAATTTCACCGAGTCTCTCGTTGAGACAGTGCCCAGATCGTTACGCCTTTCGTGCGGGTCGGAACTTACCCGACAAGGAATTTCGCTACCTTAGGACCGTTATAGTTACGGCCGCCGTTTACTGGGGCTTCAATTCGAAGCTTCGCTTGCGCTGACCTCTCCTCTTAACCTTCCAGCACCGGGCAGGCGTCAGCCCCTATACGTCACCTTACGGTTTTGCAGAGACCTGTGTTTTTGCTAAACAGTCGCCTGGGCCTATTCACTGCGGCTCTCTCGGGCTATTCACCCTACCAGAGCACCCCTTCTCCCGAAGTTACGGGGTCATTTTGCCGAGTTCCTTAACGAGAGTTCTCTCGATCACCTTAGGATTCTCTCCTCGCCTACCTGTGTCGGTTTGCGGTACGGGCACCTCCCGCCTCGCTAGAGGCTTTTCTTGGCAGTGTGAAATCAGGGACTCCGGGGAT
>NZ_JBQCKP010000024.1:0-1497 GCF_051966875.1 Sporosarcina sp. SAFN-015 | reverse complement strand
CATTAGCGTTGCACGGATACCGTAAAAAGTTATTACTTTCATTTTTTACCAGTCGACTTGCTGTAAATAAATTCAAAAAGGGAACAGGACTGTAATGACGATCCAGTTCCCTTTTTTTGACATTCATTTTACTTTACTTGTTTTTTCTTTTATTGATAAAATGCATGCTATTAATCGGATTCACAATCGCAAAATCTTCTCCATACCGGATCTCTTTTGGTTGAGCGTTCGGTATTTTTTGTCGTCCCTTGCTCTTTCTCAACCTTCGGTTGAAATCTTGTAATAGCTTCTTAACCGGGACAAAAAGGTACTGTTGCATGGTCCGCATGAACGTCCATATTGTCTTTGTTGGTTGATAGATTAGCCTCATGATTTCCGTTAAAGCAAAAGTGATTAGAGCGATAAACATCTGGTTCCAGATACCGACTGGCGATAGGCTGAAAAGGTGTTTCACTCTGACGTGTTGTTTTAACCATTTGAAGAAAAGCTCTATATACCAACGGTTCTTGTAGGTATCCAGGATTTCTTCTTCGCTCAGTTCCAGGTTATTTGTAATCAAATGAAATGATGTTCCTTCATCATCTAAGAATTCAATGTAACGTACTGGCTCTTTTCGTGTGATGATAGAAACCACTTCGTTTTTGATCACTTTTGGATGTGTTGGCGTTTGTACCTTCAATGTTTCCACAGTGAAAGTCTTTCTAACTCGTACAAGAAATTGAATCTTCTGAGCCAACCACCCACCCATTTTTGTTTTGTGGGCATAACCTCGATCCATTACGTACAATGCTCCGTCTGCGTCAATGATATGATTCACGGCATCAGAATCCGCAATATTCCCGGTAGATGGAATCATCTTTTCAGGAAAGACGCTCGAAGAGGAGGAAGCTACCATTCTTACATGGAGCTTGATTCCGCAGGAATCTTTGGAAACAGCAGTCCAATTAAGTGCGTTTTTCGGTAGTTTTATGTAAGTGCCATCGATAATTCGGATGGGACCCACATTCTTATTCAGACCTGGTGCATTTCCTTGCAACGCCCTATAGGCCACTGCTAATCTACCCAGGAGATCTGCTAAATCCCCCGTGTTCATTTGGTTTAGCCGCCTGCTTAGCTGGGAGTGACTGACTGAATTGACGCCGATTTCTTGTTGAAAGTCCCTTTTTGACCGGATGCCAACTTCAATTTCCCTAAGACTTTCCCACTTGCATAGTTGCGCCATTATGAAGATTTTCACCACCGATAGGTCGGTGAGCTTTTGTGTTTGATAATTCATCACTGGGCAATCCAAGACATTCACCGGTAATTTAGATAAGTATTGACGAAAGACTAAATTTTGGTTTACACTTTTCATGAGCTTGCTCCTTTTGATAGTGTAGGGAACTGATTTAGTCGTCGTACCCTACCTACATTAGGAGCTTTTTTGTGTTTATTCAAGCAATAGTATTCATTAAAGTGGACCATTTTCCAGATATTCCTTGACCTGCAACGCTAATG
>NZ_JBQCKP010000023.1:0-1671 GCF_051966875.1 Sporosarcina sp. SAFN-015 | reverse complement strand
ATCCGATACACAGTATCCGGCAATGATTTAACCCATTCTTCAAATTCGTCTTTATCGACAGGGGTATCGAATGTAATTAATTTAGATTCCAAAGGAAGATTTCTTCCAGAAACAATTGCTTCAGAAGATGGATTTGAAACGTTTTTGAGCATCTTTTCGATAAAAGAGAAATCGATATGAGCATTCCGAGTTTGAATAATAGAAGCTGTATTATTGAAATTTGAAAGTTCCATCGATACTGTGGCCAACTCGGACTCTGACAATAAATCGATTTTATTCACCAATAAAATATGGGCATGTCTAATTTGTTCTATGAACAGCGAACGTATTTGAGGGGACATTGTATCCCTTTCCAACCACCGTTTAGCGTCCGCTACGGTTACAATCCCCTTAATCTGCAACTGATCGGCAAATAAAGGTGAATACACGGCGTCCAACGCTTCTACGGGATGAGCTGCACCCGTTGTTTCTATTAAAATGATATCGATATCGTCGTTCTCTTCGAGCAATCCTTGGAGCTGTGCTTCTGTTTTTTCTGAACCTGTGCAGCAAATGCATCCATTCAATAGTTCTTTCAACGGAATGTCTTTCTCCTTGCCTACTGTATCCGAATCGATAGAAATGGAGCCAAACTCGTTCATAAGAATTGCCGGCTTTCTCCCTTGTTCTTTCAATTGGGAGACAAGATTCAATAATAGCGACGTTTTCCCGCTGCCTAAAAAACCGCTTAATAAATATACATCAATCATAAGTAACCCTCATTTGTATATGAAAAACGCCCAATCGCGGACGAATGGACGCTTTCCAATCATTTTTTAACCTGTTCCAATAAAACTTCTTTCGCTTTGAGCAACTGTGGATCGTCTTCATGGATTTTATTTCTTAGTTCATTCATTAATCCATACGTCGTATCACCGACAAGAATGCCATCCTCTTTTAAGGACAATGCCTTCTGAAGCTCTACAACAGCTGTCTCTGTCGTTTGATCATACAACCCATCAATTTTACCTGGTTCATAACCGAGAGCACTTAACATCTCCTCTGCGGTTTTGATTGCAGGTGATACCATTCCCTCTTTCATTTCCAATGACGGATCAAGGAATGGAAGCATGGCGTATGAAGGATACGGTACTTCGATGTCTGGTTCGATCCCTTTTTCATGTATCCAATTTCCGTCTGGCGTCAACCATTTCGCTGTTGTCAGCTTCAAATTGGAGCCATCCGGTAAGTCCTTAGGTGTTTGTACCGTCCCTTTCCCATATGTCTTAATACCGATGAGCGGAACGTTTGCAGATTCTTTTAATGCCCCTGCCAAAATTTCAGAAGCGGATGCGCTTCCATCATCGATAATGAGAGTGACAGGAACTGTTACTTTTCTTCCGTCAGATGCAACATACACTTCAGGATTGTTTCCTTTTCCTTCATATTGGAATAGGTTTTTATCCTTTTCAACGAAGAGGTCTGAAATATCGATAGCCGTATTTAACATGCCGCCAGGATTTTGACGGACGTCCATGATAAGACCTTCCATGCCCTGTTCTTCCATTTCATCCAAGGCAGCTAACAGCTCTTCGTACGTATGCTCAGAGAAGCTTGTAATATGAATATGTGCAATATTGTTATCGAGCATTTCTGCATACACCGTTTCAATTGGAATGACGTCTCTTTCGA
>NZ_JBQCKP010000021.1:0-4330 GCF_051966875.1 Sporosarcina sp. SAFN-015 | reverse complement strand
GAAATTCCTGCCCATTGCCACTTGCCTTAAAAAAGAGTGTAGACAAAGTCCAAAAACGACTTTGTCTACACTCTGAACAATCATAATCACCCCCGCCCAAGGGGTGATTACGATTGTTCATGATCGACTATTTACGCAGTTACACTCTTTTCAATTCAATACTCGTAATTTCCTCTGCAATCGCCTTCGTCAGATCCTGTGCTGTTTTCGGGACGAATGATTTTAAAATGGCATTCACCATTGGTCCCATCACCCCTTTTGCAGTAATGTCCAAATTCCCGTGCATGACCGTTTTGGAATCCGAAATTGCCTCTGCCTTAAAATACCCATTGCCCGCAAAGTTTTCATTCAACCCGGTCAAATCGAATGTGACCAAAGATGGTTCTGTCCACTCCGTAATATCAATTTGCAGCTTGACCGTCTTTTGCATAATGCCGATATCACCTTTAAACGTCCACGTCGACTGCTTATCATTTATAATTTCATGCTCGATATATCCAGGGACGAGCGGTGCCCATCTGTCCATATCTTTGACGAAATCCCACACCTTCTCAATAGGGAGATCCAATTCTGTCGTATGTGTTCCACTAGGCATTTCATAGTCCTCCTTTTATTATGATAGAACAATTTCCACGTCGCTTATTTTACGCGACGGCACGTTGCCAATATGCATACCTGCCAAATAGCCGAAAGTCATTGCAGGTCCGATCGTTCCCCCTGCGCCAGGATATGCGCCGCCTAACACGCCCATCGCCGCGTTGCCTGCCGCATATAGCCCTTCAATCACCTTCCCTCGCAAACTGATCACTTGTCCATGTTCATTAATGCGTGGCCCGCCATTCGTTCCTAATGCACCAGCATAGACCGGCAATGCGTAAAATGGCCCTTTTTCAATTGGTCCGATTATCGCTTCACGGCCCCGGAAGCCATTTGCAAAATTCTCGAAGTGCAATGTACCGCGGTTGAAATCGGGATCTTCGTGATTAGCAGCGTGCTCATTAAAGCGATCGACCGTCGCTTCAAGCTGATTCGGATCGATTCCGATTTTATCCGCAAGCTCTCGAATGCTTTCCGCTTGTGGAACCCAATCCGGTGCCTTTTCGCCAGGCGCCATCGTCACGATTAACGCACGATCCTTTAATTGCTGGTCAAAAATGAGCCATACATTCGATTCATTCGGCAATGACTGCGAGTTTTGATCGTACGTGTAAAACGATTTAGGCAAGTCCATGTATGTGGAGCCTTCGTTGACGAAGCGTTTCCCATGTTTATTGACAATGATTGAATTTGCCGCTGTACGTGCTTGCGTGTCGATTTGGTGATACACTTTCCCTTCATACTCAATCGTCGGGTCAACAAAAGCCGGAGACCACCAAGCTTCGCCCATGTTTGCAAGAGCTGCCCCTGCTTCCATCGCCATAATCAACCCGTCGCCTTCGTTATAGGAAGGGGATTGTGGATGTGTAATCGCCCCTTTTAAAAATGACCGGACAAGCTCCTTGTTCCATTCGAATCCACCGGAAGCAATCATGACACCTTTTCGAGCACCGATGAAAAAGTCTGTTCCATCCTCTTGTTCAGCGCGAACGCCGATGACGGCTCCTTCCTCATTCATGACGAGTTCCTTTCCAGGAGTGCAAGTCAATGTAACGATGCCGCGGTCCAGCACAGCCTTGAAAAGACTGCCTGCCAACGCTCTTCCCATCGTCGTAATATTGTTTTCCATTCGTTCTGCGACGAGCGAGAAGTCAATATCCCCAGGGTCAACTGCGCCGCCTTCTTCCAACGTCAAAGGTGGGAAGATCGGGTTTCTTCTTATTTTCTCTGACCATTCCCCTAAATCATTCAAAGGAAACGGCAGCGGATCAAGTGAACGGCCTTCATTTTTGCCCCCTGGCAAATCTGCATAATAGTCTCCATACCCTTTAGGGACCGCAAATTTGACAGGCGTATGCTCATGGAGGTAATCGATCATCTTCGCTCCATTTTCAATATACACATCAATCAATTCAGGATCCGGCTCTTTGCCGTGCGTCAGCTTTGTAATATACTTTTTCGCTTCTTCATGCGAATCTTCCATACCGAGCTCTTTCATATAGCGGTTATTCGGAATCCACGGAATCCCGCCCGAAAAAGCTGTTGTCCCGCCAATTTGATCTGATTTTTCCAAGATGACAACTTCCGCCCCTTGATCATGGGCGAGTATCGCTGTCGTTAAAGCGGCACCCCCGCTGCCTAACACAACTACATCTGTTTCAACATCCCATTTCACATCGTTTTTCATTATCATTCCCATAACCCCCTTATCATTTAAGAAAGCGTTTTCATATAAAGCCACTCAATAAAGTGATTAATTTCAACATCCCCTTTATTGACAGGGGGTTGTCCTATATAATTATAGGTAAATGGAAAGTTAAAACAATAAACATTCTTCAGACAAATGATGCATTCTCATCACAAAGATGAAGAGTGTCTAAAACAGAGAGAGAAAATCGACAGGGGGAACGAAATTGTCTACAAAGCTGGATCCAAGAGTGGTCAGGACAAAGGCGATGTTTGAAGAAGCGTTGCTGGGGCTAATGGAAGAAAAGGACTATCAAAAAATCTCCGTACGAGAGATATCTGAAAGGTCCACACTGAATCGGGCGACATTCTACTTGCATTACTACGACAAAGATGAATTGCTCCAACAAATGTTAGACGAGGCATTGAATGATATAAGGCAGAGCGTACAAGTGAAAGATATTGAATTTAAGTATGATAGTGATAATCCGCATCCGATTTTCATTCGACTGTTTAATAAAATGATTGAACAGAACCGTTTTTATAAGATTATGCTCGTCCAGGAGAAAGTGCCGTACTTCACGGAGGCGGTGAGAGAAATTATTGAAACGTTGGTGGAAAGAGCGACGCAGTATATGCTGGACGATCGCATTGAATTTAAAGTGCCCGTTGAAATGTCCATCGCTTATATTACTTCAGCCTATTTGGGCGTCATTATTTGGTGGCTGAAAAATGATATGCCTTACACACCCGCGCATATGGCGAAGCAGCTGACAAGACTGTCGACGGTTGGACCATGGGCGGAAAATCCGTATTTGTGATGGAATAAAGACCCCTTCCGTAAAGGGGCTTGCGCTATACAATGAAAATATAAGAAAGGAAGGAACGGCTATGATATTGTGGTTTCGGCATTTGCCACAGCCGACTTTGGATTTATCAAAATGGAGGCCTTTCATTGAAAATGCATCGTTTCGAAAGCATTATATGAAATTTGTATACGTGTTAATGGCCGCTTTTTTTCTTGTTCCTTATTTGTCCTTCAAGGAAAGTTTTACTCATCTAACAAACTTTCCTCTACTATTAATTGTTATTTTGGTATTTGTCATACATGAAGCCCTTCATATTGTTGTCATACACAAGAAAGGCGATATAAGCTTAACGTTCAAAGGAATCTATTTTTGGCTCAATACAAATGCAGTGCTTTCGAAAAAGAGATTTTGGATCTTCATGAGCTTGCCTTTTATAGGATTAACGATCATCCCAGCAATTGCTTCGTTCTTTGTGGCTGGTGAGATTAAAGCGCTTCTTTTATTTAGCAGTTGGTTCAATTTAATAATCTCTTCCTCTGATATCGTGAATTCAGTTTTGATCTTGCTTAAGCCGAATCAATCTGAATTTTGCAGGGGGTACTACCGAGAGAAGGCAAGCATATTGAACGATGCGCCCCTGCCTAGAAAGACGTATAGTTAAAAATGACATCAAAGCAGACTCCCTGTCATACCCTATAGGTGGGGTGGTAAAATGCCAAGAGTCAAATACCGGGAATCAGACGTCGATTTAATGGCAAGGATGATGAGGGCGGAAGCCGAGGCTGAAGGAAAGCAAGGGATGTTATACGTTGGCAATGTCATTGTGAACCGTGCCGTAGCGGATTGTTTGGATTTTCGAGATGTAAGAACGATTAACGATGTCATTTTTCAAGTGCAAGGAAATAATTATTCGTTCGAAGCGGTGCAAAAGGGGAATTTATTCTACCAAAGAGCAAGAGAGACTGAAAAAAGATTAGCAAGACAGAACTTGGAAAACTGGAGACAACATCCAGCGAAATTCGCCCTTTGGTATTTCAATCCATACGCGCCTTGTCCTCCAACATGGTACGGCCAACCGTTTACCGGCCAATTCAAGAACCACTGCTTCTACGAACCAGTAGCCGGAACATGTGCAAGTGTGTATAACGGCTAGGCTCAATTCCGGTGCCCATTAGCGTTGCACGGATACCGTAAAAAGTTATTACTTTCATTTTTTACCAGTCGACTTGCTGTAAATA
>NZ_JBQCKP010000020.1:0-6597 GCF_051966875.1 Sporosarcina sp. SAFN-015 | reverse complement strand
CTTCGCTTCCTAGCACTGCACTACGTCTCGACCGCCAGTGAGAGAAATTCGAGTAGCTCGAGTTTCTTGCTGGCATCATTTAAGATGTCAATTTTGAATCCGAAGATTCGTTTTGTCTCTTCACCGATAAAGTCGGTTGCAAGACTTTATTTGTTGACGTTTTGCTGTTCAGTTTTCAAGGTTCGTTTCGCGCTTCTTCAAAAGCGACTTCTCTAATTTATCATCGCTGACTCTCTAAGTCAAGAACTTTTTTAAATTAGTTTTTAAGGCTTTTTCAAGGCTGAGTAACTAACTCCCTCAGCGACGTTTACTATAATAGCATGGGTTGTTTTTATAAGTCAACACTAAAAACAAAAAAACTTATCAAAGCTCTACTTTCATAGGATAGGGTCGATTTGTTTGATTAGGAAGATCCGTTGATTTGCGTTGCAGGCGGACGCAAATCAACAGTAATATCTCTCCTCTATTAACATTCATCGCTCTACACGATAGTCTCTGTGAAATACATATTCATTTTTCGAGTCGCTTTCAACGATTTGAATAACACCTTTTTCAATTAAAAACTCAACAAGAACTTCAAGATTAATTGAATACATCCGCAGCTCCTCATGCTCGTGAAGCTCTTGGATTGTCCACGTCTCCTTTGTCGACATGATGTCCATAATATGCCTCGCTCCGTCAAGTGTTCGATTATGGATGAAGAATTCACTTGCTAGGAAGAGAAGCTCCAATCTTTTTTCAATCGGTTCCTCACTCATAATAAGTTCCTCGTATAGTTTATAAATTGCCGGATCAATCTTTTTCACTTGAGACCACACCGTCACTTCAGGAGACAATCCTTTTTCAATAACAGTAAGTCTGGCAAGATGATGAAGAGACTGGATTGCATGGTGATATGAGTCCATATAGTTTTTCTGCTCGAAAAACATCTTTCCTTCCATATAGACTCTTACTAATCTTGATAGCTCAAGTCCCATCTTTATCTTCCGTCCGTAGAAGGGATATTCCTTCAACTCATTTTTCAAACCTTCGACAAATTCATTGCGGTCAAAAAAGATCTTCCCATAGAACAACCAATCGACGACTTTTCTTCTTGTTCCAAGCAGCAGCCATTTTCTCAGTTGCTTTTCGCTAATGACATGCATCGCAGCTTTGCCAGTACCATCCGTATAATGTTTTGTATATATAGGTGTTTCTTCATTAGATGTAATGATTAACATGATTTCGTCAAATGTGTCTGTTATCGGATCGCCTGCACCTCTTTTTTCAACGAGAATGACACCTAGTGTTTCAGGCGAGCTTGCGCGTTCTTGATAAATCGGTCTAAGAACTTGTTCCATTATGACACCTCCACTTCCTTTTCTTCGACGCAACTCTTAAAAAACCCTTCATTCGAAAATCGTAAAATATGATGCGAACAGAATTTGTGCTATATTGATTGAGGAACATTCAATATCTTATCCAACATACTTCACTCTAAGGAGGATTTCGGATGAAACCCTATAAAAATAAAATAAATCGGATTCGGTCATTTGCGCTATCCCTAATTTTCATCGGGGTCGTCATTATGTATCTTGGGATATTCTTTAGAAGCAATGAAATCGTTATGTTGATTTTCATGGTTCTAGGTCTCCTTGCTATTCTAGGCAGCACGGTCGTTTATGCTTGGATTGGGACATTGTCGACAAGGGCTGTACAAATTGTATGTCCAAGTTGCGGCAAAGAGACTAAAATGCTTGGCCGGGTCGATATGTGTGGACATTGTAGAGAACCACTTACGTTGGATCCATCATTGGAAGGCAAGGAATTCGATGAAGCTTACAACCGCCCGGCGAATAGAAACGATTCATCTAAAAAGAAATAAGAAAAACCGGTTCCGTCTTTCACTATCGGAACCGGTTTTCTTATTTTGCTTTATTGGCGCCTGCTGCACAATCAGGACATGTTCCATACACTTCAAGACGATGGGAATTGACTTCGAAACCTGTAACATGAGAAGCGAGGTGCTCAACTTCCTCAAGTCCGGGATGATGGAAGTCAACGATTTTTCCACAGTTATCACAAATGATGTGATAATGATCATGTGTTACAAAATCGAACCGGCTTGAAGCATCTCCATAAGTGAGTTCCTTTACAAGTCCGGCATTCCGGAAAACCCGCAGATTATTATATACGGTCGCAACACTCATATTTGGGAAATCAGCTTCTAGCGCTCTATATATTTCATCAGCAGTAGGATGCGTCTCAGAAGAAATGAGAAATTCTAAAATGGCATGCCTTTGCGGTGTAATTCGAACACCACTTTCCTTCAATGTGACAAGCGCGTCTTTCAAAAACACTTCAGACATCGCCAACACTCCAATCCATAAAGATTACTTCTTTATAATCATTATAATTAGTTTACTGAGAAAAGGCATATTTGTCAACTAAAGAGCTGTCCATAGGTGGGTGCAGGCACCGATTCAATACCCTTTTACAGGATTAATCAAATTGATCAGATCCTTATCGCCTCTTTGCCACTTTTTCAGATTTCCCGTGAAAAACTCGAGCGCTCTCTCAATATACTTCCCGGAATGGCTGGAGACATGCGGTGAAATTATTATATTCGATAAAGACCAAAGTTCGCTTTCCGCTGGTAATGGCTCCGTTTCAAACACATCGAGGACTGCGTGCCCGATTTCCTCGTTTTTCAGAGCCTCTACTAGTACGGCTTCTTTTACAAGGTCACCTCTGCCGAAATTCATGAAGATTGCAGTTTCCTTCATCGCCTTGAAATGGCTTTCCGTCAGCAGTCCTTTCGTTTTGGCTGTGCTCGGCAATACGGATAGGACGATATCTGCTTCCGGAAGCCTGCTGAGCAGTTCATCAAATTGAATCGTATCATCCATGTACTGTGCAGGGTTCCCTGAATAATTACAGCCGATCGTTCGAACGCCGAAAGCTTGAAGCAATCGACCCATTTCAGATCCGATCGCCCCCGGCCCAAGAATAAGAGCAGTCGACCCACGCAGTTCCGTTTGTCGAACTTTCGTATTCCACTCTTTCCGTTTTTGTTGCTCCGCTAATACCGGCAACGCTCGTTTAAGGGATAGAATATGCGCAAGAGCCGTTTCTGCCATCGGTGTTTTATGAATTCCGCGAACATTACTAATGATAATGCCTTTTGCGGCAATTTCAGCGAGCGGCATCTTTTCCACACCTGCAGAAGCGACCATTAACCATTTTAGAGATGTTGCTCTATCAAGTACCTCTGTACTTATATCTTCCCCATAGGTAACAATAACTTCAAAATCCTCTACTGGGGCTGTATTAACTTTGTTATTGAAGTCAAACTGGATTTCGGGAAAATCAACTTTTAATTTCTCAAGCTGTTCGTCCTTAATTTTGAAGGTGAATAATACTTTCATCTAATTTCCCCCTTACGCCTTCTTCGTTAATTGCTCCAACGTAGCAAGCGCTTCTTCGATATGCCCTTCTACTTTCACTTTCCGCCATTCCTTCACAACTGTCCCTGTAGGGTCGATCAAAAATGTGGAACGTTCGATTCCCATGTATTCCTTGCCGAACATTTTCTTTAATTTCCAAACGCCGTACGCTTCCGCAGCCTGATGATTTTCATCGACTAGCAATGAAAACGGAAGGCCTTGTTTTTCGATAAACCGTTGGTGAGATGCTTCGTTATCCGGGCTCACACCTAGAATGACGGCATTCAAATCACTGAAACTTTGGTGCGCGTCCCTAAAATCACATGCCTGCGTTGTGCAGCCAGGAGTAGCGTCCTTCGGGTAAAAGTAGAGGATGACATACTTCTTCCCTTCAAAATCCCGTAGTGAAACAATCTCTCCGTTTTCGTTCGGCAATGAAAATTGCGGCGCTTGCATTCCTTCCAACTTCTCCATTAGCGATCCCTCCATCTTTTTCTATACCCAATCGTACCGGACATCTGATAGAGTTTCAATTTCTTTGGCGTATCGACGCAGTTTTGTATAAAATGGAGGTTGTACCGATTTGAACGGAGGAATTGAAATGGACAGAACAAAATCAGAACAGATCTACCAAGAAGCTTGTGAACATATCGTCGGAGGTGTGAACAGCCCTTCCCGTGGCTATAAAGCGGTAGGCGGTGGAGCACCTACAGTAATGGAGCGCGCAGAAGGTGCCTATTTCTGGGACGTTGATGGAAATAAATATATTGATTACTTAGGTGCTTACGGTCCTATCATTACTGGCCATGCACACCCACATATCGCAGAAGCCATTACGAAGGCGGCAACTACCGGTGTACTGTACGGAACTCCGACACGCCATGAAGTCAAATTTGCTAAAATGTTGAAAGAAGCGATTCCCTCCATGGATAAAGTCCGTTTCGTCAACTCAGGGACAGAAGCTGTCATGACAACAATCCGCGTGGCACGAGCCTTTACTGGAAGAACGAAAGTAATGAAGTTTGCGGGTTGCTATCATGGGCATTCCGATCTTGTACTCGTAGCTGCAGGATCCGGGCCTGCAACATTAGGGACTCCGGATTCAGCAGGTGTCCCAGCATCCATCGCCCAAGAGGTGATTACAATCCCATTTAATGATCCTGATGCATATAAGGAAGCTATGGAAAAATGGGGAGACGAACTTGCATGTGTATTGGTCGAGCCGATTGTCGGGAATTTCGGTATTGTCGAACCGATTGAAGGATTCCTTCCACTCGTCCATGAACTTGCGAAGGAAAAAGGCGCGCTTATCATTTATGATGAAGTGATCACAGCTTTCCGTTTCCATTATGGCAGCGCACAAACTTTACTTGGAACGACTCCGGACTTGATTGCCTTCGGAAAGATTATCGGCGGCGGACTTCCGATTGGAGCATATGGCGGCAAGAAAGAAATTATGGAAACCGTCGCACCGCTCGGCCCTGCATACCAAGCAGGTACGATGGCGGGCAATCCTGCTTCCATGCTGTCTGGGATCGCTTGCTTGGAAGTATTGCAACAGCCCGGCATCTATGAAGAAATGGATCGACTTGGCAGAATGTTAGAGGAAGGCATTCTTCAATTGGCGGAAAAACACGGCATCACCATGACAATCAATCGTCTAGGCGGAGCACTTACACTATTCTTCACAGATGTGAAGGTAGAAAACTATGAGCAAGCCGAACAGACAGACGGAGAGCTCTTCGCGAAATTCTTTAAACTGATGCTCGCGAACGGCATAAACCTTGCTCCTTCAAAATATGAAGCTTGGTTCCTCACAATCGCGCATAAAGAGGACGACATCATTCATACACTAGAGGCGGTTGACCGTTCATTCGAAGAATTGTCACGTCAAATGAACAAATAACAAAATCACTTAGAAAAATGGTTTCGTGAATAAAAGCATTAACCTTATAAATACCTTTAGTAGAAAGGATAATCATATGAAACTTGGAGCCCGCATCTTCAAAACGGGTATAGCGATTGTTGCCGCATTGTTTCTAGCTGAAATGCTCAGCTTGCCGAATCCGGTTTTTGCAGGCATTGCAGCTATCTTTGCGATTCAACCTTCCATTTATCGATCATATTTGACGATCATTGAACAAATCCAAGGGAATCTGATCGGTGCCATTACCGCTATCACCTTTGTACTATTGTTCGGGCATCAAATTGTCATTGTCGGATTCGCAGCGGTCATCATTATCTTGATCATGCTGAAGTTAGGGCTTGAGAAATCCATTTCCCTAGCTCTAGTGACGATGATTGCCATTATGGAGATCAAAGGGGACGCCTTCCTATCCTTCGCCCTCCTTCGATTCGTCACAATGGTCATCGGTGTACTTTCCGCTTTTGTCGTCAACTTGTTATTCATGCCTCCAAAGTATGAAACAAAGCTTTTCCAGGCGATCCATAATGCACAGGATGACATTATTCGATGGATTCGACTTGCTGGAAGGCAAGCTTCCGAACATATCGCTACAAAAAAGTCATTGGTGAAATTGAAGGAACGGCTCGCAAACATCGACCAGCTTTATTCGCTTTACAAAGAGGAGCGAAGCTATTTCAAGAAGACTTCTCGCTCAAAGGTGCGTAAACTTGTTATTTACAGACAGATGATTGCAACCTCTCAAAGCAGCTATGAATTGCTATCACGACTTCATAAATTTGAAAATGAATTAATTAAATTGCCCGAGCATTTCCGAATGATGATCCAGGAGCGGCTCGATGCATTGCTTACGTATCACGAGCAAATTCATTTGAAGTTTGTCGGCAAGTTAAAATCCGACAGGATGTTGGAAAGCATGACCGAGGAATTTATCCAACGACAGGAAGTGATGGACATTTTCGCGAAGGAAATCGCCATCACAAAAGAAGAAGAAGAATTTTCCGCATATCACCTCCTTCATGTCCTTTCTTCTTTGTTGGATTATGAAGAACAGTTGGAGTATCTCGATCGATTGATCGTCTCTAATAAGCGTAGGCACGGACATGAAGTGAGCAATGAAATGCAAGATGAGATCTATTAACGATAGAACGTAAAAACCATCCTTGGAATAATGATGTGACCCCTAAAAGTTAGAGTTTTATATTACGCAGCTAGTTGGCTGGTGTGAAGACGGTATTGAACCGGACT
>NZ_JBQCKP010000019.1:0-16791 GCF_051966875.1 Sporosarcina sp. SAFN-015 | reverse complement strand
TTTTGTGTTTATTCAAGCAATAGTATTCATTAAAGTGGACCATTTTCCAGATATTCCTTGACCTGCAACGCTAATGGGCACCGCTTACATCGCGACCCAGTGGCCTTGTGTCACTTCTATTAGTTGGGCGTTTTCTAGGTTGTAGCGGTCGGGTGTCGTGCTTTCTGCTGGGATGTGGCGCTTTTTGTTTGCTTCGACTTTGGGATCTGGAATTGGGATGGCAGAGAGCAAGGATTTTGTATATGGGTGCAAAGGGTTGCTGTACAGTTCCTCGCTTTCTGCTAGTTCGACGATTTTGCCGGCGTACATAACGGCGACCCGGTCGCTTAAATGTTTTACCATCGATAGGTCGTGGGCGATAAATAGATAGGTGAGACCGAGTCGATGTTGCAGATCCTCAAGCAGTTCGACGATTTGGGTTTGAATCGAAACATCGAGTGCGGATAGCGGTTCGTCGCAAACGATGAAGTCGGGCTCGACTGCTAAGGCACGGGCGATGCCGATTCGTTGGCGCTGTCCCCCTGAAAATTCATGAGGGTACCGCATGGCGTGCTCCGGTTTAAGTCCGACCATTTCAAGCAGCTCTTCCACTCTCTTTTTTCGTTCCGCCTTCGATTTGCTCAGTTTATGGATGTCTAGTGCCTGCCCGATTATATCTAGTACTTTGAATCGTGGATTCAAAGATGAATACGGATCTTGGAAGATCATTTGCATATGGCGGCGCATCGTTTTCATTTCATCTTTCGATAACCGGTTGACGGCGATTCCTTGGTAAAGAATGTCGCCTGCTGTCGGTTCATTGAGCCGCAGGATGGCGCGGCCTGTTGTTGATTTACCAGATCCGGATTCGCCAACGAGCCCTAATGTTTCTCCGGGTCGGATATAGAAGCTAATATCATCGACCGCTTTCAACGTCTCGCCTTTTTCGCTGTCGAAATGCTGTCGAAGCGAATCGACTTGAACGAGTGGAATCGAAGTATCCACACCTTTTTTAATATGCGGAGGCCGTTTTGCCTTCTTTTTTTCATCGAGGCGTGGCAATGCGTTCAATAATTTTTTCGTATACGGGTGCTGCGGGTTTTCGAAAATGTCGATTGTCGTCCCTGTTTCGACAATTTCCCCGTCTTTCATAACCGCGACGCGGTCACACATCCCTGCGACGACACCGAAATCATGCGTAATCAAAATAATCGACGTGCCGAAACGTTGCTGCATGCTTTTCATCAAATCTAAAATTTGCGCTTGAATTGTCACGTCAAGCGCTGTTGTCGGTTCATCAGCAATTAAGAGGGACGGCCTGCATGCAAGTGCGATAGCAATCATTACCCGCTGACGCATGCCTCCCGAAAATTCGTGGGGATACTGGGTAAAACGCCTTTCACTGTTTTTGATTCCGACAAGCTTCAGTAGCTCAATTGCTTCCTTTTTCGCTTCTCTTTTCGATAAACCTCTATGTTTCACTAGGCTTTCTGCAATTTGTTTTCCTACCCTTATGGTTGGATTTAAAGAAGTCATCGGATCTTGGAAGATCATTCCGATTTCTTTCCCGCGGATGCTTTCCATTTCTTTTTCCGTCTTTACAGAGAGATCCTCTCCTTGAAATTCGATGATGCCTTGCTTCATATAGGATGGAGGGGAAGGGAGCAGGCGCATGATGGAGCGTGCAGTGACGCTCTTTCCGCTACCGGATTCCCCGACGATTCCTAACGTTTCCCCTTTTTTTACTTCAAAGTTTACTCCGCGTACTGCATTGAAATCTTCTTCCCTTCCGGCGAATGAAACATGAAGATCCGTCACGCGCAACACTGTATCCGACATACAAAATCCCCCTATCTGTCATCAAGATTAAAAAATCTTAAATTGACAACAACTTTATGTTTGAATATAGTATAGTATACCGATAGGAATTATACAATATAGTGAAGGAGGGGACTATGGATGAAACTTGGCATATCTGCCTTGCTCAAGAGAACGTTCCTAGAGGCGCATCGAAGGTCGTACTATCGGTTTTTGCTCTATTTAACAGGGTTGCCTCTCCATTTACTTGTTTATCTCTTTTATTTATTGAAGAGAAAAGACAATACATACGAAGCGACGAAGGCAGATGTCGAGCGGGAGCTATCGGACGATA
Source organism: Sporosarcina sp. SAFN-015 (assembly GCF_051966875.1). Classification (GTDB taxonomy): domain Bacteria; phylum Bacillota; class Bacilli; order Bacillales_A; family Planococcaceae; genus Sporosarcina. The sequence goes on along the minus strand of NZ_JBQCKP010000019.1, from coordinate 14,660 downwards.
GACGCAACGATTATGTAAAAGAGTACGAGGACCAGCTGCTGCGGAAAGCGGTGTTTTTCGAGGAGAATAGAAGCCGCGAAGTGATTCATAGAGAGGCGGAAAAGCTGGCAGACGAACGGTTCGAGGAAGAGGTTGTGCGACGGACCGATGCAAGGCTTGCGAAAATAGGTGCAAGAAAAGAGACATACTCTACATACTTCATGTCTCTCCTTGAACGGCCCGTGTTCCTCATCGCTTCATTAGTACCAGGTGTCATTATGTATGCGTGGCTGTTGTTGATGAGCAATCCATTTTTGAAATATATTATGGAACGTCTCGTCCAAAGCGTGTTTGTCATCATCGGGGTAGGGATACTCGTTTTTTCCATTCTTTATATTTCACCATTCGATCCGGCTTCCAACATCCTTGGTGAATCGGCGACGAAGGAACAAATTGCCGCATTTAATCAGATTCATGGTTTGGACCTCCCTTATTTGCAACAGCTATGGAATGCATTGAAAGGGATTGCGACGTTCGATCTCGGTTCATCGTTTGCGGGTAGTGAGGATGTTGCGACGAGTATTGCGAATAAATTCCCAGTTACATTTACGATTGCGATGTTCTCCGTCCTTATGGCAATCGTCATTGCCATCCCGGTAGGCATATTGTCCGCAACACGGCCGAATTCGTTTTTGGATACGTCATTCATGTTCATCGCACTGATCGGTTTATCAATTCCCAATTTCTGGCAAGGTCTTATTTTCATCTTGAATTTCTCGATCAAGCTCAATTGGCTGCCTGCCACTTATAGCCCGGGAAATGTCTGGTCGATGATCATGCCGGTTATTGTGCTAGGAACAGGCCTCACGGCATCAATTGCGAGGATGATGCGTTCGTCTTTACTCGAAATCATTCACGAGGATTACATCATTACTGCGCGGGCTAAAGGGCTGACGAAAGGCCAAATGCTTTGGAAGCACGCAGTCGGGAATGCAATGATTCCGGTTATTACCGTCATTGGATTAATGTTCGGCGGGATGCTTGGCGGAGCGGCGGTAACGGAGAAAGTTTTCAATATTAAAGGGATTGGAAGTTATATCGTTGATAAGCAATTTATTCCAGATATTCCCGCTATTATGGGGGGCGTCGTCTATATTGCAATTACAATATCACTCGTTAACTTGCTGATCGATATTTTGTACGCTTTCCTCGATCCGCGTATCCGTTCGAAGATGAAACAATCATAAAGCAGGTGTAAAGATGGAAAAGAAGCTGAATAATCGGCATGCATTGGTTTTATCAAAGGAATACCCCCAAGCGAATTTTACATGGATTATTACGTTGATCATCTCATTGCTCTTTTTGGCGAACAGTTTCTCGTTCAAAACGGGGGATATGAATACGTTTGTATTCGCTTTGTTCATCGCCTATTTGGCTGCAAGTCTTTTGCAGTTTTACATTACGCGGAGAATGAAGAGAGATCTTCTGCTCCATGGTGTGATTCAAAAAAAGACCCGGCGGCTTGGGTATGTACAGTTGCTCAGCTTATTGACGGGGAATGTGTTCGCTGCGGCTTTCGCGTTCAATTTAATCAATGAACGGAAGACGCCGGAATACACATTTGCTGTGTATACGTTTTTGACGCAGCTATTCGTCATCGCGATTTCAGCGATGAATATGTTTAAACCGTATGTGACGGACACATTTCCAGCGGCGATGGTCGTTTTGCTCGGCATTGCGGTATTTGATGTAGCTGTTTTGATCATCGTGGCAAAGTCGGTCGGAGAAGTGGAAGCTCCGCGTTCGATGGCAATTATGGCTGTCATTATACTTCTAACGGCATTGACGGGTAATCTCTTCGCGCTTGTTTTAGGATGGAGCTTGTTGTTGAAATCAATGAGCAACGACCGTTCACGGATTTTGAAATGGAATGTGATGTGGGAAAAGATTACGCGAAATTCGACAGCAGCGTTAGGTATGTTTTTCATTATCCTCATGCTGACGATTTCGATTGTGAGCCGGTATACGTTCGATTATTCACTTGCTGTCGAGAACGATTACGGTAATATTTTGCAATCGCCAAGTTTGGCCTATCCGTTCGGAACAGATAACTTCGGGCGCGATGTGTTTTCGCGGATCGTGTTCGGTGCAAGGATTTCTTTGATAGTCGGATTCGCATCGACCGTCATTCCGGCGGTCATCGGTGGATTCCTTGGCGGGATTGCCGGCTATTACAGCAGCCGGACGGACAATTTGATCATGCGGGTGCTTGATGTGCTGTATGCGATTCCGGGAATTTTGCTTGCGATTGCGATTATCGCGGCGTTCGGTGCGAATACGGTGAACTTGATCATTGCGCTTAGTGTCGGGTCCATTCCGACGTATGCCCGTACGATGAGAGCGAATGTGTTGATGGTGTCGAATTATGACTTTGTCGATTCGGCTCGTGCACTTGGCACTTCTGACTTGGCGATCATCTTCAAACAAGTCGTGCCGAATTCGATGGCGCCGATGATCGTTAAGTCGACGTTAACGATTGGCGGGGCAGTCATTGCGACGAGCAGTTTGAGCTATTTAGGGCTTGGCGTGGAGCCGCATATTCCGGAGTGGGGGAATATTTTGCGGGTCGGAAGCACGTATTTGGAATCCCATTCGTATTTGGCGGTCTTCCCGGGGCTTGCTATCATCTTGCTCGTCCTGTCTTTCAACTTTTTAGGGGATGGGCTGAGGGATGCGCTTGACCCGCGGCTTGATTAATTTGCGGAAATCGTTTTGGCGGAATGATTGTAGATAGAAGAAAAGGAGAATTGATTATGGGAAAAAGATTATTGGCTGTTTTGCTTGCGCTTGTCGTTGTGTTGGCTGGCTGTGTGAAAACGAAATCGGATGTGTCCGGTGAGAAGGATGGCGGAGAGACAAAAGGCGGCGGTGGCTCCGGCAAGACGACAATTGAATTGCTTGGAACGAGTGCTGGCGAGGAAGATATGAACATTGTTCGGGACCAGTTAATCAAAAATGGCTTTGACGTGAAATTGAACATCCAACCCGATTACGGTAGCTTCAAAGCACAGCGGGATGCAGGGAATTATGATATTGCGTTATCGAGCTGGACGACTGTGACAGGAAATCCTGATTATGCGGTTCGTTCTTTATTCAAATCGGACGGTGATAACAGCAATATTAACGATGCTGAAGTGGATAAATTGATTGACAAAGCGAGCACACAAACACCTGAAGAATTCAAAGAGACATATAAGCAGCTTGAACAGCGCATTATAGATGAGAAAGCGTATATTGCGCCGCTTTATATTTCATTCAAAGCGCAAGGGGTCAATAAAGATGTGTTGAACCCGGATACAGTCCGTCTTGCGAAATCACGTGCGATCGCATGGGAGACGATCGATTTCAATGATGCATCTAAGCGTGATACGGATGCGTTGATTACACAGCAAGCGATCGGTTCGTTGACGTCGCTTGATCCGATCAAAGGGAATGACGGCTCGATCAATACGTTGAATACAAATATGTACGTGCGTCTCGTCAATTTGACGGATGACGACCAAGTCGTATCGGATGGCTCACTTTCGTACAATTATGCGATTGGAGAAGGTAACTCGGATTATTACTTCATTCTCCGTGATGATATTAACTTTGCGAAAGTGGAGGATGGAACAGCGGTCGATACAGGAGAGCGCGTTGGTGCGGATGATGTCGTCTTTTCATTGAACCGTGCGAAAGATGGTGAATCGGTGCCGGATCACCGGACGTATAGCTTGCATGAAAGCATGAAGGATATCGAAATCGTGACAAATCTTGCGGAGCTGGAAGACACGAAGTTGTCTGGTGGCGAAGGGTCGGTTCTTGATGCGCTTGGGGAAGGTCTTAAAGCCGATATTACGGAACTTGTTGGGGATAAAACCGCAGCTGACAGCAGTGCAGGGAAATACCAAGTTGTCAAAGTGACGACAAACGATCCATTCCCGCAAGTATTGAACTATTTGGCGCACCAATCCGCTGGGATCGTGTCGAAAAAGCAAGTGGAGAGCATTAACACATACGACGTGGCGGCGTTTGATGTGAATAAAGATATTCCGTACGGCGATCAGCGCACAGTGACGGAAGGGGCTAGCTATGATAACCATCTGTATGCGAGCGGTCCATACATCCTTGTGAAGAAAAATGATTACCAAGCGGACTTTGTGAAAAACCCGGCATATCGCGTAGACAGCGAATTCGAACCGAAAATCGCGAACGTTACTGTACGCTTCATTGAAGACGCGGACAGTGCATTGTCTGCATTGCGTAACGGCGAGATTCATCTATTCAATGGTGTGCCGGAAACGAAATATGAGTTGGTAGAGAACGATGATAAGTTAGTGTTGCAAAAGAATGACAGCAACGCCGTCACATACTTGCTATTCAACGGATCTGACCGTGACGTTGCGAAAAGCGAAAACTTGCGGAAAGCCGTTCTCTATTCCATCAACCAAGATGAGTTCTTGAACTTCTACCAAGGGAATAAGAAGAAAGCTTATTCAACAGTTAGCCCATTAGTCGAAACAGGCAATGAACTAGTAGCTGACCCAGCAAAAGTGAAAGAATTCTTAGCGGCATATCAGGCGGAGTAATTGAATAATTAAGATCACAAAAGTCAGTCGTGTACGTAAACGACTGACTTTTATGTTTGAAGAGTTATCTACTGAATAACGAAAGTTATCATCAAAACGGAACTGTAGACCTATTTAGGTGAATCGTTTGTTTAAAATAAAGCACGAATAATCTTAGCTCTCTTTTACCAACTCAAACTGCTTGATGACAGGGAAAAACACGCCTCTTTGGATTTCCATTACTGGTTGGCCATCCATCAGATAGGCATCCAACATTTTAAAGGTGACTGTTGCAGTTGTGCTCATTCCTGGATTCAATCGACTATCTGCAATATCGACGCTCCAGCTTGAGTAAACGTTGCCTTCATTCTTAATGGTGAATGAGATACTGTTCGTCGATACTTCGGTGTTTGCAATATTTTCCACAGAAAAATAAAAAGTTTGCTCTGACTTGCTATGTGATGAATTGGTAATCTGAAACGCAAAGTCGTCGACTAGTATTACGTCTGAGGTGAAATTGTTATTTTTTTCTGCTTGTACATGTTCAACTGATTGAGAACTAGGCTTGAGTACAAGGAATACGGCTACAATGATTGAGCCGATCAGCGCTGCAAATACTGTTTTTTTGAACCACGGATTCTTTACCACTGAAAACTCTCCTCAATTTTCTTTTATTACGATAAATTCTTCCCTCACATCATCCGTTCTAATCCGATTCGAACTAGACCTGTAGAGCATGTTAGTCGTTTAGTACAAGGGACTCCTTCACTATGGTTGAAAAAGAGGGCTACGGTACCGGTACAATTTATGTTTATGTGTTTGTTAGACGGGTACGAGAGAAGGAGATAGAGTATTTTGAAATTATTGGATGGTACGAAGGAGGTGAATTATGTGAGATGGATGATCCTTTCTGTTAGCCTCATCTTCTGTGTGTTGATTGCGCCGGTTGCTGTTGCGCATGCTGAGGATGGTGACGGAGAGGGAAAAGGACTTTTGTCTGGCGTGTTGAATCAGGTCGAATCATCGGTGAAGGACACGACTGAATCGGTTGGAACAGTTGTCGAATCTGCTGTTGAAGGTGTAGATCAAACGGTGAAGGATACTGTTTCATTCACAAAAGATACGGTTGAAACGCTAACGAATTCTTCTACTGAACAACCAGTTTCTGAGATTGTAGATCGCACGAAAGATTTTGTAGAAGGGACTGTCGACAATGTTATACCGGTAGTTGGTAACACGACAGAGACTGTACACACTGTAACCACATCAGTGACCGGGATAGTGAAAGAATTGCCTGAAGTTCCTGTTGTCTCTCCTGTAGTAAACGAAGTAGGAAAGGTTGTCAATGAGACGACTGAGCCGGTGATCGAAACTGTTGAGATTGTGGAAATTGAAGAAACGACGGATTTAACTGAGGTAGTTATTGAGAATGAAACACCGGCACTCTCCGAATCTGTTGATGCGCCTCTTATTGATGCAAAGTCTGAAGAAGTAATTGAACAGCCGGTTCTAAAAATGAACGAAGAAACGTCAGCTGAAGATGAGGTAGTTGCGGTTCATTCCCCGGAAATTGCGGAACCTACTAAACCGGAAGCAATAGATGAAGATATCACTTTTATTTCGAATGAAACTCCTCAACAAATTGCCCCGAGTCTTGAGAAGCAGTTTGCTGGCAGTGTCAAAGTTAAGGAAGGAAAGCCAGTTGTGCATGAAACACACACGATTCCTGTCGAATCAAAAACGCAGTGGGAAGGGATTCCGATTGCGATAACGACTGGCACAACATCAATCTCTTCTCCAGTATTTTTGGGAGGGAATGCAGATGTCGTGGCGGGAATTATGAATGGATGTGCGATTTTGCACATTATGTCTGGCAGGCAATGGATTCATTCCGATGAACAAATGAGGATCCAATGGGTTCACGCGCCACCCGGCCAACCACCCCAAACTACTCCTTTTTTACAAGTATAAAAGTAAAAAAGGAGAGGAAATAAAATGAAAAATAAATTGAAAAATGTTGGAGTTTTATCGTTTGGTCTATGTATTTTGCTTGGTTTATCGCCTTCGAATGCGTCGGCAGATGAAGGTGATTCATTCGTGGATGTAAATGTTTTAAGTAAAGAGGACGGCAAGTCTTCGGTGCTTGATGTCGAAATTTTGGATTTGCCGATTGTCGGTGATGTTAACGTGAATATTCCATCCGACCCGGAAAATGACGATTCGGACGCATTGGCAACAGTTGAGGTAAGTAGCGGTGTTGTCGATGATTTGGATGTTTCGGTGTTGGAGGAAACCGATACAAAAACATCTGTGGCGACGGTCGAATTGGAGTCTTCCTTGACGGATGATGTGACAGTCGATGTTTTGTCCGACGAACAGACATCGAATTCGTTTGATGGCGGGGTAATCGAAGTGAATGGAGACGATTTGCCTTTGCTTGGTGAGACGCATGTCGGTGTGTTGGATGAACATGTGACTGTTGGTGAAGAGGGAAATTCTGATTCATCGGGTTTAATTCAAACAGATTTGAATGATGGTTTGCTTGAAGATGCGTCTGTTGATATATTGGCGATGGAGAAAGCAGAAGGCAAGGAAAAGTCGGCTGTAGTTGATGTTTCCGTCGACGATGATGGGCTTTTGGATGATATAGGAGTTTCAGTGTTGAAGCGCGAGGAAACAAATTCGGATTCGAAAGCTTCCCTTGCTTCCGTCGGATTGGAGACTGCAGTGACAGATGATGTTAACGTTGACATAGCTTCGAGCGATAGGACGGTCAACTCGTTCGATGGAGGTCTTGTTGAAGTGAACGGAGACGATTTGCCATTGCTTGGTGAGACGCATGTCGGTGTGTTGGATAAGCATTTGATGGCTGATGCGGATGGAAACTCTTATTCGTCGGGTTTAATTCAAACGGATTTGAATGATGGTTTGCTTGAAGATGCGTCTATTGGAGTGCTTGTCCGAAAAATGGAAATGGCGGAAGACGAAGGTTCGGTGATGAGCAGCGGTGTGAGTTTGAATGTTAAATTGCCGGGAACGGATGACATTTCAGCGAATGTGCTGACGAGAAAACGGCAGTTCGAGATTGCGATTGATGAAGCACCGAGTGTAACAACTCCATCGACGGATGAGGAAAATGGTGATGTGGCGGAAGAAAATGCGTCTGTTAATGAAGAGGAAAGCGATGTACCCGCTATTCCGGAAAGTACCGATAATCCTTCTTCAGATGGGAATGAAGAAGGGGCTATGTCGAATTCCAATCAGGAAATGGTGACGCCACCTGCAAGTGAGGGAGATTCCGGGGACGGTTTTAACGGTGAAATAGAGGGATCGTTGGAGAACAATTCCGGTTCGGATGCCGTAGTAGAAGAACCGGAACAGGAATCATCCGCGGGAAATGGCATATCCGGTAATGTGGACGCCGATTCAGGCTATCGAACAGGAGAATTGAACGGCACTGCTGATGCATCAAGCCTTTCTGAAACAGGGCAATCTAATGTAATGAAGGGCCTTGCGATGAATAGCGCAGATTCCCAATCTTCATTACCGAGAACGGGCGGATTTTGGGACGGAAAGCGGTTGGCGTTTCTTGCGCTAGGCCTCATGGCGATGGGAGTTATACTGAGGAAAATGGGAAAGTCGACTTGGTCCGCGGCTTGAAAGCGGTGGATAACAGATGAAGCGAACTTTGAAAATGCTTGGAACGTTGTTAATAGTGTCTGGCGTAGCGATGTTCGCTTGGCTCTTGAACGGCAATGCGAAAAGTGACGCGCAGCAACAAGAAATAGTTGAAGCATTTCGTTCTGTCCAAGCTACAGAGGGGACAGTCGAGTTGCCGGAACAGAAGGTCAAATCTACTAATCTTAATGGGATGGAAGGCATCTTGTCGATTCCTGCGATTGACTTGGAAGCGCCGGTACTTCATGGAGCGGATGCGGAGACGCTCAACCATTCCCTTGGTGCTATCGAAAACATGGATTTGCCCGGCGAGATGAACGGCAGTTACGCCATCGCCGGGCACCAAGCCCATGTATTCGGCAAATATTTTAATCGACTTCATGAAATGGAAGTCGGCACAGAATTCACATTCCAAACAGCTGCAGAGGAGATGTCATTCACTGTTTTCGACATCAAAATCGTTAAGCCGCATGAAGTTGAAGTGCTGGAATCCAAAGAAGGAATTGCGCTCATGTCGCTCATTACATGCTACCCCGCGTACTCAAACGAATACAGGCTCGTCGTGCAAGGGGAGCGGGTAGATTGACAATTGTGCGAATTTTTTCGGTGCCTGTGCAAGAAACTATTCTGTTTATTCACTACAATTGCATGTTGGTGAAAAGGAAAGTCAGTCAAATGGAGGGATGACTGGCTTTTCTTTGTATGTTCATGACTTTTGTTGAATTGTCATAAATGTGTCTTGCACAGGCACCGATTTTAGATGAGGTATCGCTGAATAAATGATAAGAACTGATTAAATTACAATATAAGGATGTTGGGTAGTTTAATGGACCTAATTCATTCTAGGTGATAATATATGTATTTACAACTAGATTACTAGAGGAGAGAATTGCAGATGATATGGTTGGAAAATACACCAAATTACGCGGGAATCTATCTTTCAGGCGATCGAAATGATCTTAGTTCGTTGAATGAAGCAATCAAATTGATTGTTGGAGAAGAGGGAGAATATCTAGGGTATGAGCACATACGGCTTCGTATCTTGGATTTGTGTAATGAATTGTATCAAGGGGCGAAGGACAAAGGGAAGTTATTCTAGTGCCCATTGGTTTGGAACGAAAGATAGTGAATAGAAGTCCTATCGAGTCTTTGGAGAATAATTCGTACTTTCGGATCCGTGTACTTTGGCCAGAATTATTGTTTCTCGGGTTTGTTTTAAATGATTTCATTGAATTGTCGGCAAAAAATAGACGACATTTCTGGGACTCCACGCAAGCACGCCTCCGTTTATTTCAATCGATTATCGGTGAATGTCTTGAGAATACAGTAGGGGAAAGTAAATTTCGGCTATTAAAGGGATTATTGACACCTAATTTTATTGGATATTACCAAAACTTCGTCACTCAATATATAGATCATCTTAACATTGAATTTTTGAAAATGGACAAAGCAAAGCGGTTGGCACATGTGAGTATTGTGGCTAAACGAGTGGCTAATAAGGATGCTAAGTATATAAAGATTAAGAGTCAAATAGAGAAGATTGCCATGCAAGATGGGGTGTCGCTAAGCGTTGTTCGATATCCTGGAGGCTACCCTGAGGATTTTCGGTGGTAAGGGGGCTTCGGGTGAATGGCGCTCTTTAGGGTGCCTGTGGAGCCACAACCTCCTAAGCTGTGGCTCCCAGGTTCAATTCACACAATGAGTATACGAATTGAAATGCTATATATCTCACCATTCTTTATTCCAAAGCGGTGCGAACCATTTGACGCCTCGACGGTTCATTGGCAAAAGCTTCATATCCGCAACTAAGTGGCTGGCATACCCGGCTATACCGGCAATGAGCAGACCTTCGATTGCCCATTCCTGTTGTAATTGATGCAAAATAAACGCATAAAAAGCGAGCCCGAGTAGTGAGTGGGTGTAGGAGCGGTGTGGCAGGAACGATGCGATGACGATATAGCTTCCGATCAACAGGATGCCGATTGATTGGTGCATCACAATTCCAAGCCACATCACCATGACTCCAGTTAGCGTCAACGTTCTTCTTTGAGTTATGAAGCGCGATACGATGAAAAAGAGCAATCCGATGCCTGCGTAAAGAATAATGGAAGGCGCGAAGCCTTTTGTGAAATACTGATATGCAATCGCGATTAAAATACCTATTCCGACGAACTGCATTAGCCATTGAGCGAACTTCTTAGAAATGGTGATCCGATTGCTCGCCAACCCATTTGTGTCCAAGTCGGGGACTAACGCCGACACGCCGCCAACGAAAGATGAAATTGCGATGGTATATAGGTCAGGCTGTACTTGAAACCCTGCAATTGCCCCGACGGTGACGCCGATTGCTGTGTGTGAACTTCCTTTCATCTGTAAACCTCTCTTGTTGTGTAATCTTCTTATTATCTCGTAGTGGCAGGGTGGAAGGCAATGGGTGTATGTTAGCACTTGCAATGTTTAAGGTAGGTAGATTGGTAGAAGGTGTTTGAAATTAATAGTAGAGAAATGAAAATTATAAGAGTGTAATTGTTATTTTATGTTACAATTATTTACAAATATTAATAGTTGGAGAGATGAGAATGAGAAAGATTTTGTCTGGATTAATCGCCATGTCCCTAGCCTTTCTTTTGCTTGCTATGCCAATTCACTCGGCTAATGCTGCCCCTGCAAAGTTCAAAAATTGCACCGAGTTAACTAAAACCTATCCAGGCGGCGTCGCTAAGAATGCTAAAGTCCGAAACGTTGGAGGAAAAACTAAGTACAAGCCTTTCGTATCAGCAGAAATTTATAAACTGCACTCAAAAATGGACCGTGATAAAGACGGTATTGCTTGCGAACGGTAAAAGTAGGTGCCAAAGTAGGTGCCTGTGCAGCAAACTATTCAGTTCATTCACTACAATTGCATAATCAAAAAAGGGAAGCTCATGAAATAACTATTGCATGAGCTTCCTTTCGCATTTATATATTCACTATTTAATTGTCATAAATGTTTCTTGCCACAGGATCCGAAACTATTCTGATAACTAATGTTACTCCCCTGTCCTGAATTTCATCTCATATTGCCCGCCATTTTCGACAAAGAGCAAGAGTTGATAGTTTGAATGCGGGAAGAATTTACGAATTGGGGTTACGATGATTTCATTTGCTTTTGTTTCTGTCACGATAGGAACATCCTTGCCTGAACGGTTAATTCGGATGTCGACTTTATCCCCTTGCGTTAGTGCCCGGTCAAAGGTGACTCTCCAGCTTTTATTCAAAGGGACGCCTTCTTGTGATGGAAATGATTTGGTGTCCGATGAAACATTCATTGGAGGAGATAAGATTTCTCGAGTTACCTTTTCATCGTATGTTGAGAGGTTAAGAATTCCCTCTCCGAATTGTGGATCCCAACCTGCTGCCCCTCGATCGATCGTATATTTCTTCAGTAGCCGATCGATGTCTAGCACCGTCCTAGTCGGATCTTCCAGCTTTAGCATGGCGGCGACTGCACTGACAAAAGGTGTGGCGGTTGAAGTGCCACTATAACTTTTGAAAGAACCTCCCGGGACGCTGGATAAGATATCGACTCCAGGTGCTGCAATATCGATAGAGGCTCCCGTGTTACTGAAGTCTGCAATTCGGTCATTTCGATCGGATGCCCCGACAACGATCACTTTTTGTTCACCCGCCGGATAAAGGGGGGATGTATCTATACTTTCATTCCCAGACGCGACGACGACAACGACGTTATGTTCAAGTGCGTAGCCGATTGCATCAGCTAAATAAGTCGAATACTCCTCACCGACAAAACTCATGTTAATGATGTCAGCGCCATGATCAACGGCATATCGAATTCCCTCTGCAATATGATTGTCATAGCCCCTTCCTTCCTTGTCCACTGCTCGAACCGGCATGATTTTCACGTTGGCCGGCGTCGTATCGGCAATAATACCAGCCATATGCGTGCCGTGAAAATGCTCATCCATCGGATCTGAATCCTTATCCAATACATCATAGCCCGCCACCAAACGGTCACGAAGGAAAGGGTGGTTTGTGTCGACACCCGTGTCAATAACTGCCACAATTACGATTCCTTCTAACTCTCTTGTACGTTCAATTAACTTGTCTGCCCCGATATGAGCGGGCCCCCACGATTTTGCTTGCCAAGTACCTGCTTGCAACGCTATTTTACGGATATAATCAGGCTGCAACACCTTCGCATCCGTAAGCTCTTCTACTTCATCCTTATGTACACTTTCAATAATCGGTTCATTTTCCTTATTGAGCACTTCAACTAAGAACCTGTCACTTTCATTCGCCAATGCAACGGAACTTGCAAAGCTAAGCGTGAGCAACACTGAAACTAGACTTGTCCCTACAAACTTCTTCATCTATTAAGCCACCACCTTCTACTTATCTACTAAACTATAGCACGGATGGAGGCATTTCAAACAGGTGCCTGTGCAAGTTGATTTTGTGTATATATATGTTTCATAGTGAATTGTCATAAATGCGCCTTGCACAGGCATCAACACCTACAAAATAAAGGATTTTCCGGAGGGGTGTCGTATTGGTATAGTAAAAGTATTGCACCGCAAGAAGAGAGGGGAAAGCGCGATGAATCTTTACGATTTTGAAGAGGTAGTGAACCCTACTATCGTAGAACGTGGTTCCGAGTATTTTGATGCGGGATTCGTTGCAAAACTTGTACGTCTTGGCGACGGGCGATACAGTGCGCTCGTTGAGGGAGCGGATATGTATGAAGTTTCTGTTCAGCTAGATAGTGAAAGCAATATCCTTATGTCATATTGTGATTGTCCGTTTGATTTGGGACCAGTTTGTAAACATGAAGTCGCTGTTTATTATGAGTTGATCGATAGACTGAAGGATAATGATTTTTCTGAGGCTACACCTAACGAACTGCCGAATTTGAAAACAATACTTGAAAGTCTTTCCAAAGTGGAACTAATTGATATACTCATTGATTTAGCGGATAAAGACCCAAGTCTACATAATGAGTTGCTCTTCAACTATGCAACGGTCGATGAGCAGCAAGAGATTGCTCGTTTCAAGAAGATGATTGAGTCGATTGTTGAGAAATATGTTGGAAGAGAAGGGTTTATTACATATAAATATATTGGCGACTTCTTGAATGAATTATTTGTTGTGCTGAATAAAGTCGAAACGGTGAAAAATTCGTTGGTTGCCATGGAAATTGCCGAGTTGCTGTTGAATGAAGGGATAAAATCTTTTCAATACGCAGATGACTCGAACGGTGACATCGGGTTTTTATTAGATCAAATAATAAAAACAATGGACACGATTGCGCATGGACCTTTGGAAGCTGCCGAACAAAGTGAGATGTTGGACAGGCTCATTCGTTTGTCGAAATCTGACATACTCGAAGGATGGAGTGATTTTCGAATTGATGTGCTCGGCATCGGTTTGAAATTTGCGGGAAATGTTCAAATGCAACAAGTTTTAATGGATGAGTTGGAAGCAATGGTAATGGACTCGTCTGCAAATGATTATGGTCGGTACGAAAATGAACGGATTTTTAATTTGATGTACGATCTCATTGAAACGTTCGGCACGACAGAGGAAGCAAAGCGATTTCTCCAGGATAACATAGGCTACCCATCATTCCGGAAGCGGTTGATGCAATATGCGATGGATGAAGAAAAATATGAAAGTGTATTGGCGCTCGCTTCCGAAGGGGAGTGTATGGACAGGAAGTACCGAGGCTTGGTTACAAGATGGAAAAAATGGCGTTATCGAGCATATCAACAATTAAAGTCTTATTCGGAGCAAATGAAAATCGGCAAAGAGTTGCTAATGGGAGGGGATTTTAAGTACTATTCGGAGTTGAAGGAGCTCGCTGCTGATGAATCTTCTTTTTATGATGAGTTGAAGCAAGAATTGGCAGACAAAAATGATAGGATGTATGTCCAACTGATCGAGACGGAAAACGACGTAGACGCCATACTGGATTATGTACGCCAATATCCTTCGACGATTGAACGTTATTTGAAATACTTGTTAGATTCCCACAAAGATGAGGCGATCCGGCTTTTCGGATCTCATATTAGAGAGAATGCCGAAAATGCATTTAATCGAAAGCAATACAAGGAAGTTTGCAAATTGTTGAAGCGCTTCCGAAAACTTGCCGGGCACGAAGCCCAAATGAACCTGGCCAAAGAGCTCGAGCAAACAAATAAAAATCGCCCCGCCTTCCTTGATGAATTAAGCAAGCTGTAGAGATTCTTTTAGCGGTGCCTGTGCAGCAAGCAATTCAGATAATACACTACAATTAAAAGGAAGTCACTCTATTGAAGTGACTTCCTTTCAGCCTGTTGACAAACGCTCGCATCCGTTGTTGCTCGTCTCGCTCGTCCGCTCATGAACTTTAGTTCTATT
>NZ_JBQCKP010000018.1:0-17550 GCF_051966875.1 Sporosarcina sp. SAFN-015 | reverse complement strand
GAAATTCCTGCCCATTGCCACTTGCCTTAAAAAAGAGTGTAGACAAAGTCCAAAAACGACTTTGTCTACACTCTGAAAGGAAGTCACTCTATTGAAGTGACTTCCTTTTTTATTCATCCACATCACGATACCGTATCATTTGCTCGTAATGGGAGACTCGATGATTGGTCTGGAATGAATACTTGTTCCACACACTGGCTTCCTCGTTCGTTTCTTCTGTTTCCAATAAACGCAATTCATTCGGTTCTAATGTCATGATTTTGGAATCAATGACTTTCATTTCTTGATTGCTGCTATTCAGAGCCCGGATTTTCACTTGAACTTCTTGTGTTTTATTTATGTTACTCTTAATGAAAAATTGATTGCTATATGCCGAGTTCCGACAGCTTGTCGTTTGGCGCAAACATTCTCTTTCAGAAGTCACTAGCAAAACGGAAAATTCCTCCTCGGCAACGTCCTCTGTAGCCGCCATTGCTTGGTGGATCGACGTGGCATAAGCAATTTTTTTGCCGGTTGGTGCTGCGATGAACAATATGATGAATAGAAAAATGGCAATGCATAAGGTAAAAACATTCACCGTTTTTGGATCATGGACAGACTTCGGTAATTTTTTCCCCATTGTTTTCGTAATGAACAAATTGATAATGAGGATAATACCAGCGAGGAAACCAACTATCGAAATTCCGATGATCGTTTCGATATTCGTTTGGAAAATTGGAAAGCTGTATGCTTGTAATAAATAAATTTGAATTAGAACACTAGCTGACGTCAATACAATGAGTAAGATCACTATTAATTTCCAAGGAATTTTATCTTTTTTTCCTAATTTAAAATCGATTGCTGTCCAAAGAAGCAATATCCCTGGAATCGAAAAAATGAGGATTGTCATCATAACGAACAACATTATTGCCACCGCCCTTTCATTTCATATACGACACACACGAAGGAAGGTTTCACCTTTTCTCGTGAATAGTCATAAATGCACCGCGCACAGGCACCGACACAATTACACAGAAAGGTGATTGGATATGGATATTCAAACAATCGAAAATCCGCTACAGCGGTCTACGAATTTACAAACGGCGACGTTCGGGATGGGGTGTTTTTGGGGACCGGAAGCCCGATTCGGTAGTTTGCCAGGGGTGATCCGCACGCGAGTCGGCTATGCAGGCGGCACAACTCCATCTCCGACGTATCGGCAAATGGGCAATCATACAGAGACGATTGAAATTGATTTCGATCCCGCTATCATCCGTTATGAGGACGTTTTGCGCCATTTTTGGCGAAATCATTATCCAAACCGAGACCAGTATAAGGGGCGCCAATATTTGTCTTTGCTGCGATGCAGAGGCGATGAACAGCTAAAGATCGCGGAACATGTGAAGGAGGAAATGGAAGTAGAACTTGGTGAAAGAATCGAAACAGAAATTGCTCCGTTTACGGATTTCATACTAGCGGAAGAACGTCATCAGAAATATTATCTTAAGCGGTATCCGAAGGCGTTGGATCAACTGCAGATGCTATATCCGGAACCGAGCATGCTTATCAACTCCACGTTTGCTGCCCGACTGAATGGATTCGTCAAAGGGTTCCGCTCAAAGGATAGTTTGATGGAAGAGTTGGCAGGCTGGGAAATCGGATTGGAAGGACGTACGGTTTTGCTTGATTTATTCAGTAAAATGAAATGGTAGTATTCTAAAACAATATAATAGACCATCGCATTCAGAGCGAATGGATGGTCTCATGACATTGCGAAATCTGTTAGTGGATGTTCCGCTTGCCGAAATTCCCGCCGCGCACTTCAGCGACTTCGTAAACAGTGACAAATGCGGATGGATCGATTTCAAGAATAATTTCCTTCATCTTACTATCTTCCAGTCGGTTGATAATACACGTAATTTCCTTGAACTGCTCGTTGGAATACGCACCTTGAACCATGCTGTACGTCGAACTACGACCAAGACGGTCGCGGATAGTTTCCACCATATCTTCGGGCTCGCTCGTAATGATTTTATACATCTTGGAACCACTTAGACCTTCTTCGACAATGCTAATCACTTTCGTGGCAATGTAATAAGCAATTGCGGATAAGAAAGCTCCTTGAAGACCGAAAACAGTCGAGACGATAGCAAAAACGAAGACATTCAAAAATAGGATTAAGTCACTTGTACCAAATGGCATCCTCCGGGAAAGCAAGACGGCTAACATATCAATGCCATCCAGGGCACCACCGTTACGCAGCGCAATACCCATTCCGAGACCAAGGATGATACCACCGACAACTGTGACTAAAAGTGTATCCCCTTTAATGATAGTAGGCACGTGATGCATCAAGCTCGTGCTAATAGCAAGCGTTGCTATCCCAAGTACAGAGAAAAGGGCAAAGCTTTTACCGATTTGTTTGTAGCCTAAAAAAACAAATGGGATATTTAAAATTGCGATGAGAAGTCCTAAAGGAAAACCGAATAATTGTGATCCGACGATACTAAGACCTGTCACGCCTCCATCCGACACTTGGTTCGGAATGAGCACAGATTCTAATCCGTAAGCCGCGATCACTGCGCCGAGCATAACCGCAAAGCCGCGAGCGAATAATTTCCAGACAGGTGCTTTTTGTTGTGTTTTGGGCATATGAAGTTCCTCTTCTAAACAGTTTTTTTCTATTTTACACTTATCTTCTACCCGTTGTCAGTTCATACCCCTTGCTCCATGCACAGGCACCGACACAATTTAATGACAATGAACTTATTCAACTAAAGAAATGATATAATTCAAGTGAAAGAATTCTAGTATAGGGAGAGGTCGTTCATATGCTGAAAAAGTTGGCTTCGGATGCGTTAGGTTTGTCGGATATCGGTAAAATCATTGGTCCTGAGGATTATGATAAGACAGATGCGGATGATTATATCCGACATGAAGATGATGAGAAAATTTATTTTTTAATTAAGACAAAAGCGGATGAGTATTGTTTTACGAACATCGCGTTTATTCACGTTGATGGCGACAAGGCCGTCTCTTCGAAGCGTGTGTTGAAACGCTACCCTTATTCGCAATATCAAATCACTGATGTCCTACTGGAAACCGCGGGCAAAATCGATTTGGATGTGGAAATCAAGTTTACGCTAGGAAATCAATTATTCAGCATCGACGTCGATAAAAAGCAACTCGCGCAATTGAATGATCTATACAAAGCATTGGTGTATATTTCGGAAAAAGCTCATGAGAACAATATTCTATTCGAAATGGCGACGCAAAGCCTGAACAAAGCTGCGTCAGTGTTGGAGAATTCAAGGCCGTCCGATATCCAAATGGCTGATCAATACAAGCAACTGACCGAATTCGGCTTCTCTTGGTTAACTTCAGCCCGCGATAAATACCATATAAAAGATTTCGGCGATGTGTTTGAGAAGTATATAAATAATTAAAATCGGTGCCTATGCAGGTTGCAATTCTGATTAATAACTATAATTGTATAAACAAAAATAGGGAAGCCGATCAAATCAATCTTTGATTAGCTTCCCTATTTATTTGGCATGCACGGGTACCGACGAAATACGATTTGCTCAGAAATTAGTTGTATCACTTTTAGCAACGGCCGCTGATATATGACTTTTATTTTGATACATCGCCTCATCCGCTTTTTGTATTAACTCCTGAAAGCCTTGTCCTTCATCGGGATAAATTGAGAACCCGATAGAAGCTCCAACGGAAGGGAAGCTATCAGAGAGTGTATTATTCAAAGTTTGATGAAGTTGTCTAATAAATTCTGAGTTGAATCTTTCTGTGCACTTCGGTACAAGGATTATGAATTCATCTCCACCCCAGCGTGATACTATATCATCCTTTTTGACGGTTTTTATCAGAAGCGTTGCTATATATTTCAATAATTCATCACCTTTTTGATGTCCGTATGTATCATTGATTTGTTTAAAATTATTTAGATCCAACAAAATAATACCGAGTTTTTTATTTTCTCTTTTACATACATTCGCGATTTTTTGAAAGGAACTTTCAATTGTTCTACGATTGTATGTATCGGTTAACGGATCTTTTTCAGAGAAATATTTTACCCGGTCAAACTGCTTTCCGCACCACCAGGCAATTGCTAAAAAGAATGCAGTTAAAACAAAGAAGTTCGCTTCAAAAGGTAATCCTAAATATTGATGATAATAAAAGTAGCGTATTACGTTAAATAAACCAACTACCCCAATTGCAATAATCCTGCCATTGAATTTCAAGTGTTTCACTCATTTCTATATATTCGCCGCGTACTAATATACCATGAAAATACACATCGAAAACAAGTACCTATGAAACTTTCTTAAACCGGTGCTTGTGCAGGAAACAATTCATGTTATTAACTACAATTGTATATACGAAAATAGGGAAGCTAATCAAATCAATCTTTGATTAGCTTCCCTTTGTATTTTTATAATTTTAGTTGAATTGTCAATGCAGCTTGCACAGGCACCGACGCCAATGCCGCAATGTGATTCAGTCAATTGTTTGTTCGAACGATTTTCGTTTGGAGGAAAGTTTTCCGATAGTTATGGTGATGTTTCGGATTGAATCCTTAGTCAGTTCCACTTTCCCTTCCTCGTGAAGCCGTTTCCATTCTTTTATGTTTTTTCGATACAATTGCTCTGATAATCGAAAGATATCGGCGTCCTTTTGTAACGCTTCCTCGTAGGTTGTAACAATTTGCTTTTCCATTTCCTTTTTCACCAATTGTTCTATTTCGTTAGGTGTTGCTGAATCGGTTATGATATCGATAGTTCCTTCGCCGTATACGTCGATGTCGAACTTAGCTGTTCCGTTTACAATGACGGGTTCAATTTTCACTTTTATATTCTCAACGACAAGGGAGATGTGATTTCCGCTTTCCGTTTGAACGGTGATTTCCGATCTCACTGTATCATTCGACATCCATCTGATACCTCTTGCTTTATCTCCTTCAATGAATCCTTTGAAGATATCGGGTGTGACTATTCCTGCTCCGGCCAGATAGGGTGCTTTTATCGTCTCCTTGATTGAAACCCAATTGTCTTTAACCGTAATGAGTGGAATTTTAGCTTCATGATTTGGTTCGTTCATTTGGATCAGTAATTCGCGGATATTGGTTGGTTTAATAAATGATTCCTGCTCGAAGGAGTTTTCCGGATCCCCTAACTTTGACAATGTAATGGCTTTGTTGATGACGGGTCTCAATAATAAAATTTCCTCCACCGGATCTTTTGTTGCGTACACCCAAATTTGATAGCGTGTTTCCCTATAACGGATAAAAAGATCGATGACTGGACTTAGTTTCACTTCTTTTAAAGCCCCCTCGGAAAAGACCAGATAGGATAAATGCCCCCAAAAGACTTTTTGATCGACGGTAAGATACAACTGGGAAATTGCTTCATCTATTGTCTTTCCTGTAGCATGACCGACTTCAGCTTGTATCGTTTCATTGTTTGTTGGCTGCTCGGATTTAGCTGTATTGGCAAAATTTATAATTTGAGCATACAGCTCATATTGACCGTTTTTATAGTCGATGCCGATTCCATTAATATATAACATTCTTTCGGGTTCATTATTATCCCAACAGCCGAATAGGGCTATCGGCATTAGAAATAATACAATCAAGCCGACCAATCTTTTATTCATCTTTATCCACCTTCTTCATACGTGTCGGATCAGTCGGTTTCATCATTGGAGGTCGGGTTGTATAAAACTTCTGAGGTAGTCGTAAGAATGATTCCATAATTGTTTTAAAGTTTAAGTCAGTTGATATGTTCATGTAAGGAACTCCGAACGTCCGTATGCTGGATAAGTAGACAATCGTAATGAATACCGACATAAGAAGGCCGAATAAGCCTAACATCGAGGTGAGCAAGATGAAGCCGATACGCAATACACTCACCGCGTTCACGAGCGATTGGTTCACCAATGTAAACGTGGCAATTGTTGATATGGCGATAACAACAATCATCGCGGGACTTGTAATGCCGGCACGAATGGCAGCATCTCCGATGATCAAGCCGCCGACGACGCCAATCGTTCCTCCTAAAGCAGTCGGCAAACGCAAACCGGCTTCTCGAAATAGTTCGAACATGAGTAACATAAGCAACATTTCGATGGATGATGGGAGGGGAAGTCCCGTATTTGCTTGAACGACAGTTGCCAATAATTGCACCGGAAGTTGGTTCTGATGATAGGTCGTCAAAGCAAGCCAGAATGCTGGCAATGTCAAACCGATCGATAATCCGAAGATGCGCATTAAACGTTGTAAGGATCCATAGATGACGGGCGTTTCATTATCCTCACCCGTCTTGATAAGCAAAAACAGATTGACAGG
This sequence comes from Sporosarcina sp. SAFN-015, assembly GCF_051966875.1. Taxonomy (GTDB): domain Bacteria; phylum Bacillota; class Bacilli; order Bacillales_A; family Planococcaceae; genus Sporosarcina. Next base: position 11,210 of record NZ_JBQCKP010000018.1, on the reverse strand, counting down.
CAGTACGACACCGTATGCAGCTCCGTCAACAAAAATCAGGAACCTTCCTCTTACAAGCGACTGAACAGCGTTATCTGGACGTCCCGTGTAATCCATCCGTGGAAATAGCTTGGAGCCTTTATTCACAAGTTCCATAAGGAGTGTAGGGCTGATAACAATGTCGATATCGACTTTCTGGAGCTGTCTTCTTAAGCCGTCCAGTATCTCTTTATTCGCGATATCTTCAAAATACAAAAGAGCGACAGTTGTTTTAGAGCGACTGCCTAATTCGAATTTTTCCACGCATAATGAATTTGTCGGCAATCTTTTCCGCATTAAGGCGATGTTGACGGAGACGTCTTCGATGAAATTGTCCCGAGGCCCTTTGACAGGCACTTCCAATCGTGTTTCTTCTGGATTGCGATTCGGTTTTTTGCCGATATTGCTTGTGAAAATAAGTCCGAAGTCTTCAAAAAATAGGAGGACATGTCCGGTATATACGAGAGGAACGATTTTTTCTAAGTCTTTTCCTGCTTTCAAGTCAGGAATATGCAATTTCGACTCAATCATTGCTTCGGTAGGTTCTTCTTCCAAAGCGCTTACGAAATGGTTAACATTCGGCACAATTACTTCTTGTAATAGTTGTTGGTCGATCATCGCTTCACATGTAACGAAGATGACTGAACGGCCATTGAACATGTACTGTTGAAAATGAATATCTGCCGACTTTTGAAATAACTGTCTTAAGGATGTGATGTCCATTGCGCTCACCATCTTCTAGTTAAGATTTATATTTCTTTTGCCGTTCCTTTTTTAATTAATGCCATGATTGTGAAGAAGAATGTCAGCAATAGCATGAAGAAGAATGTAACGATCAATAGGTAATCGCCTTTTATTTTAAGAAGAATATGGTCATTTAGTAAAAATAGCGACAAACTCATGAAGAAGAATGCAGGACCGAGTATTCTCCAAGTACGAATAGCATTGCCTTTCATGTGCAATAAATCCGTGACGATGTACAAGAGGAACGACACACGAATGAATGCGCCTGTCAACCATTGATAAATGGATAAGAAATCAAGATGCTGAATGAATCTACCTATGGAAACGAGCCCCCATTCCTCATAAGCAGGATACCTTTGCTTTGTTGCTTCTTGTGGCCCGAACTCTGTAATCGCACCGACAAGTGGGCCCAGTGTCAAACTGTGCAAGATAAAGATCATAATTGCATAATGATACCAGCGGAATCGACCTTGCACATTTTGTTGGATGAAAAGAAATAATAGAAGTTCAATGAAACCTGATGCAGGATACACTGAAGAAGTAATGACAGGTTTAAATCCATGCTCAAAGAAAGGTCGTAGTAATGAATAGTCTTTCACTTGTATATTCGTTATGGCGACAAAGAAGCCGAGGACGACGACCCAAAATAAGACAACGACATTGACCATGACAATCGTTTGTAAATTTGTCGTGGCAAGAAAGATACATAGAATCGAGTAAATCAATATCATGAGGACTAAAGGTGACTCAGGTAAGAATGTTGCTTTGATCCACTGTAAAGTCTCGGCCATTGTAAAAACAGCCATCAATAGGAAGAAAAGTGCGGTTCCATATCGGAAAATAGCGGTAGGGGCTTTGCCGATTTTTGTATGAAGCCAATCGGTAAGTGAAATCTGTTTTGAGCTGCGATGAATGTAGACGAGAAGGAAAAGCCAAGGAATCAATGCGACTGCGGCAATGAGAACAGAAATCCAGGCATCTCGCCCTGCATGCGATAATAGCGATGGAATAATGGTCACGTGGTTTTTCAGTCCGATGACCGTCATTGATAAAAGAATTACATGCAGCATACTAATCGAGCCAACCTTATTCATACAAAAAACTCCCACCTAATTGATATTGCGTAGTCTTGACACGAACGCAAGGGATTATAAGTAAAGAAGCGAATTGAACTGAACCATCCTCCTCATACCAATGCCAGTGCAAGAATCCGTCACATTTCATTCCTTTTTATGTGAACAATGTGTGAATATTGGTGAGGGGGCTTTCAAATGGGGGTCGCATGTCCTATGATGGGAATGTAATAATTGATAACAGTTCTCACTAGTGGGAGAGGAGTTTGCATGAGGAGACGGGTGGCGCCTTGGTTTGGTACTGTTTTACTGCTGTGGGCGTTATCGGCTGTGCCTGTGGTGGCGGAGTCGTTGTCCGACGGCGTATATGCAGTGGAGTATGAGCTGCTGCAGGGCGATTCGGATTCGGTGTCGATTGCCAATGATTATTTCGAGAAGCCGGCGTTATTGAAGGTGGATGGCGATGGCCAGGTTTTGCAGTTGACGTTGAATCATAGTAAGTGGGTTCAACAGTTGCAGGAAAAAAGCGGCGATAGTTTTATAGACGCGAAAGTCGTTGCGGAGGATGAAGAGGCGGATACGCGCGTTATTGAGCTGAATGTGGACGGCGAGTTGGATGAGCCATTCCCAGTGAAGATGCATGTAGTGATTGATGAGTTGGAGATTCCTTATGATCACTCATACACGGTGCGTGTTGCAGTTGATGCGGATTCCTCGAAGGAAACGGACCAGCAATGGGTTGAATCCGTAAGTGAAGGCAGTAAAATTTGGTTTTATATTGCGACTGCGATAGTTGTTGTAGTGGGGATTTTTGCTGCTATAAGATTACTACGGTCGAAAAAGTAGAAAAGGAGATTACAAGTATGAAGAAGAATTTAATGGTTTTATTCTCAGCGATGTTGCTGATCTTTACAGCTATGCCTGCACTTCCAGCAGCAGCTGAAGTGACTGCTGAACAGGAGGCGTCTTATGAGCTTCCTTTCAAAGTATTGCAAGAAGATAAGGACGAAGTTTCTGTAGCAGGTAAATATGTGAAAAGCCCGGCACAAGTGAAAGTGGAAGACGGAAAAGCGGTCGTCTACATGACACTATTGGAAAGCCAATATTGGCAGTCATTGAAGGTCCAAGACGGCGACAAATTTGTTGACGCTGAAGTTGTAAGCGAAAACGCTGAAGAAAAAACACGTGTAGTGAAGTTTGAATTAAAAGATGTTGAACAAATATTGAATGCAAAAGCGCATATTATCGTAACAGGAATTCCTGGTCTTGGTGAATATGATCAAACGCATGACATCCGTTTCCAGTTCGACGGAAGCGATGTTCCAGCTGAAGAAGAAGGAACTGATGTAGAAGAAACACCAGAAACTCCTGAAGCACCAGCAACAATTGAAGACGGCGATTACATAATCGATTTCAAAGTGTTACATGCAACAGAAGATAAAGAATCTGCAGGCATGGCGCGTTTCATCGAAGCACCAGCTGCATTATCTGTAAAAGATGGCAAGCAAGTTGTTTCATTCGCATTGACAAATAATGAGCAAATCACTGAGTTCCAAGTTGAGCAAGATGGCGAATTCATAGACGCGACAGTAGTAAGCGTGGATGAAGAAGCAAATCGCCGTGTTGTTTCATTTGAAGTTGCTGATATCGCAACAATCATGAACGCGAAAGTGACGGTTTTCGTAGCAGAAGCTAACCACACTGGAAATTACACAGTTCGCCTTGCGTTCGACCAAGACAGCATTGAACCAGTAGCAACTGAAACACCCGAAACACCAGAACAACCTGAAGAAGAAGTAACAGTTTCATTCAAAGATATTAGTGAGTCTTGGGCAAAACCTTATATCGTAGCACTTGCTGCAAAGCAAATAGTCAAAGGAAAATCATCTGATACATTTGCGCCAAATGACAAAATTACGAGAGCTCAATTCGCATTGATCATCTCTCGCGCATTGGACCTTGAAAAGCAAGAATTCCAAGGAACTTTCTCTGATGTAACGAAAGAAATGGAAGGCTTCGTATATGAAGTAGAAGCAGCCAACCGCGCTGGAATCATTCAAGGCGATGCTGGAAAATTCAACCCGAATGCAGCGATCACTCGTCAGCAAATGGCAACGATGATCGTCCGTGCAATCGAATATAAAAATGCTTCTGCGCTAGAAAACGTAGAAACAACTGTTACATTCGCAGATGCAGATCAAGTGAGCGACTATGCGAAAGACGCTGTTCAATTGGCAGTTGGTCTTGGCATTATTGACGGCGATGTTGTGAAAGGCGAGAAAGTGTTTGCGCCGAAAGCAAACGCAACTCGTGCTCATGCAGTAAAAATGGTTTACAACATGCTTGAAACAGTTCAATAATTTTCGCACGGATGCCGGCGTCACGCTTATTGTGACAGCCGGCGTTGTGTGTGGAGCGAAGGAGTTTAAAATGAAAAGACATTTGATTGTAGCAATGACACTTTTCTTGGTCACGGTGCTTTTCATTCCAATCATGCCGCAAAAAGCGGCTGCTGCAACGTTTGCGGATGGGGAATATACTGTCCCGTTCACTGTGTTGAAGGATAATAGCAACGAACAATCCACAACGGCTGACTACATGGTGAGCCCTGCGAAAGTGCAGTTGGCGAACGATAAGGCGACGGTGACTGTCACATTGAAAAACAGCTCGTGGTGGCAATATTTCAAAGTGCAAAACGGCGGTAGTTTTTCGGATGTGCAAGTGGTGAGCGAATCAGGTGATACACGAGTCGTGCGATTTACGGTTTCGGATTTGACGAAGTTGGTCAATGCCAAAATCCATATTATCGTGACAGGCATTCCTGGATTTGAATATGACAATAAATACGATATCCGCTTCAGCTTCAATACGTCTTCCATCCCGGCTCCTCCGGTGGAAAAGCCAGTAGCGACACCGCCTCCTGCTAAGGAAACGAAGCCGGAAACGCCGAAGAAGACCGAAGCGAAGCCGGTTCAAAAGCAGGAACAAAAGCCAGCTCAAAAACCTGCGGAGAACAAAACCGAGACAGCAAAAACGACTGAAAACGTAACGAAAACAGAAGAGAAATTGACTGTGACTGAATCTGGAAAAGATAAGGCGGAGCAATCCGAAGCAAAATCGGAAGACGCGACTGAAGTGAATTCGGAAAATGAAGATGCAGCAGATACAGAAGAGGATGCTTTGTCTGAAGAAGCTGATGGTGTGAATGAAGAAGAACTTGAAGAACAGGAAGAAGACGCAGTTGAAGGAGTTGCAGTTGAAGATGTAAAAGATAAAAAAGAAGAATCTTCGACAGGCTCATTCATTTTGATAGCTGCAATTACTGCGGTTATTGTTGCTGCGATCGTATTTGCTTTAGCAAGGAAACGTGCTCGAAAATAAGGGAGTTGTGCTGGAATGAAAAAAGCGATCGGCCTTTTCGGCTTGGTGATAAGTGTCATGCTTGCCGGCTGTTCTGCGAATGCCGGAGATCAGGCGAGTGAACAAAACGGCGAGCAGGACGGTGATCGAATCGTTGCAACGACTGTCGCACTGACAGAAATCATGGACGCCCTTGACATCGATTTGGTCGGCGTCCCGTCGAGTTATAAGGAATTGCCGGAACGCTATGCGAATGCGAAGGAAGTCGGCAATCCGATGAGCCCGGACATGGAAATGCTGTTGTCGTTGAAGCCGACGGAAATTTATTCGGTGACAACGTTGAAATATGACTTACAAGAAATGTTTGAGGAACGCGGGATCGATATGACGTATGCGAATCTCGATAGCATCGACGCGATGCACGAAGAAATCTTGAAAATCGGTGAGAAATACGATCGGATGGAGCAAGCAGAAGCGATTGTGTCAAAGTTCGAGGACAAGGCTGCTGAAATCGAAAAAGCGATTGAAGGGAAAGAGAAGCCTTCTGTGCTCATTCTCATGGGGATTCCGGGCAGCTATTTGGTGGGAACGGAGCATTCGTATATCGGGGATCTCGTCAAGCGGGCTGGCGGCGTGAATGTCATTACGGGTGAAGAAGTTGAATTTATTTCCTCTAATACGGAGTTTTTGCAACAGACGAATCCGGACGTCATATTGCGTGCGGCGCACGGCATGCCTGAAGAAGTGATCAAAATGTTTGATGAGGAGTTCCGCACGAATGATGTGTGGAAGCATTTTAATGCGGTGAAAAACGGGCGTGTTTATGATTTAGAGGAGACGCTGTTCGGCACGACAGGCAATTTGGCTGCGGCGGAAGCGTTGGATGAGTTAATGAACATGCTGCATGAAGAGAAATGAAGGCAGGTAAAATCATGTCGGTAATCAATCGGAAAAGCATCAGTTTCATAGTTGTTGCGCTTCTTTTAGTCATCGTTTTCGTCCAATCCGCATTGACGGGCAGTATATCGGTGACGCCTTTCGAATTGATTCACGGGCTATTGACGGGAACGAACGATGATGTCGCCATCATTAAAGACTTGCGGTTGCCGCGGATTTTGATCGCAATAGTTGCGGGAGCTGCTTTGTCGGTGGCGGGCGTTTTGCTGCAGGCAGTCATGCGTAATCCGTTGGCGGATCCTGGCATCATCGGAGTTTCCGCAGGAGCGAGCTTCATGTCTGTACTGGTGATCGCGATGTTCCCGGCGTTATTCTTTTTCGTGCCGCTGTTCGCGTTTATCGGCGGTGCGCTGGCGTTTTTCTTAGTGTATTCATTATCGTGGAAGTCGGGCTTGGACCCGCTGCGGATGATTCTGATCGGTATCGCGGTCAATGCATTGTTCACTGGATTGGGTCAGGCAATCGGACTCAGCGGGAACGGTATTACGCAGTCGATGAGCCAAGTGACGACTTCGACATTGACGATGAAAAAATGGAGCGAAGTGGAAGTGATCGCGCTTTATGGGACGATTGGACTTTTGCTGTCGTTTTTCGTATATAGATGGTGCAATTATTTATCGCTTGAGGACCGGACGGCGAAAAGCCTTGGCGTCAATGTGAATATGGCGAGATTTGTCGTTTCGATTATTGCGGTTTTATTAGCTTCGATTGCGACAACAGTGGCGGGTATGTTCGCTTTTGTCGGTTTATTAGTCCCGCATATCGGTAGAACGCTTGTCGGCAACGACCATAAAGTATTGATCCCGTTTTCCGCGTTGGCGGGGGCGCTGTTGATTTTATTGGCGGACACGTTAGGAAGGACATTGATTGCGCCGAATGAAATTCCGGCTTCCATTATCATGGCAGTGATCGGCGGGCCATTCCTCATATTCTTGCTGAGAAAGAGTGATCGCATTTATGGACATTAAGGAAGTCACATTTTCATACGACAAGAAGAGGGATACTTTGCAAAGGATCGACAGTTCAATCGACATCGGCAAAGTGACTACGATCATCGGGCCGAATGGTTGTGGGAAATCAACGTTGTTGGGTGTCCTGTCGAATCATCATCAGCCGCAAAATGGGGATGTGTTGTTAGACGGGAAATCGTTGCGTGAATTCAAACCGAAGGAGTTAGCGAAGCGGTTAGCGGTCGTCCACCAGCAAAACAACGCCCCTTCCGATATGACGGTCGAGAAGTTGACCGCGTATGGGCGGATTCCGTATAAAAGCTTTTTTGCATCAAGTACGGAAGAGGATGAAGAGGCGATTGAATGGGCGCTCGCCAGCACGAATTTGCTCGATAAGCGGCATATGCCGATAGATAGCCTATCCGGTGGACAAATGCAACGGGTTTGGATCGCTATGGCGCTTACCCAGCAGACTCCATATTTGTTTTTGGACGAACCGACGACATATTTGGATATTTTCTATCAGTATGAACTGCTGGAGCTTGTTCGTAGTTTAAATAAACAACACGGCATTTCCATCGTCATGGTGTTGCATGACATTAACCAAGCCATCAAATACAGCGACGTCATCATCGTCATGAAAGACGGCCAAATCGCTGCTAAAGGCAAACCGGAGGAAATCATCACAGCAGTCCTTATCCAGGACATATATGGCGTCAATGTCGTAGTCAAACACGACCCAGCCGCAGGAATGTACATTGTGCCAGTGGGAATTTAATGGTTTTAAACGATGCCAGTGCGGTAAACAACTATGATTATGCACTACATTATATAGACAAAAAAAGAAGTCAATCAAATTATTATTTGGTTGGCTTCTTTTATATTTATATACGCAACGATGAATCGTTATAAAAGAAACATGAACTGTCATCGACACAATTAAGTTCTGCATTGCATGAATTTTCCACTTAACTTATACTAGTAATAGCTAACTAGCTTGATAGATTGCGAGAGAAAGTACAGTATACATACTTTATTTAATACAAATTGGGGGCGTAGATTATGAAGAAGAATAGTAAAGCGAAGATGTTTACAGCGGCATTGGCGACTACTGTTGCGGCATCAGGAGTTGTTGCAGTTGCGCCTATGTCAGTAAAAGCGGAGACACCGTCGTTTTCGGATGTACGAGATATTCCAAGTCATCATTTTTATGATGCAGTTATGAAATATACGGCAGCTGGCATGATGAGCGGGTATTCGGACGGAACGTTCAAGCCGGGTCAGAATATTACGCGTCAAGATGCGGCAAAGCTTTTGGCAATGGTGCTCGATTTGGATACGAAAAATGTCAGTGATCCAGGTTTCACGGACATTAGCAAGACAAGCCCTTACTATGGCTATATTGCTGCGCTTGTCGAAGAGGGGATCATTTCAGGTTATGAGGACAACACATTCAAACCGCATGATAGTCTGACAAGGGCCCAAATGGCGAAGATTATCGTACTTGGCTTTAGTTTAGAGGAGATGGAGTCCGTTCAACTGCCGTTCAGCGATATAAACAGCAAGCAGTGGCATATTGACTTTGTCCGTTCACTTTATGCGCATGAAATTACGACTGGTACGACTCCAACAACTTTTTCGCCGAATGCATTCGTGACTCGTGGACAAATGGCTTCGTTCGTCTTCAGAAGCGAAGCGTTTGTTGTTCCGAAAGTGGATGAAGATCAAGTGGCGGTAGATGCAGCAGCTAATCAATTAAAAGCAGGGGCAGTCACTGTTTCACGTGGTCCTTTGGCGACCGATGAAACTAAACTCGCGGCTGTTCAAAAATATACTGAATCCTTAATTACGGAAAAAGGCGTTACTGCGAAAGCGGCCCAAGGAAAAACGGCAGGAAACTATATTGTTACATTGACAAAGGGTGATGCGACAGCAGAAAAAACGCTCGCCATGACATTCGACTATGCAGTAGATGACCGCTTTGTCACTGACGTGAAGACGATCAGCGCGAAGCAAGTTGAAGTGAAATTTGCAACACCTGTAACAAAATCTACAGTGCTTGATTCTTCTAATAACGTTCGAAATATCTCATTTACGATGGTATCCGGATCGACTGTGAACCCCGGACAGCTCACAGGTTCTTTGTCTGAAGACGGAAAAACGTTAACGGTTACAGCACAATGGACCTTTGACGGGGAATACGCGGTTAAAACGACAGATGCAATTCAAGCTACGGCTGGTGGGAAATTCGAGGAGTATACTGCCATTCTGAAAGCGAAAGATGATGTCGCACCGAAATTCGTTTCTGGTTCCGCGACGGCGAAAACTTCGACAAACTCATTCTCCATACTGTTTGACGAGCCTGTTAGTGCGTCAGGCGTCATTGCGTATGTGAATGATATCGTAGCGACGGTAGCAAACGACCCGTCTAATCCGAACCGTTTGAATGTAACTGCAAGCAAACAAGTCGCAGCTGGGACGACAGCGACCGTTAAATTGCTAAACGTGAAGGACTATAAAAATAATTTTGCATCTCCAAATCCAGTGGAAGCATCCATTACGATTACAGCGGATACAGTTGCACCGACTGTTAAAGACGTCAAAGTGATTGGCGAAAATCGGGTAGAAGTGACATATGATAAGGAAATGAATATCGCTTCGTTCAATGGGAAAGCGCGTCTCGTCCAGTCGAATGGCACGGTCATGAACTTGAAGGCGGAAGCTGGGAAGGACGGAAAGACGGTTGTCCTGACTGGGACGGGCACATCATATCGAGATTCGTACAACGCGGTCCTCTTCATTGATGCTGACGTGAAAGATACTGTTGGTAACAGCGCGGTTCTTTATTCAACGAACGTGACACTAACAAGGGACACAACAGCACCTTCATTTACAACGATTGAATATAAAAACGGCAAAATTGTGGCGAGTTTCACGGAAGATATTGATGCGGGTGGAAATAGTAAAATTATGCTGATCGATCAACGGACGGGTGTGCCTAGAGATTTCAGTCTTATTTATAGCGGCCGCTATCAAAATGCAGTCATTGCCAATAATACACTTACAATCATCGAGCCTTTGTCGAATGGCACATACCAATTGCGTTTGCCAGCAAATACAGTTCGGGATAAAGCGGGCATTCCGAATCCAAACGCAATCATGAATCAAACATTCATCGTAGAAAATGCAGCTTCGTATGACGGAACACGTCCAGTTGTGGGACAAGTTACAAACGGCTCGCCGAAAGATGCTTATAGCGGGGAGCAAGTGGCAGCTTATACAGTAAGCGACGCAGACAGCGGCGTAAACTTGGGAACTGTGCAAGATATTAATAACTATACGTGGGATGGAAAGGCTTTGCCAGCCGGTTCGTATGTGACGACTAAAATCACAGGTACGGCTGACCGAGCGACATCAGTTGATGTAACAATTCATGTTCCATCTTCAGGTATTTCAATGTCCCAAAATGCTCTGTTCACTGTCAATAATATTCGCGACAATGCGGGGAATACGATTGCCGTACCAGGAAGTGGAAATGTCTACTTTGTAAGCGGTGTTCAACCTGAACTTGTTTCAGCAACAATCGGATATAATGACGGATCGATTCAGCTGAGTTTTAATAGATCAATTTCGATTCCTTCATTGGATAAACACGATCTTGCTATCACGATAAATGGACAGGCTTTGCCCACTGGATCTATCATGTCGGTCATTCCAACAAACTACGAAGCTGATACATTTGCAGTAAACATCAGGGCTTCTGTTGCGAATGATGTAACTTATAATTATAGAACTAGTGATATAATCTATATAGATACAAATGGGAATGGTAAATATGAAGACGGAGATATTCTACTGGATGTCTTGGATTCCAGAACATACTCCCGAAATGAAAGCAGTGTAGTGCCCAACCTATATTCAAATTATGTATACGATGTAAGAGCCTCAATTGTCTACAACCGTAATTCACCTGTACAAGATACACAAGGAAATGATGCTCTCTTTAATAAGGAAGTTAGAGTATACTAAAACCGGTGCCCATTAGCGTTGCACGGATACCGTAAAAAGTTATTACTTTCATTTTTTACCAGTCGACTTGCTGTAAATA
>NZ_JBQCKP010000017.1:0-23840 GCF_051966875.1 Sporosarcina sp. SAFN-015 | reverse complement strand
CTTCAGCGCCGATGGTAGTAGGGGGCTTCCCCCTGTGAGAGTAGGACGTCGCCGGGCAAAGGCCATCCCCTGTGGGGGATGGTTTTTTTGTGTTTGAAATTATTCCATTTGGAGGTAAAGCTATTCGATGATCATCTTTGCATTGCCTGTAAAGTTGACTTATTGTTGATTAATAACGATTAGGAAAGGCGATGATGAATATGGCTTCCGTTTATGACTTTTCAGTTGAAAGGCCAAATGGTACTTTGCAATCAATGAAGGACTACGAAGGGTTAGTTACCGTCATTGTTAATACAGCGAGTAAATGCGGATTTACGGAACAGTTTAAAGAGCTTCAAAAGCTTTACGAGGATTACCGTGACCAAGGATTTGTCGTTTTAGGCTTCCCTTCAGATAACTTCATGAATCAAGAATTCGATTCGATTGAAAAGACTTTATCGTTTTGTGAAAGGAATTATGGAGTCACTTTTCCGATGTTTAACAAGGTTGATGTTGTAGGAAGTAATTCTGCTCCGTTGTTTTCTTTTTTAGTAGAACAAAAGAAGGGACTGCTCACTGAGGGCATCAAATGGAACTTCACAAAGTTTCTTGTTGATAGGAAAGGCAACGTGGTAGATCGGTTTGCACCGCAAACTTCCCCGGATAAAATGCGAAGAGCAATTGAAAAGTTAATTCAGTGAATTTATGGAATTCATTTTCTTATTCCAGTCGCCTTGACACGTCCTATAAGCGCTGATAACCTTTTAATAATATTCAACTGCAGATAATGATATTAGAGGAGGAAACGAAATGTGGGAATCTAAATTCACTCGCGAAGGATTGACTTTCGACGATGTATTGCTTGTGCCGGGTGCTTCGGAGGTATTGCCAAAGGATGTAAATCTCTCGGTCCGTTTGACGGAGAAAATGACTTTGAACATTCCAATTATCAGTGCTGGCATGGATACGGTGACTGAGTCAAAAATGGCAATTGCAATGGCGCGTCAAGGCGGACTTGGTGTTATTCATAAAAATATGACTATCGAAGAGCAGGCAGAGCAAGTTGTAACGGTGAAACGCTCAGAGAATGGCGTTATTACAAATCCTTTCTTCCTCACTCCTGAACACCAAGTATTCGATGCGGAGCATTTAATGGGCAAGTATCGTATATCTGGCGTTCCAATCGTCAACAATATGGACGAGCAAAAACTTGTTGGTATTTTGACGAACCGCGATCTGCGATTCATCCAAGATTATTCGCTTATTATCAATGATGTGATGACGAAGGATAATTTAGTGACAGCTCCAGTCGGGACGACGTTGGAAGATGCTGAAAAGATTTTGCAGCAATATAAAATCGAGAAGCTGCCGATTGTCGATGAAAATGGAATCCTAAAAGGTCTTATTACAATTAAAGATATCGAAAAAGTGATTGAGTTCCCGAATGCTGCGAAAGACAGTCAAGGTCGTCTACTTGTCGGAGCAGCTGTTGGCGTAACATCCGATACGATGGTACGGGTTCAGAAACTCGTTGCTGCAGAAGTTGATGTCATCGTTATCGATACAGCGCACGGTCATTCGAAAGGTGTGCTCGATACGGTTGCACAAATCCGTAAAGAGTATCCGGAACTAGATATCATTGCGGGGAATGTAGCAACTGCGGAAGCGGCTGCAGCATTGTACGAAGCAGGCGCCGATGTTGTCAAAGTAGGAATTGGGCCAGGATCCATTTGTACGACACGCGTCGTTGCAGGCGTCGGTGTTCCTCAAATCACTGCAGTTTATGAATGTGCTTCTGAAGCACGTAAACAAGGAAAAACAATCATTGCAGACGGTGGAATAAAATACTCCGGCGATATCGTAAAAGCTTTGGCTGCGGGCGGACATGTCGTCATGCTAGGAAGCTTGCTAGCCGGAACGACTGAAAGCCCTGGAGATACGGAAATATTCCAAGGCAGACGTTTCAAAGTATACCGTGGCATGGGATCAGTGGGCGCAATGGAACATGGTTCCAAAGACCGTTACTTCCAAGAAGATGCGAAGAAGCTAGTGCCGGAAGGAATCGAAGGCCGTATGCCTTACAAAGGGCCACTTGCAGACACGATCCACCAACTCGTTGGCGGAATCCGGGCTGGCATGGGCTATTGCGGAACGAAAGACCTTCATGATTTGCGTGAAAAAGCACAGTTCATCCGCATGACTGGTGCAGGTCTTCGTGAAAGCCATCCGCACCAAGTGCATATTACGAAGGAAGCGCCAAACTACTCCATTTCATAATAAAGCAGTAGTTATAAATAGGGAACTTCAGCACCTTTCCACACGTCTTGATATGAGCGGAAAGGTGCTTTTTTAATCGAACCCCCTAATCGTGTTCATGATGTGTTAAAATATAAAGTGGAAAATTGCAATGACGGAGGTATATTGGTGAAACGGGAAATGAGAAAATGGGTTGCTTTGCTGATCATTCCATTTGTATTAATGATGACGTTCGGCACAGCGCCTGCACAAGCAGAATCGACACTTGGCATTCACGTGGATGGTGCCATTCTAATTGACGCGGATAGTGGAAAAATTTTATACGAAGAGAATGCAGATACACCACTCGGCATTGCAAGTATGTCAAAAATGATGACTGAATATATCTTATTTGAATCTATAAAAGAAGGTAAAATCAGTTGGGATCAAGAATACAAAGTAACTGATTACACATATGCGATCTCCCAGGACAGGCGTTTAAGCAACGTTCCGCTTCGTAAAGACGGCACGTATACGATCAGGGAGCTTTATGAAGCATTAGCAATTTATTCGGCGAATGCTGCCACAATCGCTATTGCTGAAACGATTGCAGGCACGGAAACAGAATTCTTGAAATTGATGGATGCTAAAGCGAAAGAACTTGGTTTGATTGATTATAAATTCGTCAATTCTACAGGTTTGAACAATGAATACTTACAAGGGATGCATCCGCAAGGGACTGGCGACAAAGACGAGAACGTCATGCCTGCCAAATCGGTTGCACGACTTGCATACCATTTGATGAAAGATTACCCGGAAGTTTTGGAAACGACGAAAATCAATTCGAAAATATTCCGTGAAGGAACATCGGATGCTATTAAGATGGACAACTGGAACTTTATGCTTCCAGGTTTCGTTTATGAATATGAAGGCGTTGACGGATTGAAGACAGGAACGACTGATTTCGCTGGCCATTGCTTTACAGGAACAGCGAAACGTGGCGATAAGCGGGTCATCGCTGTCGTCATGAAGGCTGTTGACGCAAATGGAGTCGGCTCGTATAAGGCAAGGTTCGATGCGACACGTGCATTGTTCGATTATGGTTTCAGCCAGTTTTCTGAAGAGGAACTTCTACCAGAAGGCTATCAATTCAAAAAGCAAAAGACATTGAATGTCCTAAAAGGGAAAGAGAAGACCGTTTCCATCGAAGTGAAAGAGCCAATCCAGGCGATGATCAAGTCGAATGAAAAGGATCTCTATGAGCCGAAACTTGTCCTCGATGAGTCGCTATTGAAAGATGGGTCACTCGAAGCGCCTATTAAAAAGGGAACAGTCGTCGGACATGTAGAGCTTGTTAAAAAAGAGGGCGATGATTACGGATTCATCGATTCGAAAAACCTCGGCATGGATGTCGTCGTCACGGATGACGTTGAAAAAGCCGGCTGGTTCTCATTGATGATGAGTGCAATCGGTGATTTCTTCTCCGGTATTTGGGATAGTGCAACTGGGTTTATAAAAGGTTTATTCAAATAAAATGAGGTGATGGGTCCGCTTAGGATCCATCACCTTTTTTCTATATTCCAAGCTTTCATCAGTCGCTCGACAGCCCATGTAATTCTGTCGTCTGCCAAGCCTCCGAAACCGATTAAGAAGGACGGCTGCGAACTCTTTGAAACTTTACTGTACTCATTCAAACCATAGACGCGAATGCCTTGCGTTAGAGCTGCCTTGGTTAATGAGTCCTCATTCTCATCTGTACGTACATTGATGAGGATGTGCATGCCTGCCTCGTCCCCTGAGAATGTAATCTTCGGCGCATATTGCTGCAAGGAATCGGTAAGCAACTGTAGTTTGCGTTTATATACCTTTCTCATCCGGTTTAAGTGACGGGCAAAATGGCCGTCCGCCATGAAACGTGCTAGCGTGTGCTGGTCAAGCCGCGGTACAGTCGATGAGTAGTGGATGAATGCCTCTTCGTAATGTTTGAGCAAAACAGGAGGAAGCACCATATAGGCAATCCGCAGTGATGGCATAAGAGATTTTGAAAAGGTGCTGACGTAGATAACGTTGCCTGCCTTATCCATTCCTTGCAGAGAAGGGATTGGGCGGCCGGTATAGCGGAATTCACTGTCGTAATCATCCTCTATGATAAAATTGCTGGCATGTGTTGCCGCCCAGTTCAACAAAGCTGTTCTACGGGCCGCAGAGAGTACTGTACCGGTCGGGAACTGATGGGATGGTGTCACATAAGCCACAGTTGCTTCCGACTGCTGGAGCGCCTGAACGTCCATTCCTTCCATGTCGACTGCAATCGGCACAGCCTCCCGGTTGTTATGGAAGAAGACGTGATGGGTGAGCGGATATCCCGGATCCTCAATGGCATACTTTGCTCTCGGTCCTAGAATTCGGATGAGCAATGGCATAAGCTGTTCCGTACCCGAGCCGACGATGATCTGGTCCGCGGAGCAATCGACCCCTCTCGAATGGTATAAATACTTCGCAATTTCTTGCCGAAGCTCTACATCTCCATGCGGATGACCTAATAGTAGAAGGTGCGACGACGATTCATCGATGGTATCTTTTGCGTATTTCCGCCACTGTGCAAAAGGGAATGACTCCGTATCGATCTTACCCGGTGAGAAGTCAATTTCAAGTTCTTTTCGTACCTCTTTTGCAGTAAACTTGAATTCCTCGGTGGGCTGTACATATGCCAATTCGCCGACTTCCTGTACAAAATAGCCTTTTCGCGGTTTGGATGTAATAAACCCTTCCGCCGCCAGCTGTCCATAAGCGATTTCAATCGTCGTCTGGCTGACATCGAGAAATTCACCGAGTTTCCGTTTTGAAGGCAGCTTTTCGCCTACAACGAGCTTCCCTTCGGTGATGTCATTGCGAATTTGTTGGTAAATTTGCTCGTAGAGAGGCGTTTCGCTATCTTTATTCAGTTCAATTAAGAGCATTTCCATGTGATGCACCTCGCCTAAAAAAGTTATCGGTCATTTCCCGATGGATATCAATCATTTCCCGGGATATATTGATCAATTCAAACTTGTTATTGATTATTTCCCGAGTTATATTGATCATTTCCCAAGATATATGGTCATTTTGTGACTATAGAACTATTTAATAAAAACAATCTGACCCCTTCATTTATCATCAAACTGAGTATTTCAATATGGTCATACTCTAGTATACTGAATGAAATGAAAAGGGGGAAGAGTTAATGGATTTTAAGTATGGCGGCGTAATTATGGATGTTATCAATGCAGAACAGGCAAAAGTAGCGGAGGCAGCAGGAGCAGTGGCAGTTATGGCGCTTGAACGCGTCCCATCGGATATCCGAGCAGCGGGCGGAGTTGCCCGGATGGCAGATCCGCGCATCGTTGAAGAAGTTCAAAAGGCAGTTTCGATTCCGGTTATGGCTAAAGTGCGGATTGGACATATTTCAGAAGCACGTGTGTTGGAGGCAATGGGTGTGGATTTCATAGATGAAAGTGAAGTGTTGACTCCGGCGGATGACGAGTTTCATTTATTGAAGAGCGATTATAAAGTGCCGTTCGTCTGCGGCGCTCGTAATCTAGGTGAAGCGGCGCGCCGTCTCGGAGAAGGAGCAAAGATGCTTCGTACGAAAGGTGAACCGGGAACGGGCAATATCGTTGAAGCGGTACGCCATCTACGTCAAGTGAATGCGCAAGTGAATCAAATCATTCATATGAATAATGATGAACTGATGGTAGCTGCGAGGGACTTGGCAGCGCCTTATGATGTGTTGCTCTCCATACGCGCAGCGAAGCGTTTACCGGTTACCAATTATGCAGCGGGCGGCGTAGCGACTCCTGCGGACGCTGCGCTGATGATGGAGCTTGGCGCAGACGGCGTATTCGTCGGTTCTGGTATTTTTAAATCCGACAACCCTGAACGCTTCGCGCGAGCGATTGTCATGGCAACGGAGGACTTCCGTAACTATGCATTGATCGGTGATTTATCTAAAGACATTGGCACGCCGATGAAAGGTCTAGAAATAAGTAAGTTAGCAGAAAGTGAATTAATGGCGGTACGTGGAGTTTGATGGGAAGATGTCCAGAGCATACGGTGTATGTTCTGGATTTTTTTATTGTTATGGATAGATGTTTTTGAAACATTTAATGAGGAAATAGCGTAGTAAAGATTAGAAGGCGTAAATGTAACAAGGAGGTGGGCGGGATGGCTGAAGCAATTTTTTTGTTCATCCTCTTCGTTCCAGTCAGCGTATTGACATTTTTGGCTCCACGGGAAATGATGTTATTTGGGAAACGGTGGCAATATGATGGGGAGCCTGAATTTTCAAAGGGAGCAATTCTTTATACGAAAATCACTTCTGCAATTGTTGCTGTAGTGTTCACATGGATCCTTGTTGTTAGTATAATCAATGCTTTTCGTTGAAAGGGAGTATGAAGTTGGTAGAGTTGCTGAAAGTATTCGATGAAGATTATAAGTATGTATGTGATGAAACGAGAGACATCATCCATAAGAAAGGCTTATGGCACGAGACATTCCATTGTTGGCTCGTAGATGAAGCAAATGTTTTTATTCAAAAAAGAAGCGCCACTAAAAATGATTTCCCAAGCTTGTATGATATTACAGCGGCGGGTCATTTATTGGCGGACGAGAATGTTATGGATGGAATCCGTGAAGTGGAGGAGGAGCTTGGCATACAAGTGGACCTTTCCAAGTTAAAGAGGATGGGGGCTGTTCGAGACGTCATTAGGCTGCCGGAATTCATTGACAAGGAATTTGCGAATGTTTTTCTTTATCAATCAACCTTCGCGCCGACTGATTTCACATTGCAACAGGAAGAAGTAGATAGCATTCACGCTGTTTCAATCGGAGATTTACAGGCACTCTTTAGGGGACAAGTTGAAAACATCGTTTGCTTAGACGGCAAACAAATGAGCTTGAATGATTTTGTTCCACATGAAACAGAATATTTTAACGCAATTGCGGATATGTTAAAGACGATAACTTCGTGAAACTTGCAAACAGTGGCTGTATGTAGTAAAGTGGTGTTAATTTCAAATTAAAGACGATGATGGGAAGCAGTAGCAAGCAAGTTTTTCAAAGAGAGCCGGCGGGTGGTGCGAGCCGGTAAAGACACTTGTGAATCCGTCCCTGAGTAGCTGGGCTGAACGAAGAGTAGGCCTTGCCGGACATTGAACCGTTATTTCAAAGAGTGGATCAGCTTTTTGCTGATCAATTTGGGTGGCAACGCGGGTAGTTCTCGTCCCTTGTATAGGGGATAGAGGGCTTTTTTTGTGTCTGAAAATAATCGTCACATTCAAAACTGAGGAGGAATCGGCTATGTTAGACATTAAATTGCTTCGTGCGAACTTCGATGAAGTAAAAGCTAAGCTTACGAAGCGCGGAGAAGACTTGACGGATTTGGATAAATTCGTCGGACTGGATGAAAAACGGAGAGAACTGATTGCGAAAGTGGAAGTGCTGAAAGCGGAGCGTAATGAAGTTTCGCAAAAAGTAGCGGAAATGAAGCGCAATAAGGAAAATGCGGATGACGTAATCGCACGCATGCGTGAAGTCGGAGATGAAATCAAAACGCTTGATGAGCAATTGCATCAAGTCGAAGAAGATTTGAATTACATTATGATGCGCATTCCGAACATTCCGCATGAATCAGTACCGGTCGGTGATAGCGAAGATGATAACGTCGAAGTCCGTACATGGGGCGAGAAGCCGGATTTCACTTTTGAACCGAAGCCGCATTGGGAAATTGGGACGGATTTGAACTTGCTCGATTTTGAACGTGCAGCAAAAGTGACGGGCAGCCGTTTTGTGTTTTATCGTGGACTAGGTGCGAGACTAGAGCGTGCGTTGATCAGCTTCATGCTCGATCTGCACGTAGAGGAGCATGGCTATGAGGAAATGCTACCGCCATATTTGGTAAACCGTACGAGCTTGACAGGTACAGGCCAATTGCCGAAATTCGAAGAGGATGCGTTCTTGATCGAGGAAGAGGATTATTTCTTAATTCCGACGTCTGAAGTTCCGGTGACGAACTATTACCGTGACGAAATTCTAGATGGTGCTCAATTGCCGATCGCTTATACTGCTTACAGCACGAACTTCCGTTCAGAAGCAGGATCTGCAGGTCGTGACACACGTGGCTTGATTCGCCAGCATCAGTTCAATAAAGTCGAGCTTGTCCGCTTTGTGAAGCCGGAAGAGTCCTACGATGAGTTGGAAAAATTGACAGGACACGCGGAGAAAGTATTGCAATTGCTTGGACTTCCATACCGCGTCCTAAAAATGTGCACAGCGGATCTAGGATTCACAGCAGCGAAGAAATACGATATTGAAGTATGGATTCCGACACAGGAAACATACCGTGAAATCTCTTCTTGCTCAAACTTCGAAGATTTCCAAGCGAGACGCGCTTCTATCCGTTTCCGTCGCGAGCAAGGTGCGAAACCTGAATTCGTTCATACGTTGAACGGAAGCGGTTTGGCAATTGGACGGACAGTTGCAGCTATCCTGGAAAACTTCCAGCAAGAAGACGGATCTGTCATCGTTCCAGAAGTACTGCGTCCTTACATGGGTGGAAAAGAAGTTATTCGATAAAAAGAAAAGCGATGCGACAGTCACTCGACTTCCCGCATCGCCTTTTTTTGTTCTTTTTTCTTTTCCCGCAATGACCGGAAAAAACTTGTCAGCATTGTTCCACATTCATCCGCAAGCACGCCTTCCGCCACTTCGCATTCATGATTGAAACGTGGGTCGTTCAGCAATCGGTACAATGAATCAACGCAGCCGCCTTTCGGATCACGTGCCCCATATACGACGCGTGGAATCCGTGATTGTAAAATTGCACCTGCACACATCGGGCATGGCTCGAGTGTTACATACAACGTCGTTTCTTCCAACCGCCAGCTGCCAATTGCACTGCATGCATCTTGTATGGCAGATAACTCTGCGTGTGTGACCGCATTCTGGGACGTTTCCCGTAAGTTATGCCCAGTGGCAATTATCTCCCCATCTTTCACGATGACTGCTCCAATCGGAACTTCGCCAAGCGTCTCGGCCTTTTTAGCTTCTTCTATCGCCAGTCGCATGAAGTGGCGGTCTGTTTCAAATACATCCATCTGTCATCTCTCCTTGCAACTAGTGTATCATCCTGCAAAGTGTCCTTGCCATTTTTCGACAACATCTATGTTTCAACACCCTATTATGATAAAATGAAGTGCAGAAATTGACGAATTAAAGGAGAGCATTTTATGTCTGTTCCGTTCATTACGGTAGAGGGGCCGATCGGCGTAGGCAAAACGACGTTGTCAAAAGCGATTGCAGAAGCGCAACGGTTCCATCAATTAAGCGAAATCGTGGATGAAAATCCATTTTTAAATAAATTTTACGAAGACATTGAGGAATGGAGCTTCCAAACTGAAATGTTCTTCCTATGCAACCGTTATAAACAGCTGAGCGATATTCAAAAGAAGTTTTTAAGCCAACAACAGCCCGTCGTGGCGGATTATCATATATTCAAGAACCTCATTTTTGCAAGGCGCTCACTTCCTGCGGATGAATATGCCAAGTACGAAGAGATTTACCATATATTAACGAAGGACATGCCTGTTCCGAATGTCATCATTTATTTACATGCAACACTTGATACGTTGATGAAGCGGATTGCACTGCGCGGGCGTGACTTCGAAAAGAATATCGATCCTTCCTATCTGCAAAGGCTGTCGGAGGATTATGAACAGTTCATCGCAGACTTTGAAGCTGCGCATCCGGACATCCCGGTCCTTCATTTTAACGGTGATGAAATGGACTTTGTCAATGACGAGCGGGATTTACAAGCGATTCTAAGCAAAGTCGATGAGACGATACGAAAAGGAGCAGTACAATGAACTTAAGAGAAAAATATGGGATTCCGAAAAATGCAGTCATCACGATTGCAGGAACAGTCGGAGCCGGTAAATCGACGATGACGAACGCACTCGCGCAAGCACTAGATTTTCGGACGTCTTTAGAAAACGTGGATAACAATCCATATCTAGACCGTTTTTACGATGACTTTGAAAAATGGAGCTTCCATTTGCAAATCTATTTTCTTGCGGAACGTTTCAAGGAACAGAAACGCATTTTTGAATACGGTGGCGGTTTCATCCAAGATCGTTCAATTTATGAAGACACTGGAATCTTCGCCAAGATGCATAAAGACAAAGGGACGATGGATCCGGTTGATTATGATACGTATACGAAGCTATTCGAGGCGATGGTCATGACTCCATATTTCCCGCATCCTGACCTGCTCGTCTATTTGGACGGACCGTTTGAGAAAATTATTGCGCGTATCCAAGAGAGAGGTCGCTCGATGGAACAGCAGACGCCGCTGTCCTATTGGGAAGAACTGCATGAACGCTATGTAAAGTGGATCGATTCCTTCAATGCTTGTCCTGTACTTCGGATTGATATTACAGATTACGATTTAAAAAGCAATCCACATGAGGTGGAAACGGTCGTTGAGCGGATTGGCAATATGCTGAATTTGTCTGCAGCCCTAAAAAAATAATAGAGACAGAAGCATCGTGAATGAATCATTTGCGGTGCTTCTTTCGTTTTTATTGAATAGAATCAAAATTCCCCTCAAACTTTGATATAGTGGGATGCCTAATGGCTGAAAAAGGGTATCTGACACTGTGAACAATGCAAGAAGGGTTGTCTATACTGGAGGGTTTTATTTGAATGCTGTCATGAACAGATTAAAAAAGATGACATATAAACAAATTCTACTTGTCTCTTTACTAGGACTTTGCTTTGCTGTCTCTATGTTTGTAGTTAACCATAATTATACATTTTACGGGCAGCCAATCGCAAAAGTCATTCAAACTGAAATCGCAGATGTATCTAACATTACGGATATGAATAATAACAAAGATCGTCTGTTCACACAGCACATCACTGCTGAAATAAAAAACGGAGAACATAGAGGACAGCTAATCCAACTAACGAATAAGTATTCCTCATCTGGAGCTTACGATCAACAATACCGTGTTGGAAATGGACTGTTCGTTTCGATTGAAGCGAATAAAGCGGGAGATTCCACGTTAACCGGAAGCATCATTAATGTAAAACGTGACCAATTCGTTGTGCTGATTGCTTGGATTTTTGTTTTTACGTTACTCATTGCAGGGAAGAAGCAAGGCTTGCTGTCAATTATAAGCTTAGCCGTAAACGCCACATTACTTTCATTTGCCTTGGATGTTTACATTTAAAAACCCATCGATCAGTTTAGTTTTGATATGCGCTGTTAGCGGGATTATATTCACTATTATTTCCTTGACAATCGTCAGCGGTTTGAATGAAAAGACCTACGCTGCCATACTGGCGACCTTGTTAGGGACATTCATATCCCTTGGCCTTGCGTATATTGTTATTTGGGCCTCTTCAGGAAATGGACTCCGCTACGAAGAAATGCAATTTTTGACGCGTCCGTACCATATGGTCTTTATGGCAGGATTGCTCATCGGATCGTTAGGTGCCGTAATGGATGTTGCGATTACGATGTCCTCTTCACTCTTTGCTTTATACGAACAAAATAACGATATATCCATGAAGGCACTGAAAGCCTCGGGTATTGATATAGGCAAGGATATTATGGGGACGATCACAAGCATTTTGTTTTTTGCTTATATTAGTGGGTCGATCCCAGTCATCATTTTATACTTAAAAAATGCATCCCTTCTGGGCTTCACCCTTTCCATGAATCTCTCACTAGAATTGGCCCGCGCTCTCGTCGGAGGAATTGGAATTGTATCGACGATTCCGATCGGTCTTTACACGACCCTTTATTTTGTGAATCGAAAGAGGGTGAAATCATGAATGTAATTGTTGTGCTAGCGCTCATTTTATTTGTACTCATGTTGATTGTCGGTGGAAAAAAAGGAGTCAGGTCTTTTATTTCCTTATTCTTGAATTTTGGCGTTATCATGTTCACGATTTTCCTGATGACAAATCCACAATGGAATCCCATAATCATAACGGTCATCGCATGTGTACTTATTAGCTGCATTAGCCTGTTTTTTATTAATGAAGTAAACAGTAAAACGATTGCCGCTTTTATTTCTACGATGGTCACAATTATGTTGTTGCTTTTCTTTATCATCATTGTGACAAAATATGCAATGATCCAAGGCTTTGGCGAGGAGGAAATAAATGAGCTAGGCATATTTTCACTTTTCATTGGCATTGATTTCACGAAACTTTTAGCTTCAGTAATTATTATGAGTACAATCGGTGCCATTATGGATGTGGCAATTTCAATGGCGGCTTCCATGCATGAAATCTTCAATAACAATCCATCAATCAGCAGGAGAGATTTATTTGCTTCAGGAATGAGAGTCGGGCGAGATATTTTAGGTGCGGATACGAATACATTGTTTTTCGTATTTTTCGGAGGCTATTTAGCATTGCTGTTATGGTTTAAAGATCTTCACTATTCCGTTGGGGGTATTCTCAACTCCAAAATATTCAGTGCCGAAATGATTTCGATTCTATGTGCCGGTATCGGAGTGGCACTGAGTCTTCTAATTGCGTCGGGCATCAATGCATATCTTTTAATTAGGAAAAGGGAAAAAGGGCAGGTATAGATGATATCGGGCAAATTCACCGATATTGCTCCAATCGAATAATATGTACTGACCCAAGTATGAATATTGGAGTGGTAGAGTGAACCAATATTATGGAATTGACTCGGCGTATCCGAAGTTTCCTATGAGCCCTTCACGACCTATCAATTGTTATAGCGGCGCTCAAGTGACATTATGGAATAAAAACCGGCTTCTCTGGGAGCAGCATGTCACGTGGACACGGATGGCTATCACTGCAATCGTTTTCCAAGTTCCGGATTTGAAATTTGTACTCGCACGCCTATTGCGAAATGCTACAGACATGGGAAATGCCTTGAGACCATATTATGGCGATAAAATTGCAGATGCGTATCGTGATCTTATCTCTGAACATTTGATGATTGCGGCAGATTTGGTGACCGCCGCTGTAAATGGAGATACGGAAAAGGCAGAGCAGAAAGAAGCGGAGTGGTACCGGAATGCAGACGAAATTGCAGAATTTCTGAATAGGATTAATCCATACATCGACAAAGAAGCGTTTCGGAAGATGATGTATTCCCATTTGGCTTTGACGAAGCTCGAAGCGGTATGTATGATCCAAAAGAATTTCGAATTGGAAGTGCAAGTGTTCGACCAAATTGAGGCAGAAGCGTTGATGATGGCGGATATGATTTCGGAGGGCATATTTAAGCAATTTCCTTACATGTTCGTACCTTAATGAAAATGAGCGGTGGATATTACGTTTAGTAAGCGTAAATATCCACTGCTTTTAGTTTACTAGTCATTATTCACGATTAATATCAACCAATCGTCAGTAAAGCATTTGTAGTTGTTTTCATCTAGAATAGAGACATCCATAAGTAAAGGAGCGGAAAAACATGCAATCAATCGCAGGAAAAGTGGCATTAATTACAGGAGCAGGCCGCGGAATCGGACGAGCAACAGCATTGGCATTTGCGAAAGAAGGTATTCACGTAGGTCTAGTTGGACGCACGCTTGAAAATTTACAACGAGTTGCAGAGGAACTTAAACAATATGACGTGAAGGTAGCATTCGCTGCGGCAGATGTGGCAGATTTAGACTCGATTGCATCAGCAGTCGAATCCATCCGTGGAGAGCTAGGTCCAATCGACATTTTAGTGAATAACGCTGGCATTTCAAAGTTCGGCAGCTTCATGGACTTAACGCCTGAAGAATGGACAAATATTATCGATGTCAACGTCAAAGGCGTGTACTACACAACACGCGCGGTATTGCCGGAAATGATCGAGCGGAACACAGGTGACATTATTAATATCTCATCAACGGCTGGTCAAAAAGGTGCACCAATCACAAGTGCATATTCGGCTTCAAAAGCCGCAGTGATCGGAATGAGTGAGTCATTAATGCTTGAAGTGCGCAAGAAAAATATTCGAGTGACAACATTGACGCCAAGTACGGTTGCAACGGATATGGCTGTTGAACTGAACTTGACAGACGGCAACCCTGAAAAAGTGATGCAAGCAGAAGATTTAGCGGACTTAATGGTTGCACAGCTAAAACTTCACCCTCGTGTCGTTTTAAAACATGCTGGACTCTGGTCAACGAATCCTTAATCGATTGAATTAATATAGAAAGACGCTATCCAGTGGATAGCGTCTTTTTGATCAGCATCTTCTTAAAACAAAAGAGCGGCTTTATTTTTATGATTGTACATACGACTTCACGAAAAACTCGTTATACAACTCTTTCAAACTCTTCGTTTCGTCCTGTACTTTTACCCCAAAAACAAGGCTGACTTCGGATGACCCTTGGTTAATCATTTCAATGTTGGTGCCGCTTCTCGCAATGGCTGTCGCAGCCCGTGCTGCCAAGCCGGTCGTATATTGCATGCCTTCACCTACAAGTACGATCATCGAGTAATCGTGCTCAACGATGACAGCATCCGGTTCCAATTCTTTCTGGATCCGCTCCACAATCCGTTCTTCCTTCTCTTTCGTCAGGAAGCGACTACGGATGATGATGGAAAGGTTGTCGATACCAGACGGCGTATGTTCGTACGAAATGCCTTCTTCCTCGAAAATCTGCAGAAGTCTGCGACCGAATCCAATTTCCAAGTTCATTAAATATTTATCGACGTAAATGGCGGTAAAGCCGCTGTCCGCAGCAATTCCGATAACTTGCTGCTCATTATAATCCCGTTCTTTGACGATCAACGTACCTGGTGCTTCAGGATTGTTTGTATTTTTGATACTTACAGGGATTGATTTCCGGAAAGCGGGGATGAGCGCTTCGTCATGAAAAACGGAGAAGCCTGCATAGGCGAGTTCCCGCATTTCACGATATGTCATCTTTTCGATCGCAACCGGGTTTTCGATCACAGTCGGATTGGCAGCAAATACCGAGTCGACATCTGTAAAGTTTTCATAGAGATCTGCCTTCACAGCTGCCGCAATGATAGAGCCGGTAATATCTGAGCCGCCTCGATTGAAAGTACGGAGTGTTCCGTCTTCTGTATAGCCAAAAAATCCCGGAAAAACAATAATTCCTCTTTCATCACGTAATTTTGCAAGCCGTTCATCCCCTTCAGGCAATGCCCGAACACGCTCCGGACGATCGTTTACGAGCAATCCGCCTTCTCTAGGGCTGACATACTTCGCATCAAACCCAATGTATTGGAAATAGGCGGCAATCAACTTTGCATTATTATCCTCGCCCGCAGCTTTCATCGTATCCATGAACAATAGGGAGTCATCTTTGTCGCGAGAAAGTCGTTCGCGTAAATCTTGATCTATCTTATGAATAATGTCACTGTCGAGTCCGAGACTTTCAGCAATCGAGCTATATCGACCGACGACTTCCAGCAGATCGGTTTCTGTTTCTTCATTTGCCAATGCCTTCTCACCAAGTCGGATCAGGAGGTCAGTCACTTTAATATCATCCGAAAAGCGTTTTCCAGGCGCTGAAACAACAACAATTTTACGGTCACTGTCGGAAGTTACAATATCGACTACTTTTCTAATTTGATCGGCAGTGGCAACGGAAGTGCCGCCGAATTTACATACCTTCATATTCATCAGATCCAATCTTTAATAAAATTACAATTCATGATATCTTGAACTTTAACATAAATGGGGTTGTTATTGAAAGTTTATTTCTCTATAATGTCCTTATGCGAAGAACGATTGTTTTTTCATAGTGTACATATAGTGAGGAGAATCGTCAAATATGATTAATGAAATCAATATCGGTTTACTTGGATTCGGTGTCGTAGGTGGCGGTGTAGCTGAAATCATACATAGGCACCAAGATGACTTGAACCATAAATTAGGTGTTCCTGTAAAGATAAAAAAAGTCCTCGTAAAAGATGCAACGAAAAAACGGGATACGGAACTGTCACCGGACATTTTCATTACAGATTTGGACGAAGTAATTGAAGATCCGTCAATCGATCTCGTCGTAGAAGTGATTGGAGGGACAAGTGAGGCAAAACAAGCGATTGAGAAGTCGCTTCGAGCAGGCAAAGGAGTCGTGACGGCGAATAAAGATGTCATGGCTCAATTCGGACATGAATTATTGAAGCTTGCGGATGAACATAAATGTGATTTGTTCTATGAAGCGAGCGTCGGTGGCGGCATACCGCTCATTCGAACGCTTGAAGACGGACTTGCATCCGACCGGATCCGTGCACTGACAGGCATCGTAAACGGAACGACGAACTTCATCCTGACGAAAATGAAACACGAAAAGAAAACGTATGAAGAAGCTTTGGCAGAAGCGACGGAGCTTGGCTACGCGGAAGCCGACCCATCAGCGGATGTCGATGGAATTGATGCGGCACGGAAAATGACAATCCTCGCGTCACTTGCCTTTTCAACAGATGTCAGCTTGGACGACGTCTTTGTGAGAGGAATGAAGGAAATCAAAGATGGCGACCTTGCATTGGCGGAACAGTTCGGCTTCACTGTGAAAATGGCTGGATTTGCGAAAAAGGATGACGATGGAATCGAAATTTCCGTAGAGCCGGTATTCATCCAAAACTCGCATCCGCTTGCCTCTGTCAATAATGAATTCAATGCCGTCTATGTATATGGGGACACCGTCGGGGAGACGATGTTCTATGGACCGGGAGCAGGTTCGTTGCCGACAGCGACTTCGGTAACAGGAGACATCGTCGCGGCGTGCCGTAATTTATTGCTCGGTGTAAACGGAAAAAGACTCCATGCACCGCAATATACGTATAAAGTAAAAAACGACAACCAAATCATCGGCCGCTATTTGCACAGAATCTCCGTCAAAGACGAAGTGGGCGTCCTGACAAAATTGGCATCGATCTACAGCAATCATGGAGCAAGCCTTGCAACCGTCGTCCAGCATGAAGGCGACAGTAATGGGGGCGTCGACTTGATTATGATTACACATAGCATTTCAAGGCAACAGCATTTAGACATCATGAATGAACTGCATAACACACCGGAAGTGAACGGTGTTGTGAGCTACTACCGAGTGGAGGGTGAAAACAGATGAGAAGATGGAATGGATTAATCGAAGAATACAAAGAATGGCTGCCGGTGACGGAGAATACGCCGGAACTGACATTACAAGAAGGAAACACACCGCTCATCCATTTGAAAAACCTCTCCGAACAATGGGGCATCAATCTTTACGTAAAGACAGAAGGGACAAACCCGACAGGCTCTTTCAAGGATCGCGGCATGGTGATGGCCGTCGCTAAAGCGAAAGAGGAAGGGAAAACCGCGCTCATTTGCGCATCCACGGGCAATACATCTGCTTCAGCAGCGGCGTACGGCGCACGCGCAGGGATGCGGACAATCGTTGTTATCCCGGAAGGACGGATTGCTCTTGGGAAATTGGCGCAGGCGAAAATGTACGGTGCGGAAATCGTGGCGATCGAAGGAAACTTCGACGAAGCGCTGCGAATGGTCCGTGAAGCGGGCGAAGGGAAAATTGCTCTTGTGAATTCAGTGAATCCATACCGGCTGGAAGGACAAAAGACGATTGCTTTCGAAACAATCGAGCAATTAGGGAAAGTACCTGATATATTTGCGTTGCCAGTCGGAAATGCAGGGAATATTTCTGCTGCTTGGAAAGGCTTTAAGGAATATGACGAGAAAAAAGGTTCAGGTACGCCGAAGTTATTAGGCGTACAAGCGGATGGAGCAGCTCCAATTGTTTACGACCATGTATTCGAAGAACCTGAAACTGTTGCAACAGCCATCCGGATCGGGAATCCCGCAAGCTGGCATTTGGCGACAGCGGCTCTTGAAGAGTCAGACGGGGCGATTCTTTCCGCAACGGACGAGGAGATATTGGAAGCCTACCGTCTTTTAGCTTCGACGGACGGTATTTTTGCAGAGCCTGCCTCCTGTGCAACGATTGCAGGCATTAAGAAACAACTCGATGCAGGTCTGATCGAGAAAGGGACGACGATTGTAGGTGTGCTGACAGGAAACGGACTGAAGGATCCTGAAACAGCGATTATAGTAAATGAAGGGCAACCATTCCTCTCCAGGGAGCAGTTCGATGCATTTTTGAATGATGTAAAGGCAGGGGCAAACTGATGGAGGCACCATTATTCACGGTCGTCGTCCCAGCTACGACAGCGAATTTGGGACCAGGGTACGACAGTGTCGGGATGGCGCTTTCCTTGTATATGACCGTCGAGGTAAAAGAGGCACTGAAATGGAATGTCCATTACGAGGGAGAAGAATATGCCGGTTTGGCGACTGACGACACGAATTTAATCGTCCGAACGATTCAAGACGTGGCGGGAAGGCATGGCAAGGAAGTTCGTCCACACACTTTGCGCGTCATTTCCGATATTCCTCTCGGTAAAGGACTCGGCAGCAGCGCAACAGCCATCGCTGCCGGAATTGAAATTGCTAACGAGCTGCTCGATCTATCATTGTCACCGAAAGAGAAAGTAGCAATCGGCAGTGAAATTGAAGGCCATTCAGATAATGTAGCCGCTGCCCTTTTAGGAGGCGTGACAGTCGCCTATTTCATAGAAAATGAATTAGAAGTCGTCCAACTGCCGCAGCCGATAATCGGTGTAATCATTCTCGTTCCGCCGAATGCGTTGAAGACTTCGGAGTCTAGAGGGTTTCTTCCCCAGGAGCTGCCTCATTCAGTGGCGTCTGCGGGGAATGCCGCGAGCAACGTCATGCTGACCGCCATGGCGCTTGGGGATTGGGAGTTGGCCGGCAAGATGATGGAGAAGGACATTTTCCATGAACAATACCGAAAACCGTTGCTGCAAGACTTTGATCAAATACGTGATTTTTGTCATGGATTAGGAGCATACGGGACGACAATCAGCGGAGCAGGTCCTTCCTTGTTTGTGGCAGTGAAGGAAGGGAAGCAGGAGGAAATTGCGAAGCAGCTGGAAAAGGAATTCCCATATTACAGAGCGATTGCAATCACACCATCTCCTATCGGTTCCACAATACAAAAAGATGCCTAGCCAATGTGTGGCCGGGCATCTTTTTTAGATAAAAAAAATCCATTACATTTAATGTAACAGACTTCTCCAACTTATGCGCTTTTTTAAAATGGATGGCGGAGGAAGAGGGATTCGAACCCCCGCGGGCTTTAACACCCCTGTCGGTTTTCAAGACCGATCCCTTCAGCCGGACTTGGGTATTCCTCCGTATCAACAAAACATAATTTATCATGTTTTAATATAAGGTGTCAACTACTTATCTGTACCTCATTTAAGAAAATATATTCAGGGAAATCTGTCTACTTTCTTTGTTTTTATAGACACATTAAAAAAACAAATTTCAAAGAAACACGAATAAACGCCTGAGATTTTATTCGAAATAATAGAAGTTTCGGTATCCATCTGAATAAGCTTCCTTTCCTATTTCTGTGAGGACGGGTTGATTTCATCCATAAAAACATGTATACTAATAAAGCCGTGCTAGGTGGGGAGGTAGCGGTGCCCTGTAACTTGCAAGCCGCTCTAGCAAGACTGAATTCCTTTCCCGAGGCTGTTCGCATGTAGGGTCTGCCTCTTGCACGTAGTGTTGACGTCTGGGTCCTGCGCAATGGGAACCCATGAACCATGTCAGGTCCGGAAGGAAGCAGCATTAAGTGGTATTTCTCATGTGCCGCGGGGCAGCCTAGGCTGAGCTGTCGACAGGAGTAACGCTTATGTGCGGCAGTCGAAGGAAGGTGCACGGCATTACATATTCAAATTCAACTCGTCCGTTTATCGGGCGAGTTTTTTTATGTATCTATGTTATAATAAAAGTACTATTGCTTCGAAAAGGAAAGGAGGGGGAATGGTGGTTTATCAAGCTTTTTATCGTGTCTACCGCCCGCAGTCCTTCAGCGAAATGTCCGGCCAGCGACACGTAAAGCAAACATTGCAAAACGCCTTGCTGCACAATAAAACGTCCCATGCCTATCTGTTTTCAGGACCGAGGGGGACGGGAAAGACGAGCGCTGCAAAGGTATTTGCGAAGGCATTGAATTGTGAGAACGGCCCCGCAAGTGAGCCGTGCAATGAATGTCCAACATGCATTAGCGTGACAGAAGGGTCGAATACAGACGTTATCGAATTCGACGCCGCTTCGAACTCCCGAGTGGAAGAAATACGGGATATTATCGAGAAAGTAAGATTCGCCCCATCGAATGCTCGCTTTAAAGTCTATATTATCGATGAAGTGCATATGTTATCCAATTCAGCGTTCAACGCACTGTTAAAGACGTTGGAAGAGCCGCCGGCGCATGCGGTTTTCATCTTGGCAACGACAGAGCCCCATAAGCTTCCGTTAACCATCATTTCCCGATGTCAGCGTTTCGATTTCAAACCGATCACTTCAGCTGAAATTGTAGATCGGATGAAACAAGTGTTGGACGATGCCGGTATCGACGCGGATGAAGGGGCATTGAAGGTCATTGCGCAGGCTGCTTCAGGCGGAATGCGTGATGCACTCAGCATGCTTGACCAAGTCGTGTCTTTCAGCGGTGAACGTCTGACAGCGGAAAGTGCACTGCTCGTTACGGGATCGATCGGGGAAGATATTTTCTATCAATTAGCGGAAGCACTGCTGTCAAAAGACGCCGCAGCCGCATTGACAATGCTCGATCAACTCATTGCCGAGGGGAAGGATGTATCGCGCCTGGCAGAGGACCTTATAACATTTTTCAGGGATCTCCTTCTATTGAGAACCGCTCCGGATTTAATCAACCTGCTTGAATTGATTTCAGGGGATGAACGATTCGTATCCATGTCCAACGCATTCGAACCGGAAACTCTCTATTCATTCATAGATATCCTTTCGAAGACACAACAGGAAATGCGTTTTTCAAACCATGCGAAAGTGTATGTGGAATCAGCATTGCTAAAAATGATCCATCTGGAAGGGCCGGCTGTACAAGCTGCGGGCAATCAAGCGGCCGATCCTCACCTCGCGCAAAAGGTGGAGAGCCTGGAACGGCTCATTGCAGACCTCCAGCAACAGCTTGCCAATGGGATTCGTCCCGCGGAAGGCGCACCGGCTGCTGCACAGCCAAAAAGAAATGCTTCTAAATCATCCCAAGCATTCAGAATACCGACTGGAAAGATAAATGAAGTTCTGAAAAATGCCACCCGTCAAGACATTCAAGTGATTCGGGAAGAGTGGGCGACAATGATGCAGACATTGCAAAGATCCCACTCGGCACTCCTTGAAGAAACTGAACCTGTAGCGGCATCTGACAACGCTTTTGTGTTAAAATTCAAGTATGAAATCCATTGCCTCATGGCATCGGAAAATTCCTCGCTTAGATCTGGCCTATCGGAAGCCCTCCGCACACGTACCGGCAAAGCATATGATGTCGTGTATGTTCCGGAGGACGGTTGGCTAAAGGTTAGAGAGGAGTTTATCCGGAATAATGGTTTGACGAAGCAACAGGATAATACGGACGAGACAGCAGGCGAGGAGAAGGATGGAGCGGAGGAACTCCCTTCATTCGTTCAGGAAGCCGAGCAGTTGAATGATGATCCGATTGTTGCGGAAGCGGAAAGAATGTTTGGCAAGGAATTCATAAAAGTACATGATGATTAAACAAAATTGAGGAGGAAATCACTATGCGTGGTATGGGAAATATGCAAGGCATGATGAAGCAAATGCAGAAAATGCAAAAGAAAATGGCGGAAGCCCAAGAAGAACTAGGTGAAAAGCGTCTTGAAGGAACAGCGGGAGGCGGCATGGTGAAAGTTGTCGTTTCAGGCCATAAGGAAGTGCTTGAAGTTGTCATCGATCCATCAGTCGTCGATCCGGAGGACGTGGAAATGCTGCAGGACCTTGTTGTGATTGCTACAAATGAAGCGATGAAGCAAGCTGAAGAACTAACGAACTCCACAATGGGGCAATTCACGAAAGGATTGAACCTGCCTGGAATGTTCTAGGAGGAAAAGACATGCATTATCCTGAACCGATATCGAAACTGATCGATAGTTTCATGAAACTGCCAGGCATCGGCCCGAAAACAGCGGGTCGTCTGGCGTTTTTTGTATTAAGTATGAAAGAAGATACAGTTCTAGACTTCGCCAAGGCGCTCGTCGATGCAAAACGGAATTTGCGTTTCTGCTCAGTCTGCGGGCATATAACCGATATAGATCCATGTCAGATATGCCAGGACCAATCTCGTAACAGGTCTATGATCTGCGTCGTCCAAGATCCAAAAGATGTGATTGCCATGGAAAAGATGAGGGATTACAACGGTCTATACCACGTCCTGCATGGTGCAATTTCTCCGATGGACGGTGTTGGGCCTGAAGATATCAATGTCCCTTCCTTATTGACCAGGCTTCAAGATGAAGAAGTGGAAGAATTGATCTTAGCGACAAACCCGACAATCGAAGGGGAAGCGACAGCAATGTATATTTCGAGACTAGTAAAACCGTCAGGCATAACGACTACGAGAATTGCACATGGCCTTCCTGTCGGAGGAGATTTAGAATATGCGGATGAAGTGACACTATCGAAAGCACTTGAAGGACGCAGAGAATTATAGGAGGTCAACGTCGATGTTTGGCCGAAAGAGAAAATTAAAAAGGGAATTCGATGCCCAGCTTTACAACTTGCTTCTCGAAACAAAGGAAGAGTGGGAGCGGGCGAGGGAAATTGAGAAGTATTTGAATGACTATGATCAAGAAGTGATGGTACGAAGAAAGATAGCTGAAAGTAAGTACTTTCATTTATTCAAAGAAGCAAAGGAACGCCAGCTTCGCATAGATCGCGGATGAGCCTTAGCGAATTGGGAGCTGGACGAACGTGATAATTTACTAGGAAAGCGCATAGAGTGGACTATTAGTCGAAAGGAGCGCTTTCCATGAAATTTATCGGCATCGCCACCATCGGAGCTATTCTATTACTACTATTGATGATGGATAAAAAGCAATTGAAGAAATTGTCCGAGCGTCTATCTGTATTTTGGTTCCGTTTGGCTTTCGCATTTCTTGCACTCTTTATCTTGAATATTGTCGGCGGCTTTATTGGAATCTATTTTCCGGTGAATATTGCATCCGGCCTCCTTTTAGCCGTATTGGGAATACCAGGCTTCGCTGCGTTATTCGCGTTTGCGGTTTTTCTATGATGAATGTCTCTTCTATATATAGAAGGGGCATTTTTTATGTGGGGGAATAAAATATAAATTATTGCCATCCGGCGCTTGAACTACAAGGAGCTGCAATTGCCCAACAAGCTAGTAAAGCACAAAAGGATATCTAACTTTAGTAAGGGTTGACTCTTCAATACCCTTTATAGAAGTTGATTGGTAAATGACTAGATGTCAAAAGAAATTGTTTTTTTAATAGGTATTGCGCTTATGAAGAGGAGATGTTATATTAATATCCTCGCGTTTCCGATAAATGAATAACTACTTCAAAACAGCTTAAAAGTTTTTGAAAAAAGTTGTTGACAAAGGAATTGCGAAGATGGTATTATATAAG
Organism: Sporosarcina sp. SAFN-015; assembly: GCF_051966875.1. Classification (GTDB taxonomy): domain Bacteria; phylum Bacillota; class Bacilli; order Bacillales_A; family Planococcaceae; genus Sporosarcina. The sequence goes on along the minus strand of NZ_JBQCKP010000017.1, from coordinate 59 downwards.
AGTTGCTTCTGACGAAGCGGCGCACAATGAACCTTGAAAACTGAACAGCAAAACGTCAA
>NZ_JBQCKP010000016.1:0-30202 GCF_051966875.1 Sporosarcina sp. SAFN-015 | reverse complement strand
CCAGGATCAAACTCTCCATAATAGAGAAATTCGAGTAGCTCGAGTTTCTTGCTGGCATCATTTAAGATGTCAATTTTTGAATCCGAAGATTCGTTTTGTCTCTTCACCGACAAAGCCGGCTGCAAGACTTTATTTGTTGACGTTTTGCTGTTCAGTTTTCAAGGTTCATTGTGCGCCGCTTCGTCAGAAGCAACTCTTATATAATACCATCTTTGCAATTCCTTTGTCAACAACTTTTCTCAAAAAGTTTTAAGCTGTTTTGAAGTAGTTATTCACTTACCGGAAACGCAACGTTTATTACTATACCAGCTTGTCTTTTTGTTTGCAATACTTTTTTCGAAAAAACTTCCCTTGCTTTATCAAGCAGAAACGAAGACCGTGCAATCATTGTTTTCAAGCCGATTGCACGGCGCTTCCTTCACTTACTCTTTATGTCTCATTTGCGGGAACAGAAGTATATCCCTGATTGATTGTGCGTTTGTCAACAGCATCACTAGACGGTCGACTCCGATGCCTAGTCCTCCTGTCGGCGGCAAACCATATTCTAGCGCTTCTACAAAATCTTCATCCATTTCATGCGCTTCATCATTGCCTTGTTCCTTTTCAACTAATTGCGCTTCGAAACGTTGGCGCTGATCAATTGGATCATTCAACTCGGTAAACGCGTTTGCGTGTTCACGTCTTACGATGAACAGCTCAAAACGATCCGTGAATCGGCTATCTTCAGGATTCTTCTTAGCCAAAGGAGAAATTTCAACTGGATGTCCGAAAATGAATGTAGGTTGAACAAGTTGCTCTTCCACTTTCTGTTCGAAGAATTCATTCAGAATATGACCGACTTCCATCATATCCGTAATTTCAACGCCGTGCTCTTTCGCAAGACTACGTGCCTCTTCAACAGACATCTCTTTCCAGAAATCAACGCCTGTATATTCCTTAACCGCATCAGCCATATGCAGTCGCTTCCATCCAGGAGATAGGTCGATGATATCTTCCCCGTACTTCACTTGCGTTGTGCCCAATACATCTTGCGCGATATGAGCAATCAAGTTTTCCGTGAGTTCCATAATGTCTTTATAATCCGCATAAGCTTCATATAGTTCAATCATCGTGAATTCTGGGTTATGTCTAGTAGAAATCCCTTCATTACGGAAAACACGGCCAATTTCATAGACTTTTTCAAGACCGCCGACAATAAGGCGTTTCAAATGAAGCTCAATTGCAATACGCATATAAAGCGTCATGTCCAAAGCGTTGTGGTGTGTAATGAATGGGCGAGCAGTCGCTCCCCCTGCAATCGAGTGCAGCATCGGTGTCTCAACTTCAAGGAAGCCTTGTCCATCCAAATAGCGGCGCATCGATTGGATGATGCGGCTTCTTGTGATGAAAGTCTCCCTGCTTTCCTCTGACATGATCAAGTCTAGATAGCGCTGGCGATATCTTTGTTCGATATCCTTCAATCCGTGGAATTTATCCGGCAATGGACGAAGTGCTTTCGTAAGGAATGTGAATTCCGTTACCTTAATAGAAAGTTCACCGACTTTTGTTTTAAAGACGTTTCCTTTGATGCCGACAATATCCCCTAGATCTGCATGGCTAAATTGGTCATATGCCTCTTCGCCGACTGCATCTTGACGGACGTAGATTTGAATCTGACCGCCGAGGTCTTGGATATGGGCAAAGCCCGCCTTTCCTTTGCCGCGCTTCGTCATGATTCGTCCTGCAATTTTCACTTCATGCACTGTTTCATCCAATTCCTCTTTAGAAAGCTCCTCATAAGCTTTGCGGATATCATTGGACAGGTGCGTCCGCTCAAACCTTGCGCCAAACGGATCTAAACCGTTTTCCCGCATTTCTTCCATCTTCTGGCGTCTCACCAAAAGCTGATCGTTCAATTCATCCAAATGGGACATTTCCTTCACTCCTTCATAGTGATCCCTCACGCCGGATGGCATGTTCCTATTGTACACAAACTCTTTATGTAAAAAAAGCCGCCACTATAATGGCGGTTGCATCACAGTTGCTGCTTGAATTCATCAGCTTTCTTCCAAAGTACAACGCCATCGTCATCGGCAACTGTAAACGGAGTTCCTGTTACAGGATGTCCGATTGTAGACGCGATTTCCAATAAAGGCACGAGAACAAAAGCCCGTTCACCCATTCTCGGGTGAGGCACAGTTAAATTCTCCGCTTCAATATTGTCGTTATTATACAGTAAAATGTCAAGGTCGACAGTCCGAGGTCCCCATCTGATGTCCCGCACGCGACCTAAACCGTTCTCAATATGTTGGCATGCCGACAATAATTCATATGGATCCAATGAAGTTTCTACAGAGACGACCAAGTTCAAGAAGTCTGCCTGATCCGTATAACCGACAGGTGCCGTTTCATAGATAGAGGACACGTTCGACACTTCGATCTTCTCGTGCGAATGAAGTGATCGGACTGCCTCCATAAGATGATGCAGCCTGTCTCCAATATTGGATCCTATGGAAATGTACGCGGTATTCATGAAAACTGTCCTCTCGTAATATCTACGGATACCGAGGCGTAGTGCCCCCGTATTGGCGGGTCAGGTTTGATTAAAACAACTCGTACGCCGTTGACTTGCTTAGCGAACTGCTCCAATATGGTGCGGGAAATCTCCTCTGCAACTGATTCAATCAGTTTCTTCGGCTCCCCTTCGATTACAGATCGACAAACCTCAAACACTTCTGCGTAATTGACCGTCTTCTTCAAATCATCCGAAGCCCCTGCTTCGGCTAAATCAACAGCAAGCGATACATTGGCTCGGAAACGCTGCCCTAACACCGTCTCTTCCTCCAATGCGCCATGATAGCCGTAAAACTCCATCTCATTCAAATGAATATAATCCATCCTCGCACCCTCCGTTTCTCGATCAGTCGACGTTTACTTCCGTCTTGCCAGCTAACACGTCCATCATTCTTACCATACGGGAGATCGCTTTCACATCATGCACCCGCACCATATGACAGCCGTGCTCGATGCCATAGCAAACCGTTGCACCAGTTCCTTCCATTCTCTCTTCGACCGGCAAATCTAGGATGTTGCCGATCATCCTTTTCCGGGACGTGGCAAGCAAAAGCGGGTATCCCATATCTGATATGCGGCGTAGTCCTTGCATCGCCAATACATTCTGCCTCGTATTTTTCGCAAAGCCGATGCCTGGGTCAAGCCAAATATTGTATTCCGGCACACCCGCCTTGCGCGCAATTTCAACACTTTCATCCAAGTCAGCAATCATTTCATCCATGAATGGTCCAGCATACTCCGCTTCTTCTCGATTATGCATAAGGATGATCGGCGCCCTGTGTGCAGCCGCCACTTCCGCGATCCTCGGCTCACGTTTCGCGCCCCATACATCATTGACAATCTTAGCACCGGCTTTCAATGCAGCATCCGCCACGTCCGCCTTATACGTATCGATTGAAATGACACAGTCCAATTCCCGAACTAATGCCTCGATTACCGGAATCGTACGCTCAAGCTCCATTTCGAGCGAGACTGGGGCATGCCCAGGCCGCGTCGACTCACCGCCTATATCAATGATTTTCGCCCCATCTCGAAGCATTTCCTCTGCATGCTTCAATGCCGCATCGACTTGACCGTATTTGCCTCCATCTGAGAAAGAATCCGGCGTGACATTCAAGATGCCCATTACAGCCGTCTCCTTTTTGAAATTGAATTCGGTATTTCCTAAACGGTATATTTCTTTCGCTTTCGATAATTCCATGGCTTTACCCTTCTTTCATTTCATCAATCGCCCGCTCGTACAACCTATGCAATTTTTGATAATAAACCCCTGAAGCACCAGGCATTGTATGCTCGCCTACCGCAGAAAGAGGGACGAGCTCTTGGATTGAGTTCGAAACGAACACTTCATCCGCCCGCTCGACTTCACTCTTCCTAAACAACCCGATATGTACATCCATTCCGGCCTGCGTCCCAAGCTCCAATATGAAGGCGCGTGTAAGGCCTGGCAAAATTCCTGTTTCTACAGACGGCGTGTATAGCTCCCCGTCCTTCACCCAAAACACATTGGATGTCACTCCTTCAGCGACATGTCCATGCGGTGTAAGGAAGATTCCTTCAAGCTCCTTCAATGATGTCAGCTCCAAACGTCCGCGTACATTGTTAAGGAAGTTATGCGATTTATGGCGGATCCGGCTTTCTGGAATATTCCTTTCCGTCTCGAGCCACACAGCCTTCTTTTCCGTTCCCCGCGGTGTTGCCGCAAGCTCTTTCCGGAACAGGATGACATTCGGCGACCTGTACTCAGAAGGAGCCAACCCGATATCATGCACCCCCGCAGACACATTCAGCCGGAAATACCCGTCTTGTCCACCCGACCGGACATAAAGGCCATGAACGGCATCCAAAATCTCTTCATCCGAGTAAGGCATATCAATCCGGTATTCAAACAATGCCGCACGAAGTCGCTCCATATGCTCTTTAAATAAAAACACATGTCCTTCATACGTTCTGAACGTCTCAAAAAAGCCTGCGCCATATAAAAACCCATGATCAAACGGGGATATCCGCAATTGCTCCGCCTGATCAAATTCACCGTTCATCCAACATAGCATGGAGGTGATCCTCCTTTCATTCTACCGCTTCGGCCATTTCCTTCGCTTGCCAGAGCGCTCTCGCTTTGTTGAGCGACTCCACGTATTCCGCTTTCGGATCAGAGTCAGCGACTAAACCCGCCCCTGCTTGTATATGGGCAACCCCGTCTTTTATATACGCAGTCCGAATGACGATATTCAATTCCATATCACCGTTAAAACCAACCCAGCCGATTGATCCTGTATACAAACCTCGCCGCGTCGGCTCCAATTCCTCGATGATTTCCATCGTACGCAGCTTCGGTGAGCCGGTGATCGACCCTCCAGGAAATACCCCTTTAATGATAGCGGCGTTCGATAACTCCGGAGATGCTGTCCCTCTAACATTTGAAACGAGATGCATAACGTGTGAATACCGCTCAATAACCATGAATTCATCCGTTTCCACTGTTTCTGGCACACATACTTGCCCGAAATCTTCCAGTTCCTGTTCGACAAGCATAATATGCTCACCCTTCTCTTTCTCATTGGAGAGCAAATCCATCTCAAACGTTTCATCTTCGATTTCCGTCGCCCCTCTCGGCCTCGTTCCTCCGATCGGACGCGTACTCAATTCCGTTCCCCGCTTTTTAAGCAGCAATTCCGGTGAGCCGGAGACGACAGCGAATTCCTTCGCCCCGATTGACGCCATATAAGGCGATGGATTGAAAGATCGCAATGCTTCGTACATCGATAGCGGATCGGCGGAAAGTAACTTCGATTGCCGGACGGACAGATTAACTTGATTGACATCCCCATCCGCAATATACTGCTGGACGTCTCGCACCATTTGTTCGAATTGAGGTCCGGTCACTGACACTTCCACATTTTCAGGTCTTGTATAGTCGATTGTGAGATCGCTTGTCGTTATGGCGCGATTGCTCAATCCCACTTCTGCCGCGTCCAGCCATTCCCTTTCCATTTTCGAAACATCCAGTCCGCGCCCAGGAAGCGCCATGAAATAGACGGTTTCCGTATCCTGATCAAGAACAGCCCAACGATCAAATAAATAGAAGAAGACATCCGGCGTGTCAAGATCATCCACAGTCATTTCTTCAATCGGTTCATATGTCCGTGCGTAATCGTAACTAATAAAACCTATGGCACCTCCTTGGAAATCCGGCAGCTCCGGTACACTTTCCATCTTCATCGATTCGATGATCGCAGATACTAGTTCAAGAGGTTCGCCTTCCCGCACCTCCTTCATTCCGTCACGCCATTCAAGCTCTACCGAATGAGACTGTCTGCTCGTTAGCGTAACTAGCGGATCGACACCTGCGATACATAGCTTGCCCGTGCGTCCGCTTTCCAGCAAAACATGCTGTTCTGCTGTTTTCGCAAGTTCTTTATAGGCATAAAAAAATTGCTCCTTCGTCATTTCGGCCACCTTGTAATGAGGATGCAATCTATTCATTTCGTTTTCCCCCAACTTCTCATAATATAGTTATCTTAACGTTTACCATATCGTTTAGGCTAGTATTAGAATCAAAAAAGAGAGCCCTCATCGGCTCTCTCCTTCATCAATCCTTCACTTATTCTTCTTCAAAATGATAAAGCGGTGTGCTTAAGTATCTTTCGCCATTCGATGGTAGGATGGCGACGACTTTTTTTCCTTTTCCAAGCTTTTCTGCAACTTGGAGAGCCGCGAAGATTGCCGCTCCAGAAGAAACGCCACCTAATATACCCTCTTCTCGTGCTGCTCTTCTTGCTGTATCATACGCTTCGTCATTCGTCACTTGAATGATCTCATCGTAAATGTCCGTGTCGAGAACTTTCGGGACGAAGCCTGCACCGATCCCTTGGATTTTATGAGGTCCTGGTTTTCCGCCTGAAAGGACTGCCGAATCGGTCGGTTCTACTGCTATGATTTTCACTTCTGGGAATCGCTCTTTCAATACGCTGCCCACCCCGGTAATTGTGCCTCCCGTGCCGATACCTGAAATGAATGCATCCACACGATCGAATGCATCTGCAATTTCCGGTCCTGTCGTCAGACGATGCACTTCCGGATTCGCTTCGTTATTGAATTGCTGCGGCATGAACCAGCCATTCTTCTCAGCAAGCTCTTCCGCTTTGCCGATTGCCCCTTTCATCCCTTCCGCTCCTGGTGTAAGGACGAGATCAGCACCGTATGCACGCAATAGATTCCGACGTTCCATACTCATCGTGTCCGGCATGACGAGTACCGCTTTATATCCTTTTGCAGCTGCAATCATCGCGAGACCGATGCCTGTATTTCCGCTCGTCGGCTCAATAATTGTACTGCCTTCCTTCAATTCCCCTGACTTTTCAGCAGCTTCAATCATCGCAAGGGCAATCCTGTCTTTAACGCTCGATCCCGGATTGAAGTATTCTAGTTTTAGATAGATGTCTGCACTGTCTGGACTCGCTAGGCGATTCAACTTGACGAGCGGTGTTTTTCCAACTAGGTCCGCAATCGTGTTTCCGACTTTACTCATTCCTACCCACTCCTAATCCCTACTTATTTGATATGTTTTATTGTATTAATAGTACACCTGAATTGTGAGCACTGTCAATCATTTATAGCTCCTTTATCCTTTCCCTCTTTCTAAATGTATAATCTAAAAAAACTGTTCGGAACCACTCCTTCATAATGGGCTCCAAACAGCTTTTTATTTTCCGTAAAACCATTTCGCATCGAATTCTTTCCAGAACGCCTCCGGATTTACCGATTGCGGAAGTTGCTCGATGGCTAACTCGCGTTTAATATGATCCTTCACTTCCTCATAAGAGAACGCCCTGCCTTCAACTACCTCATTCACAAGGATAATCGCATATGTACCATCTTGAAGTTCAATAGCATCCCCGATCTTGCCTTCTTTCAATTTTGATGCAGCTTTGTAGATTGCAGGATCGATAGTCTCGGTCTCTGCGTTAATATAACCTATGTCACCGCCTAGACTGGCAGACGCAAGGTCAGTCGACAACTCTTTGGCCAATGCATCGAAGCTTGACCCTTTCGATAACTCATCGAGTGCTTGCTTCGCCTCCTCCTTCGTCGGAACGATAATGACAGAAGTTCGGTAGGCAGTCAAAATATTATAGAGGGATTCGTTTTTCTCATAAAATGACTTTACTGATGCATCATCAATGACCACATCATTCGACAATACTTTCTCTAAGATAAGGTTTGCACGGATTTTTTGCCGAGTTTGCTCTACATCCATACCTGAATGTGATCGACCGTCTACCGAAGTGATGAGCGCCAGTTCAAGTTCAACTTCCTCGTCAGTCACTTTGATGCCGTATTTCTCTGCCGCCGTTTCCATCACCTTATTATTGACTAGGTCAAGAAGCACTTCTCGTCCAACTTCCTTTTCCATAGCTGTCATCCACTCGGCTCTCGTAATCGCTTCGCCCGCTACCGAAGCAACCTCTTCATCGGGTTGCTTCGATTTGTCGGGGATAAGCCATCCAATAAACCAAAGGACATTACAAGCAAAAAGGATGCCGATGAGAATAAGAAGCGGCTTCGTTTTCAATCTTCTTCTTTGAGGGGACGTCTCCTGGACGTTACGACCTTGACCGTATTTCATCAATAAATCCTTCAAGTTCTTCTTTCGTAAATACATACTTCTCCAAACAGAAGTGACACTGCGCTTCCGCTTGTCCGTCCTCATCAATCATTTCCCGGATTTCCTGCTCACCCAGTCCCTTGATCGCATTGCCGAAACGTTCTTTCGAGCAATTGCAGCGGAACGCAACATCCATACGATCAAGGATTTCAACATTCTCTTTCCCTAATACTTCTCCCAATACTTCTTCAGGTGTCAAACCACGGTCAATCATTCTGGAAATCGGTTCGACATTCGACAGCTTTTCTTCAAGTCTGCTTATTGTCTCTTCCGTTGCACCTGGCATCACTTGAATGATGAAGCCGCCAGCAGCTTTTACTGTATTGTCAGGATTGACAAGAACACCTAACGCCACTGCAGAAGGAACTTGCTCCGACACAACAAAATATTGGGTGAAGTCTTCCGCGATTTCACCGGAAACAATCGGAACCTGTCCAGTGAAAAAGTCCCGTAACCCAAGGTCTTTCACAACCGACAGCATCCCTTCCGTACCGACCGCGCGTCTTACGTCAAGCTTTCCGTGTTCATTCAAATCAAAATGGGTTTGCGGATTCGTAATATATCCCTTTACGTCACCATTTGCATCAGCATCGATGACAATCGGTCCGGCCGGTCCGTTCCCCTCAACTTTAATCGTCAGTTTTTCCTCACCTTTCAGCATTGCACCCATCATAAGGCCCGCTGTCATCGTCCGACCCAAAGCAGCTGTAGCAGTCGGCCATACATGGTGCTTCTTCTGCGCCTCACCTACTGCGTTTGTCGAATTCACTGCATACGCACGAATTGTCCCTTCAAAAGCCAATGCTTTTATCAAATAATCACTCATTTATTTTCTACTCCCTTCAAACATTTCTTTCATAAATCAAATGAAGTCCTTTCAACGTAAGGAAATTATCTACGATGTCAATAACTTGTGTTTCACTGGCAATTAATTCGGCAAGTCCACCTGTCGCAATAACAGTCGGCTCCACCTTACTTTGTGCTTTCATCCTGCCGACAATACCTTCGACAAGACCAACATATCCGAAAACAATTCCGGCCTGCATCGCAGAAACAGTGTTTTTGCCAATAATATCATCCGGCCGCGTCAATTCAACACGCGGCAATTTGGATGCCCGATCAAATAAGGCTTCCATGGAGATGCCGATGCCCGGCGCAATTGAACCTCCCATATACTCGCCCTTTTCATTCACATAACAGAATGTCGTCGCAGTTCCAAAATCGACGATAATCAGCGGAGATCCATAGTCGTGAATAGCTGCAACCGCATTGACGATACGGTCCGCACCAACTTCGCGCGGATTTTCATATTTTATATTCAATCCTGTTTTGACGCCAGGACCAACGATGAGCGGACGCAAGTTGAAATACTTTCTGCACATCTGTTCCAGCGGGAACATGACCGGCGGAACGACAGAGGAAATGATAATGCCATTTATATCTTCAAAACTGAGACCAGCATGGGTAAACAGCGCTTTCACGGACATGGCGTATTCATCTTCCGTTCTTTGCCTGTACGTTTCCATGCGCCAATGATGTTTCAACTCACCTTTATCATAAACGCCAAGAACGATATTCGTATTACCTGTATCCAATACTAAGATCATATTCTTTTCCTCGCTAACATTCGTCATTTTCCAAAACATCATAACATAACAGGCATAAATAAAAACAGTCGACTGCCTTAAAAAGCAGTCGACTGGAATGTTGTCTTTTAAAATTGAGCTGTAACGTCAATCTCTTCTATGTTCATCGATCGATGGAAGAGATTGCTCTCCACCATTCTCTTTCGGCAAATCTCCGATGGATGGATCTGCAGGCGCACCTGTCGAATCCGAATGCACAGTGTCTTTATCATTCTCAGCGACGGTGTCATCCGATTTCTGTTGTGAGCCATTTCCGTTTTGATCATATGAACGCTCCGGCAATGTGCCGTGGTCTTTCAAGTGATTGATCTGCTCTGCATCCAATGTTTCCACATCAAGAAGCGTCGTAGCAATCAAGTCGAGCAAGTTGCGATTCTCCGTCAGAATCTTTTTAGTGCGATCATATTGTTCCTTGATGATGCGCTGCATTTCTTGGTCGATTTCGTATGCAATCGAGTCAGAGTAGTTCTGTTCGGAATTAAAGTCTCTGCCAAGGAAGACGTTGCCGCCTTGCGCCTGGCCAAATTGCATCGGACCGAGCTTATCGCTCATACCGTATTCCGTTACCATAGAACGTGCAATACCTGTAGCGCGTTGGAAGTCGTTATGCGCTCCAGTGGAAACTTCCCCAAGGACAACCTCTTCCGCCACGCGGCCTCCAAGGAGTCCGGCGATTTTGTCGAGAAGTTCAGGCTTCGTCATGAAGTAACGGTCCTCTTTCGGCAACATAACCGCGTATCCGCCGGCCTGGCCGCGAGGGACGATCGTCACTTTATGGACGATTTCTGCGTCATCCAACATGAGTCCAACAACGACGTGACCCGCTTCGTGGAATGCAACGATGTTCTTTTCCTTTTCGGAAATGACACGACTCGTTTTAGCTGGTCCCGCAATAACGCGGTCTGTCGCTTCATCGATATCTGCCATGTCGATTTTCGCTTTTCCACGTCTAGCTGCCACTAATGCAGCTTCGTTCAATAAGTTCTCCAAGTCAGCACCCGAGAATCCCGGAGTACGTTGCGCAAGAGCTTTCATATTGACTGATTCGTCAAGCGGCTTGTTACGCGCATGCACTTTCAGAACTGCTTCACGGCCTTTGACATCCGGACGACCGACTGTAATCTGACGGTCGAAACGTCCTGGACGAAGAAGCGCCGGGTCAAGGATATCCGGACGGTTCGTAGCGGCAACAATGATATTTCCTTCGTTACCATCAAATCCATCCATTTCGACTAAGAGCTGGTTCAATGTTTGTTCACGTTCGTCATGTCCGCCTCCGAGACCAGCGCCCCGTTGACGTCCGACTGCATCAATTTCATCAATGAAAATAATACATGGCGCATTCTTTTTCGCGTTTTCAAACAAGTCGCGGACACGGGATGCACCGACCCCTACAAACATTTCAACGAAATCCGAACCGGAAATCGAGAAGAACGGAACACCGGCTTCACCGGCAACCGCACGTGCCAAAAGCGTCTTACCTGTACCAGGAGGTCCAACCAAAAGGATTCCTTTTGGAATACGCGCTCCAAGTTCAGCAAATTTACGGGAATCTTTTAAGAAATCCACAACTTCTTCAAGCTCGGCTTTCTCTTCATCTGCACCCGCAACATCAGTGAATCTGACTTTTTTGCGGTCATCGGAATGGAGCTTCGCCTTACTTTTTCCGAAATTCATCACTCGGCCGCCACCGCCGCCTTGTGCTTGATTCAAGAGGAAGAAGAATAGGATGATGATGATGATGAAAGGAACTAATCCTGTGAAGAAGGCTACCCATGCACTTGTTTCTGGTGCAGGTAGAATTTGGATTTCAGGGTTGCTCGTTGTTCCAAGCGTCTGTAATTCACCGATGATGGCCTCGTCGTTCATCAGGACATTCGTCGTGAATTTCTCTCCCTCTTCATAGCCCTTCAACGTACCTTCAACGGTCAGAACGTTACGAACCGGCTGAAGTGACATGGATTCAACATCGCCTTTTTTCAATGCTTCGTAAAATTGATCATACCGAATCTCTTTCGTTTTCGGGTTTGGATTATTTAGTGAACTGAAAATCCCCATAATTGCAAGGAAGATCAATCCGTATAATAGAAAGTATCGAAGTATACGATTCATCCCAAGCCTCCTCATTTCTTTCAACAGAAAACTATTGTAAATCTTATCATATAACAGATTCAACCTACAAAGGAAAAGCCTTTCTTACATGCTTGAAAAACGGAATTATCTTTCAACCGCATAGATTTAGGGCTCCACAATCGTAGATGATAGTATGCCAACTTCGGACGGAATATGGAAAAAGCTTTCCACCGCCCCTTGTAAAGGTTTGTTGAAAAGCTTTCAGAAAGAGTAGATTTCCTTTTTCAATACACCGATATAAGGCAAGTTCCTATATTTTTCTGCGTAATCAAGCCCATACCCGACAACAAACGCATCCGGCACAAGGAATCCGACATAATCCGCTTTTAAATCCACTTTTCGACCCGTTGGTTTGTCAAGCAACGTAACAATTTTAATGGATTTCGCTTTCCGGTATTTGAAAAGGTCAACTAAATAATTCAATGTCTTACCGCTATCGATAATGTCTTCGATGATCAAGACGTCCCGGCCTTCAACACTTGTATTCAAGTCCTTTACGATTTTCACTTCTCCAGAAGACACTGTCGCATTTCCATAGCTTGATACATCCATGAAATCTAATTCGATATACGCATCGATCCGTTTGATCAAGTCGCTCATGAAAGGCAATGCCCCTTTTAGGACACCGATCGCAAGCGGGAATTTATCTTGGTAATCAGCTGTCAGGACAGCACCAAGCTCCGCAATTTTCTCCTGGATCTGTTCTTCTGTGATGAGCACTTCTTCAATATCGTTTTGCAACATCGAGTTCCCTCTCTTTTCCTTTGAAATTTTACTTTACTTTCATTTTGAATATGTACTTTTCCCGTTCATTTTTTCGATTCTTGAACTGGATGCCATATCGTACGCCAGGAATGGCGCAAATTTCACCGTGTGCAGTTGTGACAATCGGCAATATCCGCCGTTTTTCAGCGCCGATTTTTTCGTCAATGAACAATCTGGACAAGCGTTTCGGTTGCGCCATGCCCGGAAGCAATATGCGATCCCCGTCTTTTCTGCCCCTCACATAAAGAGGCAACTCGGATTCAGGTAAATCGAAATACATCGATTCGACAGCTTCCACGTCACAGGCGTCCGCATCGTTCCAATACAACAGCATATCTCCCCAACTTATCCATTCACCTTTTCGCAACATTTGAATCGAATTGTCCGGAGCTTCCACATTCTTTACAATCGAAACCGTACCGTACTCTCTTACAAATCGGTATCCTTTTGGAAGGTCAATTGTCATGTTTCCGGCACTTGTGGAAAGATGGTGATGCAATTGATTCAAAAGTGCCGTGTTATATTCTACCTGCGTCGTTTCCCCATAGTAAAGATAATTCAATAGTAGTGGAATGAAGCGCTTTTGTAAAGCAGTGTGCATGGATATGAACATATCGGATGGAAAGGTCGGAAGCCCATCTTCGGTGAACGTCACAATGGATGCAAAACGCTCTTTCGCCAAGCTGTTCAACAGCATTTCATCCTCCTGCAAGCTTGTTGTCATTTTAACGACATTCAGTGCTGCAGAAGGATTTTCAGACAAAATGGCCGGCGCTACACGATGGCGGAGCCGGTTCCGTAAATAGGCGTCGCTTTCATTGCTTGGGTCTTCCCTAAATTGCTCTCCATGTTGCTTCACATACATTCGAAGCTCTTCTTTCATTGCAGGAAGAAACGGTCTAATAACGTTCCCGCCATCGACTCTTCGGCTCACCGGGATGCCGAGGGGGGCGCTTCCCTTGGATAATTGCATTAGCACTGTCTCCAATTGGTCTTCGGCATGATGGGCGGTTGCCAATACATCGTAGCACTCCGCCATCATCACATTTTTAAAAAATTCATATCTTCCAGCCCTGCAGACGTCCTGCACATTTCCGCCTTCCTCATTCAAGATGGAGGGTACAGGCACATTCCCTCCGAAAAAAGGAATTCTAAGCTTATCACAAATTCCCTTCACGAACTTGCCGTCATCTGCTGACTCTTTTCCGCGAAGCATATGATCGACATGGACAGCAGCCACTTCAATCCCCAATTTCTCGCGGAATATAGTCATAAAAAGCAAAAGTGCTACAGAATCTACTCCTCCCGAGCAAGCAATAAGGACTCTTCGACCGGAGGACAGCAAACTCTCTCTCTGAATGAAATCAATGATTTTCCTCTCAAACGCCTGCATATTCCGCCCCTCCATGATGTTGAATTTTCGTCTCCCCCTATTTTACCCCATAACTTTTTCCCGGGAAATAAATCGATTTGTAGGCTTTATTGTCGTCCATTTCGGTAATACATGTTCAACTTTCATTATCAATACTGTTCTGTCATCCGCTACAACGCCAAATCTCCTCTCCATTTCAGACATAATGCGGTCTGCTAGCGGCTCACAGGCAAGATGCTCGTACTTTTCCAATATTCCATAGATTGCATCTTCCTGCTTTTCCATCGAAATCGATCCACTAAACACGCCGTCCGTCAACATGACGATAATATCGCCTGATTTTAACTCTTCATTTGTCGCTTCCACGGAAAACGAAGGAAGGAATCCGACAGGTACCGATTTACTGTCAAGTCGGAGGAAATCTTGGCCACGCTTAATATACGTACTCATCGACCCCGCTTTCCAAGACCATAGCCGTCCATCTTGCAAGTCGATCAACGCCAAATCCAACGTCGCATACATGTCATCCAGCCCATTCAACGACATCATATAATGCAATGTATGCATTGCTGTTTCCGGATCCATTTTGCGGTCCAGGCATTCTCGCATAAGGCGGATCACTTTCCGGCTTTCCCGATAAGCATTCATATCATGACCCATTCCGTCCGACAGTAGAACAGCGGTGAGACCATCGTGGATAGGGAACACTTCATAAGCATCACCAGCATGGAATGTCCCTCCGCCAGCCGTCGCCATTACTCCATATTCCAAGGAAAAACGGACAGCTGAGCAAAGCATGATTTGAATATGCGGGAAAGGATCTTGCAGCACGACAGTCTTCTCCACTTTAAATGGTTCGCGATAGACCTCCTCTAAAAGCGGCAAGATGAGACGTTCTGCCACTGTAGTATCTGTTTCGAAATCCGAACGTCTTTCTGGAATTGAAATGACGATTCGATAAGCTCCCTTCTCTTCTGATAAAATATCAATCTGATAATATTCGATTTCCTGTGACTGCAAATGCTTCCCCAATTCCTCCTCTGCAAGATGGTTAACTGACAAATCGCCCTTAATATCATTCATGATTTTTTCTAAATGATTGCTCATATCCCTCAATTGCAACGCTAACATTTTCCGCCCATGCTGAAGCTGCCCCATTAGAAGATGGTTGGAAGCCGACTCTTCCAGTTCGGTGATCAAACCCGCAGAGCGGACGCATTTATATTTAATCCTCTCTTCGACGCGATGGCGTGCCGCTTTCTTAGTTGCTGAATAGGTCCCTTCCCACTCATAAAGCAGACGAGCCATCCCTTCCTCATTTCCCTCCCAGCATTTTGAATATCTAAAACATGACTGACAAATCGACGGGATGTTCTGTGCAGCATGTCCATCATCTGAAGAGAAACGATCATTTACAAGATTGGACATAAATTCGGCAAACTGCTGAAAATCGGATAATTGCTCATCTAGACGATCGGTCAGCCATTGTTGCCGCTTCACTGAAATATCCTGCTGACCGCTAGGTGTAATCATTCGACTAAGCGGCTCCACTTTTTTTGTCGGGATGAAGAAAAATAATAGAGTAGCTAAGCCAATCGTAAAGAAATGGGAATTATCAAGCGGCAAAGTAAAGTCATATAACAGGAAGAAAACGGATACTGCAAAGCCGCCTGTTGCAATGCCTAATTTCCCTAGCCGGCGTAAAGCACCTGCAAAAAAGCCCGTCATTCCATACACAGCCATCATGCCGGTAAACGATAATTCCGCAATTCCAGCAATCGCCGCAATCATCATTGCAATCGAAGTGGAAAAAGGAAGACCGCCGGCTAGAGCTGCGAGCAAAATGGTCAGATGAAGAAGCAATCCTGAAATCGAAATCGGGCCGACCATAAGATTGCCCATTCCCGTCGTCGCCATAATCCCTACAATGCATACCGCTCCAAGACGTTCCGGTGACCATTGGCCAAAAAAGATGCGCTCCCGGTGAGGAAAAGCGACGAAAAGGAAAAACGTCATGAACAGTGCTAATATCGCTTCGAAGCCAATGGTCAATTGCACATCGACCGGCGTATGTCCGCTATTCATAACAAACTGCCAAAGAAACTGAACGACAATGATCGTCCCAGCAACTGTCAATGGAATGGACTTCCTCATAAAAGGATGCTTGCTCACTACATTGAACAACAGCAATTGCATAAGATGGATCACTGCTTGTCCCACCCCTAGGAAAGCCCCTCCTGCAATTCCCCCGATGAATACATAAATGAGATGATTCCTGAAGCGCATCTGCGCTAACGCCCAAATTGGCAAGAAAAAAGGAACCGCGGCGTCAAACAGAACAGCTTGCGACAAGAAAAACGTACTCAGTAAAAAGAACGCTGCCACCAATACATACATCTTCCGCTTCCCCACAGTGTCGAACACCTGACGAATCTGCTGGCCCACCGGTCTTTCAAGATTGCCTATCATCTTCATCTCCACATTCCCCCTATGTCTACTTGTCCCTGAGTATACATAGGTCGAGCCAAAGAATTTGTCTGTTCCTGACAAGCGGCTCAAAAAAACTTTCGACTCGTTCCGAAGTCTTTTTCTATTTTCCAACGAAAGGTTGACAGACACCGTCGAGCCATGTATTATGATTATTGTCGTTCAGAAACAATTGAACAACATGGCGGCGTAGCTCAGCTGGCTAGAGCGTACGGTTCATACCCGTAAGGTCGTGGGTTCGACCCCCTCCGCCGCTATAATCGAAAAAGTTGACCTGTCAATTTGACAGGTCAACTTTTTTTATACCGAAAAACGCATAAACCCCTAAAAATCCTCAGAAACTTACTTACACGCGCAAGACTCTCCTAATGATGCACAACTCATTGACACACTTCCAAACTTATCGAATCGACTCGATTTGTTCCTTATGATGCGTATCATGCCAAACAAAATCTGAGAAATATTCCTTTAATGTCAGAACATGCTCCCCAATGTTGAATGGCTTCGTCCATTCCGTTTCATCCAAACCTTCAAGCCATTCTATAATTTGCTGCCGATGCTGTTTTGCCATTGCGATCACTTCGTCAAAGGAGTATTCGTTTGCGAGATTTGCAGCCCTGTCATTAAAGGGCCCCCACTCCACATCCTCAAGCTTCTCTGATTCTTTCATTCGATGTAGCCGATTCTCCAAAGTAAACTTGTCCCATTCCGCCATATGCATAAGAATCTCCTTCGGCGACCATTTTCCTTCCTGGTAAGGTGCATTCGCCTGTTGTTCAGTCAATGAGTGCAATGAATCTGCCCATTCCAAATACTTTCGAAGTTTGTTCATAATTTCGTTCATTCCAATTCAGCCCCCTTTTTCATTATTATTTCGACCAAATACAAGGGAATTCCTTTGATCCGGTTAGGAAAGTTCTCTTACTCTACCCAATACTTCTCATTAAACCCCACTGAGTTCTCGTAAAGACGCAATGACTTCTCATTAAACCCCAATAAGTTCTCGTTTCAGCTAAAGAACTTCTCGTTCATTCTGAAAACTTTTCGTTTAAGCCGATAAAGTTCTCATTTCTAAAACATCGTAAACAAAAAAGCGATCCAACATCTTAAATAGATGCTAGATCGCTCATAAGAGATTCATTTCCACTAATTGAAACAGCCAGCAAGTTACCCTCTTCTTGCGCCACGGCCACCGCGTTTAGATTCTGTTGCTCTTTTCAAAGTTGAAAGGCGTTCTTCACTGTCTTTCATGAATTTAGCCATCTTTTGCTCAAAATTCTCCGGACGCTCGTTATGGCTAGGACGGCCACCGCTGTGACGAGGACGTTGAGGGCGTTGAGGACGTTCAGCTTCCGGTTTCGCTTTTCTGATCGATAACCCGATTTTTCCGTCAGTGCCGACATTCATCACTTTCACTTCAACCATATCGCCTACTTTTAGGTGGTCATTGATATCCTTCACATAATTGTCCGCTACTTCACTAATATGGACCAGACCAGTTGAACCGTTCGGCAGTTCAACGAACGCACCGAAGTTTGTGATCCCTGTAACTTTCCCCTGTAACTTGCTGCCTACTTCAATTGACATAAAAAAAATGCTCCTCCTTAAGATTTAAACGGCCGCTTTTCAGAAGCCTTTTTACCAAATGGCGAGTCCTGCAAGTGCAAGATCCTTACTTTCATTATAGCCAACAAAAAAAGAGTGTCAATAAGACTACTCTTTTCCGTCATCTTTTTCGTCTTTTTTCTTCTTGTTTTCAGGAACTGTAAAGATGATTTCATTTTTATCTGATAAGAAATATTCTTTCCGTGCAAGCTTGGCAATATAGTCATCATCGTCTAATTTTACAAGCTGTTTTTTCAGAAGATCTTGCTCTTCCTTCACTTCTTCCAACTTGGCGAGCGTTTCCACTTTTCGCTGTTCCTTCTCCTGTAGCGTCTGCTGTTGCTGAATATACATATTCGTCAATCCGCCGAGTACTACGAAAGCGATCAATGCATAGAGGAACATTTTTCGTTGGAGCCGCTTTTTCTGCTTGTTTCTCCAAATTTCTTTTTTACGCAACGAGCGGATATATTCAGTTTCAATCGATGCAACGGTCGTGGATGATTTCCTTTTCCTTTGCTCCATGTCCTGCACTCCCTCTCATCACTTTACGAAATCCGATAAGTCTAGTAATTATACATCATATCTCATCAGATTTAAAGAGAGATTCAGAGACTTTATTATAAAGATAGATAAATGGAGTAAGGAGTATTCTCGTAATTTTGACGAGCAGCTTGAACACTTGGCTAATAATTTTTGCCACAAGACTGATGATGAACCATATCGGTTTAATGATCAGCATATTCAGGATCCTTCCAAGAAACCTGAAAGGCCGATGAAAAACCGAAGCGTATAGAAGCAAGCCGCAGATTTGTGCGACCGGATCGTACATCCTCCACGCTCCATCCCGGACAATGAAAAGAACGTAGAATGATGCACATCCAATCAGAATCCATCCGATTACTTCCAAAGGGACCGCGTACTTCCGGATGATCGATCTCTTGCCGGTCGCATCTACGCCCGTTCCGATCAAGTCCATGAATACCCCGGCCCCGATGCCTGTCCCAATCATTGCAAGAAGACTAAGAAACTGGACGGAGAGGCTCATCCAAATAATTTATGGAGGAAACCACGCGAACTTGCATCTTCTTCGTCGTATTGCATCGTGCTAATCGTGCCTTCTAAAGTAAGAAGCCCTTTATCTACATCCAAATGGACGATACGCAGCTCCTCCCCACGAATTACTAATACTCCTTGTGATGTCCGGATGATGAACTCCTCTTGGTCGAACCGGTCGATTGTTTTTACAGATGTAAGATCCATTCTTTTTCGGTTCCTCATCGTGACGACATGATCGCCCGATGGGATTGCGTATGTTGGGTTATCCGTCTGGATTTGCATACTATTCCTCCCTTTGCTTGTACGTTCACTGCCATCTTATGCGGGCGCATAAAAAAACATGACAGGAAAAATTCCTGTCATGCTCTCAATCTTCATCGTCAATAAACTCAAGTTCAACCTTTTCAAGCTTCTCTTCTTTCACAATCGTGAACATTGACGCAGCGTCTTCTTTCTTTGTCGATTCCTTCAACATTTCAACTTTTGCTGTTACGATTTTTTGGCCAAATCGGATAGCAAGTTCATCGCCCAGTTTCACGACCGACGAGGCTTTCGACACTTTTCCGTTAATCGTAATCCGACCTTGGTCGGCCACTTGCTTCGCCAATGTCCGCCGTTTGATCAGACGTGACACTTTCAAAAATTTATCTAATCTCATTTCTTTTCTTCCCCTTTCGCCTGTTGCCAAAATTCTTCTAATTCATCTAGCGTATAAGCGGAGAATTCTCCTCTGCCGTTATTTACGCTCTGTTCGACGAACGAAAAGCGCCGTTTGAATTTCTCATTGGCATGAGCCATCGCTTCCTCTGGAGACAGTTTCAAGAACCTCGACAAGTTGACCAATGTAAATAGGACGTCGCCAAGTTCGTCTGTCTGGCTCTGCTTCGTTCCATTCGCCACTTCGTCCTTGAATTCCTGCCATTCTTCCTCAAATTTATCGAAAGCCCCTGTAATATCCGGCCAATCGAAACCGACTTTTGCTGCTTCCTTTTGGTAATTAAAAGAAGTGAGCAGCGACGAACTATGACGTGCTTGTCCATCCAAGAGCGATTCAGCTTGCGGCTTTTCTGTCTTCTTAATTTCCTGCCAGTTTTTCAAGACCTCATCCGAATTTTCCACGTTTCGATCGCCGAACACATGCGGATGGCGGCGGATCATTTTATCTCCGACCGACTGCAAGACGTCTTCCATTGCAAAATAGCCGTCGTCCTCGCCGATTTGCGCATGCAAGAACACTTGCAGCAGCACATCTCCCAATTCCTCGATGATTCCTTCATCGTCCCCCTGGTCAATTGCTTCGAGCAACTCATGCGTTTCCTCAATCAAATATCGTTTCAGCGATTCATGAGTTTGCTCGCGGTCCCACGGGCAGCCATCAGGAGCACGCAATGCAGCGATAATTTCCCGGAATGTCGACCATTCCTTCAGTCGACCTTCACGCTCCATAACCGGAGGTACATAAACGGTCGTCAAATTATCGATTTCCGTCTCACGGTCCAACTCGAATAATGGCACCGTCCGAAGCTTTTCCAATGAAGAGCCTGCCGCTGTCACAATCGTCACCGGATGATCGTACGCATACTTCTCCATGAGCGACAGCTTCACTTCGGAAGCGATAAACGCATCATACACTTGGCCGATTAGCACGTGCTGCGTCATCATCACGTCATCACGTTTCATATCCGTGCCATCGAGCAGTTGGAATCCTTCAATCGGATCGATCCGGAGCGCTGCAAAAATCGGATCGAGGAAGCTGTTGCCCCCCGCGATTTCAAGTTGCACAATTCCAGCACGTTCTTTTTCAATTAATAATTGCACGGTGCGTTCTGCTACAAGCGGATGCCCTGGCACGACATATGTAACTGCTCTGTCTTTTGCCATCGACACTACTTTCTCCGTAATTTCTTCATACACTTGCTCAAATGCATCATTTTCAATGTAGACGTCATCGAAGCTCTCTATTGCCATTCCTTCCGCCCTTAATTCCACAATCGCCGGATGCTGGTCCGTCCTCGCAACGACGAACTCAGCCTCCTTCAGCTTTCGATATGTTCCAAGGGACAGCTGGTCAAGATCCCCGGCGCCAAGGCCGATAATCGTAATTGTATTCATCCATTCACCTTCTATTTTTATTGAGAATTAATTGTACACGGGCCAACCTTTTTCCGAACGGCAGCAAATACCATTCCTTCTCCGCCATTATACGTGATTTCATGACAACGACTAGGAAAACGCCCGCTCCTAAAGCAACAGCTGTTAGTGCCGTCAACGTCGCTCCAATTCGAGATGAGACGTTGTCGAATAAAATCCGATCCGCCGCAAGCATCCACGGGAAGATAACCGCCGCCATCGCTAGTGTCGCTAGGAAGAGCCAGCCATAAAAACGAATAGGAGCAAGCCTAATCGGCCATACAGATTTGAAATAAAACAGTAGCCCAACCGATATCGCTGCAAAGCCGATATTTCCGGCAATCGCTGCGCCTGTTACGTCGTAGAGAGGGACTATTAATTGATTCGCAACTATTTTCACGACAAGACCACCTAAAAGCAACAGCGTAGGGATTTTCACTTTGCCAGCTCCTTGCAATATTGCGGTCAACGGCAAGATAAGCGACAACCAAAAGATTTGAAACGCAAATATAATCAATGCAACAGAGCCATTCCGCGTCTCAAACAGCATTTCATTCACGTATGGAAGGACGAACGCAAGCCCGATGGCAGCTGCCCACCCGAATAAAAACGCCGTCCGGAACGTGAGCTGTATGAACGGCTCCGCGCCTCGTCCTTCCTTTTTCGCTGCATGATGCGCAATAAGCGGGACGATCGCAAGCGCCAACGTCGATGCAATCAAAATCCCCATCTGGACGAGCGGCTGCCCACGGTCATACACACCTTTTAGCTCCATGGCTGCGTCCGACATGAATCCTTCCGCAAGAAGAATATTATATACAGTGAACGAATCAGCAAGCTGGAATAACAGCAAGATAAGCGAGCTCGCACTGACGCTCAAACTGACGAACGTCAATTCCTTCACGACCCGCCACGTATCTATTTTCAAAAGTGGTCCTTTGAATGCATTCCGGTAATAGAGAGCTAGTATGACAACTCCCGCCGTCTCCCCAACGACTGCACCCCACATTGCCACTTCACCGGCTGTGTAAAGCGAAGCACCTGCCCGTACAGCGAGCCACGTGCCAATGAGAATAACCGCGACACGAAACACTTGCTCACCGACATTTGAAACGGCAACAGGCGTCATCTGCCCTTCCGATTGGAATGAACCTTTCAATACTGCAAGCATCGGCATGACGAGCACGATATAAGCACCTGCACGCAGAAGTGAAACAAGTCCAGGATCTCCCATCGCCTGCGCGAAAAACGGAGCGAACGTCATGAGAATGACGAAAAACGATAATGACAATCCGGCCAAGTAGAGAAAGGCGACCCGCTTTATCGCCCTCGATTCCCCACTGCTTGTGCTACCCGCGAGCAACTTCGAAACCGCCACCGCAAAGCCATACGATGTCCACACGATGAAAATACCGATGAACGGATACACTTGCTGGTAGATGAAAAACCCTTTATCCCCGACAAGGTTTTGAAATGGAATCCGGTATACCGCCGCCAGCAATTTGACGATGATCGCCGATATCGTCAATATCGACGCACCTTTCATGAATGTTTTCATATTCCAATCCGCTTTGGACATAATTGCGCCTCTTTCGATGTTTAATAGGTATACTATAGTATACCACCAACGTAAAAACAGCCACACGCTCTTATGCAAATGAGCGTGTGGCTGTGTCATTTCATTTTCCTTAATAAATACAATAAATACGGCGTTCCAATCAATGCGACGACGAGACCGCTTGGAATGTCTTTCGGCGCAATCAGAATGCGTCCAACAAAGTCCGCTGTCACTAAGAGCAGACCGCCTAGCAAGCCTGAAACGACAAGCAGCGGCAAATGGCGGAAGCCTACTAATCTACGAGCGATATGAGGCGCGACAAGCCCGACAAAGCCGATTGTTCCGACAATCGCCACTCCTGCTGCACTGATCGTCACCCCAACGACAAGCGCCCAGACACGCGTCGATTTGACAGACAAGCCGAGACCCGCTGCCACATCATCCCCGAATGTCAGCGCATCCAAGCTGCGTGTTAAATAGACGGCTGGACCGATTAGTAGAACGAAAAACAATAACGAGAGCTGCACATCCTCCCAACCTTTTCCGTACGTACTGCCTGAAAGCCAGACAAGTGCCGCGGCAACAGCCAATTTCGCCTTCACAACAAATACTTGCGTTGCGGCGGAACCGAATGCCGAGATCGCGATTCCCATCAAAGCGACGAGCATTGGCTGAAAGTTGTTTTTCCACGCTGTCACCATTATGATACCAAGAGCAACGGCGGCTCCTACTACCGCGCCAAGCGGCATATACTGTACAGGGATCGCTGGAATTGCGACCAATAGCAACATCGCACCTGCTCCACCCATCGAGGTGACGCCCAACACACTTGCGTCCGCCAATGGATTCCGCAGGACGCCTTGCAATAAAACACCCGCAAGCGCAAGCAGCACCCCGATAATGAAAGCTGTGAGCACACGCGGCACGCGGAAATTCCAGACGACTGGTTTCATCCAATCAAGCGACCAGGCCATCCCGTTATAGGAAAATGCCAAGGCAAAGACAGCAACGATCAAAACCGCGACGATTGAAATGACGACCGGCAACTTGACCGGCTTCAACGTTCCGCCCATTTGGCGATCGCCTTTCGTATGTGATTTCGCCGTTTTCCAAGCTAAATAGAGCAGCCAAGGTCCGCCAGCCAATGCTGTCATCGCACCGACAGGCACTTCCTGTCCGGGCTGGATGAGCCGACCGAGCACGTCCGCACCGATCATCATGACAGCACCCCATAGGAATGACTGAAGAAAGATTTGCAAATGGCCACGGACGCCTAACATCCGGACAATATGCGGAGCCATCAAACCGATGAATCCGATCGGACCGACGACACTTACTGTCGTTGCCGCAAGCAAAATCGCTGCTGCCCATGCCATCAATTTAATGAAGCGTACATTTTGGCCAAGTGAAGACGCAACATCTTCACCTAACGACAAAATATCCATCGGCTTCGCAATCCCTAATGCAAGGATGAACAGGACAACGATCATCGGACCCGCAAATGTGACACCGCTCCAATTCAACTGTACAAGTGTACCTGATCCCCATAAAAAGAGGCCGTTCGTCTGATTCTCGAATAAAAGCTGCAAGGAGCCAGTCATAGAGGCAAACAGCAAGGAGATAATCATCCCTGTTAAAGCGACACGAACAGGCTCCATCTGCTTCCCTGCCAGAACGACGACAAGGATGGACGAAAGCACCGCGCCTGCAAGCGCAACGAGAAACGGAAAGTCGCCGAGCAACGTTGGAAAGAAAATCATCGACACTACAACAAAGAAATACGCACCGGCATTGATGCCGAGCGTGCTTGCAGACGCCAACGGGTTATTCGTCAATGTCTGCAAGATAGCACCCGCCACAGCGAGCGCACCACCCGCTAAAATACCGATCGCCAACCGCGGAAGCCGAAGTGAAAGCACGATATCCTGGATGCGCCCCTCCACCCAAACTTCCTTCATGAGCTGGGAAACTGTGTAATCAGCTTGGCCTTGTGTCAGATGGATGAAGGATAAAACGACCAACAGGAAAAGACCGATGATCATAACGAACAACGATCTTTTCCCTGTAGCCTTTCTCGCCATTATTTATTGACCATCGTATCGACGATTTGATTCAACAATGTTTCAGCTGACAGCGGACCTCCATACAACCAAGTATCCGAACCGAGGTTAAATAGTCGATCTTCTTTGACGAAATTCAAGTTTTTCCAAACCGCATTATCTTTCAATTGCTTTTCGTATACATTGTCTTCTTCCTGCACCGTATACAAGTAGTTCGCATCCTCGTATTTCGTCAAGCCTTCGACGTTGAATGTGCTGGATCCGAATACTTCAAACTGATCCGGCACGTGCACATTTTTCAAACCGATCTTCTCAAGGATTTGGGAAGCCATGGAGTTCGGCGTGAATACACGGATTTCCGGAGCTTGCGGACCTGTGTATGCGAGCGTCAAGATGACATCCTTCGTTTTCAAGTTTGCTTTATCGATTTCCGCTTTCGCTTCCTCGTATTTCTCATCTAAGTGCGCCAACACTTTTTCAGCTTCATCCGTCTTGTCTACAGCCTTCGCGATTTCATTGAAGGTCGTCGTCATTTCCTTGTACAAATCAATGGACTCGTCTTCCGGATATGGATTGAAGATGACTGTCGGAGCAATCTTCTCCAAATCCTTCAGCATTGCATCGTGACGGAAGCTAACACCAATGATCAAATCCGGCTCAATTGCAGCGATCGCTTCCAAATTCGGCTCTTGCCTTCCACCGACGTCAACGACATCATCGCTCAATTCCGCGTCGATGTTCACCCAATTATGATATTCCTGAATGTCCGCCATACCTGCTGGCTGTATGCCAAGCGCAAGCAGATCTTCTGCGTATGTCCACTCAAGCACAACGACTTTCTTAGCAGGCTTATCAAGCGTCACTTCACCGTTCGAACCTGTGATTGTTACGCTTCCCTCAGCTTCATTGACTGGTCCTTTATCTTCATTCTTCTTCGAAGAGCAGCCAACTAACAGAACTGCACTAAGTACTAACAAAAGTACGGTCTTCATGAATTTATTCATATATTCTCCTCCACACTGATAATCATTATCAGTTAGTAGTGTAATCTGTCAGTTAGGTATTTGTAAAGTGATTTCATAGATTAATGATTATCATTCTCAATTGTACGAGAATATGGTATGCTACTTAGTAATAAGAGTCGGCTTTCTTTTGGATTACGAATGAAACGGAGGCATTATACATGCACCCTACGATAAATACGAAAAACTTGTCCATCGGCTATGAAGATCACCTTCTTTTTGAGAATTTAAATTTGGCAATCCCCCGTGGTGAAATCACCGTCTTCGTCGGAAGCAACGGTTGTGGGAAATCCACTTTGCTTCGTTCGATCGCTCGTTTGTTGAAACCTTCGGACGGCTCCGTCTTGTTGGAGGGGAAAGATATCCATTCGATGTCTTCCCGCAATGTTGCGAAGAAAATGGGCATCCTCCCACAAGGTCCCGTATCACCTGAAGGATTGACTGTTCATGACCTTGTTAAACAAGGCCGCTACCCTCATCAATCGTGGCTTTCCCGTTGGACGGAAGTAGATACGAAAAAGGTCGAGGCTGCGATGGAAGCGACAAAAATAAGCGATCTTCGTGACCAGGCAATCGATACATTATCGGGCGGCCAGCGCCAGCGTGCGTGGATTGCGATGACACTTGCACAAGACACGGATGTCATTCTGTTGGATGAGCCTACGACATATCTTGACATGACGCACCAAATCGAAATTTTAGACCTTTTGTTTGAGTTGAATGAACAAAAAGGCCGCACGATCGTCATGGTGCTCCATGATCTGAATTTGGCTTCTCGCTATGCCCATAATATTGTCGCCATTAAAGACGGTGGGGTATACGCACAAGGTAGACCGGAAGATATTATTACTTGCGATCTCGTCCGCGCAGTGTTCAGCATGGAATGCCAAGTGTCGACGGATCCCCTTTTCGGAACGCCGCATTGTGTTCCTTTCGGCCGTGGACGCTGCGTCGTGCAGCAAGTAAGGAGCAATACAGGTGCCTAAGCTGAACGAAGAGCACATTGCATCTTTAGAACGGTTTGGCATCTTTCTGAACAGGCAGCCTGACGCATTCACGAACGCACAAGCAACTTTGTCGGAAACGGCGAGCACTACTAAATTATTTTTGGAAATTAAAGCATTATCCGAATCGCCGACAGACGCTGTGGCGGCTTCCATTTATATGAGGAGGCACGGATTCTTCATGACGGGGCTGTTCCATATGCTGAGCAAGTTCAACTTGCTCTTTACCGGCAAATTGGAGGACATCTCTTTATTCATCGAAAACGGGACGATTCAGTTTACTATTCCGCCTGACTCATTCGGGGACGTCCATGACCGACACGAAGCGATCCGTTTCATTCTTGAGCAATACGGACATCCAGTCGTCGAATATATGGGCAAGCGCGCGCATGTTTCCAAGCTGATTCTTTGGGAGAATGTATGGGGCTATGTGCTATGGATATATTCCATGCTTCTTAACGAAGACTGTCCTGCTGCACCAAGTGACCTTGATTTCTTAATGGAAGATGAAACATGGAAGCCGCATATGAGGCGCTCACCCTTTAAACAGTATTTGCAGGGTGAAGAACCACTTGCCGCCATGTCTAATTACAAACGAACGACTTGCTGCTTATTGAAGGAACTGCCCGATACAGAGAAATGTCCTTATTGTCCGTTGAATAGGACTTAAAACAGCCTACCCGCACCGATTTTCCGGTACGTGCAGGTTGTTTTTTTGTTCTGTCTATAGGCTGACTCCACTAACTGAGATGTGCTCTCATCCTTTACTTTAACTCTTTTATTATTAAAAGATAATCTATGATTTATTATTGTTTCCAAGGATTCGGAATACCTTTCATTTCTGGATGTTCCCAGAATTCCGGGCCAGGATATCCTATATATAAATAAAGGTCTTTATTAGGTGTTTGTGTTGATGCTTTCATTACTTGATACGTCTCCTCGGAGTAGATAAAACGATCAGTATCATCTTCGTACGCAATTTTAATTCCATCATAATCATTAAATAATTCATCAACATATCTTTTATCTACTTTTCTGAATACAATCGAATTTACTTTATCGTTATAAAAACCGAAACTTGCAACCCCTCCATAATCTAGGTAGAAGTCAGATTCACTCATATCAGACTGCTCGATTATAAAATTATCACCCAATCGTTCAATTACGTTTGATGGTGAATCACCTATTGTCACGCCAAGTAGATAGAAGTAGCCTTCTTCTTCAGTGAATGTGGGTTTAGTGGAATCCACTTCCGTGTTGGTTGGAGAAGGGTGTTGATTTTTAAGATTCTGTTGCGTCCTGTATAGATACTCTGCTTTTTGTTCCCAGTGATCCGGTCCGGCACGAAATAGGGATAAGTATAGGTTTCCATCCATCGACATCGTTGATGCATGCAGTAGTTGGGAAGTCTCCTTGGAGTAGAATAAACGATTATCATTATCAAGATACCAATGAAATATAAATTTAAATCCACCATAGTCATTAAATAATCTGTCGAAGTAATCTTCATCTACATTCATAAATACGATTGAATCTAATTCATCTTCAATAAAATAGAATTTCACCTGACCCTCATAATTCATTACAACGTCTACCTCACTGCCGTCCTCTTCACTGTCATCCTCTTGCACGATTGTGAAATCCTCACCAAAAACTGTGATTACTTTTGATTGGGAGTCACCTAACGTTATTCCATCAAGATAAAATATCCCTTCTTCTTCGGAGAATATAGGTTTTGATAAATCTATGTCTAGTTCCGCTCGAGATGGTTGGTTGGCTACAGACGGGTCATTTTCAGTCAATACTTCGTTTAATACAAAAAGCATTGCGCTCATTGTTATTACAGCGGCAATTACTGTATATCTCCAATTATGTTTTGGTCTTTTTGATCTGTTTTGGATTTCATCTACAACGTTTTGCATAACCCTTTTTTTATTTTCCGTTACATCCTTCACTTCAGTAGGAATGAATTTATCCATTTAATAGTACCTCCCATTCAATTCCTATTAGCTGATTTTTCAACAGTTCCCTACCGCGTCGCAATCGGGTTTTGACTGTACTATCAGGTATGGCCAAAAGACTTGCAATCGCAGCGATCGTCATTTCGTCAAAATTAAAGTAAATGAGGACCTCACGTTGTTTCAACGGCAATTGAAGAATTGCTTCTCCAATTAGTGTTTCTTCATCTTTTCTAACCAATTCATCTGTTTTTCTTGCAGATTCTGTTTGGAATAATTTGTTTTGCAATTTCACCTTTCTATACGTCCAGCTTTTCAAATAATCTTTGCTTTTATTAGCCGTCATTGTTGTTAGGTAGGCCTTAACTTCTCCTCGTTCTTCATATTTGCTTTGACTGCCGTAAAACTTTATAAATACTTCCTGCACAATATCTTCTGCCGCTTGGAGGTCTTTCACGTAATAATAAGCAAGCCGAATTAAATACTCCGTGTATTGAAACATTAATTCTTTTAGTTCATTCGTACCGGTCACAGCTTCAACCCCTTTCCCTATATAGTAAACGATTCTCAAATAGGGGAGGTTTGTTTTTTCAGAATTATTTTAAACCTAATTCGTTCGGCACTATTGCCGACAAACAAAAACCCGGCAGCCCAGCTGTAAAGACAACAAATTTGCACCGTTATTTAAAGAATGATAATTTTGTAGTGCGCTATGGAAATATCTAGTCGTTTCATAACTGTTTGATTACACTGCGAAAAGGAAGACGATAATATGATAGATGTTAAATCAATACAAGAGCGAAAGAAATTAAGACTAGCAATTTTAGAGGAACTATATAATCTTCATTTTTTTCTCCTACACAAAACAATTGTTTGATTGTCAAAACGAATGAGTTATATGGGGAAAGAAATAGCGAAAAACACTTGGCTTATCATTATCTTGTTACATCTGGCTATATTCATTTAGATATTTCAGGTGATAGTTCAGTTGTAAGTATTACAGCTAAAGGTATTGATTATGTAGAATCTATTTATGAATAAAATAAATTATCATTCAAAAATTGAATGCATCCTATCCACTAAAAAAACAGCCCACCCACACCGATGATGTGACCCCTAAAAGTTAGAGTTTTATATTACGCAGCTAGTTGGCTGGTGTGAAGACGGTATTGAACCGGACTC
>NZ_JBQCKP010000015.1:0-34795 GCF_051966875.1 Sporosarcina sp. SAFN-015 | reverse complement strand
AATCATCTGTATATTTAACCATAATAAAACACCCCAAAAGTTAGATTTTCAACTCTAACTTTTGGGGTGCACTTCACTCTACGGCGGGTTATTTCATTTACAAAAAAGAAGTTGTCCAAACACGGACAACTCCCATCAATAATAATCTTATTGATTTCCTTTTTTAACCCACTCTGCAACTGTAACTGTCCGTTTTGCTTGATGCTTCACAGCACCTTGAACATCCTCAATCATTTTACCGTCCTGGCCGACTGTTACGCTCGTGCCGTAAGGATTTCCGCCTGCTCCAAAGAGAACTGGGTCAGTGTATCCAGGAGGTGCAATGATAGCGCCCCAGTGCATCATTGAAGTATACAGGGATAATAATGTAGCTTCTTGGCCGCCATGTGGATTTTGAGCAGACGTCATCGCGCTTACTACTTTATTAACCGTCTTGCCGCTTGCCCAAAGGCCACCTTGAATATCTAAGAATTGCTTCATTTGCGATGGCATATTGCCAAAACGGGTTGGGACGCTAAAGATAATTGCATCTGCCCATTCGAGATCTTCTGAAGTTGCCACTGGAACGTCTTTTGTCGCTTCGACAGTTGATTTCCAAGCTTCATTTCCTTCGATGACTGATTGTGGAGCGAGCTCTTGAACTTTCAATACTTTAACTTCGGCACCGGCTTCTTTTGCACCCGCTTCAGCCCATTTAGCTAATTGATAGTTTGTACCACCCATACTATAAAAAATGACAGCCACTTTTACATTCGACATTTTTTCCATCTCCTTTGGCTTTCCAAATATTTTTGCTAAAAAGCGCATTATTGCACCTGCTTCTTCGATAATTTCATAACCATACTCTTCTAGCTATACCACTACAAAAAAGTTTTATTCAACCCCTTATCTGTCCATATGAAAGAGGGTGCAGAAAGATCAATGACTTTCCTGCACCTCATCGGATAATGCCAACTCTTTTATTTCTACTCTGTATACGCCAATGCATACAAGGAGCTCATCAATGCTTGAACCCCGACTGCCAATTGTTCAGGGCTTGTATATTCCAAAGGATTATGACTGATTCCTTCGCGGCTTGGAACGAAGATCATTGCTGTCGGCACGACGGGCGCAATGATTTGTGAATCATGCCCAGCACCGCTATGCATCACCTTATAATTGAATCCATTTTCTTTCGCTTGTTTTTCAATGGTTTCAACGATTTGTTTATTCATAGGAATCGGATCCTCATCCATCCACATATCAATCGTCGTCTCTACACCTGAATCAGCAGCGATCCTCTTGATAATTGTTGTCAGTTCCTCCGTAAACTTTACGAGGGCCTCTTTTTCCGTATGCCGAACGTCAAATGTAAATAGCGCTTCCCCTGGAACAACGTTTACAGTGTTCGGTTTGACTTCGATTTTACCGACTGTCGCAACGAGCGGATCGCCGTATTCTTTTGCTCTGTTAATGACATTATTGATCATTTGGCTGGCGGCATATAACGCATCTTTCCGATACCCCATAGGTGTAGTCCCCGCATGGTTTGCGACACCTTTCACTTCGATCGTAAAACGCCTTTGTCCGACAATGCTATGAACAACTCCAATGTCTTTTCCTTCCTTCTCTAAAACATTGCCTTGTTCGATATGGATTTCAACAAATCCTTTCAAGTCATTGCGGAGCGCTTTCGATTCATCCCTAAAATTAAAACCAGCAGCTCTCATTGCCTCTACGAAGGGAACATCGTTGAAATCCGT
Organism: Sporosarcina sp. SAFN-015; assembly: GCF_051966875.1. Classification (GTDB taxonomy): domain Bacteria; phylum Bacillota; class Bacilli; order Bacillales_A; family Planococcaceae; genus Sporosarcina. The sequence continues at coordinate 33,053 of NZ_JBQCKP010000015.1, read as the reverse complement.
AATGTCTACAACGTCCTCTTTTTTCGCAATGCCGACAAAATTTTTGGACCCCCAGAAGGCATATGGGAAACGGCTTCCTTCCTCCTCGGCAAACGACACGACCTCGAGATTTCGGAGGGGCTGGCCATATTTCTCCTTTAAAAGGCGGATCGCTAATATTCCCGCCAATATTCCAAAGGCGCCATCTAACTTGCCGCCGTTTTTAACAGTATCTACATGCGAGCCGGTTAAAATTGTTTCATTTTTATACATACTTCCTTCTAATCGGCCAAATAAGTTTCCGATATCATCATAACGAGTAGTCAATCCATCATCTTGCATTCTTTTTTCCAACGCTTTTTGCCCTTCCACCCATTCTTTTGTATATAGTAACCTTGTAACACCACCTTCAGGATCCTTCCCGTATTCCGCCAGCCACTCTTCAAGACGAGCAATTTCACGTGTTACATCTGTCACATTCATCTACCCCTTTGTATTGGTTGTCCGTTTTCAAACACGACATCCCCACCTACAATTGTTGTCTTCACTTTTCCTTTGAAAGTCCTTCCAATATAAGGCGAATGTTGATGGCGGTAAAACAGATCTTCCTTCTTCAATTCAAAGCTTTCATTCAGATTGACAAGTGTCAAATCAGCATCATAATCTGCTGCAATCGTTCCTTTTGTCTTCAGTCCAAATATTTTCGCCGGATTTTTTGACGTCAATTCAACAATTTTCTCCAACGGCACATTCCGTTTGAAATGTCCTTCCGTCAAAAGAATATTCAACATGGACTGGGCTCCTGAAATCCCTCCCCATCCATCGAAAATATTATCGCTTATCACTTTCATGGATGCTGGCGCCGGTGAATGGTCGGAGCCGATTGTGTCGATTTCGCCATTCGCTACTGCCGTCCATAATTCATCCACTTCTTCTTGATCTCTTAATGGAGGGGCACATTTTGCGATGACGCCTTGTTCTTCCAAATCCTTTACAGTCAATGATAAATAATGCGGACACGTTTCAACCGTTATGTCGACGCCTCTTTGTTTCGCATCATTGATCACTTCCACGACTTTCCGGCTGCTTGCATGCACGATATGAAGTTTACAGCCCGTCAATTCGGCATAAGAAAGAATTCTTCGGACCGCTTCAATTTCCGAAATGACTGGACGGGATTCGACATAGTCTCTCGCCGTTACTTTGCCTTGACCGATTCTTTCTTCCGCAAGCTGTTCACACATGACCGTACTTTCAGCGTGAACGGCTAATAGGGATCCCAAGGATGCAATCTCCCTCATTCCTTTATAGATCGTTTCATCATCGACGTTATGGAAGTCGTCAATTCCGCTCGGCGACATGAATGCCTTGAAGCCGATAACGCCATTTTCATGAAGCTCACGCAGATTTGCTATGTTTTCTGGTACGAGCCCACCCCAGTAATATGGATTCACAATGGATTTTTCCTCTGCCAATGCACGTTTCATTTCTAAATTGGCTTTATTGATTGTCGGAGGGGTACTATTCAGTGGCATATCAAAAAACGATGTCGCCCCGCCGGCAGCTAAACTCCTGCTACCCGTCTCCAATCCTTCCCATTCTGTTCTGCCCGGCTCGTTAAAGTGGACATGCGAGTCAATGACGCCTGGGAAAACATGAAGACCTTCCGCATTTATCTCCTTGTCTGCCGTTGCTTCGAGCGGCTTTCCGAAAGACACTTCCATAATCTTTCCGTCCTTGACGGCGATATCTCCTTTTTCCGTTGAGTCTGCCGTTACAATCGTTCCATTTTTAATGATCAAATCGTAGCTTGCCATTGAAAATCCCTCCAAGTTTTGCCGATCTTATTATTCCCGTTGTGGAAACTAGATTCCTGTTCATTATGTGTCTCATCCTTCTTCTATATCCATTAACCTTTACAAAGCAAACATGCATAAGCAATATTCAAGAATTCAATCAAGTTCTATACAATGGATGTTTATTACGTTATGATGGTATTTCAGCTATGAAGTAAGGAGGAGTAATGATGGCAAGAAAAGCTTATGAAGTAAAAGGCTCAACGGCATCAGGTCCGTATTCAGCTGCGGTGGACGCAGGTGATTTAGTTTATTTATCCGGGCAGACCGCAATGAACTCCGCTTCTGCGGATAATATAGCAGGTGACATCGGAACACAAACAAAATTGTGCTTTGATCACTTGTTTGAGGCGCTGGAAGCAGCTGGTCTCACACCTGATGATGTTGTAAAAGTAAATGTTTATTTGACTGATATGAATAATTTTTCCGCAATGAACGAAGTATATGCAACGAAGTTTTCTAAACCGTTTCCTGCAAGGACTTGTGTCGCAGTGGTAGCACTTCCACTCGGAGCAGAAGTGGAAATCGAAGCGATTGCGAAAAAACCTAACTGAGTAATATGAATGAATATAAAGGCGTCCCCCAAAATATGTATAAACGTTTTTGGGGACGTCTTTTTTTTTCTCCAAAATGAAACTGTTGACGCAACGTCAAACAGCATGCTATTATTATCTTGAATTAAAGATAAATTAATTCAATCGGTAAATAATGAATCCAAAAACCATGTTAGTTGAAAAACAAACAAATTTTTTTAACTATATATCTTGAATTCGAGACAAATTAAGGAGGAGAACATACATGAACCAATTAAAAGGCATTCACCACGTGACAGCCATTACGAGCAGTGCAGAGATGATTTATGACTTCTTCACGTACACATTAGGATTGCGCCTCGTAAAGAAAACAGTAAACCAAGATGACATTCAAACGTACCATCTATTTTTCGCAGATGATGCAGGCAATCCAGGTACGGATATGACATTTTTCGACTTCCCCGGCATTCAAAAAGGAGTACACGGAACAAACGAAATCTCAAAAACTTCTTTCCGTGTACCGAGCGATGCTGCGTTAGCATATTGGGTAAAACGCTTCGACAAATTTGACGTGAAGCATAAAGGCATCCAAGAGCAATTCGGTAAAAAGGTATTGTCATTTGTAGACTTCGATGACCAACAGTATCAGCTCATTTCTGACGAGCTCAATGAAGGCGTCGAATCAGGAACGCCATGGCAAAACGGACCGATTCCTTTGGAGTTCGCCATTACAGGACTCGGACCAATCCATATCCGGACTTCCTTCTTCGATCACGTGAAAGATATGTTGGAGAAAGTATTTATAATGAAGGAAATTGCACAAGAAGAGTCATTCCATTTATTCGAAATGGGCGAGGGTGGAAACGGCGCTCAAGTAGTTGTGGAATATAACACGGTCCTTCCGCAAGCAATGCAAGGATTCGGCACTGTCCATCATACGGCATTCCGTGTAGAGGACCGCAAAGAAATCGATGTTTGGCAACAACGTTTGCAAGGCTTCCAATTGCCAAACTCAGGCTTTATCGACCGTTATTTCTTCGGCTCGTTGTATACGAGAATCGCACCTTCCATTCTGTTCGAATTGGCGACGGACGGCCCTGGCTTCATGGGCGATGAGCCGTATGAAACGCTTGGCGAAAAACTATCGTTGCCACCATTCTTTGAAGACAAACGCGAAACAATTGAAGGCCTTGTACGGCCAATTGATACAGTCCGTAGTACGAAGAACATTGAAAAAGAATACTTGTAAGGAGGTGAAACTTTAAAAGATGGGACTTTTTGATAAATTATTTGGATCTAAACAACAGGAGGAACAAACAATGACAAATTTAAATATCGGTATTATTTTAGGATCAACTCGTGATGGACGTGTAAGCCCTCAAGTAGGTGCTTGGGTAAAAGAATTGGCAGATCAACGCGGAGACGCTAACTATACAGTAATCGATATCGCAGATTACAAATTGCCATTGCTAGGCGAGCCAGGAAGCGATGCTTCAGGCGCGGCCGCATGGTCAGAAATCGTTGGAAAACAAGACGGATTCGTATTCATCGTTCAAGAATACAACCACTCCATTACCGGAGCGCTTAAAAACGCTTTAGACTTCCTACGCGAAGAATGGAACAACAAAGCAGCCGGTATCGTATCTTACGGTTCAGTAGGCGGTGCTCGCGCAGCTGAACATTTACGCGGCATCCTTGGTGAACTATCCGTAGCGGATGTTCGTGTTCACCCAGCTCTATCACTATTCACTGATTTCGAAAACGGAACAGACTTCAAACCAGCGGAAGTACAAGCTTCTTCTGTAAATCAAATGCTAGACCAAGTTATCCCTTGGGCGACTGCATTGAAAACAATTCGATAATAAGTAAGAGTAACCATCCCTTGCATTGGCGCAAGTTAGATGGTTACTCTTTTTTTATATGAAGGCTTCCCTTCTGAACTTATCGACCCCATACCCTATCAAAGCGGCAACAAAAGCAGGCAAAACCCAGCCCAGTCCATGCTCAAAGAACGGAACAACATCTAACCACCTGGTCAAAATCCCGACTTTATAACCGATGCTCGTCAATACCTCGTACAGCGCAAAAATTGACGTCACGGCAACCGATAGCCGGTACATCATCTTCCCTCCGCCCGCAAAATGCTCGAATAACGAGAGAATGACCAATACGATGGAAATTGGGTAAATGAGCACTAATAATGGCACTGCCAAATTTAGAATCGTATTCAAACCTAAATTAGACACTAACAAGCCAATCAATACAAAAATAACAACATACGAGTGGTATTGAATTTCAGGATAAATCTCATTAAAAAATCTAGCACATGCAGTAATCAAGCCAACACAAGTCGTCAGACATGCCAGTGTTACAATCACACCGAATATAAGTCCACCACCGCTAGCAAATAGGATATCCGATGCTACAGTCAATATATCCGCGCCATTTGCAAAGTCATTTGTCTTCGGTATGACCCTTCCAATCCATCCTAAGGAGACATAAACAACGGCCAATCCGAGACCAGATATAATTGCGGCCCCCAATGTCCCTTTTACAAGCTCCGATTTGGATATTGCACCTTTATCCTTCAGTGCATTTATGACAACAATCCCAAACGCAAGCGCCGCCACAGCATCCATTGTGAAATACCCTTCCACGAAACCTTTTACAAATGGAGACGATGCATAAGTTCCTTCCGCTGGAGAAGCTATATTTTCAAATTTGATAAAGGCCCGGATAACCAGCAAAGCTAACACTAGCAATAAAATAGGAGTCAACAGCTGTCCGATTCGATCTACTATTTTCTTGGGATTTAAACTAATGAGGTAAGTCACTCCAAAAAACAGCAAGGAGAATACTAGCAATGCAAGCCAGCCATTGACGTCTACGATTTGCTTGAAACCCAACTCGTACGCTACATTCGAAGCTCTTGGTATTCCATATAAAGCCCCGATTGACATATAGATAATGATCGCAAAAATTAGGCCAAACAGTCCATGCACCCTGCTGCCAATAGAGATTAGCCCATTTTCAGACAATGCGATTGACATGATTGCCATGAATGGCAGCAAGACACCTGTTATAAGAAACCCGGCAATTGCCTGTCCGAAGTTGCTCCCCGATTCCAAACCTAGAAGGGGTGGAAAAATTAGATTTCCAGCCCCGAAGAATAAAGAAAAGAGCATAAGTCCTGAAAACAATACATTTTTCCTACTCATCGTAAACCCTCCTAATTCTTAGCGAACGAACCATCTACTTCAACAGTCTCAAATATATTAATAAATGCAGTCTTATCATAGCCACGTACTATCTTTTTCACCTGCAACATTTCATATCGTGTAACAACAGTCATTAAAATATGTTTCTTTTCTTGTGTATAGCCGCCGTAACCCTCCGTGATTGTAATACCTCGATAGATAGACTTCAATAGATCTTCCCGAATTGCCTCTCCTTGCGAAGTGACAATCTGCATTGTTAACTTAATGTGATTTGTGTGAATACTATCAATCATTTTACCTGTCAAATAGATGGACAAAAGCGTATATAATGCGATATTCCAGTCAAATACGGCACCCGAAATGAAAACTATAATGCCATTCATACTAGTCAGAAGAAGTCCGATACTTATATTGCTCGTCCGGGAAAGGATGATTGCTATGATATCCAATCCACCGGAAGTGCCAGAGTACTTTAAAATCAAGCCAACACCGATGCCGCTCATGACACCTCCAAAAATCGTCGACAATAATATGTTGTCTGTAACAGGAATTACTGGTAACACATACAAGAACACAGATAGCGACACAACACAAACCAGTGTATTGACCGTAATCAACCTTCCAAGTTTAAAGTATCCTAATACAAGTAAGGGTAAATTAAGCAAAAAATTCATTAAGCCAATATCAAATGGGGTAATTTTCCCAATCAAAATAGCAATACCGCTAATTCCACTGCTTAAAATTCCATATGGAACGAGAAAGAAATTAAAAGCAAAAGCAACAATCAACGAACCCGCTACGACAATACCATTTTTCATTCCCAATAGACCTCCTTAGAGTAAAACTGACTTCATCTGTCTGTTATTTTTCCACATAAAAAAACCCGCCCCTAAACAGGGACGAGTTTGTGCTCGCGATACCACCCATATTCCGCAAGTTCCAGATAACATTTGAAACAATACGGCTCTCAATCAACGTACAATCATACGTGTTCCCTATAACGGAGGAAATCCGGCAAGACTTACTATATTCAGCCTTGCATCTCGGAGAATGATTTTCGGAAAAGATCTGTCCATCGACTTTCACCAAGCGTCGACTCTCTAAAGAACAGGGTTCTTCACTTACTGTTTCTCGTCAAGGATTTTCATTTATACAATACAACTTAACAGAGAGTGATTGGAAAAGTCAATAAGCATTTATTATTTCATAACTTTTCGATCATTCTTCCAACTAGTGCAGCAGATTCAGCAAGATGGATTCTGTTTCCGGTGTCTTGATCGCAAAAGTAGAAGCATTTCATACCAAACGTTACTTATTAAAATAAAATGCTTGTTGACTGATTCTTACTATTTTCACTCAACCTTTAGTTTCCACGACAAAAAAACCTCTTTCCAATTCTTCTTGGAAAGAGGCTGTTAATTTTCATTTCATTATAGATAGCGGTTTATATTAATATGCATACGCCCAATTCACCTATTGAACAATGTACAATCTTATGGTAAATTTATTAAGATAGACACTTCATAATTAAAGTGAATATATTATCCCCACTTTAATTATACAACGTAATCTATTCGCCAGTCAAGCCTTTTACTCATTTTTTTAAAGGGGTGTTAGCTATGAAATCAACTTTTCAGCAGGAGCAGCAACGAGTGGACAGTGTGTTGGAGGTCATTACGGAACGGATTCAAAAACTGGAGGATGATACAACCCGGCAGCGGAATGAAGTCGTGAATATCCGCAAGCATTTCTGGGATGAAGTCAAAGTCAATGTCGATACATTTGACGACTATCTTGAAACGATCATCGGCTTGAGACAAGAAGCGCAAGCACTCGCGGTTAGCCAAACTACTCACCGCCATTCATCCAAACGATTGTCCACATTGCGCCGAATGAAAGAAGCTCCTTACTTTGGCCGAATTGATTTCGTGGAAGATGGTGTTTCAAATGAAGAACAAATTTACATTGGGATCGATACGTTATCTGACGACAGTGGAGAAGATTTCCTTATATACGACTGGCGCGCGCCAATTTCTAGTGTCTACTATGATTATCAGCCAGGAAATGCTTCCTATGTTACCCCTGGCGGCGTCATCCAAGGAAGATTGGAGAAAAAGTGGCAATATTTGATTCGCGGGGGTGTTCTTCAATCGATGTTTGACACGAGCCTCACGATTGGAGACGAAATTTTACAGCAAGTGCTAGGCAAAGGTACTGATAAACATATGCACAGCATCGTCGCTACTATTCAACAAGAGCAAAACAGGATTATCCGTCACGACCAAGGGAAACTTCTCATCGTTCATGGTGCTGCAGGTAGCGGAAAGACGTCAGCCGCCCTTCAACGGATCGCCTATTTGCTATACAAATATCGCGATAGCCTTAATGCAGACCAAATTATACTGTTTTCACCGAACACGTTGTTCAACAGTTATGTGTCCAATGTTTTGCCGGAACTCGGTGAAGAGAATATGCAGCAAGTCACCTTCCAAGAATACTTGAATCATCGATTAAGCAAGAACTATCAGGTCGAAAATCCTTATGATCAGTTGGAATATGTCTTAACCGCAGCGGATTCCCCTTCCTATCAATCAAGAGTGGCAAGTATTCAATTTAAAGCATCACCATCTTTCTTTGATGCGATCGAATCGTATAGGGAGTCGTTAGAGGTTTCCGGCATGCTATTCAAAGACTTGATTCTTAGGGGAAAGTCGATCGTATCCAAAGAGCAAATAGCGGAACGGTTTTATCGAAAAGATACATCACTCCGCTTCCATAACCGACTTGAAAAGTTGAAAGATTGGCTGCTGAATAAACTAAAAGAGGCAAAAAATGTTGAACGGCATCAACCATGGGTGCTGGAGCGAATCGAGCTGCTCAGCGACGAGGAATACAATAAAGCGCATGCGTACTTAGCAAAAAAGCGCGGTTTTAAAAGAGACTCAATTGCCGATTATGAGGTGGACACAAAAGAGCTAGCTCAATTGATCGTGCAACAGAGATTGAGGCCGTTGCAAAGACAAGTTCGGGCATTTGAGTTCATCGATACGAAAGGCATCTATAAGCAGCTGTTTGCCGACCCTTTGGCAATAAAACAATGGATGACCGGAGACACACCTCCGGAATGGCCTGCTATTTGCCAAGCAACTCTGAACATGTTGGATGAAGACCAGCTTCACTACGAGGATGCTACTCCCTTTTTACTGCTCAATGAGCTAATCAAGGGCTTTCAGGCAAATCGTACGATAAAACATATCGTCGTTGACGAGGCGCAGGATTATTCTCCTTTTCAATTTGAGTTTTTGAGACGTTTGTTTCCATCTGCGAAGATGACCGTGTTAGGGGACTTCAATCAAGCGATTTTCGCCCACGCGAGCGAAACAGTCGATTTCCACGTGCTAACGAATCTATTTGGCCCTGATGAGACAGAAGTTATCAATATGACAAGAAGCTATCGCTCAACAAAGCCGATCATCGAATTCACAAGAAAATTAATGCCGAACGGTGAGCAGATCATCCCATTTGATCGTGAAGGCGAGCTGCCTAAACTGCAGCAGGTGATCGATCATGCAGAACTGCACCGCCACATCAACGAAAAAGTCGTGCATTTCCAAAGCATCGGCTACAACACCATCGCAATTATATGCAAATCAGCGGAGGAGAGCCGTCGTGCATATGAAGCACTAACTACAATCGAAGACATAAAACTGCTGCGAAAAGGTTCCATGGAGTATGAGCAAGGAGTTGTCGTCGTGCCGGCGTATTTGGCAAAAGGCATCGAATTTGACGCAGTTATCATCTACAATGCATCCATGCATGTTTATGGAGAAGAGAACCTTCGCAGAATTTTTTATACCGCGTGTACACGGGCGATGCATGATTTGCAATTGTACAGCGTCGGTAATCCTACCCCATTGTTGCAAACCGTTCCGCAAGGTTCTTTCATCTCAACTTAACTAAAGCACGGTTTCCTTTTCAGAAGTATTTCTGCCCTAGTATCTACTGTTGATATTTACGCAATGCGCCGGCATGATACAAGTTTTAGTCTCAACTTGTATCATGCCGGCTTTTGTATTTTGTTTATTAATGAGGGAAATCATTTTTCCTTATTTCGACGCTCGCTCAACTGTCTTTTGTTCTCTGCCACAAGGCGATCAAAATACGAGAGTTCAGCCTCTTCCTGAACAAGTGGTTTTGTCGTAAGCTGTTCCTTCTCAACTTTACTCTCAATTGATTCGCTAGATTCCGGCTTTTGTGGAGTTTCAATCGTTTGAATAGGAGCTTTAACTGTCTGAATGAAAGTTTGCTTATCTTGAAGCGGCTGTAAAGGTTCCGGTATCCGCTCCGGCTGGTCTCCCATAAGCATCTCCAGCTTGGCAAACCATTTTCGGGCTTCTCTCTGAAACGCCTCAAATTCTGGCGAACTCTTAGCTAAAGGAAGATATGGTTGATTGTAGAAATTGACTTGAAAAAAAGAATGCTTTGCATGATTCATTTTAAGAAGGAGAGCTAGCGACGTTACTTTGTCAACAGGCTTCTTATTCGGATCCGTAGAGATGGCACCCATTGTCCCTTTGGCAATATCATCCACCGTTCCATATGATGAATGGATGAACCCATCTTCCACTATCGCAACGCCATCAAGATCCTTTATCGCAAAATTCAGCAGCCGATAGGGCATACCTAGATAAGGTTTCTGCAAAACCTCCCCCTCTTTATCTTCCGCAAACCATATGTATAGGCGCTGTTTGTCATAGTCGACCGCGACTCTTGACAACAAATCAGTGGACGTTAGGGATGGCATCTTATCAAAGTCTGCTAGATCTTTATTCAGAGAAAGCAAAACTTCCTTCTGTTTTTCCTTTTGACGTCCCTCCACAATTTGCGAGTGTCCTAAAACCATAATTCCAATGAAAAATACAATAATTGAAAGAACAATGCCCATAAAGGCAAAGCCATTAAAAATAGAATAGATAAGGAACCCAATCGCAACTATAGGAGTTAGACAACCAAGACCGGTTAAAAATCGTGTGGAATTTGTTGGAATGACGTTTACCCCCTTTCGATTTTATCCATGTTCTATAAACCCTGACACTGTCTTTACGAGCCGTCCTGCGAAAGGTTTCAAATCCGCTTTAATCCCCGCCATTATTGCAAACATATTGGATTCAATCGACTTCTTCTTAGACAGGACTTGGAAAAATATGTTGCCGACGTAAACCTCTTTGGATATGATAATCTAAAAGGATGGTGAATTTTCAATGAAGAGCGATATTGAAGATTTATTTGATAGGGATAAACAAAACGAGCCGAAAATGAAAGTAGAAAGGAAGGCTGGGGAACCGACCGCGGCATTCAAAGGGGCCTCCTGGGCAGCACTATTAATCGGAGTATCCGCTTATTTAATTGGACTATTTAACGCAGCAATGGAGCTGAATGAAAAAGGATATTATTTCGCGATATTAATATTTGGTCTTTATTCTTCTGTCTCTTTGCAAAAAGCAGTAAGAGATAAAGATGAAGGTATTCCAGTGACGAATATTTATTATGGCATTAGCTGGCTTGCACTACTTATAGCCATTTTATTGATGGGCATTGGCTTGTACAATGCAGGAAGTATCGTTTTAAGTGAAAAAGGGTTTTACGGAATGGCTTTTGTTCTAAGTATTTTTGCAGCTATCACCGTTCAGAAAAACATTCGAGATGCACAGAAAGCAAGAGAGAGCGATTGAGGTCTATTCCATCAATCCGCATAGCCATCCCCGTTCCAAATCCGGAACGGGGTTTTTCTTCTGTCGCTCTTATTCATACTAGCAACTAAATTTCTTTGCAAATTATTATGAACATTATTTCATATTTTTCTTTGCGGGTGAACCTTTTTTCAGTCTGAAATCATATTTGTCTTCATGTTTAAACTTCGGATCTGCGTAAATCGATTGTGTATCACTATTTGAAGCAGAAATAAACTCTGGGAAAGCAGTGTACTCTTCCTCTTTCCAAACCCAAAAGCCAGTTTTTCCTTTCTCCTTATGAAATACATTCTTCTTTAGTTTGTTTTTATGATTTGTAGAAAAATAGTTGGCGATAAATAAACGAGAAGGCCCTGCCGTCAAAATGTTTTTTTCAATTACATTATTTTTTGTATCGTGCTGCAATAATAATTGACCCCCATTTAACCCCTTTGTATCATTTCGGTAAATGACATTTTGAGAAATTGTGGAATTTATAGTGCCTCCACGCTTTTCATCATACCCGCCAATTGAAATTCCAGTATAAAAATTGTCATAAATGATATTGTTAATAATGATAACTTGCTCAGCATATTTACCGGCGTGTTCAGAAGCCGCTTCAATTCCGATATCACATTTATAAATAATATTCTCTTCTAAGGTTATATTTTTTCCACCATCTATGTAAATCCCCCCAGCGGAGTAATCCTCTCCATAAGCTGGATTACCGTATGAAGATATTTCGTAAACTGTATTATTTTTCACTACACCATTTCTTACAAAGTCAGCCTTTTCATCATTGGATATACCCTCATGGCCGATTAGATCAATCCCGATATTATCACTACGACGAACTAGATTACTTTCCACCTTGAAGCCGTCAATATTTCCATTAAGCACAAGAGCTTCACTTGAACCGAGTTTCAAATTTTCCACGGTATTATTAATTACTTTTATATCTTTCATTGGCCCTGTTCCATATATAGCGATTCCATGGGCATTTCCTTCTTCCGCATGGGTTTCTATTCTGCGCACATGGTTATTCTCTAATGTAATATGACTGCTAGAGCCAGTTACATAAATCCCTACTACCGTTTCATCTGCTACATCAGTTTTTATATCCTGTAACGTTAATCCATGAATCGTCACATAGTTTTTATCGTTTATCGTAACTAAGGAGGAGATGCCTGCTTGACCACCCTTTGCATTCGTTCCACTTAGAACAACTTCTTCTTTTTTGTAGGCTCTAAAAATAACTGGTTTTAATTTTATTCCACTATGTTGAACGATAAGTTTTTCATGGTATGTTCCTTTTCGGATATAAACAGTCGTTCCGGCTTCAGCTTCTAATGCTGCCTTTTCAAGTGTTCGAAACGGCTTTGACTTTGTCCCATCATTTTGATCATTTCCTTTTACGGAGACGTATAGTGCATTGTCCGTTTCGGGTGTACTGTCAGTTAAGACAAAAACCGCCATAATAGCAGCTACGACCAAGAGGACAATAATAATTTTCTTCATTTAATCCTCCCTCTTAGAATCAATCTGACGTATAAGTATATTCAAGCTAATGTATGATATAGAAGTCGCCGAGACCAGTAAAAAAGCGGAGGTGCCGTAAGAGTGTTCCTCAAACGGTCCTCCGCTTATCTATCTAGTGTCCTTTCATTAACCCCAAATCTCTTTTGACAATTCTACAATAAACTTCAACTTCTCCCACTGCTCTTCCTCTGTCAACTTATTTCCATGATGCGTTGAAGCGAATCCGCATTGTGGGCTTAAGCAAATTTGTTCAAGTGGTACAAATTTCGTCGCTTCTTCAATCCGCGATTTAACCAACTCTTTATCTTCAAGTTCCCCACTCTTAGATGTAATTACACCCAAAACGACCTTTGCCCCGCCATTGTTAATATATTGAAGTGGCTCAAAGCCGCCTGAGCGATAATCGTCATATTCCAAGAAGAATCCACCCACTTTTTCTTTTGCCAAAAATCTTTCAGCAATTATATCGTAACTGCCTTCAAAAGCCCAGTTGGATCGGTAATTTCCTCGGCATAAATGAGTTGTCACAAACAGGTCTTCAGGTTTCCCATCCAACACTCCATTGACCACACGAAGCGCTAAGTCAATTAAATATTCTCTTGAATATTTGCCGTCATTAAATGGAATATCCGGTGAAGAAAGGCCGGCAATATACACATCATCCAATTGTAAATAGCGGACGCCTGCCTCATAGAAAGCTTTTATTGCATCACGATATGTCTGGATAATATCTTTTGCATAGTCTTCAATATCCGGGTATATATTTTCATCTCTTATTCCGATATTAAACAATTGATTTGGACTTGGAATTGTTTGTTTGGCAACTGCACGTCCGTTAACAATTCCATTAAACTCTATGAAATCTTTAATATGCGGATGGTCAGGATTAAATGAAATTTTACCGATGTTACGAATATTATAGCGCTCCGTTTCTTCATCGCCGCTAAAAATATAGCCTTGTTCCGGTACATATCCTTCAATTCCGTTTAAATGCTCAAGGAAATCCGTATGCCAAAAACGACGCCTGAACTCTCCGTCCGTCACAAGTTCTAACCCAGCTTCAATCTGTTTATCAACGATTCTAGTTATTTCCGCTGTTTCTACGTTGCGAAGCTGCTCAGCTGTAATTTCTCTCTCTGCAAATAATCTTCTTGCTTCATGCAGGTTTTCCGGTCTTAATAAACTCCCTACGTGATCCGCCCTAAATGGTGCTGCTTTCGTAACTGTTTTTGTCATTGCTAAATTCCCCATTTCTTATTTTTTCTTAATAAGGAAAAAACCCTTCTCATATATAAGAAGAGTTCAGCAATAGTCGGCGTCCACTCTTCTTATCTCCAAGCTTTTCGCTACTGGAATTAGCACAGTTCTTTACAAGTCTGTTGCTGAGGCTTCATAGGGCCAGTCCCTTCACCTCTCTGGATAAGAAAGTCGCTTATTAAGTTATTCACCACTTTATATGTGAGTGGATTGAATGTCAAGTATATTTAGATATTTTTTAGTTTTATATATTTCTTATCGCCATCCGCTGATCCGGTCCGCTTTTTTTACAAATGCTGCGGACAAGGCATTCATTCGCGCCCGCAGCAGGTTTTTTCTTCCCTCGATCGTTCGTGTATAAATAAGTTCGCAATCCCCTATGCGCTTTTCACATTCTGCATGGAGAAATTGGGCATATTCTTTTTTCCTAGCAATTTCATAAGGAATGGCATGGACGTCTTTTCGTTTCAGCAAGCTGCCTGTACGGCGGATGATGAGATATCTAGGATTCTCAATCGGTGCAATGAACTCTTGCAAGGCGCCCATAAACACGTTCTTCTCATGTGTCGTCCCTTCCGTAAGCCAGCATGTATAGGCACCCATTCGGTCCTCGGTCACATGGATCATACCTTCCGTGTAAGGCGTGTGCACGGCTTTGGCATGATGGAGTGACAAGTAGATCGCCTTTCCGATTTCCGCCATGCTGGATTCGACAGAAGGATGCTTCATGTATAATCTCACAACCTTGAGAACAGATGGAAGACCGAATGCCATCCCTACAATCAACCCTAGCCATAACCCGCCCCCAACCGGAACGTCCCGAAAATTCATAAAAAATCGAACCGCATCAAACATCTCCCCTACAAGTGTGAAACCGGCTATGTAGGACAAGGCTTTCAATGAATGAGGCAAATAAAAAGGCCGGGGCAACGAACGTCTTTCAGTACTAAGTTCCTCCTCCATTTTCCGTCCCTTGTCAATGGCGCGCTGCCATCTTTCAAATAAACGATCTCGTTCCGATGCTCTCTCGTAAGTCCGTTCGTTCAGCATCTTGATTATTCGTGGCGTATAGGGTGATTCTTCAAGATTCAGCCTCGACAGCCCTGTCTCAATCAGGTCCTCTTTCTCACTCACCCCAACAAGTGATCGGAAACGGCGGGTCAGTAATGCATAATCATGCCCCGGGTCTGCCACGTCACGATCCACACATACGAGATGCCAGATGGATGAGGTCTTGCTGGGATTATTCCTATCCACCCGGATGGCTCTTCCACGCATCTGATTTGATTGCATGAACGAGCCGACATAGGAAGCGATGATCAGTGAGTTGATACACGGCGCATCCCATCCCTCCCCGAGCAAGGCCGCTGTTCCGATTAAGACTTGAAGGTCACCTGATGTAAACACCTCTGTCAGGACGGCAACCATCTTTTGCCGATTTCCGGCTGTCAAATCGGCACGGATATACGAAGCATCATGCGCTAACGCTTTCCACTCAATCTCAATTCCCTGGCGTTTTGAAACTTCCTGTGCAAGCCTTTGTTCGCTTTTCGGCAGAATGACAAGTGAACCTGTCAGAATTCCTGCTTTCACATGAAGGCCAGCCTCCCGCCGGATTTTCTCAAAGATGGGCACAACGCCAATGCGTCGAAGTGGCAATTCATCAACTGAACTAGCGGGCAAATCCTCAAGATGGATGTAATCGGTCAAGATGACCATTCGCAGTTTCTCTTGCAGTAGCTGTTTCTCCCATTTCACAATCTCACAAATGCCCGCTAGTTTGGAGATACTATGAGTAAGCTTTCGATTCATTTTTGCCGTGGAAAGCAGCTTGACGCTTCTTCGCTCGATTGCTCCTATTTGCGATAGCTGGAATTTAATCCGCTTCCGCAAATTGTCTGTATCCGTCACCCTTTCATCAGAAAACAAAATTCCCGTTAACAGTTCTTCAAGCCATTCGTATGTAAACGGTGGCAGTGTGTGCTCGGGCATTCCCAAAATAGACATTGCTTCTTTGCAGTGTTCACTGCCCACCTGCTTAAGGAAAATTAACATGCTTGAAAAATAGGCGGGCTGATCAAGTATTTCTTTTATGTATTCTCTGGAATCTTTCATCCACGGATGGTTTTCAAGCAGTTGCTGTAGATATCCATCGGCAAAAAGTTCCTGGACGAATTGATCCGCCTCTTCTCGAAAGTGAAGAATCATTTTCAGCTCTTCCCCTTCAGGAGACGAGAAGTGGACATAATCCTGGTGCGGACAGAGCTCTCTCTCCTTTACCAGTTCAGGGACACTTATCTCAAGATCGATTGGCCCGCATAGTTCCACATACCGCTCCCATTCCAGAGCGGACACGTCGAATGGCGGTGTAGCCGTCAAGGCCACTACATGGATATCTTGTAGAGAATTCCGGAGAGTCATCATCGACTTCCACCAAGCCGTGCGTAAATGATGCGCTTCATCCAAAATAAGTGTGCCGAAGCCGAACTCAGCAAGACTCCGTCGGATGCCGGCTTTATCCGATTTCACAGCTTCCTGATTTGATTCAAGTTCCTGATCATCTCCGGTTTCCTCTTCAATATCCTCGGAATTATCGGTTTCTTGATAGGCGCCATGCAGCGCCTGATAGGTCGTCACCGTAATGAAATTCGGTTGCGCAATATCCATCGATAGCCATTCAGGCTGCTTCCCTCCCAAGAATAATTCAGTGAAGCGTTCTTTCCATTGCTGTTTGATCGCAAGGGTGGGTGCAATAATTAAGGTCGGTTGATTGATTCTCAACATGATTTCCAATCCCAATACCGTTTTCCCCGAGCCGGGAGGGGCAACTAGGTGGAAGTGCCCGTTTGACAGATGGCTGTCTAATGCTTGAAGGGCACGAGCCTGATAAGACCGCCATTCATAACAGAATTGAATGTCCTTCGGGAATGAATTCATCAAATCACCTCTCCGTTCGCAAGTCGGTTAATGGCAGCTTCTACCCTTTACGCTTCGTACCCTTATAAAGTTTCAAATACCCCGTCTGTTGTTCCTCCACTGATTTCACAAAAAAGACACCCATCCAAAAATAATCGGATACGGTGCCTTCAAATACCTCAATAACTTACTCGCTTACTTTCCCTTCAATTGCCCAAACAGTTCTTCCACTGTCTCGAAATCCACATCATCGTATTTCGTTAACGTAACCAAGTCACTCGGAAGCTGTCCGACCCTTTCAATCTGATCCTCATGTAGTTGAGCGAAGAAACTTGGATTGCCGTCGAACTCCTCTTCGGTTAGAGAGACCTTCGCTAATTGATCGGTGACAATCACGTAATCCGAATTATAGAAGAAAATGAGCTTCCCCGGGTTTGCCAAATCCACCTCGCGCCTCGCTATCTCTTCTTCAATGTAATGTTTCAGTTCTTCGAATAATACCTCATCATCCTTCTCACTGAACCCTTCCGCATCTTCATGCAGTCCCTCCAAGTTATTCGGCAGTTCGCTCATGATCCGCACCTCTTCTTCGGCACCGAGCATCATGAGAAAACGTTCCGATTCCTTGAAACGTTGCGGCAACAGGAATTCGTCCCGAAGGAAGTGTGGGATTTCAAGACTTTTGTCTTTATAAACGATTGTGCGAACAGTTGCTAGGCCCGGCATTGTATCTGCCAGGTTCTCCGAATCGGCCGCTGCCTCAAAGTCTTCGGTGAGTCCTTTTTGTTGTTGAATGTTTGAGCGGATTAAGGCCTCCATACTTTGCAGCCTTGCTTCCAATTCGGATACTTCTGTTTCATCGCCTTTCTTTGGTTCGGGATCTTGATATGCCGGTACTTTCACATCCTTCGGGCAGTACTTACTAACATACCACCCGATGATCGTATAGATTGCCTCCCAGGAAAGAAGAGCCTCCGAATACCGAAATGTCCTCGTTTCATGCGCTGCGGAATTTCCGTTCATTCGAACCTGATGAAGCGCATCAAGAACTTCCTTTTTCAACAACCCCTTGCTCTCCAGCAGGTCGATTCTGTCTTTCAGTTTAAGATGGTCCTCGCCTGACAGTTGTTCCGCCACCATGACCCGCTGCAAAATCGCCTCGACAAATGTCCGCGAGTGCATCAGCATCGTCTGAGGGCTGGAATAAATGCCTTTCTCCAGCTCACTAGCTATTTCAGCCAGCTGTTCGGACACTGGCTCTAAAAATTGATAAAAATAGGATGGGTTATTTTTCATGACCGAAGATCTCCTCATGAGTGCGTGTATTTGACGGCGCAAAGCCCTTGCACTGTATTTTCCCCATTGAAAGACCCTATTAAACAATCGGTATCCAGCCCTGTGGAACGCTTCTTTTTACCCGTCAAATGCTATCAGCAAGTCACTTAACAAACAGCTCACTCATGTAAAGCTTTTCTCTCTTTCTAACGATAGGAATTAAAGAAATCTTAGTCTATTCTAATAAACTTGCTCAAAAATTCTGACGAAACCCGTCATCCTTCTCTGCATAATAAACAATCTTATCTTTATTTAAATACCACATAGATATCTCGTTATTTTTTCATTTATACATAAAAAATGCGCATAATCTTATTTAACATCTAGATTTATGTGCATTTTCAAGTTTCTTTTATCTTTAATTCTCTAAATTGTTGCTTTTAGTAAATGTTCAATTTCCTCAAAAAGTGGTTGGTTTAAATAACCCTTAAATGGATGGTTCTCGAAAATGTTTTATATTGTAAAATTATAACGTATAGAATAAAAAATATTTATAAAAAGGAGTAAGGCATGAAGGTAGCTCTCATAGTTTCATTCATTTTTGTAATTATTGTTTTAGCTGTCGGACTAATTTTGACCATATCCGCAGCTAATTCTATGAATAAAGGTTACAAGAGTGAAAACAGTTTTTCTTCTCTGCTATGGGCTTATCTTTTAACAATCCC
The DNA here is from genome assembly GCF_051966875.1 of Sporosarcina sp. SAFN-015. Lineage (GTDB taxonomy): Bacteria > Bacillota > Bacilli > Bacillales_A > Planococcaceae > Sporosarcina. The sequence continues at coordinate 14,026 of NZ_JBQCKP010000015.1, read as the reverse complement.
ATTTATTGTTATAGTGACTCTTATAGCCATATTTATCTTTCAGTAACAACAGAGGACGGTTCCTGAGACAAAAAGTACTTTTTGTCTCAGGAACCGTCTAAGATTTCTTAAAAATGGAGGAACTAAAAAGTTATTGGAGTTCTTTAGAACTTAGACATTTTCAAACTTTCCCCCATTATTTATTAGCGCGTAGACAAACCTAGAAATGCCTTCTTTTATTGTAGCTTCGTTCCCTCTGCCATAAGTAAATCGAACGTATCCATTTTTTGATCCCATTATTCTCCCAGGTACAAATGAAACACCTTTTTTCATGGATTCTTCAAGTAACTTATATTCATCAATTTCGTGATTTATTTTACACCATAAATGAATTCCGCCTTGTGGCACTAAATATGTAACCTCATCTTTAGATAAGCTGTCCAATGCCAAAATTAACGCATTCCTTCGTTCCCTCAGTTGAAACCTTAAATCTGAAACATGTTTGTGAAATTGGGGGGAATCTAGAAATTGATTCGCTATCCATTGCGGAAAAACACTATGGCCAAAGTCAATTTGCTGTTTGCCGTCTGACAAGCGTTTAATCACTTTTTCCGGACCAATAATCCAACCAATGCGCAGTCCTGATGCAACCACTTTTGATAACGAACTAATGTATAAAACATTATCATTATCGTCCATTGACTTTAACGTAGGTCCAATGCACCCGTCGAATGACGTCAAATTATAAGGATCATCCTCTATTATGGGGAAACCGTGCTTTGATGATAATTCCAATATTCTCTTTCGGCGTTCCAGCGACATTTTCGTGCCAGTAGGATTTTGATAATCAGGATTTAAGAAGAGCATACGAATTCGATGTTTTCTTTGTAAAGCCTCAATATCATCAGGATTTACACCATATTGATCAACTGGGAGTAAGAGCGTTTTAACACCAAATGATTGAAAGATCGGTAAAGAGAATGCATAGGATGGGTCTTCAATCGCTACTGTATCACCTGGTTTTAACAAGCATTGAACGATTAGGTGTATTGCTTGCTGAGCACCCGATGTAATCAATATGGAGTCTGGCTGAACTACCATACTTTTATACGTTTTCATATGTTTACAAATGGTCTCCCGTAATCCCGCATCGCCTAAAGGATGATCGTAACCTAAATGCTCATCAAACGCATGCTCTTTAAGAATCCTAGCGAATTGGACGTTAGGTAGTAAATCTGCTGCAAGTTCCCCGCTTGATAGGTTAATCATTCCTTTTTGCTCAGTTTCATTACGAAGTTTCTGTACCAACGGAAGATTCGGAAGAAATGAGCCATCCTCTACATATCTCCCCCAATTGGGAACCCTTTTATGAGTCAGCCCCCATATATCCGTATTTATATATGTGCCGCTCCCTATCTTTCTGACAATTAACCCGACTGCCTCTAGCTCATCATAAGCAGTCACCACCGTGCTCCTATTTATCTGTAACTTTTTTGCCAACTCACGTTCAGATGGTAATGGCTGGTCCTGAGATAAATCTCCCGATATAATTGCATTCTCTATTTGTTCTACAAGTTGCCTATACATAGGTTTTTTTATTGAACGGTCTAGCATAAATTGCATTATACTCCACCCTTTATTTGTAAGTTTTCATATAGCAAATCTTGTACTATGCTCATAATGATACAGTAAATGCCATTATATCATCTCCTGACATCAGTATCCTGAAGTAGTGTTAAAGATGACCTTGTCCACGAATCGGATGACAGTCACTCAAACAATTAAAACAAACGTGAATTTCCCCGATTGTTCAACCTTTCATGAAGATTAATCTCACTTTAGATCCTTGCTCCCAACTCGTAAACTTCTTCCATTTATGCGATAATAACAGAACGAATGTTTCATCGTTTAATGAAAGGAGGGGCTAGTGTGAGGCCAGTCATCCTAGCTGAAAAACCATCCCAAGCGAAAGCGTATGCAGACGCTTTTTCTGTGCGAAAGCATGAAGGTTTCCTAGAAATCAACCCATGCCCGATTTTTCCGGAAGGTGCGTACATCACATGGGGCGTCGGCCACTTGGTCGAGTTGAAAGAGCCGCATGCGTACAACCCTGCTTGGAAGCGTTGGTCGCTCGGGAGTCTGCCGATCCTGCCCGACCGATATGAGTTTCAAGTGGCGAAGGGAAAATTTAAGCAATTCCAGATTGTAAAGAAGCTCATTCGTGGGACGGATACGGTCATTAACGCTTGCGACGTGGATCGGGAAGGTTCGAATATCTTCTACAGCATTTATTATCAAACAGGCGCCCGCAACCAGACGATCAAACGGCTTTGGATCAACTCACTTGAAGTGGATGAAGTACGGAAAGGGTTTGCAAATTTACGGGACAACCGAAAGGATTTGCAGATGTATGAAGAGGCGAAATCGCGCCAGATCAGCGACTGGCTCGTCGGGATGAATGCTTCCCGGTTGTATACACTTCTATTGAAAGCGAAAGGGGTTCAGGAAGTATTTCCGATTGGACGTGTTCAGTCTCCCACGGTGTACTTGATCTATCAACGGCAGCGCGAGATTGAGACATTCGTATCGGAACCGTTTTTTGAAGTAGAAGCGATGTTCAAAGCCGAACAAGGTACGTATAAAGGCAAGGCGAAAGCGAAGGAACAGAAGCGGGAGATCATTCAGGAACTGCTTGCCAAGCATGGAATTCAGCAGAATTCACCAGGGATTATTACCTCTGTCACCCATACTGACAAGCGGACGCCGCCACCTCAGCTCCATTCTCTGTCAACTTTGCAGGCGACAGCGAACCGGCGTTGGAAGATGAGCCCGGCAAACGTATTGAAGACGATGCAAGGCTTATATGAGAAGAAGCTTGTCACCTATCCTCGGACGGATGCGCGTCATATTACGCCGAATGAATTTGCGTATTTGAAGGACCAAGTCGGCGATTACCAACAACTGATCGGTCATCCTTTCCCAGTTGCTTCCCTTGCTCCGAAAAAACGGTATGTCGACAGTTCAAAGGTGCAGGAACACTATGCCATCATTCCGACGAAGAAGATTCCGACACATGCTGTACTTGGCCGACTCTCCCCGATTGAGCGGAATTTATATGAAGAAGTCGTCCGTACGACACTTGCAATGTTCCATACCGATTATTTGTATACAGAGACAAAAGTGACGACGGATGTGAAAGGCCTGCCGTTTTTTACGACTGGCAAAACGGAAAAGGATCTGGGATGGAAGGCTTTATTCCAACGGTCCAAGGATGAAAAAGACGAGCCTGCTTTGCCGCCAATACGGATGCAAGAGACCGTAGAGTCCGATATCGACATTAAAGAGGGCAAGACGATGCCGCCAAAGCCATACACGGAAGGTCAGCTCATCGCGATGATGAAAACTTGCGGGAAATTGGTCGAGGACAAAGAAGAAACGGATATTTTAAAAGAGATCGAGGGGCTTGGAACTGAAGCGACTCGAAGTGGCATTATCGAGACGATTAAAAAACATGGGTATATCACTGTATCTAAAAATATCGTGTCGATTACAGAGAAAGGCCGTGTGCTTTGTCAGGCAATCGAAGGAAATCTGCTTGCCAGCCCGTCAATGACAGCGAAATGGGAAACGTATTTGCGAAAAATCGGTAATGGAGAAGGAAGCGGACAGCATTTCCTCGATAATATTTCGAAGTTCATCGCGAAGCTCTTGGATGATGTGCCGAAACAGTTGGAAGCAAAGCCGATCGATGCGACGAAGGTTCCTCCTCGGCAATCGAAATCACGGGGATCTTATCAAGCGACAGAAGTCGCCCCATGCCCTGCTTGTAAAACGGGCATGATTCTCGCTCGGAAAGGGTTCTACGGCTGCAGCAATTATAAAAATGGGTGTAAGCAAACTTTCCCAGGGATATTTCTGAAGAAGAAGCTGACACCTTCACAAGTTAAACTTCTTTGCACAAAAGGTAAAACGAATACGATAAAAGGATTCACCGCCAACAACGGCAATAAGTTTGATGCCAGTCTTGCACTGGAAAACGGGAAACTGAATTTGGTGTTTCAAAAATAAAAGTAGTAGTATGCGGCTGATTGGCTGATGTGAAGACGGTATTAAACCGACTCATGTCAGCCAATTTCTGTTTGGAACCGCTTTTTGTCCGCCCTCCCCCAACCCACTCACCTATGGTATTTTTAGGAATCAATATTTTCATTAAATTTCACATATAATTGTTGACTCTTTTGCTCCTTCACTTTATATTTGTAATGAGATTGAGAATCGTTATCAATCTAAACATACTAGTTGGGAGAGAAAATCACTTGAAGAAAAGTTTAATGCTCCTGCTCGCCTCTTTGCTACTCATTCTTGCGGCATGTGGGAATGGTACGAAGCAAAGCAGCGATGCAACAGATAGCGAGAAGCAAAAGAAAAACGAAAAAACTGAAGTCAATTTATACACGAGCAGACATTACGACGTCGATAACGAACTATACAAAAAGTTTGAGGACGAGACCGGCATTAAAGTGAACGTCATAAAAGGTGAAGCTGATGAGTTGATTGAACGGATTAAACGTGAAGGATCAGCAACGAAAGCCGATGTTTTCTTGACGGCAGATGTAGGTAGACTATACCGTGCAAAAGAGCAAGGCTTACTTCAAGCAGTGTCAAGTGACATTTTGTCGAAACAAGTACCAGAAAAGTTCCGTGATTCTGATGATATGTGGGTAGGTTTAACGAAACGGGCGCGTATCTTCGTATATAATAAGGATAAAGTGAAACCAGAAGAGTTATCAACTTATGAAGCACTAACAGATGATAAATGGAAAGGACGAGTTCTCGTCCGTTCATCCGAAAGTGTCTATAACCAATCTCTATTAGCTTCTTTCATCGATGTTGATGGTGAAGAAAAAGCGAAAGAATGGGCACAAGGCATTGTCAACAATATGGCACGCAGTCCGGAAGGCGGGGACCGTGACCAAGCGAAGGCAATTGCTGCAGGCATTGGCGATATTGCAATTATGAACACATATTACTTTGGGCAAATGCTAAACTCCCAAGATCCTGAAGAAGTAAAAGTGGCAGAGCAACTTGGAATTTTCTTCCCGAACCAAGAAACGACTGGAACACACGTCAATATTAGCGGAGCTGGAGTCGTGAAAGGTTCAAAAAACGCGGACAATGCATTAAAACTTCTTGAATTCTTAACTGGCGATGAAGCACAATATACATTTGCGGAAGCAAACTACGAATATCCGGTAAACCAAGATGTCGAGCCAGCGGATCTTCTCAAATCTTGGGGTGAATTTAAGGAACAGGAACTCCCACTCACAGTTCTTGGAGAAAATAATGCAAAAGCTATTATGATTTTTAACGAAGTAGGTTGGAAGTAATTGTTTGCCCCCTGTCGCTTTTGCGGTAGGGGGTTATTGCGGAAAAGATAAAGGATGGGTTTGATCATGAAAAGGCGAATTGCAAACGTGAATGGTTGGACAATCGGAGCGGTACTCATTATTATTTTACTGTTTGTGCCGAATTTATCGATTGTTACAGGCATTTTTACACCTACAAGTGAGAACTGGGGGCATATTCGTGAATTCATGCTTCTAAACTATATTAAGTCTTCGCTCACACTTGTATTCTTCACGGCCATATTCACCATTGCAATTGGGCTTAGCCTTGCTTGGCTTATTGCACAATATGATTTTCCACTTCGTAATTTCATGAAATGGTCACTCATCTTGCCTTTATCGATACCGCCATTCATTGGCGCGTATACGTATCATGGTATCCTTAATTATACGGGCGTCATTCAGAAGACGCTTCGAAATCATTTTGATGTAGCAGTGAATCAAGCCTATTTCGATATTATGAATGTCCCTGGCGCTATTTTCATTTACACGATATTCTTATATCCATATGTTTATATGATTACGAGAATTTTCTTGTCCAATCAAGCTGCATCTCTCGTTGAAAGTGCACGGATACTGGGGAAAGGACCTGTAGCAATCTTCCTGAAAGTTATTATTCCTATCTCCCGTATATCAGTGATAGGCGGGGTAAGCCTAGTCATATTAGAAGTATTAAATGACTATGGTGTTGTTAAGTATTTCGGTATTCAAACATTCAGCACTGCAATTTTTCAAACGTGGTTCGGCCTAGGAGATTTGGATTCATCCATAAAACTAGCAGCTTGCCTGATGGGTATCGTCATTTTCATTCTTGTAATTGAGTGGGTTCTCCGTGGTGGAAAGAAATACGGTTTTGCATCGACCAAACTTAGACCACTGCCGCTTGTGAAATTGACCGGAAAAAAGGCAGCTATGGCAACATCTTATACATTGCTTATTTTTACAATTTCATTCCTTATTCCAGTTCTTCAGTTGTTGGACTGGGTTGTGCTCACATTCGGCAAAGTTCCTATGGAGGAAGTGTTGACATACACGAAGAATTCAATCATTGTTGCAGGGACAGCCGCATTGCTGATCATCTTATTCTCCCTCATCATTGGGAACTTCAGCCGTATTACGAAGCACAAGTATGCAAAAGTTTTACCGAAGTTAACGGTTCTTGGCTATTCCATACCAGGTGCGGTCATTGCGGTGGCCGTAGTCACAACTTTCATTGCGATTGATCGGTACCTAGAACCTGTATATATGTTTTTAGGTTTGGATTCTGAGCTCGTCTTAAGCGTTAGCCTAGTTATGCTAATTAGTGCATACATCATAAGGTTCTTCGCAATCGGATACAATTCCATTGAATCGGGTTACACGAAAATCGGTACAGACTTTCGTGATGCCTCGCGTATGCTAGGCGTGAGCGGTATGCGTACATTTTTTAAAATTGATATACCGATGATGAAAGGCGCAATTTTAAGCGGATTTATCCTCACCTTTGTCGATATTTTAAAAGAAATTCCATTGACGCTCATTTTGCGGCCGTTCAACTATGATACGCTCGCAACAAAGGCGTTCCAGTATGCAAGTGATGAAAAAATCATGGAAGCTTCACAAGCTTCCTTACTCATAGTCGGTGTCAGTGCCATTGCAATATTCGTTTTTAACAAGTTGCTTAGAGAGGGGTCGGAATAATATGTTTATCGATATTCAAAACATGTGTTTCACCTATTCGAATTCGTCTTCAAATGCAGTCGAAGCTTTCACGCTTTCAGTAAACAAGGGAGAAATAATCTCTATACTTGGTCGAAGCGGAAGTGGTAAAAGTACGATTCTTCGACTGATCGCCGGTCTTGAGATGCCGAAAGGTGGTTCATTTACGTTAGGCGATAAAACAATGTTTGACAAGCACACATTCGTCCAACCTGAATCACGCGGTATTGGTATGGTGTTTCAGGATTATGCGCTTTTCCCGCATATGAGTGTTCAAGATAACGTATTATTCGGACTCCCCAAAATGAGTCGGAATGATAAGTTGAAACGTGTGAATGAAGTATTGGAACTCGTCGAATTGGAAGGTTATGAAAAGCGCTATCCGCATCAGCTAAGCGGTGGTCAACAACAACGTGTGGCACTTGCACGTGCGATTGCACCTCAACCTGAGCTCATTCTTTTGGATGAACCTTTTAGTAATCTAGACACCGAACTTCTTGTTAAAATACGAGAAGATCTTCGCCGGATATTAAAGAAAGCTAACACTACTGCAATATTCGTTACACATAATCAAAACGATGCCCACACGCTTGCGGATCGGATCGTAAAGATCAAAGATGGCGTCATCGAACAAGTCGGACGGCCATGCGACTTGCTGGGCAGCTTAACAGATGCACAAGGCATCGAGTTATTGCCTAATAAAGAACTGGTAAATGTATGAATTTGAGGCTTCGGGATTCTGTACGAAGTGAATACAAAAACGTCACTCCCTAGCATAGGAAGTGACGTTTTTCATTGATTACATACGCTTCGGCCAAAAACTCCATTTGCCCAGCAGTACTAATAGCGCTGGAATTAGCAACGGTCTGACGATGAATGTGTCGATTAAAATGCCGAGCGCCATGATGAAGCCGAATAGCTTCAATTCATAAATCGGCATTGTCGCAAGTACGAGGAAAGTCGCCGCTAAAATCAATCCTGCGGAACTTATGACACCTCCAGTACGCTCCACCCCTTTACGTACCGCATCGTCAAAAGGCATTACTTTCATCTCTTCCCGAATTCGGGCGATGAGCATGATGGAATAATCGACACCCAGTGCTACGAGGAAGACGAATGCGTAGAGCGGGATCCGATAGCTAAGGCCATCAAGGTTCAGGAACACTTCGAATAGGAAATACGCCAAGCCAATGGTAGCCGTAAACGACAACAAGATGCTTCCGATCATATAAATCGGTGCGATAATCGATCTTGTCTGGAAGCCTAACATGATGGTAATTAAAGCAGTCATTAAGGCCATGACGATCCATGTATCTCGGTCATTGATGTCTCTCAAATCTGTATTGACCGCCGTTTCGCCTGAAATATACATTGTTGTATCCGTTAGGTTAGCTTCCTTTAAAATCATTTCGCTATCTTCCCGAAGATTCAAGACAGCATCGAATGCTTCTTCATCGTACGGATTGCCTTCAAACGTAACAGAGAATTTTGCTGCAGTTCCATCCTCATTCAAAGGATTACCCTGCGTCGTTATTTGGGCAATGGCAGGATCTTCTTCTATCTTCTCAATTACCGCCTTCATTTCTTCCATGCCTAATTGATTATTAGAGACAAGTAGCAACGTACCTGGTGCCAAGCTTCCTTCCGAAAAGTCAGCTCCTAACCGCTCGTATCCTACTCTGGATGAAAGATCTTCCGGAAAAGAAGCGATCAAATCGTATGACTCTCTCATATTCGTCATATTCCAAGTACCTAAAGCTAATAGCAATAAAATTGGGATCAAGAATTGCCATGGCTTATTCGTTACAACGGCTGCCACCTTGCCCCAAATCGTTTTCTTTTCAACTGTTGCTTCCCCATACTTCGGAATGACCGGCCAAAAAGCTTTCCTGCCGATCACAGCAAATAATGCAGGCAATAGCGTCAACCCTGCAATAAGCATTGCCCCTGCAGCAAGCGCAAATACTGGCGCAAAGTTACGGTACGGCTCATACATAGCGAAAAACAACGTTGCAACACCCAACAAGATTGTACTTCCGCTAAAGAAAATCGGTTCTTTTACATGCTGCATCGTTTCCTTCATCGCCACATTTGCATCCTCATGCACTTTTAACTCTTCACGATAGCGAGAGAAGATCAGCAACGAATAGTCCGTAACAACTGCAAATAAAAGAATCGTCATAATCGACAGCGCCTGGCTATCGACACCAAACCATCCTTGCGCAGTCGTGAAACCGACCACTCGATCGACGACTGCGTAAACAATCCCTGCACCGACCAGAGGGATTAACGTCAATAATGGCGAGCGGTAAATGATTAATAATAAGAACAATATAAGCCCAACAGTGGACAGCAATAGGACGATATCCGCTTGGCTGAACAGTTCAACTGCATCTGATGCAATTCCAGCCGGTCCCGTCCATGACAATTCGGTTCCATCTGCGAACTGATCGCCGACAGATTCCTTAATGGATTGAACTAATTTGTTCATGTCCTTTCCTTCAAGGTTTTGCGGCAATGATAGCGGAATGAAAAATGTCTTTTCATTCTCAGATAGGAATGAAGCGCGTTGCTCAGGCTGTAATTTGGATAAAGGAACGACATCGACCTCTTCAAATGCTTTATCCTCTTTCAAAGATTCAATAGCTTGCGCAAAGTTCACGACTTCTTCGTCAGTTAGACCGTTATCCTTATGGAACACTGCAAATAGCGGGATTCCTCCATCATTCGGAAAGTACTTTTCAAGCTGGTGGGCAGCCACTACGGAAGGCGCGTCAGACGGCAGGCCGGCATCTTTATTGGCAACGACGTTTTCTTTGCTCCCCGGTGCAATTGCGGATAGCAGAACTGCAAGCAGAAGCCAAATTCCAATTGAGACCCACCAAATTCGCCTTCCTTTTAATTTTCCTTCACTCATTAGCGTCTTCCTTCTCTCTCGATAAGAAATGTCACTAAAACAAATAGCACAAAGCTGATAAGCAGAACGCTTCCACCGACAATATAGAAGATAAGCGAGAATGTTTCATTTACACCAAACGGGTTCATAAATTGTAGCCACATTCCTGCTGTCAAACCGATAGATCCGATAATTGCAGTCCAACCATGGGCGGCAACCATCTTTTTCGCACGAACCTTATAGATTTTGTAGAAGACACCCCAAGCGAAGACAGATAACCAACCGACGACGAGGATGTGCGCATGGATTGGACGGAAGGCGTACGATCCAGCCCCTGCCATATGGGATCCTAAAAATGCCCCGATTACTCCAAAGATTGCTGAAATCCTAATTAACCGTATACTCCATTTTTCTTGCATGTCATTTCCTCCTGTTTCGTTCATGTTATACCCTTATCTTAAAGAGCCAACATGAACGGAACATGAACAGAATATTACAATTTAGGTAGTGTGACCGTAAATGCCGTTCCTACCTCTTCTTCACTATCGATTTCTACTCGGCCCTCGTGGAGTTTCACGACTTGATGGACAATGGAGAGTCCGAGCCCTGTTCCCTCGACTTCCTGCGTCCTTGAATGGTCGACTCTGTAAAAACGATCAAACAGCCTGCTCAAATGTTGAGCTGCGATTCCTGCCCCGTTGTCCTGAATAGTGACCTTCACTTTATCCGTTCCATCTGTCAGGCGAATGTCGATTTCTCCACCTGCATCCGTATATTTCAATGCATTGGAAAGCAGGTTCTCCCATACCTTTTCTAGAAAAGCAGGATCCCCTATTATTTCGGATTCATCCAGCTCCATGACAAGTGACATCTGCTTTTCCTCCAAGAGCCATCTTTGCTTGCGAATGACTTCTTTTAATTGCTCATCCAAACGGAATTTACTTGGTTTCAAAGGAGACTCCAATTGGTCGAGCGACGTTAATAGCAATAATTGCTTCGTCAATGAAGAGAGACGCTCTGTCTCGGAATGAATAACTTTCGCATAGCTTTGCCGCTCCTGTTCGGGCAGTTCGCTGTCCATAAGCAAATTGGCATATCCTTTTATATTGAGTAAAGGCGACTGGAAATCATGTGAAACGTCGCTGATGAATTCCTTACGCATCCGATCATTTTCACTGAGCTTCTCGGTCATCCGCTGAAAACTTTGTGCCAGCTGGCCGATTTCATCCCTCCGATGGATATCAAGTGTACCGGTGAATTTCTCGTCGCCGACCTTTTTGGCAGCTGCAGTCAACTTCGTAATCGGCTCAATCAATTTCTTCGCTACAATCAACATAGACAATAGACTGACAATTGCCATGACGACGACCATGCCACCTAATAGAAAATGGACTTCCGTGAACAGCATTTTAATATTCGGTCTCATGAAGAGTGCATACGCTTCCCCATTATATGTAAATGGTACGCCTACCGTGTTTGCAAGTTGGTCGGAGAAAAAGCCGGTCATAAAAGTCTCTGTCTCTAAGTCCCTCATACCGTGGTATAGTTGTCCATCCAGTACCTGTTCCACTGAAGCGGTCCTTAAATTCTCAACTCGGAATGGCGTACCATACATGCTTGCCTTCCGGTTTTCATTCACGATGAATAACTTATAGCCGGTGGCAGCCTGTGTTCTAAAGTAGCTTGCCAAATCGGAAGGCTTCTCTTTCTCGATGTAGTCAGCAATCGCAAGGGCAATATCCATGTTCTTTGCGTCGTTTTGCCCTTTCAATTGCTGATGATAATATGTATTCACGATGAGAAAAGCAATGATAGTGCTCGTCAGCATTATACCTGTTGTGAAGGAAAGGAATTTTCCATAGAGGGACCTCATGTTTCGGACACCTCAAGCTTATAGCCTACTCCGCGTACTGTTGTTATACGAATGTCATCAGGCAACCCTTCCAGCTTATCGCGCAGCCGTTTGATATGGACGTTCAGTGTCTGCTCATCCCCTTCATAATCGAAGCCCCATACGCGCTCAATAAGGAAGTCACGTTCAAAAACTTGATTCAGCTTAGAGGCAAGTACAGATAACAGCTCAAACTCCTTCAATGGAAGCAACAGCACTTTTTTTCCAATTGACACTTCATAGCTTTGCCTGTTGATCTTAAGCGGCCCTGCTTGGATAATCATATCGACTGCTTTGTCATATCTCCGTAAAATGGCATTAATCCTGAACAAAAGCTCCCTAGGCTCAAATGGTTTAACGACATAATCATCGGATCCCGCCAAAAAGCCCCTTTCTTTATCCTCCAGTTCGCCTTTCGCTGTCAGCAATAAAACGGGAATATCCGCTTCCGACCGCAGCCTCTTCGTCAACTCAAATCCATTCATCCCGGGCATCATTACATCAACAACCGCCAAGTCTGGAAGTTGTTCCTCTAGCTTCGCAAGTGCCTGTGCCCCATTAGCAGCTTTGATCACTTCATACCCTGCTTGGGATAAATGGATATTTACCAATTGCAAAATATTTGGGTCGTCGTCCACGACAAGTATTTTCATATTTATCTTCCTTTTCCTTTTAAATATTTCCGGATTTCTGCATTGAGCAGCCCTGAAACCATCAATATAATAGCCGTCAAATAAAACCACAAAACGAGCAGGATGATTCCGGACAGCTGTCCATAAAGCCTTGTATAATCGACATTTGCCACATAGCTTCCGAAAAATAGGGAAAAAAGCTGCCAGCCGATTGCAGAGAAAATCGCTCCCGGCAATACTTCCTTCACTTTCATTCTACCTGTCGGAACAACTTTGTAAAACAATAGGAAAAACAGGAACAAGAACAACGTCCCAAGACCCCATTTCACCATCGGCCAAACAGTTTTCCAGCCACGCCATTGCTCCAACGTATCATAATAGGTCACGACTTCATGCAAAGCTCTCTCTACTAACGGCAAAAACAGTGACAAGGAAAGGATTAGCATAAATAATAACGTGACACCCAAATCCCGGATCAACACTTTCCAAAAAGCATATCGCCTGACATAGCCATATGCCTGGTCCAAGGAGCGTGCCAATGATTGCACAGCAACTGATGACAGCCAAAATGCAGCTGCCAAACTTGTATATAACACGTTCCCTTGCACTTTAAAAATAATCGCCTGTACATTCTGTTCAATGATCACATAAGCCTCACTCGGCGCAAACGGACGAAGAAACGCCAAAAACATCTCTTCATCTACAGGCAAATAACTAAGCAAGGAGAACAGGAATATGAGAAAAGGAAACATCGATAACAGCAAATAATACGCCGTCTGCGCCGCCTGATCAAAAAATCGCTCCTTGAAAAACCTCTTCGCCACATTGCTTACAATCACCTTCTCTCACCTCCTCCCTTCAATATACCCTATTCTTCCAAAAGAAATTGAATGCTTGAAAATTAATTGGTAGAGGATGGTTGGTTTGGACTTTGGGAGGCTTGTATTGAGAGTTGTGGGGCTTGGTATTAATTGCGAGAGGCACTTCTTTGAACGCGCGGAAGCTTGCTTTGGACGAGGATGGCATCTCTCTGGACGCGTGGAAGCTTCCTTTGGACGAGGATGGCATCTCTTTGGACGCGCGGAAGCTTACTTTGGACGAGGATGGCATCTCTTTGGACGCGTGGAAGCTTCCTTTGGACGAGGATGGCATCTCTTTGCACGCGTGGAAGCTTCCTTTGGACGAGGATGGATCTCTTTGGACGTGCGGAAGCTTGCTTTGGACGAGGATGGCATCTCTCTGGACGCGTGGAAGCTTGCTTTGGACGAGGATGGCATCTCTCTGGACGCGTGGAAGCTTGCTTTGGACGAGGATGGCATCTCTTTGGACGCGCGGAAGCTTGCTTTGGACGAGGATGGCATCTCTTTGGACGCGCGGAAGCTTGCTAAGCATGTTTGATTGGAATGCAATAATTGTAAACACAAAAAAACCACCCCCACAGGGATGGTCTTTGCCCGGCGACGTCCTACTCTCACAGGGGGAAGCCCCCTACTACCATCGGCGCTGAAGAGCTTAACTTCCGTGT
>NZ_JBQCKP010000014.1:0-45048 GCF_051966875.1 Sporosarcina sp. SAFN-015 | reverse complement strand
AACACGGAAGTTAAGCTCTTCAGCGCCGATGGTAGTAGGGGGCTTCCCCCTGTGAGAGTAGGACGTCGCCGGGCAAAGGCCATCCCCTGTGGGGATGGTTTTTTTTGTGTTTGAAATTAAGTAGACTCATCATTCATTAATTTCATAGATCAATACATCAAATAATTCTTCATCGGTATAAAGCAATATTGCCCATTCCCCTCGCTCAGGAATGCGTACATTGGAAGGTGCGTGTGCATCTGCTCCATTATTTGCTCCTCCTAAGCCTGTCATCCAACCTGATGTTAATATTTTATGGATAGTGCCCGAATCTCTGTGGAAACCAACGACCGTTAGATTGGTTGCTGCAGGATCCTCAATCCCCCAAAGATGCCACATCCACTTTTGTTTGGTAGTAATGCTTGGCATGTCAGCACCAATTACGCCTGATTTATTTTCATTACCGATTATATTTCCATTGAATGTAACTGCTTTATTTTCCCAATTAATTTTTTCTACATCACTCTCTGCTACAAAGTTTGGAATGTCTTCAGGGAATTGAATTTTGCTTTCAACTAGCTCATTTCTAGAACAACCAATAATGAGAACAAACAAACAAAAAACAATACATCCCCAAGTTTTCAGCTTCAAAAAATCCTCTCCCTTATTTAAAATAAAGCCTATTCTCCATATCAATTCTAGCAACTTTCATTCATTTTTATTTCACTCCAACTATAGTTACTAAAAGGATACTATTGCTTTAAGAAATTATGTAGTTCATGATTAGATTATTAGATGCATAAAAACGGACCGATGAATAAATGTTTGGAGGAGTGTGCATGAAAAGTTTCTCTTTGTTTTTATTCTCATTAGTGAGAGTCCTGATGCTCGTCATTCTGAGTGCTTATTTTCTTCAAATGACGAGTGGAATTGAGGATTTCCGGACGACCTATATAATTGTTGCCATTCCTATTTTCATCATTAGTCATTTTATTCAAATGGCTAACGTTCGAGAGAAGACACGGATTCTCTGTTCTTCAATTGACTTTATTATCATTACGGGATTCGGCTTTTTATTTGCCGAGAGCGGATACTTGTACTTAATCTTTTTCGGCATCTTGTCCACAACCGTTTTTATACTATACGATCAAAAAAAGCTTCTTAGTCTTTTTTCAGGTCTGTTTATCGCAGTATGGATAATGATCAGCTTACGGATCTATCTTCAGACTGGTGGATTCTCTCTCTCAAGTAATATTGTCAACGGAATGTTCGTCTTTTATGGTGCATTCGTCGGGAGCCTCATTCGAAATTTCCATCATGCGAAAGAGACGATTTCGCTTCAATATGGGCAGTTGAATGAGTCGCATGAAGCTTTGCAGGCTGCGCACAGGCAATTGGGGGAGTATGCCGAACAAGTGGAGCAGTTGACGGCCATTCGGGAGCGGAATGAGATAGCGAGAGAAATCCACGATACAGTCGGCCATAAAATGACGGCATTGGTTGTCCAGTTGCAAGTGGCTCGTGAGATGGCAGAAAGAGATGCAGAAAGAGCGAAAGAAGTGATTGCCCTCTGCGAGCAGTTGACACGGGATTCCCTTCATGAACTTCGAGTGTCGGTCAGGACATTGAAAGAGGACGATCGGGGAATTTCCTTCCACAAGGTGTTGCAGGAGCTGCTTGATGAGTTTTCCACGATGACGCTTATGGAAACACGCCTTTTAGTGAAAGGTGAATTCTCTTCAATTCCCAAGTCGTTGGAGCCGACGATTAAAAGGGTTATACAGGAAGGTCTAACAAATGCAAAGAAGCACGGGAATGCAGATGTTTGCCTTGTAGAGATTTTTGTAACGGAAAAGGAAGTCCGTTTGACGATTAAGGACAATGGAATCGGACAGAAGAATATTCACCCGAATTTTGGGTTGATTAATATGAAGGAACGGGTTGCGGAGCATGGAGGTTCATTTGCAATCGAAAGCGTGGAGGGGGAAGGCTTCGGGATTTATATTGCATTGCCATTTCAACAGAAGGAAGTGGGGGTATAAGTATGATCAAGATCATGATCGTCGATGACCAACCGTTAGTAAGAGAAGGGCTCGGCACATTGCTCGGCTTACGGCCAGAGATTGAGGTTGTCGGAACGGCCGTGGATGGTAGTGATGCGTTGCAAAAAGCGGTTGCGCTTCTCCCGGATATTGTGTTAATGGATATTCGGATGCCCGGCGTGAACGGTGTTGAAGGGACAAGGCTACTAAAAGACAGTCTGCCTGATGTGAAAGTATTGATTTTGACGACTTTTAATGACAGTGAATATATTTTTGATGCACTTGAAGAAGGGGCGAGTGGGTATTTGCTGAAGGATATGCCGACAGATACGATTGTCCAAGCGGTTCTTACCGTCCATCATGGCGGTGTCGTATTGCCGAAGGAGTTCACTTCGCAAGTGCTGGCAGAGCTTAGAATGAAAAATCATAGCAGCCCCATTAAAATGCCGGAAAGAATAGAAGACTTATCTGACCGGGAAATGGAAGTTCTCACTCATCTTGGCGAAGGTATGAATAATAAGGAAATTGCGGATACGTTGTTCATTACCGAAGGGACGGTCAAGAACCATGTTTCCAATGTCATTCAAAAGCTTGGGCTCCGTGATCGGACGCAGGCGGCTATTTACGCCGTCCGTTATGGAATAACGAGGTTTTGACATTACTTTTTGCATACGTACGTGATAAACGGCATATCGATGCCGTTTTTTTCATGCCTTTAAAGTCTATCGCGCGCTCGATGTAAAAAAAGGAATTCCTTATTAAGATGGAAGTAAAGAAAGGGGCTGCGGAGATTGCTTACACTTTCGAATGTGAAAAAGAGTTTTAATGCAGACGAGGTCATTAAAGGGGTATCATTTCAGGTTGAAAAAGGAGAATCATTCGGCTTGCTTGGTCCGAATGGCGCGGGAAAGTCGACGCTCATTTCGATGATATGCGGGCTGATTCCGTATGAATCCGGTGAAATCCGGATGAATGGAAAGCTTGTAGGCAAACATCTGAAGGAAACGAAACAGATGATAGGAGTTGTTCCGCAAGACATCGCACTTTATCCGACGATGTCAGCGCTCGATAACCTAATGTTTTGGGGGAAGATGTACGGGTTATCCAGCAAAAAGACGAAATCCCGTGCGAAGGAAGTGCTTGAAATCGTAGGGCTCACCGAACGGGCGAAAGGGTGCATCGAAACCTTTTCAGGCGGGATGAAGAGGCGCATCAATATTGGGGCTGCTCTCATGCATGAGCCGCAGCTGCTCATTATGGACGAACCGACAGTCGGCATTGATCCCCAATCGAGGAATCATATTTTAGAGACGGTGAAAGCATTGAATGAACGAGGAATGACTGTCATTTACACGAGTCACTATATGGAAGAAGTCGAATTTCTTTGCAAGCGGATTGCGATCATTGATGAAGGCAAGCTCATCGTAAGCGGCACGAAAAGGGATTTGAGCAATCGTTTAGCGGGAGGAACCGTGTTGAAGCTTACAGTCGATTCATTGCACCCCACATTTATTGAACAAGTAAAGAAGCTAATCGGAGTGGCAAAGGTTACTGTCCAAGCCTCGGAGGAAATCGATGTGCATTTGCAGTCGAAAATGGAAATAGTTTCGGATATCATTCTGCTAGCGAGTCGATCAGGGATGACGATACACAATATGCAGCTTAAAGAAGCTAATTTGGAAACGTTATTTTTGCAATTAACGGGACGCTCTTTGCGTGAATAGGAGGGACTGAAATGAAGAGCCTTTTGATAGCCGTTAAAGATGCGAAAATCCACTTGAAAGACCGTAAAGCCATTCTGATGATGATTCTCATGCCGATTTTGTTAACAGTCATTTTAGGTTCCGCCTTGAAAGGGGTGATGGGAAGCGTTAGTATGCCCGAAACGATTTTAGGCGTCTACTCCTCTGGAACAGACGCAATGTCCGACATCATCATCCGGACACTGGATGATGATGGGCTTGCCATCACAGTCGAACTGGCGGAGTCGGAGAAGCAACTTATGGATTGGATGGATGAACAGGAAGTGCATGTCGGCTTGTTATTTCCTGATGGATGGGGCACTGGAACGGAGGACCGTGCAGTCATCCTGCCAATATCCGGGCAAGAAACGGAAGCGATCGTCATTCAGCAGTTGATCGAAACGTTCGCTCACATGTCGCAAGCAATTACAAATTCGACAAGTGCCATTTTGACGGAGGCGGCAGTCTTGTCATCGGACGATAGGGAGGCCATCCAATATGACCTTGCCGCTTCGATAGGGAAAGTGGTGAATGAACAACGATCCTATGTAAGTGAGCCGCCTGAAGAAGAATCGGTAAGCTCCATGAAGTACTATGCTGCGGCCATGGCGGCGATGTTCCTTTTATTCAACGCAATGGCGGGCGGAAAGTCATTTCATCAGGAGAGGCGGAGTGAAACGCTGTCACGATTAATGATGACACCGACTTCCGTCCATTCCTTACTGGCTGGGAAATTCATCGGCACGTTACTATTTGCATGGATTCAATTTTTAATCTTCATAGGAGCCACTCATTTCCTGTTGAAGGTCGACTGGGGTCCGTCCATCCTGCAAATCCTTTTTATCACCTTCTTTTATATTTTTTCGGTAGCTGGATTGGCAATGGTTGTAGCAGCATTCACGTCGAACGAGAAAATGGCGGATATCGTCGGAACCATAGGCGTTCAAGTAATGGCACTGATTGGAGGCTCGATGTTGCCTCTCTCCTTGTTCCCTGAAGCAATGCGGAAAATTGCCATGGCAATGCCGAATTCATGGGCATTGACGAGCTTCACTTCGATCATGACAGGAACAGCATGGTCCACGTTATGGCTGCCGGCAGTGGTTTTGCTCGGTATAGGGGTTGGATCCATTTTCATCAGTTCCCTCCGGCTTAAACGCCGGATTGCATAGGAGGTATGCGGGGTGAAGAAAATCTTATCGATTTGCCTGTTTGAAATCAAACGGACATTCAAGAAAAAATCGGCGTTAGTCGTAATGTTCGCGATGCCGCTGTTATTCACTTTTTTATTCGGAAGCATTTTTGGAAAAGATGCGGTTCATTCGTTACAGATCGCATTGGTCGACGAGGAACAGACGGCGCTTTCCAAGGACATCATTCAGAGATTAATGCTCGATGGAATGATCACGTATGAGCTTGTTGCAGCAAGCGAGGCAGAGGAGTTATTGGCGAGTAAAGAGGTACAGGGCATTGTAAGATTGGAAAAAGGAATTGCATCTAAGTTGCGCAATGAAGAGCCGGCCATCAGTTTTCAATCTTCACCCGGCATGGCAACCGCGCCTCTCGTCAAACAACAAGTAAATCAGGTGATACAAGGTGTAGGCGTTTACGTTGCGGCGGCACAGGTGGGAAGTTCTTATTTTGATGAAAGCTGGGAATCTGTCTACGGACGGATCACCGATAATGGGGGTCAAATCCAAGTTTGGACTGAACAACAAACAAGTATATCCTCGGGGAATCCGGTAACTGGCATTTCCTATAGCTCCGCAGGATTTTCAATCATGTTCGTTATGATTATGATGCTTTCGATGACAGGTATACTGCTAGAGGCAAGGCAGACAGGTATTTGGTCGAGATTGTTTACGACACCCGTCACCCGTCTTCAAGTGCTGTTTGGCTATTTTTTATCGTTCTTCATTGTCGGCTGGATACAGTTTTTCCTTCTTATCTTGCTATCGTCCATATTATTTGACGTCAACTGGGGAACACCAGTAGCATTGATTTTCCTCGTCACGGCCTTGCTCCTTTGTGTCGTCGGTCTCGGTATGGCGATAGCAGGCTTCGTGAAGACGGTCGAGCAGCAGAACGCAATCGGCACATTGGTGATTATTTCGACTTGCATGCTTGGCGGCGTCTATTGGCCAATTAGCATCGTGCCGGACGTTATGCAGAAAATCGCCAAAGTCATTCCGCAGACATGGGCAATGGAAGGATTTACGACGCTCATTTCGGAAGGCGGCAATATTGGGGATATCGTCATGCCGCTCATTGTATTGCTTGGGTTTGCAATCGTATTCCTTTCCATCGGTTTGTCGAGAATAAAACATGCTTTTTAAGACAAATAGCAATTGCCAGGGACTTCCCCAGCCTGATTGAAAGCGCTTGTCAGCCTAGGCGCGAAGTTGAGCGAAGACGCGAATAGAACTAAAGTTCATGAGCGGACGAGCGAAACGAGCAACAACGGATGCGAGCGTTTGTCAACAGGCTGGGCCGGAGAAATCCGGCTTTTTTCAATTCCTGATAAAGAGTTCACCCTTCAATGACAGACTTCCTTTATAATAGAATCAGATAAAGGAAGTGGAACGTTAAATGAATCAAAATGATCGCCCGCTTGTGCAGGCGTTACAATATTTCAACGAACAGACCCCGGTTTCATTTCACGTACCGGGGCACAAGCATGGACTTTTATCAGGGCTGCCCCATAAAATGAGGCAAGCACTAACATACGACTTTACCGAGCTTACCGGATTAGATGATCTTCATGAAGCGGAAGGGGTTATTCAAGAAGCCGAAAGCCTTCTTTCCGACCTATACCGATCAGACAGGAGCTTTTTCCTCGTCAATGGCTCAACGGTTGGCAATTTGGCGATGATCTATGCTGCTTGCCGGGCGGACGACACGATAATCGTTCAGCGCAATGCCCATAAATCGGTCTTCCATGCGATCGAATTGACAGGAGCCCGTCCAGTACTGCTCAGCCCACCGTGGGATGCGCATACTCGTACTCCAGGCGTCTTAACTCCAGATCAGGTGGAAAGAGCGCTCGCTGCGTATCCTCATGCGAAAGCCGTCGTCTTGACGTACCCGACATATTACGGCATCGCAGGGGAGGGGCTAAGGGAGATCATCGAACTATGCCACTCTCGTTCTGTCCCTGTCTTAGTTGATGAAGCGCATGGAGCGCATTTCATCATCGGCGAGCCGTTTCCACGCTCTGCGATTGAAATGGGGGCGGATGTCGTCGTGCACTCCGCACATAAGACGTTACCGGCCATGACAATGGGATCTTTCCTGCACGTCCGATCGGATCACATATCGGAAAAGAAAATTGCACATTACTTACAGATGCTGCAATCCAGCAGTCCGTCTTATGTAATTATGGCCTCCTTAGATGATGCGAGGGCATACGTTGCTTCCTACAAGGATAACGATAAACGTAATTTTGTTGCGCTACGATTCTCATTTATTCAGATGCTGAAGAGGATCGATCGCCTGGAGATTGTGGAGACGGACGATCCATTAAAGCTGTTAATACGCGCTGAAGGGCATTCCGGATTCGCATTGCAAGCAGCTCTTGAAGCAGAAGGGATATACGCGGAGCTCGCAGATACGTACCAAATATTATTCATACTACCATTGTGGAATGAACAATTCACTCCTCCATTACAAGCTTGGAAGGAAAAAATGGTTGCAGCAGTCACTAACTTGGGTAAAGTAGGAGATACCCCTATTTCAATAAGTTTAGCTGCTTGGCCAGATGGCATCTCCACGCTTGCATACCCTCCAATTTCTATAACAGACATGGAAACTGAATGGATATCGATGAATGAAGCAGAAGGACGCATTTCAGCGGCATCTGTTATCCCATATCCGCCAGGCATCCCGTTATTGGTTAAAGGCGAGGAGATCAAGGAAAGCCACATCCAAGAATTATCGGCATTAATGAAGGTCGGAGCAAGGTTCCAAGGCACTGTTCGTCTTGCCGAAAAAGAGCTATTTGTATTGAAATGAAGGTCGGAGGAATCAAACATGTCAAAAGGAAAATTTATTACATTTGAAGGACCTGAAGGGGCAGGGAAAACAACTGTCATTGCAGAAATATATAAGAGGTTAGAGCAAGAAGGCGAAAAGGCCATATTAACCCGAGAACCGGGAGGCATCCGCATCTCTGAAAAAATCCGGGAAATTATTCACGACAATGAACATCAGGAAATGGACGGCATGACAGAGGCGCTCCTATATGCCGCGGCACGGAGACAGCACCTTGTCGAAAGAATCATCCCTTCAATGGATGAAGGGAAAATTGTCCTCTGCGACCGTTTCATCGACAGCTCACTCGCCTACCAAGGCTATGCAAGAGGACTTGGCATGGAGGAAGTCATGACGATCAACTCATTTGCCATCGGAGGAACAATGCCCGACGTAACCATCTTTTTCGATATCTCACCGGAAGAAGGACTCCAGCGAATTGCTAATAGCGGCGAGCGGGAACAAAACCGATTGGACAACGAAACCTTACAGTTTCACAAAAAGGTTTACGAAGGATACCAATTACTGCTCAAACAATTCCCTGATCGCATCATCAGCACAGACGCCAGCAAACCATTATCTGAAGTAACTGAAAATGTTTGGAAAATTATAAGTTCTCAACTCATTAATAAACAGGATTCATGATATAATGTAGTAGAGGTCTTTTAACCTCTTGATTTGGAAAATGATTGCTTATCAACAGTATTCGTAAAATAATATAAAAAAGCTAAAAGGAGAGGGTACCGTGAAATTGATTGTGGCAGTTGTACAGGACCAAGATAGCAACCGTTTGTCTGCGGCGTTGACGAAAAATGATTTTCGTGCTACGAAACTAGCCAGTACAGGAGGGTTCCTACGTTCAGGAAACACAACTTTCCTCATCGGAACGGATGACAGCCTCGTTCCGAAAGCTTTAGAACTAATCCGCGAAAATTGCCGTTCGCGCGATCAGATGGTTGCCCCCGTTTCACCGATGGGCGGCAACGCCGACTCTTATATTCCCTACCCTGTAGAGGTGGAAGTGGGCGGCGCTACGGTATTCGTCTTGCCGATTGAACAATTTCATCACTTCTGATGAAATGAGGTGATATAGTAATGAAAGTGAATGGAGAGTATCGGACCGGGCCTGATAAATTCAGAAATGATCCCTTGCGTACGACGCAAGGAAGCGCCCGGTTTGGTCAAATGGTTCTGAAACAGGAAGAACGCTTGCACGGGGAACAGATTACAAGACTTCTTGGGGATATTTCTTCGGCAGGGGACCGTCTTGCCCGTTCACGGAATTTAAGGGATATGGCAAAATTTAAGATGCTCATCCGCCGTTTCTTGAAAGAGTCGGTTGAATCCGGAATGGGATTGAAACAATCACATACGTGGAATCAATTCGGAGAAGGAAGAAGATTGAAAACAGTCCAGACGATTGACGAAAAGCTCATTGAATTGGCGGAAGCTTTATTGAATGATGAGCATACGTCTGTCGAGTTGCTAGGGAAAATCGGAGAAATCAAAGGGCTTCTCATTAATCTATATAGATGAGTGCGTGTTTTACACGTTTTTTGTGGCAAGGAGGTACAAGCATGGAAAATAGCATCAAGCGGAGGCAGAAGGCCGTCATCGACAGACTTGAAGCGACCTACCGGAATAACCGGATTGGCCACGCCTATCTCTTCGATGGCGAGGCGGGTACTGGAAAAGAAGAGGCAGCCATCCATTTTGCAAAATTATTACTTTGCGAAAATCCCGAAAATGCTGTTCCATGTGAAACATGTAGTAATTGTAAACGGGTAGCATCAGGAAATCACCCGAATGTGACGAAAATCGAACCAGATGGACAAGACATCAAAAAAGAGCAAATGTCTTCTTTGATCATGAAAATGACGAGAAAAGGATACGAGCCAGGGCGTAAAATGTATATCATCTCCCGCGCGGATCGGATGAATGTGTCGGCTGCTAATACATTGTTGAAGTTTTTAGAGGAGCCAGAAGGGGAAGTGACTGCGATTCTTCTGACTGATTCGTATCAGTCAATTCTCCCGACGATTCAATCTAGATGCCAGCGCGTCAGTTTTCTTCCGCCTCAGAGGGAAGAGTTGATTGCAAAATTGACCGATGCAGGAATTACTGCATCGATGGCTGCGACGGTTACAATGATGACAGCGGATATCGCGCAAGCGAAAGAGCTTGCGGAAAATGATCAATTTGCACACATGCGAAAAACAGTGTTAAAATTGATTGAAGCATCAGATCGCAATGTAAACGAAGCGCTTCTATTCATCCAATCTGAATGGTTGCCGGCAATGAAAGAGAAGGAAGATGTAGAACGTGGTCTCGACTTGCTTCTCTATGCATACCGTGATATCGTCTCGATGAAAGCTGGGCTGCAATCGGAGTTGTCGTTTCCCGATCAGCAACAGATTTTCCGTGGTCTTTCAATGAAGATGACTTACAGCCGCCTATCATCCAATATGGAAGCGGTTCTACAAGCGAAGAAAAAGCTGTACGGCAATATGAACCGAACGCTTTTAATGGAACAGCTGGTGCTCAATTTGCAGGAGGGGTTAACGCTTGTATAATGTTGTAGGTGTCCGCTTTAAAAAAGCGGGTAAAATATATTATTTCGATCCGCTCGATTATCCGCTTACTGTCGGTGACTATGTCATCGTGGAAACAGCCCGTGGGATCGAATACGGAAAAGTTGCTAGTCCTGTGAGGGAAGTCGATGAAAATGACGTCGTCTTACCACTTAAGAAAATTATCCGCAAGGCACTTATGGAAGACCAACTCCAAGTGGATGAAAACCGGGCAGATGCCGAGCAAGCCTTCGGCAAATGTGTCGAAAAGATACGGGAGCATGAACTGGATATGAAGCTTGTCGATGTGGAATACACGTTTGATCGTAATAAGATCGTCTTTTATTTCACAGCGGAAGGACGAGTCGACTTCCGGAATCTCGTAAAAGATCTTGCCGCAATTTTTCGTACACGCATCGAGTTGCGTCAAATCGGTGTCCGTGATGAGGCGAAAATGCTTGGAGGAATTGGACCGTGCGGAAGAATGCTCTGCTGTTCGACATTCTTGGGCGATTTTGAACCTGTCTCCATCAAGATGGCCAAAGATCAGAACTTATCGCTCAACCCATCAAAAATTTCCGGATTATGCGGCCGCCTTATGTGCTGCCTAAAATACGAAAACGATGAATATGAAGAGGCAAAAGCCCTCATGCCTGATATCGGCGAGCGGGTGCAGACGCCTGAAGGACCAGGAAAAGTGGTTGGCTTGAATTTGCTTGAGAGAATTTTGCAAGTGAATTTAGCGGATCAGGAACAGGTCTTGGAATATTCATGGGAAGAAATAGAGAGTCGAAAAAACTCAGTAGCTCAATTGACGAAATGATGGGGTGAAATAGTTGAAAGAAGGGAACTTTCTCGACAGAGTAATGGAGTTTGAGCAGCAGCTCGAAGCCATGCATGAGCAATTCCGGGAACTTATTGGATTTGTGGCGAAGATGACGGAAGAGAACCACTCACTTCAACTGGAAAACCATCATCTCCGGACACGGCTTGAAGAACTGACTGACAAAACCCAATTGATAGATGAACAAAGACCGCCTGTTAAGCCCCATAAGGTCGATATCGGCGAAGGGGTGGACAACTTGGCCAGGTTATATAATGAAGGATATCACGTCTGTAATGTCCATTATGGAAGCAGCCGTAAAGGGGAAGATTGTTTGTTCTGCCTATCCTTCCTGAGCAAACAGAATGCATGAGATGAGCCGATCCTATAATTACGTAGGCATCGGCTCTTTTCTGTCTATAACTGGACAGTTTCTTTTCGTTCCAGCACTCGCTTTCCGCGGGCGTTGCCTCAGCCGGTGTTCCCAACGCTGTAGCTTATGGTCCCAAAAGAGAAAGCTTTGGGAGCAACTACCGAGGAGATTGAAGCCGTGCCCGCTGAAAGCGTCCGATGCAACGCTGTATAAGAATGTCTGTTTCTTTTTTTTATCTTATATAGCGAAGGTTTTATAGAAGAAGATTTAATTCAACCGGAGGAGAAGATATGGAGAATTTATTGAAGGACGATGAACGACTGGATTATCTATTGGCGGAAAACTTAAGGATCATTCAGAGTCCTTCCGTCTTTTCATTTTCACTCGATGCCGTCCTACTGGCAAAATTTGCGTATGTGCCGATCCGTTCGGGGAAGATTGTCGATTTATGTGCGGGCAACGGAGCAATCCCACTTTTCTTAAGTGCCCGGACCAATGCCGATATTATTGCAGTTGAGCTGCAGGAGAGACTTGCGGATATGGCACGGCGAAGTGTTGGCTATAATGGATTAGATGAACGGATTTCTATTTTAAATGACGACGTAATCGGAATTTCAGGCAAGATCGGCTATGAAAAATATGATACGGTTACTTGCAATCCACCTTATTTCCCTGCGAGTGAAGCGAGCGAGAAAAACTTAAAAGAGCATGTCGCTATTGCTAGACATGAAATCCGTCTGACACTTGAACAAGCTGTAAAGTCCGCGAGTGAGTTGTTGAAGCAAGGTGGGAAAGCGGCATTTGTTCATAGACCCGGAAGGCTGCTAGACATTGTAACAGCGATGCGTGCGAACAGGTTGGAACCGAAAAGGATCCGTTTCGTGTACCCGAAGGAAGGCAAAGAAGCCAATACGTTGCTAATAGAAGGAATAAAAGACGGCAAGCCAGACTTGAAAATATTGTCACCCCTTTATGTCTATGGAGAAAATGGGGAGTATACAGAAGAAGTGAGGCTTTTATTATATGGACAAGATGAATGAGCATCTGTTCTATGTCCTTGAATGCAATGACGGCTCTTATTATGCCGGCTATACAAATGACTTGGAGAAGCGCATCCGTACCCATAATGAAGGAAAAGGTGCAAAATATACGCGTGCCAAGCTTCCGGTTCGCCTCATTTACCGGGAAAGCTATGAAACGAAGCAGGATGCGATGCGGGCTGAATATCAGTTCAAACAATTAACGAGGCCTGCAAAGGAACGATATATAAGGAAGGGGCAACGTATCGATGAAATCACAGAAAAGCGCTGAAGCGGAGGATGCGAAGCTATTTCTCGTTGGGACGCCGATTGGTAATTTGGAAGACATGACATTCCGTGCAATCCGAATTCTTCAGGAAGCGGATATGATAGCAGCGGAAGATACGAGAAATACGATCAGGCTTTGCAATCACTTCGACATTAAGACACCGCTTATGAGTTACCACGAGCATAATCTCGAAAAGGGCGGGGGAAAAATTCTGTCGTTACTGGCGGAAGGAAAGACTGTCGCCTTGGTGAGTGACGCGGGAATGCCGTGTATATCCGATCCAGGTAATGATATTGCTACGAAAGCGATTCAAGAGGGATTCGATGTCGTTCCAGTTCCTGGAGCCAATGCTGCCATCAGTGCATTAGTAGCTTCGGGGCTCCAAACGCAGCCCTTCTCGTTCTTCGGATTTTTGCCGCGACAGAAAAAGGAGCGCAACGAGCAATTGCGAAAGCTGAAGCAGAAGGAGGAGACTTTGCTACTATATGAAGCGCCCCATCGCTTGAAGGAAACGGTCAAATCACTTGCCGAAGCATTCGGAGGTTCGCGCCAAATCGTACTGGCGAGGGAATTGACGAAACGGTATGAGGAATTTCTCCGCGGATCGCTTGAGGAAGCCGTTTCTTGGGTGGAATCAAATGAAATAAGAGGGGAATTTTGTATCGTCATTGCAGGGAATGAGAATGTAGAAGAAGTGGCTGAAAATTGGTGGAAGGATATAAGCATTCCAACCCATGTGGAAATGGTGATGGAAAAGGAAAACATTTCATCGAAGGAAGCGATTAAATTAGTGGCATCTGAAAGAGGACTACCTAAAAGGGATGTTTATCAGGAGTACCATATAAACGAAAATTCATAATAAAAATCCAGAACGGTTATTTGTTCTGGATTTAAATTATTATTGATAGGATAATATTATTTTATCTTCTCTTCAATCTCTTTAATGAGTTGTCTAGCACCATCCGGGCTTAAAATTAGCTTTCCGTCAATAAGTTGCAAGTTATTGTCGGACACCTCGCCAGTAATAGAACAAGTCATATTTGGCATATATTTCTTCAAGATAATTTTGTCATCATCGACATAGATTTCTAAAGCATCTTTCTGCTCAATTCCAAGTGTACGGCGAAGCTCGATTGGAATGACGACACGTCCTAGCTCGTCGACTTTTCTAACGATTCCTGTAGATTTCATGACAAGAATTCCTCCTAAACGATTAAATTTTCGTCAAAATTCGACATATTTCTCTTGTCTATCAAATATCATACCAACTCTTCCATTTAACGTCAATAAAACCTTCTTAATATTATGTAGAGAATAATAGATTGGATGATGAAAACAGGACTTTTGATATTTAACTTTTATATTGTCATTGAGGTAATAAGTAGCCATTCCAACTGAGATTTAGGGAAATGGAAGCGAAAGACGAGTTGAGCATTATTAAGGAAATTTAATAATGAATAGATTTCGGCATTTATGCACAGTTGGAGCGGTTTGTGGGTGCTTACAGGCGTTTAACACGTGCTTTGCATGTTTATGAGCATTTTAGACGATTTATGCGTGTATAAAGAGGTTTATGAGGGGATTAACGAATTTCTAGGTGTCTACATAGCGCTTTTGTTGAATTTTAGATAAAATGGTTAGTATAGATTGAAACACAGGAGGTATTTTGGTGGCTGAACAGCGAAAAACATTTTACATTACGACTCCTATTTATTACCCGAGTGGGAAATTTCATATAGGAACTGCTTATACGACCGTAGCATCCGATGCGATGGCTCGCTATAAAAGACTGCGTGGATTCGACGTCCACTTCCTGACGGGAATGGACGAGCACGGACAGAAGATCCAGGAGAAAGCAGAAGAGGAAGGCCTTCCTCCGCAGCAATACGTTGATCGTATCGCGGATATTGCTATTGATTTATGGAAGCTGATGGACATCTCGTATGATGATTTAATTAGAACAACGGAGGATCGTCATAAAGCGGCTGTCGAAAAAATCTTTAAAAAGTTCCTCGACAATGGTGATATTTACAAAGGCGAGTATGAAGGATGGAAATGTGTCCCATGTGAGTCATATTTCACCGAGGCTCAACTTGAAGATGGCAACTGTCCTGACTGTCATCGTCCGGTGCAAAGGGTAGCAGAGGAATCATACTTCTTCAACATGCAGAAGTACGCGGACCGACTTCTACAATTTTACGAAGACAATCCGCATTTCATTGAACCGGAATCACGGAAAAATGAGATGATCAATAACTTCATCAAACCGGGCCTTGAAGATTTATCCGTCTCCCGTATGTCATTCGATTGGGGCATAAAAGTACCAGGAGATCCAAAACATGTCATTTATGTTTGGGTCGATGCATTGACGAATTACATCACAGCGCTCGGATACGGCTCTGATGATGAAACTCTATTCAATAAATACTGGCCTGCAGACGTACATGTCGTCGGAAAAGATATCGTCCGTTTCCATACAATTTATTGGCCTATTTTCCTGATGGCACTTGATCTGCCTTTGCCGAAAAAAGTGTTTGCACACGGCTTCATTATGATGAAGGACGGTAAAATGTCGAAATCAAAGGGGAATGTCGTCTACCCTGAAATGCTCGTGGAGCGTTACGGATTGGATGCGACACGCTATTTCCTTCTTCGTGAATTGCCGTTTGGACAAGATGGAACATTCTCTCCTGAATCATTCGTCGAGCGGACAAATTACGACTTGGCCAATGACCTTGGCAACTTGTTGAATCGCACGGTATCTATGATCAATAAGTATTTCGACGGCGTCATTCCTACAGAGGGGCTTGAGCCGACCGAATTCGACAATGTACTGCGTGACTTCACGAAGAACGCAATCGAGAAATATGAAGTTTCGATGGAAAAGATGCAATTCAGCGTTGTCCTATCGGAGTTATGGACAATCATTTCACGGACGAATAAATATATCGATGAAACATCTCCGTGGGTGCTTGCAAAAGAAGAGGCGGATAAAGCGAAATTGGCATCCGTCATGGCTCATCTTGCAGCATCACTTCGCCAAATTGCAGTTCTATTGCAGCCGTTCATGACGAAGGCACCGATTCAGATCATTGAACAGCTCGGATTGGATGAAACAATGCTTGCGTGGGAAACGTTAGGTGATTTCGATGTTATTCCTGCAGGGACGAAAGTTGTGGAAAAGGGAGTTCCGATCTTCCCTCGTCTAGATCCGGAAGTGGAAATCGTCTATATCCGTGACCAAATGGCTATTACTGCGCCAAAAGAAAAGCAGGAGGAAAAGCCGGCTGAAGTCGAAGACGAAACGGAAGAAATCACGATCGATGACTTTGCAAAAATTGATTTGCGTGTCGCGACCGTTCTTGCGTGTGAGAGGATTCCAAAAGCGGACAAGCTATTGAAATTCCAACTCGATTTAGGCAGTGAAAAACGCCAAGTCGTCTCCGGCATTGCCGAGCATTATGAACCGGAAGAGTTGATCGGTGAAAAAGTCATTGTTGTCGCCAATTTGAAGCCGGTGAAATTACGCGGCGAATTATCCGAAGGTATGATTTT
The DNA here is from genome assembly GCF_051966875.1 of Sporosarcina sp. SAFN-015. Lineage (GTDB taxonomy): Bacteria > Bacillota > Bacilli > Bacillales_A > Planococcaceae > Sporosarcina. The sequence continues at coordinate 28,627 of NZ_JBQCKP010000014.1, read as the reverse complement.
ATCGGGCGAGTCAAATGGCGTTTTGAAATTGGCAACCGTTGATCCATCTATGGAAAACGGCGCAAAAGTAAAGTAATTGAAAAGGACGGCGTTTCTTAATAGAGGCGCCGTCTTTATCTTTTAACCAATTTGTCACCATACTGTAACGAAAGTCATATTTCATTGAAATAGAATGAAGCTTGTGAGGAGAGACGCAAAATGTATATCGATACTCATGTCCATTTGAATGCAGAGCAATATGAAGAAGATGTTAAAGAAGTCATTCAACGCGCTATTGATGCGGAGGTCAACACAATGGTTGTCGTCGGCTTCGATCGTGTGACGATTGAGAAGGCGATGGAACTGGCTGAGGAATACCCTTTCATTTACGCGGTCATCGGCTGGCATCCAGTAGACGCCATTGATTGTACCGAAAAAGATTTGGAATGGATCGAGTCCTTGGCAGCGCATCCGAAAGTCGTCGGCATCGGGGAAACGGGTCTGGATTATTATTGGGATAAATCTCCGAAAGACGTTCAGCAAGAATTGTTCCGAAAGCAAATAAGGCTTGCACAGAAAGTCGATTTACCGATTATCATTCATAATCGTGACGCTACCGGGGATGTCGTCAGGATATTGAAAGAAGAGGATGCCGGCATTACGGGCGGGATCATGCACTGCTATGGCGGAAGCGTCGAGACTGCAAAAGAATGCATAAATATGAACTTCCTCATCTCCCTTGGCGGACCTGTCACCTTCAAAAACGCAAAGATGCCGAAACAAGTTGCGACAGACATTTCTTTGGATCATTTGTTGATTGAAACAGATGCTCCTTACCTTGCTCCGCACCCTCATCGCGGAAAACGGAATGAGCCGGCTCTCGTCACGCTTGTGGCGGAAGAAATCGCGCGATTGAAAGAAATTTCCGTTGAAGAGGTGGCAAAACGAACGACCGAAAATGCTTTAAAGATCTTCCGTATTTCGAAATAATGCGAAGGCTGATTGTATAGCTTCCTGCCTGAATTCAACGATACATAGTCGCATGACTTGAGGTTCTAATGAGTTGACACGTTGAAAAGGAACCTTTATAATCAGCCGAGTGATAAAGGAGGAGTTTTTTCATGACAAAAAGTACCATGAAAAATCTGTTCTCGATGTCATTGAGGAGTAAACAAATAGTAGCTGTTGCTGTTGCATTGGCGCTATTCGTTTCAATCATTTCACTTGTTCTTTACGAAGGATCTAAGAAATCGGTCACGCTTCATGTGAACGATGAGCAAATTGAAATAAAAACATCTGCACATACAGTTGGGCAACTTCTTGCAAGTCAAGATATCGAAGTTGCTGAACACGATTTAGTAACACCCTCAGTGAATACCCCGGTCGAAGAAGGGTTATCGATCAGGTGGGAACAGGCAAAGCAAGTAGAAATTCATACAGGAAAAGAAATCGAAAAGATTTGGACTACGGATCGTAAAGTCGGCGATATTTTGGCCGCTGCCGGAATGGACCTTACAGAACATGATAAGGTCATGCCAAATCTGGATGAAAACCTAGAAGATGATCTACGAATCAATGTTCAAAAAGCGTTCCAATTGACGCTTATCGATGGCGGAAATGAGAAACAAATGTGGTCAACTTCGACTACGGTCGCTGACTTTTTAAAGAGAGAGAACATTCAATTGAATGAACACGACAAGCTGAACCGGAAGGCGGACGGATACGTGAAGCCGGGTTCAATAGTTGAAGTCGTACGTGTAGAAAAGGTCACCGATGTAGTGGAAGAACCAACAAACTTTGCGGTTGTAACGAAGAGTGATGCCAAATTGCTGAAAGGACGCGAAAAAGTTGTCCAAGAAGGCAAGAAGGGGTCTGTTGAACGCAAGTTTGAAATTGTCAAAGAGAATGGCAAGGAAGTATCTCGAACGTTATTGAATGAGAAAGTCATTAAGGAACCGCAAAAGAAAATTGTTGCGGTCGGTTCCAAAGTGGTTGTTGCAAGTGCATACAATAAAAAATCCAATGTCGCAGTATCACGCGGCAGCTCAGCAGCACCATCAGGCGGAAAAGAATTCTATGTAACTGCTACTGCCTATACAGCGCACTGTAACGGATGTACAGGGAAGACGGCAACAGGCATCGACTTAAGAGCCAATCCGAATCTCAAAGTGATCGCCGTAGATCCTAGCGTCATCCCGCTCGGCTCCAAAGTATGGGTGGAAGGATACGGGTACGCTATCGCTGGGGATACCGGCGGCGCAATCAAAGGGAAGAAGATTGATCTTCATGTACCAACAAAGTCGGCAGCATACAATTTTGGCCGTCGTACAGTGAAAGTAAAAGTGATTGACTAATTTCATAGTAATTATTTTATTTCCACATCGATCCGTGGGGCTAACCAGTCCCGCGGTTTTTTTCATGATTTTGACCAAAGGCTGCCTTAATATCTGCAAAGTGCGCAGAAATACGGCAAATCAAACCCTTCGTTGTTCGATTGCCTGTACAAGAGCCTATTCAACACGTAAAATTAAACAAACGTAACCTAATGAAATGAGGGGCACTGTGAACATAAAAGAAATCATCGTCGTCGAAGGCAAATCTGACACAATTGCAATCAAAAGAGCAACAGGGGCCGACACAATTGAAACAAATGGATCGGCAATCGACGAAAAGACGTTGGATAAAATTCGCCACGCCCAGGAGACACGTGGAGTCATCGTATTTACAGACCCCGACTTTCCGGGCAAGCGGATTCGCTCCATTATTGAAGAACAGATTCCTGGAGTCAAACACGCATTTTTGCATAAATCGAAAACGATTGCAAAAAACGGCCAAGGACTTGGCATCGAGCATGCGAAGGATGAAGATATTCAAAAAGCACTCGAAGCGGTCTATTCAGTCGATGTCCAGCCAATCGAGGACATTCCTTTGCGGATGCTTTTGGATGAAAGGCTTATTGGGCATCCCGATGCGAAAAAAAGGCGCGACCGGCTAAGTGAAATACTGCAAATCGGACAAGTGAACGGCAAAGGATTGAAAAAAAGACTTGAAATGTTCCGGATTGGGCAACATCAATTAATGGAGGCATTGAAAGTCCTGCACGAGGAGGATGGCCATGAATAAAGATATTGCAACGCCCATTAGAACGAAGGAAATTTTGGAGAAGCACGGATTTTCATTCAAAAAGAGCTTAGGGCAAAACTTTTTGATCGATCCGAATATATTACGTAACATCGTTTCGCATGCCGAATTGACGGACAAGACAGGAGTCATCGAAATCGGTCCGGGCATCGGGGCATTGACGGAGCATTTGGCTCGTACTGCAGGAAAGGTCGTTGCATTTGAAATCGACGGACGTCTGCTGCCTGTGTTGGAAGATACATTGTCGCCGTATAACAATGTCACGATCATCAACCAAGATGTCCTCGAAGCAGATTTGAATAAGATTGTCGAGGAGCAATTTAGCGAATACGACGATATTGTCGTCGTGGCGAATCTCCCTTATTATGTGACGACGCCAATCATTATGAAGTTTTTGCTAGGAAAAGTACCCATCCGTGGCATGGTGATCATGATGCAAAAGGAAGTTGCAGATCGTATTACTGCGTCTCCAGGTACGAAAGCATATGGGTCATTATCAATCGCGGTTCAATATTACATGGATGCCGAAGTATCGATGATAGTGCCGAAAACGGTTTTCATTCCGCAACCGAATGTCGAATCAGCTGTGCTGAAGCTCACAAAAAAAACAAAACCTCCTGTGGAAGTAATAGACGAAGACTTTCTATTCGAGGTGGCAAGAGGTTCATTCGTCCAAAGAAGGAAGACGTTGCTGAACAATTTGCAATCCTCGTTGCCTGACGGAAAGGCGAAAAAGGAGCAAATTCTTGAGGCGTTCGAGCGGATCGGCATGGATCCGGGCAGAAGAGGTGAGACATTATCGATTAAGGAGTTCGGGGATTTGTCGAATGTTTTACATGCGGATTTTAAAAAATCATGACAAATAGGGGAATTAATGGGTGAATTCGTCGAATAGGACGAAAAAAGAATTGACATCAATAAGGTTTTACTGATAAAATTCTTCTTTTAATTGACAGAACTTTTTAAAAGTGTTATACTAGTATCCAGTGAGGTGTAAGCGACGTGCCAAAAACATTAGCGGACATTAAGAAGTCATTGGATGCTCACTTGGGGAAACGTTTGCATTTAAGAGCAAACGGCGGCCGTAAGAAAACAATCGAACGTGCCGGAGTCCTTCGTGAGACGTATCGGGCAGTTTTTGTTGTTGAACTGGACCAGGATGAAAATGCTTTTGAAAGGGTGTCTTACAGCTACGCGGATATTTTGACGGAAGCAGTCGAAATAACAGTTCTGGATGATGGGGACGCCACTGCGTTGATCATCAAATAGGTTTTTATAGCAATCATGTATTGTTTTTTATAAAAAATACCTATGTCTTCCTTAACGGATGCGCATAGGTGTTTTTTTATGCCCATTGCTCATACTAGAGTTGTCAGTCGATAAGGAGGAAAAACCCAATGGCGAGAAGACGTAGTATAATGTCTGAGCACTTGAAGGAAGAGATTGCGAAAGAGCTTGGCTTTTACGATGTTGTTCAGCGGGAAGGTTGGGGAGGCATCAAATCGCGTGACGCTGGAAACATGGTGAAGTATGCCATTCAAATGGCGGAGCGTGGATTGGCGGAAAAACGGAACGACAGCTAAGATCCACCCATCTCATGAACGACTGACAAAGGAAGAGCTGCATGGATGTCGTACTAGACGCCGTGCAGCTCTTTTCTTTTAGCGGATCAACGCATATTGGCAAAAGACTGTCATGAAAAGGTATCGGTCTTTCCTGAAAGTTATCCATCACTCCCTAAGATATATTGTCATTTTCATACCTTTGCCCCGGCTGTTTCCGTATGAATCCTGTCGTCTCTTAGCAACCACTCATAACTTTTGTAATTTTTCAGGGTGAAATCCATTCGCCCTATGGTAAAATAGGGAACAATGACAAGCTTGGAATGGAGGGGGCTGGATGCTATATGAGAAAGCACCTGCAAAAATCAACCTGACACTCGATGTCCTACATAAACGCCCCGACGGTTTTCATGAAGTGGAAATGATCATGACGACAGTCGATTTGGCTGACCGTGTCTGGCTTCGCCCATCGAATGACGGGCATATCAATATTAGGGTGTCCGAGCGGTTCGTCCCGAATGACCGAAAAAATCTAGCCTATCAGGCAGCCGATTTATTGAGACGGAAATACGGCATTCGCGACGGGGTCGAGATTACACTCGACAAGAAAATACCTGTAGCTGCGGGTCTCGCGGGAGGCAGTTCCGACGCTGCGGCGACATTACGCGGTTTAAATCGGCTTTGGAACCTGCAGCTAAGTGCAGATGAATTGGCGGAACTTGGTGCAAAGATCGGATCAGATGTGTCGTTCTGCGTACATGGAGGGACGGCGCTTGCGAAAGGGCGCGGAGAGAAGATCCAGCATTTGCCGGCACCACCTAATTGCTGGGTCATCCTTGCAAAACCTTCAATCTCCGTTTCTACGGCGGATATTTATCGTAACCTCGATGTCAATTCCATCAAGCATCCTGACACAGCAGGTATGCTTGAAGCATTGCATTCGGGAAGTTACAACAAAATGTGTGCATCGTTAGGAAATGTCCTGGAGCCGGTGACGATGAAATTACATCCGCAAGTCGTCGTCTTAAAAGAAAAGATGGAACAATTTGGAGCAGATGCAGTATTGATGAGCGGAAGCGGACCGACCGTTTTCGGATTCGTCCGGCAGGAGGCAAGAGTCTCAAGGATTTACAATGGACTAAAGGGCTTCTGCAAGGAAGTTCATGCTGTAAGAATGGTGGGAGAACGTTTCCTGCTTGATTAAAGGCGTATAATTATGGTAATCTACGGATAAAACATTCGGGTTTAGGGGTTGTTAATCATGAAGTGGAAAAGGAGCGGAAGACTCGTCGATATGACGCGTCATCTATTGGAAAATCCTCATACACTCATACCGCTCACTTTCTTCTCCGAGCGCTATCATGCCGCAAAGTCATCCATAAGTGAAGATCTGACAATCATCAAGGAGACTTTCGAGGAGAATGGGACAGGCAAACTGATGACTGTTTCGGGTGCTGCTGGTGGAGTGAAATACATTCCGCAAGTCTCCGAAACGGAAGTCCGTGAAGTGATCGCCCTTATTAAAGAAAATCTTGGTCGATCGGATCGGTTGTTGCCTGGCGGTTATTTATATATGACCGATTTTTTAGGGGATCCTAAAATGATGGATCGCATCGGTAAAGTATTTGCTTCTGCATTCGGCGATACGGAGATCGACGTCATTATGACAGTTGCGACGAAAGGCATTTCGATTGCCCATGCGATTGCACGCCATTTGAATGTCCCTGTTGTCATCGTCCGTAGGGACAGTAAAGTGACGGAGGGTTCGACCGTCAGCATCAATTACGTGTCCGGCTCTACACGCCGTATCCAGACAATGGTATTATCGAAGAGAAGCATGAAGAGCGGCAAAAGAGTATTGATCACCGATGACTTCATGAAAGCGGGCGGAACGATGGCCGGCATGAAGAACTTATTGGAGGAGTTCGACTGCGAGCTTGCGGGTACCGCTGTCTTAGTAGAGGCGGAACATACGGAGGAAGTGCTCGTTGACGATTACTTGTCCTTAGTCAAGCTCCGTGCGGTGAATGAAAAGGATCGTACGATTGAACTGGAAGAAGGAAACTATTTCAAGAAGGGTGGAAAAACGGAATGAATTATGTAGCTACTGAAAATGCACCAAAAGCAATTGGACCTTATGCACAAGCAGTGAAAGTGAATGGACTGGTTTATACATCTGGCCAACTTCCAATGACGCCGGACGGGCTTCTCGTCGAAGGAACGATCGAAGAGCAGACGAACCAAGTTTTCGCCAACTTGAAAGCAGTTTTGGAAGAAGCGGGATCTTCCCTTGATCAAGTCATCAAGGCAACCGTATTCATTAAGGACATGAACCAATTCGCAGCATTGAATGACGTATACGCACAACATTTCGGTTCCCACACTCCTGCACGTTCCACAGTGGAAGTGGCAAGACTGCCGAAAGATGCAACTGTCGAAATTGAAGTTATCGCCCTTGCAGGGGAATAAATAATAAGTGGCGGCCAGCTTGGATGAAGAGCAGGCCAGCCATTTTTTTGTGTCCAAAAGTTGATAAAAAAGTTTTTTAGAAAAAGTTTGTAAAAATAAAAGGGAAATGCTTACTTTTGTAGAATATAATCGTTGAGCATAAAACGAAAGCGCAGGACGCCTCGGCGTTTGAAGCTAGAGAAACAACAAAGGGAGTGGGGAATAATGGAGGTAACAGACGTAAGACTGAGGAAAGTTGAGACGGACGGCCGGATGAGGGCGATCGCATCGATTACCTTGGATGGTGAGTTTGTCGTACATGACATCCGTGTCATTGAGGGGAATGACGGATTGTTTGTCGCGATGCCGAGCAAGCGTACGCCGGAAGGAGAATTTCGTGACGTCGCACACCCGATCAACACTTCAGCGAGGATGAAAGTCCAAGACGCCGTCCTAACCGCGTATCATATGGTTGAGGAAAAAGGAGTGCTCGAAGAGGCTGGAGCGTAAGTTATACTAGTTGAAAAGCATCACAGAGGCTGTGCAGAAGTCATTCTGTAACGGCTTCTTTTATTTCAAAGAAGGATTGCATCGAAAGCTGTAACGAAGAACGGCTTTTGCGAGGGTAATTAAGGCAAATCGAACCCTTCGCTGTTCGATGGGCTGTACAGAAGTCAGTAAATATGACTTTCTGTGACAGCTTTTTTCTTTTTTATTGCTAAGGTCAGCAGGAATTTGGGTGGAACTCAACCGCTTGAAGTGGAAATTCCCATTTTCATACACAAATAAAAAAAGAAACGAACAATATTAAAAGAATTACATTACATTGTCAAGGGGGGATAGTTGAAATTTATATTATTTTCAGCTATAGTCAATAATGAAATTATGGATGGAGGCCAGCAAATGACGAATACATATGCCATCGTCCTAGCTGCAGGGCAAGGGACGCGGATGAAGTCCGATTTATATAAAGTATTGCATCCTGTCTGTGGAAAACCGATGGTCGAACACGTTGTCGACCATATCCTCGGAATCGGCGCGGATAAAATCGTAACGATTGTCGGCCACGGCGCAGAAATGGTAGAAGAAACACTTGGTGCCAAAAGCGAATATGCCCTACAGGCAGAACAGCTTGGCACGGCACATGCGGTTCAGCAGGCAGAGGACCGGCTAGGCGAACTCGAAGGAATGACGCTCGTCGTCTGCGGAGACACACCGCTCATTAAATCGGAAACGATGCAAGCATTGATTGCACACCACTCCGACACGAAGGCGAAAGCGACAATTCTGACCGCGCATGCCGACGATCCCACAGGTTACGGCCGCATCATTCGGGATGAGCAAGGAAACGTCCTTCGCAATGTTGAGCACAAAGATGCATCAACGGAAGAGCGGAAAGTGACCGAAATCAATACGGGAACATACTGCTTTGACAATCGTGCCCTGTTCGAAGCTTTGAAAAAAGTGAAGAACGATAACGCACAAGGCGAATATTATTTGCCCGATGTCATCGGCATCCTAAAGTCTGAACAAGCATTAATCTCAGCCTACGTAACGGATGACTTCAGTGAAACAATCGGCATTAACGACCGGGTCATCCTGTCTGAGGCAGAAAGAGTGATGCGTCAGAGGATTGCAGAATCTCATATGCGAAACGGTGTTACAATCATCGACCCAGGCAGTACGTATATTAGCGCGGATGCAAAAATCGGCAAGGATGCAGTTCTTCAACCAGGCACGATGATCGAAGGACAGACGGTCATTGGGAATAAATGTATCATTGGACCGAATAGTCATATCGTCAATAGTGAAATTGGCGATCATACAACCATCCATTCGTCAGTTGTACGGGACAGCATCATCGGGTCCGGTACGACAGTAGGCCCGTTCGCACATATCCGTCCGGAATCCAAACTCAGCGACAATGTAAAAATCGGCAATTTTGTTGAAGTTAAAAAGTCAAGTCTTGGAGAAGGAAGCAAGGTTTCCCACCTAAGCTATATTGGTGATGCGGAAGTCGGCACACATGTCAACATCGGCTGCGGAACGATCACAGTGAATTACGACGGTAAAAACAAGTATCAGACAACAATCGAAGATAATGCATTTGTCGGATGCAACTCCAATCTGGTGGCACCTGTAAAAGTTGGCAAAGGCGCTTATGTCGCGGCTGGATCAACCATTACAAAAGATGTACCAGAAAGTTCACTTGCAATTGGGCGTGCGCGCCAGGAGAATAAAGAAGGATACGCAACAAAATTAAATCTTAACTAACCAGGGGGACCATGATGGCTAATCATTATCCTAATGATAAACTGAAGATATTCTCTTTAAATTCTAACGAAACTCTTGCACAAGAAGTGGCGGACGAAATCGGACGCCCACTCGGCAAGTGCTCCGTCAAACGTTTCAGTGACGGAGAAATTCAAATCAATATCGAAGAAAGTATCCGAGGTTGCGATGTTTTTGTCATCCAATCAACCTCCAACCCAGTCAATGATAACCTGATGGAGCTCCTTATCATGATTGACGCATTGATGCGCGCATCAGCCCGTACAATCAATGTTGTTATGCCTTATTATGGCTATGCACGCCAAGACCGCAAAGCGCGTTCCCGTGAACCGATTACGGCGAAGCTCGTAGCGAACTTGCTTGAAAAAGCGGGCGCAGACCGTGTTATCGCAATCGATTTACATGCACCGCAAATCCAAGGCTTCTTTGACATTCCGATCGACCATCTCGTGGCAGAGCCGATCTTAACAGAATACTTCAAAAGCAAAGGCTTGGAAGGCAATGAACTTGTTATCGTATCCCCGGATCATGGCGGCGTAACACGTGCACGTAAAATGGCAGACCGCATGAAAGCTCCAATCGCAATCATCGATAAGCGCCGTCCACGTCCGAATGTTGCCGAAGTAATGAGCATTGTAGGAAACGTCGAAGGAAAAACAGCAATTTTGATCGATGACATCATCGATACTGCCGGAACGATTACAATCGCAGCGAACGCGATTATCGAGAGCGGTGCAAAGGAAGTGTACGCTTGCTGTACGCATCCGGTGTTATCCGGCCCTGCAATCGAGCGGATCGACAATTCACAAATTAAAGAATTGGTCATTACGAATTCAATCGAACTGCCGGAAAGTAAAAAATCACCGAAAATCAAGCAATTGTCGATTGCTAAGCTTTTGGGTGAAGCAGTTAAACGGGTATTTGAAGAAAAATCTGTCAGCACATTGTTTGAATAAGCAAGTCAGTTAGTTTCATGTCGTCTGATTTTGGGTATTTCAAGAGATAGAATATACTTTTTTAGGAAAGGTGACTACGCAAATGAGTACAGCAATTCAGTCGAAACCAAGAGAAACAAAAACGAGATCAGCTTTGACAGCATTACGAAATGACGGGTTTATCCCATCGGTTGTTTATGGATATAATACAGAATCTACACCAATCGCCGTAAAAGAGGGCGATTTAATGAAAACATTGCGCGAAGTCGGACGCAATGGAGTTATCAAGCTTGAAGTCAACGGCAAGGAATTGAACGTCGTCTTGAACGATTTTCAGGAAGATGCTTTAAAAGGCGATATCCGCCATGCGGATTTCCTCGCAATCAATATGTCTGAAGAGCTTGAAGTCGATGTGACGGTACATCTTGTCGGCGAATCAGTCGGCGAGAAGGAAGGCGGCGTCGTACAGCAGCCGAACCGTGAAGTGACGATCAAAGTCAAACCTTCAGATATTCCGGAGTCATTTGAAGTCGATGTTTCCGAAATGCAAATCGGCGACACATTGACAGTAGCAGACGTGCGTGGGAAAACGAATTTTGAAATTATTACGGATGACGAGTACGCACTCGTTACCATCTCCGCTCCACGTTCCGAAGAGGAATTGGACGGAGAAAACCTCCCGGATGCTGAAGCAGAACCTGAACTTGTCGGAGAGAATCAGGGAGAAAAGGGAGAAGAATAATAGCACAATTTAGGAGCGCACGTGCAAAGCGTGCGCCCTTTTTTATAATTTATTCAAAAGGAAGATATGCCTTATGAAAATGATAATTGGCCTCGGAAACCCGGGGAAGCAATACGAAAAAACGAGGCATAACGTCGGCTTCCATGTAATCGATGAATTGGCAAGTCGATTGGATGCCCCTGCTATGCAACTGAAATTCAACGGCGCCTACACAATTATCCACCGTCCGGAAGGCAAAGTGATGCTCGTTAAACCTTTGACGTATATGAATCTCTCTGGGGAATGTGTCGAACCACTCATGGATTATTACGACATAGAGCTCGAAGACATCGTCGTCCTCTATGACGACTTGGACCTCGCTCCGGGCAAACTGCGATTGCGTCAAAAAGGAAGCGCTGGCGGCCATAACGGTATGAAATCATTGATTGCCCATCTAGGCTCCGATGCTTTCAATAGGATCCGTATCGGAATCGGACGTCCGACTGGCGGCATGAAAGTGCCAGACTATGTACTGGCCCCATTTAGCAAGGAAGAGCAGCCGCTTATTGAAGAGATGGTTGAAAAAAGCGCTTCTGCATGCCTAGATTGGCTTAAAAACCCATTTTTAGAGGTTATGAATAACTATAATGGTTCATAAGGAATAATCATCGACTCCCTAGCCTATACTTTGTTAAAAAGGGGCCGATGATACTGATGAAACCGAAGGACATTCGTTATTCATGCAGACATTGCAATACGGAGGTCGGCAGCATTCCACTTTCATCTGCCGATGAAATCATCCGAGAACTGAAAAGGATGGAAGAAGGGCATGTAGGGCATGACCAGCAATTCATAGAGTATGATGAAAATGGTTCGATGACGGTCCGTTGCATTTGTGAGCAATGTGAACAGTCGCTGCGAATGAATCCCGATTACTATGCATTACGGAAATGGATACAATAGAATTTCTGCTTTGGCGTATTGCGCGCGCAAAGCTTTTTTCACTTAATTTTATTTATTGCAAAGCGAGGAAAATGATCATTGGATGCGCTCATAGAATTATTTCTACAAGACAAAGAGATTACTAAAGTCGTTGAGGAACTGAAAACGGGACAGGACCGTCAACTTTTGGCGGGTCTATCGGGCGGTGCAAAAGCCGTCTTTTTTAAGACTGTCCAGCAGTCCGCTGACAGGCCAATCCTGATCATCACTCCCAACATGCTGCAAGCACAACGTACATATGAAGACCTTGTAAAAATGCTTGGAGAATCACTCGTTCACTTGTATCCTGCAGAGGAATTGGTCGCTGCCGATTTTTCTGTGGCTAGTTATGAACTTCGTGCAAGCCGGATCGATACGCTCGACCATATGGCGCGTGTTGGGAAAGGAATTTATATTACGCCAGTTGCGGGAATGAAGAAACTTCTTCCTCCAAAAGATAGATGGCTCGAAAATTCCTTGTCCGTCCATCTGGATGACAGTATCGACGTGGACGAGTGGACGCGAAAGCTTGTGGAAATGGGTTACGGAAGACAGGAAATGGTAACTGCGCCGGGCGATTTCGCTCTTCGGGGCGGTATTTTGGACGTGTATCCATTGAATGTAGAGAACCCGATCCGAATCGAGCTGTTCGACACGGATGTCGACTCCATCCGGGCATTTTCTGCAGAAGACCAGCGTTCGACCGACAAACTGACAGAGGTGACGATCCTTCCCGCGACGGAACATGTTTGGGGTGCCGCCGAACTATCACAAATCGCCACTAATTTAGAGGACGCTCTCAGTGCAAGTTTGAAGCGGATGAAGAATGAAGAGGCAAAAGAATCCCTGACAATGAACATCACCCGAGACATCGACCTTTTGCGGGATGGCATCACTCCGGAAGGGATGATGAAGCATGTATCGTTTTCAGATCGGGTTCCATCCTATCTAGGTGATTATTTTCCGGAAAACGGCATCGTCTTATTTGATGAAATCGGACGAATTCTTGAAGTTTCTTCTTCTATGGAAAGCGAAGAGAAGGAATGGTTTCTGACGCTTCTTGAAGATGGAAAGATCGTCCATGATGCGAAAATCTCGTTTTCATTCGAAGAGATGCACAAAATGCTCGATCAGCCGAAATCTTACTTATCCTTGTTCGTACGGGCAGTTCCTGGCATCGTCTTGAAAAAAACCGTTTCGTTCTCCTGCAAACCAATGCAAGAATTTCATGGCCAGATGAACCTGTTGAAAAATGAAATGGAACGTTGGCAGCAAGGGAAATACAATGTTTTTATCGTTGCTGATGGCGATGAACGGATGAAGAAAGTCCAATCGATTCTAAGAGATTACGAGATGGATGCGACATTGAACGGCAAGCCGACAGATGCAGGATCTGCAGGATCCATTTCCATCATTGAGGGGGATCTGTCAGCAGGATTCGAGTTGCCGTTCCACCGTCTTGCTGTCATTACGGACGCCGAGCTGTTCAAAGGGAAACCGAAGCGAAAAACTCGTCCCCAGAAAATGACAAACGCGGAACGCATCAAAAGCTATTCGGAAATCAAGCCTGGCGACTATATCGTCCATGTCCACCACGGAATCGGTAAATATTATGGCGTCGTGACACTCGAAGTGAACGGCATCCATAAAGATTACCTCGATATTCGCTATCGCGGAGAGGATAAACTTTTCGTCCCTGCGGATCAAATCGATCTGATCCAGAAATATGTAGCTTCCGGGGAGAAGGAACCAAAACTCCATAAGCTCGGTGGTGCAGAATGGAAGAAGACGAAGAGCAAAGTGTCATCCGCAGTAAAAGACATCGCGGATGATCTGATCAAACTCTATGCGAAGCGTGAGTCGGAAAAAGGGTACGCGTTCTCCGCTGATGATGATTTGCAGCGATCTTTCGAAAATGCATTTCCATATGACGAGACGGAAGACCAGCTCCGTTCCATCGCGGAAGTGAAAAAGGACATGGAGAGGGAGCGTCCAATGGATCGTCTTCTTTGCGGGGATGTCGGATACGGGAAGACGGAAGTGGCAATCCGTGCTGCCTTCAAGGCGGTCGCGGACGGTAAGCAAGTCGCTTTCCTCGTCCCGACAACCATTCTTGCCCAGCAACATTATGAGACAATGAAGGAGCGGTTCTCCGGCTTTCCGGTGGAAGTGTCACTATTGAACCGTTTCCGCACGCGGAAAGAACAGACAGAAACGTTGAAAGGCTTGAAAGCGGGTACGATCGATGTCGTCGTTGGCACTCATCGTCTTCTTTCTAAAGACGTTGTCTATAAAGACCTAGGCCTGCTCATCGTCGACGAAGAACAGCGATTCGGCGTAACACATAAAGAGAAATTGAAGCAGCTGAAAACGAATGTCGACGTCCTTACATTGACGGCGACGCCAATCCCAAGAACGCTGCATATGTCGATGCTTGGTGTCCGGGATTTGTCTGTCATTGAAACGCCTCCAGCGAACCGTTTCCCGGTACAGACGTATGTCATGGAGCACAACTTTGCCCTTGTGAGAGAAGCGATCGAGCGCGAACTCGGGCGCGGTGGGCAAGTATTCTACCTATACAACCGCGTTGAGGACATGACGCGCAAGGTCGATGAAATCAAACAGCTCGTCCCGGAAGCGCGTGTCGCCTTCGCCCATGGGCAAATGAATGAGTCGACGCTGGAATCTGTTATTCTGAGCTTCTTGGAAGGCGAATACGACGTGCTCGTCACGACGACGATTATCGAGACAGGCATTGATATTCCAAACGTCAATACGCTCATCGTCCATGACGCAGACCGAATGGGCTTATCCCAGCTGTATCAGCTGCGCGGACGGGTCGGACGTTCGAACCGCGTCGCATACGGCTACTTCCTTTACCAGCGCGACAAAGTGCTGACGGAAGTCGCGGAAAGCCGTCTGCAAGCAATTAAAGAATTTACGGAGCTCGGATCCGGGTTCAAAATTGCGATGCGGGACTTGTCGATTCGCGGAGCCGGGAACTTGCTAGGTTCCCAGCAACATGGCTTCATCGATTCTGTCGGATTTGACCTTTATTCGCAAATGTTGCAAGACGCAATCGAAGAAAAACAGACAGGCATCGTCAAATCGGAAATTCCGGACGTCGAGATTTCATTGCCGATCAATGCGTATTTGCCGGATTCATATATCAAAGACGGATTCCAGAAGATACAAATGTATAAACGGGTGAAAGCGATCGAAAGCGAGGAGGATTACTCCGAGCTTGTCGATGAAATGACAGACCGTTTCGGTGATCTGCCGTTAGAAGCCGACCTATTGCTGCGTGTCGGACGGATTAAAGCATGGGGGCGCATGGCAGGCGTCGAATCAATCAAAAAGCAGCGTGCTGTCATCGAAATCCGTCTGACCGAAGAAGGAACAGCAAAAACGGACGGAGCTAAAATAGTAGCCGACTCGATGGAATTCGGCCGTGCTGTCGGTTTTACGATGGAAGACGGAAGGCTGATCATTACGGTGGATGAGCGCCATACAGGCAAGAAGACGGAATTTGACGTCCTTGAAGCGATGATGAGGATTTTGCATTCGTCCATTAAGGAACCATCATCCGTGGATTCCGTCTAAAGGAACTATTGCATAAAATGTCCAAGCATGATGCATACTATATCCGAACGGAAGACGGTTTTAATTTTTGGAAAGTGAGGCATCATGCATGAAAGCAACAGGAATCGTGCGCAGAATTGATGATCTGGGCAGGGTGGTCATCCCGAAAGAGATCAGACGGACGCTTCGCATACGCGAAGGGGACCCGCTTGAAATCTTCACCGACAGGGATGGCGAGGTTATCCTTAAGAAATATTCCCCTATTTCCGAGCTCGGTCAATTTGCGAAAGAGTACGCAGAAACACTATATGAAACCCTCGGAACACCAGCCCTGATCAGTGACAGGGACGAAATGATCGCCGTATCCGGATTATCGAAAAAAGATTATTTGAACCGCCAATTGGCTCCGGACGTGGAAGACATCTTAAAGGGTCGTACCATTGTAACGGAAAAGCTTGAAAAGGCAGTGGAATGGGTGCCTGGACAAGTCGAGCAAGTGAAATCCTACTGCATCGCCCCGATTGTAGCGGGCGGAGACACAATTGGCGCCGTCTATTTACTATCGAAAGTCCATTTTATCGGAGAAGCCGAACAAAAAGCAGCAGAAACCGCAGCACATTTTTTGGCGAAACAGATGGAACAATGAAAAACAGCCTGCACACACCGAGAAGCATCGGGGTGGGTGGGCTGTTTTTTAAAAAAAAGTCATATTCGCATAATACGGTTTGCATAGTTACCGGGTATTGCTCCTCAATTATTCGTAGCTACCTATTCTAGTTCACCTTTGATTTTTTCGAGTACTTGAATTAAATCCATACCAGAGACTTTATCATCAATAGTGGTGCTAAATTCATTTATTATTGTAATATTTTTCTCTCCTCTATTTTCGGTTATGAATGAACTCAAATCAGGACTGAGCAGTTTACTTTGTAATGCTACCGTATCATTTTTATTTACTTTTATTAAGTAAGGTTCACCCGGCCTTAAATAAATCTCATCAAACTGATCCTTCTTTAAAAAGACTATATACCTTCCTCCAAACTCCGGTTCTATAAATAAAGGGTAATTGTTGTTAACTTTATGGACTGTAATCTTAGATGGCGACTTGATTAGTAACCCTTCTGGAGAAATAACCTCGTCTCCTGAAGTAATTTCTAGATCTACAATTTCAGAATGTCTGTGGTTAATCTTAATAACCTCATCTCTAATATTGCCCTTTAAGACTTCCTCAATCTTAAAATTAAATAATTTCCCCTCTACATATTTGTCATTTGACTCATCCATTGGGTTGTGAGGATTGCTCGCCATGTTCCAAGTAGAATCGAAGCTAGTGTAAGAACCTAAGACAATATAGTCGGAGTTAGTAACCATATCGGATAGTTCGCCAAGCACATTCAAATCATGCGTTAAAACTACTTCAACATTTTTAGAACTTTCCTTACTAGTTGCAAAAGGAATAATTATGAACGCACCAAAAGCTAATAAAAGTACTGGTAGAATAATGAATAGGATGTATGGGCGCTCGGAAGTATTCTTCATTATTTCAACTCCTTTGTGTTTGATTAAAATTCTCCATAAATAGCTCTAATACCATTTAAGTCATCTGTTTGGGGCGTTATTATGACGGCTCGGTTTCTATTATGATTCATTATGGATGCCCCACTAGACAAGTCGCTTAATCCTAAAGCGTGTCCCATTTCGTGAACTGCTACGCTTTGTGCTACATTATTCGTTAAAATTGCATATTCATTTAATTTAGCTTCAAATCTTGTCAAAAGCCCTCCAGATATATTTAGATAAATTATTTCACCATAATCGCCATAATCTCTTATATAATATTGTGAGAATGTATTTACAGAGCCTGAGTTATAATAAAACCTCACATAACTTTTGGTTGATACTCTCCAGCTGTCTCCTCCCTTTGTCCATCCATTTTGTATCATTGAACTTGTCAAGCCACTTCCCCATTTGTAAGAAATAAATGAAGGGTTTCCTTGTCGATGTCCTTTTAATTCGTATGCAAATACGTCTCTTTGCAAAAGATTAGTTAAAACCAAAAGGCAAAGTAAAAAAGAGAAAATAAATATTAACTTCTTTTTGTATTTATTCATGTTAATGCCTCCCTGTAATCAATTATTAATTACTTATAGCGCTAAGATCTTATCTGGTGAGGGGGTTATCCCGAAAGAGATCAGACGGACGTTTCGCATACATGAAGGGGACTCGCGTGAAATCTTCACCGACAGGGATGACGAGTTTATATTAAAGGAGTATTCTCCTAATTCCGAGCTCGGTCAATTTGCGAAAGAGTACGCAAAACAATATATGAAACCCTCGGAATACCAACCCTGATCAGTGAGAGAGATGAAATGATCGCCGTAAGATACACAGTTTAAAACTATAATAAATCGACTTCTTGGTAATAATCTTTTTTAAAGAGTGGTAAAATTCGGGGAATTACATTGCATTTTTCATAAAATATCAAAAGGTACATTATGCAACACTGAGGAAAAAACCAATTCTGTAATTGCTATACCATTCCTTCTGAATACCATAACGTAATAGAACTTTAGCAATTTTTTTGGATTTTTCTATTCACTTAACCTTCCTTTCTGTTTTTAAAAATATGGGACTATTCATAGTAGTGTGCATTGGTTTTTGTAACCTGATTGTGCCAGTTTCTTATTTAAAATACAAGCGTATAAGCAATTTTCCCAACTACAGGTGCCAACATGTCATGTTTAATTATCAAAATTGAACTAAATACTCTTAAAACAGGTTGAAAGGAATAGATTATTTTCCCGTATATAATTTCTATTATTGGACAGGGATATACTTTCGATTTTTTCAAAAGTTATCTTATCAGAATAAACACTATTCCCTGTATATTTATTACATAATTGTTGGTACTGTGATATTTTACTTATGGTGAGGCTACTCAGATAGTCAAAAACATCAAAAAGACCAATGTAAATGTGCATTGGATTGCTGTATCATTTTAACTGCTTAATTTGTTTTTTTAACATATGTTTTTCAAACAACGATAAAGAATCATCTCATAAAAGTAAATGTATATTTGTGTTTTTAATTGCTTATATGCCCTCGATTGAAACCTTAATGATTTAATAAAGACAGAAATCAATGGGGTGCTACCGATGAAAGCAACAGGAATCGTGCGCAGAATTGATGATCTGGGGAGGGTGGTCATCCCGAAAGAGATCAGACGGACGCTTCGCATACGCGAGGGGGACCCGCTTGAAATCTTCACCGACAGGGATGGCGAGGTTATTCTAAAGAAGTATTCCCCAATTTCTGAGCTCGGTCAATTTGCGACAGAGTACGCAGAAACACTATATGAACCCCTCGGAACACCCGCCCTGATCAGTGAAAGGGACGAAATGATCGCCGTATCCGGATTATCGAAAAAAGATTATTTGAACCGCCAATTGGCTCCGGACGTGGAAGACATCTTAAAGGGCCGCACCATGGTAACCGAAAAGCTTGAAAAGGCAGTGGAATGGGTGCCCGGACAAGTCGAGCAAGTGAAGTCCTATTGCATCGCCCCGATTGTAGCCGCCGGAGATACAATTGGCGCTGTTTATTTATTATCGAAAGTCCATTTCATCGGAGAAGCCGAACAAAAAGCAGCAGAAACCGCCGCGCATTTTTTGGCGAAACAAATGGAACAATGAAAAACAGCCTGCACGCACCGGGATGAATCGGGGTGGGTGGGCTGTTTTTTGCTTAAAAACTATGCAAATGCATGCTGTCCATTAATTAGGTGCATATCTGTACAATAAAATATGCCTGCATAATAGGATTTCAATCGGCTATGACATGATTCTTAAATAACACTAAATTGCTTCGGTGTTCTCTTTAATAGTGAGGACAATTTCTTCAAAAGTGTATTCATGGTTTACCATGTCCACAGTAAAATCCTGTTCCTCTTGTATTCCCATTGTCCACCTGTAGTGATTGAGTTTCAAAAATACAATTAGGGAAGCAAGGGCTGTTCGTTTATTTGCATTATGGAAAGCATAATTTTTAGCAATAGATTCAAATAGAGCAGCGGCTTTTTCATGAATTGAGGGGTAGGCATCACTACCAAATACTGTCTGCTTTGGCCGGTTAATTGCAGAGTCGAGTAGTCCGGGATCTTTTACGCCTACCGGTTCTTTTGGTGAATATAGATGAATTTGCACTGTATTAATGGCAATTACTTGATTGGTTGTTAAGTAAACAATTTTCTCCATTATCTATCCACTAGCCCTTTAAATGCTTTATCATGCTCCTTAATCACGTCATTCAGAATTTCCATAAACTCTGCGTCAACCCCATCTGGAAGCTGTAAATGCTCTTTCTTTTTTAAAATGATCTTTCCGTCTTTTACTTCAATTTGTACGTCGTCCCCTTGCGATAATCCAGCTTGTGTTAAAACCTCTGAAGGCAGAGTTATTCCAATACTGTTTCCGATCTTGGTAACTTTTCTTTCAATTAATTCCAATCTTTTCACATCCCCGTTAGTACTGTTATAACGAATATAACATTTGGTTATTTCTATTTCAATGAGGAAAACTTATATTTACTATCGAATTCTTGGCATGCTTGTAACAGACTATCACGAATATTCACGATCCACGTAGGGGACCCGCTTGAAAATCTTCACCGACAGGGATGGCGAGGTTATCCTTAAGAAATATTCTCCTATTTCCGAGCTCGGTCAATTTGCGAAAGAGTACGCAGAAACACTATACGAAACCCTCGGAACACCCGCCCTGATCAGTGACAGGGACGAAATGATCGCCGTATCCGGATTATCGAAAAAAAATTATCTGAACCGCCAATTGGCTCCGGACGTGGAAGACATCTTAAAGGGCCGCACCATGGTAACCGAAAAGCTTGAAAAGGGAGTCGAATGGGTGCCCGGACAAGTCGAGCAAGTGAAATCCTACTGCATCGCCCCAATCGTAGCGGGCGGAGACACAATTGGCGCCGTCTATTTACTATCGAAAGTGCATTTCATCGGAGAAGCCGAACAAAAAGCAGCAGAAACCGCTGCACATTTTTTGGCGAAACAGATGGAACAATGAAAAACAGCCTGCACGCAACGGGAAGAATCGGGGTGGGTGGGCTGTTTTTTTGAAATAGTGCTATCTTGCGTGCTTTGCATCTCTGCTCGATATCCATCCTATCGAGCTAGACACTCAAGGATGGATTATTGTTTTTGGGTTAATCGACATAGGTCTACTGATTAGAATGTGGTCTTAGTTAAAGTAACGCTCGGTTTATAGTCACTAATAACCTCTACTATTCCCGTGCCCACCGGAAATATATGGTGCTCCAAACCATCTGCTAAATCGCCGGGAAAATATGGCTTGAACCGATCTAAATAATCAGAGTCCAATGCTTTATAAAAACAAGTCTCGAAATTATTTAGACAACTCTTATCCCTGGCTGCCTCTGCAAGTGAGGCAAGCATGGACATGGGGATTTCACTGGTATAACGGAAAGATACAACATAATCTCCCAAGTAGTTTGTCCCCTTATCATATGTGATGTCTACTGTAGTTCTCATTTTGTCAATTAGAGTTATAGTTAACCCCTTATCACTGAAACACACATCAAATTTTACTACTTCAATAAATCCTTTAGTAAGTTCTTCAGTAGGTTCCCAAGTGATGAGTGTTGGTTTTCTTATCATGCTCTGGCCAACTTTCATATTTTATGGTTCTATAGGTATTACCGACCCCTCATAGTATCTAATTTTATCATAAGTACCTGAAATTAGGCTGCGTGGATATTGTAATGACCATGGATTTGTATTAGTGCCAGTTGATCTATATAGTGTTAAATGTAGCCCTTCGCCTGTGTCTTTTACCATTGTACTGGACGTGTTGACTGTAACTCTCCCGGGCATCGAATCAAAATCTCGTCTAGCTTTCGTATACCCTCCCGTATTTGAATAATTAACGAAATTTCCATTTACATTGGAATACGTTGCATTAGATCTAATAGCAGCCCATTGATCCTTAGAAGAACATTGAATTGTAATTAAATCATCATCTATTGCCTGTACTGCTTTTACATCATCTGAGCATACAGGGGGTACTGCTGCACTCACGTTAAATTCCAATGAAAAATTGAATAACGATAGAAAAAAGAAAGATAAGATAAAAGAAATCATAAACTTTTTACTCTTTTTATCCATGAAAATCCCTCCCTGTTTTTGTTTGTAAATAGATATTTTAGATACACAGGATTATAATAAATCTACTTCTAAGTAATAATCTTTTTTACAGAGTGGTAAAATTCAGAGGATTACCATTGCATTCTTCATTAAATATCAAAAGTTACATTATGGATCACTGTTGAAGAAATCAACTCTGTAATTGCTATACCATTCCACCTGAATACCATAACGCTAATAGAATTCTAGCAATTTTTTAGATTTTTCTATTCACGTAACCTCCCTTTTTTTATTAAATGCGGAATTATTCATAATAGTGGGAATTGAATTTCTTATAACCTGATTGTGTCAATTTCTTAATCAAAATACAAGCGTATAAGCAATTTTCCCAACTACAGGTGCCAATACGTCATGTTCAATTATCGAAATTGAACTAAACACTCTTAAAACATGTCAAAAGAACTAGAGTATTTTCCCATATCTAATTTCTATTATTAGACAGGAATACTTTCGATTATTTCATAAGTAATCTTATGAGAATAAGCACTGTACCCTGTATATTTATTACATAATTTTTGGTGCTGGGAAATTTTACTTATGGTGAGACCGCTCAGATAGTCAAAAACATTTAAAGGATCAATGTTAATTTGCTATGGTTTGCTGTATCATTTAAACTTTTTTTAATCTGTTTTTTTAAAAACCTTTTTCAAACAACAATAAAAAATCATCTCATAAAAGTAAATGTATATTTGTGTTTTTAATTGCTTCATATGCCCTCGATTGAAACATTAGTTATGTAAGGAAGACAGAAATCAATGGTATGCTATCGATGAAAGCAACAGAATCGTGCGCAGAATTGATGATCTGGTGAGGGTGGTCATTCCGAAAGAGATCAGACGGACGCTTCGCATACGCGAGGGGGACCCGCTTGAAATCTTCACCGACAGGGATGGCGAGGGTATCCTTAAGAAATATTCTCCTATTTCCGAGCTCGGTCAATTTGCGAAAGAGTACGCAGAAACACTATACGAAACCCTCGGAACACCCGCCCTGATCAGTGACAGGGATGAAATGATCGCCGTATCCGGATTATCGAAAAAAGATTATTTGAACCGCCAATTGGCTCCGGACGTGGAAGAAATCTTAACAGGTTGCACCATCGTCACGGAAAAGCTTGAAAAAGCAGTGGAATGGGTGCCCGGCCAAACCGAGCAAGTGAAATCATATTGCATCGCCCCGATCGTAGCGGGCGGAGATACAATTTGCGCCGTCTATTTACTATCGAAAGTACATTTCATCGGAGAAGCCGAACAAAAAGCAGCAGAAACTGCAGCTCACTTTTTGGCGAAACAGATGGAACAATGAAAAACAGCCTGCACGCACCGGGAATAATCGGGGTGGGTGGGCTGTTTTTTCGCGTGAAATCCAAGTTTTTTTATAAAACGGTTGCCTTCCTATCGTTTGCCAAGCCATTAATGGGAAAATGAGCATGAGAGATATAATAATGAAGCCGTCACCCGAAGCAAGTTCACGCTGAGGGGAGAGCCGGGGTAGAACAGTATCGAATAATAAAAAATTCACCACGTGATAATAAGGTAGCAGCCATAACAATATTGATAAATAGCGAATTGATCCATGAATCCATATGCCTGTAAAATGGTAAAATAAAAACATTGATAATATAAATAATACGATAAGAAAGGAGCTTTTTTGATTACTGAAAAAGAAAAATGTAACAATTTCTTTAGACAACACGTCATATGTTTAAAGGAGAAAAGGGATATTGGAATAAAATATGAGTTTGTGAGTTTACCATAAACGAAAGAAGGGAACAATAATGAAAAAACTGTTTATCTTATTCAGCTTACTGTTGCTAGTTGGATGTAATAATAAAGAAAAGGAGGAAAATACATTTGAATTTAAAGACGAAATTCAGTCAATTATTGTAATAGACCAAGGATCAGAGGCAATGGACCCACAAGAAATAAAAAAATCCGATGAAATCAATATTTTTGTAGACGCCATTCAGAATGCGGATAAATATCGAGGGCCTGTATCAGATGTCGGGTCAAGATATAAGCTAGAGGTGACTTATAAAAATGATGCCAAAGAAGTCGTAGATTTATGGCTTTTTTCCAGTACTACAGGACGTTTTGAGGTAGCCGATGAAAAATATTCATTAAATGAAAAAGCTATTCCTAGGTTAGTTAATTTTTTGGATAAATAACTCGTTAAAATCGAGAGTTGGTATTCCGGGTTATCAGTCAATTATTAGTCATGGCAGCAACATAATTACTAATAAGGGAGTAGATTCACTTGAAGAAAGTGGTATTTATTGGAACCTTCCTCTTTAGTGTCGTCATCCTTCTATTTAGTTTTGATGGTCAAACACTTGCTGCACAGCAAAAAATAACCGAAACCACTATCCAGAACCAAGACAAACAATTAGAGGAATTTAATAGCATAGCAAATAAATTGAATACATTGTCTAGTAACATAGGGTTGATTGGAGATTTATACTTTGATGAGGACGACGTTTTGCATTTTAGATATAAGGAGAGCGAATATATCTCCAATAAAGCCATAAGAGAATTAATCAATGAGCTTCAGAAAAGGGGTATTAAAACAGAAGTAACTAATTACACATTTGATGATTTATTTAAACAGCAAATGATAATTTATGAAGAAGTAAAAAACTATTACGGAGATGAATCAAAGTTACCTATATTTGAATTGGTTCCAGATATATTTGAAGGAAAAGTTAAGTTTTCTGCTGAGTACTTAGATAATAGTTTATTAGAAAAGCTTATGGAAAATCACTCTGATGTATTAGAGTTTAGATTAAAGGAGTTTAGTGGAAAAAGCATTTCAGAGAAATCTGTAAAATCAAATTGGAATAAACTAGGGGCAGGTCTCGGTATTCAACTAACTGGCGGTTCTTGTTCTGTAGCAGGGATAGCATATAAAAATGGTCAATATTTTTTATTGACTGCTGCTCATTGTTTTAACTCTGGAACAACAGCCAGTGACGGTACAGGCAGTCGTGTACGACAATGGAGTTCATACGTGGGTCGCCAGCATACTGCAGCAGGCTATGTGAATTTAGACGCTGCTTTAGTGAAAATAATGGATAATGCGTTGTTAGGTGGACGCTATGCTACTAACGGTATTAAAGTAGTTTCAGATGATAGTGCATCAGAAGAATTTGATAATTATTTCGTAAATGCTGCATCGACAAGCCCTGCATTTAGTCAAGTAATTTGTCGTGTTGGTATAAGTACACCTAAAACATGTGGAAGAGTTATCCAGAAAGGTTTTGTGTCTAACAATTGGGAAAACCCTCCATTCACTAGAATAGTGTCTGTAGTAGTTCCTGATGACTGGGCAAATTATTCTGCCAAAGGCGATAGTGGAGGAGCCATTTATCGTCCTAGTGCAAATGGAAACGTATTAACAGGAATTCATGTAGGTAAGTTAGAAAATGGTCATCCAGTTTTTACAGACATTATAGATGTATTTAATCATTATGATTTGTTTCTTTATACAAGCAGTACACCGCTGAAAGTTGCTGATTAACCCACCACAGGTGTGTGCTTGATTATAGATACTAAAAATATCAGTTCTGAGCCATAATAAGCAAAAAAAGCGGCGATTCGCCGTTTTTTTCGGTACTACGGGCAAATGTTGTTTGTCTTTAAGAAAAAGAAAGACGAAGATAAATACAGGTGTAGTAAGGGTTTAGAATTTATATCTTGCATCACCTAATGATGGAACAGAACAGTGTTATCTTTTATAAGTTCACATTCATGACAAAGATGGGATATCCGAGAAAATTGCGAAGCTAATGGTGATACTAAGTCAATAAATTGGACACAATAAATTGAGATTCATAGCTACTTGTATAATCTAACTAACGCGCTTTGCTTGTTCGCCTTGTCATAAGCGAACAGAGTTTCACTCTATTCACTTACGACAAGGTTAAGGGGCTTCCCTCGACGTCTACTAATAGACACTGATAATAGGCATTTTCCTTATCAATTGGGGACAAATAGCCATTTGTTGAATGGATTCGAATTGTGTTATAAAAACATTCAATATACTCAACGATGCTGTCTTTCGCCTGTTGTCTCGTCTTATAGGTTTCGTGATAGATCAACTCACGTTTAATAATACTATGGAAAGATTCAATGCAAGCGTTGTCGTAACAGTTGCCTTTCCGGCTCATGCTTGTGGTTATACGATACCCTCGAAGGATATTTTGATAGTCATGGGATGCATATTGGCTTCCTCGATCCGAGTGGTGAATAAGGTCTTCAGATGGAGTTTGACGACCGATTGCCCGTTTGAGGGCAGTGATGACAAGCTCCTTTGTCATTCGTTCACTCATGTACCAGCCGAGTATCCGTCGAGAATATAAATCCATGATGGTCGCCAAGTATAGCCAGCCTTCTTTTGTCCAGATGTACGTGATGTCACCGACCCATACCTTGCCTGGTTCGTCTACATGAAACTCTTGATTCAATAGGTTTGGATAAACAGGCAATGAATGTTTAGAGTTAGTGGTTGCTTTATATTTTTTGACCGTCTGGGATCTAATTCCTTCTTCTTTCATAATCCGGCCGACTGTTTTTTGCGAGACGCTAATGCCTTCTTGATTTAACTTCTCTGTAATTTTGGGGCTACCATAGATTTTTCTGGATGCAAGATGTACTCGCTTCACATGGCGAACAAGGCTTTCATGACGCTCTTTCTGCGGACTTTTCTCACGAGCACGCCAGTTATAATAACCGCTTTTAGATACACCTAGGACCTGACACATCTTCGCGACACGAAATTCGTGCCGGTGCTCTTCGATGAAGTTATAAATTACTTCTGGTTTTTGCGAAGATGCCCATAGCCTTTTTTAGGATGGCGTTCTCTTCCTCTAGGTCACGTACCTTTTTCTGAAGATCCAGCATAGCCTCTTTCTCAGGTGCACTATGCCCGCTGCCGATAAAACTACTGCCGTCCTTGTCTTCTTTATATTTCTTAATCCAGTTATGAAGCGTCTGTTCCGCGATACCCAAGTCCCTTGCCACTTGGGCTGCTGTTTTTCCCGCTTCCACAACTAACCTGGCTGCATCCATTTTAAATTCTTTATCATACTGTCTTTTCATCTTTTTCACTCCGCTCAATTGGATAAGTTTATTATAACTCCCCCAATTCAGTGAGTCCTATTTTTAGACTATCATCAATCATCTTAGCATACTGGGGGTACTGCTGAACTAACGTTGACTTCTAAATGGCAATTACTTGATGAGGTGTTAAGTAAACAATCAAATCCATTATTCATCCACTAGCCCTTTAAATGCTCTGTCGTGCTTCTTAATCGCATCATTTAGAATGTTGTAAATGCTCCTTATTTTTTAAAAGGATGTTTCCGTCTTTTACTTCAATTTGTACGTCGAATCCTTGCGATAATCCCGCTTGTGTTAAAATCTCCGAAGGCAGCGTTATTCCAATACTATTCCCGATCTTGGTAACTTTTTTTTCAATTAACCCCAATCTTTTCACACCCTTGTTAGTACTGTTATAACGAATATAACAATAGGTTATTTGCATTTCAACGAGGAAAACGTCTATTTAATATCATATTCTTGCCAAGTGTGGATGGGCTGTTTTTCATTTGTCGTCATGGAGGAGAAAAATCAGCGAGTGGGGGGTTCTGAATAATCAGTAAGGACCTTTTGCTGTGCTATAATAAAGAAAAGAAATCTATTGAGGTGATGCGTAATGGGTGCATTAAGTAAAAATGTAAAAGAAGAACTTGCGAATGCCTTGAATGATCAAAATGCAGCAATGTTTGTTGTAGAAGGAAAACTGTTTTCATTAGAAGTTCATGAAACGTCTTTTATGGATGAAGAGGATGGTAACTTAGCACAACAAATTGAAGTATATCCAGAGTTAATGGAATCCCTCCAACGTTATTATGATAATCCTGATATGCCACGCTTTACTGCGAAAGAACTAAAGGAATTGCGGCATGAGAGAAGAAAATAACCGAAGTTATTCGGTTCATTTCACAGAGGAATTCAATAACTGTTTAGACCAAATTCAGGCTTTCTTTGCGGAACAAGGAGAAGATGTGCTTGAATGGTGGTTTTCTAAAGAAGATAACATGATTGATGAAATTGATCGTCTATTATCTTCTTTTCCGTATGTCGGCAGAACGGTTGAGCATGGACCCTTTGAAGGCTGAGCCGGCATCGAATGCTAAATTATGTTGTTTTTTATGTGGTTCGTGAAAATGATAGAGAAATCAACGTTATTAACATCCTTCCGGCAAGATCAAAGCGTCAGCGATTAAAATAGGTGAGGAAAGGACCATATGCTATTGGGGATGGTGGTCACAGGGATGAAATGATCGCCGCATCCGAATTATCGAAAAAAGATTATTTGAACCGCCAATTGGCTCCGGACGTGGAAGACATCTTAAAGGGCCGCACCATCGTTACGGAAAAGCTTGAAAAAGCAGTGGAATGGGTGCCTGGACAAGTCGAGAAAGTGAAATCCTACTGCATCGCCCCAATCGTAGCGGGCGGAGACACAATTGGCGCTGTTTATTTACTATCGAAAGTGCATTTCATCGGAGAAGCCGAACAAAAAGCAGCAGAAACCGCCGTGCATTGTTTGGCGAAACAGATGGAACAATGAAAAACTGCCTGCACGCACCGGGAAGAATCGTGAAGTGCACCCCAAAAGTTAGAGTTGAAAATCTAACTTTTGGGGTGTTTTATTATGGTTAAATATACAGATGATT
>NZ_JBQCKP010000013.1:0-65653 GCF_051966875.1 Sporosarcina sp. SAFN-015 | reverse complement strand
GATGAGATTTCCCATTACATTTGTAAGTAAGATCCCTCAAAGAAGATGAGGTGGATAGGTCCGGGGTGGAAGCGTGGTGACACGTGCAGCTGACGGATACTAATCGATCGAGGACTTAACCTTATCAGTTACAAAAGTACGGTTGAACTTGAGTTCAGCGACAATGTTGGTTTTATCCGGTTTTGAACGAACAAGCATCGTTCATACATAGTCTGGTGACGACGGCGAAGAGGTCACACCCGTTCCCATACCGAACACGGAAGTTAAGCTCTTCAGCGCCGATGGTAGTAGGGGGCTTCCCCCTGTGAGAGTAGGACGTCGCCGGGCAAATGCCATCCCCATTTGGGGATGGTTTTTTTGTGTTTGAAATTTATTTCGTTTCATTTATAACTTCTTAAAGAGTGTCAAAGGCATTCGATGCGTGTTGGCATTTGTAATCATACTGAAATTCCGCAAAAGGATATTTTTTTAGAAATGAATGGAATTCCTCCACTTACTAGCAAGCCTCCGCGCGTCCAAAGCAAGCCTCCGCGCGTCCAAAGGAAGCCTCCGCGCGTCCAAAGCAAGCCTCCGCGCGTCCAAAGCAAGTCACCGCGCGTCCAAAGCAAGTCACCGCGCGTCCAAAGCAAGTCACCGCGCGTCCAAAGCAAGCCTCCGTGCGTCCAAAGCAAGCCTCCGCGCGTCCAAAGCAAGTCACCGTGCGTCCAAAGTAAGTCTCCGCGCGTCCAAAGCAAGTCACCGCGCGTCCAAAGCAAGCCGCCGCGCGTCCAAAGCAAGTCTCCGCGCCTCTATAGCCAACCTCCACGCCCAAATCACTACACTCACCACTCAAAGCAAACTCACTCGCGTCCAAAATATCATATCTCCATATACCAACCGCCAAATTTAAACAGATGCCTTGAATCTTCGACTCATCCATAACATCAAATTCTTGTAATCGACAGCGTTGCACGATACGATGGAGGTCAACCTAGTCATGGGAGGTTTGCTGCGGAATGAAAATGGTATTGATCATATTTGTCATTAACATCGTATATGTATCTTTCTTTACGATTCGGATGATTTTAACTTTGAAAGGTTATCGTTATATTGCCGCCTTCGTCAGTATGGTGGAGATTGTCATTTATATTGTAGGTCTCGGTTTAGTGTTGGATAATTTGAATGAAATACAAAATATCATTGCGTATGCTTTAGGGTACGGCAGCGGAGTTATTGTCGGTTCTAAAATTGAGGAGAAGCTGGCGCTTGGTTATATTACTGTGAATGTCATTACTGCGGGCGTGGATTATGAGATGCCGAGACTATTGCGGGACAAAGGGTATGGAGTAACCGATTGGTCTGCGCATGGATTGGAAGGGAATCGCTCGGCGATGCAGATTTTGACACCCCGAAAAGATGAATTGAAACTATACGAAACGATTAAACAGATCGATCCGAAGGCGTTTATTATTGCGTACGAGGCTAGAACGATCCATGGAGGATTCTGGGTGAAGTCTGTAAGGAGAGGGAAATTGTTTAAATGAGTGCAAAGAAGAAAACGGTATGGTTTGAGGTTGAAGAAGGCGAGTCGATTGAGGATTGCTTGAATCGTTTAACCGCAGCTGGTTATCGTGTGGCAGGCAGAATGGAGGAGCCGGTTTTCACAGAGAAGGATGGCGAGTTTGTCCCAATCCGTCAGTTGATTAAGTTTAAAGGGATTTTGGAAGAATAAATTGACTGTTACACGAACGATGGATACAACGAAATGTCTATTGTTCGTATTTTTTATTGACGTATTCAATTCCAATTGTTACACTGAGTGTAGTTACATAACCCACATATATGCTGAGGAATTGGCTTCAGCGTCTCTACCAGGACACCGTAAATGTCCGGACTATGCGGGAAAGCGATTTTTAGGATTCAGCGAAGGGTGTGCCATGCCTAATGGATACGTTCATCTTGACGCTTATCGAATATCCTTGAATGACCTGCTTTCCATGCATTTGGAAGGCAGCTTATTCAAGGATTTTTTTATTACAATCATACGTAAAGAATTTTAGCATGTTTCAAAAGGAGCGGATTGTCTATGGGACCGAAAATCGGCGTAATCATGGGAAGTAAAAGTGATTGGGAAACGATGAAGCATACTTGTGACATATTGGACGAGCTCGGTGTTGATTATGAGAAGAAGGTCGTTTCAGCTCATCGGACACCGGATTTCATGTTTGAATATGCAGAGCAAGCTAAGGACCGTGGGATTGAAGTTATCGTTGCCGGTGCAGGTGGTGCCGCTCATCTTCCGGGAATGGTCGCTGCGAAGACGTTATTACCAGTCATTGGCGTTCCAGTTCAATCAAAAGCTTTGAATGGAATGGATTCATTGCTATCTATCGTTCAAATGCCTGGAGGGGTTCCCGTCGCCACAGTATCAATTGGCAAGGCGGGCGCTACAAATGCCGGATTACTTGCAGCACAGTTTTTAGCGGTCCATGATCGAGAGCTGCATAACCGTCTTGAAAAACGTCGGGAGGAAATGCGGGATGCCGCATTGGAAAGCAGTGGTGAGTTGCTATGAAGACGATTTTACCTGGTCAGACGATCGGCATTATCGGTGGAGGCCAACTTGGTCGAATGATGGGACTTGCAGCAAAGGAAGCAGGTTACAAAATAGCGGTACTCGATCCAACAATAGATTCTCCATGTGGCCAAATTGCTGATATTCGCATCGTCGCCCCGTATGACGACGAAGCGGCACTTGAAGAACTTGGTGAAGTAAGTGATGTTATCACGTATGAGTTTGAAAACATCGATTTCGAAGGGCTTGAGCGTCTTAGCCAAATCGCTTATGTTCCACAAGGAGCTGAGCTAGTCCGGATCACTCAAAATCGCATAGCGGAAAAAGCTGAAATCAAAGCATCCGGTGCGCCGGTCGCAAATTATGTCGCAGCGGCTTCATTCAATGAATTAATCCAAGAAATCGATCAGGTCGGCTTCCCATGTATCGTAAAAACCGCTTTCGGCGGCTATGACGGAAAGGGGCAGGTGAAGCTCGATTCGGCAGATGATATCGAACTAGCGGAACCGCTATTTGCCCATTCGGCATGCATTGCGGAAGCATACGTCCCTTTCAAGACAGAGATATCCGTCATTATCCAACGCAACCCAGAAGGGGAGTCATATTGTCTCCCTATCGCCGAAAACATTCATAAGAATCATATTTTACATGAGTCGATTGTTCCTGCAAGAGTTGCTCGCACTGTTATGGCGAAAGCGGAAGATGCAGCGAAACAAATCGCAGATCATTTACATCTTGTTGGAACGCTTGCGGTCGAAATGTTCGTGTTAGAAAATGATGAAATTGTCATCAATGAACTTGCACCGCGTCCTCATAATTCAGGGCATTACTCGATTGAGGCATGCAATGTATCGCAGTTTCATCAGCATATCCGCGCAGTGTGCGGATGGCCTTTACGCAAGCCGAAGCTATGGGCTCCATCCATTATGGTGAATGTGCTCGGGGAGCATATAGTGCCTTTGAAGAAAGTGATTATGAATTATCCTGATTGGTCCGTCCATCTGTACGGGAAGGCCGAAGCGAAAGAAAAAAGGAAGATGGGGCATGTGACCATCATGACCGATTGTTTAGAAAAGACGTTGGAAGAAATAGAGTCTACAGGCATTTGGGCTTGAAATTTATACACAAATTCGAAACCAAACTTTATCCATTCGGGAGGAAATTGACATGACAAAAGTGAACGTTTACGTAACATTGCGCGAAAGTGTTGTTGATCCACAAGGAATTGCAGCTCAGGAGGCACTTCACACATTAGGCTTCAACGAAGTTGAAAGCGTACGTATCGGAAAACTGATTGAGCTAGAACTATCAGGAACAGCCAGTGAAATCGAAACGCGTGTGAAAGAAATGTGCGATAAGCTTCTTGTCAATAAAGTGATCGAGAACTACAGCTTTGAAATCGGGGAGGTTGCGGGCAAATGAGGTTCGCTATATTAAGTTTTCCCGGGTCTAGCTGTGATGTGGACATGTATCACGCCCTTTTGGATATAGTTGGCGCCGGAGCGGAAATCGTCAACCATCAGGACGCCAATTTGGGCAACTTCGATGCTGTTGTCATTCCGACGGGTGCATCCTATGGAGATTATTTACGCCCAGGTGCGCTTGCCCAAAGCTCTAAATCAATTCACAGTTTGAAAGCATTCGTCGCTTCCGGCAAGCCCGTGCTTGGCGTAGGAAACGGTTTTCAAATCCTAGTCGAGGCTGGTATCCTTCCAGGTGCCTTCTTGCGGAATAAAGGCTTGAAATTCAGAAACGGCAATGCGCAGCTCACTGTTCAAAATTCAAAATCAATATTCACGAGCATTTATGAACAAGGGCAGCAAATTACACTTCCTTTCGCCCACGAGTATGGGAATTATTATGTAGATGCAGCTACTGTAGAGCAATTGAAAGAGCAAGGTCGCATCGTCTTTACATACGAAGACGGCAATCCGGATGGCAGTGTGGAGAAAATCGCAGGCGTTTTAAATGAAGAAGGAAATGTCCTCGGCATGATGCCGCTTCCTGAACGCGCGGTGGAGGAAATTATCGGTGGTACGGACGGCTTGCCTTTATTCCGATCAATTCTGAAGAACTGGAGTGAGAAGAATGTCAACCATGCATGAACCAACAGCTCAGCAAATCAAAGATGAAAAATTGTATCGCCAAATGGGAATGACCGATGAGGAGTTCGATCGTGCAGTCGATATGATCGGACGTCTACCGAATTACACGGAAACAGGTTTGTTTTCGGCGATGTGGTCTGAACATTGTTCTTATAAAAGCTCAAAGCCGGTATTGCGTAAATTCCCCACAGAAGGTGCGCGCGTGCTGCAAGGTCCGGGGGAAGGAGCGGGAATTGTCGATATAGGGGACAATCAGGCGGCTGTCTTCAAATTGGAATCACATAACTCTCCTTCAGCAATTGAACCGTTCATCGGTGCTGCAACTGGTGCAGGCGGCATTATCCGTGATGTCTTTTCAATGGGCGCACGTCCAGTAGCGCTTGTGAACTCGATGCGTTTCGGTGACTTGTCGGATGAACGAGACCGTTATTTATTCGAAGAGGCGGTTGCAGGTATTGCAAGTTACGGAAATGCAATTGGCATCCCGACGGTTGCTGGTGAAGTCCAATTCGACAATAGCTATTCGAAACGTCCGCTTGTCAATGCGATGGCAGTCGGTTTATTGAATCATGAAGATATCCAGAAAGGCTTGGCATCCGGAGTAGGCAATACGGTTTTATACGTCGGTGCGAAAACGGGTCGGGACGGAATCCATGGTGCGACGATGTCGTCTGCTGAAGTCGCGGTTGATAAAGAAGCAGAATTGCCGGTCATGCAAGCAGGTGATCCGTTTCTGGAGAAGCTCCTTATGGAAGCTTGCCTTGAGCTTGTGAAGTCGGATGCACTAATCGGCATACAAGACATGGGTGCAGCAGGACTTACTTCATCATCTGCTGAAATGGCTTCGAAAGCTGGCTATGGCGTGGAATTAAATTTGGATCTTGTTCCACAGCGTGAGGAAGGCATGACAGCTTATGAAATGATGCTTTCCGAGTCACAGGAGAGAATGCTCGTCGTCGTCAAGCAGGGCCGTGAGCAGGAAATCATCGAAATGTGCAAGAGATACGGGTTGGAAGCGGTGGCAATCGGGAAAGTGACAGAAGACAAAATGCTTCGGCTTATCCATAAAGGCGATGTAGTTGCAGAAATCTTGGCGGATACACTTGCAGAGGATGCACCCGTTTATTATAAAAAGTCGGAAGAGCCTGCGTACTTCAAAGAATTTCAAGCAATGGAAAATGAAGAACCGGCTGTCGGCGATTTGAAGGAGACGTTGTCTGCTTTATTGCAACGCCCGACAATCGCGTCGAAAGAGTGGGTGTACAACCAATTCGATTCGCAAGCAAGAACGAATACAGTCGTTGCACCTGGTTCATCGGCAGGCGTCATCCGTGTACGCGGGACGAATAAAGGACTTGCGATGACAGCAGACTGCAACTCCCGTTACATTTATCTCGACCCAGAAACAGGTGGAAAGATTGCAGTTGCAGAAGCGGCTCGTAACTTGATCTGTTCAGGGGCAGAGCCAATTGCAGCAACAGACTGCTTGAACTTCGGAAGTCCAGACAAGCCGGAAGTGTTCTGGCAAATTGAGAAGTCGGCAGACGGCATTGCAGCAGCGTGCCGTACGTTGAATGCACCGATTATCGGCGGAAACGTATCTATGTCGAATGAAGTGAATGGCGTCCCGGTCTATCCGACTCCGACGATGGGCTTGGTAGGAATCATTCATGACTTGTCCCAAGTGACGACGACTTCATTTAAACAAGCAGGGGATGCTATTTATCTAATTGGAGAAGCGGCAACAGAATTTGGAGGCAGCGAACTTCAGCAAATGGTTCATGGGGAAATTTTCGGGAAAGCGCCTGCAATTGATTTGGAAGTGGAAGTATCCCGTCAAAACGCATTATTGAAAGCGATCCAAAGCAAGCTCGTCCAATCGGCTACCGATTTGTCGGAAGGAGGCTTCGCAGTTGCACTTTGCGAGAAGGCCTTCGATGCGGATGGCCTTGGAGCGGAAGTGACTGTTTCTGGTTCAGCAGTGACGGCTTTATTCAGTGAAACACAATCGCGTTTCCTTGTAACGGTGAAAGAGGAACTGGCGACTGCTTTTGAAGCGATTGTGAACGATGCTACAAAAATCGGTACAGTTACCGACCAAAATAAAATCGTCATCAAAGGCGATAACGATACGGTTTTAATTGACGGGACGGTGGAAGAATTCCGTTCTGCTTGGAAAGGGGCAATTCCATGCTTGCTGAACTCAGAGGCCTGAATGAAGAATGCGGAGTGTTCGGCATTTGGGGGCATGAAGATGCGGCGCAAATAAGCTATTACGGCTTGCATGCGCTGCAGCACCGCGGGCAGGAAGGCGCAGGGATTGTCACAAAGAATGGCAAAGGGCTTCATGTCGTCAAAGGCGAAGGCCTAGTGAATGATGTGTTTTCCGGTGATGCGCTGAAAGGCTTGACGGGACGTGCCGCTATCGGACAAGTCCGCTATACGACAGAGGAAGGAAGAGGAGCGGAAAATGTACAGCCGCTCGTCTTCCGTTCCATGACAGGCAGTTTGGCAATTGCGCATAACGGCAACTTAGTCAACGCAAAAGATTTGAAGGAAAGTCTTGAAAAGCAAGGCAGTATTTTTCAAACGACGTCTGATACGGAAGTGCTCGCCCATTTGATTAAACGTAGCAGCAGCGGTTCATTGACACAGCGTGATCGTGTAAAAAAAGCGTTGTCGATGTTGAAAGGTGCTTTTGCATTCGTCGTCTTAACGGAGGAAGGCTTGCTCGTCGCACAAGATCCGAATGGTTTACGTCCTTTGTCCCTCGGGAAATTGGGTGATGCATGGGTTGTGGCATCTGAAACTTGCGCGTTCGATTTGATTGGAGCGGAAACGATCCGGTCGGTTGAGCCTGGTGAATTAGTCGTGATTAATGACAAAGGGATGCATTCCGATCGATTCGCGGAACCGGCGGACCGGGCAATATGCTCGATGGAATACGTCTACTTCTCAAGACCGGATTCGGATATCGACGGTATAAATATTCATATGGCAAGGAAACGATGCGGCAAGCAGCTTGCAAGGGAAGTCAACATTGAAGCGGATGTCGTGACAGGGGTTCCGGATTCGAGTATTTCTGCAGCGATCGGATTTTCGGAAGAAAGCGGCATTCCATATGAATTAGGGTTGATTAAAAACAGGTATGTCGGCAGGACGTTCATCCAACCGACACAAGCGATGCGCGAAAGAGGCGTGAAGATGAAGCTTTCTCCGGTGCACCAAGTCGTCGAAGGGAAGCGCGTCGTCATGGTCGATGATTCGATTGTTCGCGGGACGACATCAAAACGGATTGTCAATATGTTGCGGGAAGCCGGTGCAAAAGAGGTTCATGTCGTCATCGCCGCGCCTCCGCTCGTCAACCCATGTTTTTACGGCGTAGATATTAGCACGGATTCTGAATTGATTGCGACAGGGCGTTCTGTAGATGAAGTACGGGAAATGATCGGCGCGGATTCATTGACATTCCTATCGGCGGAAGGGATGTTGAAAGCAATCGGGAGACCGTCTGATATGAAAAATTGCGGACAATGTCTCGCGTGCTTCACAGGTGAATATCCGACAGAAATCTATGCGGATACAGTATTGCCTCACGAAAAAGAAATTGGGCGATAAGGAGGACTTTCCATGTCAAAGGCGTATGAAAAAGCGGGAGTGAATATCGAGGCGGGCTATGAATCCGTCGAGCGAATGAAGTCTCATGTAGCTCGTACTGCACGTATTGGGGTTGCTGGCGCATTCGGAGGATTCGGAGGAATGTTCGATCTTTCAGAGCTTAATTATAAAGAGCCTGTGCTCATTTCGGGAACGGACGGCGTCGGCACGAAATTGAAATTGGCCTTTCTTGCAGATAAGCACGATACGATCGGCATTGACTGCGTCGCGATGTGTGTGAATGATATCGTTGCGCAAGGCGCAGAGCCTCTTTATTTCTTGGATTACATCGCACTCGGAAAAGCGGTCCCTGAAAAGGTTGAGGCGATCGTTAAAGGCATCGCGGATGGATGCGTTCAGTCGGGAGCAGCGTTGATCGGCGGAGAGACAGCTGAAATGCCTGGACTCTACGACGTTGAAGAATATGATTTGGCAGGGTTTGCGGTCGGTGCGTGCGAAAAGAGCAAAGTCATCACAGGGGAGAAAGTAGCTGAAGGGGATGTTCTCGTCGGCATCGCATCTAGCGGCATACACTCGAACGGTTTCTCACTCGTCCGTCAGATCGTTCTTGAAGAGCAAGGATATGGACTTGACGAGTATATTGCTGGATTCGAGGAACTCGGCAAGGTTGGATCGGCTTTGCTTGAGCCGACGAAGATCTACGCGAAGCCGGTCATGCAAATTCATGAGGAGCTCGATGTCCATTCCATGGGGCATATTACCGGCGGTGGATTTTATGAAAACCTTCCGAGGATGTTCGGAGAAGGATTCGGCGTCGAAATTGACCTTGGCTCATGGCCTGTACTGCCAGTATTCAAAATGCTGAAAGTGAAAGGCGAACTTCAAGATAAAGACATGTATAGCGTCTTTAATATGGGCATCGGCTTCGTTATTGCACTCCCTGCTGAGCAAGCGAAGCGAGCCATTCAAATTGCTGCTGAGCACGGCGAAGAAGCATATGAAATTGGTCGTGTTGTAAGTGGATCGGGAGTCGTTTTCAAAGGAAGCCATGATGGGAGCTTGGCAGAATGAAGGAAAAAGCAAAAATCGCGGTATTCGCTTCAGGCAGCGGCAGCAATTTTGCAGCACTTGAGACTGCGAGTCGCACAGGCGAGTTGGATGCGGAAATCGTCCTTGTGTTAACGGATAAACCCGCATCGTTCGTCGTGGAGCGCGCTAGGCAGACAGATATCCGAGTCGTTGGGTTGGAGCCGAAAGCTTTTTCTACTAAGCAAGCCTATGAGGAAGCGGTACTCGATATTTTACGCGAAGAAGGCGTTGAATGGATTGCGCTGGCAGGATATATGCGGCTAATTGGACCGACTTTATTAGCCGCCTATCCTTCACGCATCGTCAATATTCATCCATCCTTGCTACCTTCATTCCCTGGCAAGGATGCAATCGGACAGGCGATCGCTCACGGTGTGAAGCTGACGGGCGTCACTGTCCATCTTGTCGATGAAGGAATGGACACAGGGCCGATCCTCGCGCAAGTTGCGGTTCCTGTCGTTGAAGGTGACGAGAAATTGACAGCACAAGCGATTCATGCGGTGGAGCATGTCATTTATAAAGAAACATTGCAGAGATTGATTTTAACCAACGGAGGGGTTCATTCGTGAAAAAACGGGCATTGCTCAGTGTCTCAGACAAAAACGGGATTTTGGAATTTGCACAGGCGCTTGCAAAATTGGAATACGAAATTCTGTCAACAGGCGGGACAATGAAGCATTTGAAAGAAAACGGCGTCCCAGTGACGGCGGTTGACGAAGTGACGGGCTTCCCTGAAATTATGGAAGGACGGGTGAAAACGCTCAACCCGATGATTCATGGGGGACTTCTTGCAAAGCAGGATGATGCTGCACATCAAGCGCAAATGACAGAACATGGCATTCAGCCGATTCATATTGTCTGCGTGAATCTTTACCCATTCAAAGAGACAATTTTAAAACCAGACGTTTCTGTCGATGATGCCATTGAAAACATCGACATCGGCGGACCGGCAATGCTTCGCGCATCCGCGAAAAACCATGCCTATGTCACAGTTATCGTCGATGCAGCAGATTATCGTCAAGTGCTTGAAGAGTTGCAAACAGAAGGGCAAACGACTCTCGACACACGCAGACGTCTAGCAGCGAAGGTTTTCCGTCATACTGCAGCATACGATGCACTCATTTCCGGATATTTGACCGATCTAGCAGGTGAAGAATTCCCTGAGCAAGTAACGTTTACATACGAGTTGAAACAGCCGCTCCGCTACGGGGAAAACCCGCATCAGAAAGCGGCATTCTACAGCCGTCCACTCGGTTCGGACTTCTCTATCGCGAGCGCAGAGCAATTGCACGGCAAAGAGCTCTCTTATAATAATATCCAAGACGCGAACGCAGCGATCCAAATCGTCAAGGAATTCAACCAACCAGCTGCAGTGGCAGTAAAGCATATGAACCCTTGCGGTGTTGGTGTCGGTGAAACGGTCGCCGAGGCGTTCAATAAAGCTTATGAAGCTGACCCGGTTTCCATCTTTGGAGGCATCATTGCGCTGAACCGTGAAGTGGATGCGGAGACGGCGGAAAAGCTTTCAGGAATCTTCCTCGAAATCATCATCGCACCTTCATTCACGGTTGAAGCAATTGATTTATTGACAAAGAAGAAAAATATTCGTCTGTTGACGATTCCGTTCGAACAACATACAAAAGATGCTTGGAATACGGTATCGGTTGAAGGCGGACTTCTCATGCAACAGCCGGACACATTCGGATTCGCCGATGCAGACATTCGAATTGCAACGGACCGTGAGCCGACAGAGCCGGAATGGGAAGCACTCAAGCTCGGTTGGGCAGTCGTCAAGCATGTGAAATCGAATGCGATTGTCGTTTCGGATGCGCAAAGGACGCTAGGCATTGGAGCTGGCCAAATGAATCGGGTAGGTGCAGCGAATATCGCTTTGACACAAGCAGGGGACCGTGCGAACGGTGCAGCGCTTGCTTCTGACGCATTCTTCCCGATGGACGATACAGTGGGAGCAGCGGCGAAAGCGGGCATTACTGCCATCATCCAGCCTGGGGGATCTGTAAAAGATGAAGATTCCATTAAGAAGGCTAATGAATACGGCATTGCGATGGTGTTCACAGGCGTACGTCATTTCAAACATTGATCGAAGGAGAAGATACAGATGAAAGTACTCGTCATCGGCAGCGGCGGTCGGGAGCACGTGATTGCAAGGAAGTTCAACGATTCGCCGTCCGTTTCACAAGTATTTGTCGCACCTGGGAATGACGGCATGCGAAACGATGCAGAATGCATCGGAATCGATGCAACTGATTTCGAATCACTTGCTACATTCGCCATAGACCAAGGGGTGGACTTGACATTCGTAGGTCCAGAGCAGCCATTAGCCGAAGGGATTGTCGATTTCTTCTCCGATAAAGGATTGAGGATTTTCGGGCCGACGAAGGCTGCTGCTCAAATTGAAGGCAGCAAGTCTTTTGCGAAGGATTTGATGAAAAAGTACGGAATTCCTACAGCTGCATATGGGACGTTCACGGATGCAGAGGAAGCGAAGACGTTCATCCGTCAGCAAGGAGCGCCGATTGTCGTGAAAGCGGACGGTCTCGCGGCGGGGAAAGGCGTCGTTGTTGCAATGACATTGGAGGAAGCGCTTGAAGCGATTGACGATATGATTGGCAATCAACGGTTCGGAGAGTCCTCATCACGCGTCGTCATCGAAGAATTCCTGGATGGCGAAGAGTTCTCATACATGTCATTCGTCCATGACGGGCAGATCTACCCGATGGTCATCGCGCAAGATCATAAGCGTGCGTATGATGGCGATAGAGGGCCGAACACGGGCGGGATGGGCGCGTATTCCCCGGTTCCGCATATTCCGAAGCATGTCATTGAAGAAGCGTTCGAGAAAGTCGTCGTTCCGACAGTCCGCGCCATGACGGAAGAAGGGACGCCGTTCACAGGTATCCTATATGCGGGCCTCATTTTGACGGAAGAAGGACCGAAAGTCATCGAGTTCAATGCACGTTTCGGCGATCCGGAAACACAGGTAGTCTTGCCAAGAATGGCTTCCGATTTCGGGGAGTTCATGATGGCACTTATGAATAAAGAGCCGTTTGAATTGAAATGGCATGACGAAGCGATGTTCGGCGTCGTCATTGCGTCGGACGGCTATCCTGGCGATGTTGTAAAAGGTGCAAAACTGCCGGACTTCAACCAGCTTCACGGCGTCGAAATCTTCCATGCGGGAACGAAAGCCGAAGACGACCGTTTTGTCGGAAACGGCGGACGAGTTCTGCTAGCCGCTGCGAAGGCGAAAACATTGGAAGATGCACGTGACCAAGTTTACAATCAATTGAATCAAGTTGAATGGAATGGATTTTTCTACCGGACGGATATCGGCTGGCGTGCATTTCGAAGCAACTAAGAAAAGGGGTTGTCCAGAATAGTTTTCTGTGACACCCCTTTTTTACATATACCTCTAGTGATCTCCGCTTTAGGCGGTTCAACCGTGCTATCAGGCGGATTTTGTTTCTATTCAATCGCTCCAGTGCTCTTCAGTTCAATCTTCATATTGACAGTAAACTTGATTTCTGGATAGATGCGGTCCCATTCATCCATGATGTCTTTTCGTGATAGCCTTGTCGCCCGGTAGCGCAATCCGAACCCGATCGGATCAACATTATTTTCCTGGAGCTTTGTCAACAAACCCATCACTTCTTTTTTTAATTCCTCAGACGCGAACTTATTATACTTCTCTAATTGACTGACACTTAACCGATGACTGGATTCGCCGATGACGCCAACCTTCGTTACGTTCATCTCAATCCTCGGATCTCCATTGCCAACAAGCAGTTTATAGTTCATGTTCACTTTATCGAGATTCAGAACCATTGTCATATCATCATCTTGAATTTTATAGCTGAAACCTTGCGCCTTGTTTACAAGCGAGTTGAAATGTTTTGTTTCATTTGCGGATAGCTCCACCGGTTTTTCTCCCGGCTTCAACACAATCGATTTATTCACTTTAAATTCTTGATTGTCCTCATCTATATCGATAATCGGCATGATTGTATCAATTCCTTTGCCTAATACTTCCCGCCTGAACTCGAATAGGAAAGTTGTGACGACGAAAGGACTTTCCGTTCCGGTATTATCGAAATAGTTATATAAAGCAATTGATGTAGGTGTTTCAATTAACGGTTCAAAGGACACGACATCTTCGGCGGTTTTTTCAGCCACAGCTACATAGGAAATCATTTGTATATCGCCGCGCCTTGTGAAAAAATCCATGAATGTATCAATATCCCTCGCAATCAAATCTTTATGCATAACAATGATTTTACTATGGCCGAACTCCAATGTTTTATCAACACGGGTTTCTATTCCATGTATAGCTTCTGCCACGGATTCGGCATCATTCGATATATAGGCAAAAGAAGGGGATGGCGCAGCTTTAACGTCGCCTATTGGCTTTGCCAGTTTCAATGTCACCCTAAAGCCGTTCTTCACTTTATCGGAAGGATCGATGCCGATTGCGACAACGAATATTCTTTTATCGATATCTTTAAATGCACAGCCTGCCTGCAGCAGCAATGTGACCAAAATGGCAACAAGGCAAGCCTTCCTTACTTTTTGCTTTCCCGCCATTTGGAAGCAGCCCCTTTCCTCGCTAAAAGCAGACAGCTGACCAGCAAAAGCAGCATGAAGGGCAGGCCGAAGTTATCAAACGCTTCAACTGATTTAAAAAGCCCGTAAACTGTTACTGTTTTAGTCGATATGATTGCAATCCCCCAGAAGATGACGATGAAAAAAGGAAGAGTCAAATTGTACGATTTCCAATTAAACTTTTTGAAATAAACAACGCTTGATAGCAATTTGATTGAAACATGCCAATGGATAATCATACTGACGACGCCAAGTGCCAAAAAAGCACCAATGAAAATGAATACGACCCTTTCAATAATCCCAAATTTCATTCGCAATGAATCACTTGTCATAATCCATGGATATAGAGCGTTATCCAAGGAATCGAACCCTCCAATACCGATTGGAAGGAAATAAGTCGTCGCAAGGATGTATGCACAAATGAATGTCAGAAGGGCCATTCCTTTGCCACTCGGCTTTTTCAATTTCGTAAAAAAGCGATTGAATATTACCAAGTTTGCAGTCCCTATGACGATAAATAGAGAAGATGTAAAGGCGCTATAATCCGGAAGGTGATTTACTTCCATTAAAGCGACTCGAATATAATCCCAATTGAGCTCGGGAGTCATATATCCTTTTAGTTGAATAAAAAAAATGAGTGGAACGATAAGGATGAAAATGATTTCACCCATGTATAAGATATTTTTCGTGCCCATGCAGATGCCATAGGTGACGATAGCCACAAATGTCAATATAACTGTATACATTGACATCTCAGGTGTGAGAAAACGGTTAATGATAAATGTGTAAATGATGAGAGTGAACAATCCTGCGATATACCAAGCTACAGCAAAAAAAAGAAGAACGGGTGTTGCAAACCATTTAGGTGTGTATGCATTCAAAATTTCCGGCAAGCCTTGCCCAGGGAAACGACTGAAGAGAATGACAAGGATATATGTGAATATCATGCCTATTATGAGTGCGAGAACTAAGGAGAGGACAGTTCCCGTATTGCTTCCGACAATTAGAATCCGTGGTGTAATGGACACCATATTTGTAATCATATTGATCAAAATCAAATAGAAGAGGAAGCGGCTCATTTATTGTCCTGCCTCCAATTCTTCATTCTTGCTTTTCCAAGGGATCCGTAAATAAGGACAGCCTAAGCTTTCCTTGTTCACCATTAACATGATGATTCCCATGAAACCGAGCAGCAAGCCGACCATCCCGAACAAAGTGGTGTAAATAATTAAGAGAAATCTTACGACCCTCACAGCAAAACTCATTTCGTTTATCGGAATGACGAATGTGGAGATGGCGACTGCCGATACGATAATGACCATAATAGTCGAAGTGAGCGCAGCCTCCGTTGCCGCAGTCCCTAAAATCAGGCCGCCGACAGTTGTGGCGGTGCCGCTTACCGCTTTCGGCAATCGCATGCTTGCTTCCGTCAGCAGTTCCATGAAGACAAGCATGAAAATCACTTCAATGAACGAAGGATATGGCACGCCGATCCGACTGCCCGCAACTGTGAGGGCCAATTCAATTCTCAGGATATCCGGGTTGTAGGATGTCATCGCTATATATAAGCTTGGAAGCAAAATACAAGTGAACAAACCGAAATAG
This sequence comes from Sporosarcina sp. SAFN-015, assembly GCF_051966875.1. Classification (GTDB taxonomy): domain Bacteria; phylum Bacillota; class Bacilli; order Bacillales_A; family Planococcaceae; genus Sporosarcina. The sequence continues at coordinate 50,062 of NZ_JBQCKP010000013.1, read as the reverse complement.
CGTAATAAAATCGTGAAACCCGATATGGCAGAAACGTGGTAATTGTCTTCCATGGAAGACATGAAGTCGAAAAAAATGACAGGGGCAACGATGACATTCGGGCTTCCGTCAATTGCGATGATGACTTTACCGGCGACCAAATTGTAGACGATTCTATCGGGGCGTTCCGTCACAAGCGTCGTCGGGAACAGTGTGAATTTACTTTTGTTCAGGAAGTGTTGGAGCTCTCCGCCGGATTGGAACAATGGCGTTTGGATTTCTTCAAGCCTCTCCCTTAGCTTCTTCAGCATTTGCGGATCGACACGATCACTGTCATACAATAGGGCGACAGCTGTATTGGACGTTTCCTTGACATGGATATCTTCAATTTTTAATGTGGCGCGATGATACCGTTGCCTAATGAGATTGATCGTCGTTTCAATATCTTCGCTTAAACCTTTTTGGGGCCCATGAATTGTCGGTTCCAATGTGGTGTCTTGTACTTCATTGTTCTTGATGAGGCGTAGTTCAAGTAGAAATAAGTTGTCGCCAACTGCAATGATCACACTTCCGGCACTGATCAATACGAGCAGCTTATCTATTTTTGGAAGATCGACTCGATTCGGCATCGATTGAATATACGATGCAAAGTCTTCCTCTGAAGCCATTTCAAAAAAAGGTTTGATGACCGTCTGTTGCAACTTATCGCCATCCACGACGGATTTTATATAGAAGAGAAACGCAGTTTGGCCTTTTATTTGTAAAGGCGTTTGAATGACATCGTCCGAAGGCTTGAATTTTTTAGCCAATTCAGTAAGTAAAGGAGGGGCTTGCTTTTCAGTCATTTCCAACACTCCTTTCATATGAGGCACATTAGATAGTTTGCCGTTAGCGTTCCCGAATGTCTGCAAATGATACATGTACTGGATGCGACTGAAATTTCATTCAAATGAACTAAAACATCTATATTTCAATTGGATGCTATGCTACGATAAAAATATAGAAAAATCTTCAAAAGGGGTTTATCCAAATGTGGGAGCAACATGAAATACAAAAGCAACTCGGAATTATCAATGGCAAAGAAGCGCCAGACCTAATTATTCAGCATGCAACATATCTTCATTCCATCTTTAAGAAATGGGTGACAGGGAATATTTGGATTCAAGGCGATCGGATCGTCTATGCGGGAGGCAGAATGCCGGCCATGACGGAAGGCGCGGAAATCATCGATGCAACCGGCAAAAAAATCGTTCCCGGCTATATCGAACCGCATGTCCACCCATTCCAGCTGTACAACCCGGAAACATTCGCGGACTATGCAGGAATACTCGGAACGACGACATTTTTGTCAGACAACTTGACGTTCTTCCTGCTGCTTGGAAATGAAAGGGCATTCAAGCTGATCTCCCAATTGAATGAGTTGCCATTTTCCTTTTATTGGTGGGCTAGGTTTGATTCCCAAACGGTTTTGCAAAATGAAAGGGAAGTGTTCAACCTGGAGGCGATCGCTGAATGGCTGAAGCGTGACGACGTGCTGATGGGCGGCGAGCTGACAGGATGGCCGCGTCTCATGAACGGCGATCCCGAAATGACGGCGTCTGTCAATGCCGCGAAAAAAGCGGGGAAAAAGATCGAAGGCCACTTCCCGGGTGCTTCCGAACGGACGCTTGCGAGAATGAAGCTGCTCGGGGCTGACGGCGATCATGAAGCGATGACAGCTGATGAAGTGGAGTCGCGCCTGTTGCAAGGATACGCGGCGACCTTGCGCCATTCATCGATCCGACCGGATTTGCCTGATTTATTGAAAGGAATCATCGACAAGGAGTTGGACGTCTTCGACCATCTCATGATGACGACGGACGGCTCGACGCCTTCCTTCCATATTGACGGCGTCATGGACAAGTGTATCCAAGTGGCGCTCGATGGAGGGGTGGAGCCGATTGATGCGTATTTAATGGCATCTTATAACGTAGCCCGCTATTACGGCGTCGATGATCTGCACGGCGTCATCGCGACGGGAAGATATGCGACACTCAACTTCCTCGAAGATGAGAGGAATCCAGTGCCGACAGACGTTTTGTCAAAAGGGAAATGGCTGAAGCGCGAAAACGCATCGACAGAACCGTTCAAACAAGTGGATTGGTCGCTCGTTTCGGAATTCGTCCCGGATTTCGATTTGGATGAAAAGGATTTTGACTTCAACGATGCAGTTGGCATTGAAATGGTGAATGACGTTATTACAAAGCCGTATGAAGTAAGCCTTGACTTGTCGGTGGAAGAGCTATCATCGGAACATGATGAAAGCTTCCTTATGCTCATTGATCGACATGGAAAGTGGCGGGTGAATACCGTCATTAAAGGCTTCGCCAATCACGTGCAAGGCCTTGCCTCCTCCTACTCCAACACTGGTGATATTATCCTGATTGGAAAGGACAAGAACGAAATGCTGCTTGCCTTCCGGGAAATGAAGCGGATGAAGGGCGGCATGGTGCTTGTGGAGGACGGCGAAATTGCTGCCTCAATACCGTTGCCAATCGGAGGAGGTCTATCAGCTGAGCGTATGGAAGTATTGATTGACCAGGAAGTTGCATTGAAACAGGCATTGGCGGATCGGGGATACAAGCATGGTGATGCGGTCTATACATTCCTGTTCCTGCAGTCGACCCACTTGCCGTACATACGGGCGACTCAAGTCGGACTCTATCACGTTATGAAAAATGAAGTAATCATTCCGGCAACGGAAAGATAGGAGGAACGGATGAAAGGGAAAAAGGGAGGATGGCTGCTAGCCTTAGCCATCATGTTGCTGTTGCTGTCTGCGTGTTCAAAAAAAGAGAAAGCCGGCGCGGAAGAGATTGTTCCGGAGCCGGAAGAGATAGAAGAAGTCGAAACTGAAGAAGAGCCGATCGAGGAGCCTGAGGAAGAGGGATCACTCCTTTACCAGGAGCCATTCACCGGCATGTTAAGCGAGGAAGAAAAATGGGCGAGACCAGTGCTTGCAACGATTAATAATCATCCCCATGCAAGACCGCAATCGGGCATAAGCCAGGCGGACATCATTTATGAGTTCATGGCGGAAGGGAATGTTACGAGGTTTTTAGCGTTGTTCCAAAGCGAATTGCCGGAAACGGTCGGTCCGATCCGAAGTGCGCGTGACTATTTCATTTATCTTGCAAAAGGGATGGATGCATTTTACGTTGCCCATGGCTATAGCCCCGATGCACAAAAGCTGCTAGCAAACAGGTATGTCGACAATGTAAATGGCATGCAATATGACGGAACTTTATTTAAAAGATCGAGTGAACGCAAAGCTCCTCATAACTCATATATAACCGGTGAAAACATAGTAGCTGCAATGGAAAAGGTCGGGGCATCAGATGAAATCGCAAAGACACCTCCATTTACTTTCCATGAATCGGTAGAGGATGCTAAAATAGGGGATAGTGCATCGATGATTGTTGTCCGCTTTAGCTCTAGTCAGGATTTCATCAATACGTTTTCATACGATCCGGGAACGGAAACGTACAACCGGACGGTGAATGGAATACTTACGTTGGATAAAGCGAACGGAGAACAAGTCGGACTTTCCAATATTATCGTCATGGAAGCGGACCACCGTACAATCGACAATGTCGGAAGACAATCTGTCGATATTGAAAGCGGCGGCAAAGCGCTCCTTTTTCAAGCTGGCAACGTGAAAGAGCTGGAATGGAGAAACGTCGAAGGCTTCCTTGTACCAATGGAAAATGGAGTTCCTGCAAAACTTGTTCCCGGCAAGACGTGGATCCATATTATCCCTACGTATACCGGAATTTCAAAATCTGTCACGTACACACCTTAAGCAGTGAAAGAGGGGGAAACTTATGCAAATTGATAAAATCCGGAGTGAACAAACGGATCAGTTATTCAAAGCCATCTTGGAATTGAAAGATCTTGAGGAATGTTACAAGTTCTTCGACGATCTTGCGACGATGAGCGAGCTGCAATCGTTGGCTCAGCGTTTGGAAGTTGCCCATGCTTTGAGGCAGAAAAAGACGTATGACCGGATTCAAAATGAAACGGGTGCAAGCACTGCGACGATCTCAAGGGTAAGGCGTTGCGTAGATTATGGATCCGGCGGCTATAACACAGTGTTGGACCGCCTCTATCCAGAGCTTGCGGAGAATGACGATAAGAAGTAGGCTGAAAATCCATGAATCAAAGTCAAAAACGACTTTGTCTATACTCGGGACGGGCGGAGAAATCCGTCCGTTTTTTTGGTATACTGTTGAATAGCAGACGCTCCATGAGAATGGGGTGCATCCAATATGCAATTGAAAAATTAGGTGGTAGACAAAATGGACTATAAAACATGGCGCCACGCCTTTAAAGTGGATCCCGCCAAACGATTGGCGGACGAAGAGCTTGAGCAGCTTGCGGAATCCGGAACGGATGGCATTATCATCGGCGGCACGGATGGCGTGACGCTCGAAAATGTCCTCGACTTGTTGGCACGCATCCGGCGCTTCTCAGTACCTGTCGCGCTTGAAGTGTCAACTGTCGATTCGGTGACGATGGGGTTCGATTATTATTTCATCCCGACAGTTCTGAACTCGACCGACACGAAGTGGGTAAACGGCATTCACCAAGAGGCCTTGAAAGAATATGGCCATATGATGAATTGGGATGAAGTCATTGCAGAAGGCTATGTAATTGTAAATACCGAATGCAAGGCAGCGAAACTTACAGGCGTTATAGAAGCTCCAGACGAAGAAGATGTCGTCGCCTATGCGCGGATGGCGGAGCATCTATTCAATCTACCTGTATTTTATGTGGAATATAGCGGAACGCTTGGAGATCCGGCAATTGTGAGAGCAGCCGCACGAGTCCTCGAAAAGACGCGGTTATTTTACGGCGGCGGAATCCGGAATGTGGAGGACGCGAAAATGATGGCTGAAATAGCTGATACGGTTATCGTCGGCAATATTATTTACGAAGACTTTAAGGCTGCCCTTTCGACTGTCGAAGCAGTAAAATCGGTATCCCATTGACATAATTTACGGTATAATAAGGAACAAATGTTCTTTGGAAGGCGGGATTACGTATGAAAGAAATCGCGGAAAATCTGCTTGTCGGCATGAACCCCGAACAAGCCCGCGCAGTAAAAAAGACGGAAGGACCGCTGCTCATCATGGCAGGCGCAGGCTCCGGGAAAACGAGGGTGCTGACACATCGGATTGCGTATTTGATCGTCGAAAAAGGCGTGTATCCTTCCAATGTTTTAGCGATCACATTTACGAACAAAGCAGCCCGAGAAATGCGGGAAAGGATCGATGGTTTGCTCGGCACCGGCTCTGGCGACAGGATGTGGGTGTCGACATTCCACTCGATGTGCGTCCGCATTTTACGGAGGGACATCGATCGTATAGGAATTTCGAAAAGCTTCACAATCCTCGACTCCTCCGACCAATTGACAGCCATTAAAAATGTATTGAAGGAGCGAAATATTGATCCGAAACAATACGATCCACGTGCAATGCTAGGTGCAATCAGCTCGGCGAAAAATGAATGCATCGATGCGGATACGTATAGCGGGCAAATCAATCCGCATAACCCTTATGAAAAGACGATTGCGACTGTTTACGAAGGCTATACGAAAAAGCTGAGACAAAACCAATCGCTCGATTTTGACGACCTCATTATGATGACTCTCAAGTTATTCGAACGCGTCCCTGAAGTCCTCGAATTTTATCAAAATAAATTCCAATATATCCATGTCGATGAATATCAGGATACGAACAATGCACAATACCGCCTAGTCAATATGCTAGCGGCGAAATTCCGGAATCTTTGCGTCGTCGGTGATTCCGATCAATCCATCTACAGATGGCGCGGTGCTGATATCGGCAATATCCTATCTTTCGAAAAGGATTATAAAGATGCAACGGTCATTTTACTTGAACAAAATTACCGTTCGACAAAAACGATCTTGCAGGCGGCGAACGATGTTATCCAGAACAACAGAAGCCGCTACGACAAAAAGCTGCGTACTGAGAATGCTGAGGGTGATTCGATCACGATCTATAAGGCATCTGATGAAAAAGACGAATCCCAGTTCATCGTTCAGCAGATTATCGAACTGAAAGAAAGCGAAAACTTAAGGCTTGATCAGTTCGCGATATTGTATAGAACGAACGCGCAATCACGTGTCATCGAGGAATATCTCGTGAAATCCAACTTGGATTACACAATCGTCGGCGGCACGAAGTTCTATGATCGAAAAGAGATTAAAGACTTACTCGCTTATTTGCGTTTGATTGCAAATAATGATGACGACTTGGCTTTGGCTCGTATTATCAACGAACCGAAAAGAAGCATCGGCGCGACTTCTTTTGAAAGAATGGCGCAATTTGCGATCGAAAACGATAGATCGGTATTTGACGCGTTGCAGGAAGTGCACTTCATGGGTCTGACAGCAAGAGCTGCGAACGAAGCTTCGAAGTTCAGAGATATGATAGCTGGATTTACGCAAATGCAGGAATACTTATCCGTATCAGAACTCGTGGAGCAAGTGTTGGAGAAAACGGGATATCGGGATATGCTCATTCGTGAGAAGACGATTGAATCAGAAAGTCGATTGGAAAATATCGAGGAATTTCTCTCTGTTACGGAAGCTTTCGAAAAGAGGGCAGAAGAAGAGGAAGGCGACCGCTCGCTCGTCGCATTCCTGACAGACCTTGCTTTAATTGCCGACATCGATTCTTTGGATAAAGAAGAGAACCAATCAACAGAAAAAATCGTCCTTATGACGATGCATGCAGCAAAAGGTCTCGAATTTCCGGTCGTCTTCGTCATCGGCATGGAAGAAAACATCTTCCCTCATGCAAGATCGATCGGTGACGACGAAGAAATGGAAGAAGAACGTCGGCTTGCCTACGTTGCAATCACCCGTGCGGAACGCCGGCTCTATTTAACTTGCGCTGCTTACCGGACATTGTTCGGCCGCTCGAGTTTCAATAATCCATCTCGTTTCCTGAACGAGATCTCAGATGAAATCATAGAAGTGACATCGAATAATAATCAAGGCTTTTCTTATGGCGGATATGCAAGACAGGAAGCACCGGTGCGACCTGCTGTAAAAAGGCCGATTTATAAATCAAGCGGCGGAGAAAAGATGGGCTGGAAAGCTGGCGACAAGGCGACCCATAAATCTTGGGGGACAGGCATGGTCGTCAGTGTAAAAGGGAAAGAAGACGATCTGGAGCTCGATATCGCATTCCCGGAACCGGTCGGCATCAAACGGCTCCTTGCCAAATTCGCACCGATAGAAAAAGCGTAAGGAGAGGAAAGAATGGATCTTAACATAGATCGAAAAGCTGCCGAGAAACGAGTACAGGAACTCAATGAACTGCTTAAAGAGTACGGACACGCCTATTACGTGCAAGACCGGCCGATTGTGCCGGACTCCGTCTACGATAGCCTTATGCAGGAATTGCTCTCCATTGAGGCGACGAATCCGGATCTGATCTTCCCTGATTCGCCTACACAGCGTGTTGGAGGGGAAGTTCTAGAAGGTTTCAGCAAAGTCGTCCATGAGTATCCGATGTTGAGCCTTTCGAATGTTTTTAACGAAGAGGATATCCGCGATTTTGATAGACGGGTACAAGCGGGGGCAGGTCAAGTCTCATATATTTGTGAATTGAAGATTGACGGCCTCGCCGTTTCATTGAAATATGAAAATGGCATGTTCGTTCAAGGTTCTACACGGGGAGATGGGACGGTTGGAGAGGACATAACTGCCAACTTGAAGACGATCCGGACTATTCCATTGAAGCTCACCGAACCGGTTACGATCGAAGTGCGCGGAGAAGCGTATATGCCGAAAAAATCATTTATGAAATTGAATGAGACACGGGATGAAAACGGAGAAGAGCCATTTGCGAATCCAAGGAATGCAGCGGCAGGCTCACTTCGCCAATTGGATCCGAAAATAGCCGCGAGCCGTAATCTTGCTGTATTCATATACGGTGTTGGCGGTGACGGTGCTGCTTACGGGCAGGATAGCCACTCCGATTCGCTCGATTATTTAGCGTCGATCGGATTCGAAACGAATAAGAAGAGCAAACGGTGCAAAACAATTGAAGACGTAATCGCATATATAGATTCTTGGCAGGATCAAAGGCAGGATCTTGATTATGAAATCGATGGCATCGTCATTAAAGTGGATAACTATGAAGACCAGGAACAATTGGGCTTTACGGCAAAAAGTCCACGTTGGGCGACCGCCTATAAATTCCCTGCGGAAGAAGTGCATACAAAGCTCCTTGATATCGAGTTAAGTGTCGGGAGGACGGGTGTTGTCACACCGACCGCCATTTTGGAGCCGGTCCGAGTAGCCGGAACGACTGTTGCTAGAGCATCCCTCCATAATGAAGATCTTATTCGTGAAAAGGATATACGTATCGGCGATGCGGTTGTCATCCGGAAAGCTGGGGATATTATTCCAGAAGTCGTCAGTGTATTGATCGAGCAGCGTTCAGGCCATGAAGAACCTTATCACATGCCCGACAATTGTCCTGTCTGCGATTCTGAACTTGTCAGGATAGAAGGGGAAGTGGCGCTCCGTTGCGTGAATCCACAATGTCCTGCGCAGATGAAGGAGGCGCTCATCCATTTCGTTTCACGCAATGCGATGAATATTGAAGGGATTGGCGAGCGGGTCGTCGATCAGTTGTATACGTCAGGTCTCGTTCATGACGTTGCAGACCTTTACGGTTTGACGAAAGAACAGCTGTTATCTCTTGAGCGGATGGGAGAGAAGTCAGCGACGAATTTATTGACAGCGATTGAAGCTTCGAAGTCCAACTCATTGGAGAAGCTGCTGTTCGGACTTGGAATTCGGCATGTCGGGGAAAAGGCGGCGCACATCTTATCTGAGGAATTCGGCACGATGGAGAAACTCGCGAAGGCGGATGCGGAACGGCTTACGTCAATCCATGAGATCGGCGACAAAGTAGCGGACGCGGTCATCCAATTTTTCAATAATGAAGATGTATTGGAAGTGCTTAGAAAGCTGGAATCGTATGGCGTGAATATGGACTATAAAGGCAGAACGCGCCAAGAGATTCCGACTGAAGGACCGTTCGCCGGAAAAACGGTAGTGTTGACGGGCAAGCTTTCGATACTGACGCGCAACGAAGCGAAAGAACGGATAGAAGCGCTCGGCGGGAAAGTAAGCGGGAGTGTCAGCAAAAAGACGGATCTCGTCATCGCGGGGGAAGAAGCCGGATCGAAGCTTGCGAAGGCGGAAGAACTCGGAATTACGGTGTGGAACGAAACAGAGTTGGTCGACGCGCTCGGCGAAAAGGAGTAATTTTGAATGAAAAGGCTATTTATACTACCCTCTATTGCTGCCGTCCTTTTGTTGGGCGGCTGTCTACCGTCAATCGGACCTAACAAAGAGGAAGTCATCCAGGAAAATGAGGAGCAAGTTGAAGAAACAGTCATGATTCCAAACGTCCAAGTGGATGATGAATATTACAAAGTGCTTACCCCTCTCAAGAAGAGCGCAAGCCGTGGCCTTGTCGTGAGCAATATTTATACGAAATACGATATTGGGGAAGCAGAGGAAGGGTTATTGCGATTATCCGCCCAGCACTTCGACACGAAAAATTATCTCTTCCAAGAAGGACAGTATATCGATGCAGCGACAGCACGGGCATGGCTTGCCAGAAGCTCGGTGAATGAACAAGGCTTGAACCCGCCCGAAGCAAAAGGCGAAGATGCTGAAGAGAAACCGATCTATTTGGCGCATATTATCGAACAAAACTATTTGACGATGACGGACGATAAGAAAGTACGTTTATCTGGCGTTTCGATTGGACTCGCTTTAAATTCCGTCCATTACGATAAAGGCGGGAACGAGACGACGATATCTGACGCGGAACTCGAAAAACAAGGCATTGCCATGGCTGACAAAATTGTCAGCAGGCTACGCGCAAAAGAGGGATTCCAGGATATTCCGATCGTCGTCGGCCTGTTCAAACAAGAAAAAAGAAATGCGATTGTTCCGGGAACTTATTTCGCAACTGCTTTTGCTGACAAAGGAAAATCATCAGCTTCTGGGTGGAAAAAAGTGAATGAGCGGTATGTCGTGCTTCCCGCTCCCGCGGATATCGACAATTATATTGAAATCAATAGATCGTTCAGCAACTTCAAACAAGATATCGATGAATATTTTTCTAGCTTTGTAAATGTAATTGGAAAAGCTTTTTTCAAAGAAAATCGTATGGAATCCATTTCTATTGATATACCAATTCAATTTTTTGGGAAGAGTGAAGTCATCGGTTTCACACAGTTTTTAGCAGATCACATTATCAAGTATTTTCCGAATATCGATATTGAGGTTAGTATCACTTCGGTAAATGGTCCGGAAGCGCTAATTGTCAAGGAGGCCGGGGATGATGAACCGTTCATCCACATTTACGATTATTGAATATAAGATGACAAATGGCGCCAGCACCGAGGTGCAATGGATGCGCAGTAGCTTTTCAACATACCGCTAAGGTGGTATGATAAGTCGTACAATTGCAATTGGGGAGGAAATCAAATGACGAAATTTACGCCAGAAGACGTACAATACTTCGCGAATTTTGCAAGAATCGCCTTTTCAGATCAAGAGGCGGAAGTGTTTTCTGAAATCATTTCCGATCTTGTGGAATTTGGAGATGTATTAAAAGAAGTTGATACAACTAATATAGAGCCGATGACTCATCCGTTGCAGCTATTCAACGTGCTTCGGGAAGACGTCCCACAAGATGTATTGGATCGGGACGAAATGTTAGCGGGCGTAAAAGAGCATGAAGACGGAATGATTAAAGTTCCGAATATCCTGTGATAACGGTTTTTAGGAGGAAGTAACATGACGTTAATGAAAAAGACGGCAGCAGAACTTCAAGCACTTTTACATAACCGGGAAGTCTCTGTCAAAGAAGTGACCGAAGATTCATTTAAGCAGATCGCTGCGTTGGATGGTCAAGTGAAAGCATTCCTGGCGTTGACGGAAGAAGAAGCTTTAGCAAAAGCGGAAATGTTGGACAACTCATCGCTTGAAGCACGAGGACCTCTTTTCGGATTGCCGATCGGAATTAAAGATAACATTATTACAAAAGGCACTACTACAACTTGTGCAAGCAAAATGCTAGAAAACTTCGTTCCTGTCTATGACGCAACAGTCGTTGAAAAAGTGAACGAAGCGGGTATGATCAGTGTCGGTAAATTGAATATGGACGAGTTTGCTATGGGTTCTACAACTGAGCGTTCGGCTTTCCAAACGACTCATAATCCATGGAATTTAGACTGTGTGCCGGGCGGTTCATCGGGCGGTTCTGCGGCTGCAGTTGCTGCAGGTGAAGTGCCATTCTCGCTCGGTACGGATACGGGCGGATCTGTGCGCCAACCTGCTGCACTTTGCGGAGTTGTCGGGATGAAACCGACATACGGAAGAGTATCCCGTAATGGCCTTGTCGCATTTGCATCCTCTTTGGATCAAATCGGCCCGATCACTCGGACTGTTGAGGACAATGCACTTTTATTAAATGCCATTTCAGGTGTTGACTATAGAGACTCCTCTTCTTCACCACAACAAGTTCCTAATTTCAAAGATGCTTTAACTGGTGATATTAAAGGCTTGCGTATCGCAGTTCCTAAGGAGTATCTCGGTGAAGGCATCGAAGAAGACGTAAAAGATAAAGTCCGTGCTTCTTTGAAAGTTCTTGAATCCCTTGGCGCAACTGTAGGAGAAGTAACGCTGCCACATTCTAAATATGCTTCACCGACATATTATGCGATTGCTACTGCTGAAGCGTCTTCCAATCTTGCAAGATTTGATGGTATCCGTTATGGCTATCGTTCAGAAGATGCGAAAAACTTGGAAGAGATTTATTTACGCTCACGTGCAGAAGGATTCGGCACGGAAGTGAAAAAACGGATTCTTTACGGCACATATGCACTAAGCGCAGACCATCACGAAGATTTGTATGTCAAGGCAATGAGAGTCCGTACGCTAATCTCACAAGATTTTGCGTCCGTTTTCGAAAACTATGATGTCATCGTTGGTCCAACGAGTGCGACTACGGCATATGAAATCGGCGGAGCTGTGAAGGACCAAGTGACATTGTATGCAAACGATGTTTTAACAGTGTCTGTCAACTTGGCTGGCGTGCCGGCAATTTCGATTCCATGCGGCTTTTCGAATGGATTGCCAGTCGGTCTCCAAATTATTGGAAAACATTTCGACGAAGCACTCATTTATAAAGTGGCGCACGCGTTTGAACAAGCGACCGATTTCCATAAACGCACTCCAACGCTTGGGGAGGGGAATGAATAATGAACTTTGAAACGATTGTCGGACTAGAAGTCCACGTTGAACTGAAAACTGACACAAAAATCTTCTCACCGGCTCCATCTCATTATGGTGCTGAACCGAATATGAACATCCATGTGAAAGACTTGGCATACCCAGGAACATTGCCGACGTTGAATAAACGCGCAGTCGACTTTGGAATGAAAGCTTCACTCGCATTGAACTGTGAAGTGGCAAGAGTTATGAACTTCGACCGGAAGCATTATTTCTATCCGGACAATCCTGCAGCATTTCAAATCTCTCAAGACGATCGTCCGGTCGGCAAAAATGGATGGATTGAAATCGAAGTCGAAGGCAAAAAGAAAAAAATCCGTATCGAACGTATCCATTTAGAAGAGGATGCCGGTAAATTGACGCATTCCGAGAATGGTTATTCTCTCGTCGACTTGAATCGACAAGGTACGCCACTAATTGAAATCGTTACTGAAGCGGATATTCGCTCACCGGAAGAGGCATACGCTTTCCTAGAGAAACTGAAAGCGATCATTCAATATACAGGCGTTTCTGATGTTCGTATGGAAGAAGGTTCATTGCGATGCGACGCTAATATTTCTTTGCGCCCATTTGGACAAGAGGAATTTGGAACGAAAACTGAATTGAAGAACTTGAACTCCTTCAACTTCGTTCGCAGAGGGATTGCAAATGAAGTGGAGCGTCAAGAAAAGATCCTTCTCTCTGGCGGTAAAATCCAGCAGGAAACGCGTCGGTATGACGAAGCAACAGGCCAAACTGTGCTTATGCGCATAAAAGGCAGCGCAAATGACTACCGTTTCATCAATGAACCGGACTTGCCTGAAATCCATATCGACCAAGAGTGGATCGATCGTGTCCGTGCTGAAATTCCGGAACTTCCGGACGCTCGTAAAGCTAGGTATGTCAATGAACTTGACTTGCCGGAATATGATGCTCACGTCTTGACGTTAACGAAAGAGATGTCCGATTTCTTCGACGCGACTGTAGCAGCGGGGGCTGATGCGAAACTCGCTTCTAACTGGTTGATGGGTGAAGTGTCTGCATACTTGAATGCCGAACAGAAGGAGCTTCATGACACAGCACTTACTCCTGACGGTCTATCTAGCATGATCAAATTGATTTCGGACGGTACAATTTCATCTAAAATTGCTAAAAAAGTCTTCAAAGAATTAATCGAAAACGGTGGAAACGCTGCTGACATCGTAAAAGAGAAAGGCCTCGTCCAAATTTCTGACGAAGGTACTCTCCGCACAATCGTAACAGAAATACTCGATGCGAACGAACAATCAATCGAGGACTTCAAAAACGGCAAGGATCGCGCAGTCGGCTTCCTTGTAGGACAAGTAATGAAAGCGACAAAAGGTCAAGCGAACCCGCCAATGGTTAATAAAATCCTACTTGAGGAAATTAATAAGCGATAATCTTTATCCTCAATCGTCCTATACGGGTCTTGCGAAAGTCTCCGTATAGGGCGTTTTTGCTTGTTTTCGAGTCTTGCTCCGGGCTTCATTCGCTTTTGTTTGGCATCCTATTTGATTCGCACAGCGAATAGCCTTACACTTAAGAAAAAGGAGCGTGTCAGCAATGAAAACTGAAAAGCAGTATTTTGACGAAGCAATCTCACTTGCAGACTATATGGACAAGATGGAGAAACATAAAGAAAACAGCTTTGGCATTTACGAAAAATTCGACGTGCCTCAAGATGATGCGTTTATCGAAATAGCAAAAAAGGAAAAGCCCAATATACTAGTCATAACGGAAGATTGGTGCGGAGATGCAATGATGAACAATCCGATCCTGCGCCGATTTGCAGAAGCCGCGGACTTGGACGTGAGGGCTGTCTATCGCGATGAAGATACTGATTTGATCGACAGGCACCTGACAAATGGCGGAAGATCGATTCCAATCTACCTCTTGCTCGACCAAGAAGGCGAAGTACTTGCAAAATGGGGTCCTCGTGCAGCGTCCATCCAAGAAGACGTATTGGAACGCCGCAAACAACTTCCTGCTAAAGATGCGCCTGATTTTGAGGAGAAGCAAAAGGAATTCATTGCAGAATTAATGAAAGAATATACGACACTGCCCGAATTATGGCTCACTGTTTATGAAGATATTCGAAATACGTTCATGCCAGTATTGCAACAGACGAGATGATGCTGTAATGGGAACTTTTTAGTAGGACGAATAGTCCAAATAAGCGACTAATGTTGGTTTATTAACATGTGCAAGCGTTGCAATTTGTAGGAATTGAGAGGGAACATGTATGAAGCGTGCAAGAATCATTTATAACCCGACAGCGGGACGTGAAATATTCCGGAGACATCTAGCTGAAGTTCTAGAAAAGTTGGAGAAGGCAGGCTATGAAACTTCCGTACATGCGACCACGGGGGAAGGCGATGCAACAGAAGCAGCGAAGAAAGCTGTGGAACGTGGCTTCGATATCATCATCGCGTCAGGCGGGGATGGAACGTTGAACGAAGTCGTCGCAGGAGTGTCCTCATTTGATAAGCGACCGACAATCGGGCTTATTCCGACCGGAACGACGAACGACTTTGCACGGGCTTTGCGGATTCCTAGAGATATTGACGAAGCAATCGACATTATTATCCGTGGTGAGACGATTCCAGTGGACGTCGGTTTGATGAACGACCGTCATTTTATCAATATTGCAGGCGGCGGAAGAATGACTGAGCTGACGTATGAGGTGCCAAGCAAGCTTAAGACTGTTCTTGGCCAGCTAGCTTATTATTTGAAAGGGATTGAAATGCTCCCATCCATCCACTCAAGTAACGTAAAAATTGAGTATGATGATGAAGTATTCGAAGGGGAGGTAATGCTCTTCCTCGTAGGCTTGACTAATTCCGTCGGCGGCCTTGAAAAATTGGCGCCGGACTCCAGCATCAATGACGGCAAATTTACATTGTTAGTTTTGAAAAAATGCAATATAGCGGAATTCATTAGAATCGTCACGTTAGCGTTGCGTGGGGAGCATTTGGATGATCCGCTCGTCATTTCCGCCAAACCTTCAAAAGTGACAATCACTTCATCTGAAGAAGTGTTGCTGAATTTGGACGGAGAGTATGGAGGCACCCTTCCTGCCACGTTCGAAAACAGATACCGCCATATCGAAATGTTCGCACCACTAGACCAATTGCGAGAGCAGGATCGAATTGATAATGACCTAGAAAACGAAAAAGCTGCATTGGATTAACATCCAAGCAGCTTTTTATATTTTATTCAATTAATAAAATCAATCGCTTCATCTTGTTTTGCAGCGAGTGCGGGCAAGTCGTTGACAGGAATCCAGCGACAGTGGAAAATCATTCCGTTGTCTTTGCCATTGCTGTTTACACAAGTATCCCATTCGTTTTCATCTTCACCGATATAAGTGAGGTGAAAAATGTTTCTCTCGTGTATAACATCCTTTCTGTTTTCGGGAAAGTAACTGTTCTTATTCACTTTACCATTCAACTTAAGCTGTTCCCGCCGAATGCCTGTTTCCTCTTCGATTTCCCGATAAAGTGCATCAATGAGAAGTTCGTCATCTTCAATTGTCCCGCCAGGCACTTGCAATCCTGCTTCTGGATGATCTTTATGCTCGAACACAAGGATTTTCTGTTCAGCATGTTCATCCTTCGTAATGTAGGCTAAAACTTTTCTTTTAATTTCCATTGTGCTCACCTCTCTTTATCCCTTTATTATACACAACATTCTAAATTCTCTCAAGAGCAATACTCTAGTCGAAAACTTTTCACAATAACTGTGACAATCCTGTTATATCACTCGTAAAAAGGGAAAAGTATAAAACAGTATCTTATGATAGGAAAGAGGAATTCGAAGGACGGAGGGATCCCGTGTATAAGAAACAAGAGAGATGGCTCATGTGGCTTGTCTTTATCGTGGCGGGAATCATGTTGCTTTCTATTGTTGGAAGAATATTTGGAGGGTAAGGAGGAAAAATAGATGGGGAATGAAGAAGCCGTTTTTTATTCGCGTGTCTTAACGGAACTGACTTTATCTTTCCATATCATTTACGCGACGATTGGAGTCGGTGTCCCGCTCATGATCATGATCGCTCAGTGGGTAGGGATCCGAAAAAATGACGAACATTATATTTTGCTTGCCAGAAGGTGGGCACGCGGCTTTGTCATTACAGTCGCCGTCGGAGTCGTTACTGGGACTGCGATCGGTTTGCAGCTGTCATTATTATGGCCGAATTTCATGGAGTTTGCGGGGAATGTTATCGCGTTGCCGCTTTTCATGGAAACATTTGCGTTCTTTTTTGAAGCTATTTTCCTTGGGATTTATTTATACACATGGGACCGTTTTGAAAATCAGAAAAAACATTTGCTGCTATTAGTACCGGTTGCGATCGGCGCTTCGTTTTCTGCGGTTTTCATTACGATGGTAAATGCGTTCATGAATGCTCCTCAAGGATTTGACATTGTGAATGGGGAACTCGTCAACATTAATCCGATCATTGCGATGTTCAACCCAGCGATGCCGACGAAGGTTGCACATGTCGTTATTACAGCGTATATGACTGCGGCATTTGTGCTTGCGGCAATTGCAGCATTCAGGCTATTGAAGGGCTCGAATCATATCTATCACAAAAAAGCACTTTTTCTAACAATGAAATTGGGATTTGTTTTCTCTATAGCAACGGCTCTGATTGGGGATTTCTCCGGAAAGTACTTGGCGGAATACCAACCTGAAAAACTTGCTGCGGCAGAATGGCATTTTGAAACGCAGGAAAACGCACCTCTCATCTTGTTCGGAGTCATGAGCGACGGAGAAGTGAAATATGCTATTGAAATTCCATTCGGGCTTTCAATGCTCGCACATAATAACCCGAAAGCGGAAGTGATCGGCCTCGATCAATTTCCTGAGGATGAAATTCCGCCGCTGTATATCCATTATTTATTTAATATAATGGTCTTCATTGGCATGTGGATGACAATCCTCTCCGCATTGTACTGGATTGGCGTCAATCGTGGTTGGAAACGTGTGTCAACAAAGTGGTTCCGTTGGCTCATCGTCCTCGGAGCACCGCTGACAATCATCGCCATTGAATCCGGTTGGTGGCTAGCGGAAGTCGGACGGCAGCCATGGATTCTCCGCAAAATAATGCGAGTCGAGGATGCTGCAACAACGAGCGGGCAAGTCGACTTGATGCTGATGATGTTCGCGTTGCTATATTTGATCCTCGGTATCGGAAGTATCGTCGTCTTAAGCCGGATGTTCCGTAAAAATCCGGTCGAACGTGAGCTAGAAGATCGGCATATGGAAAAGGGCGGTGATGTACAATGAACTTGGAGATTTTAGGGATAACGGTTCTTTGGACTTTCCTCTTCGGTTATATTGTCGTCGGTGCCATTGATTTTGGCGCGGGGTTCTTCAATGCATACAGCTTACTGACAGGGAAACAGCGGATTTTGACGAAAGTCATCCAGCGTTATTTATCGCCGGTCTGGGAAGTGACGAACGTCTTTCTTGTCTTTTTCTTCGTTGGCATTATCGGGTTCTTCCCGAAAACTGCCTTCTATTATGGGACGACGTTATTGGTGCCAGTCAGCATAGGCGTCATCCTGCTCGCAATTCGCGGTTCGTATTATGCTTTCGAAACGTATGGGGCTAGAGGACACAAAGGCTATTCATTCATGTATGGGCTTGCGGGACTGTTGATTCCCGCTTCACTCTCCATCGTCCTGACGATTTCGGAAGGCGGCTTCATCGAAATGGTTAATGGAGCTCCAGTGCTCGATTACTGGGATTTATTCACAAGTCCTTTGACTTGGTCGATCGTCGTTCTTAGTATTTCCGCGACGCTTTATATTTCGGCAGTCTTCCTGACATGGTATGCGAATAAAGCAAGGGACAAGGGAGCAACCGATCTGCTCCGAAAATATTCGCTCATCTGGTCATTGCCGACGATTGTAACAGCGGGGGGCATCATATTTGAACTTCGTAAACATAATTTTGAGCATTATACGAACATCCAGGCATTCTGGCCGATGTTTCTACTTTCGTTCTTGTTATTTGTCGGAACGGTTTGGCTTTTATGGAAACGTCGTAGTTACGGATGGGCATTCGGATTGCTGCTAGGCCAATTCGCATTCGCGTTTTTTGGATACGGAGCATCGCATTATCCGTATTTGCTCTACCCGCATTTGACGATATATGACAGCTTTACGAATCCAGCGATGGCAATCTCGCTCGTAGTCGCTTTCATTCTTGGACTGTGCCTGCTGATACCGTCGCTCGTCCTGCTCATGCGTTTGTTCTTGTTCAATAAAAACTATGTTAGCGGAAAAGAGGATTTCCATGCGTAAAGGAGGCTTGCGGCATGACTGATTTTATAATTTTCTACGCGCCTTTTATCATTTTGATTGCGGCCATTGTCGTTGCATTTTTAATCGCGCCGATGGATCGTTCGGTAAATAAGGATGATTAACACGGAAAACAGACGTCACGAGGCGTCTGTTTTTCCTCTTTCAAAAGTTATCGATCATTTCGAGGAAGTTATCGATCACTTTCACAATTTTATCGATCATTCCGAGGGACTTATCGGTCACTTTCACAATTATATCGGTCACTTCTCAAAAGTTATCGTCATTTCGGGACCTTTGGCTCGCCTTGGATAGGTGAAATACGTGCTGCTTTCCATGCCTGCCGACACCATCTTTTGTGATAGACTATGTACATACGAAATTTGGAGGAAATATCATGTCTTTTATAGTAAATCAAAATGACCGACTCACTGTCCATGTGGAGGATTTGACGCATGACGGCTCGGGCGTTGCAAAAGTGGAAGGCTACCCGTTATTCATCCCAGGAGCATTGCCTGGCGAAGAAGTCGAGGTTAAAGTCGGGAAGACGTTGAAGAATTACGGATTTGCCCGTCTATTGAATGTATCGAAGCCTTCACCGAATCGCATTGAACCGCCATGCCATGTGTTCTGGGAATGCGGCGGTTGCCAGCTGCAGCACTTATCATACGAAGCCCAGCTCATCCAAAAGCAAAAACAAGTCCGCGATGTCATCGACCGAATCGCGAAATTGCCGCACGTACCTGTCCATCCAGTCAAAGGGATGGAAGACCCGTGGCGCTATCGCAATAAATCCCAAATCCCCTTCGCTGAACGGGACGGTAAAGTCGTATCAGGTTTTTATAAATCACGGACCCATCATATCGTCGACACGGACGTCTGCATCATTCAAAGCGAAGAAGCGGATGAACTCATGTCTACGCTGAAACATGAAATGCATGCGCTTGGATTAGAGGCGTACAACGAAAAGACCCACCGTGGCATGCTTCGGCATCTGATCGTTCGGAAAGGGAAGGCAACAGGGGAAATCATGGTTGTCCTCGTGACGCTGAAGAAAAAATTTCCCCAGAAAGAAGCAGTCATCGAGCTTATTAAGCGGGTCGTGCCGGAAGTGACGTCAATCATGCAAAACGTCAATGGAGAGAAGACGAATGTTATCTTTGGGAATGAAACGATACCTCTATACGGCAAATCATTCATCATCGACACGATCGGCGACATCCAGTTTGAAATATCGGCGCGCTCCTTCTACCAAGTGAACCCGGCACAAACCGAAGTGCTTTACAAGCAAGCACTTGACTACGCCAATTTGACTGGTGGCGAAATGGTCATCGATGCATATTGCGGCATTGGTACGATTTCATTATTCCTTGCTCAAAAGGCGAAGGAAGTGTACGGCGTCGAAATTGTCCCTCAAGCCATCGAGGATGCGAAGCGCAATGCGGAATTGAATGGCATGATAAATGCCCATTTCGAAGCAGGGGCAGCTGAAGACGTCATCCCTAGATGGTACGCAGAAGGCAAACGGTTCGACGTATTAGTCGTAGACCCGCCGCGTAAAGGATGCGATGAGAAGCTATTGCAAACAATCTTGGAATATAAACCAAAAAGGGTCGTATACGTTTCATGCAACCCAGGGACATTAGCACGCGACTTGCGGATATTAGAGGACGGCGGTTACCGGGCCAAAGAGGTCCAGCCGGTAGATATGTTCCCGCAAAGCAGCCACGTTGAATCTGTCGCTTGGCTGGAAATATAATTGCAACCTATTAGTAAAACTCCCAACTCAATTGCAGTGCATATTCACATGTAACTTATTATGGGTATTAAAAGGAGTCGATTGTTAATGACAAAAGTTACACCCTTCTTAATGTTTCAAGGCGGTAAAGCAGAAGAGGCAATGAATTATTACACATCGCTTATCGAGGATTCGGAAATTACTACTGTTATTCGATATGGGTCGAATGAGCCTGGCGGGGATGAAGGAACAGTGATGAAGGCTACATTCACTTTAAAAGGGCAGGAGTTTATGTGTATAGACAGTAATATCAAACATCAGTTTACCTTTACACCATCTTTCTCCATCTATATTAGTTGTGAAACAGACAAAGAAATCGATTATCTGTATGAGCAACTAATTGAAGGTGGACAAGCACTCATGCCATTAGGAGATTATGGATTCAGTAAGAAGTTTGGCTGGCTGAATGATAAGTTCGGCGTCTCTTGGCAACTTGATCTGACTGAATAATGCTTTGTGGATTTTAGGTGAACCTCAATACTAGAAATGAAAAGCCGATTGGTTATAAAAAACCACTCGGCTTTTTTTGATTGATAACAATATTGGACCGTCCTTTTTATTTCCCCGCAGGAATTTCATTACGCTTGTCGAAATAATACATATATCCTTTTCAGAAAGATGTGATTAAATGAATCCTTTTGTGTATGCATGTATTGCGCCTCATGGCGGTGAAATAATTCCGTCGCTTGCAGGCAATCAGCCTGAACGTATGAAGAAAACGAGAGACAGTATGGAAAAGCTGGGTGAAAAAATGAAAGCGGCGCGTCCGGATACGATCATCATTCTGACTCCACATGGGACCAGAATCGACGGCATGTTTTCAATTACGAACAGCGAGAGAATGTACGGAACCCTTGAGGAGAACGGCTCTTCTTATGAACTTGAACGCTCGGTCGATCGGGAGTTGGCATTGGCAATCACAAAAACTGCACAACAAAAAGGCATACCTGCAGCTTCCATTAATTTTGGAACAGCTTTAGGGCCGGTTTCTTGTTTGCCGCTCGATTGGGGCGTCATCGTTCCTATGGCATTTATGCCAGACGTGGAAATCGTCGTCATCAATCCAACCCGTGATCTGCCTTTTGCGTTACATATCGAAATGGGAGAGGTCATTCGTCAAGTCGTTCAAAATAGTGAAAAGAGGGTTGCATTGATTGCAAGTTGTGATTGGTCACATGCGCATGATGGAAATGGCCCATATGGCTATGACCCTGCTGCAATGCAATTGGACGAAGAAGTTGTAGATCTTTTAAAGGCAAATGATATTGAGAAAATGGCTGATTTTGAGCCAGACTATATCGAAGCCGCCAAACCGGACGGCATATGGCAAGCATTGATCATGGCTGGAGCAATTCCAAAAGCCGACCGTAAAATGCATGTTCTTTCCTATGAAGCGCCTACCTATTTTGGTCTCATTTGCGCGGAAGTTGAATAATCTGTTTCAGGAGGTATTCATATGGTAGAAGGAAAAGTGTTATTTATAACAGGAGCTGCACAAGGGATTGGCTTTGAAATCGCGAAAGAATTTTCTGAGGCTGGCGCTAAGGTTGTACTTTCAGATATTCATGAGGAAAAAGTGAAAGCTGCTGCCCGAAACCTTAATGGGGACGCTATTGGAATTAAATGCGATGTCACTTCCGAAGCAGATTTAGAAAAGGCGATCAATGAAGCGATCACTCATTTTGGTAAAATTGATATTCTCATTAATAATGCAGGGATGCAGCATGTTGCGATGCTTGAGGATTTTCCGACGGAGCGGTTCGAATTGCTTATCAAAATTATGCTCACAGCTCCATTCATTGCAACTAAACTTGTTTTGCCACACATGAGAAAAAATGGTTTTGGACGAATCCTGAATATGGCTTCGATCAACGGACTTGTAGGATTCGCGGGGAAAGCCGCGTACAATTCAGCTAAGCATGGTGTAATCGGTTTAACGAAGGTAGCGGCATTAGAAACGGCAGCAGACGGAATAACGGTGAATGCAATTTGTCCTGGGTATGTTGACACGCCGCTAGTGCGGAATCAGCTGCAAGACTTAGCGGCAACACGTAATGTTCCGCTTGAATCGGTATTAGAAGAAGTCATTTATCCATTGGTTCCTCAGAAGCGACTTCTAGATGTTAAAGAAATTGCCGACTTGGCACTGTTCCTTGCAAGTGATGGAGCGAAAGGCATGACCGGACAAGCGGTAGTTCTTGATGGTGGATATACAGTGCAGTAATCAGATGCCGCTTGATTGGCAAAGAAAAAAGACGATAGGCAAACCCATAATTGTTGGAGTTTGCCTACAGTCTGCTGCCGTTTAACGTGGGGTTGAAACTTCTTCTACGCCAACACCAAGCCGATCAAGGATGAATGCATAGCATTCCGCAGCCTCTTTCAAGTGATTGAAGCGCCCTGATTTGCCGAAGTGGCCAGCACCCATATTCGTTTTCATTACAAGTGTGTTGTCATCGGTTTTCAACGCTCGAAGACGTGCAACCCACTTGGCAGGCTCCCAATAACCGACACGTGGATCGTTGAGGCCGGTTGTAATGTACAAATGCGGATAGTCTTTCGCTTCCACATTGTCATAAGGGCTATAGGACTTCATATAGAAATAGTCTTCTTTTTCTTGAGGATTGCCCCATTCATCCCACTCCAAAGTAGTCAAAGGAATCGTCGTGTCCAGCATCGTAGTGACGACATCGACGAACGGCACTGCTGGAACGATGACCTTGAACAGCTCTCCTGCCATATTGGCGACAGCTCCAACTAGTAACCCTCCTGCACTTCCTCCGCGGGCAGCCATTTGACTCGGTGTAGTGTAGCCTTCCTCAATTAGATGTTTCGCCGTTGCGATAAAATCGGTGAATGTGTTTCGTTTGTGCTGCATCTTGCCATCCTCATACCAGCTCCGTCCCATTTCGGAACCGCCTCGTACTTGTGCAGTGACAAAGACAATCCCTTTTTCCAATAACGGCAGTCGATACGGATCGAAACGCGGATCGCTGTTCGCCCCATACGATCCATAGGCATATAAAATTAGCGGGGCAGGCCCATTGTCTAGCGCGCCTTCCTGATAGACGACCGTCATCGGAATGTTAACGCCGTCCTCTGCAGTTGCCCATAATTGCTCCTGATGGAATCGGGAACGGTCATATTCGCCGCTTACCGGTGCAACTTGCAAGCATTGTTTCTCGCCAGTTCCGGGATTTAGCCCATATGTTGTTTTTGGTGTCAGCAACGATTCGTATTGTAGTAATACTTCAGTAGCTTCGTAGCTTTGATTGGATAAAACCGCAACATTGTAAATCGGCTCGTCCCAGCTGATTTGCTCCAGCTCACCGTCGCGGAGCACCCAAATTTGCGTCAACCCATTCTCCCGGCCAGCAATTAGAAGAGTGTCGCGGAACGGATACACTTCTTGAAGATAACGGTCTTCATTATACTCAATGAGGTTTGTACGTGCTTCAAGATTATCTAGCGGACAACGGAGCAGCTGGAAATTCAACGCATTCTCGTTTGTCAAAATGAGCAAGTCATCGCCCCAATGCTCGACATCATATAGAATTCCATCACGCCGCGCATCCACTAGTTGCATGGGAGATAACGGAGCATCCGCATCCAGCATACGAATTTCACTCGTCGTTTTCGATCCTGAATGTGCAAAGATGAATTTCCCGCTTTGCGATTTTGTTACGTAAAGCGTAAATGTCTCATCCTTTTCTTCATAGACAAGCTCATCATTTTCCACGTCACTTCCTAAACGATGTCTCCATAGCTTGCAAGGGCGTTGATTGTCATCAACGGTAATGTAAAAAATATAGTCGCCGCAGCGGCTCCATTCCATACTTCCATATAAAAACACATTCGGAATCCGGTCTGGCAGTAATTCGCCTGTATTCATGTCCTTGACATGAATGGTGTACCGATCTGTGCCATCCCGGTTCTCCAAATAAGCGAGACGGTTATGATCAGTGCTCATCCGCTGCACCGTCACGCTTAAATAGTCACTTTCCTCTGCCAATTCATTCAGATCAAGCACTACTTCTTCAGTCGTTTCAGCCAAAAGTTCACGGCTTGCCGATTGCTTGCGTGCATAGATTGGATATTGCTTGCTTTTATCCAAACGTGAATAATAGAAGTACTGTCCATGCTGCACAGGCACGTTCACTTCCGAATCGGGAACACGATCCACCATGCTTTGATAAATATGCTCGGTTTGTTCCTCGAGCGGGCGCATGATTTCATCGAAATACCGATTTTCTTCCTCTAAATACTTGATGACCTCAGGATTATTGCGATCCTTTAGCCAATAGTAGTCGTCTTCACGCACATCTCCATGTAATTCATGGGGATGGGGAATGCGTTTTGCAATTGGTTTTTTCATTTGGATTCTCCTTTCGATATAATAATAAATTCGAGAAAGGCACTGGAAACCCTTCTTTTCAATGAAAGGTTCCTTTTTCATCCGAATCGAATAGGATAGATAGGAATCAGGAATCGAGGGAGTGGAAGAATGTTTACCGATAAGCAAATTCCAGATAGAGGTATGAGTGTGGTTTCCAACAGTAATGCTAATTTCGGCAGATGGGACGTCCTTTCCGATATTGTAAGTCCAGTCGGGCCGGATTTTAGAATCCCTGGACAATATACGAGTGATCAAGATACAAATATAGACCTTGGCCGACAACAAGATACCCATCCTGCACTGTTTGAACAATATGAGCAGAATGGCGGCTTTGGCCCGGTATACGCAATTCCAACGTATCCGCCTCATTTCACTCAACGCCAGGTTTCGGATGCAAATCCATGGCAACATAATTACGGACAAGGAAATGGATGGGGACAGTGGGGAGGCCAGTTTCATACAACGATACCCTTTTGGTCGTTCAATCCCTGGTATATCCATCCTTTTTGCAGACACCGATAATAGATCAATATTTGTCAATAATAAGAAGCCCATTTCGGCGATCGAAATGGGCTTTCATCATAACGCACGTTATTAAGTTATTCTCTCTTCCTCTAAGTTCCTCCATAGATGATGAGCTTCTCTAGCGATATGCTCTAACAAATCTGGCGGCGACGTCGTAGCAACAGCACATTTTTTAATCAAATCATCCAATTCCAATTTAAAGGCCTCTAAACTTTTGGCTTCTTGAATAATTATATTCTTGAATTGAGTTAAAATTGGCAGCGTTTCATTCCGAGGAGTACGTATCATTGTTTGCAGCGCAGTTGCTTGCATTTGCAGACGCTCGAATTTTTGCATCATCTGAGTAACTTGGTAGTTAACTTCATAATTAGATACATCCGAATAATGCCGTATATAGCCTAGATGATCTGCCATTTGTCTTATCCAAAAGACGCATTCATGTATAATTGCATCAGAAGGTGAAATTCTAGCGCCGCTTTCGATTAATTTATATACCCGCTGCGATTCCTCAGACTCTCTCACCATGTGGTCTAGAAGTGACACCGGCGTTGAAATAATAACCTCACAATGTAAGGATTTATCCATCGTGTATGCAAGTAGACTGTGAAATTCGCTAGTAGCATGATGGGCTTCGTTCAGCAATGTGCCGATATCGCCCTGTTTCTTTTCAGCCTTTTCCCACACCTTCCCGAGACGCTCAATATTGTTCAGATTGGCTCGAGCCAGTTCCGTTTCATAATGACTTATCTCTCTGTCGAAAAACCGACCATGGTCGTAATCATTACGTAACCAAAAAGCGATAATCCCATAGGTATCCCTTTCATAGTTATCCGTATACGCCATCACTCCGACCCCTTCCTTTTGGTGAATGATATGCTCGTGTTGACTTTTATTGATAGCATCAATGCGAGCATTTCATTGCCTAAACGATTGTATTCATCCATAAGTTTGTCCTATGAGCGATATGCTTCGAATCGCTCTTCCTATTTCAAAATATAAAAAATGAGCGTGAAGGAGTATACTATGGACAGAAGTTTGGTTTAAAGAAGAAGTGATTGGGAATAAATAAAAAAGGTGGTTTCTACATTGACAAAGGAAAAAAATGAATTAACGACAGAACAACGGGAAGACCTACTTCAAATATTGAAAGCCCGCTTTGAGAACAACATGAACCGACACCAAGGTCTTGAATGGATGAAAATCGAGAAAAAGCTAGAAGCCCATCCAGAAAAGCTATGGTCACTCAATGAAATGGAGAATACCGGAGGCGAACCGGATGTTATCGGCTATAACGTAGAGAAGGATGAATACGTTTTCTTCGATTGTTCAGCGGAAAGTCCGAAAGGCCGTAGAAGTGTTTGTTATGACCGGGATGCTTTGGAATCAAGAAAAAAACATAAGCCGGAAAATAGTGCAATTGATATGGCAACCGATATGGGCATCGAGTTATTATCAGAAAATGAATATCGGATGCTGCAGACACTAGGGAATTTTGATATGAAAACGTCCAGCTGGGTGCAAACGCCAGCTAACATCCGTAAGCTTGGCGGTGCAATTTTTTGTGATCGTCGCTACGACACTGTCTTCATGTACCATAATGGGGCGGACTCCTACTATGCTGCCAGAGGATTCCGCGGTTCACTGAAAGTCTGAATTCAATATACGCAACCAAAAAGGAAGGACATGTTCCATTGAACTGACATCGTTCTTCCTTTTATTTTGCCTCACAAAGCATTAACCGCTTGAAATCAACGTTGTTGTCTATATTGTACAATCGATTGTATAGAATAGACGTTATTCAGAGTGAACAAACGGTTGTCCAATAGGGCTGTGCATGTGACAAATGTTATGCATTGTACATAGCAATCTTTTGTGCAATTTGTTTAATCGACATAAAGACCTAACAAGTAAAGCTATGTATAATAAAGATTATTCACGACAAAGCTTTTTAGAAAGTCATTAGAAAGAAGATCTAATGTTGTTCTACAGAAGAGAAAATCATTTGCACTGTCGTAATAAATAGAGCTTTAAATATAACGCCGAAAGGGGTAAGGCAAATGTCTGCAGTTAATGAAAATTTTGATACACAAGCTGCTCAGATTCAACAAGCTTCGAAATTGGACGAATCACTTCATCCAAAAGCCGATAGCGAAAGAACCGTCAAACCAAAGGACTATATTTTTATGTGGATTGGTGATGGGGTTAACTTAGGAAATATGACGCTAGGTGCCAGCGTAATTGTTGCGGGAATTGCAACATTGAACATCTGGCAGACGCTTATTGCAGCTTTATGTGCAATTGGAATCATTTCAACTGTTTTCGCGTTAAATGATCGCGCCGGCTATAGAGAAGGGATTCCATACGTTGTTCAGCTCAGAATGTCCTTCGGGATAAAAGGAACAGTAATTTCGTCATTGTTACGCGGAATACCTGCCATCGTCTGGTATGGGGTTCAAAGCTGGATTGGCGGAACTGCCTTGAACGAAATTGCGAAAATCGTTACGAATGGATCATTTAATAATGTCGTTATATGTTTCATAGCACTTCAGTTAGTTCAAATTGTACTTTCTCTATTCGGATTCCATGCGGTTAAATGGGTAGAAACGGTTGCATCTGTTGTATTCATGATCGCACTTGTTTATGTTTTCGGCCTTCTTATGACTTCACATACAGCTGAAATTTCCCAAAACTGGGTACAAGCTAAAGGATCATGGGGCTTACCGTTCTTCGGTCTCATCATGGTATTCTTAGGTAACTATGCAGGTATTTTCGTAAGTGCTGCGGATTATTCCAGAGAGCTTAAAACTGGTTTGAGCAATAAAAAGCGTGGAGCACTATACTTTGTTCCAATCACTATTTCCTATGGCTTTGTTATTGTAATTGGAGCAATGCTTGCAGCTGCGACGGGCGTAACAAACCCGGCACAGGCGCTTCCAATCATTCTAGATAATGACTATGTTTCAGTCTTTGTTTCTGTATTTATCGTCATTGCGGTAATTGCAACAAATATGGTGGCAAACATCATTCCTCCAGTATATGTCATTACAATGTTGACAAAGTTAAAGTACAAAACATCTGCAATCATTACAGGATTGCTTGCGCTATGTGCATTCCCTTGGTTGCTTGTACAAGAGTCATCGGCAACTGGTTTGAATATGTTCATTCTCATTTACTCTGCATTTTTAGGACCGGTTATTTCAATACTAATCGTCGAGTATTACATCTTAAGAAAACAAAGAGTGAATACTGCAGAATTGTACAATGAGGAAGGATCTTTTAAAGGATATAACCCTGCAGGGTTGCTTGCGATGTTTATCGGTGCAGCTGCAGCGTTTATCGAGGTTGAGCTAGCTTGGATCATCGGAGTAGTAGTGGCAGGTACAGCTTACTATCTTCTATCGAAGTATGCGTTTAAAGGATCAAGTTTCAAAAAAGGAACTATCTTCGAGAAATAACAACTTTTCGAACTACCTCTTGGAGAACATTTCTTCCAGAGGTAGTTTTGTTTATTTAAAATGCACAATCATTTATTTAAAGTGTATATAACTCATCTTTTCCTTATTCATTATACATAATACAATCCTACCCTTTTGGTCAAGTGGCCTAAAGAAGTACAGTTTTTTATTCTGTATAATGATGTTTCCACTACTACTACTATTACAGTTATAAAACGTACAGGTCTCAATAGTAAGTGGCAACAGGTAAGGAGGGATTCTTTTGAGTCTTTTTGATAGAGAGAAAGCGGTGTCTGCTGGAAATAGTGTGGATGTCTTGCCGACAAAAGACGAAGATCGAAAATGGAGCGTTGGGAACTTTTTCACTGTTTGGATGGGTTCTGTACATAATATTCCAAACTATATCGCCATTGGCGGCCTTTTTGCTTTAGGACTGTCAGTCGGACAGGTTTTTGCAGCAATAATGATTGCTTCCATCATCATCGCAACGATGTTAGTTCTGAATGGTCATGCAGGTTCAAAATATGGACTGCCATTTGCTATGCTTCTTCGTTTATCCTACGGGCCAAAAGGGGCAATGATTCCAGGCGTTTTGAGGGGAGTCATTTCGTCAATTATGTGGTTCGGGTTCCAAACGTATGCAGGAAGCCAAGCACTATCGATTTTAATCGGTAAGCTCTGGCCAGGATATTTAACATTAGGCGGAGATTGGAGCCTGTTGGGATTATCGTTGCCAGCTTTGATTTCGTTTTTAGTCTTTTGGTTGTTTAATGTAGCTTTAATATATGGAGGAATGGGCTTCTTAGGGAGTTTTACTAATATCCTCTCACCACTCGTTTACATTGTTTTTGGAGGAATGGCTATTTGGGCCATTAATTTGGCGGGGGGAATCGAGCCGATACTAGCGTATACTGGCTCAGGAGTTACGGGAAATCAAATCGTTATCTTCGTCGCCGCTATAACGGCAATTGTTTCAGCCTGGGCAGCACCGATCGTAAATGTTTCTGATTTCACGAAGCTTGCAAAATCGACGAAGACGCAAGCGGTTGGACAAACTGTCGGTCTAGTTGTCACATATTTATTGTTCGCAATTGCAAGCATCTCGATAATTGTTGGTTCAGAAATAGCTTTCGGGACACCGATCTGGAATGTGCTTGATGTTGTAGCTCGATTTGATGGAACATTCGCGATTGCGATTTCAGTTCTTACACTATGCTTAACAACCATATCTGTTAATGTGACAGGAAATATAGTGCCTGCTGGTTATCAATTAGTATCTCTGTTCCCCAAAAAAACTTACATTCAAATTAGGTGCAATCATTGCAGCGATCATTGGTATTCTCGTAATGCCATGGAAGCTGATGGAGAGTGCAACAAGTGTTTTCACTTTCTTAAATATTGTCGGTGGGATATTAGCTCCGGTTACCGGAATCATGCTATCCCAATATTTTCATCATATCTAAAAAGGATATTGATTTGAATGCATTATATGATGCGAAAAAGGGAAGATACCATTATCAAAAAGGATTCAATATCAATGCGATTGTTACGACAATCATTGCCGGTGTTATTTGTTTGATTGGTAATTTCATTCCCATGTTAAAACCGCTTTATGATATGTCCTGGTTTGTCGGGATCATAACAGCTTTTATTCTTTACACATTGCTTGAATTGCGGCAGAGCAAGCGAACTTTATTTGCAAAATCGCCAACATTGAACGAAGAGAATAGTTAACGTGAAAGTGGCGAAACTAATAGTTGGCGAAAAATTGGTACGTTAAAAATTGATCGTTGGAAGGGGAATTCAAATGACTTTAGATGTAGTTATTAAAGGTGGAAATGTTGTATTGCGTGACGGTGTTTACAAGGTTGATATTGGTATTAAAGATGAAAAGATTTCTTGCATCGCTGAAAATATTACAGAAGATGCAAAAGAGGTCATTGATGCAACAGGTCAATACGTTATGCCGGGAATGATTGATACACACGTACACATTAGTGAGCCAGGACGTACAGAGTGGGAAGGTTTCGAAACAGGGTCGAAATCATTAGCTGCTGGCGGGACAACGAGCTATGTTGAAATGCCGCTTAATGCCCTCCCTGCAACAACTAACAAAGCTGCATTGGACTTGAAATTGGAAGCTGCTGTTGACCAAAACTACGTAGACTACGCATTTTACGGCGGACTCGTCCCGGGGAATGTGGATAAGCTAAAGGAAATGTCTGACGCTGGCGTTCTCGCTTTCAAATGTTTCCTATCCGATATTACAAGTGATATTCCGGATGATTTTGTAAATGTGGACGATTTCACATTGTACAAAGGTATGCAAAGGCTAGCGGAATTGGATCAAATCTTATGCATCCATGCTGAAAACTCGGCAATCCCATCTGGCCTTGCCAAGGAATTTGCTAGAGAAGGCAAAAACTCCGGGGTGGAATATGCGGAATCACGTCCTATCTTCACAGAAGTGGAAGCTGTTCAACGTGCAATCCTTATTGCGAAAGAAACAGGCTGTAAATTGCATCTTGTTCATATAAGCACTTCAGAGGCAATCCAAGTGATCTTGAAAGCAAAAAGAGAAGGCGTTGATGTGACGGTTGAATCATGCCCGCATTATTTTGCTTTCACTGCTGACCAAGTTGACGAAATCGGCCCTCGTGCAAAATGCCAACCGCCGATCAGAAAAGCGGAAGACCAAGCAAGACTATGGGACGAGTTAATGGCTGGGAATATCGACTGGCTTACTTCTGACCATTCACCATGTACGGAAGATTTGAAGCAAGGAAATATTTGGGAAGCATGGGGCGGTATTAGCGGCGCGCAAAATAACGTTGATCTAATGTTTGATTTAGCTGTTAAACAACGGGGATTGCCAGTCCATAAATTCGTTGAATTGATCGCAACGCACCCATCTGAACGTTTCAATATTTCACATAAAGGTGAAATTGCCGTTTCAAAAGATGCGGATATCATTTTAGTGGATCCTAACCAATCCTATACGGTGAAAAGGGAAGACCTTTACTATAAAAACAAACATAGTGCATATGAAGGCCGTCAAATTGACTGCCGCGTGACAAAAACAATCGTCCGCGGACATGTTGTATTCGATTTGGAAAAAGGAATTGTCGGAGAACCAGTTGGAAAATTGATCTCTGCTAACCGTTAATTGAAAAGCGAATAGGATAGATAATCCCTTTGTCATTGTCTGAGACGACTATGGCAAAGGGAAAATTGTGATGGGGGAATAACAAATGACTACATACGATTTGATCATTAGAAACGGAAAGATCGTCACAGCAGATTCTATTGTCCAAGGAGACATTGCGATTACAGACGGCAAAATTCAAGAAGTTGGCCAATCGATTCAAGGTTCAGCAGATCGAGTTATCGACGCAGAAGGGCTTCACGTATTGCCTGGATTAATAGATACGCATGTTCACTTTAATGAACCAGGAAGAACGGAATGGGAAGGCATTGCAACTGGAAGCAGAAGCTTGGCTGCTGGCGGAGCAACTTCTTTCTTTGATATGCCGCTGAATAGCACGCCTCCGACAATCAATAAAGAAAACCTTGATTTGAAAAAAGCATGCGCTGACGAAAAATCAGTTGTCAATCCTTATTTCTGGGGCGGCCTCGTACCAGAAAATATTGCGGATCTAAAAGAACTTCATGAAAATGGCGTCATCGGTTTTAAAGCATTCATGTCTCCAAGTGGCATCGCTGATTTCAATCATGTTGATGATGAAACGATCTTCAAAGGCATGAAAGAAATCGCTTCTCTTGGCTCTCTACTTGCAGTTCACGCTGAAAGCACAGTAATTTGTGATCAGCTTGCTGCAGAAAAACAGAAACAAGGGAAAACAACTGCCAGAGATTTTGTTGAATCAAGACCTATCATTTCTGAAATTGAAGCTGTTAGAAGAATTATCTCTTATGCAGAAGCAACTGGCTGTAAAGTACACGTCGTCCATGCAAGCAGCAAGAAAGTTGTAGACGTCATTCAGGCGGCGAAAGAAAGAGGCGTCGATATTACAGTTGAAACGTGCGGGCATTATTTAGCGTTAACTGTAAAAGATCTTGAAGAAAAAGGCGGTTTGGCGAAGTGCTGCCCTCCATTGCGCGATGAAGATGAAGTCGAAGATCTATGGGCTGCCGTCGCAAATGGGGAAATTAACGTTATCGCATCCGACCATTCTCCAGCACCAGCATCTATGAAAACAATTACAGATAACTATTTTGAAGGTTGGGGCGGCATCTCAGGTGCTCAATCAACACTTAACATTATGTTGACGGAAGGTTATTTCAAACGGAATCTTCCTTTAGAGAAAATCGTTGCGCTAACTGCAACAAACCCAGCGAAATTATTCGGACTTGAAAACAAGGGAACAATTGCAGAAGGTTATGATGCTGATATTGCGATCGTAAACTTGGAAGAAAGCTTTGAACTGAAAAACGAAGATCTTTTCTATCGTCACCAGCATTCTCCATATGTTGGTATGACGTTCAACGGAAAAGTGAAAATGACTATCGTTAATGGGGAAGTTGTTTTTGAAAACGGTGTTATCACTGCTGAAAAAACAACAGTTGCTCAATAAGAATAAAAAACCAAAACCCGGCTTGTTCCGGGTTTTGGTTTTTTTATTCTTTTTCTTTAAGTATGGATCCGATCAATAATGCGACACGAATACGCAATGAATGGGCTGGGTCGCGGAATGAGCAATTCAGTATTTCTTCCGCTTTCTCGATACGGTATTTCACTGTGTTTCGATGGATGTACAAGCGGCGAGATGTTTCAGAGATTTCACATTGCGAATCCAAGTACACTTGAATTGTTTTGATCAATTCTTGATTTTCTTTTGTTTTCGGATAAGCGAGGGACTTCAATGTATTTTCGTACAATGCTTTTACATCTTTTTTCGGAATCGTATTTAATAAGTCTTCAAGTTCCTTCATTTTATAAAAGTTAATGAACCCGAGCAGATTCATATCGTAACCGCTCGTAATTGCTTCACAAGCTTCGGAATAAGCGGTTGTAATATCTTTAATGGAATGAACGGTATTGCTGACGCCGAAAGAAATTGAATAATCGCCTTGTAGGCTCTCTTGGCATTTATTGACGAATTCGGTTACTTCGTTTGGATCTGCTTCGTTGCCATCGGCAAATTGCAATATCATAACGAAGTATTTTTCCTTCGTGAATAAAATCCCTTCCATATCGTTATGAACCATTTCATCTTCAAGTTGATCATAAATACTATTGTACAATTCCCCTGCTTTTTTCTCGTATAATTGCAGATCTTCGTAGTTCTGTCCTTTTTGATCAACCGTACAAACGATACAAATATTATTCAAATCCTCTTTTAATCCATAATAATTGGCGCGGCTTAATATTTCTTCATCAGAGTGAATTCTGTTTTCGATTAAATCATCAAAGAAATTATTTTTTAACAGTCGAGAATTTTCCTCGATAGCCTGCTCTTTAATAATTGTAAATGTAATGACGTTTCCTGCCTGCTCAATTGCCATCTGTGAAGATGGATAAGGCAACGTCATAGAATCGACAATGACGAGCATGCTAGGATGCTGCCGTTTTGTTTGAACAGGAAATGTGGAAATCGACTGGTGCTCTCTAGATGGAATATTGAATGTTAAACCTTCTCTTGCTGCAGACAAATCATCTTTCACTGTTGCAACGATTTCCTGTTCGACTATTTTCATGGGATCCATTCGAAAATCATGGCTATGGGCAATTTTTTCTCCCCGATGATTGAGTAAGAGGGTTGGGCGCGATAGAAAATGGCCTAATTGCTCAATGAGCGCTGTTAAGCTATACCCTTTAATCATCATATTAGAGAACTCTTTTTGAACGTGCAACGCATAGTAAAGCTGCTCGGCTTCAGCATCATTTAAATAATTCAAGATGTGGCGAGAAACTTCACCCAATGTATGTTTTGTCGGCAAGTCGATAATCGGAAATGCAAGATCATCCGCTAATAATTTAACTTCTGGCGGCAATTCCTTGAAGAAACGATTAATTTTAATGACAAGGCCCGAACAATTTAAATCATGCATTTGTCTAATTAACTCGCAGAACATTTGCGGGTCATCTTTAAACGCATAACCAGTTGAAAGAAGCAGGTGGTTCTCGGATAAAAAATTGATGACATCAGGCGTATCGGATATATTTACGAACTGTACGTTTCTTGTCAGACCGCGATGGCCTGCAAGCACGATGCTATCTTTAATACCTTCCAGTATGAATAAATCGTTAATTGTTTTCATAAGAATAACCTCATTTATTAAATCCCTATAGGAAATTTATATTCCTTCATTTTTTATTTTACGTGAAAAGTATACAAAAATCAAGCATCAATTTGTTCATAGTAAACAATGAAATTTTTGATTGATAGCTGTAGAATAGAGTAGATATGAGTAGAAAAGGGAATGCTATTTTTGTGGATATAATCTTGATTCGGGGTGGAAAAATGTTTTATTCAACGGATATGAAGTCAGATCGTTACAATGGGGCGTTTATATTGAATGCTCTTTCAGCGAGCGATGAAGTGGCCCGTATTGTTAAAACAAACCCCAAAGGTCATGTTCATAGTGTTTTTAATACTAGTTTCAATTTAGCTTTTGGCGGACAACTTGTCCATATTGGCGCATTGGAAAATGGACTCGCTCCATTCGGAATTGGAATGGAACAAGCAAATGCGCATTTACTTACGAAGCTCCTTGCAAGTAACTTGGACGTTTCTTGGGATGAAACATCGTCGTCCCTACTATTTCCGAAAGGGATCGTTCTTTCGTTAGGAAAAGTAAATTGGAAGAATCACGAACTGCGCCCATATAAATATCAAATAGATAGCCTTCAAGATAATTTTGAATTTATAGCATCCAAGCTTCTTCAACCTAATTGGCAAACGGGGCTGGCGGAGACGGAGGAAGGAAAAAAGCAAATCATTCAATATATACTAGATCCTTCATCGGCCACTAACGATATTGCCGTCTTAGAACGATTAGATAGTTTGAAGAATCTTGTCTATGATCATGAGTCTAATCCGCAAACTGTCTTTGATTATTGGATCGGTAGAGGGCTCGGGCTTACGCCTAGCGGGGACGATTGTATAACTGGTATTTGTGCGGTTCTATCAGCTTTGGAAGGGGCAGATCAAACTTTTCTGCAAAAGCTAAAACATTATTTAGTTGAACACGGCCAAAAACGAACGACACATATCGCTTTGGAATATCTTCTCTATGCGACCGAAAACAAATTCCATTCCCATCTTCTAAAGTTATGTTATGTTTTAGATAAACCGCATGGGCCTGAATTTTTGAAGGCTGTCGAAGAGATGAAGGAAATTGGGCATACGTCTGGCACAGATACATTAATAGGTGTCTTAATCGGTATGAAAGCTGCCGTTATGCATAAAAGGAAAGGTGATTGTTATTAACGGGTTATTAAAATCAAGTAACTGGATCTCGGGCTTACAGTGGCTCTTTTTTATTTTCACGAATATTGTTGTCATCCCGATCACAGTTGGAGCGGCTTTTGATCTTTCTCCGGAAACGATTGTCAATATGCTTCAACTATCATTTATCGTGACAGGGCTGGCATGTATTGTTCAAGCGTTTTTAGGACATAAGCGGGCCATTATGGAAGGGCAGTCCGGACTTTGGTGGGGAGTTATTTTAACGCTTTGCACTACAGCCGCAGCTCAAGGGATGCCTTTGCCTGTCCTAGGGGGCAGCTTGACAGTCGGTATTATCATTACTGCGGTTATTACGTTTTTAATCGGTGTAACTGGAGTTGGGCCTCATCTTGCCAAGTTGTTCACGCCAGCGGTAATGGGTGTATTTATGTTCTTGTTCGGATGTCAATTGATCGGTATCTTCCTAAAAGGGATGCTCGGTATTCCTTTTGGCAACAAGACTGAAGGTGCACATATTGATCTATCCATTTCATTATTGTCGATCATCATTGCAATTCTAGTTATCGTTATTAGCGTAAAAGCTCCTTCAAGCGTTCGCCGTTATGGCTTGCTCATCGGGATTATCGTCGGTTGGATCGTGTATGCGCTTATCTTTAAACCAGAAAGCCCGATAGGCGAAAATACGAAATTTGCTCTTGAATTATTCCCATTAGGAAAGCCGGCATGGGATATGGGTATTATAATTACGACTATTTTAGCGGGACTGTTAAATACAGCGAACACGTTTGGCGCATTAAAAGGAACGGAAAGCATGTATGAAGTGGAAACGACAAAGTCTGAGTATAGAGCTTCGTTTACGATTACAGGTATTTTCACGTTGATTGCAGGTATTTTTGGCCTCGTTCCAAATTCACCTTATGTTTCATCAATCGGTTTCTTAAGCCAGACAGGTATTATTAAAAGACTTCCGTTCATTCTCGGTGGGTTCATGTTCCTCATCATGGGACTCATTCCACCGCTTGGCCACTTTTTCTCACAGCTGCCGTTAAGCATCGGTAGTGCAGCATTATTTGTTTCTTATTTGCTTCTTTTGAATTCTTCGTTGAATTTCCTTAAGCAAGTTCGATTCAATACAGTCAATGTGTATCGTTCTGCAGTTCCATTGTTTGTTGGAATTATCATCATGACTCTTCCTGCTTCTTATTTCATTACGATTCCAAGCGTTATCCGCCCGTTGCTTAGCAGTGGATTGCTAGTAGGGATCATTTTAGCCCTACTACTTGAAAACCTATTCAACTGGGATAAATATGGAGTGGAAGAAAGCGCTCAGCAAAAGGAAAAAGAAAGCCCGCTTTCAGATGAGACTGTTATGAAAACAAAATGATTAGAACAAAAGCGCAGGGACCTGTCGCTTCTGACGTAAATGAAAAAAGGGCTTGAGAATTTTCTCAAAGCCCTTTTCTCAAAGTGTAGACAAAGTCGTTTTATGACTTTGTCTACACTCTTTTTCAGGAAAGTGGCAATGGGCAGGAATTTCCTCAAAGCCCTTTTGACTTACTGTAAATTGTTCGTTAGGAAGGCGATGACTTCTTTAAAAGCATCTTGGACGATTGGACTTTCCCAATCTTCATCGAATTGATGCTTGCCTTCTGGGATTGTTATGAGTTTATTATCAACGCCGTTTTCCGTTAGCTTTTCTGCCATTAAGACGGATTGCTCATATGGGACATCTTCATCTTTCGTACCGTGAAGCAGAAGTGTAGGCGGATAATCAGCTTCGACATGGAATAGTGGGCAGTATTTCGATATTTCATCTCTCCATACTACGGGAATCAGTCCAGTCAATTCTTCAATCCAAACGCCACTCTGTCTTGCATACATGTAAAGGGCATACCGCTTTTCAATCGGGCCGACTGAAATGATATCATTCGTGATAAGCGATTTGGCAAGTTCCCTTGGCACTGCTGTCATATTAGAATAATGAGGGCTCGGCTTTACTGCCCAATCACCTATAATATCGCCATACCCGTAGAAAGAGACGATCGCTTTCGGCTTATTCCTGAATGTTCCTGTTAACAAAGCAAGGTACCCACCTGCGGAACTTCCGATGACAGCTACTTTTTCTGGATCATAATCAAACTGTTTAGTGCCTTCGTTTTCAACCCAATGAAGGGCGTCGATAAGATCCTGTTGAATGGCAGGCAGTTTAGTTTCCGGCGCCAAACGATAGTCAATCGAAAAGACATTAAAGCCGGCTTGCGTAAATAAATCAATCTGTTCAGGTTTCATATCTTCACGCGATCCCCATAGAAGGCCGCCGCCGTGGATAAAGACAATCAATGGACGAGATTTGTCAGAGGCAGGGTAAAAATCCCCTTTCAGCTCGAAATTAGATTCCTGTTTATAGATGATCGTTGTTTTTGACAATGATGTCACACTTCTTTCTTCGTTTAGATATGCTTTATTTTTATATTGTATAATAAGATGGATATGATTTCGAGAAATGGACTTTGTAGTTACACGGAAAGGACTGGGCAAATGGAGTTTAAAGTTAAAGACTTACTAGCGATGGAGCCCATGAAGAATGCTGAAGTTTTAGGCGGACAAAACTATATTCATAATGTAATTGAAGGTGTAACCATTATGGAGGGACCTGATATTGCAAAATGGCTTAAAGGCGGGGAAGTGATCTTAACTAGCCTCTATTCGATTCGCAATTTTAATGATACAGAAATAAAAGATTTTATTTCCGAATTAGCGGAAAAGCGAGTAAGTGCACTTATTATTAAAAATTTTGGTGAGGCAATTTCCGAGCGGCTGCTTGAAGCGGGCAAAGTGTATAAAATGCCGATCATCAAACTTCCGCAAGAGGTTCCATTTGTCGATGTCATGTATCCGATCATGGGGGAGCTTTTCAATAATCAAGTTACAAAGCTGCAATATTACAAAGAGATTCATGACCGGTTTACAGCGTTATCTCTTGCTGATAAAGGCCTTGAGAAAATTATTCATACACTTGAAGAACTTATCGGCAATCCAGTTGCTCTATTTGATCGTAACTTTACTTGTATCGTTTCAACATATCCTGAGCTGGAAAACTTCGAAATGGTCGAGAAAGTTCACTTTTACGAACAAACATCAGGTATAAAATTTCCTCATTACCGACAAATAGTAAAATACCCGGAAATGGATAATATAAAAGGGCATCAAATTGTTGTCCCGATTGAGACGTTAAATCATAACAAAATGTATTTGTTGATTGGTGAAATTAATAAATCATTAGGAGAACTGGATTTAATAGCTGTTGAAAACGCAGCGACTTCATTATCTCTGGAACTCGTGAAACAGTTTGCGGTTGCTGAAGTTGAAAAGAAATATAAAAATGATTTAATTGAAGAGCTCATTAGCGGGAAAATCCAATCGGTCGATGCTGTATACGAAAAAGCTAACGTCATCGGTTGGGATTTCACGGGGGCTTTTGCGGCGGTACTCTTTAAAATCAATCGATATCCGGAAAATATGCTGAATCAAAATAGCGGACTTTCGGATCGAAGCCATTTTCTAGTCCATGAGGCGATACATCATTATTTGCCGAACGGTATCATTTCAAATAAAAGCAATCTGTTCATCGTCCTTTGGAAAGTTGAGAAGTCTAGCAAATCCGAGTCTTCGTGGATGAACGAGATTAAGAAAACTTCTAGTGCGATTCAAACAGTCATTAACGAACAAGTGAAAGATATTGGCGTTCAAGTTGGAATAGGTAGTGCAGTAAGTGATATTACTGAAATTCCTAAAAGTTACAGAGAAGCACATGACGCACTCGATTTAGGCGAAACGTTGAATGGCTTAGCATCGATTACCGCTTTCTCTGAGTTGGGGATTTTTAGATTGCTTCGCTATGTTAAAGATTCCACTGCATTAACTCAATTCATTCCACATTCTTTGAAAGAATTACTTGATTACCAACAGGCGAATCAAGCAGATTTGCTGGAAACATTGCAGACATTTTTGGAATGCAATCAAAATGCAGCCCAAACTGCCAAGCATCTCTTCGTTCACTACAAGACGGTTGTTTATCGGTTAGATAGAATCAAAGAAATAACAGGAATGAATTTTGATGATGCAGAAGAAATGCTGTCAGTAAGAGTTGGACTTAAGATTTACGAACTTCTTCAACGTGAAAACCAAGAATATTAAAAGAGGCGGCCAAATGTGCAGCCTCTTTTCATTTTCATTATCCATTTTAGATAATTATAAGATGAATCTTTATCTAACTATGCTAAAGACTATTTTGATTAGAACGTTTACAATGAGTGGTGGAGCTAATAGGTCATCTATAGTTGATAAATAATTCATTGCATACTATCGGCATGAATTACAAACAATAAGTTGCGTTTATAAAGAATTTACATAGCTTGGAAAAGGGTGGTGAAATAGGTGAACGATATTAAAACTACTATACAAAAGCTTGAACGTCTTGACGAAGAAACAGCCGGCAAGCTGGAATGGCTAGCTGAATTCGGAAAAGATCCTGAAGGTGGAGTTTCTCGTTTACTCTATACAAAAGAGTGGGTTGAAGGTCAACACGCGCTAAAAGAATGGATGGAAAACGAAGGCCTGGAAGCTCGATTTGATGAAATCGGCAACTTATACGGAACATTAAAAGGGACAAAGACAGATGAAACAATCTTGACGGGGTCCCATGTCGATACTGTGAAAAACGGCGGCCGTTTTGACGG
Source organism: Sporosarcina sp. SAFN-015 (assembly GCF_051966875.1). GTDB lineage: Bacteria > Bacillota > Bacilli > Bacillales_A > Planococcaceae > Sporosarcina. The sequence continues at coordinate 9,032 of NZ_JBQCKP010000013.1, read as the reverse complement.
AGCATATGGAATTGTAGCCGGAATCATAGCGTTGAAATATTTGAAAAAACATTTCGGTCAACCTTTACGCAACATTGAAGTCGTTTCGATGGCTGAAGAAGAAGGAAGCCGTTTCCCATACTCATTCTGGGGATCTAAAAACATTGTTGGATTAGCGAAACGTGAAGACGTTGAAGCGATAAAAGACTTTGAAGGTGTTCCTTTTGTAGAAGCAATGACAAAGGCTGGTTTCGCTTTCAGAGACGCTTCAAATGGTCCGCGTGAAGATTTAAAAGCGTTTGTTGAAGTGCACGTAGAACAAGGAAGCGTTTTAGAAATAGAAAAAACGGATATTGGTGTAGTGAATAATATTGTGGGGCAAAGACGGTATACGGTTGAAATAACAGGTCAAGCTAATCATGCTGGAACAACACCAATGGGTTATCGGAAAGATGCTGTTTTTGCGGCAAGCCATATGATCCATGAAATCATTTCCATGGCTAGAAAAATCGGTGATCCACTCGTAACGACAGTTGGAAAAATCGAAGCTTATCCAAACATCGTAAACGTTGTCCCTGGAAAAGCGATTTTCACAATCGATGTCCGTCACACTGATAAAGAAGCGATTATTTCATTCACAGAGCAAATGACGGCTAGGATGCAGGAAATTTCAACTGAACACGAAGTTGAAATGAATATCGATCTGTGGATGGATGAAGATCCAGTTCCGATGGATGAAAGAATCGTCGAACTTATTGAGAAGCAATGTAAAGCAAACGGTTTGAATTACAAAGTAATGCACAGTGGCGCGGGACATGATTCACAAATCTTTGCGCCTGTCATACCGACGGCTATGCTGTTTGTACCTAGTTTAAAAGGAATCAGCCATAATCCTGCTGAATTTACAGAGCCTGCAGATTTGGCGGAAGGCGTCAAAGCACTTATCGGCGCTCTTTACGAATTAGGCTATAAAGAATAACAAATTATTTCGATCGTCAGGTGTATGCCTGAAATTATATACAAATAGAGGAGAATGTAACGATGGGTTATCCAAAAGACTTACTTTCAAGCAGATCTATTATTAAGCCTGGTCAATATGCTTTAATCGCACCAGAGGGATTAGTAAATAATGTGATTCCTGGGTTTGAAAATTGCAGAATCTCCATCCTAGGTTCACCAAAACTTGGTGCAAGCTTTGTCGACTATATCGTCACAATGCACGAAGGCGGAAAGAACAGCAAGGGTTACTGCGGTGAAGAAGATGTACAAAGCTTTGTTTACGTTATTAGCGGTAAAGTGAAAGCGAAAGCGGACGACGAAGAATTCATTTTAGAGGAAAGCGGCTACCTATACTGCCCTCCAGGCGTAACAATGTATTTGGAGAACTTGGAAGCTGGAGATTCACGTCTATTCCTTTACAAGCAAAAGCATAATCCGCTAGAAGGGAAAAAGCCTTGGGTTGTTTCCGGTCATGCGAATGACATCGAATATATGGACTACGATGATATGACAAACGTACACCTTAAAGATCTATTGCCATTAGATCTTGCATTTGATATGAACTTCCATATTCTTTCATTTGACCCTGCAGCAAGTCATCCATTCGTTGAAACACATTATCAAGGTCACGGTGCGTACTTGCTATCAGGCGAGGGTATGTACAATCTAGATAATGAATGGATTCCAGTTAAAAAAGGCGATTACATTTTCATGGCGCCATATGTGCATCAAGCAGCTTATGCAGTTGGTAGAGAGCCATTGACATATGTTTATTCTAAAGATTGTAATCGGGATGCATCACTATAATAATCCCTAAAAAGAGGTGTCATGATGAGAGTAAGTAGAGAAGACTTACAAGGTCTAATCAAGACGAAGCTTCATAAAGCGGGTCTTAAAGAAGAACATGCTGACATCGCGGCAGACGTACTAACGTTTGCCGACGAAAGAGGCATTCACTCCCACGGCGCAATGCGTGTGGAATATTATGCTGAACGTATCGCCAAAGGTGGAATGAATACAAACCCGGACTTTAAATTCGAAAAAACAGGCCCGGCGACAGGAGTATTCCACGGAGACGGCGGAAATGGCCATACAGCGGCGAAATTAGCTATGGACGAAGCCATTAAAATGGCTAAAGAGAGTGGAGTTGCCATTATTGGCGTTCGAGACATCTCTCACAGCGGAGCAATTTCTTACTTTACAAATCAAGCGGCAAATGCTGATTTGATTGGCTTCTCCGTTTGTCAATCTGACCCGATGGTCGTTCCATTTGGCGGTGCTGAACCTTATTATGGTACAAATCCGATCGCTTTTGCTGCACCTAGCAGCGACGGCAGAATGATTACATTGGATATGGCAACGACTGTACAAGCTTGGGGTAAAATCCTTCATGCTCGTTCCAAAAACGAATCCATTCCTGAGACATGGGCAGTTGATAGCGATGGACAACCAACGACAGATCCGATGAAAGTAAATGCGTTACTACCGATTTCAGGTCCTAAAGGTTATGGACTTGCGATGATGGTTGATGTTCTTTCAGGGATTCTTCTTGGACTTCCGTTCGGTAACAAAGTTTCCTCCATGTATGAAGACTTATCTGAGTACCGAAAATTAGGTCAACTCCATATTGTCATCAACCCAGCATTCTTTACAGGATTAGCTGATTTCAAAAATAATATTACTCAAACAATGAGCGATCTAAACGGAATCAAGCCTGCACCTGGCTTCTCAAAAGTCCTTTATCCTGGACAAAACAACGACGTTGTCATTGAGGAGTATAAGGAAAACGGCATCGAGATTGTCGATGACATTTACGAGTATTTAAAATCAGATGTCATCCATAATAATCAATATGATCATAAGAACCCATTCGCTGAGTAATATTCATTATTCGAATATAGATATATCGGTTAAAAAACTTAATAGGGGTGTGTGGAATGCGACTAAGTAGTGAGCAATTGAATGAGTTAATTACAACAAAACTGCATAAAGCAGGATTAACTGAAGATCATGCACGTGGCGTTGCGGACGTACTTGTTCATGCGGATGCCAGGGGAGTTCACTCTCATGGAGCAATGAGAGTTGAATATTATGCAGAGCGAATCGCTAAAGGCGGACTTAATGCAAACCCTAATTTCACATTTGAAAAAACGGGTCCTGCCACTGCTGTTTTTGATGGCGACAACGGAGTAGGGCATGTTGCTGCAAAGTTAGCGATGGACGAAGCGATTCAAATGGCAAAAGAAAATGGAGTAGCAGTCGTTGGCGTAAAAAGGATCGGACATAGTGGTGCTCTTTCTTACTTCGTACAACAAGCTGCAAATGAAAACTTGGTTGGTATTTCAGTATGTCAATCGGACCCTATGGTTGTTCCGTTCGGCGGTTCAGAGCCCTATTACGGAACGAATCCAATTGCTTTTGCAGCACCAGGCAAAGACGGTAAACATATTACATTTGATATGGCGACGACTGTTCAAGCTTGGGGTAAAATACTCCATGCTCGATCAAAAAATGAAACCATTCCAGACACATGGGCAGTTGATAGCGAAGGACATCCTACAACCGATCCATTCAAAGTAAACGCGCTCGTTCCGATAGCAGGTCCTAAAGGTTATGGACTTATGATGATGGTTGACGTTCTATCTGGAATTCTGCTAGGACTTCCTTTTGGAAACAAAGTTTCTTCCATGTACCATGATTTAACCGAATATCGAAATCTAGGACAGCTTCACATCGTTATTAATCCAGAATTCTTCGCTGGGTTAACTACATTCCAAGAAAGCATTGCAACAACAATGCAAGATCTCAATAACATTAAACCGGCTCCTGGTTTTGATCATGTTTCTTATCCTGGGCAAAGAAGTGCCGAAAGGGAAAAGCAATACGAGGAGAACGGAATTGAAATTGTAGATCATATTTATGAATATTTAATTTCAGACGTAGTGCATAACAATGCGTATGATAATAAAAGCCCTTTTGCTAAGTAAGATTTTTTAAAGGAGAAAGGGTGGTCATCCTGAGTGGCCACCCCCTTTTCTGTGCCGATTTTCCATTGGCGTCTTTGATTTTACGTAATGAATGTATTGAAAAAATAACAATAAGAGGTGCGTGAAAACATGCTTTATACGATTGTAAAACAGAATTCATATCAGGATTCAGTTAACCTAATGCTTCTCACGAATAAAATTTCTACAATGGAAGGCGTAAACAAAGTTCAAATTATGATGGGAACGCCTGCTAACAAAGATATCTTCAAAACTGCTGGCCTATTTACAGACGAGCTTGAAGGTGCTGCTTCAAACGATATGTGTATCGTTGTCGACACAGAAAATGAAGAGAAAATCCAAGAAGTTCTTGATGAAGTAGACAATTACTTAAGCAACCAAGCAATTAGCGCTGGTAAAGAAGCTTTTGAAACTGTTAACTCATGGGACAAAGCTGTAAATGCACTTCCGGATGCCAATATTGCGATCATCTCTACACCAGGTCAATATGCTGCAGAAGAAGCAGAAAAAGCGCTTGACCGAGATATGCACGTTATGATCTTCAGTGACAACGTAACAATTGAAGATGAGCGCCGCATTAAAGAAAAAGCACATGAAAAAGGTCTTCTTGTCATGGGACCTGATGCTGGTACAGTAATCGTTTCTGGTGTTCCTCTTGCATTCGCAAACGTTGTAAAAACAGGAAAAATTGGCGTTATCGGTGCTTCAGGAACAGGAATCCAAGAAGTAACGACTGAAATCGACCGTCTTGGTGCAGGTGTAAGCCATGCAATCGGTACTGGTGGACGTGACCTTTCTGATAAAATCGGTGCAATCACAATGTTAGACGGCCTCAGAGCGTTGGCGCAACATAACCAAACAGAAGTGATCACACTTATTTCTAAGCCACCTGCAAAAGAAGTTCGTGACGAAGTTGTACAATTGCTACACAGCATCTCTAAACCGGTTGTTGCCATCTTCCTTGGAGAAGAGCCTCATAACCATGAAGGAAATGTATACTATGCAAACACACTTGAAGAAACAGCAGCAATCGCTGTCGATCTTGTAAAAGGCAACCCGATCAAATCAAATTATAATCATCTTGAAGACGAAGTACCTTCAGTTGAGTTGAAACCTGAACAAAAAACAATCAAAGGTCTTTATTCCGGCGGTACGCTTGGATATGAAGCAGCTACATTGATCAGCAGAGGCTTGAACCTTGGAGAAACTGACCATCACCAAGCTGGCTACCTTCTAAATGCGGACGGCTTTGAAGTAATTGACCTTGGTGACGATATTTACACACAAGGAAAACCGCATCCAATGATCGATCCGGATACAAGAATTCAATTCTTCCAAAAAGCTGCTCAAGACGAGTCAACAGCAATCATCCTATTTGACGTAGTTCTTGGATATGGTTCACACGATGATATGGCTGGCGCATTGCTTCCAGGCATCGAAAAAATCCAACAAGAAACTAAAGCAAATGGAAGAAACGTTTACTTCGTAGCAACTGTTTGTGGTACAGATCAAGATCCACAAGGAATCGACGAGCAAAAAGCGAAACTAGAAAAAGCTGGCGTTATCCTACGTGATAGCAACAACCAAGCTACTTTAACAGCATTAGCAATGCTCGGCATTCAAGTTGAAGAGGTTGAAAAAGAAGTAGTTCCTGCAAAAGCAGAAGCTGCAAACGTTGACTTTTCAGTTTCCGAAGCAATCGAGAGACTATTGAATGAAAAACCAAGCGTCGTTAACGTTGGTTTGAAGAAATTCACTGAATCGATTACTGCTACCGGTGGCAGAGTTGTTCAATATGACTGGCGTCCAGTTGCTGGCGGAAACCCAAGACTTCGCAAAATCTTGAGCCTTCTTAAGTAATATCAAAAGCGGAAGCGCCTGGCCAGGGGCGACAGGCATAAGACGAATTGGCGAAGAGGCGTTTTTTGCCTCACAGCCAAGTTGGCTTATGACCCGAGCCCCTAGGCGCTGGAGCTAGACGTATCAAAAGCGGAAGCGCCTATTAGGGGCTTAAATATGGACCCGTTGGCGCTGTAGCTGAAGGCACTGGATTTGGAAGCAGCATTTTATGAGAAATATTGAATTTTCAGGAGGAAACCACTATGTACGGACAATTTAAAACAATTGATGAAGCAAACCGAGCGGTTATCGATAAAGTTGTATCAGGCGCACCATTTTTATTGGATGTTGTTGCAGCGAAATCCGTAATTGAAGAGCTCAATGGAAAAGTGTTGCTTCATGCTGGCCCACCAATTAAATGGGAAAACATGACAAGCCCGATGCAAGGATCTTGTATTGGTGCTACACTATTCGAAGGCTGGGCGACAAACGCTGACGATGCACGCAAGATGCTTGAAAACGGAGAAATCGAATTCATTCCATGCCACCATGTGAACGCTGTTGGTCCAATGGGCGGTATCACTTCTGGTAATATGCCTGTTCTTGTCGTTGAAAACCAAGATGGCGGAAATCGTGCTTACTGCACAATGAACGAAGGAATCGGTGCTGTACTTCGTTTCGGTGCATACTCAAAAGAAGTTATTAACCGTCTTAACTGGTTCAGAGATATTCTTGGACCAACACTATCTAAAGCTCTTAAAATTAAAGGTGACGGCCTAAACGTTAACGTTATGATGGCGAAAGCAATTACAATGGGTGACGAATTCCACCAACGTAATATTGCTGGATCACTTATCTTCTTGAAAGAAATCGTTCCTTACATCCTACAAACTGATGTAAACGAAAATGACAAGCAAGATGTAATTCAATTCCTTGCAGACACAGATCAATACTTCTTGAACATCGCAATGGCTTCTACAAAGGCTGTAATGGACTCTGCAAGACAAATCCAACAAGGTACAGTTGTAACAGCAATGTGCCGTAACGGATATGAATTCGGTATCCGTATCGCAGGTATGGGTGACCAATGGTTCACAGCACCAGTTAACACGCCGCAAGGTCTATTCTTCACAGGATACGATCAAGATATGGCTTGTAAAGACATGGGTGACAGTGCAATCACTGAAACATTCGGTGTCGGCGGTATGGCTATGATCGCTGCTCCTGGTGTTACACGTTTCGTAGGTGCCGGCGGTATGGACGACGCTGTTACGACAAGTAATGACATGATGGATATTTGTATCGATCACAACCCGAACTTCTCTATTCCTACTTGGGACTTCAAAGGTTCTTGCCTAGGAATCGACGCTAGAAAAGTTGTTGAAACTGGAATCGAGCCGGTTATCAACACTGGTATCGCTCACAAAGAAGCTGGCGTTGGACAAATCGGTGCAGGTACAGTTCGTGCTCCATTAGCTTGCTTTGAAAAAGCAATCGATGCTTACGCAGTGAAGCTTGGTTTAATCGAAGCGGAATAATGGATTCATGTGGAGAGGAATAGTCATTAGCTAGTTCCTCTCCATTTTTCTGTTAGGAATTCAGTGGTTTCAAATGAAGAATATTTTTTCTTACTTAAAGGAGAGTTAGCGATGAGCAAAAAAATCGTTTTAGCGATTGGCGGAAATGCGATTATTAAAGAAGGTCAAAAAGGAACACTTGAAGAGCAAGTCCAAAACATTAACGAAAGTGTTGAGCCTGTCATCGATTTAATCGAACAAGGAAACACTGTCGTTATCACACACGGAAACGGTCCACAAGTTGGTAATACATTGATTAAAAACCAAGTTGCAGAATCTGTAGTCCCAGCATTTCCTCTTGATGTATTAGATGCTGAAACTCAAGGGAACTTAGGATACCTCATTCAACAAGCATTTAGAAATAAAATGGTCGAGCGTAAAATAAACAGACCGGTTGCGACAATTATTACTCAATCTGTCGTTTCTAAAGACGATGCTGCTTTCTCGAACCCAACAAAACCAATCGGTCCATTCTACACGCAAGAAGAGTTGGACAAAATTCTTGAGACTGAAGAAATTTCTTACGTTGAGGACAGCGGCCGTGGATACAGACGCGTTGTAGCTTCTCCAAAACCGGTTACTATCGTTGAGAAAGAAGCGATCCAAGCACTTCTTGACAAAGAAATCACAGTCATCACTGCTGGTGGCGGCGGAATCCCTGTAGTTGAAGAGAACGGCATGCTGAAAGGTACGGATGCTGTTATTGATAAAGACTTTGCAAGCGCATTGTTAGCTGCGGAAATCAATGCAGATTACCTCTTCATCTTAACAGGTGTTGAACAGGTAGCGATCCACTTCGGTACTCCACAACAACAGAACTTGTTTGAAATGACAGTTGAAGAAGCACTTCGCTACATGGATGAAGGTCACTTCCCGAAAGGAAGCATGGGTCCAAAAATCGAAGCAGCGATTATGTTCTTGGAAAAAGGCGGCAAAAACGTCGTCATCACATCAATGGACAAACTTCAAGATGCACTCGAAGGAAAAACAGGTACTCGCGTAACTCTATAATATAAACAGAATGGCAGCTCTCGTAGCTGTCTTTTTGTGCATTTTTATATGACAGGGACATTCAAAAAAGGGCGTGTTTCAATGTCTGATAATATTGATGACTATATTCAACAAGGAATGTTTGGTACTAAACAAACAAAGCCGGACGAACGCCGGAAATTCCTCGGAACAATTCGCGAACGGATCGTCATTGCACTTACACAAGAACAAGTGAAAGAGCAAGGCATTTATAAACAAGTCGAAGATGCCATAAAAGAAAATAAAAAAGCTCGTCTATATTTAAACGGAAATATAAATTATGGCGTGCTGTCAAAATATACGAAAATTGCATCCAAACATGGTGTGAATTACACATTTGTCACTAACAAAAAACATAATTCCGAAATTGGACTCCTCCTTGCATATGACCATGCCATTAACAAAGAGGAGATTTACGTCAAAAAAGAAATTCCCACACCGACGCCTCAACAAATCAAAAACGAAAAGAAAGGCCTCCTCTCCATCCTCTCAAAACTCTTCAAGCAGCAAAATTAGAGTTGGCAGTGTCCATTAGCGTTGCAGGTCAAGGAATATCTGGAAAATGGTCCACTTTAATGAATACTATTGCTTGAATAAACACAAA
>NZ_JBQCKP010000012.1:0-73576 GCF_051966875.1 Sporosarcina sp. SAFN-015 | reverse complement strand
AAATCATCTGTATATTTAACCATAATAAAACACCCCAAAAGTTAGATTTTCAACTCTAACTTTTGGGGTGCACTTCATAATACCAAGGATGTTTTTTTCAGTTTTTCATTTTCGGATCGAGCGCGTCTCTTAAGCCGTCTCCCATCAAGTTGAAACCTAACACTGTCAGCATAATGGAGAGCCCAGGAAATATCATCGTCCATGGAGCAGATTGCAAATAAGACTTTGAATCGGCGAGCATTTTTCCCCATTCCGGCTGTGGCGCCTGTGCACCTAGTCCAAGAAACCCGAGCGCTGCCGCTTCTAGAATGGCAGTTGCAATCGCCAGCGTCCCTTGCACGATAACCGGTGCCATTGAATTCGGAAGGATATGTGAGAATAAAATTCGTGCATCTTTCATTCCGATTGCCTTAGCAGACATAATATATTCATCTTCCTTGATGCTTAGCACTTTGGACCGTATCAATCGGCCAAAATTCGGTACGTTAATGATTGCAATGGCAATCAGTGCATTTTCAAGCCCTGGCCCTAATACCGAAACGATAGCGATTGCTAGCAGGATCGATGGAAATGCAAGCATAATATCGAAGATCCTAGAAATGATCGTATCTGTCCATCTTCCATAATAGCCTGCCACGATTCCTAAAAAACTACCGACGATGACCGAGGCGATGACGGACAGAAATCCAACAGAAAGTGAAATTCTTGCCCCATGAATAATGCGCGACAAAATGTCCCTGCCGAAATCATCTGTCCCAAGCCAATATTCGGCTGAAGGCGGCTGAAGCCGATCGGCGGCCATCTGCTCATTGATTCCTTCTTTTGCAATGAAAGGTCCAAAAATGGCAAGAAGCACGAAAAAGAGGATAATGATCATTCCTGCAACCGCCACTTTGCTTTTTCTAAAGCTCCGCCAAGCCTCTCGCCACGGACCAGTCGACTTGTCGATTTCCGCTTCTACAATTCCATCCATTTTAGGCGTAAGTTCAGACATATCCCATTCCCCCTTCCTCAGTCATATTTAATCCTCGAATCAATCAGACCATAGAGCAAGTCAACGATCAGATTAATCATGACAAAGATGAAGGCGACAACGAGAATCCCAGACTGGATGACGGGATAATCCCGGAAGTTGATGGCATCGTATATATACCGTCCTATTCCCGGCCACGCAAAGATCGTCTCGGTCAAAATAGCTCCGCCAAGCAGCATGCCCATTTGCAGACCAATAATCGTCAATACTGGAATAACTGCATTTTTGAAAGCATGCTTGTAAACGACCCAAAACATTTTCTGCCCCTTCGCCCGAGCAGTTCGGATGTAATCGGAGCGCATCACTTCGAGCATGCTTGAGCGTGTCATCCTTGCGATAATCGCCATCGGTATCGTCGCCAATGCAATTCCCGGTAATACAAGGTGTCGCAGCACTTGCCATAACTGGTCGAATCGACCTTGGATAATTGTGTCGATTACGTAAAGATGGGTAATTGCATTTACCGGATCCCTCACCTGCTCCCTACCAGTCGTTGGCAGCCAGCTGAACTCGATTGCAAACGCCCATTGTCCTAAAAGACCAAGCCAAAAAATTGGCATTGAAACGCCGACGAGCGCCAAAATCATCGCTATGTAGTCAAACCATGAGTTTTGGAACCATGCCGAAATAATGCCCGCATTAACACCTACAATAATAGCGATTACTATTGCAAAAAAAGCGAGTTCCATCGTCGCGGCCAAATGCGGCCAAATTTCATCGGCCACCGGAAGCCGCGTGCGCATCGACTCTCCGAGATCCCCTTGCAAGATTCCACCTAAATACTTGAAGAATTGTATATACCACGGTTGGTCCAACCCTAATTTCGCATTCATCGCTGCGACCGCTTCCGCAGTTGCCTGCTGCCCTAAAATGACTTGGGCCGGGTTGCCGGGAATCGCCCGGATCATCATGAATACGATGAAAACCATTCCGAGAAGGACAGGTATTAACTGCAATAACCTTCTACCGACGTAACTGAGCATACGATCACCTCACTGATTCCGATTACCTATCCATTCACACGAAGCATCAATAGGAAAAGGGGGAAATCAAACGACTCCCCCTTACTGTTCAATGCAAAGTGAAAAGTGGATCCATTATTTGAATTCTACGTTCGATAACAGATCTGAACCTGTTGGATGCGGAACGAATCCAGTTAAATCCTTAGCTGCCGCAAGAAGCGGAGTAGAGTGGGCGATTGGAACCCAAGGCGCCTCTTCATGAATAATCTCCTGTGCTTTTTTATAAAGCTCAATACGCTTATCCTCATCTACTTCCGTTTGAGCTTCAATGAACAGATCATGCATTTCATCGTTTTTGAAATACGTATAGTTGTTGCTGCCGATATTATCTTCATCCAAAAGAACATAAAGGAAGTTGTCGGCATCTCCATTATCTCCAGTCCAGCCAAGCATGAAAGCATCCGCTTCCCCTTTGCTCGCTTTATCGAGATATGTCGGCCATTCATATGAAACAATTTTCGCCTTCACGCCAATATCCGCCAAATTGCTTTGAATTACTTCAGCTACTTTTGCACCATCTGGCATATATGGACGAGGGACAGGCATTGCCCATAGTTCCATTTCAAATCCGTCTGGGTAACCTGCTTGTGCTAATAGTTCTTTCGCTTTTTCCGGGTTGTATTCATATCCTTCAATATCATCGTTATAGCCTGAAATGGAAGGCGGCATTGGGTTTTTCGCGATATTGGCTCTTCCTTCGAAGAATGATTCAATGATTGTTTCCTTATCGATTGCATAGTTCATCGCCTGACGCACTTCTTTTTTATCAAAAGGAGGGCGCGTCACCGTCAATCCAAGATAGCCGACGTTCATAGACGGACGTTCAATCAATTGAAGATCAGCATTCTCTTCAATTTTTTTGCCATCTGCAGGATTAATTCCGTCTGCAAGATCGATTTCCCCGGCAATTAATGCATTCAAACGAGCGGAGTTATCAGGAATGGAACGGAATATGACTTTTTCCAATTTCGGTAATCCTTCTTGCCAATATTCATCGAATTTTTCAATCGTAATCGTTTCATTCGGTTTCCATTCAACAAACTTGAATGGACCTGTACCGACAGGATTTCTTTCAAACTGATCATCACCCTTTTCGAACGCAGTCGGGCTTGCAATCGCGAACATGCTCATCGCAATGTTTTTCAAAAACGGAGCCTGTTCCCGTTTCAATTTAATGATGACCGTATAATCTCCGTCTGCAGTGACCGAATCTATGACATGGCCTTCATCACCTTTGAATCCGCCGAACATGGAGTTATAATACGGGAACTTTTCCGCATCACCGTTCGCCCAGCGTTCAAAGTTCTTTACGACCGCATCCGCATTGAAATCCGTACCATCATGGAATTTAACGCCTTCCTGCAACTTGAATGTATACGTCAAACCGTCATCCGTATTCCACTCTTTCGCGAGTCCCGGTTGAATAGTCGTATCTTCCTCACCGAAATTTAATAATGTCTCAAACAGATTGACTGTAACTTTGAACGTTTCGCCTTCCGTCACCCTTGATGGATCGAGTGAAGTAGAGTCGCCACCGCGCCCGAAGACTAATGTATCTTTTGAGCTCCCACTGCTTCCACTGTTCCCACAGGCTGCGAGCACAGTTGACAGAACTAGCATTAGTAGCAACGCAGCTGACCACATTCTCTTTTTATTCATAGAGACCCCTCCAATTGTTTTATATCATTGTCGACCTGACCTACGTAAAGGTGGCAGGCGACAGAATGACCGGTAGTTTGTTCCGTAAGTTGCGGAGTGACTTTTGTGCAAATATCCATCTTGAACGGGCAACGTGTATGGAATGTACACCCGGTTGGCGGGTCCGCCGGATTGGGGATGTCTCCTTCTATGATGATCTGTTCCTTCTGAAAATCCGGGTCCGGCACTGGCACAGCAGATAACAACGCTTGGGTGTAAGGATGGAGCGGTTTTTCATATAACTGCTCACTATCCGCAACTTCTACCATCTTCCCTAAATACATGACAGCGACCCGATCGCTAATATGCCGGACGACCCCGAGATCATGGGCGATGAATATATAAGTCAGATTGAACTCCTTTTGGAGATCTTGCATTAAATTCAATACTTGAGCTTGAATCGAAACGTCCAATGCGGAAACAGGCTCATCCGCAATGATCAGCTTCGGATTCGTCATCAAAGCGCGCGCAATGCCAATCCTCTGCCGTTGACCGCCGCTAAATTGATGCGGATAGCGCTTCGCGTGATATGCATTCAACCCTACAATCTCCAAAAACTCATGAACCTTTTTCTTCCTTTCCTTCGGGTCAGACACTCCATGGACGATCAACGGCTCCTCCAAAATCTTGCCAATCGTATGGCGTGGATTCAACGATGCATAAGGATCCTGGAATACCATCTGAATATCACGCCGTGTTTTTCTCATCTCTTCCTGGCTTAATGAAGTAAGATCTTTTCCGTCAAATTCGATATCTCCTTCTGTCGGTTCCAGCAAGCGCATGAGCACACGCCCTGTCGTCGACTTCCCGCATCCGCTTTCGCCGACAATTCCGAGGGTTTCCCCTTCATTTACATAAAATGAGACATCATCGACCGCTTTCACATAACCGACCGTTTTGCCGAACATCCCTTTTTTAATAGGAAAGTGTTTTTTCAAGTTTTCAACTTTCAATAAAGGCGTTTTGGACATCCGGCTTCACTCCTCCTTCGTCATATAGGAAACAACGTGTCTGATGGACGTCGGTTGTTTCATAGAGCTCTGGATTTTCCTTTCGGCATCGATCGAACGCAAACTCGCATCGCGCAGCGAATCTGCAGCCGTTCGTTATCGAACCGGGCTTTGGGACATTCCCCGGGATGGAATGAAGTCGATCTTTCTTAAAGCGCATATCCGGTACAGACTGAATGAGACCTTTCGTATACGGATGCTGAGGATCTTCAAAAATGATCTTTGTCGGCGCCTCTTCTATGATCTGTCCTGCATACATAACAACGACCCGCTCACAAGTTTCTGCGACAACTCCAAGATCATGAGTAATCAATAATATGGCGGTCCCTAAACGGACATTCAAATCTTTCATCAATTTCAATATTTGCGCTTGAATCGTCACGTCGAGCGCTGTTGTCGGTTCATCCGCTATCAATATTTTCGGATTGCAGACAAGTGCCATTGCAATCATGACCCTTTGCCGCATGCCTCCGGACAATTGATGCGGGTATTCTTTCAACAATGCATCGGCACGCGGCAATCCAACCAGCCGCAACATTTCAATGGCCCTTTCCTCCGCCTTCTTTTTCGACCATCCCTTTTCATGGATCAGAATCGCTTCGACCATTTGATTACCGATTGTAAATAACGGATTCAGCGAAGTCATAGGCTCCTGAAAAATCATTGCTATGTCATTCCCGCGGATTTGCCTCATATCTTTCTCTGTTAGGCCAATCAAATTGCGGCCGTTATATATGATTTCGCCTCCGGTAATTTTCCCAGGAGGACTTGGCACGAGCCCCATAACAGAGAGAGAGGTCACACTTTTCCCGCATCCCGATTCCCCTACAATCCCTAAAATCTCGCCATCCCGGAGATGAAAATCAATGTGATCAACCGCCGGAATATTTCCGGAGTCTGTGAAAAAGGTAGTCTGCAAGTCGTTTACCTCAAGAATTTTCTTTCTTTCCTTCATCAGATCACCTTTTCATTTTTCGTGTTTTCAGAAACGTTAGATTATAACTATTATACTTTCTATTAGGAAAAAGGCAATATGCAATTTTAATAGAGGAAACAACAGGGTTTTGAGCGCGGGGCAGCTCGCCGTGAGCTCGGAGCGGCTTGCTTTAGGACGCGATTGCCGAATGGCAGAACAAAAAAAGCTACCGGGTCAACTCCCGGTAGCTTCACTTTTATAATGATTGAACTTGAAACAGATTGTAGTAAATGCCTTTTTGTGCCATAAGTTCTCCATGGCTTCCGGCTTCTTTCAACTCTCCATGATCGATGACGAAGATTTTGTCTGCGTGTGTGATTGTCGATAGCCTATGTGCCACAATTACAGTTGTTCTGTCACTCGCCAGACGTTCAAGTGATTCTTGGATGAGCGCTTCACTTTCAAGGTCCAAAGCGGAAGTTGCTTCATCTAAAATAAGGAGTGGTGGATTTTTCAAGAATACGCGTGCAATGGCGATCCGCTGTTTCTGCCCGCCCGATAATTTAACGCCACGCTCTCCGACTGTCGTATTATAACCTTCCGGCAATAATTCGATGAAGTCATGGGCGTTCGCAGCTTTGGCGGCAGCAATTACTTCTTCATCCGTTGCTTCTGGATTTCCCATCAATATATTGCTCTTGACGGAATCGCTAAAGAGGATGCTGTCTTGTAGAACGAGTCCGATTTGGTCACGCAACGATTTCAATTGAACGTCTCGCAAATCATAGCCGTCAATGCGGATCGACCCCGCCGTCACATCATAAAATCGAGGAATCAGACTGACAATCGTCGACTTTCCTCCACCGCTCATTCCAACTAGCGCAACTGTCTCACCTGGTTTTACCGTGAAATTCACATCATTTAATACGGACTCATCATCTTCCCCATATGAAAAACCGACATGTTCGAATTGGATTTCCCCTTCGATTCGCGGCAACGGTTTTGCGCCCGCTTTATCTTTAATATCGTAAGGTTCTTCCATCAGTTCAAATACACGGTCCATCGAAGCGAATGATTGCGTCAACGATGTCGAAGCATTGACCAATCGTCTCAACGGGTTGTACAAACGATCTATGTACGCGATGAATGCAACCATAACACCGACCGATAACGAGCCGTTGATTACTTGATAGCCTGCATAAGCAATTACAAGCAAAGGAGCGACATCGGTTATTGTATTGACGACTGCAAATGCTTTCGCATTCCACCTCGTATGATCGAGCGCCTTATCAAGAAAATTGCCGTTCGTTTCGTCAAACCGATCCTGTTCCTTGTCCTCAAGCGCAAAACTTTTAATGACGCTTATACCCGTCACACGTTCATGCAAATAACTTTGTACATCGGCAAGCGCCTGCGAACGCTTCCTTGTCAAATCCCTCAGCTTCCCGAAGAAATGCTTCACACTGTAAGCATAAAAAGGGAATGCGAGCAAGGTGACGATTGTCAACGGAACGTCCATCGTCAACATGATGCAAGTTGCGATGATGATTGTTGCCAAATCAAGCCACACATTCATCAGACCGATCGTGACAAAATTCTTCGTCTGTTCAACGTCATTAATGACTCGTGAAATGACTTCTCCTGCCCTCGTATTGGAATAATAGCGAAGTCCGAGCCTTTGCAAATGCCCATACAGATTTTCACGAATATCATATAAGATTTTATTGCTGACATATTGTGCAAAATATTGTCGATAATATTCAACGGGCGGCCTGATGATGAAAAACAGCAATACGGTTCCTCCGAGCCATAAAAAAAGCTGCTTTGTCTTCTCCGCGTCGGTTAGCATGTCCGCGCCGATAATATCGTCAATGACAATTTTAATTAAATAGGGAATGAACAAAGGAATTGCAAATTTCACGACACCAATTAAAATCGTCAAGATGATTTGCCAATTATACGGCTTTACAAATTTTAAATATCTTTTAATACTCTCTCCCATTCTCATCCTCCTTCTTTAACAATAAAAAGCCCAACTGCATAAACGCAGACAGGCTCTCATTAATCGTTTTTCTTTACCTGTTTATGGAATTGGTATCTTGACGTCCACACTTCGATGAAATCCGGTGCAAATGGACCTTTGCGCTGTTTAATCCACATAAGGAGCTTATCGAGATTGCGCTTCAATATTTGATCGATCACTTCTGGATAATTCATCTTCTTTTTATGATCATCATATTCATCCTCATCCAGGATTAAATAACTCATATCAGGAAACACTTTCACATCGAGGTCGTAGTCGATATATTTCAGTGAATGATTGTCATAAACGAAGGGAGAACTCATATTCACGTAATAATAAACTCCATCTTCCCGAAGCATGCAAATGATATTAAACCAATGCTCGGCATGGAAATAACAGATCGAAGGCTCCCTCGTCAACCATGTTCGGCCATCTGCTTCTGTTACTAGCGTCCGTTCATTCGCCCCAATTACAATATTGCGGGTCCCCTTCAACACGGTTGTTTCCTGCCAGACTCGATGAATATTGCCATCATGCTTATAACTATGTACTTGTATCGTTTCGCCTTCTTTCGGTATTGTCATCCGTAAAACCACCTTTATGTTTCGAAAACCTCAATATTCGTACATTATACCAATTGGCCGATCAAATTTAAAATGTTTACCCTTCTGCTAGCGCATAAAAAAACCGGCAGCTTTAGCTGCCGGCCGGTGATGTCCATCCATTATTTCGATTGACTTCCGAAACCACCAGCTGCACCAGAAGTGTTTGTTTTGTTCATTTCTGATTGCTGGTTTTGTTGGCGAACTTCGTTCACGTCTGTTTCAGATCCAAACTCTTCAGACATGATTTCCTGTTTTACTTTGTTTGGGTCTGTGAACGAAGCTTGCTGTTTTTGTTGGTTAAAGTTGTTTCGATTTTTGTTGGCCATGGATTTTCACCTCCGTAACCAATATGATGTTCAAAGCATCCCGTTTTATTCTCGAGATTTTTTAAAAGGTTAATCGATTTTTCGCTTCTTCCCAAATTCTTATGACGGGAACCGCTTTTGGCAATGATTCGACTTCTTCCGTCGAAAAGAACATATAGCCTTCAGGCGCGGCATCATCCGTCACCGTCAAATAGCTTTTCATTTCCCATGTCAGATGTGAAAAAATATGGTTGAATTCAATCAACGGCGTAAATGATCCGGTTTTCATTCCAAATTCGTTTTTGACAATCTCCTCTAAAGGGCGATCACTATTTTCCACTATCGGAAATTCCCACATATTTGCCAACAACCCTTTCGGAGGTCTTTGCTTTAATAGCCACTTCCCTTCGGCATTCCGGATAGCAAATGATAGCAAAGGCACTGTCTTCATCTTCACTTTTTTGGATTTCACCGGCAATTCCTCCTGCCTGCCTTCATGGAAAGCTGTGCAGAAATCACGAACCGGACATAATAGACATCTTGGTCTTGGGGTGCAAATTGTCGCTCCGAGTTCCATTAAACCTTGATTGAAGGACGAAGGATCTTCCTTATCAATTAACGCCATGACAACTTCTTCGAAAAGTTTTCGAGTTTTTGGGATCGCGATATCTTCTTCAATTAATAAAATACGTGATAATACTCTCATTACATTTCCGTCAACTGCATGCTCCGGAACTCCAAAGGCAATACTGAGTACAGCGCCTGCCGTATACGGACCGACGCCTTTTAGTTTGGAAATGTCTTTTCTGTTCTCAGGAATCCGGCTTCCATATTCAGCTACAACTTCTTTCACGCCAGCTTGCAAATTCCGGGCGCGTGAATAATATCCGAGGCCTTCCCACATTTTCAACACATCTTCTTCCTTTGCTTCAGCCAAATCTGCAAGCGTCGGAAATTTCCCGATAAAACGTTCATAATAAGGGATGACTGTTTCTACTCGTGTCTGTTGAAGCATCACTTCTGATACCCATATATAATAAGGATTTGACGTCCTTCTCCACGGCAGATCCCTCTTCTCTTCCAAATACCAACTGATTAAAGCTTTCCTGAATTCACTTTCAAGTTTCCGTTCAAATAGTTGCATGAAGTCCTCCGTTTTGCATATGCTTTTCGTTAATGAAAAATTGGGTATATACTAAATGAATAAAGATTGTTTTGCCATTTCAGAGGCGATGTAAAGGAGTGATTTGTTTGGATACCGGAACACATATTGTCATGGGTGCCGCCGTATGCGGTTTGACATTGGCGGATCCAGTCGTTGCCTCAGATTCAGTTACGATGACTGCGGTATTTATCGGAGTCGTATCTGGCTCGCTAATACCCGATGTTGATACTGTCCTTAAATTGAGGAATAATGCGGTTTATATACGGAATCATCGCGGGATTACTCATTCGGTGCCTGCAGTTCTGCTTTGGCCGCTCGTCATCTCAGTTTTGCTCTCGTTCATTTTCCCTGAAGCCGCATTTTATCATCTATGGGCTTGGACGTTTTTAGCGGTGTTTTTGCATGTCTTTGTGGATATTTTCAACGCATATGGAACGCAAGCGCTACGTCCATTTTCCAATCAATGGGTCGCCCTCGGAGTCATTAATACGTTTGACCCAATCATTTTCGCGTTGCATATTATCGCTATTCTTGCATGGATAATCGGTACTGAACCTGTTTTGACATTCACGCTTTTGTATATCGTCGTTTTCTTTTACTATCTGCTACGATTTGCTGTTAAAGCAGCAGTGAAACATGCTGTCCGCAATACGATTCCGGATGCTGACGATATATTCATCGCGCCAACGATGCATTTCTTTCAGTGGCGGGTTGCTGCTTCCAATAAGGAATGCCACTATGTCGGACGTGCATATGGACGTTCCGTCAATATATACGACAGATTCAAACGCGAACCGATGCCAAAATCTCCATATATCGATGCGGCAATGGAAGATAAGAACATACAGGCTTTCGTATCATTTTCTCCTATTTACAGATGGTCCGTTTCCTATGTTGGAGATTTGTACGAAGTCCGCCTCATCGATTTGCGCTATCGGAGCAAGAGTTATTATCCGTTCGTCGCTGTCGCCCATATTAATGAAGAAATGGAAGTCATCAATTCGTATACAGGATGGATTTTCTCAGAAGACAAACTCCGGAAAAAACTCAATTTTATTCCTAATTCTTAACAAAAGCTAAGGGCGCCTGCTCAGAGGCGACGGGCATAAGGCGAATATACGGAGTGGCGCTCTTTGCCACGAAGTATATTTGACTTATGACCCCGAGACTCTGGCGCCCGGAGTCTAGACGTAAACATCATACAAAAGCTTGCCGGAATTTCGGCAAGCTTTGCTTTTTATTTGCCTGTTTTTACCGATTGAAGCATCGCGATCGGCAACGCCTCTTCCGCACGTTCTCCACCTAAACGGTATCCCCATGCAAACCGGCCTTTCAAATAGTCGACATGGAAAAAGACTCCTTCGTCTCCTTCAATTTTGTAAATTTCACCAGGAATGATTGTCGACGGGTCAATCATGTATGACTTCGCCATTAGCGCCTTGCGTTGGTAAACGGCATACTCATTAATAATTCCTAGCTGCTCCGCCTTGCGCGCCTTCTCCATAAGTCTCCCTATTTCAGATCGTAACTCATGTTCGTTCATATCACTATATTTTTTAGTCTCCATCTTCTTCGTTCTCCTTTTTTTCGATGAAACTGTCTATTCGTTCAAATGGAATACCTTTTTGGTACATCGCTTGTTTTACACGTTTCTTTAATTCATATCCCGAATACTTCGACTGATAACGGCGCCAGGCCTTTTCGCCGACGCTGCTAATAATTGAATCCCATTCGTCTTCATCTCTGCCGAAATCGATTTCTTCCATCACACGGCTGATCAATTCAAAAGAAAACCCTTTTCGGGCAAGCGCATTTTGAATTTTTTGCTTTAGTTGTGTGGGTGCGATTGAGCTATTTGACCTCGCCGCCTTTTCAGCTAGCTTTTTCGCGACTGCGAATTGTTCTTCCTCTGAATAGTTTTCGAGCACTTGCTGCTGCAACTCCTTCCCGACCCCTTTTTTCTGCAATTCCTGCTGGATCGCTTTTGGACCTTTGTTTGATGCGTTTTTCTGAGTTTGCAGCAACGCTTCGGAAAATGCCTCGTCGTTCAGGAAGCCGAGCCTTCTTAATTTGACGATTGCTTCTAGGACAACTGCTTCCCCGAATTCCAAATCGAGCAGTTTCTTTTTCACTTCAAATTCGCTTCGCATTCTGAAGGATAAGTAGTGAAGAGCTCGATTGAATGCTTTTTCAATTTGGTCTTCGTATGTGATTTCATCCATCGACCATTCGTCGAGTTGCATTCCTTTTGTGAGTCCGAACTTGACGAGGACGGATTCATGGACGCTGAATGCATATGTTTCATCTAGGAATATATTATAACGTTCGCTATCACGTTTTTGTTGTGTTATTTTCGTAATAACAGGCAAATCTTTTCGACCTCCCTCGCTATCTATCAGTATACATGTTCTCATCAAGGAGGTCGAACCTTGGAGGTGGATGAAGTTGAAAGTTGTTATTGCAGGTGGTTCAGGTTTTGTTGGACGGTATATCACAAAATTACTTTTGAAGAACAATCATGACATTATCATCCTTTCACGGAATCAAAAAGCTGACACAGAGAATGTGAAATATGTGCTTTGGTTGCAAGAGGGAGCTAGTCCTGAGAAAGAGATTGGCAAAGCAGATGTATTCATTAATCTTGCCGGCGTTTCCATAAACGATGGACGATGGTCGGAAAAACATCAAAATAAGATTTTCAAAAGCAGGATGGAAGCGACAGACGAGTTGATTCGGATCATTGGTAAGCTTGATCAAAAACCATCCGTTTTCATTAACGCGAGTGCCATTGGCATATACCCTGTATCCGAAACTGAAATTTATACAGAAGATTCTTTGGAAGTTGCGACAGACTTTCTTGGTAATACCGTGAGTGAATGGGAGAAGAAAGCTTCATCACTCAATGACTTGGGAATCCGGACGGCATTCACTCGATTCGGGCTAATCCTTGGAAAAGATGAAGGAGCTTTGCCGCTTATGGTCTTGCCATATAAAATGTTCATCGGAGGTAAAGTCGGCTCGGGACGGCAATGGGTTTCATGGGTTCATGTGCAAGACGTTGCTCAAGCCGTTGCACATATTATACAAAACGACCAATTGAAAGGTGCCATTAACGTAACTGCTCCGTTCCCCGTCCGGATGGATGAATTCGGGAAGATGATTGGTGCCACTTTACATAAACCGCATTGGTTGCCTGCACCTTCACCTCTCATGAAGCTGGCGCTCGGAAAAAAGAGCTTTCTCGTTTTGGAAGGACAATACGTAATGCCCGAAAAGCTATTGGCAAATGGCTTTGAATTCGATTTCCCAGTCTTATCGTTGGCTTTGGATAACCTTCTTTAACTAACGTATATTTCCTCTATTTGCGCACATCCTACTCAAAAAGGAGAGTGCAATCTATGGTTGAGGAACACGGCCCAGGCATATTGATGGCTGCCTTCATTATTGTTGTCGGTATTTTATTCAATCCATTCTCGGCGAAGGCAGAAGAGTTCCATTGGGGATTCAAGAAAGCTACAAACGGAGTTCCACCCAATGCTGGGCCAGCGTTGGAATCTATGCTTGAAAAACATGGTGCGATTTACAAAGGAAAACCTGATGAAAAAATCGCCTATTTGACTTTCGACAACGGCTACGAAAACGGCTATACCGATAAGATATTAGATGCATTGAAAAAAGAGGACGTCCCTGCAACATTCTTTCTTACTGGCCACTATTTAAAAAGTGCTGCCCCTCTCGTCCAGCGAATGGTGAAGGAAGGACATAGCATTGGAAACCATTCGTACGACCATCCCAATATGGCAAATCTATCGGAAGAAAGAATGGAAGAGGAATGGAAGAAATTCGATGAGCTCCTTTATAAGACGACTGGTATCGAGCGGACGATTTACGCTAGACCGCCTGAAGGGATCTTTAACGATGCTTTATTGAGTAAAGGCAACGAGTTAGGGTATCGCCACATTTTCTGGTCCGTTGCATTCATTGATTGGCACGCCAATAAACCTCGCGGCCGCGACTATGCTTACAATGAATTAATGAATCAGCTTCACCCTGGAGCGCTCATCCTCATGCATACCGTATCACCCGATAATGCAGAGGCATTGCCAGACTTCATTCGTGATGCCAAGAAAGCGGGATATGAATTCCGGTCATTAGACGATCTCGTTCTCGAATATGAAAATGTCAATTCGATTTTACGGTGACAAAAAAAGCATCCCTACTGAAGGATGCTTTTTCTTTTTGTGCCGAAAAGGGAGATGATAAACAACAGTACAAATAAAATGGAGATGATGAGCAGATAGCTTACATTTTCGATGAATTCCAGAAAGAGGCCGCCCGCAAACGGTCCAGTCAGACTGCCGATGCTGAAAAAGATACCGCATAGTAAATTACCCGTCGGCAATAAATCTTTAGGAGTCAAATCGGACATGTACGAGATCCCGAGTGAAAAAATCGACCCGATAAAAAGACCTGCAATAAATACAGTCAGCATAACATACGGAACTGAATTCCCCATCATACTGGCAGCCCAAAAAGAGAGAGCGCCTCCTCCATACGTTATCGGAATAACTTTTTGTCTGCCGAATTTATCCGAAAGCATGCCGAGGGGCAACTGCGAAACGATGCCACCTATTGAAAATATTGCAAGAATCATCGAGACGGAGGTGAGCTCCATCCCATTTCGCAGCGCATAAACCGGGTACATCGCATTCAGAGAAGATTCTAGAAATCCATAACCGAACGGGCCTAAAAAGGCAATCCATGCAATCACAATCGTGCTTTTCGACCGTTTTATGAAACTTCCCGTTTCCGAAGGATTCCCTTTCATAACTTCCGGAAAATCATTTTTCAAATTAAAGACGAGCAACCATGCTGACATGCACAATAGGCCGGAAACAATGAACGGCAATCCTTCATGGATACTGACAAGTGGCGCAAACAGCGGCCCTACTGCGAAGCCTAAGCTGAATGACAAACCGTAAATCGCAATATTCCTACCTAATTTATGCTGCGGTGATGTACTCGTTATCCACGTTTGCGTTGAAAAATGAAGGGCATGATCCCCGATTCCGATTAGCAATCGGAGAATGAACCAAAAGACGACATGTTTCCACAACGGAAACATAAGCAACGATGAAAAGACGAGAATTCCACCTAATATAATGACGGGTTTATATCCATATTTGCGTAATGGCGCTTCCATGAATGGGGATACTAGAAGAGTACCTATGTATAAGCCTGTCGCATTCAAACCATTTAATGCGCTCGAAACACCGTCCCTCTCAAAAATGGCTGAGATGAGCGGCAATAACATGCCTTGGGAAAAGCCAGAAATCGAAACGATGATGACGAGAATCCAAAACCGACGCTGTTCAGCTTTCGATGTTGTGTTCATAAGCAATACGCTCCTTATTTATAAGAAATCATCTTATAATAGTAGCATAAGGAGGATTGATAAGAATGAAATTCGAAATGACTGAAAACGGATTTGAAACGGAGACTTCGTTTGGCAAACTGCAAATTTCATCAAATGATGAATACGGATTCCGTCCGTACCAGCTTTTAGTTTCATCGATCGCAGTATGCAGTGGTGGCGTTCTACGTAAGATCCTTGAAAGAAAAAGGTTGCCGGCAAACAACATTACGATTGAAGTGAAAGAAGTTGTCCGTAATGAGGAGATTGCAAACCGTGTGGAAAAGGTGCATCTTCATTTCATAATTGAACGCGAGAAGATTAAAGATGAACAAATGGAGAAGATCATGCATGTAACGGCAAAGAACTGTTCAATGGTTCAGTCGGTAAACGAATCAATCGAAGTCGTCGAAACGTACGAATTCATTTCTTAAATGAATAAGGGCCCAGTCCATATCTGATATCAGAATACGGCTGGGCCTTTACTTATGATAAGAACCTTCACTTTCATTTTGCATATAAATCGTAGGCGTTTATCGGCTAGGGCCGTCAAACGTTCACGGATCCCCTCCTTTACATAAGGATTCGATTCGTCTCTACACTACGGCCTCCTTTTCTTATTGATTAGTTGTAGTATAGCATGATAATTTTCTATTGTAAAGATTTTGTTAAGTGGAATTTTCACTTTATTTATAGAACCTATCGCAACGTTGAAAAATGCGCGAAGTTCGTATACGATTACAATGATGAAAAGAGGTGTAGTTCTTGGAAAAAGGGCAAAGCAACAGTCACGTCGACGACTTGAAAAATCGTCTCCATCAATTCTTGGAGAAGCTTGAATCGATTGAGCCGGAAACGACCGATTTGAATGATATCGATCAGCTTATCAGCTTAGTCGACGAACTTGAAAACCAGATGAACAGATTAAAAAAAGATCAATGATTCTTCAGGGGGAAATAAGAATGTACATAGAACAACTTGAGAAAAGCATGTATGATCTAATTTGTGAAACGTCTACAAATCTTCCGAAAGACGTCCGACGTGCCGTAAAAGCAGCAAGAGAAAAAGAAGATGCCGGCACACGGGCTGCAATGAGCCTTGATACGATCGCGAAAAATATTAATATGGCAGACGACAAGCTTTCACCTATTTGCCAAGATACTGGTTTACCAACCTTCAAAATAAAAACTCCTATTGGAGTCAATCAATTAGAAATTAAGGCGGCTATAAAAAAAGCGCTCATCCAAGCGACAAAAGATGGCAAGCTAAGACCGAATGCAGTTGACTCAATTACTGGTGAGAACAGCGGAGATAATCTCGGCGAAGGCCTACCAGTCATCAAATTCGAACAGTGGGAAAACGACCATATTGAAGTAAAGTTGATCCTAAAAGGCGGCGGCTGTGAGAATAAAAACATTCAATATAGCCTACCGACTGAATTGGATGGTTTAGGCCGGGCAGGACGCGATCTTGACGGAATCCGAAAATGTATCCTCCACTCTGTATATCAAGCACAAGGACAAGGCTGTTCAGCTGGCTTCATCGGAGTAGGTATCGGCGGAGACCGCACGTCCGGCTATGAGCTCGCGAAAGATCAACTTTTCCGCGCAGTGGATGATGTAAACCCAAATGCTCAGCTAGCCGAAATGGAAGCTTATATTTTGGAATCAGCCAATAAACTAGGAATTGGAACGATGGGCTTCGGTGGAGAAGCGACTTTATTAGGTTGTAAAATCGGTGTCATGCACCGTATCCCTGCAAGCTTTTATGTTTCTGTAGCTTACAACTGCTGGGCTTACCGCCGGATGGCTGTAGATTTAGATCCGACGACTGGCGCTGTGACAAACTGGCACTATAATGAAGGTAAAAAGCTTTCTTTTGATCAAGAAGAACAAACGGAAACGAAACAGTCTTCCCGCGTTGTTGAACTAACAGCCCCAATAACTGAAGAACAAATCCGTGATCTTCAAGTTGGGGACGTTGTTAAAATTAGCGGTCGTATGTATACAGGTCGCGATGCAATCCATAAGCATCTTTCAGAAAACGATGCACCAGTCGATTTGGATGGCCACATCATTTACCATTGCGGTCCGGTCGTTCTGAAAAACGAAGACGGTGGATATGAAATCGTAGCAGCTGGCCCGACGACATCTATTCGTGAAGAGCCATACCAAGGCGATATAATGAAGAAATTCGGCATCCGTGCTGTGATCGGAAAAGGCGGAATGGGACCGAAAACACTAGCAGCGCTGCAAGAACATGGCGGAGTGTACTTGAACGCTATCGGCGGAGCAGCCCAATATTATGCAGATTGCATTAAAGCGGTTGAAGGTGTCGATCTTCTCCAATTCGGCATCCCCGAAGCGATGTGGCATTTGCGGGTAGAGGACTTTACCGCTGTCGTCACAATGGATTCACACGGAAATAGCTTACACGCAGATGTGGATCAAACATCGCTTGAAAAATTGTCCCAGTTCAAAGAAAAGGTCTTCAGCTAATTACAAGCGCCTCGGCACATATTGTGCCGGGGCTTTTTTATGTCAACTATTCTTCATTTTGAGTCATGAGTGTTGCATTTCCCTTTTAGTTTGATATACTGTTATTTATAATAATTATCATATCAGAATCATTATTGTTAATTGAATTTGATACTCATTCTCAAAGAGGAGGTAGTCAAATGACAACTCAAACGAAAGAAACGCCACAAAGTTCTACTCATTTGACAGCACGTTTGGAACTGATCGCTGCAATTGTAGCAGGGATATTAATTTTAGCTGCCTGGTTGACCGGAAAAAATGAATCATCGTCGCTATCAATCTCGCTATATATAATCGCCTTCCTGATCGGCGGTTTCGCAAAAGCGAAAGAAGGCATCGAGGAAACGATCGCGGATAAGCAGTTGAATGTCGAAATGTTAATGGTATTTGCAGCAATCGGCTCTGCTGTCATCGGCTATTGGGCAGAAGGCGCCATCCTCATTTTCATTTTTGCGATCAGCGGCGCACTCGAAACGTATACATTAAATAAAAGTCATAAAGAGATATCTGCGTTAATGGAATTACAGCCTGAGGAGGCTTGGCTCATTCAGGAAGACGGCTCAACAGTTAGCATACCGACCTCTTCCCTTTCCGTAGGTGCACGAATACTTGTAAAGCCAGGCGAACGGATTCCCGTCGATGGAGTTGTCATCAAAGGCACAACCTCCGTTGACATGTCTGCCATTAACGGCGAGTCGTTACCTGTCTCAAAGACTCAAGATGATGAGTTATTTGCTGGCACTGTCAATATAAGCGGGGCGATTCATATGGAAATGACGAAGCCGAGCTCGGAGACATTATTCCAGAAAATAATCACTCTCGTTCAAAATGCGCAAAGTGAAAAGTCCCCTTCCCAGCAGTTCATCGAAAAATTTGAAGGCACATACGTTAAAATTGTCATTTTCACAGTACTCGTCATGATGTTTTTACCGCATTACCTATTCGACTGGGATTGGACGACGACATTTTATCGCGCCATTGTCTTATTAGTTGTCGCCTCCCCTTGCGCGCTAGTGGCATCGATCATGCCTGCAACGCTGGCAGCAGTTTCGAATGGAGCGAAAAGAGGCATTCTGTTTAAAGGCGGCATCCACTTGGAGCATCTCGGTTCATTAAAAGCAATCGCATTTGACAAGACTGGTACATTGACTTCCGGGAAGCCGGTCGTAACCGACTTTATCGTCCGTGAAAATACGGACGTCGAAAAGGCTCTTGCCCTGCTCTCAAGCATCGAAAAACAGTCCAATCATCCACTCGCTGTTGCAATCGTAAATTATGCTGAACAGGAAGGAATCGTCCAACAAGAAAGCCCGCCGATTGAGGACGTTCCGGGTTACGGCATTCGGGCAGTTACAAAATCCGGTGAAATTCTCGTAGGAAACCCGAATTTTGTCGGAAAAGAATTGATTGATGAATTTAACGAAGGTATTGTCCAAAAGCTTTCAAATGAAGGAAAAACAGTTGTTTCCATGAAAGATTCTGAAGGAATTCTCGCTGTCATTGCGTTGAAAGATACATTGCGTCCTGAAGCAGTCAAAGCAATCAAAGACCTTAAACAATTAGGGATTGAGTCAATCATGTTAACAGGAGACAATGTAAATACAGCAAGGACGATTGCCAACGAAGCAGGATTGGATCGGTATGTGGCAGAATGTCTGCCAGAGATGAAAGTTAACGAATTGAAACGACTACTTACAGAATATAAGGAAGTTGGCATGGTCGGTGACGGCATCAATGATGCCCCTGCATTAGCTACAGCCACTTCAGGCATTGCAATGGGCGAAGGCACCGACGTTGCGCTTGAAACTGCTGATGTCGTTCTTATGAAAAATGATTTGACTCGTATTTCTTATGCTGTGAAAGTTTCAAAGAAAATGCAACGGATTGTGAAACAAAATATCTTCTTTTCCGTCGCAGTAATCGCCATTCTAATTACTTCCAACTTCTTGCAAATCGTCGATCTTCCATTAGGGGTCATTGGCCATGAAGGAAGTACAATTCTTGTTATATTGAATGGTTTACGGATGTTGAGCAAAGTAGAATAAAGAATAAAAAATTCCTGCCCATTGCCACTTGCCTTAAAAAAGAGTGTAGACAAAGTCCAAAAACGACTTTGTCTACACTCTGAGCAATGCAGTCAACCCACTGCATTGCTCTTTTCTTTTGCTAATTTTGCTTGTTTTCGTTCTGTCATGACAGCATTCAATTGACCGCCAAGCATTAAGATGATCGCTGAAAAGTAGAGCCACATCATAAGGACGATAATTCCTCCAATGCTTCCGTACGTCTTTGAATAGTTCGCGAAATTACCGACGTAAAACGAGAATGCAAGTGAAGTCAAGATCCATCCCGTTGTGGCGAATAAAGCCCCTGGCATTGCACTTTTTAGTCGAACTTTTAAATTTGGGACCACCCAATAAAGTGCTGTAAATACGATGAAAATTAAAATTGGTGGTATAATCCATCGCATGCTTCCCCATAATTTCAGAAATCCTTCCTCCATTCCAAAATAGGAGAATGCTAGCATTCCAATCTGTTGGCCGAATACCGGCAATAGAAGGGCAATGATCAATACGGCAATTAATGCGACTGTAAATACGACTGACATCCCTCTCGCAACGAGGAAAGATCTTGATTCCTCGACATGATAGGAGCGGTTTAATGCCTTCGTGAGAGCGTTCATCCCTTTAGATGCCGACCAAATCGTCGCCAATGCACCAATTGATAATAGCCCTCCATTACGGTTTTTCAATATTTCTTCAACGGTGTCATGGATGAGTGTATACACGCTATCAGGCGCATAATCCCTTATGAAAAGGTACACTTGAGATTCATCGATGCTTAAGAAAGGTAACAACGTAATTAAGAAGATTAATAGAGGGAATAAAGATAATAGGAAAAAGAACGCCAATTGAGAACCTAAGCCAGTGATATCCACCATCTTGATCCGCACAAGGAGCTCCTTCCAAAATCCTTTTGTCGTTGTAACATCGAATTTTTCCAAATCCCCGTCCTTCACATCATCCAGGAATTTCATAACTTGTGAATTTGCCATGAAACCACTTTTTTCTTCATCGGTTACTGTTTTATCTTTTTTCGGAGTAATGCGGTCTTTGTTATTCACATTTGACTCACTCCTTCCGTAACTTACATCTTTTTTGCGCTCAAAGCCTCTTTCGATTCTTTCACTATTTCTTTGTATTCCTCTTTTGAATCTACAAAGGCTTCCTTCGTATCAACAACCAGCTCTTTCACTTGCGGTGTTAATGTTTTTAATTCTTCAACTTGATTCTTAATATATGCCGCATCTCCTGAAAATTGTTCATAAATCGATAAGTACTTGTCTTTCTGTTGTTGTAACTTATGTTTCAGGACATCCGGATTTTTTGAATAATAGCCGGCCTGTGAAATCATTGCGTTCGATTTTTTCATCACTTGTTGCCGGGTGCTTCTATCGAACATGCTGATAGCACCACCTAAAATTGCCCCCAACATGATAAACCTTCCAAATTTGCTGTTTCCCACGTAAAACCCTCCAATTCCATTCTAATCTGCATACACCATTATACCCTTCGATTGAAAAAACAAACAATGTTCATGAATTTGAAAAAATGTCTTGACTATTTCGAAGAAGTTTCGGAATATAAACGATAAGACTACCAATGTTCTCAATAGTCTAATGTATTAGATAGTGGCAACGGGAGGGAGTCGTTAGCCAGGATAAAATCTGGCACAGAAGGGAATTTAGTTACAAAAACAAACAAAATAAGGGGGTAATTTGATGGATGCAATCACAGGCTTTTTGGACAAAGCAAGCGGATTTATTTGGGGACCGCCACTTCTTGTCCTACTTGTGGGAACAGGTATTTTTCTAACTGTAAGGCTCGGATTTATTCAAGTGCGGTTATTGCCGTATTCATTGAAACAAGTATTTTCTCGTAAGCATAATAAAAAAGCGGATGGCGACATTACGCAATTCCAGGCTTTGATGACGGCGATGGCTGCAACTGTCGGGGTCGGTAACATTGTCGGGGTCGCAACTGCAGTTTATATGGGCGGTCCAGGGGCAATTTTCTGGATGTGGCTCGCAGGTTTCTTCGGAATGGCTACAAAATATGGGGAAGCTATTCTTGCAGTAAAATATCGTGTTAAGGATGCAAAAGGGCAAATGGCTGGGGGGCCGATGTACTATCTTGAACACGGTCTGAAACAAAAATGGCTCGGTGTCCTGTTCGCTATTTTTGGGGCGCTTGCGGCTTTCGGTATCGGAAACGGTACGCAATCGAAGGCAGTCGCAGACGTCATGAACAACACTTTCAACGTTCCGCATTGGATTACTGGGGTTGTACTTTTTGTTTTTGCCGGACTCGTAATTCTTGGAGGAATCAAATCGATCGGCCGGGTTACTGCATTCTTCGTACCGATCATGGCACTCTTCTATTTCATTGCAGGTGCAATCGTTGTAATTATGAACTTCGATCTTGTTCCAGCGGCATTTGGTTTAATATTCAGTGACGCATTTACAGGACAGGCAGCTGCTGGTGGTGCAATTGGTGCAGTTATCCGTTTCGGTGTTGCTCGAGGACTATTCTCTAACGAAGCTGGTCTTGGTTCTGCTCCTATCGCTGCCGCCGCTGCAAAAACAGACATGCCTGGTCGCCAAGCACTTATTTCAATGACTCAAGTATTATTTGATACACTTATTATCTGTTCAATTACAGGTATTACAATTGTCATGTCAGGTCAATGGAAAGACAAATCAATTGACGCCGGCGCATTGACTGCACAAGCATTCGGAGAATTCCTAGGAAGCGCAGGTCCTATCATCGTCGCAATTGGTATCGTATTCTTCGCAACTTCTACAATTTTAGGATGGGGCTACTATGGAGAAAAATGTTTCCAATACCTCTTCCCTAAAAATGGAGCAGTATTAGGGTATCGTATCGCTTTCGTTTTGTTCATTATGGTAGGAGCTGTCGTATCTCTTGATATCGTTTGGTTGCTTGCGGACGTATTAAACGGATTGATGGCTATTCCAAACTTGATCGGTCTTCTTGGATTGTCTGGAATCATCGTTATGGAAACTAAACGATTCAAAGCGAAAATCGAAGAAGAGAAAGAAGAAGCAAAGCTTGGGAAATCAGCATCGGTTGACAGTTCAATCGATTAATGTGATGATTAGTCCGAAGCTAATGAAGGGCGGACGACATTATGGATCTATCTCAACCAACACCTGAAAACGTAACGTATATGATTGAAAAAATTAAAGAGAAGCTACGAATGGTCAACGTTGATGCAATGAAAGCGGACAATTTCAGCACATCCCAATATGAGGATCTCGTATACATGTACGAGATGGTCATGAAAAGGGATACAATCAGTCCGAACGAAATGCAAGCCATCGCCGCTGAACTTGGTGCATTACGCAAATGAAGTGTGTTAGACTAAAAACCCGATGCGACAGGAAAATCCTGAAGCATCGGGTTTTTATTGTGTTTTATTCAACTGCTGTTCCATCTTTCAATACGAGAGGCTGTATAAGAACTTCAACCCGTCTATTCTTGCTTCTTCCTTCTGCTGTATCATTGGAAGCGACAGGTTTATTTTCGCCATATCCCTTTACGCTGAACAGTTGAGGATCCATTTTATCATTGCTGACGATTGTCTTGAGGAAGTTGATTGCCCTCATCATGCTAAGCTCCCAGTTGGATGGGAATTCAGCGCTATTAATCGGAACATTGTCTGTATGTCCAGTGACGACGATTTGCCGTGGTTTTTCAAAGACGAGGAGATTAGCGATATCTTTTGCCAACTTTTCATATTCCGGTTTAATAGTCGCTTTGCCCGACTCGAATAGGATGCTGTCTCTAATCGTAATTAGCAGCCCCTCTTCTGTCAATTTCGTCTGGAATTGATTCTCAAGCTCTTGGACAGCGATATATTCATCGAGCTTATCCTGAATTTCCTCAAGAGATTGTTGGTCTTCCAAATAAGAAGAGTTTTCATTTTTCTCCCCTGCACTGTCTTTCGGTACCGGTACTGGGGTAGGAGCGGAGTTATCCATCACTCCTGTCCCCCCGTCGAAAATTTGGTTAAATACAGAAGATATTTGACTGAATTTTGCTTCATCCAATGAGCTGGATGCAAATAAGACGATGAACATCGCTAATAACAATGTGAGAAGGTCCGCGTAAGGCAAAAGCCAAGACTCGTTAATATGACCTTCTTCCCTATTTTTTCTTTTACGTTTCCTCGACAACCTGGCCCGCCCCCTTGTCGCTCGTATTTTTAGCAGCGAGCTTTCGACGTTCTTCCATCGACAAGTATGAAGATAGCTTTTGTTCAATGACTCTTGGGGCCTCACCCTCGAGGACGGAAAGAATCCCTTCGATCATCATCATTTTTTGACGAACTTCTTCTTTCGACTTACGTTGTAGTTTATTTGCAAACGGATGCCAAAGTACATACCCTGTAAAAATACCTAACAATGTCGCGATGAAAGCTGCTGATATGGCATGTCCAAGCGCATCGATATCATTCATATTTTTCAATGCAGCTATCAAACCGACAACCGCTCCCAACACACCGAGCGTCGGTGCATAAGTACCAGCTTGTGAAAAGATGAGTGCACCAGCAGAATGCCTATCTTCCATTGCCTCTACTTCTTCGGTAAGAACATCACGGATATAATCGGCATTTTGTCCATCGATAGCAAGGCCAAGTCCATTTTTCAAAAATGGATCAGATATTTCATCGGCTTTCGCTTCCAATGACAACAAACCTTCCCGTCTTGCAATATCTGCCCAACCGGAAAACATTTTGATTAAATCCGAGTCAGCAGTCAAATGCTGTTCTTTGAAGATAATGCCGAACAGCTTCGGCACTCGCTTGATTTCCTTCATCGGAAATGCGATGACAACCGCTGCCATCGTTCCAACGATAATGATAAGGATAGCGGCTATATTTAACAGATTATCCGGTGTTACGCCTTTCATTATCATTCCGACAAAAAGCGCAACGATTCCTAGGATAAGTCCAAAAACGGTTGATAAATCCATATGAGTACCCTCCATGTCCTACAGTCTACTTCTTCTTATTTCGACATATCTCCCACATTCTTTAGTCATCTCGAATAATAAATATAGTTCTTCAATGAAATGTCACCTTGCATACACATTTTGTCCTTTGATCATTTGTGCAGGTAATCAATGTAAATTCAAAAGCTTAGTAAAGACTTTTTTATTTCTATAAATTATCACTTTTTCCCTTTGCCTGTCTTCTGACTCTAGAGTACTATTAATACATACAGACGAAGGAGGTATTTATGTTGTCGACATTTGAACAGAAGTTGGAGAACTACGCAAGTCTAATCGTAGAGGTTGGATCGAATATTCAAAAGGACCAAACGCTCTACATAAGCGCTTCCATCGAGACCGTGGAGCTTGTCAGAAAGGTGGCTGCCAAGGCTTATTCTATCGGCGCAAGACATGTCATCGTTGATTGGGTTGATGATGAACTGACAAAATTGCGTTATGAAAAAGCGCCAGCCGAATCTTTTTCGGATTTCCCTGAATGGAAAGTAATGGAGCGTGAAAAATTAGCAGAAGCCGGGGCGGCATTTGTAAGTATCGTTTCACAAAGTCCTGACTTGCTAAAAGGTGTCGATCCTTCACGAATTGCGGATGCACAAAAGGCTAGCGGAAAAGCGTTGAGCAATTACAGAAAAATGATGATGGCAGATCGTTTCAGCTGGTCAGTCGTTGCTGCTCCCTCAAAGGCTTGGGCTGCAAAAATGTTCCCTGAGTTGGATGAATCCGAACAAGTTCCAGCACTATGGGAGGCTATTTTTAAGGCGGTTCGGGCAGATCAGGAAGATGCTGTCGGAGCATGGAAGGAACTAGACCGCAATTTGAATGAAAAAGCCGATTACTTGAATAAAAAGGCGTATGCGAAACTTCATTACAAAGCACCTGGTACAGACTTGACGATTGAACTGCCGAAAGGGCATATTTGGTGCGGAGGAGGGAGTGTCAATGTTGACGGCAACGCGTTCATGGCAAATATGCCGACCGAAGAAGTGTTCACAGTCCCTCATAAAGATGGTGTAAACGGTTACGTAAAGAACACGAAACCTTTAAGCTACGGTGGAAATATTATCGATGATTTCACAATAACTTTTGCAAATGGCCGAATTACCGAAATGAAAGCTGGCCAAGGCGAAGAAGTCCTGCAACGTCTCGTTGATACGGATGAAGGGGCTAAACATTTAGGCGAAGTCGCTCTCGTTCCACACGCTTCCCCAATTTCAGAATCAGGATTATTATTCTACAACACACTTTTCGATGAAAACGCATCGAATCACCTAGCAATCGGGAGTGCATACTCCTTCTGTCTTGAAGGTGGTAAAACGATGTCTTCGGATGAATTGGAAAAACGTGGACTCAATCAAAGTATTACACACGTCGACTTCATGATTGGATCTGCAGATATGGATATAGATGGAGTTTTGGAGGATGGAACTGTCGAGCCTGTATTCCGTAATGGAAGCTGGGCATTCTGATTTTAGACACAATTACTTAAAACATTTCAATCTCCTCTTTAATTATTGCAGGATTATAGTATAATGAGATGTATAATAAATATTCATTGTAGAGAGGGGTCTCATCATGGGCTTGATGTATACTACAGTTATTGGATATGCTATCGTCCTTGGTATAGCAGCATTATTTACAATGCATTATCTTGGGAAAGCTCTCAATTCCGCCGATGCAGAAACAATCGATCCAAAACCGGAAGTAAAATAAAACAAAGGGTTGCCACTTGGCAGCTCTTTTCTTTTTCTGTACTATTTACTATGAGTCGAATCAATATTCACACCTAAGATGCCGGATCAAGAGAACTATTTTAGTTAAAGAAAACTTAATTAGAAAACGGAGGTCGCTATATGACTGTCTTATCTGAAATCATTGCGTACAATAAAGAATTCGTCAACGAAAAGAAATACGAGGAATACACCACTACAAAATTCCCTGATAAAAAAATTGTAATTTTGACTTGCATGGACACAAGACTTATAGAGCTTCTGCCGAAAGCTATGAATTTGCGAAATGGCGATGCTAAAATCATTAAAAGCGCTGGAGCGATCGTTACTCATCCATTTGGCAGCGTCATGAGAAGCATCCTTATTTCTCTTTATGAATTGAAGGCGGAAGAAGTATATATAATCGCCCATCATGACTGCGGGATGAGCTCCATAGATACAGACCAGATGATTGAAAAAATGGTCGCACGCGGCGTAGACAAAAATCTATTTAAAACGTTAAAGTACTCTGGAGTCGATATGAAAGATTGGCTGCGCGGATTCAGTGATGTTACTGAGAGCGTGAAACGAAGCGTGGACCAAGTGCGTAATCACCCACTTATGGATCGCAAAGTTCCTGTCCATGGCCTTGTCGCACATCCTGACACCGGATTATTGGATGTCATTATTGACGGATATGAAGCAATCGACGAAAAATGACATTAGATTTCCCGGGAAATGACAAAAGCGGAGGGCGCTCGCTAAGCTGTGACAGGCATTAGGTAGATGCGCGAAAAGGCGCTCTTTGCCGTGCAGCGTAGCTG
Organism: Sporosarcina sp. SAFN-015; assembly: GCF_051966875.1. Taxonomy (GTDB): domain Bacteria; phylum Bacillota; class Bacilli; order Bacillales_A; family Planococcaceae; genus Sporosarcina. The sequence continues at coordinate 46,225 of NZ_JBQCKP010000012.1, read as the reverse complement.
ACTTATGACCCGAGCAGCTAGCACCCGAAGCTGGATGGGGTAATATGACAAAAACCGATTCTTCGTTAGAAGAATCGGCTTTTTATTTTAGCTGTTAGTTTCCGCCAGGCGGCCTTACCCTTTCAATAATCATCTGCTAAGCTTGCGTACATATAATGATCTTCCCAAAAACCATTAATGTACAATAACTTTCTCAGCAATCCTTCTCGGACAAAGCCTGCATTCTCCAGCACTTTCACCGAACCGGCATTCCGCGGAGAAACAAAAGCTTCGACTCGATGCAATGAAACTGTTTCGAATGCAAACTTCTTAACAATCTTCACCGCTTCAGTTGCAAGCCCTCTGCCTGTTTCCCGTTCGTCGATAGAATAACCGACGAAACCGCTTGAGAAAGGCAGTCGCTTTATGCTGTATAATGAGATGTGACCGATTAACCTGCTTGTTTCGGCGTCAAAAATCCCAAAATTGTATTCGCGCCGATCTCTCATTTGATAAATGGATTCCCTTATCTTATCCCGCTGGACAGAAACCGTATAATAGCTCGATTCGTGACGAGGCTCAAAAACAGTCCAGTACTCTCGATTCGCTTTGAGCAGCTCGGTGAATATTGCTGCATCGTCTTCTGTCAATATACGTAAATAACAAGTTCGCCCTTCAAGCAGAATCAATGCGTCTTCACCTTTCTTCGGAAGCTATTTTCAAAAACTCTTCTACATCTTTCACACATAATGCCACACCTTTTGCCCAGAACTCTTCTTTTGTAATATCTTCTCCAAGATGCTTCATCGCAAGATCTTCAACAGACATGACAGCTGTATCACGCAACAGCGCCATATACTTCTGTTCAAATGATTCGCCTTCTGCAATTGCTTTCGCATAAATACTCAATGAGAACAAGTATCCGAAAGTATATGGGAAGTTATAAAATGGTGTTCCCGTAATATAGAAATGCAGTTTCGAAGCCCAGAAATGCGGATGTACAGTATCAAGAGCGCCAGCGTATGCCTCTTTTTGCGCCTCTGCCATTAATTCATTCAATCTTGCAGCAGGGACAACTCCGTTTTTCCTTTCCTCATAGAAACGCGTTTCGAAAAGAAAACGTGCATGTATATTCATGAAGAATGCCACACTGCGCTGAATTTTATCCTCCAGCAATGCTAGTTTTTCCTCTTGCGTTTCTGCAGCTTTGACAGAAGCGTCCGCAACGATCATTTCCGCAAATGTGGAAGCTGTCTCCGCAACCCCCATCGCATATTGACGGTTCATGTAATGAACAGGACGCAAAGCGTATGAATGGAACGCATGGCCGAGTTCATGTGCCAACGTCGCAACATTGGACATAGAGCCGCTATACGTCATGAAAATACGAGACTGTTCAGAAACTGGCATTCCCGTACAGAAACCTCCTGGACGCTTATTCGCACGGTCTTCCGCTTCAATCCAGCTATCTTCAAATGCTTTCCTTGAAAACGACTCCAATTCAGGACCAAATTTACCGAAATGCTCCAAAATAAATTCAGCGCCTTCTTGGTAAGACATCTCCTTCGTGGATGACGTGACCGGTGCATCTAAATCATACCAATTCATATTTTCATTTCCTAATAGTTCGGCTTTCCGCTTTAAATATTGTGCAAAAGGTCCTTTATTTGCGCTGATTGCACCCCACATTGCATCTAGTGTTTCTTGGCTCATCCGATTTTTCATAAGGGGTTCCTTCAAAACAGAATCCCATCCACGTTTTTCATAGACAGCCAAACGGAAGCCCGCCAAGTGGTTTAATGTGGACGCGAAGAAATCCTCTTTCGTTTCCCAAGCTTCTTCTAGTTTTTCAAATGCTTCCTTGCGCACGCTAACATCTGCATGGGAACTTAAGTTATTCGCCTGTCCTACGGAAAGCTTCTTTTCTTCCCCATCTACTGTCATTTCTATTGTAATGTCTCCTACGAGCTGATCATATAGTTGTCCCCAACCTTGGTACCCATCGACACTTAATGCCGTAATGAGGCTTTCTTCTTCCTCAGATAGTTTCAATTGAACTTCTTCGCGCCATTCTTGTAGAATAAAATCGAATTGAGACAATTGTTCAGTCGCAAGTAATTCTTTCCAAATGGATTCTTCCGTCTTTGCAACGACTTGTTTGATTTTTAGCACTGCCGTCTGGAATCGTGCTCCTAAAGTACCTACTTCTGCTTGTAGAATGAGCGCCTTTTTATCTTTCGTATTCGCAGCAAGGAAGCAACCGATAACAGCGCCAGCTTCTCTTAAATTTTTTGCAGTGTTTTTGATTTCATCAATTACGTGAAGAATTTTACCTGCTTCATCGACGGATGTTGGTGTTTGTGTAGCGGATGCAAGACTTTCCAACTCACCAATCTGTTGTTTCACCGCATCCAAATGCGTACGAAGCTCCTCTGAATCGCTTCCGCCTTTAAAAAATACATCTAAATCCCATACTTGTGAATACGTTTTTGTAGTAGTCAATGAATGATCCCCCTAATGATTTAGAAAATTTTAATAAAAACATGTTTTTATTATACCATGAATCTTCGGGATTCGAAATATTAGATTTGTGACGGAAATTTCATACTTTCCTTCGCACTAATTCACATTCCTATGTATACTGTTCAGAGGGAGGATGTACTATGTCTAAAATACTTCTGATGACCCTGTCACTATGTACAGTCATAATATTGAATGTAATCGCAAGCTTTTTCTCTTTGAATGGAAATACAACAGGAGAGATTACAAATCGGCTGCCGATGCTTTTTTTGCCGGCCGACTATGTACTTGTCGTCTGTTGGTTGATCTATATGGCGCTCTTTTTCTGGATCTTCAAATTCAATAAGACTTTCCACGAGATGAGCTCCGCGCATCAAAACCGCTTCACTTTCCTTTTCGTATTAAGTAGCCTTCTTCATATTGCTTGGATTTTCCTTTGGCATTTCGAATTGTTTACTGGCACTTTAATTGCGAAAATTGCTCTACTTATTGTGTTGCTCATTTTTTACGGAAGTTTCCCGAAACGGGATAACCTACTTACTGGAAGAGCTCCGATCAGTTTGCTCACTGGATGGATTTTCATTACGACTATTGAGAATGTCAGTTATTTTCTTATGATTCACGGCTGGTCAGGATTGGGATTAAGCGATCCGTTATGGACGGTCATCTTTTTAACGATTTCCACAGCGTTCGCTTTACATTTTATGTACCATTACAAGGATTATGTAATGAATCTCGTTTTTGTTTGGGTCTTTATCGGGATTGCTGTCCGAAACGGGATAGAGGAGCTATTCATCTCCGCAGCAGCTATCTTCTTATCCGCAGTCATCATCACTTGTATCTTTCTGTTTTCGGGAAGACGTGTGGAACAATAAAAACAGAGTAGGCGCATGAATTTCTCATACGCCTACTCCTTTTTTATGTCCTTTGAATAAGTCTAGGTGCGGATGTAAATAAAATGACCGCTACGATTGCGCACAAGATGATGGATGGAATCATATAGGTTGCATTATATCCTAAAGAAAATAACCAAGCGGGCTTATCACCGGCGGCATCAGCGAAAAATACCATTCCGGCAATGAAGTGGGCTAAAAATCTAAAAAGGCCCCCTAGAACCGTCCCCACAGCAATTGCCGCAGCCATTGAACCTTTGCGCCCAGCCAATTTACTTTTAATCAACCAACCATGTGTAGACGCCGCCAATCCAACTAGTGTGTAGGCAAAAAAATAGTCCAAAGCACCTTGCACTGGATGGATGATATAACCTCCTATTACCGCTTGAAGAAGACCTGTAATAAACCCAGTCAACAATCCTCCAGCAAGCCCCCAACGGTATGCCATCAAGATAATCGGCAACATCGATAAGGTAATGGAACCGCCTTGTGGCATTTTGAATAACGTTAAATTATCCAAGACAAATGATAAAGCTCCTAAAATAGCAACCTCCAACAATAACTGAAGTCTTTTACGATCCAATTGAAACTCCTCCTCTTTTTTTGTCGGAGGGATACGGAATGAAGAAAACGCGGTTTTCTGCTTCGACCTGAGGGCAGTATAAATTAGTTTACAGAAAGCCAATCAAGGTAACGAATAGTAACATAGAGCCACTTTTCCTATACAACAAAAAACGACATCCCGGATAGAACCGAGACATCGATATATGTCAGTTTCCATCCACATCCCTACGCAAGCATGAACTTACAGGTTCGAAGGGTCAGGACAAAACGTCCAATCTCAGCCAATACAGGCACCCCTTGTGGTCGTGTAATTCAATTGTCGTCTCCATTGTATATGTTACAGTAGTTATAAGCAAGATGATATTGTAAACTACTTATTAGAATTGCGGGAGGTAAGCCTATGACCAATAATAAACTACTATCGGCTCTCTGTTATTTCAGCATCTTTTTTTCACCGCTATTATTGCCCGCGATTGTCTATTTCGTCACGGACGATCATGACGTGAAGGGACATGCGAAGCGTTCACTCATATCACATCTTATACCCGTAGTGCTTCTCATAGCTGGCTTTATTCTCTTTACGTTTTCAATGGTTTCGTATGAATCAAGAATGCATACAATGTTAACAGGGCAATTTGATTTTTGGGGACTTGCCCCTTTCCTGTTCATGCTCATCTATGGTCTGCTATTTTTGATTGTCGTCATTTGGAACGTTTATCAAGGTGTAAAAGTGTTGAAATAAACGCATACGTTTCTTGAGAATCGAATAATTATGTTATAATTAGCTGGAAAAGTACGTTTCGAGGAAGGGACCTGTAAATCATGATTGTAAAAAACAACGAAGAGATCGAGGCACTGAAAAAAATCGGCCGCATCGTCGCAGAAGTGCGGGAAGCGATGAAAGCTGCCACAGTGCCAGGCATTACGACGAAAGAGATTGATGAAATCGGAGGACGACTTCTTGCTGAGCGCGGAGCTGTCTCCGCGCCGATTGACCAATATGAATTCCCTGGGTATACATGTATCAGTGTCAATCACGAAGTAGCCCACGGCATCCCTGGATCACGCGTCATTCAAGATGGCGATCTCGTCAACATCGATGTTTCCGCATCATATGGCGGGTACTTTGCAGATACAGGCATTTCATTCGTCGTCGGCACGAATGATGAGAAGAAGCAACAGCTTTGCGACGTAGCGAAACTCGCTTTTGACCGCGCAATGACAAAAGTGAAAGCAGGCTCAAGGTTGAACCAGATCGGGAAGGCAGTCGAGCGGGAAGCTAAGGATAACGGCCTGAAAGTTATAAAGAACTTGACCGGGCACGGGATTGGAACATCGCTGCACGAAGAGCCGCAACATATACTTAACTATTATGATGCTTGGGATAAAACGTTGATGCAGGAAGGTATGGTTTTAGCGGTTGAGCCATTCATTTCCGAGAAAGCTGAGCATATTATTGAGCTCGGAGACGGATGGACATTCGTAACGCCTGATAAATCCCTCGTCGCTCAAATTGAACATACAATCATCGTCACAAAAGATGAACCGATCATACTTACACAGCTATAAGAACAAAGGAGACTGTCCGGAAAGTCGATGAATCGACTTTCTGACAGTCTCTTTTTGTAGGGAGAGGTTTTATGATCACTCACCGGGATTTATGAGCGCTCGCCAGGATTTATGATCACTCACCACGATTTATGATCACTTGCACTAATTAAAAGGGCTATCCAGAAAGTCGTTAAAACTGACTTTCTGGATAGCCTCCTTTTATCTTTTCTTCTTAACGTCTTTCTGACCGCCTACTGTCTTCGAATTCCCTTCGGTCAGCTTTCCTTTATACCAGACTTTTTGGACAGGCTTGAACCCTTTCGTCAGCTTCTTGTACGTCCGTTCTTCAGGATACGATAGCAATGTAAGCACTTCGCCATCCTCCCCGGCACGTCCTGTCCGACCGGAGCGATGCAAATACTGCTCGGTCGTATGGGGGACGTCGACATGGATGACGTGGGTCAGTCCTTGTATATCCAGTCCTCTTGCAGCCAAATCCGTCGCAATCAATATTCGGATATCGCCCTTTCGGAAGCTTTCCAGTGTCTCCTGCCTTTCGAACTTTGTCATTGAGGAATATAGAACCGCAACAGGTGCCTCATTATATTGCAACTTCATTTCCTTCATTCGAAGCTGATCGACATTATTCATAAAAGCGAGCGCCCTTATGGCTGGCAGATGCGACAGTCCTCGAAGAAGGTCTGTCTTATCTCGTGCATCCGTCTTGATGAATGAATGGACTACTTTGCCCGACAACGGCATATCATCGACAGAGACATGCAACCGGACAGGCTCATCCAATAGGTTCTTAGCGACAAGTTCAATTTCATTCGTAATTGTTGCTGATACGACAGCGACTTGACGTTCAGGATGTGCCGCTTCGATTAAATCTTTCACAATGACGCGGTAATCCCGTGATAACAACTGATCACCTTCGTCCAAAATGATATACCGAATATCATGCATTTTTAAACGCTTCGCTTTAACAAGTTCCACGAGGCGTCCCGGAGTTCCGACAACAATCGTCGGCTTCTTTTTCAATCGTTCAACTTGCCGCTGCATATTCGCGCCGCCGATCAACTGGGTGACTGTAATATCCGTGCCTTCCACCCATTCACGGATGACATTGACGATTTGCATCGACAATTCCTGGGAAGGAGCTATAATCAACGCCTGTGTCTGCATTTTCTTCCCGTCCACTTGCTGAAGAATCGGCAAAACATATGCAAGCGTCTTCCCTGTCCCGGTTGGTGATTCCGCCACTACGTCCCGGCCGTTTAATAATTCCGGTATCATTTGCGATTGAATCGGTGTTTCTCTTTCAAATTTCCATTTCTTTTTAATACTATCGTCCATTTTTTCCAAGAAGGACATTCTCATCCCCGCTTTCACTGTTCCTTATCTTATAATGAACCGGATTTGCATTTCTTTCAAGTGTTCAAGGCTTTCTTCTTGCTTTTGTCGCCTGTTCATATGCATAGGCATAGCCGATTAATTCCGGCTCGGAATACGCTTTGCCGCATATTGTAATGCAAAAAGGCTCGCCTTCCTTCGTGAAGGATGATGGAACCGTAATGGCCGGGTACCCAGCTGCGGCGCTAAAACTGCAGCCATGATCCTGCGGGAACACAAGCATATCAATCTTATGTTCGTCAAAAGCCCGATCTAGAGCTAATTCTCCAGCCAGATGGCGGTTTCTCAAAAATGCCTCAATATATTCCGGCTCGGTCAACGTTCCGCTCGTCCGATCTACTTTTTCCAACATCACTTGACCGAATTCCAGCGTTTCTTCTGCATGTTCCTTATTGAATTGAATGATATCGGATAACGTACGGATTGGGTTCGTCGCTGGCGTTTTTCCAAGATACTCATTCAATGCCGCTTTGAATTCATACAGGAGGACGTCATAGCCTAAATCGTCTTCCATCGTCCCTAAATCGATATGGTCGATAATTTCTGCACCTAATGATTCAAAATGTTGGAGCGCTTCCTCGAACTTTTCTTTCCTCTCCGTCGAAATCTCCCTTACAAAAATGGATCTGGCAATGCCAATTCTTTTGCCTGCAAGCGAAGTTGCGTCACATATGGAGAGCCAATCTATTCCATTGAAACGCTCTGCTTTCCTAGTGACTGGATCAGTTTCATCGTAGCCGACCATCAAGCCGAATGTAATAGCCGCGTCTTCTACAGTTCGAGCGAATGGCCCTGGTGTGTCTTGGGTGAATGAAAGCGGGATGATGCCGCTTCTGCTGATCGCCCCAACAGTTGGCTTAATGCCTACAAGAGCGTTTTGAACTGCAGGGTTGATGATTGATCCGCTCGTTTCAGTTCCAATGGAGACTGCCGACATATTGGCTGCAACAGCTGCTGCGGATCCGGAACTCGACCCTCCCACATCAAAAAGCCCATAAGGATTGTTCACTTGTCCACCACGGGAGCTCCATCCATTCCGCATGCGGTCCGACATGAAATTCGCCCATTCCGTCATATTCGTCTTGCCTAAAATGACTGCGCCAGCTTCCCTCAGCTTTTTCACTAAAAATGCATCTTCCCCAGCATAATGGTTTTTCATCGCTATCGAGCCGCAGCTTGTATGCATCCCGTCTCCCGTATCCATATTGTCTTTTAACAGAACCGGAATGCCATGCAACAATGACCGCACAATTCCACGATGACGTTCCTCGTCAAGTGCACGAGCGATATGGACAGCTTGTGGATTCAGTTCGAGGACTGCATTGATATTCCTATTTTTCTCTGAAATTGTCTTCATGTACATGACGGTCAGTTCTTCGGCCGTGAGTTGACCGGAAGACATTTTTTCCTGCATTTGCCGAATAGTCGCTTCTTCTAACCATTCATGCTGTAAATCATCTAATTTCCTGTTCATGCAAATCCCCCCGTAGTCATCACTCTATCCTCATTGTATACTGTTTCATCAATTCATATAAAGATAGTTCATATAATTGTTTTCCGTTAATTTTAAAGACGCCATCATTAACAAGATTTTCGATTATTTTATCCCTTTTGGTTTCTAGTTCGGGATTTTCTTTCTTTCTCATGGTGTTTGTTCCTCCTAGATAGTTGCCTAACATCTATTCCTCTTCCATGAAAACTGTAAACCATGAAGAAATAACCAAAAAATCCCCGAGGTGCTAAGCACTCGGGGAGTAATCATGACCATTTATTATTTTTATATTTGCGGTAGTAATTGACTTGTCTCATGAAAAGATAAAGTTTACGTTTAAAGCTTTTATCTCTTTTGTAGAACAGCGGGTTGGCGTATTTGCCTGCCCGTAACAGCTGGTCGACCTCTTTTCGGATTTTGGCATTGTCGACAAACTTCCGTAAAACGGCTTTCGGAACGACTGTGAAAAGGAATTTTTCATCTAATAATGTCAATGGTTTTTCAACACCGTAGATGAGGTCATCAACAAAGTTCTTTGCCAGGTTATGTCCGCATGACGTGATGTAATAACTTGAACGTCCCTGTCGGATATTCACTTCAAACACTTTGAACTTTTTGTCGCGATGATCATATTTCAAATCAAAGTTTGCATAACCGACATAGTTGAGCGCTTCTAGAAACCCTTTCAATTTCAACATCATTTCTTCATTATAACGGGTAATGACCGCTGTATAATTGCCGATCGCAGTAACAGTATGCTCCTGCAATACAACTTGTCCAAAGGTGATCAGCTCGGAATTCCCTTTACTATTGACGTAGAAGACGGAATCCCACATATATGTATCATCGCCAGGAATGAAATCTTGGATGATCAAGTCGTCGCGATAACCACTATTCTTAATCGTGTCAATGACTTTCTGAATTTCTTCATATGAGTTGACTTTATACACTTTTTGCATGCCTTCAAATGGATGCTTGTAATATTGCACACCGTTGCTCGGTTTGATGATGACCGGGAACATCACTTCTTCGACGAAACGGTCGTCTGTTTCACATGAATAGAAATAAGTTGCAGGCGCATCAATTCCATGCTCTTCGCAAAGCCGGTAGAAATTCTTCTTTACAAGTAAATTATTCATCAACTCTTCATCGATATAGTTGAATACATAATCGGACTTGAGAGCTTGTCGGCATTCGATGATCAGGCGCACATACAAGTCATTCGTCCCGATAAGGAGCAGTCTCTTCCCTTTCGACCTGTACTTATCCGCAACTTTTTTTAAGAAGCGGACGAACTCTTCCTTCTCCCCTAATTTCGGATTCAGCTCGATGGCGCCAGGGATTGTACTTAAGCTCGTAAATGATAAAGGCTCTTTCCCGACTAGGACCGGATGGATGCCATATGCCTCGTGAAATGAAATCGCCATATTGTATGCATTAATATCTGTCCCTACAATGATCGGGATAAACGGATGGTTTGTCATAGTTTCCTCCAACATGCTTTTCTCTATCTTAGTGTAGGGTTCATGAATTTCTATGTCAATCAAGCAGTATGGCCTATTCGAAATAACTCACATTGTCAGAGCTCCAGAGTCAACATACTTCCAAATATTCCAAGGTTGCTCTGTTGGCGGTGCCGATTCAAACGTGAGGATTTCCTTCGTCGTCGGATGCGGAAATGATAGCGTATGCGCCCATAACGCAATTTGCTGTCCCGGCCGGTTCACATGTTGACCGTACTTTTGATCTCCGTAGAGTGGAGCGCCAGACGTTGCCATTTGAACGCGAATCTGATGGGATCTGCCTGTATGAAGCCGGATGGCGAGCAAGCTCATACCGTCCTGTCTTTCAATTGTTTCATAATGAAGGACCGCCTTCTTCCCTCCTGGGTGAGAGGGCTTAACTGCATGGACCTTGTTATTCTTCGCATCCTTCCAAAGATGATGCTCCAATAGGCCGCTATTTTCCAATCCGCCTCTTACAACAGCTAAGTATGTCCGTTCCATTTCCCTTTTTCGCAGCACGTCGGAAAGCCGGGATGCTGCCTTGGATGTTTTTGCGAATACGAGAACGCCTCCTACTGGACGGTCCAGCCGATGCACTAAACCCAAATAGACATTCCCCGGTTTTTGATGGCGCTTTTTCAAGTCTGCTTTCAATAAGGTTAATAAATCCTCATCTCCGCTATCATCAGCCTGCACGGGCAAATTGACAGGCTTCTCTACTACGAGCAAATGATTGTCTTCATATAAAATGCGTATGATCAACTTTCACAGTTCCTTTCAATAGTATTGATGGACAAATTTCTCTATTTAACTGTTCATTTTTCATTTCAGTTCGCCTCCATTCCGTCTATCATACTATATATCTCCCAGATTATCCGACAAAATTGGTGGATGATTGGTTATTGAAGATAATTCTCCCTAAAAATAAAAAAGCCGAAGTTTTTCCGGCTTTTGCTCATACTTTTATTCTTGCACCAAATAGATTGGCTCATCTGTCGGCCAACTGGAAAAGTCTGATATAATACCGTCTACGCCAAACTTCTGTGCTTTCGAAACTAACCGTTTATCTTTTTTTGACCAGACAAGGACCTTACTACCACGTTCGTGGACACTATCCACCATCCTCTTATTTAAGAAGGACACATTGAAATTGATATAAGATGCAAAGGATGTCAATTCGTCTAACTTCTTTGTAGTAAGTATTGATTCGGAAGGTTTTATAAGGACTGCTACTTCAATATCGGGCAATAAAGTATGTATCTTCCTCATGGACTCTGCATCGAATGATTGGACGATGATCGAGCTGCTGTCGACATAATCGCTCAGCAGCGTCACAACCTTTTCTTCAATTCCTGGATAAGTTTGTGGGTTTTTCAGTTCAATTAGCAAACCGGCTTTGTCATAGAATTCTTCTAATAATTCGTTGAGCGTTATGATTGACTCGCCTTGAAACTCTTTGCTGAATCTTCCACCGGCGTCCAACTCTTTCAGCTCCGCCAAAGTATAGTCTTTAATGTAACCGCTTCCATCAGTTGTACGGTCGATTTTCGCATCGTGCATAATGACGAGTTCGCCATCCTTTGAAAGGTGGACATCACATTCTAGAAAATCTGCACGGAGCTCGACTGCTTTATGGAATGCGGAACGGGTATTTTCAGGTGCAAAACTGGAAGCTCCACGGTGTGCGATACTAATCATATTAGGTGTATGGACCCTCTTTGTCTGATCATTGAAACCGAAAAGAAGGAATAGACATGCACCGACGATTGCTACGCAAAACAGACTATGTTTTCTCATTAGAATTCCCCGCATTCTCTCATCGGATACTACCAATTACGCCTCGGCGTAATTGTGTCAGGATTTTAATCGAGCTAGCTCTATAAACTCACTTAAAAATCCTTGACATCCGCCGAAGGCAAACCCAATCCAGCTCGCTGGATTTAGTTAATATCCGAATTATCTTTCTATTATATTATCATATATCTATAGTCTTGAATACCTTAATATGCACAATGAGCTAAAAGTATTGCATTTTTTTCGCAACAACAACTAAACAACAACTAATTAAATGTATGCGCTTCCAATTTGAAGTAATAGTAATAATCGTCAAAATACTATTTACAAACTATTTTTCGACTGATATATTGGATATCACTTAAGACTAGAAGTTCACTATCTAGTCGGAAGAATAATTGAATTGCATCTAGGAGGAGCCATCATGTTAAGTAATCCTGTAATCGCCACCACATTAATTTTCGCTCTTATTGCATTGGGCGAATGGCTATCTATCGTTTCAAGAGCCAGAATCCCGATGCTTCTAACAGCGATGGTAGGATTCCTTATCCTAAATTGGACAGGCATCTTCCCGAAGGACATTTTAGAGAAGTCACAATTTCCCGCGTTAGGCGCCATTTTAATTGGCCCGGCAATTTTGCATATGGGGACAATGATTCCCTTTTCATTATTGAAAAGTCAATTCAAAGCAGTTCTTATCGCCCTTGGAGGCATCATCGTTTCAGGAGTACTCATATTGACGATCATTCCTTTGATTTTTGATTACCCGACTGCCGTTGCAGGAGTTGGTCCGATTAGCGGTGGAATCATCGCCCTTATCATCACATCAGAAAAATTGACCGAACTCGGCCTTACAAGCCTTGTCATAATTCCAGCGTTGGTAGTAGCTTTCCAAGGTGTTATGGGAATGCCGCTTGCGATGAATTTCATGAGAAGATACGCAGTGAAATTACAGAAAGATATGGATAACGGAACTTTCATACCAATGGTGTCAGAAACAGATATTTTGAAGGAAGAGGAAAAAAGTAAAAAACAAAGCCCATTAAAATCCAGTACCACATTAAAACTGTTCTATGTTTTTGTCGGTGCATCCATTGGGGTTGCTCTTGGTTCAGTAACACCGGTCCATTATACGCTTTGGTGTCTTGCAATTGGCGTCATCGGTCTGAAGATTGGGGTTTTCGAGCCAAAAACATTAGATAAAGCAAATTCATTTACGATTACGATGATCGGCATTATCTTTGTCGTCATTGGGACAATGGCTGGCGTCACGCCAACACAAGTACTCAACAATTTACCAAGTGTCGTCCTTATCCTTGTCATTGGTACTTTCGGCATAGCACTAGGCGGGTTCATCATGTCCAAGCTGCTGAAATGGCATCCGTATAAAGGGATGCCCGTCGCATTAACGGCTTTGTTTGGTTTTCCTGCAGATTATATACTTTGCGAGGAAGTGAGCCGGAGCATTGCAAGAAACCAAGAGGAAGAAAAAGCGATCTTCGATGAATTATTAGCTCCAATGCTTATCGGTGGGTTTACGACCGTGACCGTGGCTTCTGTCGTTATCGCTGGCATTTTAGTACAAACATTATAATTCGGAGGGATTTACAATGACTAAAACAATCATTCGAAACGGATCACTTATTGATGGAAACGGAGAAGCGCCAAAACAAGGACAAATTATTGTTATTGACGGAGATCGAATTGAGTATGTCGGTGATGAGGACCGATATGCAGAAACTGGTGACGAACAAGTCATAGATGCGGCTGGCGGATCAATCCTTCCCGGCTTCATCGATACGCACGTCCATATGATGTTCGAATTTTCGCCTGTCCATGAACGATTGGCAACTCCCTTTTCGTTCATGTATTACCGAGCTGCACAATATTTGAAGGCAACTTTGGAGGCGGGAGTCACTTCGGTCAGGGACGCCCTCGGTACCGATCTAGGTGTGAAAAAGGCTGTTGAAGAAGGACTTATTCCGGGGCCACGCTTGCAGCTCAGCATTAATGCATTGACGATTACCGGTGGACATGGAGATGGTTACACAGTTTCAGGTAATGTACTCGATTTATTGCCTTCTCCGTACCCAGGAATGCCGAACGGGCTTTGCGATGGCGTAGAGGAAGTCCGGAAAAAGACGCGTGAAATGCTTCGGGCAGGCGCAGAAGTCATTAAAGTGCATGCGACAGGCGGCGTCTTGAGCGCAACTGATCATCCGGAATTCACACAATTCTCGTTAGAAGAGTTGAAGGTTATCGTCGAGGAAGGACGTTTCCGGAAAGGCGTTAAAGTCATGGCCCATGCACAAGGGGCAGAAGGGATTAAAAACGCCGTCCGTGCAGGAGTCCATTCGATTGAACATGGCATCTTCATTGACGATGAAGCTATCGAATTAATGCTCGAAAACGGAACCTACCTCGTACCTACCCTTCTAGCTCCGGTTGCGGTTTTAGAAACAGCCGCAGAAACAGGTATGCCTGAAACAGCTGTTCAGAAGTCGAGGGAAGTTATTCAACACCATATTGAAAGTTTCCAAAAAGCGTATAAGGCTGGCGTAAAAATCGCTATGGGAACTGACGCTGGTGTTATGAAGCACGGCACGAACTTGCGTGAACTAGGGTTGATGGCCGATGCCGGAATGAGTCCGATGGATGCGATTGTCGCATCTACGAAAACAGCCGCCGAATGTTTAGGCTGGGGGGATCGTGTCGGAACGATTGAAACAGGGAAACTCGCGGATATTATTATCGTAAAATGCGATCCATTAAAAGATATTCATTCTCTTGCAGACAATGACAACATCCAAGTCGTCATTAAAGGCGGAAAAGTGGAGAAAGATTTAACGGCATAAGATGATGTATCTAAAATAAACGGCCATTGCAAAGACAGACATTTGTCTTGCAGTGGCCGTATTTTCATTAGAGCATCACGATGAATGCTATACTATAACTAATTCGTTAGGAGGCCGATAGAATGGATATTGAAAAATACCTCAATCGTTTTCACGCATCAAGCGACAGTAAACCTTCCTTGCATCAATTGTCGGAACTACAACGTTTACATATGACCAAAATACCGTTTGAAAACCTCGACGTCATTCGCCGAGTTCCGATTTACTTAAATTTACATTCGATTTACGATAAAATCGTTCTTCGGAATCGCGGCGGGTATTGTTATGAATTAAACGGGCTGTTCCATTGGTTATTAGAACAGCTTGGATACGATGCTTCCCTAATTGCTGCCACTGTATATCGTCCAAATGGACGGTGGGCCAAGCCCGAAACACATGCCGCCATCCTCGTGCAGATGGATGAACCGTACTTAGTCGATGTTGGATTTGGAGACTCGACAATCTTACCAATTCCATTGAACGGCAGTCCGCAAACTGACGTAAGTGGAACTTACTCGGTCGAGCAAGTTGGCAAGGGGCTATTTGATCTGATACGAAACCGGAATGGCGATTCTCGTCCGCTCTATCGCTTTTCTACAAATATGAAACAACTTGTTGACTTCCATGAAGGCTGCGTTTTCAATCAAGTCTCCCGAGAATCGACATTCACGCATGTCGACATTGTCACAAAAGCAACAGCTGAGGGCAGAATGACAGTAAAGGACTATGAATTTACCGTTACGGAAAATGGTGCCTCCAAGACAACACCTCTTTCCAAGAATGAAAAAGATGCAATTCTTTCAGACTTATTCGGTATCAACATATAGTAATAAAAAAGAACGGCAAAGGTTTCATCCCTTTATCGCTCTTTTTTTATCGATTTAATTGATGGCCAAACTTCTGAAATTCTTTTTTAAGGCCAATTGCAATGAACTATATGTTTGGATTTTTGAAAAATCCAAGCCCAACTGGACCGAAGTTTGAGCGATGACAGGGTGGATTCCTGTCATCGTCGCCTTAATACCTAATAGATCGAGCACCGCCATTAACTGATAAATATGATTCGCTACCATCGTATCGATCATAGAAACTCCCGACAAATCGATGAATAGATGAGTCACGTCAATCTCAACACACCGATTCGGTACATAGTCCACAATGGATTGGACCCGCGTCGTATCAATATCTCCGATGATCGGTAAAATCCCAATTGATGAATCAAGTTTAATAATAGGTGCATTCAATTCTTCAATAAGGCTCTGTTGAGCAACTAACCGTTTGTTCATAAGCTCATCGTATCTATTTGAAAACTCCACCATCATTTCATCAAACGCCTTATGGATGGCAATTCCCCAATTCATAATGTCTGAACGGAGAATCCTCTCCCCTTCCTTCTCGACAAATCTCTCAACAAACTTCCAAAACGCTTGACGCGCCTTACTAAGGGCTTCCAAAACTTCATAGATTGGCGTTCGGCTATTCACCCTACTCTCAGCGACAACTAACGCCCAATTTTTCTTGTTTTCTTCAAACATCTCTACTTCTAATAAGAGGCTGCTTGCAACGGTCAAGTTTGTTAGCCTGTTTTGCTCTCTTAACATTTGAACCGAACCGCCACTGGCATCTTTCGAGTAAATCGAACCTTCCTTATCTTCACGATCCAACAGCCATTCCTCTGTGATGGCGTCTATTTGTTCCAATAAGAATTCATACAGCTCACAATTCATAGTTTTCACTATTAACCCTCCCACCGACAACCTGTTGTTTTTTATTGTAACATAAAAAATAAATACGTATTGGGAAATTATAGTGAAAAATCCCCAATACGTATGAATTCATTTTATGATTTTAAGTTTCACCTTTTTAACGCCCCACTCCATTGCGCTTTCATAGGTAGGGATAAATACGTCAATTTTATGTCCTTTTATTGCGCTGCCGACATCTCCTGCAATTGCTTCCCCATACCCTTCCACCCAAACTTTCGTTCCAAGCGGGATTATTGATGGGTCCACTGCAATAACTTTCTGATTTGGATTGGAACGGAGATCAATACCATACGCTGTCGTTCCAGAGCAACCTGTACAATAAGCTGTATAAGCTGTTGCAGTCACCGTCATTTCTGCTCCCGTACTTTCTGGAGGACTCGAAACGGAGACGTTGAATGCCGGTTCTTTCGGTGCCAAACTTGTTTCAGTAGTAATTTCTGGTGCCTTTTCCGATATGACTGCAGCCACTTTGAACGTCCCTGCATTTCCGAGATTATTTTCCCCATCTTCTTCACTAACCGTCAATACGTCACCCGGGTAGATCAGATCCTCTTCCAAGTCGTTCAAACTTTTCAATTCTTGCAAAGTCATTCCATGATTCAAGGCAATGCGATACAACGTATCTCCTTCTTCAACCTTGTAGGTCACAGTTTCTTCCTTCAACAAGTCCAGTGGCGGATAAAACAACGATATTGTATTTTCCAAAATGTCGATAAACGGAATATCACTAAGGTTCGGTCTAATTTCTTCGGAAGGAAGCCCTATCTCCTTTTCATGCTCCGTCCCGCTAGATATAGCCGCTTCGGTCACGACACTGAATGAGAGTGTCATGATTGCGGTTAGCACAATCATTTTCATCTTAATCAAGTAGTATTGCTCCTCTCTCAATAACAATTTCCCCCAGTACTGTCCAAAATCTTTCAAATTCAAACATATACTTTTTCAAAAGTTCGGAATATGACAATCAAGAAGTTGAGTATCATAGTGAGACTGTCATAGGAGAAGCAGATTTTGGTTTACATTCTCTGTAGAGAGGGCAAAATATAGAAAATGGTTAGTAAGGGGCGAGTGACATGAAAATAGGAAGACTTATTAAGACAGCTATTAAATGGGCTCCGGTCGTTTATCCGATCGTCCGCAAAATAATTGATAATAAACAAAAGACGAATGCTCCTTTACGGAGACGTTGAACTTGCTTGCTTTTGCAACGCTATTTGAAGCACGCATAGATTCATGCAGCTTGCTAATCCTATAAGGAAACAGTTATAAGGAGGCAACTGCCATGGCAGAGGATAATCGGAAGGCTACTAATGACGAACGGGAAGAGATCCAATTTCGTTATTTAGAACATCCTGAAGGGATTCCATCAGACCGAACAAGTTTATTTGACATGCATGAGGATATGCAAACCGTTGATACGATTAATTTGGATGATATGAAAGAGGATTTACGAAAGGAAAGAATCCATAAACATCCGAAGTCATAAATGAAAGAAGCCGGAAAATTGCCGGCTTCTTTTTAATTCCTGAACTTGGGAAAATTTTCACGAACATAATCCCTATTTGTAGCACCCTAGTTTCATATTAATTTATGCCTAAAATTAAATGTTTTATAAATAAGTAATATACGATTTCAACCCTCATTTAGGTCTTCTACCTTATTTTATCTTATTCCATCTATTCCCCTTTCTGATGCCTACTTTCTTCAAAACACTTTAAAAACTCTATTTCAAAGCATTTATAAAGAATACTTGACATTTATTGAAAACTATTTAACTGTGATAAAACTCCCTATTCATGTTGGACAATTTAGTTACTTATTATTATTTATTAACTAATCAGATGATTTGGTATTTAATTATAGTTTAATAAATGTATAATGTTAGCTAGACAGCCAGATACGGAGATTCCGACACCATTGAGAACCTTATCGTTTAACAGAAAGGGGGCAAAGGGTGTTTTTTGTTGGCTCTTAATAAGGGGAACGGTCAAAAACAAAAAGGAGGAATGGAATTGAGGAAACGTCAGCGGATGAGATTATTCAGCATCGCGGCAACGTTCTTGATGGTATTTTCATTGATAACGCCCGCGATGGCTGCAAGCACGGGACTAAACAAGAAACTGCATCACTCATTGCGCGATTCGAATGAGATTGCAAAAGAAAAAGTCAGCCAGCGATTACTTGAAAACTTTAAAGACGATAGCATGGTCACCTTTTTGATCAAGTTCAAAGAACAAGCAGATACGGAGCAGGTGGCAGCGGCGGCAAAACAGCAAGCAAGCCAAGCGAACCTTTCTGGAAAGCAATCGGTCATGATGACTCGATCGGCTGTCGTCTCCGAGCTTAGATTGACATCTCTAGAATCACAGCAAAATGTGAAACAATATCTTGAACAACAAGTGAAAGCAGGAAAAGCGAAGGACATCACTTCCTATTACATCGTTAACGGCATGGCTGTAACGGCTACAAAGGAAGTAGCGGAAGCGATTGGCACATTCGCAGAAGTCGAAAAGGTCCTTCCGAATGAAACGCGTCAATTGAACACAACCGTAGTCGAGAACGCAGATGCGCCGAAATCTCAGCTCGCAAATGTCGAGTGGAACATTGAACGTGTCAATGCACCTCAAGTTTGGGACATGGGAATCGATGGATCTGGAACAGTCGTTGCTAGCATTGATTCGGGCGTCCAATGGGATCACCCAGCATTAAAAGAGAAATATCGCGGGTATAACTCCGTCACAGGTGAAGTGAATCATGACTTCAACTGGTTTGACGCAACTGCTGGACGGACAACTCCATATGATGATCATGGTCATGGAACGCACGTGACAGGTACGATGGTTGGAAGCGAACCGAATGGAAATAACCAGATCGGTGTTGCACCTGGTGCGAAGTGGATTGCTGTTAAAGCATTCACTGCTAATGGTGGAACAGACCGTGATTTATTGGCCGCGGCTCAATGGATTCTTGCTCCAACAGACGCAAATGGCAATGCGCGAGTGGATTTGGCTCCGGATGTCGTTAATAATTCTTGGGGCGGAGGAGCAGGGCTTGACGAATGGTACCGTGATGTCGTTAGAAACTGGCGTGCGGCAGAAATCTTCCCTGAGTTCTCTGCAGGCAACACGACTCTTACAAACCCAGGCGGACCTGGATCAGTCGCTGCACCAGCGAACTATCCAGAATCCTTTGCAACAGGTGCCACAGACATCAATGATAAAGTGGCAAGCTTTTCACTTCGCGGACCTTCACCTTATGACCAAATAAAACCAGATATTTCCGCACCCGGCGTAAATATCCGTTCATCTGTACCAGGCAGCCGCTATGAAGGCGGCTGGAATGGAACATCTATGGCAGGCCCTGCCGTTTCTGGCGTAGCGGCTTTGCTTCGACAAGTGAACGCTACGATAACTGTCGAGGACATGGAACAAGTTCTATTGAACACAGCAACTCCTTTGACAGATAGCGCGTATCCGACATCTCCTAACCATGGGTATGGGCATGGACTTGTAGATGCATACGCAGCGGTTTCTTCCATCG
The DNA here is from genome assembly GCF_051966875.1 of Sporosarcina sp. SAFN-015. Lineage (GTDB taxonomy): Bacteria > Bacillota > Bacilli > Bacillales_A > Planococcaceae > Sporosarcina. The sequence goes on along the minus strand of NZ_JBQCKP010000012.1, from coordinate 26,314 downwards.
CAAGCGGACTCGGAAAACTCGAAGGCCAAGTTACGAAGCAAGGCGATGATAGCGAACCGCCTGCCTTCGAACACTCCGCTCCAAATGAAACGTACGCAGGCATGGATTTAGATTTACGCATCAATGTAACGGATAATATTAGCGTTTCTTCTGTGACGTTGCAGTATGTAAATGCGGACGGGCAATGGAAGTCATTGAAAGCCGAACGGAAATCGGGAGATTACCTATCAGGCGAATACGGTGTTACAGTTTCCGGAGATCTCATTTCCGGTGATGCGTTCACTTATAAATGGGTCATTAACGATTTCGGCAACAATGAAGTATCTAGTGAGGAATTCACAGTACTCGTAAAACCTGGCATCACTGCAGGTTATTTTGAGGATTTTGAACAAATGCCAGTAGGATGGACTTCATTTGGGAATAAAAACAGCTGGGAATGGGGCAAACCGACTTCCGGTCCAGGCAGTGCAGCTTCTGGCGAAAATGTGTATGCAACGAATTTAGCCGGCATGTATGAAAGCAGCATGAATGCGACTCTTGTTATGCCTCCAGTTGATCTTCCGGAAGGCGCATCTTATTTACAATTCAAGCAATGGCATAATTTCGAGCAATCTAGTTCCGGAAGAGCTTGGGATTATGGACATGTATTCATCTCCACTGATATGGAAGAATGGACGCAATTGCTCATGATTCAAGGTGCTTCACAAGGATGGATCGACGCTGAAGTGGATCTGTCTGCATATAGCGGACAGCGCGTTTATATCGGATTCAATGCGTTTTCCGATGGAAGCGTAGTGAGGGAAGGCTGGTATATTGATGACGTAGCTTTAAGCACTGAGTCTCAAGCAGGCACAATCTCTCTTGCACCAAAAAATAAGTTGATGGAAAAAACTGAGCTCAAAGCTCCTCAAGCTTTAAAACCACCGAAAGACAGAGATCCTGGCGATCTAATTGAAAAAGGAAAAGACGCACTTGAAACACCTGTCGACCCAAAAACTATCAGACCTGTCATGCCGAAAGAAGAGCCAGCACCTCCTGTTGAAGAAGGCAAAGCAGCGCCTGTCCTACTTCCATTAGGTGCACAAGTGAATATTCTTGAAACAGATCGCTCCGTCTATACAAACCCTGCTGACGGATCATATACGATGACTCATGGCGCAGGAACGTTCACTGCACAAGCAGAAGCGTACGGATACCAATCCAAAACGCAAACTGTGACAATCAATGCAGATGAAACGACAAATGCCAATTTCACATTGGAGGAAATGCCACAGGCAACAATTAGCGGGACTGTAACAGACCAATCAACAGGTGAGCCGATTGAAGGCGCAACTTTGCTTCTAGTGGAAGATGCGAACATCGCCCCTGTGTTGACTGATGCAGCTGGCCATTTCGCAATCACAGCATATGAGGGCAATTATACGCTGAAAGTAGTCGCTCGCGGTTATCACGGACAAGAGGCTAGCATCAATATCGGCGGCCAACCTTCACAAGATTTCGCACTTGAGCCGTTCTTCACATATCCTGGCGGTGAAATTGGATATGATGACGGAACTGCTGAAAATGCTCGTGCTTTCTACGATGCAGGCAATGGTTGGGGCGTGAAAATGTCCTTACCGGAAGGCAATGAAACAGGAATTGTCACTGAAGGTGTTTTCCGATTCTGGGACACTGAATGGCCAGTACCAGGCGGAACTGCATTTGCAGTAGAAGTTTGGGATGCTACAGGTGCTGACGGAGCACCGGGGCAAAAGATTGCAGGACCAATCAATGCCCAAGCGAAACGGAATGGAGAATGGACAGTCGTTGATTTGACGGAGCACAATATCGTTGTAAACGGCGACTTCTATATGGTGTATATCCAAACGGAAGCGAATCCGTATGCGCCAGGCCTCGCAACAGATGAGGACGGACCAAATGCGGAAAGAAGTTACCAGTTGGTCGGATCTTGGTCGCCAGCACCTGCTGCTGAAGGGAACTATATGATTCGGGCACGAGTAAGCTATGAAGTATTCGAGCCGGTCATCACGTCTCCTGAAACAGGCACTGTGACGAATGAAGAAAACATCGTCATCGAAGGTTCAGCACCACCAACAACGACAATCGCACTCCATAATAACGGCGAAGAAGTCGATTCTGTTGTCATCGGTGCTGACGGGAAATTCTCTTTCCAAACAGTTCTGACAGAAGGTGAAAATGAATTTACAGCTGTCGCTTTATTAGACGGACGCGTAACAGGAACATCAGCGCCAGTAACAGTTGCGTTGGATACGATGCAACCGGAATTGACAATTACGAATCCGAAAAACGGCGAAACGACAAATCGTGAAACGGTCACTGTTGAAGGTACAGTTATGGATGCCTACTTGAAATCAGTAACTGTAAATGGTGAACAAGCGACTGTTGGCCAAGATGGCACGTTCTCGAAGCGGATTCTTTTGGATAACGGTGCAAATGAAATTACTGTTATCGCAACGGATGCTGCAGGTAACGAAACGACACAAACCGTTTCAATCACCGCAAAATATACGGCTCCAGAAATCACGAATTTGACGCCGACGAAAGATGTCCATTTAGTAACTGGAAAATCCGTCAAATTCGAATTCGACAGCGAGCCTGGATTAACTGCGACATACTTCATCCACATGCCGCTTACGAATGTCGGAGGCAATGATTTGACGAATGCGACTGAATTGCCGATGCATGAAGTATCACCAGGCCATTACGTTGGCTACTGGACTGTTCCATTAGGCGTAACTGCTGACGGGGCACGCGTCGAAGTGAAAGTCGTCGATGATTTTGGAAATGAAAGAAGAAAACTCGCAGACGGAAAACTGTTCATCAATATCGGGCAAACGAATGAAGTCGAGCCAACTGAAGGCAACGATGAAGGAGCAGTTGAAGAAAGCGTGGAAGCAGAAGAAATGGCTGAACAGGCCGAATAAGCAAAACGGGCGTGGCTCATCATCGGATTCTCGATGAAAGCCGCAGCCCGTTTTTTATTTTTTCAAATCCATCCTTTATCACGACAGATCGATATGGCTTCCACTTTGTTTTTCGCTTCCACTTTCTGCAGAATTTCAGACATATAATTGCGGACTGTCCCGGGGGATAAATAAAGTGCTGATCCAATTTCTTTAGCCGTCATTCCATCTGCCGACAGCTGCAACACTTCCCGCTCCCGCTCCGTCAACGGATTATCCTCATGATAAGAATTCATGATCAGTTCAGCTGCAAATTCCCTCTTCCCTTGCATGACGTTTCTAATAGCAGCTGCCAAATCATCGATTGAACCATCCTTTAACATATAGCCGTGAACCTTCGCTTTAATCGCCCTCTCGAAAAAGCCTGGCCTCGCAAACGTCGTCAATATGATCACTTTACATGGAGAGCCGCATTCTCTTAATTCATCAGCAACTTCGAGACCGGTTTTTAACGGCATTTCAATATCTAATATACAAACGTCAGGACGCAATTCTCGGACGAGCCGCAATGCCTGCTCCCCATTTTCAGCTTGGCCGACAACTTTCATATCTTCCTCAAAATCGAGAAGAGTCCCTAAAGCCCCTCTTAAAATCCTCTGGTCTTCAGCAATGACAATTCGGATCATAAGGCAACCGCCCCTTCCTTTGCCTTCACAACTATTGGAATTGAAAATTCTATAACCGTCCCCGTTACAGACTCCACTTTCATTTCCCCTTCTACTAATGAAAGGCGTTCGGACATCCCTTTCAACCCATTGCCCCACGGACGATTTCCTATTCCAGTTCCATTATCATGTATGCGTATTGAAAACCCATGCGAATCTTGCTGCACAGTTACCGAGCATTGCGTCGCTTTGCTATGCTTCACGATATTTGTCGAAGCTTCACGCAAGCACATCCCCGCAATATTTTGCTGGAGTGGAGAGAGCTCTGTTGTTTCTCTCCCCAGAACATCGCACTGAAATTCAATATTGCCTGCCGCTAAAATTCTTTCCATATGTGCGAGCTCCTCTTCGATTGTGCTAACCCGCATGTCGGATACAAGTTCCCGTACTTGTTGAAGTGCGGAACGAGACGTTTTCTCGATTTCTTTCGCCTCCTTCTTCACCTTTTCAGGATCACTCGCAACTCTTTGGATGACTTGACTTTGCAATGTGATAAGCGACAGCGTATGCCCTAATGTATCATGCAAGTCACGGGCTATCCTTACTCTCTCCTCTTTTTTGATGAGCGTTTTAATCTGTTCATTCGCTTCATTCAATTGGCTCTCCAATTCCATCCGTTCATTCATATGCCGAACACCATATGGGGATAGAATGATAACAACTAAAAATGGCAAAAGGGAGACAAAACTTACAAACCCAGTTTGAAACCAAATCCATCCGGAACATACTCCAATGATACTAACAAAAACTTTCAAGGCATTACGAAATCTTTTTTTATCATTTATCCAGCCAATGAAGTTTGAAGTGTAAAACCCTAAAAATATGCTATAAGGATCATATAAGACGACGAAGATGACAGTAATCGCTACTTGAACTGACAACCAAGCGTAAAATTTCTTTTGTGCAATTGGCTGATAACATTGCCGGTAAGAAATGAAAAAAAGCAGCAATAGGCCATAGCCGATTACCGCTTTCATTCCTACTTCTTTGTTCACTTGATAGAGCGGCAGTATCAAATAGACTAAAAAAATATGAGGGATGTAGCCAAATCTTTTTGGAAACAACCTAAAGTTCTTCACGTTCACACCGCTTCCTGTTTCCTTCTTATATAAATTGATAATACCATGAATATAAGCAGGTAGGACGCTAAAATTACAATACTTATAAATTCCGGAAAATGTCCTCGGATAATTCCCCAAGCGCCATTCCCATAATGGTACGCCGGCAGCCAAGAACCGATTTGCTGAATCGTCTTCGGCAAAATTTCCATCGGCATCCATAATCCTCCCGTGATCGCCAAAGCTAAATATATAATATTGCTCACTCCTGAAGCGGTATCAACCCGCTTCATCGTACCGACAAGCACGCCCAACGCTAGAAACGGGAACGATGCTATCAATATCCAAGCAGCACATGACAACCATTCCACGAAGGACATCGATACGCCGTTCACGATAATCCCAGCCATGAAAATGACGATTATCGAAAAAAGATGGACTGCCGATTGACCAATCATCTTTGATATGAAATAACTTGAACTAGGCAACGGCGTCACTTTTATCCACGTCGTCCACCCTTCATTCCTTTCCTGCACCATCCGGATGCCGAGTGTCATGATGGCGCTCCCCATGACACTGAAAACTGCAATAGACATAAGGAAATGTTTGTTCCATAATTCCTGATCATCTATACCTGTGTTAACGACTTTCGTGAAAATGAAATAGAAGACAATTGGCATGAACAAGGACCAGAAGACGAAATATGGATTGCGGAAAATCCGGATCATTTCTATTTTGCATTCATTTAATAGCATTTTCATTCACGATACCCCCTGTTCGACTGTCAATTGTTCAAACGCATCTTCCAGTCGCCCTTTATCAATGGAAATATCTGAAACTGCCAATTCTCCAGTGAAGAGCGATGATAGGACATGATCGGTGTCCTCTGTTTGAATGACGATTCTTCCCTTTTCCTCGTAAACGTCCGATATATGATTCATGGAGAGAAATTGCTCTTTCGGGAAATTTCCCTTGATCTTGAAAGAAACCGTCTTTTTCAGCAAACTTTGTTTAATCGTTGACGGACAACCGTCTGCAATCAATTTACCTTCATTGAATAAAAGGATGCGCGTCGCTACATCATCTGCCTCCTGCAAGTAATGGGTGGAAAATAATACAGTTTTCCCCGCTTTGGAAAGCTGCTGGACTTTTGCCCAAAATTCTCTTCTTGCTGTGCTGTCCATCCCGACAGTTGGTTCATCAAAAAATACAAGATCGGGGTTTCCAGCCATCGCAAGTGCGAAGCTCACGCGACGCTTTTGCCCGCCTGATAATTTTTCTGTCCGTTTGTTCAATTCACTATCTTGCAAGCCAGTCAATCGGATCAACTCTTCCATCGACAACGGGTTTGGATAATAGCTTCTAAACAATGCGAGAACCTCTTTCACCTTTAATGCATCCATCAAGCTTACTTGCTGGAGCATGACTCCTATCCGTTCACGAACTTTTTGATCTTGAGGCTGTTTATTGAAAATCGAAACTGTACCCGACGTCGGATGCAGCAAACCGAGCATCATAAGTATTGACGTACTCTTTCCAGCCCCATTAGGGCCTAGAATCGCAACGACTTCACCTGGTTCAATGGAGAACGAGACATTCTCGACCGCTTTTTTCCCTTTGAATTCCTTTGATAGATTTTTAATCTGAACAATTGTTTCCATGCGCTCACACTCCTCTTATAATTATCATAGGAGGTTTGCGCAGCTTTTTTCAGTATGCTCTGTCATATGGTGAGATGACATTTGTCATGAAAATAAAAACGGGAGGCATCCAATGATGTCCTCCCGCATTTTGCTATTAAAGCACCCTTCCAGTCATTGCCCATACGGATATGGCGGTTTCTTGTGAGTGGTTGAAAAAACGATGGGGTGTTGTACTTTTGAAGCGGATGCTGTCGCCTTCGTACAGTATATACTCTTCATCTCCGAGTACAATTGTCATTTCCCCTTTCACGACATACCCGCATTCCTCGCCTGAATGCTCGACAAGCTGCTGATCCTCTTGACCAGGCTCCAAATGGATCATTATCATTTCTATAGACCCTTCATTAATCGGAGTGAGAAGTTCGTATTTCGAATTGGACTTAGGGAAATTGACTGATTTCCGTTCGTTTTTCCGTACAAGCTGCAACGCTTGTTCATCCGCGCCTAATAATGTCGAAATAGAAACATCGAGTCCTTTACACAATTTATAAAGCGTCGTGAGCGTAGGATCCGTATTCCGCCGTTCAATTTGACTGATCATACTTACACTGACACCTGATTTGTCTGAGAGATCCTTCAATGAAAGATTTTGTTCCGTACGCAGTTTTCTAATTTTTTGACCATCAAACATAATACCCGCCTCATTTAACTTCTTTTATTCATTTTACCATATAAAAAGCCTGGCAGTCTTACAGTGCCAGGCTTCCCTTTTATAGAAGTGTTGCAAACCATAAACCTAATGTCGTACCGATATAGTTTCCGATAATGTAACCGATCGTGCCGACGACTAAAATCGGACCTATTAAGTTTTTCCATCCTTTCGCAATCGCCATTGCCGCCGCCGTTGTCGGTCCGCCAATGTTAGCGTTGCTCACAAGTAGAATGTCTTCAAGGTCATATTTCAGCAACTTCCCTGCAACGAGGGAAATGACCATGTTGACGATGACGATAATAGCAACGAAGACTAATAGAAGCGGCGCATTTTGAATGATTAACGGAATTGACGCCGGTACCCCAATAACGACGAAGAATAAGTATATGAGCAATGTACCGATCTCTTGGCTTCCATTGATTCCTTCGAAGTATTTAGGAAACAAAGCAAGTGCTAAAAATGTTATTGTCGTTAACACTAAATATTTGTCCCCGAATAAACCATTCAATAAATTCATAAAGAAGGACACATCTTCACCAGAAGGAATAATCCCGTCTAAGAATGCTGCAATTTTAAAGGCAACAATTACGAGGAAGAAGGCTGTCCCAACGGATAACGCCATATCCTTCAATGAAATATCTTTGCGTGCCCAAAAGCTTTCCGCAAGTGTTTTTCCGTCGTTTTTTCCTTTCCCTGCTTCAACTTCCAATACATGTGGATGGGAATAACGCTTCCGGAAAAACGCCAACGTAGGTATGATCATGAGGACAACAAAATACATTGCCATCATTAAATTATCTGCAACAATTGTTGCAGAGACCATTTCACCAGGCGTCTCGAACTTCCCTGCCATTGCCGCAAAGTTGACGCCGCCGCCAACATAAGAAGCACTCATCATCGCACCGATTTTATCTAAATAAGGAATATGATCTTTCAATAAGAAGAAGCTAATGATTGTCCCTGCAACCGTCCCGATGGAACTAAGCAAGAAAATGATGAGCATACGCCCACTTTCCTGCCAGATCTTTTTAAAATTCACGTGAAACAGCAATAATGGAATCGCAAGCGGTATAATAAATGCCCAAACGGCATCATAAACAGGTGATTCTGTCGGTATGACACCCGTATTCGATAAAATAATTGCACCAACAAGGGCAATGATTGCGCCTGATATTTTACTTGCCCAACTAAATCGTTGTTCTAAAAAGATACTGACTGCTGCCCAAACGACGATAATCCCCCATAGGGTGATCATATCATCTGGTTGAATAAGTGTTTTCTCCATTTTTTATTCCCCCATTTTCATCCCTTTAATTGCCTGCTTAAAAAATTGAAGGCATTTTCAAAACTGATGCCCGCCAACTCTTTCGCAGAAAAGCCCCTTTTCTCCATTTTCATTAAAAGCTCTGGTACTTGTTCGACAGTTTCAAGCCCGACTGTAGTTCCTTCAAATGACGCCCCTACTTCATGAGCATCCAAGAAATCTACAAAATCAAAGCCAAAAGCGACGTATTCCGGTCCGACCAGCTCTGCAATATATACAGCATGGTCTATGAAATGGTCGACAGTCGGATTTTTTTCGTCGATGAATTCAAAGTATGCATTCAGTCCGATAATGCCTCCCCTGTTTGCAATCGCTTTAATTTGTTCATCTGTGAGGTTCCGATTTTGCGGGCAAAGTGCCCGGACATTGCTGTGTGACGCAATGATTGGCTGATCGCTTGCATGGTAGAGATCCCAAAAGGTTTTATCGTCTGTATGGGAAGCATCCACTATCCAATTCTGTGTATTCGCCAGTCGAGTGACTTCCTTTCCATGCATTGTTAACCCTTTATGTATTCCTTCATTATAAGAACCTGTACCGCTAGCGAGGAAATTCGTTTCATTCCATGCGTAAATCGCATGCCTGAAATCTTTCTCATGCAGTTCTGGGAAAGCGCTCTCAATATTCTCGGATAGATCACCCTTGCCCCATTGCTCCATAAAGGTCATTCCTTCTAGCCCAAGGAAAACATTGATCTTTTTCGTTTCGTTCGAATCTACCATGTCTTTTGTTGATACACATAAATTCACATGCAATGATTCATGCAAGTCTTCCATCACATATCGATAGAGTTCCTCAAACCTTGCCAGAGGATTATTCCGGAATGCCGGTTCCACCCAAAAAACACATATGACGGAATCAATGTAGCCTTTTTTTAATCTCGGATAGTGGATCCGGTCAAAAACATTCGTTTCTCCAATTTTCCGCCGATATGCTATGTCGGTAAATAGATCCGAATGCAAATCGAATACTTTCATTCTCACACCTCCTTTAACTGACTTTTAATATAGTATATTTTATTTACTATATTAAAACAAGAGTGTGATTTCGGAAAGCGAAATATTGTAGGCAGTTAATGTAAAAAAGCGAAAGCAGGAATTACGCTATCCCTGCTTCCGCATCTATGACTTTTATTTTTTCTTCGAAGGATGCTTTCGCATGCCTTTCGTTATCTTCTTCCATTTATCCCGTTCAGCGGCTTGTGCCTGGCGGTCCATTTTCCGGTCTAGGAAAGCGAGCTCTTTTTGGAGTTTGACGTAATTTCCGTACCGCTCCTTCGCCAGCTCACCTGTTTCGAGCGCGTCTTGGATTGCACATCCCGGTTCGCTTTCATGTCGGCAATCACCGAATTTGCAAGCCGTTGCTAGTTCTTCGATATCTTTGAATCCGGAATCGAGGCTCTCACTTTCATTCCACAACTGAAATTCCCGCATTCCCGGCGTATCGATGAGCACTCCTCCTGTCGGAATTTTGATGAGCTCCCGATGGGTTGTCGTATGTCTTCCTTTCGCGTCATCTTCACGGATGCCTTGCACCGCCATCTTCCCTTCGCCGCAAATTGAGTTGACGAGCGAAGATTTCCCGACGCCGGAAGAACCGAGCAACGCCGCCGTCTTGCCATTTCTCAATAAATCCGTAATCCGTTCGATTCCTTCCCCGGTCGTATTGCTCACCGGAAAAACATCTGTGCCAAGTGCGATTGCTCTCGCCAATTCCAAATAATGATCCGGATCATCGCTAACATCCATTTTCGTTAGGACAACGACAGGCGTCGCCCCGGAATCATAGGCCGCAACAAGATAGCGTTCCAATCGTCTTGCGTTGAAATCATGATTCATGGACATGACGAGGAAAACGATGTCGACATTCACCGCAATGATTTGCTCGGAATTTGTTGTCCCCGCCGATTTCCTAGAAAAAAGTGACGTCCTTGGAAGGATAGAGTGGATAATTCCACGCTCTTCGCCGGGCATTTTTTCAACGACTACCCAATCGCCGACAGCAGGGTAATCCCTTCTTTCATAGGCTGCATGCTGGAATGCGCCCGAGCATACGGACAGCCATTCCCCTTCAGCTGTCATGACACGGTACATCCTTTTATGTTCAAGTGTGACACGTCCTGGAACGTAATTATCCGCTTTAAGTTCTTCTACTATCGTGTACATATTTTCTTGATGGAATTGATTCCAACCGTATTCGTTTAAGTTAATCAAATTACTTCCTCCTATTATGGGCAAATAAAAAAGCATGGTTCCGGATCGGACACCATGCTTTCACGCGCATAACAGAAGAAACATGCCTATTACGAAGGCATGGCAGGTGAAATTATGGTGCCGATCAATTTTGCAATAGCCATATCGATTTTCGCCATAAAACATCACCTGCTTTCTGAAAGTTGTTTTTATCATAACAAAATGATTATTTGCGGTCAACAATTTTTTCACGCTTAGTTAAGACTTTCCAAGTGAGATAGACCCAGTATCCAATTAATACGCCGATTGTGTTCAGGATGATATCATCAATATCCGTACTGCGACCGATGAAATATTGGGTGCCTTCGATGAAGCAAGTGACGCCAAAACCGATGAAAAAGATTGCTTTAAATGAATCCATCCTTCGCCACAACAAAGGAATGAAAAATCCAATCGGGGAAAAAACGAACATATTTCCAAGAAGATTCACAAGCGATACGCTGCTCCAACCGCTCACATATTCATTAGCTTGAAAGTAACTCATGATTGTTCGGAACGGCATCATATTGACGCTTGATAGACGATCAAAAATGTAAACATCAAAAAAGAACTTCCCCGTACTTACATCAATTCCCATAGTCCACTTCGGAATAATCGTCTGGGAGGCTAGTCCCACCAAGTAGAGGATGAATAAGGCGAGCAGCACCTCATGCAATTTGTTAACGGGCCGCTTTCTTCTTTTGACGATGATCATTCGCACGATTGCATAAATTGGTAACGCGACGATCATATATCCTAGCATCTCAATGACATACATACTAATTAACCACATAGCTTCTCCTTTTGACTCCGAATTGTTCTTAAAGAGCTTGACGTTTTCAATCTTGAGTTGTTCCCAATCATGACCTTTGTCCACAAGAAAAAGCTTCGATAGGCATCAGCCTTCGAAGCATACGTATTATACTAGGCAATCGTTTGGAATCCACCCAACTTCGCCAACGCATGACTTCACTAATGTATATCCTTCATGGCGATCATCGACGATGGAAACGCTTTGTCCTTTTTCAACAGATAAAAAAGTCGTGCTCAAGTCGTTTTTGCAATTACCTTCATGAATAAATTCATTTTTTATCCACTGCTTAATACTAAGATTCACATTTTCGCATAATGTAAAATGATCATCTTCTTGAAGTACGCGCAATTCATAGTTCGGATAGGTGACCGTTCCAACCCGCCCCAGTTCATCAATATGATTTCGTGTAATTGTTTTTTCTTCCAAACCATCCACGTATGTATAAGTAATGTTTTCTCCTTCAATAATAAGCGCATTTAACTGACCGTCTTTTTTAATTTGATTGCCGCCATCGATTGCGATTACCTTTTTCTCTAAATCAATAAGAGGACAGTTCGAGCTAACTGCATTCGCTCGGTAATTAACGACTGGCCAATGACCGACGATAACCGGCTTATCCGCCTGATGCTCTTTCTCATAAAATGCTGGCGTATACAGAGCAAATTCACGGCTCGTCTCCTTCCAATCAGGAATGTCTTCTACTCCTGCATGGATGATGATGAAATCGTCTGTTTCATAAGCAATCGGCAGTTCATCCAACCAGTCAAGCAGCTCACCGAAATGAGTTCGATAAAATTCTCCAAGTTGCTGAAGCGTTTCAAAATCATCAAGTGTCTTCCCGTGAGAAAACATCATCTCATTCAAAATAGAGTTCTTGCGCTGCTGCATATAGTTTTTGATGCCTTCGACGTGATTGAATACGTAGTCATGGACGACATCGCAATTCCCTTTTGTAATGAAAACCCGGTCCGATTCAGCGATAAGCTTCCTTGCAAATCCAACTGTCGACAAGCTGTCCTGCCCTTTTTCACAAAGGTCTCCGTTAATGAATAAGTAATCGTCCGTCGTATAATTTACTTTCGCAAGCAATTCCTGGAACAGTGAAAGATTTGCATGAACATCCGATGTAATGATGACTCTTCTCCCTTTTTCCAACTTCAATTCCCTTACATCAATCATAATGCGATTTCCCCTTTTCTGAACGATTTTCAGAATTTCTATAAGAAAAACTATACCATATGGAAATGAACGGCAAAAGGGCCCCACTCCAAGTGGGACCCTCGCACATTATTTTATATACAAAGTACTTGTACAACTTACTACGAGCAGTAACATGAAGAGACTAACCAAATAACCATCCAACTTGCTGACACGAACAATCTTATAAAAGTCTTTCCTTTTTTCTCCCGTGAACCCCCTCGCTTCCATTGCAAATGCCGCCCGTTCTGCTTTCCGGACCGCCCCTGCAAGCATCGGAAGGAGAATTTTCCTCAAATGCAATAGCCGATGAACCACATTTTTCTCTTGCATGGCGCCCCTTAGACGATGAGCTTGTTGGATTTGCACAAATTCATCCTTCAGGACAGGCAGGAACTGATACCCGACCAATATGCTGTACGCGATTTTCGGTGACAGCTTCATTTGCTGCATTAAGCTTAAAATGAATGAAACGGGATTTGTCGTCAACGCGAATAGCAATGACAATCCGGAAAATGCGAGCACACGAAAACTTAAAGACAATGCATGATTTAACTGGACTTCCGTGATGTTAATTGACCAAATCGATAGTACAACGGGTCCCGACTTGTCTTCGGCAAACACGAGCGTCGTCCAAAAGTAACCGAATGCCATAATAAAGAACGGAATCATGAACAGAATCCACAGTTTCCAATCGATTCGGCTGAACAGCAGCTGGACGATTAGCACGCCGACCCACATGAACAGCGGGGTCCACGGATTGAAAAAGAACGCCATCGTCAACATACAAATCGTAACGACGATGAACTTTGCGGCAGGGTTCATATTATGCAAAGCAGAGTTCACGATCGACCCACCCTTTCGGCTGAAGCAGACGATGCGAAGCGAGCAACTTAACATCCCGCCATACTTCATCGGCATTAAACTTCCCTGTCAATGCCCCATCCTTCATTATTAAAATCGAATCCGCCACATGAAAAGCAAACTCCATATCATGGGTGACGATCAAAAAGGTCGTCCCTTCCTTTGCACGCTCGTCGATCAACCGGAACAGTTCCACCATGGAAGCGGCATCCTGGCCTGATGTCGGTTCATCCATCATAATAATTTCTCTGCCATCGCATAGCATAGCGGCAATCGCCACTCTTCTTTTTTGTCCATGACTCACAGCAAACGGATGGGCATCCGCAACCTTCGTCAATTGCAACCGTTCAAGCAATTCATCTGCAGTAGTACCTCCTCCGAAAGCGATTTCTTCCCGTACTGTTTTCGTCACGAATAAAAATTCCGGTGATTGAGGCACATATCCGACATGGGAAGGGTGCACAGTTCCATTCGCAGGAATCAATCCGCATAATGCTTTCAATAACGTCGATTTTCCACTTCCATTCGGACCTGCGAGGACTGTCACTTCACCTTTGTTTAATGTGAAAGAAACTTCTTTTAAAAAATCAGTACTAACTCTATTTGCCTTCAATGCTTGTGACTCCTGTTTGCTGCTTGCCCTTTTCATCATTGGAATCGCACTAGCCGTTTGTTCCAACTGAATTTCTCGATCGAAAAAATCGCCCCATAAATCAAGTCGATGCTCGATCGCCAACACCGTCAAAGACCGTTTCCGCTGAAGCTCATCAAGCCAAATGATGAACTGTTTTGCGGTATACGGATCCAAATGGGAAATCGGTTCATCGAGCAGAAGAATTTCCGGCTCCATAATTAATGCGCATGCCGTCGCAATCCGCTGCTTTTCCCCGCCGGATAACTGTTGAATAACGGAATGACGGAAATTGGTCAATCCTGTCAGCTCCAAAACGTCCTGTATCCGCCTATCCATCTCTGCGCGATCTACTTTTAAGTTTTCAAGCGTGAACGCAAGCTCTTCTTCGACAGTCAGCATGCAAAACTGTGCATCAGGATCTTGAAAAACAGTCGCAATCCGGTGATTCACTTCACCAGGAGAATAAGACTTGCTTTCTTTATCAAATAACGTAACAGTGCCTTTTACGATTCCATCACAGTTTTCGGGATACAGCCGGTTGCAAAGATAGAGCATCGTCGTTTTGCCGCTTCCGCTTGGCCCTGTAATGACAACCTTTTCTCCGCTTCCAACGGAGAATGATAGATCTTCAAATATCCAATCATCGTCATCGGGATAGCGAAAACTTACGTTATCAAACTGGATTACTTCATGCACGGGCCTCACCTTTTTTCGCACGTGTAATGGCATATCCGCGGAGCGAGCCTGTTGCAAGCAATCCGTCGACGACCGCTTTGCCGCCAATTCCCGCAATCATTGCTCCGCTGAGAATCCGGATGCCAAGCATGAGTAGGACATAGCCTGTGCTGAACACAGTAAATCCACCTAAGAAATAACCATATGTGAAACTGAACACTGATGCACCGACACCTGCCAACATTAAGACCCATACATCAAACCGACGATAGCGCGTTGCAGCAAATGCCGCCTCGGCACCTAGCCCTTGAATGATACCTGCAAGAATCAATCGTGGACCAACTGCATTCCCTAACAGTACCTCGATGGCAGCTGCAATCGTTTCCGAAATGACAGCCGCCCCAGGTTTCCGAATAATATACATACAAATGATCGACACGATGAACCAAATACCGAAAATCCATTCATAGGCGATCGGCCCAATGAACCCCGCCCAAATATTCCCGACATGCAAAAACAGCAAATAAATAATCCCGAACACGACCGAAAACAAAGACATGAGGACGACCTCTTTCAGCTTCCATGATTTCAACATGTTACAGTCCTCCGTGCGACGGACTATTTATGCTCATCGAGACGGTCATAACGAGATGCTTATGTTCTTCAGAGCGCGCATTGCTGAAAGCCTCTTCGTAAAATGCAAATACATCATGAATATCCCCATGGATGCCGCTCGCATAATGCATCGATTCATTAAAGACGCCTTGCTCTTTCGCCCTGTCCACTTCGCGATAAATGATTTCCATATACGCCGGATTATTCATTGGATACAGCGCAAATTGTGAGGACACATATTGCTTTGTCCCATCCGTATTGGCCACTTCATCGGCCTTGTCCAAATACGCATCGCCAGCAGTATCACCTGGGCATCCCGCCGAAAAAGTACCGGATAACGCAATATGCTTGCCTGTTTTCGCAGCGTGCAATGCTATCGCTTTAGCAACGTTAAATACATGGACTTGCTTTCCTCGGATGACGGTCGATACATCATCCGTATGCATCCACACATTCGACGTGTCGGTCTTTTCCAGTGCTCCTTTAATTACACTTACAAAATCATCTGCCATCGGATATAACGAAAAACGAAATCCGACGATTGGACTTAAACCACATTCCATTTCCTTCGACCTCCCGAAAATTTTTCATAAAAAAAACTACATCCCGGAAGATGTAGCACTTCTCCAATATGAAACCATCGGAAAGCCACTACACTTCCCCACGCAGGTATTATCCTGATCGGGTCATAAGGGATCGGAGCTATTGCTCGCATCTCAGCCAAAATTGGGCACCCCTAGTGCAGAAAACGGTATGTAGTTATTAGTTATGTTGCCATCAGTATAGACGAAGAATTTTTTATTGTAAATGAAAACTAGCAAACTCGTACTTTTTGTCCATTCAACGGTGCTACACTTTCCTGCTCAATTTCAGTTTAAACTCCGGATGTGTAACATATTCTTGGTACTCCACGTTTCCGTCAAATTTGAAATACTCCTCAATGCGTGCCCGTATCGCCGGTTGTGTAATATAATCCAGTACTTCATCCTTAGGAACCCACTTGCAATCGGATGTTTCCTCTGACGTGCATAACTCCCCGCCGACCGGCTTGCAAGCGAAGTCGAACATCACTTTCGTCGGAACGTCAGTCACTCCGTCATACCATTTATAAATAGCCGAATTCGTATACACGCCGATCAAGTGGGACACTTCTACATCGATGCCACTCTCCTCTTTCACTTCCCGAATGACGCCATCCATTAAGTTTTCACCCACTTCGACTTGTCCGCCTGGAAATACCCATCCCCCGTGATGCGTTTTTACGATTAGTAAATTTCCACCATCATCTTCGACGAGCGCACCGCAAGCGACAATATGCGTTGGCATTGCCATTTTCCCATCCCCTTTGCTCTACTAAATCATCTCACCACTTAATACTACCAATCTTCCAGTAATAATGAAAGATTCTAAAAAGTCCACCTATTGCTATTGAAGGCAATAGGTGGACCGTATTTTTCTTAATTCATAACTTTGGAGCTATAATAAGCATCCAATTCCTTGTAATATTTGTTCATGGAAGAAGGGGAAACATCGAACCACTCAGCGATTTCTTTCAACGTCATAGATAGCGGCTCGAAAAACGACTTCTCTTGCCCGAATCGGATCGCCCCAGCTGCAATCGCTGTTTCCTTACGAGCATTCGGTTGTTGTTCCACTAAAAAGTCTTCGACGACGTCCAATAACTTTCTAGACATGCGGTCATGTTTTTCGAGAAAATCCATTGCATCGAGCAATACGCCGGCTTCGAACTCCGTGAACTCGCCGCCTTGATATCCGTTTTGACCAAGCAACTTCCAAAAATCCATCGCATTTTCTTGTAAGAAATTGCTGATATCTTGTTCCTCACTTTCCGCAAATTTCTTCGTAAATTCTTTGAATACATCCGCGTGATCTGTCGGGAAGAAGATTAAGCTCGACACGGCCAAATATTGTCCTTCCACTCCTGTACCGTCAGGCAACATGAAGCAGAATAAGTGGACGCCCACTGGCACCGGCTTCTCACTTTCCCGGCGCAACCTGATGACTTCGTCAGCAAAGATCGATTTCACTGAAATGTAATTTCCTTCAACATCAATCACTTCACCAATAATTGCTTGCGGTTGCCGCCAAGTGTCCATTACCCGCAATACGGAAGGACGCAACTGTTTTTTCTTTTGTTTGTCCAAGTATCCAGTCCAAATGTCCGGACGGTGATGGAAAAAGAATTCATCCAACACAATCGCTTCAACCATCTCTTCTTCGGGCAAATATGTATCTAATGAACGCTTCCATTCATTCGCTAATTCCAAGTACTCCGGGATATCTTTCCGCTCAGGATACACATCATAAAATGTTTGCAGTACCCCTTCCAATTCTTCCATTTGAACTGTCTCTACGGAAACAGTCTCTTTCGACTGACAACATTTTTTATATTTCTTTCCACTGCCACAAGGACAAGGATCATTACGACCAATCATTTATA
Organism: Sporosarcina sp. SAFN-015; assembly: GCF_051966875.1. Lineage (GTDB taxonomy): Bacteria > Bacillota > Bacilli > Bacillales_A > Planococcaceae > Sporosarcina. Next base: position 8,437 of record NZ_JBQCKP010000012.1, on the reverse strand, counting down.
ACACTTCCCTTAAAAAATTTACAACTCTTCTATTTTACCATTTATATGGCGTTTTCGAAACGGTTCCAATTTCTTGTTTTGATGTAGTTATTGACCCTTTAGGCTGTTGGAGCTTAATTTTAACATAATAAAAAGAACCAATCGCCTAGCGTTTGGCTCTTTCATCATGGGTGGCTTTAACAAAGCACGATAATTTTATGTGGTGTCGTTTGGGCTGGAATGCTTCTTGTTGAAGTACTGTAGATGACGATTAGATCGCGGTTTGCAGGATTGCCATTAAAGTCTTGCCCGTTTTCCAGTACAATTTCTGTTTGCCTCGATACATTCAATTTTAAACTGCCGTCGCTGCTTATTAATTGGTTGTTGAAGAAACTCACTGTCACAAAAGTATTTGGTTGATCCCTTGCCATCACAGCTGCCCGATATTGAGGAGGGTAAATTAATGGCACCGGCGCATCTGCATCATAAAACCCCGTCACAATATCTCCGACTTTCACCTTAACATAGTCTACAAAATAAGTGGCAGGTTCAATAACAAAATTTACAATCGAACCGTCCCTGTCAGACAGCGAAAATAACTTATAGCAGCCTAATTGCGGATCGTTTGTTGCAGTTGGGAAGTCATCAATCCACATCACTCTGCCAGTAAATGATAAAAAGTTCGTCAATTGCATACCTCCATCATGATTAGAACGTTCGATACATAGTATGCAAGTTCATTCCAAAGTGATGGCTTAAAGTAAACATTTCCGTTTCTATAGGATTATTCAATCAACCCGTTTCTCACTCATCAATTCACTGACCGTCCCGAGCTGATAACCTTTCGCTTTGATATCGGCAATCATTTTTCCCAATCCTAGTGCGATTGGCTCGGTAGGATGCATGAGGATCATCGTGCCGTTTTCAACTTGCGACACGACACGCCTAACCATTTCGGATGGTGCAGGTTTTTTCCAATCAACTGTATCGACCGTCCATAACACAGTTTTCATATTTAGTTCGTACGCGACGTCGACAGTTTGCTGATTGAAGCTTCCGCTTGGCGGGGCGAACCATTTCGGCTTGAAGCCGATTGTTTCCTCGATTACTGTATTCGTTTTTGAGATTTCTTCCATCGTGTCGATTCTGGAGCGTTTTTGAAGATCAGGATGACTGTATGCATGGTTGCCGATTTCATGACCTTCATTGTAGATCATCTGTGCCAGTTCCTGATTCTTTTTCGTCCAACTGCCGTCGAAGAAAAATGTTGCCTTCACTTGGTGATCATTGAGAGTTTTAAGGATAGGAGGAATAAATTCATTTCCCCAAGCAACATTAATATTTAAAGAGACCATCGGCTTTTCCGGATTCCCTCTAAAGATCGGCTGGGGTTCCAAGTCGTCTAAATGCACAGACGGTGGCACTTCTTCGTAAACGAGCTTCGTCTCGTCAAATTTCCCTGCTGTTTTCATTTTTTCATAACTCGCTTGAACATCGACCCGCAATCCATTATACCCAGGCATCGCCTTCCACACCCTGTCCACTTTTGCATCAATTGGTTTGATTTCATGCTGCTTACTGTAAGATTTTATTTCCTCAAAAAGTGCTTCGTTCTGTACTGTGTTTTTCTTGTTGGAATCAATGACCATAGCATTAGCGGGAATAATAATACCTTCGATTGCTAGAATAAGTGTGCCAATAAGCACTAGATTTTTCATGTCCGCCAATCCTCCAATTGAGTATATTGGCTTTAAGATTCCCGTTCTTTAAAGAACTATACGGGTCAACTTCTAGTGTAAATCTTTCTCTATTAATACAATTCTATTGATAACGTTGTCCACTTCGCTGCTGTCTTTTATTACAAATAAATGATCCGCTTCACCTTCTACAGGATCTACAACATCCGCCTTTAGTGAATCTGCATTTTGCCGGTCAAGCACTTGCACAAAATTAGAGGCACTCCTAAATATATTCGTGGCGCGTTCACTGTTCGTAACGCGTGAATGAAGGACATGATCCGGCAAATCAAAGTGCACGAGAATACGGATAAACTCATTTCCCGGAAACAATTCCTTTAGTAAATATGCTCGGCCTTGGCGACTTCGATTTGAATTGCAAATAATTAGATGGCAGTCACTATGCTCTTTTGCATAATTAACAATGAGCTGTGAGATGGAGTGCTTAAGCGTATTCGGCCCTGTTTTCGGCTGCAAGTTATTGTAATATGTGTTGATGAATGCTCCGTGGTTATCTTGATCCATCACAATGGAGTTGACTAGCGTTCGCTCTAAATTCCGTGCAAAAGTGGTCTTGCCGCTATGGGTCTTGCCGACTGTAATAATGACTAACCTTTTCATAAGTGCAGCTCCTATTCATACAATCTACGAATCAGTTTACTAAAAACTCTATCTCATTCCTGCATCTTCAGAATGAAACTGAATAAATGACTCATCCTATAACAACTGAGACTGGCAAAGGAGTTGAAATCAAATGAAGTATTTTCTTATAGCACTTGTTTTTTTGATGTCGGTAAATACATCCGCGACATTTGCACCTGGCATCATTCTAGTCCAACAAGAAGTAGAAGTCCCTGCATATGCCAAATGGGGGTTGCTTGCTGTAAAAGAGTCGAAGCAAAAATATCCCAATGCAAATGTCATTGATTACTTGCATATTGGGAGCGAAACTCAAGGCAATACAACAATCGAAAAGTTCAAGCTATGGCTAAAAGACGACCAACATGAATTTGGTGTCTTTGTCACCATAACCTTCATAACAAAGACCGGCCAACTCAAAAAAATTGATTTCAAAGAGACAAATAAATAAAAATTAGTGGCCGTTGACGAAGAAGGTGATTGTTTCTAATTCTTCTTCGTTCAGGTCGCGTTGCAGATTCTCCACCATTTCTTGACGGATTGCGCCTCGATTACCTGCGTGCTTTTTTGTAAGCAATGCGCAGTTTTTCAAAAGTTGTAAAAATGATTGGAATGCCTCTTTTGTTAAAGGAGCTGGATGATGGGAGAGGAAATAAATATCCGCATCATATTTTTCCAGTTGCTCAATTAACTTCAATGTATTTTTAACGGTATAATTCCATTTTTCGGCGTACATGTTCGCATAGAGGCAATCTCCTACGAATAATGCCTTTTCCTCAGGAATGTAAATGACGCACGAATCGCTTGAGTGGTCCCCGCCAACGTGTTCAATTTCGCAAGTCACTCCACCTAAATGAACATTCATTCGATCTTCGAAAACAATCGTAGGAAGTTGGACTTGAATATCCCGCTCATCGCCAAATTCTTTCTTCATCGTATCTGCACAAAACGGAATTTCCGTTCCTGCCCGAACACGCTCATCTAAATCTTTGTCTTCCCAAGATAACGACTGCATTTCCTTTATTTTTTCGTATGTTTTTATATATGAAATGCTTGGAACGGAAATGTCACGCATGCCAAAGACATGGTCCCAGTGCCAATGGGAAAGGACGAGAAGATCGGCTTCCACCCCAATTCCCTTGAGCTGCTGAAGGAACAACTTGGCGTTGTTTGATGAGTTTCCCGCATCAATGAGAATCGTCTTTTCGTCTCCCACAACCGCGCCTAATATCGGTCGGTCCGTTTCTTGGACAGGCGGCAAATAATAGATGCGCTCTGATACTTTCGTTAACTTTTGCATTTTCCTTCTCCTTACTACTTCGATATATCACTTATTGCTGCGTTTCCTTCTCCCATCGATCAATCTCTGCTCTAACGAGTGGTGCCACTTCTGTTCCCAATAATTCAATCGCCCTCATAACTTCTTCATGCGGCATGGAGCCGACAGGTACGTGGAGCATGAACCGTTCAACTCCGACGTTTTTACGGAGAAAGATGATCTTTTTCGCAACTGTTTCAGCATCGCCGACATACAATGCACCTTCCAAGCTGCTCGCTGCCTCAAACGTCTCCCGCGTATATGGTCCCCATCCGCGTTCCTTCCCTAACACATTCATCGCCTGTGCAGTTGACGGAAAGAATTTATCTTTCGCCTCATCAGTCGTTTCCCCTACAAACCCATGGGAATGCGAAGCAATCTTCAGCTTTGAAACGTCATGCCCCGCTTGCTTTGCCGCCCGCTTATATAGGTCGACAATCGGTGCAAATTGCAACGGACTGCCTCCAATGATCGCAAGAACGAGTGGCAGCCCAAGAACACCGGCGCGCACCGCTGATTGGGGAGTACCGCCACTTGCAATCCAAATCGGCAATTTATCCTGCTCAGGTCTTGGATAAACACCTAAATTAGGAATCGACGGTCGGTGTTTTCCATTCCATGTAACCTTCTCAGACTCATTAATTTTCATTAAGAGCTCAAGCTTTTCATCGAATAACTCATTATAGTCTTGTAAGTCGTAACCGAATAAAGGAAATGATTCAATGAATGATCCCCGTCCTGCCATAATCTCCGCGCGACCGTTTGAAATGGCATCTACCGTTGCGAACTGCTGATAAAGGCGCACCGGATCATCTGAAGATAAAACGGAAACTGCGCTCGTCAGTTTAATTCGGCTTGTCCGAGCGGCTGCTGCAGCGAGCAAAACAGTAGGCGATGAACACGCATAATCTTTACGATGGTGTTCTCCTACGCCAAAAACGTCCAACCCGACTTTATCTGCTAATACGATTTCTTCTACGACTTCTCTTATTCTTTGTGCATGGCTGACGACTTGACCAGTTTCCACATCGGGCGTCGTTTCCACGAAAGTTGTTAAACCAATCTCCATTGTATTTCCTCCCATTTGAACAATCTCAATTGCTTCGAATCCATTGTATACTAACTATGATGTTACGGCTGTTAAGAAGAATCCAGCTCTTTATTTACTGATGCAAGTGATTTCAATGCATAACTTCAAATGAAATAGAATAAATTTGATTATATGCTTACAAAGGAGTGATGAAGTGGCGAAATGTAAAAAATGTGGTGCTGATAATTCTAAATGCAAAGATTGCAAAAAATGTAATTGATCATTGGGCATAGATGAATGTGAAAAGCCTTCGTTCCCTATCGGGGACTTTTTTTATTCCGGTACTTTTTCAATCGTCGCTGTAATTTCAACGCCATTCAATGCCTGGCCAGCAAGCCGATCCGCTTCGGCATTCGCTTTTCGCGACACCAGCTCATATTCAGGACGAATTCCAAGCTGTTTCATTTTCGCTTCGATTCGATCCGCCCAACTGAACAAACTCTCTTCAATAACCGGCCATTCCTCACTCAGATGATTAATGACAACACGCGAATCCCCAACAAAACGGACTGATAAATCGTGGACATTCAATAGCTCCAATTCTTGCAAGCTAAAATAAAGAGCAGCATATTCAGCTTCATTATTTGAGATGAGTTCTTCCACTGATGCGTTTCTTCTTAGGCGATATGACTTTCCATTCTGATCATAATAAATGACACAGCCAAAACCTGCCGCCTTTGTCGCCAAATCGAATCCCCCATCAAAATAAACGGTTATATTATGCGGTTCTGTTTCAATCCCTTTCAAGTAGCCCTTCATTTCCTTAATGGTCCAATAGCTGTCGAATCTATCAAGGAACTTCACGTTTTTCGCACGTCCGGTCCTATCCAAATCATCCGCAACGAGGACAGCATCTGCCGCATTCATTTCCTCGGAACGAAAGACGGTTTCTAATCCTTTCGGTGTTCTGTACGTCCATTCAATTGTGACGATCATCGTTACCCCTCCAATGTTATGCACGCTTAGTATTCATCTATTTCCCCTTACTCATCCTCTCACGCCTAACTTGACTGTATAATGAATGTTAATGATGGTATGAAAGGGTAGAACAATGTGGAATCAATAATTTTTGATATGGACGGAACGTTATTTCAGACGGATAACATTTTAGAGCTTGCTCTTGACGATGCTTTTGAAAAATTGCGCTCAATGAAGTACTGGACTGGCGAAACACCTATTGCAGCATACCGTGAAATTATGGGGGCACCTTTGCCAAAAGTATGGGAGACATTATTGCCAGAGCATTCTATGGAAGTGAGAGAACAAACAGACGCCTACTTTTTGGAGAGATTGATTGAAAACATCAAATTGGGAAAAGGAGCATTATATCCAAATGTAAAAGAAACTTTCGAGTATCTTACTTCGAATGATTATTCGATTTACATAGCGAGCAATGGGTTAACAGCATACTTACAAGCAATTGTTGACTACTATCATTTAGATCACTGGGTTACTGAGACGTTTAGTATCCAACAAATCGACTCGTTAAATAAGAGTGATTTAGTCAAAACAATAAAAGAGAATTATAACATCCAAAAAGGCGTGGTTGTAGGCGATCGGCTATCCGATATAAACGCTGCGAAAGACAATGGTTTCCTAGCAATTGGCTGTAATTTTGATTTTGCCCAAGTCGATGAACTTGTTCATGCTGATGTTGTCATTAATGAATTGCTTGAATTGAAGACCGTATTGTCAAGATGACAGTTACTATAAAAACCGATTCACTATAATTTATAGAGAATCGGTTTCGATTGTTTCTTACATGCTCATTTCCTTTGTCGGCCCCATAACTGGTGGCACCGACAAGCCTGCTTGACGTAGAAGAACCGTCATTTGACCTCGATGGTGCGTTTGGTGATCAATCAATCCACGCAATAGCTTTCCACGTTGTGTTTGCCCTGTAAAACTCGTTACATCACCAAGCAAATCTTCGTCGGAAAGCTTCATTGCTTGTTCCTTAATAGCTTTTGCAATTGCCTCATACGCATCAGAAATTTCTTTTGCGCTAGTTGGCTGCGGATCATTCGGACCAGGTCCTTGTACGTTAAATCCTGCAAAGTGGCCAAATGCACCTGCAGCTCCTACTAAATGCCATGCTAACCAGCCAAGCGTGCTATGACCTGCTTCGATGGATTGATTGAGCTTCTCATCTGTAATTGCTTTAATCACATTGGCAGTTCCTTCAGATGCATTCACCCATTCTTCTATGAAATCCTCAACTTTACGGTACATAATTGATTCACCTCTAGGAATTATTATTAGTGCCTATACAACTGTAATGATAGCAAAACCGGTCCACGAGCCGCAAACTATCCAGACTATACGTGCAAATAGGATTTTCCCTATAGAACCAATTAATAGTTCCAAGCACAGGCACCAAAAAAGGCATGGAGTCAATGCCTATGCCTTTACCTTTTGACGCTGCCTGATACGAGAATGGATCCTAAAATTACGATGATAGCTCCTACGATAAATTGTAAATTAACCGGGGTACCGATAAACACGATTTCAGTTGCGATTGCCCAAAATACATACGTATTGTTTAATGATTGTCCCCTTGCAGCTCCGATTTTGTCGATCGCCGAATAATATAAAGAATAATTAGCAGTTCCTAATAGACCTGCGATAACGATGACCCATACAACGCTGGACGTCGCCGCCTCAAATACTAAAGGATAGCCATGCAGCAACGGGACGAGTATAATTCCATAACTGAGAGCTGAAGTAATTTGTCTAATATTAATTGCGTATAGAGGGATGACCTCTTTGCCTCTCATTCCCCATGCACCAATGACACCTTCAAGGCCCCAAAAGATGGCGGCACCTAAAGAGAACAAAATCCCTATGAAGAAATTGCTTTCAGCATCAAACCTTGTCGGTACATATGCCAGTACAATCACCCCGATAATACTCAACACTACGCCCGACCAAGTCTTTTTGTTCATTTTTTCTTTCAAAAAGAAATATGCGAGCACGGCCCCTATGCCAGGAAATATAGACGCAATACTTGCCGCGTATGTCACCCCGGCATTTTGAATCCCAAGAAAGTAAAAACTCATCGCTAGAGGTCCTCCCGACAGTGCGCCTAAAGCTAAAATAGCGCCGCTCTTCGTTGGAAAAACCTTTAAGACATTTATAAATTCACCCTTAATTATCATAAATAACGAAATCCAAATCGAGGAGAAAAAGTCATGCATGAATGCTGCTATAATTGGAGCAAGAGTTATAGCTTCTTTAAATGGCGTGCTCGCTATAATTATGCCAATGATTACTGTATCGACACCCCATGCAATAGCGGAAGTCGCCCCTAAGCCTATCCCCATTCTGACTTCTTTAGCACTCTTTTTAGTCATCGACTTTACCTCTTCTCAAGAAATCTATAAATCAACCCACTCTTTAATTTGTCTTTCAAAGTGGATTTTATACTCCCTTTACTTCAGATCTATTTCAAGTGCATATGCAGCAATCTATTTTGACTATGCACTACAATTGAATAAAAAAAATAAGAAAACGATTCGATTCAATAATCAAAAGGTTTTCTTACTTTTTTTATGCGGATTATTGAATTGTCATAAATGTTTCTTACACAGACACTGCCCATTAGCGTTGCACGGATACCGTAAAAAGTTATTACTTTCATTTTTTACCAGTCGACTTGCTGTAAATAAATTCAAA
>NZ_JBQCKP010000011.1:0-77161 GCF_051966875.1 Sporosarcina sp. SAFN-015 | reverse complement strand
CGAATAGAACTAAAGTTCATGAGCGGACGAGCGAGACGAGCAACAACGGATGCGAGCGTTTGTCAACAGGCTGAACAATCGTAATCACCCCTTAGGCGGGGTGATTATGATTGTTTTTTATTAGCACCTATTCATCCTTCTCCAACTCTGCGTACCATTTCTCTTTCCACGCTTCCACTTTCGCGTCGATTTCATCCCTTGCCTGTTTCGCTTCTTCACTCTTCTGCTCTTTTATTTCCGTAAAATGGACTGATCTCAGTTCACCCATTTCCTTTGCTAGCTCAATGACTTCGTACGCCTTTTCATCGTCAAGGATCTTTTTGTTTTTCAAATAGTAAGCAGCATTGCTGATCCGTGTTGCCTCCCGGTCAGAAATATTTTTGAGCGGGTCATGAATTGCAATAAGCGCCTCCATTTGATGAACTAAATCATGCAGCATGACGCCTTGCTGACTCATTACTTGCATCATGCTCGGCTTCCATTTCTTAATGAGAACTCCTTCAAATTCGGACGGGTTCCGCACTGTCGCATATTCGCCGCCACCTGCTTCCGCCACTGTTTTCAGCTCATTTTGCCCTTCATCATCGACGTCGAAACCGATGATATTCACCTTCGCCTCGATATCACTGTCATGCAGCTTTTTCGCTGCGGCAACCGGATCTCCCTCGCACGTTTCTACACCATCACTTACGATGTAAACGATATTCCTAAAGTTCTCTTTATCATAAGAAGCAAGATACTCATGCGCCTTTTCCATCGCACCGGCTAATGGCGTCCAGCCACTTGCCTTAAAAGAATCCATCGCTTTTTGGAATGAACTTTCTTCATACGCACCAAGCGGGTACAGTTCTTCAATCGAACTACAAGAAAGCTGCTTATCGGCTTCCGTTCCGGCACCTTTATGGCCGTACGCAAATAGGGAGACATTGACATCATCGGACAGCTGGCTCGTGAAATCTTCAATCGCCTGCTTCGCAAGAGTCATACGCGACTCGCCTCCGATTTCCGCTTTCATGCTCCCGCTTGCATCCATCAAGATGACGACATTCGTCTTTTGCCTCTTCGCAATTTCGATTTCATCCTCGCCTTCCGGCAACTCCGGCATCACATACCCATGCTCATACGACGTTAACTGGTCATAGAATGTCGAATACTGTCCCGAACCTAATTGATAAACAAGATAGTCATAAATCTCATCCGCACTCAAATCGGGATGCTCCTCGAAATAGGCAGGCAACTCACTCTCCATAATTCCTTGAAACGTATCTTCATAGAAGCGATGATAATAAACCCAGTTCACCGTCTTGGCTGCCTCGATTTCAGGATCCATATGCGCTTCCACCAACTTGCCCGCAGGCTGTGAAATCATATCTTCCAACGTCCGTGCCGCTTTTGGAATTTGCTCCTCGGCAACAGCGACTGGTTTTGATTCTTTTGATGAGGTTGAGGTAGAGGTTTCTGATTTCACTTCGGGCTCCGGCTTGTCCGCACACGCCGCAAGCATCAGACAGCATCCGATACTCATGACAGCATATTTCACTAAATTCATTTGCTTCACCGAATACACTCCCTTTCCTATAACTATCTTTTATACGGACTACCGACTGCAATAGTTTCTATGTGGAATTGCCCATATTGCCTCCTACTTTAGACGGGTAGGGGTGTTCCGGACCTTTCACAACGAGTAGCAATCAGCCCAGCCCCCCATAGGATAGATAATAAAGATTATCTTTATGAAAAGGGGTATTTCATGACTAACTTTCATTTTACAGCTGCAACAGGAAATCCAAATGTAGTTGCTTTCGCTAATGGAGATGTAACGGGTGATCGAGTGATGGATCAAATCTATCTGACAGGAACAAAAACGCCGGATAGTCCATACATTCGAGATATAATTCTTCACGTTAGGGACGGTAGAACAGGTGTAGTGACAAGTATTACGCTCCATAATAATGAAGGCTATAATCCGACCCTGTTCTTAGGCGATTTCACAGGCAATGGCGTAGATGACATATTAATCGGTATGTCTACAGGTGGCAGTGGTGGAATTATTAACTATTACATTGTTTCCTTTGTCGGAAATCAAGTAAGATTCCTTTTTGATTCGGATGTTTATAATAACCATTTCCATTACGAGGTCAATTATCAGGATCATTATAAAGTTGAAGTGATTAGCAGACCTAATAATGAGCGGTATATTATTGATATATCGACGAGAGATGCAAGTTATTTAAATGAAATCTATGATCGGAATGGCAAATTGAAAAGCCCGATCACCGGTTTTGTCGATCCGTTAAGCGGCTTATATCCAGTGGATTTTGATTCCAATGGCGTCTACGAGCTTCTAGCCTATCAAAAAATATCCGGAAGATATCATGCGGATGGCCTTGGCTATATGTTGAATACACTAGGATGGGAAAACAATGGATTTGCATTACAGCAACAGTATTTAGGAATATTTGGCGCATCGCTGTAGTGCATATCATACAAACGGCAAAACCCCTTCAAGCTTTTTACAGCCTGAAGGGGTTTATTGTTCGTATTAAGCTTTACTTACTAAGATTTCTTCGTCCACAACGTCTACATATACTTTTTCGATATGGTCTTCTTCCAAAATAAGATCTGTCAAAGGATCTTCAATTTTGTCTTGGATGACCCTGCGAAGTGGTCTTGCTCCGAAGCGTTTGTCGTAGCCGAGCTTCACCAATTCCCGTTTCGCTTCAGGCGAAATGGAAATCGCGATGTTATTTTCTTCAATCGCTTCTTCCAAATCGACGAGCATCAAGTCGACGATTTCGAGTAGATTGTCTTCCGTTAATTCATTGAACGAGACGATTGCATCGAAACGATTCAGGAATTCAGGTTTGAAATAGTTACCTAGCGATTCCATCATGGAGACGGATTCATGTGCGGTTTGATTGAACCCGACACTTACTTTCTTCTCTCCTGTTCCGGCGTTGCTTGTCATAATGATGACCGTATCTTTGAAGCTGACTGTTCGACCGTGCGAATCCGTTAGTCGTCCGTCCTCCATTATTTGAAGGAACATATGTTGAACGTCCGGGTGCGCTTTTTCGATTTCATCCAATAGTAAAATCGAATACGGGTTGCGGCGAACTTGTTCCGTTAATTGGCCCGCTTCTTCGTGACCTACGTAGCCTGGCGGTGAGCCGATTATTTTAGAGACGGCATGTTTCTCCATGTATTCGCTCATATCGAGGCGAATTAACGTTTCACGGGAACCGAATAGTTCTTCTGCCAACACTTTCGTAATTTCCGTTTTACCGACACCCGTTGGACCGACAAATAAGAATGATCCGATTGGACGCGTTTTCGATTTCAAACCTGCACGGCTACGGCGGATTGCTTTGGCAACCTTATCGGCTGCTTCTTCTTGTCCAATTACTTTATTACGTAGGTTTTCTGCAAGGTCTAACATTTTCGCTTGTTCCGATGCTTGCAGTTTCGTCACCGGAATGCCTGTTTTTTCTTCTACAATTTCCTCGATATCTTTAACAGTCACTTCATAGAGAGACGCTTCGCCTTGTTCGGCTTCTTCCAATTGTTGACGTAATTGCATTTCTTCTTGGCGCAACGCTGCCGCCTTTTCATAGTCTTCCATGTCCGCAGCTTGTTCTTTTTGTTGAACAATTTCTTCTAGTCGTTTTCCGATTTGCTCAGCATCTGCCGAAGAATGTTTTAGATTTAAGCGTGCCCCTACTTCATCCATCAAATCAATTGCCTTGTCCGGCAAAAATCGGTCTTGGATATAGCGTTGTGATAATGTAACGAATGCTCGAATCGCTTCATCTGAATAACGCACTTCATGGAACGCTTCATAGCGGTCTTTAATCCCGTTTAAGATTGCGATGGCGTCTTCAGCAGAAGGCTCTTTCACAATGATCGGCTGGAAGCGGCGTTCGAGTGCAGCGTCTTTTTCAATTTGACGGTATTCTTTCAACGTCGTTGCCCCGATGAGCTGCATGCTTCCGCGTGCCAATGCTGGTTTCAGGATATTCCCTGCATCCATTTTGGAGCCTTCCGCTGAACCTGCGCCGACGAGAAGATGGATTTCATCGACGAAAACGATTGTATCTTTCCGGTTCTCGATCTCCTCGATCAACTGCTTCATCCGCTCTTCAAATTGACCGCGGATTCCGGTATTCGTGACGAGTGAAGCTACGTCAAGCACGTACACTTGTTTATTCAACAGTTTCGCCGGAACATCGCCTTCATGGATTTTCACTGCGAGACCCTCTGCAATCGCAGTTTTACCGACACCCGGTTCCCCGATGAGAACAGGATTGTTTTTGTTTCTTCTATTTAATGTCTCGATGACGCGTTTCACTTCTTGATCGCGGCCGATGACCGGGTCAATTTTCCCTTCCTTGGCGTCGTTTGATATATTTCTACCAAGTTGGTCTAACAAGCCGTTTCCTTGATTTTCATCGACTTCTTTAACTTGTGTATAGGCTTGAGGGTTGCCGTTCGCTTGGAAAAATTGATTGGCATCCTTGCCAAAGGACGGCATCTTCATTTGTCCTTGGATTTCTTGAAAACATGTGTGACATAAGTTCATTTGCATCCGTTGATGATTCACCTGGAGTCGTAAGCTCATTGTCGCTTCGTTTTTACCACAATGTTGACATTTCATAAGCCATTTCCTCCTTATATAGATCGTTCATTTATAGTATTTGACATTGACTATCTTTGACTTATGACTTTATTATACTCTGACCTACTTTGACTTTCAAGTTATTTGTTTGATTAAAGTAGGTGCCTGTAAAGCGGCGATCGTTTAAGCTTATACGCAGTTGTAGTGTATAATCAGAATTGTATCTTGACTATGAAGTTAATATAGTTTTTCTAATAGATGATATGTAATCATCGATTTTGCTAAGGAGACACTTATGAAATCTCACTATTATTTAGGTTGGTTTACTAATTTTTTCTCAGATAATCTGAGTAGGGTGTTACAGGAGGATATAACTGATAGAAAATCGCTTGCTATGATAAGTTCAAATCCATCTATTTATGAAGATGATGGTGCTACTGAACGCTCGTGGCTCGATCAGGCTGGCATTTTGTTTGATGAGTATCATTTACTTAATTACCGCATGCAAAAGGAAGAAGCCCAAACGATCATTCAAAATGCTTCCGTCATTTTCTTGCTGGGTGGCAATATACTTACTCAACATGGTTTTTTGATGGAATATGAATTATCGGATTCGATTAAAAAAAGCAGCGCCGTTGTGATGGGCGCAAGCGCCGGAGCAATCAATATGTCCGCTAAATGGTTATGCTCGAAAAATTTTGGAGATGAAGTTGAAATAAGCTCTGTTTACGACGGAATCGGTCTTGACAATTTTTCCGTCTTGTCTCATTTTGATCTTGAAAATAATATGGAACTGGTTCAAAGCGAACTATCTCCCCTATCGGAAGAAATACCTATTTATGCGTCAAACAAAGATTGCGCTGTCCGTGTAAAAGGAGGCAAAATCGATATTGTTGGCGATGTTTATTTAATTTCAGACTCAAAGATCCAGAAATTGGAAGAGACGCTTTAGCTGTAGCGAACGCCAAAGTCATCTTTATTGGAGGGTAATGTGCGAAAGAATTCTATAGTTTTGTTACTACTCATACTAATACTGTCTGCTTGTAGTCATGTAGATGAAAAACAACCAGAAGAAGCTGTAGACGCTTCAGCCGATCAATCTGAAGTCAGCGATGGCAGCGCTCGAATACTAAAGGTTAGTACAGATTTAGAAGAGGAACATAATTGGTTTATTGTTCCGGAAGGTGTCCATACAATGACGATTTCTGCGGAAGTTGAAAATGTGGAAACCGTACTATTTTGGATATCCGAAACTGGAACTGGGACGTGGGCTGAAAGAACGCTCATCGGTTACGACATAGATGGAAGTGACGGATGGTCTATTACATGGGAGTTCGGTGATAGGATATTCCACGACCGTATTTCGATTCAGGCTTTGGGAAGTGATGGTGTCACACGAGCAAGCGAGTCAATCGGCGTTCATTCTATTGTCGAGACTGATGGCGAATAAAATAAGGGGGATTTCCATTGGCACTTTTGAATTCATTTTCACAATACATAAAGGCCGTGCGTTTGAAGCAGGAACAGATACCGCATGGCACATTCCCTTTCACCCTTCCCTTCGTCCGGAACTTGCACGAATTGGAGCTTCATCCGAATATTACGTATGTGATCGGGGAAAACGGAATGGGCAAGTCGACGTTGCTGGAGGGAATCGCGATTGCGTATGGTTTTAACCCCGAAGGCGGGACATTGAATTTCAATTTTTCCAGTTTTGATTCCCATTCGGAACTCGACGAATATATTCGACTTGTCAAAGGAACGGAACGGGCGAGGGACCATTTTTTCTTCCGTGCAGAGACGTTTTACAATGTGGCGACAAATATCGAAGAGCTTGACCAAGACCCTCTTTCCGGCCCCAAGGTCATTGATTCGTTTGGAGGGGTATCTCTTCACGAGCAATCGCATGGGGAATCCTTTTTCGCCGTGTTCCGGGAGCGGTTCAGGGGGAACGGTTTATATATTTTGGACGAGCCTGAAGCTGCCTTGTCCCCGCTCCGTCAAATTTCATTGCTTGCGCGAATCAACGAACTTGTTACGAAAGGATCCCAGTTCATCATTTCTACCCATTCACCGATCATCATGGCGCACCCGCTTTCCAAAATCGTACAAATTACAGAAGAAGGAATCCACGAAACGACGTTGGAGGAAACGGAGCATTACTCGATTATGAAACAGTTTTTCGATGACCGGGAACGATTGCTGTATCATCTTTTTCAGGATGAGGAATAAAAATAGGGCATCTCCTACGTTACGGAGAGATGCCCTTTTATTTTTGATATTTCATTTGCACTGGG
Source organism: Sporosarcina sp. SAFN-015 (assembly GCF_051966875.1). Lineage (GTDB taxonomy): Bacteria > Bacillota > Bacilli > Bacillales_A > Planococcaceae > Sporosarcina. The sequence goes on along the minus strand of NZ_JBQCKP010000011.1, from coordinate 70,249 downwards.
ACCGCCCGATTACTCATACAATTCGCCTGATAACACACCACGAACGCCTGATTTATCGTACAAACCGCCTGATATAACGCTAAGACCGCCTGATACCGCGCCACGAACGCCCGATTACTCATACGAACCGCCTGATTTATCGTACGAACCGCCTGATATGACGCCAAGACCGCCCGATTGACGTTGCACTAAGTCCTCGCAATTACTGAAAACTAATTAGATTACTTTCGCCTGTTTCAATAAGAAAGCGCGCAATATTTCCGCCCCTTCCATTAGTTGCTCCATAGACGTATACTCGGCAGGATTATGACTAATTCCGTCTTTTGACGGGACGAAAATCATGCCTGTCGGACTAAGGGACGCCATGTTCATCGCATCATGTCCTGCACCGCTTGGCATTTCGATCCAAGCCACTCCTCTATCTTCACAGATGGATTTTAATTCGGCCACGATTGCGCTGTCCATTTGAACAGGTTCTTCTTCCGAAATCTTATCCATCCATATGTTCAAGCTTCGTATTTTAGCTATGTCGTTGACCGCTGTTTCAAGTGCAGCGGCAACTCGCTGGCGTGATCCCTGGCATGTCCCCCGAATGTCGACATATAAATCTGCAGCTCCTGGTACTACATTCATCGCACCTGGCTGAATGGAAAAGACACCGACCGTACCGACTGTGCCATGTTCCCTCTCCGCCAATGCCGCCTTCTCTACAGCAAGTGCAATTTCCGCACCACCAAGCAAAGCATCCCGACGGTAATCCATCGGTGTCGTTCCGGAATGATCCGCTGTTCCGTCGACATGGATGTGGAAGCGGACCGGTGCCGCTATGGCAGATACGACACCAATCGCCTTCCCTTGCTTTTCGAGAACGGGACCCTGTTCAACATGCAGCTCGACGAACGATTTGAGTTCATCCGGAAAGCGTTCTGCTAAATGGACTTCTTCCAAATCAAGACCATTTTCTTCAAATGCCCGCATGAGCGTCACTCCGTTTTTGTCAGTGAGCGACCGTGTATACGCGGGATCCAGACGGCCTGTCATCGCTTTGCTACCGAGAGTCGAAGCGCCAAAGCGGGCAGATTCCTCACAAGCAAAAATGATGACTTCAAGCGGATGCGCCGTTTCCACGCCTTCCTCCGCAAGCGAACGCATTACTTCAAGTGCAACGAGGACACCCGCGGTTCCATCAAATTCACCGGCAGCATAAACGGAGTCAATATGTGACCCTGTCGCCACAACCGGCAGATCGGGATCTCTCCCCTCCCTGCGCGCAATGACGTTTCCCGCATAGTCGGTGCGTACTGCCAACCCCGCGCTTTCAAATTGCTCGATCAAAAAATTACGTGCATTCCGCTCGGTTTCCGTGTAAGCTAGCCGATTGATGCCTTCTCCTCCGACTGTAAACCTAGCGAGTTCTTCAAATGACTGACGCAAACGTACCAGCTTCATGACAATCCCCCGATTCCTCTATTTCTCTTCCTCCAGCTACCAATACATCAATTATAACAACATTCAGGCACTAATAATACGTAATTTAGACAGGTGCCTGTGCAACACACATTTATGACTATTCATAGAAAACTATATAAATACAAAAAGAAGCCACTTGATATATCTGGCTTCTAATACTATTTTATGCAATTGTAGTGTATTTACTGAATTGTGTGTTGCACAGGCATCGAAAGGCAATTAAATAATTTCTTATTCATTCAGCTTCTGATAAATATGAAGCATTTGCTGCTGCTCTTCGGATGTCAGTTTTTCAAATAGATTTTTCCTTAATATTTGGCCTTCCACGTTTGCACGGTGTAAGATTTCTTTCCCTGTTTCTGTAATACTCAAATAGACGATGCGTCTATCATCTTCATCTGTCGAGCGAACGGCCAGTTTCTTTTTCACAAGTTTCTCTGACAGATGAGTTACAGTGGGTGGGGTTAGTCCAAGAAATTTCGCAATGTCAGATGGCCGACTTTTCCCTTTGTTAGCTAAATGGCCAAGAAGGAGTATATGGGAGACGCCCAATTCTTCATTAAAGATTTTATTCCATTGAATGATCAAGTTATTCGTGAACTTGTCCATATTGTGTATGATGTCAAAAATCGTTTCTTCTTTCATGTTTCCCCCTACTTTCTACATAAACAATTCCATTTTATCATATACAGTCCGTATATATGAAAATGAACCCAAATTCAATGTACTTTGGGTTCATTCACAATGAAAGATATATTCAATTATTGTGCAGAGAATCCGCCATCAATGACAATTTCAGCACCAGTAATATAAGAAGAATCATCACTTGCCAAGAAAAGAGCTGCATTGGCAATATCGGCTGGCTTTCCAAGACGTTGCAACGGCGTAGCGCGAACGAGTTGGTCGAGTAATTCTTTGGATGTGCTTAAGCTTTGTGTCATTGGTGTTTCTATGATTCCTGGGAATAGCGCATTTACACGCACTCCTTGGCGACCAAAAGTTGTCGCAGCTGCCTTGGAAATAGCACGGACAGCCCCTTTAGAAGCGGAGTAATGGTTAAACCCTTGTCCGATTTGTGCGGTATATGATGAAATATTAACGATCGAACCGCTCTTTTGTTCAGCCATGATTGGCGCTACATGCTTCATGCCTGCAAATGGTCCGAAGCTGTTGATCGCCATCATTTTTTGCCAATCTTCCATGCCGATTTCTGAATACGGTTTTTCGGAGGAAATTCCCGCGTTGTTCACTAAAACATCGATGCGGCCGAATTTTTCTTTCACTTCTTTTGCAAATGCAGCCCACTCTTCGTCGGATGCTACATTCAATTTCATACCATGAACATTTTCTTTTTCACTTGCACGTTGCAAAGCTTCTTCGTTTATATCAGCCGCAATAACAGTCGCGCCTTCCGCTTGGAACAGATCAACCATTCCTTCACCGATACCAGAAGCTCCACCTGTCACAATCGCTACTTTTCCGTCCAATTTACCCATATTGAACATCTCCTTAACGTAATTTAATAGACCCGCCGTCCACCATAATCGTTTGTCCTGTAATATAGTTTGCATCGTCGCTCGCCAAAAATACTGCTGTGCGGCCGATATCACCTTCCGGATCGCCTAAACGGCGCAACGGAATGCGGTTGATCATCGCTTCATACATATCCGGCGCACTTTGAGCCCATGCTTCCACGCCTGGTGTCAATGCGATCGGTGAAATCAGGTTAACATTGATGCCTTCAGGACCCCATTCATTTGCCGCTACACGTGAAATCGCGCGGATCGCCTCTTTTGCTGCTGCATAAGATGCTTGTGTCGGTTGGCCATCCAAGCCTGCGCCTGAAGCGAAGTTAATCACTTTACCTTTTGTTTTCTTCAACTCCGGATAAGCAGCTTGCATGAAATGGAATGTCGGGTAAAAGCCCGTACCAAAGGATAAGTCAATCATTTCCATCGTCGTTTCAGCAAACATAGCTTGTCGGGACGCGTGCGCATTATTTACGAGTATATCCAATTTGCCAAACTTCGCTACGACCGCTTGTACTATTTCAGTGACGTTTTCAGGTTTCGAAATGTCTTTGATGAACAGCATGCTTTCTGTAAGCTCGTTCAACTCTTTTACCGTTTCGTTCCCTTTTTCTTCATTGATATCAACAACGGCAATATGCGCGCCTTCTTTCGCCATCGCAAGAGCTATTCCTCTTCCGATCCCTGATGCGCTTCCTGTAATGATTGCCACTTTTCCTTGTAATCTCATGCTTTCCCTCTCCTTGTCGATTGTCATGAAGATCTCAGTTGCCGTACCTCATCATTCTGTCCAAAAACCTTGTTCAACCAACTTCCTTTTATCGTTAAATGCGACGAATACACAGCCAATATTGATGACTAGCATAATAATGAGCGCATAAAGAACTGACATATAGCTGCCTGTCGCATCGTACACGAAACCGTAAGCCGGTAATGCAATAATGGATGCTACTGCAAGACCTATAGAAGCTGTAGAGTAAATTTCACTATACGCTTTCTTACCAAAAATCGTCGAAGCCAATGCTGGTGCAATAATACCGATTGAAGAACTGACCAACCCGAAAAGACCAACGGCAAATGTGATGATCGTTGTACTATTATTCGCGAAAAGGAGTAAGCTGATTGCTATAATTCCACAAACCATCGCTAGAATTGCCGTATATTTCGATCCAAGTTTATCGACAAGGAAGCCAAGTATAAGCGACCCTATTAAAATTCCGAGCATGTACGTACCCATTACATTCCCTGCAAATGTAATATCAAATCCTTGATTGGTTAGATATGTCGGAATGTGCATCGAGAAGCTTGCAATTGATGTGACAAAAAAGAAGAAGAGCATCAATGCGTAAAGAGCTGTCGATTTCTTCGCTGTAGCCATATCAATGCCGGCCTCTTCGCCAGTAGATTGCTGATTTTCTTGCCCTGTCACGTCATCTGCGCCGTATGGTAACACACCGTGCGCTTGAGGAGAGCGTTTAATGAGTAACATGGCAATTGGCACGACAATAATGATTGCTGCACCACCGATAATCATATAAGCGGAGCGCCAGCCGAGCCCATCAATTAAACTTGCTGCAATTGGTTGTGCGATTGCACCGACTCCACCGCCGACTGCGCTCAACACACCTAATGCAAGCCCATTGCTCTTTTTGAACCATTGGTTAATGATGACGGGTCCTGCAATGACAGTAATGAATACACCGCCTACCGCCAAAGGAATCGCCAATGCATACCAGCCCCACACGGAGCTCATCAAACCGAATAATGCATAAGCTCCTGCTTGAAACACAATACCGATCGACAAAATCAAACGTGTATCATATTTCGCCATGAGCTTTCCGCCAATTGGTAAAAAGATCATCGTCACGACTGCAGAAACACTAAAATATAGAGATAACTTTCCCATCCCGAAACCGAGATCATTTGTTACGCTCGTTAGAAATAGACCAGCAGTATTATTAACTGCTCCTTTTCCAATCCCTACGATAATACTGAGCGCTATTAGAATCCACCATGCATAATGAAATTTAGACTTCTGCTTCATTTTTATTTTCCTTCCTAACTTGCAAATATAAATTACTCAAACATTGCCTTGAAGTCCGGGACCGTCGGGTTTGCGAGGTAATGGCCACCTTCGACTTGGATCGTCTGTCCGGTAATGAACTTCGATTCGTCAGATGCTAAGAATAGGACAGTGTTTCCGATATCATCCGCTTCTCCGTGGTAAGGCAATGCATTGTATTTCGCAAAGACATTTAATAATTCCTCAGACATATTGTTTTTCGCTGCCGGTGTCAAAATCAATCCAGGAGCTACTGCATTACAACGGATATTGTGTTTTCCATATTGTGTCGCTGTATATTTTGTCATATTGACGACGCCAGCTTTTGACGCTCCGTACGCAACGCGAATTGCATCACTGAAAAAGCCTGCCATAGAAGCGGTGTTAATAATTGAGCCGCCGCCGTTTTCAATCATATGTGGAATTGCATACTTGCAACCTATAAGGACACTTTTCAAGTTCACATTCATCAATCGATCCCATTCGTCCAAATCGATATTGACAATGTCCAAGTCTTTACGGATATTCGTCAAGCCGACATTGTTGTAAAGGATGTCGATTTTTCCATAATGATTGACCGTATGCTCAATCGCATGCTTGATTGATTCTCCGTCACCTGCATCTAAAAAGATACCGACTGCTTCCCCGCCTTGCGCACGAATCTCTTCAGCTGCGTTTTTTGCGCCTTCTTCATTGAAGTCCGCCAAGACGACTTTTGCGCCTTCTTTCGCCAATAATTGTGCTGAAGATAACCCTATCCCTGAAGCAGCGCCTGTTATTAGCGCTACCTTATTTTCCACTCTGCCCATCTTTGTCATTCCTTTCTTCCCGCTTAGAAATGTAGAGCTAAAACCCTTGCAGCAATTCATTTATATCTTCTAATAGTTAGATGACTAATTATTTCTCAACTAAAATAGTAATAAACTATCAGTGAAAAAGCAACCAAAAAAGACTATTTTGTGACAGAAGTTTTTTCCAAAGCGAAAAAAACGCACTTTTTCTATTGACAAATGGCGCCCTCTTACATAGAACAGCATCTTCACTTAACAAAGTGTCTTATAACAAGCTTCCGGCAGGTGCCTGTGCATCATACATTTATGACTATTCGACTAAAAGCATAACAATACAAAAAGAAGCCAACTGATTGTTGATTCAGTTGACTTCTCAAAAAAAATATACAATTGTAGTGTATTTACTGAATAGTTTTCTGCACAGGCACCGGAATTTTATTTCACAACTGTTACGGGGCAGTCTACGTGTTTCATGACTTTATGGCTGACGCTGCCGAGTATCATTTCTTGGAATGTGTTTAAGCCTCTGCTGCCGATGACGAGTTGGTCGATTGCTTTGTCGTTTACGTATTTGATGATTTCCTGGCTCGGTTCCCCTTTTAGCATCGTCATTTTCGATGTCACGCCGGCTATTTGTGCCAATTCCAAAACGGGGTCCACTTTATGCTTCCGTTTCAGCAGGAGGCTTTCTTCGCTTTGCGATAAAAGCCGTTCGTCTTTCGCTTTATTGTAATCCGCCACATAAATGAACTCCAATTGTGCTTCCGGAAAATGTTGAGCGAGCGTAATTGCATGTTTTGCGGCACGCAGCGCATTTTCCGACCCATCGATGGCTACGGCGATCTTCATGAACATTCCTCCCTTAAAGTAACTTCTCATATAGCTGTTCACTTGACGAGTTAAGGCCCCGGATTGTCACCGCCACCCCTTCTTCCTCAAGTTTCTGCTTCACTTTGGCGACAGCCCCGACAGAAGATTCGTCCCATAGCTGGCTATTTTCGAAGTCGATAATGATTTCCTTTTCCTTTACGTCTTTAAATGACTGGATGAAATTTGTCGTGGACGCGAAAAATAACGGTCCTTTTACTTTATATATGCCCGAATCTCTCGTCACAGTCACACGAGATATTTTCGAGACGAAAAACAACGAGCTCAAGATGACACCGACAACAACACCAATCGCTAAATTATGCGTATATAAAATGATGGCGACCGTAATCAGCATGACGATCGATTCCGTTTTCGGCGCATGTTTCAGGAATTTGAACGACCCCCAATTGAATGTTGTCGCAGCGACCATGATCATGACGCCAGCTAGTACAGGCATTGGAATGTTAACGACGACATCTCCTAAAACGATAATTAAAAACATGAGAAATACACCAGCCGTAAAAGTGGAAAGACGCCCGCGGCCGCCCGATTTAATATTAATCATCGATTGGCCGATCAATGCGCAACCTGCCATCCCACCGAAAAATCCTGTGAAGAAGTTCGCGATCCCTTGTCCACGCGCCTCCCGATTTTTATCACTCGGCGTATCTGTCATATCATCGAGCACTTGTGAAGTAAGCAATGATTCGAGTAAACCGACAATCGATAATGCCAATGAATACGGGAAAATGATTTTCAACGTTTCCAAATTAAACGGAATATCCGGAAGGAAAAATGTCGGCAGTGAACTTGGCATCTTTCCTAAGTCGCCGATTGTTTGCAGCGATACGCCGCTTATAAGCGCAATGCCTGTCATGACGACAATCGCAATGAGTGGTGCGGGGATTGCTTTAATAAAACGCGGAATCGCGTATACCAATACTAATGTCGCGATTGCAAAAACAATTGTCATGGCATCATGGCCCCGCAAATATGGCAGCTGGGTGATGAAAATCATGATGCCGAGTGCATTCACAAACCCAAGCATGACGGAGTTCGGAATGAAGCGCATCAAATTCGCAACCCCGAGACTTCCGAGAATTAGTTGAATAATACCGGTCAACACCGTGGCTGCCAATACATATTGCAAGCCATGATCTGCCATCAAGTTGACGAGGACTAACGCCATCGCACCGGTCGCTGCAGAAATCAGTCCCGGACGTCCGCCGACGAACGAAGTAATGACCGCAATTGCAAATGAAGCGTAAAGTGCAACACGCGGATCCACTCCTACGATGAACGCGAACGCGAGCGCTTCAGGAATAAGTGCAAGTCCTACAACGATTCCTGCCAATATATCTGCCCGGATATTGCCGAACCATTGTTGTTTCAAAGTATGCATCTGTTGTCTCCTCTCTATCGTTGTCCATGCATACCTGCAATAGATGAGTTAAGAATCGTTCCTAATTATAACAGAATAGCCGCTTTCGGGTGAAAACTGCGTGGATTCAATAAAGAAGAACCCAGACCATAAGTGGTTTGGGTTCTCACATTAATTATCCTATATCTTACTTGTACAATTTCCCTTTATGCATCAACTTCCTGTTTTTCGGTAGTCTTGCAACCGCTTCTGCACTGCAGCTGGCATCGACAAATACAAAACTGGCCTCATCTCCAACCATCGGCCACACTTGTTCACCTTCATGATTCAAAGGTGTGACGCCTTTCGTAATCAAGCTTAAACTTTCGCGTAACGACCGTTCGCTTGATTTCCCTGTATAGTCACAGAAGTTATGTACTTTCTCCAAAACATCTCCAGGAACATAAGGGCTCCAAGAATCAAAAAAGCCGTCACAGCCTAACGCAACTTTAACGCCTGCCGCTCGCATAATATCAATTGGAATGAGCTGAGAGTTAATAGAAATAGGGATGGTAGACATAATCTCCACATTAAGCTCACTCATTTTCTTGGTAAATTGCCTTTGCATAGGAGGCGTCAATGTACTTAAACCAAATGCATGACTGAAAGCAGTGGATCCTTTAAAGTCTTGTTCTTTCACCATGTCCAGCCATTTATCCATCGTATAGAAACCTACTTGTCCTCTATCATGCAGATGCATGTCGACATCGACATCATACTCTTTCGCAATATCCATCGTGACTTGCAATGATTTTTCGATATCTTTATCAATGCCTGCAGGGTCCAGTCCTCCTAAGATCGTTGCACCAGATTCCAATGCTTGTCTTAGTAAGTCGGGCATTTCTTCATGAGCTAGCAAGCCATGTTGAGGAAACGCGACAATTTCATACGTTACATATTGATCATAAGCTTCCAGTGCTTTTTTAACGCCTTCTAAATTTTTCAATTTAATGAAGGGATCAATATTCACATGCGTTCGAATATGATTCACACCATTACTCAAGTGCAATTCAATCATGGCGGATGCTCTTTGTTCCGCTGTTTCAGCAAGTTCCTCCAACTCAGCAGCTTCAAAAGCCAATCGCTCGGATAAACTTTTTACAGGACGACAAGCCCTCCACCCTAATGAGAGATACGTTTTATCCAAATGATTATGCATATCTTTGAATGCAGGAAGCGCTAATTTCCCTTCCATATCAATTGCATCAGCATCTGGCACATTTTCAGTTGCGGGAATGATCGTCTGAATTCCTTCTTCCGAAACTTGAATATGAAACAAATCGGTTACGGTTTGAATGCTGCCATCTTCATACGTTGTTTCACCAATTTCCAGTCGAACGTTTCGTAGCCATGTGCTCATCGGAATTCCCCCTTAAGCTCTATCTCTTCTTCATGAATGATGTTCCCTTTTGAAATCACTGTCGAAATAGGGCACTGTCTAGCAATCATATGCGCGGAGCTCACTGCATCCACAAGTAGCGCATTGGCCGTATCCCCAACTTTTGGCCACTGTTGCTCGCCTTCGTCATTTAATGGTGTTAATCCGCCTGTAGCATATTTCAATGACTGTCCGATATGCCACTCGTCAATGTAGCCAAAACGTTGGATAAACTGATTTAATTTTTGTATCGTATCGCCGCTTCCAAAAGGAGACCAATGATCGATGAGGCTATCATGCCCAAAAGAAACTTTTACGCCACGATCATACATATACTTCACAGGGATTGTAATCGGGCCTGCGCCAATTGGAACCGTTGTTGTCACTCTAATATTATGTGCAGCCACTCGATCGATTAGATTGTCTAATGCTTGTGGTGGTAAATCTGCAAAAGCGAATGCGTGACTGAGAGTTACTTCTTTATTAAAAGATCTTCGTTCCATTTCATTCACAATCTGTAGGATTTCGAATTCACCTAAAGTGTTTCGGTCATGTAAATGAATGTCGATTGCAACATCGTATTTTTCAGCTAATTGAAAAGTAGTTTTTAAAACTTCCCCACTATTGCGATCCATTGAAGCAGGGTCCACCCCGCCAATATGGGTCGCTCCCATTTGTAATGCTTTTTCTAGGATTGTTAAAAATTCTGGTCCATTACGTAAAATACCATGTTGTGGGAATGCAACGATTTCATATGTAATTTGATCTTCATAACTTTCCAAAACACGCTTTACGATTTCCATATGTTTCGTCTCAATTTGCGGGTCAACGTTCACATGTGTACGAATATGTGTATGTCCGTTTTTTATATAATGTTGCACCATCGCATGTGCTCTCTCTTCAGCTACATCCAATTGTTTTGGCAATAAAGTCGCTTCTTCTTTTAAGCGAGTAAAAATACCCTCTGTTGCTGGAGTTGGCGCTTTCCATTCCCCACCGAAATATGTTTTATCAATATGTGTATGCATTTCTTTGAACGATGGAACGAGTAATTGGTTTTTGGCATCTATTACAACTGCATCGCTTGCTTCGATTGTTGGAGCTATTTCAACAAACTTTCCATTTTCGATCAATACATCAACTATTTTCGTTTCTGTCGCCGTGACAAACGTTTGATCATACAAATACCCTGTTTCCAAACGCACATTCTTTAGTAATAAAGTCAAAACAATCTCTCCCCTTTGATAAATCCATCCCTGGAGTTCAAAATAGAATGAAAACTCTCCCTAAAATGATAAACATAGTTTATCACGATAAAATTATTACGCACCTGCTTCTTTCAAAATACGTTCAATTTCTTTAAATCCACGTTTTTCCGCATGTTCTAATGGTGTAACTCCATCTCTATCAGTAATATTGACATCAGCACCATGGTCAACTAGTAATTGTACGATTTGTTGATAGTTCTCCCTTCCATTTCCTAAAATAACAGCCTCCAACAATGCAGTCCAATGTAAGTTATTAAGGTGATTCACGTCCGTGTCAGAGTTCTTTACAAGCTCTTCCACAATATCCACATGTCCTCGATCTGAAGCCGGAATGAGCGCAGTTCCACCAAAACGATTTGTAATTGTTGTGTCTGCACCAGCTTGAATAGCAAGCTTCACAATTTCAAGCAATCCTTCTGCTCCAGCATATAAAAGCACATTATCCTTATTGTTATTTTGAATGTTTATGTCTGCGCCTTGTTCGATAAGTACCTTAACTGTATCTACTTTGTTTTTTTGCGTCGCTGCCATTACGGCTGTAACGCCTTGGTTATTCTGCGCATTAATATTTGCTCCGTCTTCCAATAGTTCTAAAACGGTTTTTGTGTCTCCTTCTGCTGCTGCAGAGATTAGCTGTTGTTCCATAGCAGTTCCCTCCTCTTTATCTTGTATAGGTGAACTTTCCTCGGAGTTTGGAGCCGTGCTACATGCAGTAAGCATAACTACAAGGAAACTCATACATATCACTTTCAGCTTCAAAATAGCCCTGCACCTCCTATATCTCCATGTTATCATTAGGTTATTTATATGAAAAATATTAATAAAATTGGTTCTACTAACGTTTTGCATATACCTAATGAAAAGGATGTTAATGATGGATATTCGGCAACTGCGCTATTTCATTGCGATTGTAGAAGAAAGGAAGATTTCTGCCGCTGCTAAAAGACTTCATATGTCCCAACCGCCATTAAGCCAGCAATTGAAAGCGATGGAGAAGGAGCTCGGTTCAAAATTAGTCGAGCGAAGCGGAAAGTATTTGGAAGTGACAGAGGCAGGGAATGCTCTATACAAAAATGCTTTAGAAATAACTCAATTGTTGGAGAAAACGAAAACAGAAGTAATGGAAGTCGGTAAAGGCGTAAATGGAAGGCTCACGATTGGAGTCAACACCTTTTCTGTTCGCGGACTGCCTGAGGTTCTTGAGCAATTTCAAAAACAATTCCCGAAGATTACATATAAAATTCAACAAAATGAATCTTCACATCTTTGTCAATTAGTCAGGGACCGAATTGTGGAATTGGCAATTATCCGCTTGCCACTACCATTGGACGACTTTTCTGTACTTCATCTATGTAACGAGCCATTTTATTTCATTACCTCTAAAGAACTTCCATCATGTAATGAAGAAATATCACTTACTGATATTCAACAATATCCTCTCCTTTTTCCAAGTACAGAGGGATTAGGTGTACATTATTTAATTCTAGAAGCGTTTTCCCGATTTAGATTACAGCCTACTATTGTTGGGGAGTGCTCTGATATTAGTCTTTTAATGGATCTAGTGACAGCTGACTTTGCTGCATCAATTGTTCCAGAAACCTTACTTCATCGATTTGGAGGATATCCGATAAATGCTTATCGTATAGCAAGTGCAACCGAGTTGACTGGATCAGTCGGATTAATATGGCTCAAAGATCATAGCTTGTCTAAGGCGGCTCAAAATTTTATAGAGATGATACAGACTGTATAATGGTCTCCTCTTTATTAAATGAACTGCATTAAAAAACCCAATTTCTCCTTAATAAATCGAGAAATTGGGTTAAGTTTCAACGGTTCCGGTTTACGACTTGGTTGATCCAGTTTAAATCTGCGTCTAAATGGAATAACATGCCGGTGGTCAATAAATATTTCGTTTCGTCCCCCTCCAATAGAAATTCCGTTTTTAATTGGGTCAATTCCATCACTTCTTGAATGATTAACGTTTTCTGTTGCTCCAGCATCCGCTGTTCTTCATGGAACTGAATTTTGCGAGCACAACTCCATTTAAAGAAGAAATCCTCTTTTGTTGTGTTGTAAGGCACCGGCTCCAGCAACCACTTTTCCAATTCTTCCTTGCCTTTTGGCTCCAATTCGTATAACTTTCTCTCCTGATGATCTATTCCCGCCGAAGAGACAAGCTGATCGCGAATAAGACGATCCAAAGTCGTATAGATTTGACCCGGATTGATTTTTCCTTTCGTGCCAAGCAGGGAATCCAATTCTAACTTCAATTCATACCCATGATTTTTTTGCTTGTATAATAACGTTAAAATACCGTACTTGACTGACAATTTATCAACCTTCTTTGAGTAATGTTTGGATATCCATTTTACTTGCACTCTTACTGGAAATCCAGGCTGCGGCCAAGCTTAGCAAAACCCCTGCGACTATTGCTAGCAACATGTCACTATATGGCAGTTGGAAAGATAGAAACCCGTCCATCAGCTGTGATTTGCTTGTCAAAAAGATTAATAGGATACCTGTTGCCAGTCCTCCCACCACTCCTGCCAGTCCAATGAGCACGCCTTCAGCCAATATCATATTCCGTATCTGCTGTTTCGTAAACCCGAGGGCCCGCATCGTTCCAAGCTCCGATACGCGTTCCAACGTATTCATCAACAATGTATTTGCTGTACCGATACTAGCTAACCCGACGACGAGGACCAACATGACAACGAGAAGCTCGTTCATTCCCGAAATTGCGGAGCTTGTCGACTGTATTTCCTCCTCAACTGTTTCTACCTTGGAAAGGTGGCTACTAAAATCAGTCCATAATTGATCCCGTATTGTATCATACGACTCCTTATCTACGGACAGCAGCAAATCAAAACTGTTTGTCCATCCGAATACATCATTCATGACGAGAGCATCCATAAAAGCAACATAACCAGCATAATGCGATGTTTTCCCAACACCGATCACTTCAAAAGACTGTTTTCCGTTCGGGGTATTCAAGACAATACTTTCGCCAATTGTACCTCCCCACTCAGCAAAAGCTCGTTCGCCAAGCAGGACGGAAGGATTTTGCCGTAAACGATTAGTAATGTCCTTTTCCTGTTCGTGAGTATATATGGCAGGGCCGTTTTCCCATACCGCCAGAACGGAGAATTGCCTCATTTGCCCTTCAATCGTTTCCCATGTAATAGGATTTGCCTCAGCTAACGATTCAACATTTGTCACGCCACCATACGAAAGTATTTTTTCCATATCTTCAGCTGACCACGGCGCCTCTGATTTGACTCTCATATTTCCGCCATAAGTGCTTCTAATATCATTATCGATTCCTCTTGGTGCAGATTCTACTACAGCGCTTAACAACAAAATAACTGCTATACCAATGGCTAGGATAGCCGCTGTATTTCCATTTCGGTTTAATTGTTGCGTAACATTACGGGACGCCAATGTACCGGGATACTTATAAAAGGTAACAAACACCGGTTTCATGAGTGTACTGAGACCATTTAACAGGTACGGGAATAAAAGAATAGCTCCTGCGATAATCGCTGCATAGGAAACAGGGTGATCGATTGTTCCCAGTAAAAGGAGCGCGACGCCGAAAAACGCTTTTACATAATGCCGTTTCGATGTGGAAGTCGTACGATCTGCCATCTTCATTGTTAATAAGATTGAAGTCTTTCCCGCATAATAGATTGGGAAGAGAGAAAATACAATCGGAAATAACAAACCGATGAGAACACCTATTAATGAAGGCATTTCCCAATTCAATGTATAAACCATATCGAATTCAAATACTCCGAGAAGAGCTTTCATGAACAGATCTCCAAGCCAAATTCCAAGCGGTACGCCAATCGCAGTACCGATAAATGCCAATAGCGTCATTTCAATCAATACAAGCTTGGAAACGGAAGATTGCGTATAACCGAGACTTTTCATGATAGCAAATTCTTTTTTTCTCTCAATCACACTTGTGTAGATCATGTTAAAAACGATAAACCCACTTATGAAAATGGATAAACCGGCGATTAAATAGAAAAACGTGTAAAGCCCACCGATGTCATTGCTCTGTAAGTCATCCGCAACGACCGGTTCAATATATGCGCTCGTTCCTTGGAAGTTTTGCTGGAAAGTGTTAAAAAGTTCCTCTCCATCCCCTTCCACTTGAAATCGCATATAAGTGATTTCATCCTGTTTTCCAGTCCATTCTCTAAGTAATGAAAGAGGAGCCATTACACGAAAACTAGTCGATTCAGCCCGTTCCCAATTGGAGGGACTTGCTAGTAGTTGGGTGTACTCGACGATGGCGGAAATTTGTGCTTCCCCCATTCCGGTAAACTGAATTGTATCTCCGACACCCTTACCTAAAAGGTCTGCGACCGGTTCTGGGACGACGAGTCCTTCATTATCCAACTTACCTTCAATGACCGGAAGTGTTAGTAAAGGACTGCTTTGATCGCTCACCCCTGTAATTCGCACGGCCCTTTGACTGAGGGACCGATCATCCGCAAGCTCGAAGAAAGCTTGCTTATCAAGCGCAAGCAATGAGTTTGACACAATGGGTTCACGGAGGATAGGTGAAATCAGATCTTCAGGGAATGTATAGTCATCACTTAAAACCCAATAATCCGCATTCGCCACATACATTTGCTCATAGTAATCAAACACATCATCCGTCGTTTTGTCGGCAATTAACATGGACGTTACAAAAGCCGTTCCTAAAACCATCGCAAGTAAAGTGAAGAATAACCTTTTTTTGTTTTGCGTCATGTTACGCCATGAAATTCGCCAAATACTTAGCATAGTCACTATCCTCCCTAGAGATAACTTGATCGATGATTCCATCTTTAAAGAGAATGATGCGATCCGCAAATCCAGCCGCAAAAATATCATGAGTCACCATTACAATCGTTTGTTTGTTTTTACGATGAAAAGTGGACAGCAAAACGAGGATTTCCTCCGCCCTGGCTCGATCCAAATTCCCTGTCGGTTCATCAGCCAATAAAACGGTTGGGTGGTTCGCTAACGCTCGTGCAATCGCGACACGTTGCTGTTGGCCTCCACTTAAAAGATTCGCACGCTTGCCATTCAATCCTTCTAATCCAACAGATCGGGTTAACTCATGGATCCATTCAATGTTTTCTGGCGTTAGTTTTCCGTCTGCATGAAGGGGAAACGCTATATTTTCTTCGACCGTCAAGTTGGGAAGCAATTGATAATTTTGAAATACGAAGCCCAGTTTCTTTCTCCGGAAAACTGTTCGTTCCCTTTCCTTCATGTCATGTATTGGTGCATGATCGATTTCAATTTCTCCATCAGTCGGTACATCGAGACCTCCAAGCAATTGGAGCAACGTACTTTTTCCGGAGCCACTTGGTCCCATGATCGCTACGAATTCTCCCTCTTCAATATGTAAATTTACACCCTTTAACACTTGTGTTGGCTCTTGCCCATTCAAAAATTCTTTTTGTAGATTGCTAACTTTAATCATATGAATTCCTCCCATTCTCGATTTATTATATACTAAGTATATAGTTTGTCAAAGAGAAATAGTTGTATATCGCTAAAATTCATTAATTAACAGTTGGAACAACAATAAAAAACCCGATGAAATCATATACTAAGTACATATTTTCATCGGATCTAAATATGCTTTTGACAAATTTCAATTATTATTAAATCGATATCCAGAACCCAGATCGTTTCTAGAAATACTGGGTTTTTCGGATCGAATTCTATCTTTTCTCGCAGTCGTTTAATGTGAACAACAACGGTTGATGTATCACCAAATGAATCCAAGCCATTCTCCTTCAAATACTCAAAACCGCAAATTTGGAACAGATGCCAGAATGCCCTTTCCCTATAATTAGGTCGAGGGGGAAGATTATGAGAACATTCAACAAGAAAGATCCATATGCAGTTTACTTATTCACTTGCTTTTTATCACAACTGTTTTTCACTTTTATCTTTACCGTGAACTTGCTGTATCATGTACAAGTCGTGAAGCTCGATCCGCTTCAGCTCGTTTTGGTTGGGACCGTATTGGAGCTGACGGTTTTCCTATTTGAAATCCCGACCGGAGTAATTGCAGACGTCAAAAGCCGGAAGCTTTCACTCATCATCGGCTATTTCTTAATCGGATTCGGATTTATGATGGAAGGGATTTTCCCTTTATTTGCCGCTGTCATTTTCTCTCAAATCGCATGGGGCATCGGCTATACGTTTACAAGTGGGGCTCAACAGGCTTGGATTGCTGATGAAATCGGGGAAGAACGGGCGTCTCTTGCATTTATTAGAGGAGCGAAGTTTGGGAAACTTGGGCAAATCATTGCCATTCCTCTGAGTATATTGACGGGCTATTTTATGATTAACTTGCCCATCATTATAGGCGGCATCTGCATGCTTGGGCTCGCCGTTTACTTACTGTTTTTCATGGAAGAGAAGAACTTCAAACCGTTGCGGACAGGCGAAAGGGTTTCGGCGTGGAAAAGCATGAAAGGGAATATGAAAAAAATCGTTGTGTATGCCAAAGCGAGTTTCCTCATGAGAATGCTGCTTCTCATTGCATTGTTTATCGGATTGTACAGCGAAGGATTCGATCGTTTATGGATGACGCATTTTATTGAAGCGTCTTCTCTAGCTTCATTAACGAACGAAAAGTTAGTCCTGTTCATGGGCGGACTTCAATTCATTGTCGTCTTACTTTCGTTCACGGTGCTTCACTTTATGAACCGAAGCATGATCCATTTGAATTTGAGACATATTTACGTAGCCCTTTTCATAGGCAGTGCTCTTATAGTTGCTTCACTCATCGGCTTCGCATACTCAGCTCTTGTCGTCAGTTTGCTACTATTTTACGTCTTGGTCGAAGTGACAAGGCAAGTGATGTATCCGTTGGAGGATATTTGGCTGAATAAAATCATCCCCGATTCCTCGACACGTGCGACCTTCTTTTCGGTAAAAGGCCAAGTCGATGCCATCGGCCAAATTGGCGGCGGGCCGATCATTGGAGTGATCGCATCACGATTCGCAGTGAAAACCGCTATTGTCGCAAGCGCCTGCTTCGTCATGCCAGTTTTGTATCTGTATACGGTCGTCTTAAAAAAAGACAAGGTGTGAATGGATCACACTTTGTCTTTTTCTTTGATTGGCACATAAATTTCCATTGTGATTTTTTTGTACAGCCAGTGGTGGCACAGTTCATCATAGTACTCGAAATCATATCCTTGTTCATCGACTTCGTAAGACGATTGTGGCAGCCAATCCTCCAATATGAATTTCCATGTCCCTTTAATCGCCGGAACGAACCGCTCCACATCTACTGGTGGAATTTTAAATACGGCATATGTCGCGGGTTTTATTTGCAGCTTTGTAAGACCTTCTGGTAATTGGGCATCTTCATGATCACAATCGACTGCGAATAAATACGTGAATGAATCATTCATTTCCCGTTCATTCAGATTAACGCAATATTCCCCGTGCTTTTTCGGAGATAGCTTTTCATACAACATCGTTTCAATTGCCTCTTCTGGCGCGATGCGCTGATCCCAGAAAGCAGGGGCATCCCTCGTGTAAAATACGCTGTCGACCTTGCTTTCATATGTTTTACCAGCAATCGTAAAGCCGTCCTTCTGCACAATTTTCGGTTGCATCACAATGCCGCCGACTTCTTTTTGGCGCAAGTTCAGTAAATCCAGTTTCGGTGACAATGAAGTTGGACAATGCAGCCGGTATAAACTTGGAGGACTTCCAAAAACTCGTTTAAACGCTTTCGTAAATCCCGAATGGGTTTCAAATCCGTAGTCGAGAGCAATCTCTATCACTTTTTTACCGTTCACCAACTCGAATAATGCGTGCTGCAGCTTCCTTTTTACGACATAATCCATAACGGTATAGCCGATATGCTGATGAAAGATCCTGTAAAAATGGAAAGGTGAGTACCCGGTCATTTTCGCCAATTCTTCAGGTTTGATCTCTTCCTTTATATGTTCTTCAATCGTATCGATGACCTTTTGCAATAAATGTATATGTTGAATCGTAAACGCCGCCTTCATGAATGTTTGGTCTAGTATTCCTAATTATACGCGTTACGTGTCTTTGAACCAAATTCAGGTATGGGACGCTTATTTTGCAATAGGGTAGCTGCTCAAATACTGGAAAGAATAAGCCAATTTTCTCGCGAAGTCGAGAGGCGGCTCTACGGATTGGATGTGCATATACATGATCAATGGATTCGTGTAGAGCCAATGATTATGCAATGCACTAACGATCAGCCCTTGTTGCGTCAGAGATTGCATAAATGCCGGAATTTCTTCTTGGAGAACTGCTATTTCTACCAAGTTCAACGCCCGGCCATTTTGATCAAGTGACTCAAACGACACATTAGCGGGCATTACTTTGGTGCTCCCCTTCCCTTGAACTGTCGCGTGAAAAGCCCGGTGAAGCGATACTGTACAAACCCCTTTGTCCACCTTACTTTCTCCATTCAACATATCGCCAAATTGCTTACATAAATTTTCAATAGTAGCCACTGCCAATCCCCCTTACACGTTTTCACTATCCCTTTAGCGTACGAAACACTTTCCGAAAACGTGCCAAAATCCAGGTGCCTGTGCAGCACACATTTATGACAATTCACTAGAAATTATTTAAATACAGAAAGAAGTCAACCAAATGTTGATACGGTTGACTTCTCAATATATTTCATGCAATTGTAGCTTATAATTTGAATAGTGCACTGCACAGGCACCGACACAATTTATTTAAGCTTCAATGAAATGGAATTTGCTTCTTGCGTTACAACAATATCTTGTTGTTCTGTGCTTCCATCTGTATATTTCACAAGTACGTTGATGATTACGTCGTCAACTATTACATTATTACCGTCGTGAGGAATGGCAAGGGTATATTTATATTTATCCTGTTCATTATAGGCAACTGTGTACGTTCTCCCGATATTCCTTATACCTTCATATACACCTGAACCAGGTTCGCTAATAACAAAATTTATCTTTTCCGATCGTAACCATTCAGTGCCTGGATGCTTTTCAGATGTAAATGTAACATCTTCCACAAACTTGCCTTGGCTCATTGTATACGTAATTGACTCAATCTGTTCTCCAGTTATTTTAAGCATAACATCTGTAAAGATTAACCTATCTCCGTCACCGCCTATACTCATAATCCCCAATCTATCTTCAGTTGCTAATTCAATAGAAGCTTGTTCTGATGTAATCGTTGTATTCAGCTGATTCGCATCATCACTCAATGCATAAGCCGTGATTGCAAAATTTGCAACTTGGAGCTCACCATTTTTATTAAAATAAGGAATCCCCATCATGATTGCCAATAGGATCGCCAACGCACTTGCTATCGGAATCCACCTTTTAAAAAGCACTTGTCCCGATTTTCTCTTTCCCATATTCTCTTTCACACGTTCTTCCATAGCTTTTGACATTTCAATAGAGTTAACAGCATCTTTAATCTTCTCAAAGTCCATATTCATTCTCCTTTCGATACCTTTCTCGAAGCAGCTCTCGTCCCCGTTGTAATCGCTTTTTTACAGCGGATACTGTAATAGTAAGGATATTTGCTATTTCATCGACTTTATAGCCCTCCACATAATAAAGCAGCAATACAATTTTATGTCTATTTGGCAATTTCATAAGTTGATCGAGCAAGCCATAGTTCTCATCATCCTTGGAATATAGCTGCACATCACTGATATCCATATGTTTACGAATAAAATTGTACCTTCTCATATTCTTGCAGCGATTCGTCGCAATCGTGATCAACCACGCTTTCTCATGTTCTGAATCGTTGAAAGTCGGAGATTTCGTTAGATACGTAATAAAAGTATCTTGTACGACATCCTCCGCATCTTTCTCATTTGATAACATAACAAGACATATCCTAAACAGCATATTGCCGTATGTATCAACGATTCGCTCTACATCTAGTTCATCCGACCAAGCTACTTGTTGCAACATCCCTCAACCCCCTTTCACTACTAACACACTTGAAGATGCTCGTTGGTGACTTTTTTTAAAAACAATATGTATACCTTTCATTTCAAAGAATTAATTTCTCCATTTCCTTCATAAGTACTCTTCATACGTTCAGTTTATCTATATAAGCAAAAAAAAACCAACCGAGGCCGGCTGGTTTCTTCAATACCTTATTTAATGTTATCAACAAACTCATATAGTTTATCTAAAGACCATACATGGTGATTGCAATCCTCTGTATCTTGGCAAATGTAATTGCCTTTTTTCGTGTACGTGCCTGGAATTTCACCTTTTGTTTTTGTCATAAACATGCAGACATGCGTCAAGCGGTTGCAAATTGCGCATATTTGCTTGACGTTCATTTCATCGTAAGTGCCCAAAAGGCCAATCATGCCTTTTCGACTCGGCGCAATAATATATCTCTTTTTCGTTCCGATATCGTCAAAACTTAAAAAGGACATTTTCTTATAGTCCAAGCCATCTGCAGGCAGCTTCATTTTTTTCACTTTCGGGAATAGCTTTTTCAGCCTTTGCTCCGAAGGTTTGGTGAATGGCATGATAAAGGATTCCAAATCGGATAAGTATTGCTCTGCCTCTTCTTTATCCGCAATCTCTACAATTTTGTTAAGGATTTCTTTTTGCTCATCCGACACGTCTGTAAACAAATCCGTCACTTTTTCAATAGAAAGTGATTCAAGGGCGCCAATGACATGTTGGTCATTCACCGTTGCGTGGCCATTCACGAGTTGTTGTACTTGTCTTTTAATGAAATTATATTGATCGTTTCTTAGAAATTGTTCATTCTTCATTTCTGTTAGCTCCTTTGTTTTTGAGTACGTAAACAAAGCGCAAAGCGTTCAACTCAGAAATGGAAACCTTCCTATAGGCGATTAAACGTCCATTCGCCCCATGCAAAGTATCGCCTTTTCCTCATTCGGCTTTGCATGAGTTTTGTTAGAAGCTGGCAATGCCATTTGTTTTGCCATCTTCACATCACCTCCCGATATGTAGCCGTATCGATGCTACGTCAATTATGATACAGCTTTCTGTTTTTCGAGACAAGAATTTTTGTTGCACTCGCACTTCCGGGGCTATTTAAGAGGGATCTGCTTTCCTCTCCACTATTCCAAGAAAGTTCTTTCTGTAAGAGAACAGCAAATAGCCAAGAGCAATGACAAGCAGGACGGCGAGAAGTAGTAATGAATGATCGAGGAACAGATGGAGTAATAAGATGTTGACGACGATTGGAGTTAGTATTGCAATGGCCATTGGAATGAAGCGGTTTACTAGCAACAAGATCCCACAAATAACTTCTACTGATTTTTCTACGATGAGAAGATATGTAAATTCGAATAACGCCATTGCCTCAGGGCTCGTTGCGATGAACGGCTCCAAGCCGAAGATGACAAAGTAGCCGTTCAATCCTGCGACTAAAAAAACGATGCCTAAAAACAGCCGGCTTATATGCAAAGACACTTTTGCCAACTTGCACACCTCCTATCCCCTGAATTTAGGCGCTTTCCATGCTTCTTTATCCTACGAAGTGAAGTGCGAAAAGATGAACGTAAAGAAAGAGCCCATTATTTACTAAAAGTTGTCGCTATATTACTAGCGTAACGTAAATTTGCAATATGATTAGAGCTCTTCTCCCATTGACGCATGAGATTAAGTTGCCGGCTTTTGAGTTCTTCATCCGGCTCCGCAATCATCTCGATTTTATGAAACTTAGCTTCAAAAATAGCAGCATCCTTCATCTTTTGAAAAGCGCCAAATCCTAAATCGTCATTCAGCAACCAGACAACTCTTTGGATTTTCGCAAACAGAATTCCACCCGTACACATTGGACACGGCTCCAACGAACTATACAGTGTGAACGATTTATTATGTATTTTCGCGTCAAAGATCGCCTCTCCTGCATTGCGAATCACTTCAATTTCCGCATGCGCTGTAGCGTCTTTATACGTATGCACCCGATTTCGCCCCTTTGCAATGACGTTGAATTGATCATCCACGAGGATTGCCCCGACAGGATATGTATTCTCGTTTAGCGCTTGCTCTGCCTCTTCTAACGCCATTTGTAGAAACGCTTTATCTACGTCAGTAATCATTTTCAATCGACTCCTTTTACCATTTACTTCTGTGCGTTGGCTAGCAAATCCTGCTTAATTTTAAAACAATTGAATCTTCTCGGTACACCGCCACGTAATAGTGGTAGAGGTGAGTGTATGAGAAGGAGATTTGGAATTGTACTAATCATCTTCAGTCTGTTCATTGCCTTAGGTGGTATCGTCACATTAGAAGAGGACTTTGCAGCATCGGTATTTGGCATTTTTGTCATTAGCTTACCGATTTATGCGGTTGGACAGATTGTAAGGACTAATGTAAGGAAGGCGAAGGAAAACGGTTTCCGATGGTTATGGGCGTATATCTATGTTGTCGTCCTCGTTCCAGCCCTCCTACTTTCCTTTGAAGGTTACGAGGACTTGAAAGAGCAGACGTTTTCCAACAGTCATTTTGTGTTATTCGAAACGATTGCGTCTGATAATATAGGCGGCCTTTCTATCGGCTTCATCCTCGTTTTATTATTATTGTTTGCCTTCCCTTTTTATGAAACAACGCGAAGGATTAAAAGTGTAATTGCGATTGCTGCAGTTGTTGTTACGGGTATATATGCGGGTTATCAATATATGATGTGGGCTGACTATCGTGGTGTGCATGAAGTTGACGGACTTGTAACCCATCACTGGAACGGCAAGGAACAAATCGTGCCGTTCGATGATATCATCGAGATTGTCGTCCAGCCATACGTGAAACATGCCGCGATTAGCGACCCGACGGATGAAACGTACTTTGCATGGAGATTGATCTTTATTACCGAATACGATGAGCAAATTACGTATCGTCTCTGGCTCGATGACGGCAGTCTCGCGAAAGGAAACAGAATGGAAGAGCTTGCGCATACTAAAAACATCCCGTTCTACGTCTTGCCAATGAACGAAAAACAGCGAGATGAATTCGATTTCCAATTGCAATTGAAAGAGCTCGATAAACAACCGTATTATTTATTCTTCGAGGTTGAGGAAAAAAATGATAGATAAAGGAGTGGCACGTTACGTAACGGTAACAAGAGCCCACTCTTTTTATTGATTATGTAATAACTAAAACGCTCTAATAATTTTTGGAAGGTGGATTGCTGTGTATATTCCTAAGTATTTTAAAGTCTCTTCTGTCGATGAAGTTTGGGACTTTATTCAAGAAAACTCGTTTGGCATCATTGTCACGACGGAAAAAGGACAACCTACTGCCACTCATTTGCCTATGCAGTTACTGAAAGACGGTGAAGTTTTTTATATAACGGGGCATATGGCTTATGCGAACCCGCAATGGAAGACGTTTGAAGGTGAGAATGTCCTTATCATATTTCAAGGGCAACACGCTTATATTTCGTCCTCTTGGTATAACCATGAAAATGTACCAACTTGGAATTACCAAGCAGTGCATGTATATGGAACAGCTTCTTTGATGAGTGAGGAGGAGTTGGAAAAAGATCTTACACTGTTATTACAAAAATACGAGCATCATCGCGAGAATGCAGTTTTGTGGGAAACTCTTTCTTCCGAAACGAAAAAACAAATAAAAGGTGTTGTTGGATTTAAAATTCACATACAAGAAATTCAAGCTGCCTATAAATTAAGCCAAAATCGAAATGAGGAAGACTACAACAACATTATCAATAAGTTGAATGAGGAAGATGACCTTAATTCTCGTCAAATGGCAGATGTGATGAAGAACAGGAAGCCAAAATAACTCATAGGAAAAGGAGTGTTGCTTTAAGATTTAATAAGCTCACTCCTTTTTGAATTAAATCTTTAAAGTAACTCGCTTAAAGATCGGATATGCCAGTATCAAGTTTCAGTCGGTTAAACAAGTGCTTTTGTAGAAATGATTTACTGCAAGAGCAACCTCATGCTTGTCCCAACATAAATCTCGCCGATACTCGTTACTAATACTCAGATAACATCTTTATTGACATCAATCAAAAACCGTATTATATTTACTAAAGCAGTAATTTAGTAAATAAGTAAAGGAGAAATGAAAATGAAAATACCAACTCATTTGAAGCATAAACCTGTTATTGTCACTGAGAACTACGCAAGTATTGATGGGCGGACAGCTTACAAAACGGATGCTCAAGGACTTTCGCTTGGGCTAGCACAATGGAACGACCGTGGGAAAGTGGATATTTCAGCTAAAGTGTGGCGGCATACGGGGGGGAAATGGTCTCGCCAGTCTGAAGAACTTCCGATTCATCGGGTTCTAGATCTCGCCATTTTAGTATGTGAGGCACAGCTTCACTTCAAAGAAGCATATCGCTATGAAGATTTATATGATCCCGAAAACCCGGTCATTAAACGCGTAGGGTTGCAAGGGGATGCGATGACTGTTGAAGTATGCACGGACAATGATCAAATCAAAGAAGACATCCAATTGTTCAATCAAGCGTTAAGTAATGACGGTGAACTGATTGGCGAGCGTTTGCGTACATTGTCACGCGTGTTGAAGGAAATGGGTTATTAATCTGGAGGAATGAGGATTTTTTATGAAAGAAACGTTAGTACGCGATGAAAAGGCATTAAAGAAAGCATTCATTAGTTTTCTATTGCCTATTATGTTCGCGAATATTTTACAATCCCTCGGGCAGATCTTTGGGATGTTTTTAGTGGGGAGACATTTAGGCGTGGATGCTCTAGCAGCAATATCTGCGTTCTTCCCCTTCTTCTTTTTCCTGATGGCCTTTGCGATCGGCATCGGTTCTGGAAGTTCGATATTGGTCGGACAAACTTTTGGCGCGGGCAATATTGATAAAATGAAGCAAGTCGTCGGAGTGACATTAGCTGCGACGACTTTGTTATCAATCGTAGTGGCCATTTTCGGGGGCGTCTTCATCGAGACGATTTTGCGCATTATGCAAACTCCGGAAAACATATTTGCACAAAGTGTTTCGTATGCACGTATTTTATTTTTCACACTGCCAATCATGTTCATCTATATGGTGTACACAACGTTCTTGCGAGGTGTTGGCGATTCAAAGACGCCTTTCATTTTCCTCGTCATTAGCGTTGTAGCAAATATTACATTCCTCCCTATCCTCATGTTCGGATGGTTCGGTTTGCCTGAATTAGGTTTGAATGGAGCTGCGTATGCATCAGTTCTGTCGAATCTAATAACGCTTCTATTGCTTCTCGTATATTTACACAAGACACAACATAGTTTGCGGTTGGATAAAACCGTGTTGCAATACTTTAGATTAAAGAAGGATATTTTATCATCATTATTGAAGCTGGCAATACCGTCCAGCATTAGTATGGTCGCGATTTCAGTTGCGGAAATTGCAATAATCGGATTCGTGAACGTTTATGGTTCCAGTGCAACTGCTGCCTACGGCGTCGTCAATCAGGTCGGTGGGTACGCCCAAATGCCGGCGATGAGCATCGCCATCGCCACATCCGTATTCGTTGCGCAGGCCCTTGGTGCAAGCTCCACAGAGATGATTCAAAAAATACGCCAGATTAGTGTGCGTCTGAACTATATACTAGGTGGCATAATCATCGGCATCATGTATCTGTTTGCACAACCGATTTTAGGACTATTCATCGATCATGCCGAAACCCTTTCCATCGCGAAAAATTATTTATTCATTACGTTTTGGAGTTATATTATCTTTGGGCATATGCAAACAGTAACTGCCACGATGCGTGCAACTGGCGTTGTCCTTTGGCCGACGATCTTTTTGGTCCTTGCGATATGGGCATGCGAAGTACCTGTCGCGTATTTCCTATCCCACCATACGTCCCTCGAATTGAATGGGGTTTGGGCAGCATACGCAATCACGTTTTGCGTCAACTTCATTGCCCAATATACGTATTTCCAAATGAAATGGAAAAAGAAAACGTTGCAAGTTATGCTGCGTGATTAATTTAAGCATGGCTACTGAAGAAGGAGTTCGATAATCGCTTGACGATTAAGTAAGGTGCTTACAAAAAAGGAGAGATTCTTTTGACAACTACCACAAATGATAAAGCAATTAGCAAAGAATTAACGATTAATGCACTATAACATTTAGTTTGGTAGGCCTGGACTATCTCTGACAGAGTTTCTGAATGGTTCGCACCTTAAAACAGTTGTAGAGCCTAAATCAGACGGCGCATTCGAACTTTATTCTATTCCTGAAAATCGTGAAGGTATGAATACTAGAGGGTGTAATATCACAAAACTTATTCACGAAAAAGAGCTGCAACTTACGAGGAAAGGTCCGGACCAATTCGCGACATTGATGAACAATGAAAATGAATTAACAATTGTTAATGTAAGTTTCGAATCAATCCATGATTCGTCTGCAAAGGTAATTGTTGACATATTGGATTTAAAGACACTGAGGATTGGAATGAAGCAATTATCTGGTATCAAATGGCCTGGTTAGGAGTGCTTGATAGTCTAACATCTGCGCTTGAAAAAGGCGAAGGTAAATTATGTTGCCAGCCATAAAAAATAAACCATCTATATTTCTGGTAGGATTCTTTCTTTACTTTTTCACATGTAGCTCTCCCTGGATTAGCTTCCTCTTTGTCCAAACTAACGATGTCAACAAAATCAATTCAAACAAGTTCGTAACGGCATTACTGCCAACATTAAACGGGATCGCACTGCCGATTGTCATAATGAACACACCAATGAAAAACACGGCCCATCCCGTCTTCTTCCACAACACCACACTGGCAAGGAGCATAGCAAAGGTAATGAGGAGAATCATCATTGGCGGTCCACTAGGTGATTCGGCAGATGAATAACTGACAACCCCATATTCTTTTTCAACTTGTAATTGAAGGTTTGCAGTGACAAGCACGATTTCAATTATGATGGCTGCAATGGTGTAGAGGATGGAAAGAATGGTAACCCACGTTTTCCTCGCCCAAGAAACGTCGATTTCCCGTAACGTTCCAATAGAGAAGATCGCTAATAATGGTGTAACAACGGCATGCGTCCAAAACCTAACTGCATTTAAGCTTTCTAATAATGCCCCTTCTCCGACCCAATGACCGATGGCTAAAATACCATTGTCATAGATGAGGGCAATAATGACAAGATAGACTACACTCGTCCATTTGCTAAACTCTTGTGCATCGACACCTTTTAATCCCCAAATTAGTAACGCAATATATGCGAAGGTAAATAGCATGTAAAGTATCTGATCCATATGCGACTCCTTTCTATATATAGTTTGTTGTTCCCTTAAGCTGCTCTTGTCAACCTCCGTCCATTTGGGAATTCAGTGTCGATAATTTGGTACCTGTGCACCACACATTTATGACAATTCAACAAAAGTAATAGTAATGCACAAAGAAACCAACCGAATGTTAAAACGGTTGGTTTCCTCATTTATTTTATGCAATTGTAGTGCATAAAGAATTGATTGCTGCACAGGCACCCTAACAATTTAGTTTCTGAATGCAAACCTATTTATTTCATCTTCCAATTGGAGATCTTCCAAAATCTCGCACACCAACTTCATAATTTGAACGTCATAATCCGATGAGAGAATATACCAGTAAGAGGCATCGCGGATGAACCCCAGTTTCTCTACCGTATTCGCGTCGCTCAAAAAGCTTCGAATATTCGTAAGTTCCTCTTCATCCTGACTCCGTTCCGGATTAAAATCGTAGCGTCTAGTAGTGCGGACATCACCGGTCGGTACAACGCCAAGTCCATCATACGTGGGAAGGATAATCTTGCTGTTCCGTTCCTGGAGAGTTCGGTGAACACATTCCGCAACATCTACTTCATCGCTAGGAAACGTTTCTCGTAAGCGAATCAATAGCTTATCCCTCTTCTTCTGGTATTCATCCGAACGATATTCTTCCAGTATGCCTTCGGCCATCTCCATGTCGTTCCACGGCCAGCATGTTTCAATCAGTTCGACATGGGGCACCGAAGAAGCCATATTTAAAAACTCCCGTATCGTTGGTGCCACTAGTCGAATAGGCGGGTCGTTCGTAGGTGAGACACATGCAATCGGGGCTTCACTTAAATCTGTAATCCGCCCAAAATCAGTGAGAAAACAAAAGTGAATTCCATTCCCTCCTGTACTGGCAAACGGAATGAGGTCAATCGGTGTGATCGGATATGCAAATTCTTGAACGATCGGTATGAAGCCGATTGTATCGAGCGTCTCGCCCTCCCTTGCCAACTCTTCCTCCAGTTGAATCAACTTGAATACTTCCTTAGGAATCGTAAGAGAGCCATATTCGTTCTTCATCATCTTCTCCATCAAAATCCCCCATAACATTCAAAATGCTATCCCTGAATAGGCAATTACGTAAACTCCCGTAAAAACTGCCCAAACAATTCATTAAAAGCAACTGGGTTGTCTTGGTTGGAACAGTGCCCTGCATCTTTAATCCAATGAAACTCACAATATGGCTCTTGCTTCGCCCATTGTGGAGCCGTCTTTTTGATATTTCCCGTGTCATCGTGTTCTCCGCACACAAGAAGCATCGGCTTATTAATTCGATAGTCTTTCTCAAAGTGTAAACAAGCTGCTGTTTCGAGAAAAAATTTCGAAAAATCTTTTTTTCCAACCTTTGAAAAAGCATCTTTCAGATACTCCTGCACTTCCAATTTCACCGCGCTTGCACGAGCACTTTGTGCAATCATGGCGTTCCACGGATAAAGTTTAACGATAAAAGGCGCCATCTGGATCGACAATTTCTCTACAACGGAAAGCTTCCACGTATTACATGCACAGTCAATCAAAACAAGATTCTCTACTTTGTCAGGATAATAAAAGACCATCTCTTGCGCCGTATTCCCTCCCATAGATTGCCCGATAAAAGTCGCTTTTTCAATCCCCTCATTCTTCATAATGGCCAGTAAATCTTCAACGAGCAGTTTTATGCTGAATTCATCGCCCATCGGCCTAGATCGACCATGTCCTCTCGCATCCCACATCATTATTCCGTACCTAGGATCGAGTTCATTGATTTGCTCACTAAACATTCTATGATCAGCACCGGCCCCGTGTAGAAAAATAAGCCATGGTCCTTTATGTTCGGGTGTAATCCAATAATGGATAGGGCATTGATTCTTTTCTAGAATTTTTTCCACTACAGCCATTACAGTTCACCTACTTCCACCTTGTTTATTCAACCGAAGGACAGTACAGATTCACAATATCCAATAAACGTTCGGCACTTTCGTCTGATACATTTTCAGCTAACCTAGCTCCCGCAAGGATCGGTAACCATTGCAAAATTTCATCTTTAGACAATCCGCTTTTTTCACAATACAACCGTAAATAAAGTTCGGCGACTTCCCCCGACAGTTCTGAATACAAAAGATACGTCCGGCACACGTCAGCACGGATATCTCCCACGCTCGCATCCACCCAATCGATAATCGTCACTTTATCATTCGACATTATCAAATTGTATAAATGAAAATCCCCATGGCAAAGCCTGTTTTCATAAGACATTGAATCCAATTTTTGTATGAGCTCCGCTTTCTGCTTTGGATGCAAAGAAGGGGCAGACTCAAGTTGCCGACGTAATTTTTGTGACATCGGTTCGAGGGAATCGGCATGGATCTGATGGATTTCTCGCTGTATATCAATGGAAAGGTCTATGTAATACTCCGCCTGATTCCTGTTTGCAAAAAACAGCTCCCCAATAGTTTTCCCTTCGATATATTCCATGACAATCGCTTGCTTTCCATCTATTATCGTGACGTCTAAAACGTTCGGAACGGAAAGTCCACATGAATGAGCAAATCGTTGTTTATTCGCCTCATAAGCCGATTCAGTATCAGGTAAATACTCATTAAACACTTTCACTATCTTGTTTTTGTGAAGATAAATCTTCGCGGTGTTTCCAATAGCAATTGGATTCCCTAAAATCATTTATTATCCCCCAAGCAACTTAATTATCAATCCTATGCGGAATAAGCCCTCGACCGATCACGTTGGCAGAAACCGGTTTCTTCCCAATTTCTCTCGACCATACCGACAACTGCCCGATATGATGGATTTCATGTGCAACAATATGTCGCATGACCTCTCCCCACGCATCTGTTACAATCCGTCCATCGGGCATCGTATCCTCCAGGACGTTATGCTCCATGCTTTCCTCCCAATTCCGGACAAACTCCTCAACTTCCGGCTTAAACCGGGCATCCAGCTCTCGGACTTTTTGCAGACTTTTAAAGTCTTCAAAGCTTTCTTGAAAATCCGGCTTTCCTTGCAATAATCGGATCCAGCTCCACTCTACATCGATAATGTGGAACAACGTCTCTAAAATACTGCCTACCCCGCCAGTACGGGTGCGTAGAAGCTCCGCCTCCTCCACTTCTTCACACCAACGATACCAATCCTCTCTGACTTGCCAATTGTACGCAAAAAGGATCTTCAAAAAAGGCCCCCTCCTTCATTGATTTTTCAAAACCGAGAATACCCTCGCGTCATGCGATTGTCCGTTTTGGAAAAGATAGCCGCGCAGGATTCCCTCTTGTTCGAACCCATGTTTTTCTAAAAGTTTAATGGAAGCCACATTATCCAAAAACGTGACAGCCCCCATTCGGTGCAAACCCATCTCTTCGAATGAATATTGCAATACTGCCTTCACTGCCTCTGATGTGATGCCAGTTCGCCAAAAATCCGGATGCATCTCAAATCCGATTTCCGCCCGTTTCATTCCTTTCGAAAGATTATTCAAGCCGATTGTCCCTACGAAACGACCATCTTCCTTCCGGATCATGGCCCACCGTATGCTGCGACTTGCTAAAAAAGAATTCCTGAAATGATCTACCAGTTTTTCCGCCTGCGCCAATTCAGTCATCGGATCCATCCCATAATACTGAACGACCGCCGGATTTGAAAAATTATCGAATATCCCTTGGGCATGCTCCTTATTGACTTCGATAAGACGAAGTCGCTCTGTTTCTAATTCGGGAAATAGCATTATGACAGCTCCTTTATTGAACACTTGTAAAAATTTACTAGACTCTTTTTTATAGAATAACATAGTTTTGCTCATCATCACTCAAAATACGGTGCCTGTGCAGCACACATTTATGTCAATTCAACTACCTCTATAAGAATACAGAAAGAAGCCAACCAAAGATTGATTTGGCCGACTTCTTCATTTATGTTATGCAATCGTAGTGCATAGTCAGAATTGTTTCCTGCACAGGCACCTAAACAATTCACTTCATTCGACGTCGATTTTCCATATGACACCCGTACCGGGAATGGCGTTTTCATCGGAAAATTGGCCGAAGTCTAGGATATAGAGGGAACCACTTGCAGAGAACACCGCATCGATAGGCCGTTCGAGGCCGCCGCCATTTGTTTTAGAGGCGGGCAATCCCGTACGGTTAATTGCAAATGGATACACTTGCCCTGTTATCATGTCAATTCTGGAAATACGATGCCCGACAAGAGGCGACGGTTTCCCTCCTGTCGTTTCAGGTGCTTCGGATCCGAACTCTGCAATGAATGCATCACCGATCGGAGCGAATGAAGGATTTTCATTAAAACTGAAGCCCATCGTCGCAGAATGTGGCGGAAAGTTTGCTACTGGACGTGGCGGTTGCATTGGATGGGCCGCCAACAGAAATTCCGGCTGCGGCTTCCCTTCAGGCCGAAATTGCGGCATCGTTACCGGCATTCCTCCTGTGTAATCCGGAAATCCATACCACAATCCCGGCCGGATCCATTGAAATTCATCCGGAGAGTTGGCAACCGGACGGCTTCCTCGCTCATCCATTCCATGATTCGACGCAAACAGTCGATTATTCCGATCGAACCGTAGTCTGAACGGATTCCGAAGTCCCCAAGCGACCAACTCAAGATCCGATCCATCCGGGTTTGCCCGCAATATGCTTCCACTTGCACGTGTGACCCCATCGACTAATTTCCCCGGATATGTTTCTACACCAAAAGGGACATAGGCACCGGTCTGTATCACTCTGTCTTGGAAATCATTTAAAAAACTAGATGTTTGAAAGTTTTCGCCCCTCAACGTAATCCGGCTGCCTGGGTAATCATGAAAGAATGGATGTTTTTTCACCCAATCATTGTCCTTCCCTACAACGCCGCTATTTGTTGCAGTTCCTTGGCCAAAATACATTTTTCGATCCGGGCCAAAAACGACCCGGTTATTATGATGGTCGCCGTTGCTTGGCAACCCTTCGATAATGTCCTTTTTGGTCCCGTCAGGCTGGACAATTGTGACATACCCTCGGTGAGCCACGTATATATTCCCTTCATATTCCGTAATCCCCGTCAGTGGAGGATGAAATCCATCTGCTATAACGGTAAATCCTTGTTCCGTCAGTTTTAATACTTTTCCATTCCCATCCGTTATTCCCGAATCAGCGACAAGCATCTCACCTTCTTCTGTAAAAGTTAAATTGATCGGTGTAGTTAAACCGGTCGCAAACACTTCGATTTTGTAGCCTGGCGGTAACATAATATCATCAGGTACCAGTCTACGTTGTGGAAATTGCTCCCCATTCGTCCAAGCTTGCTCTTGTACATATTGGTCGGCCATCTACGCCTATCCCCTCTCTCCATTTTCCTTATTACTCTATTCAAACGTCCAACTTTCCGGCACCCCGAACCCGCACAGAATACAGCTTTTCCAAATAAAATAAAGAAAAGCTTGTTTACTAAAGGAGAGAGACTATGCATTTCACTACATCACTTCCAACCCATCCAAAGTACATTCACCGTATTCTCAATCGATGGCCACCGACCAAAAAAATGTTATTCATGGCATTCATGGCTGCGCTGGCGACCATCTTACAATCTGCAGGAGGATTGCTGCCCGCGGTCGGCTTTTTCATCAGCCCATTTGCCACTGCTCCTATCATCATAGTCACCTTAATATCCTTGCGATCCGGCATTTTCACTTATATCGTAACAATCCTATTATTGTTCCTTATCGAGCCGAGCGAATTATTCATCTTTCCTTTTACGACCGGATTGCTCGGTTTAGGTCTAGGATGGGCGTTATATAAACTCAATAAGCGCACAGATGTCGTCCTAACGAACGGGGTCCTATTATGTATCGGCATTTGCCTTCCCTTATTCGTACTCAGCTTTCCCGTTTTCGGTCCAATCGCCTCTTCATTCAACCTGATTTTCTTGCTCCTCATTCTTTTCTTCTCACTTTTCTATAGCTGGATTTGGACGGAACTCAGCCTATTCATCCTCCGCAAGATCAAAGCCTTTCTTTAAGAGCCTCCAGGTGCCTGTGCAAGACACATTTATGACAATTCAACAAGATCTATATAAATATAGAAAGAAGCCAACCGATGATTGATTCGGTTGACTTCCTTCTGTATTTTATACAATTGTAGTGCATAATCTGAATTGTTTGTTGCACAGACACTGGAAAAATTCTGAAAATATCATTCCACTACGCCACATGCGATACGGTCGCCGGAGTTGCCGGATGATTGGGTTTTGCCGTCGTCTGCTTCCGCATGGATGACGAGGGATGTGCCACCTTCATGGTATAGAGAATTCTCCTCTCCTGCTAACAATGTAAGATTTTCAACAAAGAATTCCTCTTTCACTGTTCCATCAGGGCCAACTTCGAGGTTCGGCAAATCGCCGGCATGCGGGCCTTCTTCATGGTCAAGTCCATGACTCGCTCCTGTCGGATTGAAATGCCCTCCTGCCGATTCAAAATCTGGTGCTTCACAAACCCCTTTTTCATGGAAATGAAAACCGTGGGTGCCTTCAGGTAAATTCTTCGCATCCACCATGACCCGTAACGCGTCCTCTTCCTCGGTCAATTCTGCCGTTCCAACCGATTTCCCATCTCTATCTGTTAGATTGACAGTAAGGAAAGGCAATTTATCATCTTCGACCAAATCCACGTCTGCCGGATCTGTATTCGTCCCCTCATTGACCTCACCATCTGTCGCTCCTTCTGTATCATTGGCCGGAGCCGCGTCGTCCTTCCCATCGGTACATGCTGCAAAAACAAAAGCGCAAGTGAGAATCATCGTTAGCCATATCCACTTTTTCATTTTGACACGCTCCCTCTAGCAAAGTATTAATACCTATACAATTCACTATTTGGCGTGTGATAAACGGAATTCATGTAAAAGGGCACTTACCGACCATCCAAAATGGAACGTATTGACAACATTACGAGAAAGAATCCCTACGAAACGAACAATAACAAAAAAGGAACAGGTCCACTTGCTTGACCTGTTCCTCTTCCAATCTATTGATGTTCCAATTAATTCCTAACGAGATAATCAACCGCAGCTAATGAAGCAGTTGCGCCGGATCCCATGGAAATGATAATTTGCTTGAACGGGCTGTCCGAGCAGTCTCCTGCAGCAAATACGCCAGGGACGTTCGTTGCACCACGCTTATCAGTAAGGATTTCACCGAATTTGTTGCGCTCAACAGTGTCGCCGAGCCAAGCCGTATTCGGTACAAGACCGATTTGGATAAAGATTCCCGCTATCTCAATATGCTTTTCTTCGCCAGTTTCACGTTCAACATACGAAACACCGTTAACTTTATCTGTTCCCGTAATCTCTGTCGTTTGAGCATTCGTTACGACCGTGACATTCGGCAAGCTGCGTAGACGCTCTTGTAAGACAGCGTCAGCTTTTAATTCGGAGTTGAATTCTAGCACTGTTACATGAGTCGTATAACCTGCAAGGTCGATGGCCGCTTCGATACCAGAGTTTCCGCCACCAACAACCGCAACGTTTTTACCTTCAAATAATGGGCCGTCACAGTGCACACAGTAAGCGACACCTTTATTTCTGAATTCCTTTTCTCCAGGAACTCCGATATTTCTCCAGCTCGCTCCTGTTGAAAGAATTACGGATTTACTCTTTAGAACAGCTCCGTTTTCCAATTCAATCTCAATGAGATCTTTCTTCTCTAAACGCTTCGCACGCTGCAAGTTCATCACGTCAACGTTGTACTCTTTCACATGCTCCTCAAGGTTCGCTGCAAGTTTAGGGCCTTCCGTGTGATTCACACTAATGAAGTTCTCAATTGCAGCTGTATCCAAGACTTGACCGCCAAAACGATCAGCGACAATACCTGTGCGAATTCCTTTACGAGCCGCATAGATTGCCGCACTTGCTCCAGCAGGACCACCGCCTACAACAAGTACATCAAACGGTTCTTTATCCGCAAATTCAGATGCATCCGGGCCGCTTCCAAGTTCAGCAAGGATTTCTTCGATTGTCTTACGGCCGTTCGTAAATGGCTCGCCATTCAAGTAAACTGTCGGGACAGCAAGGATATTTTTGCTTTCCACTTCTTCTTTGAACGCAGCACCGTCAATCATCGTATGCGTAACGTTCGGGTTTAGCACGCTCATCAGGTTAAGTGCTTGTACAACTTCCGGACAGTTTTGGCAGCTCAAGCTAATATAGGATTCAAAGTGAAGTTTGTCCTCAATTTTTTTTACTTGTTCAATCACTTTCTCATCCACTTTTGGAGCTCTGCCACTCACTTGCAATAAAGCGAGCACCAATGAAGTGAATTCGTGTCCGAGCGGGATGCCGGCAAACGTAATGCCAGTATCTTCTCCGATACGGTTAACGCTGAAGCTTGGCGTTCTTTCCAATTCCGCATGCTCCACTTTAATGTGAGATGACATTGTAGCCAATTCATCCACTAGTGACGCCATTTCACGGGACACCTTGTCTTCTCCAGCACTAACTTTTAGGAGCACATCGCCTTCCATCAATTCGAGGTATTGGGCTAATTGCGCTCTAATATCTGCATCTAACATCATGTATCGACTCCTTAACTTGTACTTGAACTAAACAACATTCGGCATGATTGCCTTAGATTTTGAATCAAAAAAACCGGAAGAGTCGATTCAAAATCTAAGACATCTGCCGAAAAAGATTCAAAAATAAAGGGGGCCCCTCTCCTTTATAAGGAAGGGGGCCTCCCCCATCACATAGTGAAATAAATTAGATTTTACCTACAAGGTCAAGGCTAGGCTTAAGTGTTTCTTCGCCCTCTTTCCATTTTGCAGGACAAACTTCGCCTGGGTTGTTGCGTACGTATTGTGCAGCTTTGATTTTATCAACAAGAACGCTTGCGTCGCGACCGATGCCATCAGCATTGATTTCAACTGTTTGAACGATGCCGTCTGGATCGATAAGGAACGTACCGCGTTGTGCAAGTCCTGCTTCTTCGTCAAGAACGTCGAAGTTACGTGAAATTGTTTGTGAAGGGTCACCGATCATGATGTATTCAAGCTTGCTGATTGCATCTGAATGATCGTGCCAAGCTTTATGAGTGAAGTGCGTATCAGTTGAAACAGAATAAACTTCAGCGCCTAGCTCTTTAAGAGTTGCATATTGATCTTGAAGATCGCCAAGTTCAGTCGGGCAAACAAATGTGAAGTCTGCTGGGTAGAAGCAAACGATGCTCCATTTACCTTTTAGGCTTTCATCAGTAACTTCGATGAACTCACCAGTACCGCTATTGTAAGCTTGCGCTTTGAATGGTAGTATTTCTTTTCCGATTAGAGACATAAGACAAATTCCTCCTAGTATGTTTTTTCATAGTTAGTCTAGGTCATTTCATCAAAACCTAAACCACAGTGATGATTTTGTTAAATCCTCTACTGCTTAACTATAATAATTCTAATTACATATTCATTATCATATAGAGCATGTTTTTTGTCAAACGATACACCATTGTTCTTCCTAAACCATAATTTCATATATGTACAACACGTGAAATCCCGCTTCCACACCAACGGTTCTCAATTACTCAATCTCTTTATCAATTATTTAATATTTAAAATAAACGCAATATAAGTAATATAATAAAATTTTTGCGAATGTATATTTTCGGTACCTGTGCACCACACATTTATGACAATTCAATAGAAGGAATATAAATGCAAGTAGAAGCTAACCCAAGATTGATTCGGCCGCTTCTACTTTTTATTTTATTCAATTGTAGTGCATTGTCTGAATTGCTTGCTGCACAGGCACCAAAACAATTTTCACAACTTATATTTATAATCCTCTATTGTTATGTGAATCATAATACTGTACGATACATAGTATAAGAAGACGAGGTGACATCTATGGGGCCATTATTGGAATCATTTACGACGGAATTAAGGAGAGGGACGTTAACTCTTGCTGTATTGAGTCAATTGCGGACGCCTCAATATGGATATTCATTAGTCCAGCGTCTTGAGAAAGCAGGCGTTGCCATTGAGCAAAGTACGTTATATCCGTTGCTTCGCCGATTGGAGAAACAGGAACTGTTGACGAGCAGTTGGGATACGACGGAAAGCAGACCCCGAAAATATTATGTAATTAGTGAGTATGGTAGTGAAATTTATGAGCAGTTGAAAAAGGAATGGGAAACGATGACATCTGAACTGAAGACATTATTGGAAGGAGAAGAGAATGATGAAACTGATTGAAGCCTATATTTATGAGGTGACGAGAAGACTGCCTGAAAAATTACGGAATGACATCGCCCTTGAACTTAGATCCACTATCGAGGATATGTTGCCCGATCACTATTCCGAGGAAGAAGAAATGGAAGTCCTTTCGAAACTTGGGGATCCAGCACGTCTTGCTGCAAGCTATCGTGATACACCGATGCATTTGATTGGCCCGAAAGTATACGATGCTTATTTTTGGACGTTGAAAATGATCATTCCGTGGGCGATTTTAATTACCGTCTTAGTTCATGTCGTTGAAACGATTGTCCTTTTTTCAGGAGAAGAAAGCGTACTCTCTGTCGTGATAAAGAGTTTTGGCATTATCATCGCCAATATTATACATGTGCTTATTCAAACGTTCTTTTGGGTCACGATCGTTTTTGTTTTCATTGAAAGAATCGGCATGGCGAAAAGCGATGGCTCCCTTACAAAATACGGTACTGAATGGACTCCCGAACAATTGAAAACTGTCCTTGTCATTTCGAAGAAAAAGGTGATTCCACGGGGTGAAGTGATTTTTAGTTTAGTATGGACAGCGATTTGGGTCGTTCTTTATTTCAATGCGGACCATCTTGCCGGCGTCTATCGATCAATGGATGGCGAAGGACTTCAAATGGTGATGCGAGCTCTTAATCAAGATGTATTGATGTCATACTTGCCTATCGTTTTACCATTTGCATTACTCGAAATTGGATTGGCGCTCTTTAAATGGAAAGAACGGCAATGGACTATGAGGCTTGTAACTGTGAATGCTGTCCTTAAAGTATTCAGCGTAGTCGTCTTGACGATTATCGCTACCAATCCCACTCTCCTTAACGAAGCGATGATCCCTTACTTAGCAACTGAACTAAACATCAATATGTCATCGGTCAATAATTTCATCGATTGGGCGGTATGGACTGTCATCACAGTCATTATCGTGACTGCTGTAATTGAAATCTATGACAGTTATCGGAAGGCGAAAGCTTAAAACTGGGGCTGCAAGAGTTAATAGTTTATGTGAAATTGAGTTTTCAGAAGGCTATATATATAATAGACTGTAAAAAGATACTGAGGTAATTACATGAATAATTATTTATCGCTAAAGGACCATGTATATAACTATATCGTCGATCAAATTAACAATGGGACATTACTCTCTAATCGCAAAGTGAATGAAAATGCAATCAGCGAGGCTTTAAAGGTAAGCAGAACACCAGTTAGAGAGGCGCTTATCCAACTTTCCTCCGAAGGTTTGTTGGAAAATATCCCGCGCAAAGGTTTTGTCATAAAAGAGCTTACAAAGGAAGAAGCAAAAGAAACCTTTTTTATTATCGGCGCATTGGATGGTCTAGCCGCTTCACTCTCTACCCCTTTATTGACTGAAAAGCATTTGCGTGAAATGGAATTCTATATTGAAAGTATAGATTTGGCCATTCAAACGGGAAATTTTTCGATGTATCATAAAATGCAAGAATCCTTTCATAATGTCTACCTATCAGTTTGTCCCAATAAAAGCCTCGTAACCCTATTACTTCAATTGGAAAAGAAATTTTTAAAAACTTTCGATGGAACGGATAATCCCGAGTTAACTGCAAAACGATTGACACAAACAAATAACGAACATAGAAAAATGATGGAACTGTTTCGAAATGGCAAAACAGCTGAATTAGAGCGTTTCATGAAAGAAGTCCATTGGAATGTAGATAAAGCAGAGCTCATCCCTCTATAATTTTCAATACCTAAAAAAATTCTGTCGCTGACAGAATTTTTTTATTGAATCCACATAAATATAATGTACAATATATAATATACAAAATTATTCAAAACAGATAGATGGGAGAATTCACAAATTGAAGAGTCGAAATTTTGAATTAGCAAAGAACCTTCGTCATGAACTTCATCGGCATCCTGAACTTTCCAACGAGGAAGTATGGACAAAACAATATTTACTAGACTTTTTGAAAACGCATACATCCAATTTTGAAATTGTCGATAAAGGGAATTGGTTTTATGCCGTTTATCGAGCAGGAAAAAATAAGCCTAATATTGCTTTCCGGGCAGATTTTGACGCTCTTCCGATGGATGAAGTCATCGACCTCCCGTGGGCCTCAGAATTCGAAGGAAAAGCACATAAATGCGGGCATGATGGACATTCCGCAACTCTCGCAGCATTTGCGCTTGAAATTGATCAAAACGGAGCTGATAAAAATATTTTTTGCCTCTTCCAACCTGCTGAAGAAACAGGAGATGGCGCAATCCAATGTGTTGACTTCATTACCGACAACAAAATAGATGAAATATTTGCCTACCACAATATGAGTGGTTTGCCATACAAAGCTGTGGGGATTATGGATGGCACAATGCTATGCGCATCAAAAGGCATGACCATACGTATGGAGGGGACTCCTGCCCATGCAAGTCAACCCGAAGACGGCATTAACCCTTCACTAGCAATTGCTAATATCGTCAAAAAAATTCCTGAGTTCATCGTACCGGAAAAACATAAGGGCCTTGTCCTTTGTACGGTTGTACAAATCGATGTAGGGGAAAAAGCTTTTGGCCTTGCCGCTTCTAAAGGCGTTATTCGTATGACGCTTCGTGCATTATACGAAGAAGAGCTGGATCGACTCCAAGAAGCTCTTGAAAACTTTGCAATATCTCAATCAGAAGAACATGGCTTAAAAGTGAGTTTCGAATATAATGATGAATTTCCAGAAACGATAAACCATAAAGAAAGCGCTGATAAAATCCGCTTCCTTGCAAAAGAAAAAGGAATTGATGTAGTTGAATTGGAAGAGGCATTTCGCGGATCCGAAGACTTCGGACATTTCACAAAGCTCACAAAGGGTGCTTATTGCTTTATTGGCAACGGAGAAGATTACCCGAATGTTCATACCCATGAATATGACTTCCGTGATGAACTGATTGAATCGGGCGTCGAGCTATTTAAGGGGCTAGCTGAATTGTAAGACTTTGATAGACAGAGAGATTGGGAGGAATTGAGATGGCAAAGGGTGAAAAAAGAAAAGGGATCAACTTCCCTCACGTTTATATTATGTTCTTACTAGTGATGCTGCTAGTGGTCGCCTTATCTTGGATCGTACCAAGTGGACAATATGAACGAACAGTGAATCCGGAAACAGGTATTACCGAACTGAACACAGAAGTATTCAAGTATGTTGATCAATCCAAGTCAATTGGATTTATGGACTTTTTCTCGGCTTTACATAACGGGGTTGTACAATCTGCTGATATCATTGTGATGCTTTTATTTGCAAGTGGTGCGCTTTATATTCTTGAAAAGTCCGGAGCCATTGCTGCAGGTATTCACAAATTATTGCGGGTTGCCGGTGGAAAAGAAAAACTAATCATCCTCGCATTGCTCACGTTGTTTGCCATTATGGGAACAATCGGTTTCGGAGAAGGAGGAATCCCATTCATTCCGCTGGCAATGGCTGTAGTGATGGGGATGGGATATGACCGAATTACGGCCTTCGCTACGTCAACAGTTGGTTTGGCGATTGGCTTTACAGCAGGTGTCGTGAACTTCTATACGACAGGTGTCAGTCAATCGATTGTAGGATTGCCGATCTATTCCGGGCTCGGATTCCGGATCATATCTTTACTCATCTTTGTCGTCATCTCTGCTGTTTATATTCTTCGATATGCGAATAAAACAAAAGCGGATCCTACGAAGAGTATTGTAATGGAAGAGTATGCAGAACAACTGCAAAACACCCAATCTGCGGAATATGAAGAAGAGGAATTTACATTACCTAAAAAGATTGCATTATTAGGGTTGGTTGGTGTTTTAGTAGGAAGTGCCTTTGGTGCCATCCAACTCGGTTGGGGTATGCCACAGTTGTCAGCAGTCTACGCGATTTATGCTGTATTCTTAGTCATCATTTTAAGACTTAGCCCAAGTGAAGCAGCAGTCACATTCGGTGAGGGGGCAGCAAGACTTCTCCCAACAGGATTAGCGATTGGTTTTGCTCGATCTGTCATGATTTTGATGGACCAAGCCCAAATCATTGATACAGCTGTCCATTCGTTATCAGGCTTATTAAGCCACACTGGATCCATAATTACGTTATTGATTCTTTTCTTAGTGGTCATTTTCTTCAATTTCTTTGTCGTTTCCGGAAGTGGAAAAGCAATGATTTTAATGCCGATCATGGGGCCGCTCGGAAAAATATTAGGGATCAATCAACAAGTCATGGTTGTCGTATATCAATTCGGGGATGGCTTTACGAACTATTTATGGCCAACTTCCGGAGGGTTAATGGCTGCGCTTGGAATGTCCAATGTGAATTATGCCGATTGGGTGAAATTCTCATTTAAATTATTTATGTTGCTACATTTTGCTGCCTTTATTTTAATCGTCATTGCTCATTATATGGGGTTAGGGCCAGCTTGAAATCTCGTAATAAGAAGGAGATGTTTGAATGATGAACATTGTGGAAGAAGCAAAAAAATACGAAGAACAGATTGTTAAAGATCGCCGATATTTGCATCAACATCCGGAAATCGGGTTTGATTTGCCAAATACACAAAAATATATTCAGCAACGCCTTGATGAGATGGGAATTACCCACAAGCAATGTGGTGTCGTGCCGCCCGAGATTAGGGAAAAGTATGTAAGGGCTGGATTTGGCGATCAGGCAAATTGCACAGGTATTGTAGCAACAATCGGTGAAGGTTCCCCTTGTATCCTTCTTCGTGCCGATATGGATGCCCTGCCTATTCAAGAAGAAGTGGAGTCGGAATTCAAATCTGAAAAGCCCGGCCTCATGCATGCCTGCGGCCATGATTCACATGTTGCTATGCTTTTAGGAGCTGCCCAAATTTTAAAGAATCATGAAGCCGACTTAAAAGGGACGGTTAAGTTGTTTTTCCAACCAGGAGAAGAATGGGGATACGGTTCGAAGCTAATGATCGATGACGGCGCATTGGAAAACCCGAAAGTGGATGCCGCGTTCGGCATTCATATTATGCCGGACCAGGAAGCTGGCACGCTTTCAGTTAGCAAAGGAACACTATCACAGGCAATGGATACGTATATTGTGGATATTAAAGGATATGGCGGTCATAGCTCGCAGCCCCATAAAACGATTGATGCCAATATGATTATGAATCAGTTATATACAAGTTTAAATCTATTATTCACACGTGAAGCGGATCCTAGTCAAAGTGTTACATTTTCAATCGGTGCCATGAATGGCGGCACTGTGACGAA
The DNA here is from genome assembly GCF_051966875.1 of Sporosarcina sp. SAFN-015. Taxonomy (GTDB): domain Bacteria; phylum Bacillota; class Bacilli; order Bacillales_A; family Planococcaceae; genus Sporosarcina. The sequence continues at coordinate 26,717 of NZ_JBQCKP010000011.1, read as the reverse complement.
TGTCATCCCAGAAAAAGCGGTATTAAGCGGAAATATGCGCAGTTATGATCAAAAAACCCGGGATCATTTATGTGAAAGGATTCCTGAAATGATCGACCATGTCGTAAAAGCATGGCGCGGTGAATACAGCATAACAGAATTCCATACACCAACGACGTACAACAATCCTGATTTCATCGACGCAATCGCCCCTTTCCTTAAAGATGTGGTCGGGGCAGATAACATTCTCGATAACGGGGTATTAAGCGGTTCAGAAGATTTCTCCTATATCTCCCAACAAGTACCGTCTGCCTTTGTTGTGTTAGGTACAGGGAAAGAAGGCGAAGCTCCTGTTCACAACCCTCGCATGAAACAAAATGAGGACATCTTTAAATACGGTGCTGCATTACACGCAAACGTAGCAATGCAATGGTTGAAAAGCCAGCATTAATACAAAATACTAATAAAGCGTCAACCCAATTGATTGGGGTTGACGCTTTTTGTTTTGATATCATTTTGATGAACGCGACGAGAATGATAATGGAAAACGTATAACCTTAGAAACTCTGCAACCTCTTGCCCACAGGCATGCTTTGCAGCCGAACCGCAACAACGACGCCGATTACTGCCCCGCTTACGCTTGAAACGAGAAAAGGGGGCATGAAGAAGAATGCGGTGACGGTCGTGCCCATAAGGACAGCCGCATATGGAACCGCAAACAACGACGCGATAATACCGGTCCCGATGATTTCTCCAATTGCTGCCAACCATGCTCGCCCCGACTGCTTATACAGCAGCCCGGCAAGTGCCGCGCCGATCATCCCTCCCGGAAAAGCGAGCAATGACCCAGTGCCTGTCAATATGCGAACCAATCCGGTCATGAAAGCAATGATGACGGCGGGAATCGGTCCTAGCAGGATTGCGGCGATGACATTGACTGCATGTTGGATCGGATAGGCGCGTGCAATCCCTGCAGGAAAAGAGACGAATGCGGATCCCGCCACCGCAATCGCCGTGAATACAGTCATCAAGACAAGCTTTCGCGTACTCATCACAACACGCTCCTTTCACGACTCCAATTTAATGAAGCTTCCTTTAGAAGGCGCACCGCCTTTTCAGGATTAGTAGATGAAGCAATCGCTGAAATGACAGATATGCCATTTGCGCCTGCCTTGAAGACCGGCTCGGCATTGAATGACGTAATGCCACCAATTCCGACAATCGGCAAATCAGGATGTAACTTTGCGACTTCTTCGATCATCGCTGTGCCAGCAACCGGTTTCGCATCGTCTTTCGATTTCGTCGGATATACAGGCCCCATGCCGACATAATCCGCTCCCGCTGACATAGCCGCTTCTGTTTCTTCTATTGTATGGACGGAAACCCCCAATATCTTTCCGGGCCCAATCCTTTTTCGGACAAATCGCGCCTCAGCATCGTCCTGCCCGACATGGACGCCATCCGCGTCAATTTCTAGGGCAAGATCGACATCATCATTCACGATGAACGGCACGCCATATTGTGCACATAACTGCTGGCAACTTTGCGCGAATGCTTTCTTCTCCTTCCCGACAAGTGCGTGTGCCCCCTTTTCACGGAGCTGAAAACAAGTGATTCCGCCTTTTAAAGCGTCTTCCAATACGGAGAGCGGATTCTCAGCATTCGTCGAACCCATTATGAAGTAAAGCGTAACGTCAACGTTTCTCAATCAATTCGACTTCCTTCCGTTCAGCATTGCCCCGATTCCGAAACGCCGTATGGTTTGTCGGCCCGTGTCCATTGCCAATGGATAGCCCCTCTTCAATTGCTGCATGGATAAAGTATTTTGCGGTAACAACTGCTTCATTCATTGGCATCCCTTTCGCAAGCTCTGCCGTAATGGCTGCAGCGAAAGTACATCCCGTGCCATGCGTGTCTTTCGTATCGATCCGCTTGCTTCTCATAAGAAAGCTTTCGCCGTTCGCTGACATGAATAAATCCTCTGCATAAGGAGTATCTACCCGGTGCCCCCCTTTCAGCAGTACGGCTCCAGCTCCCATCTGGAGCAGTTGATTTGCGGCATTCTCCATGTCTTTCATTGAAACGATCGTCATTCCCGTCAACACTTCCGCTTCAGGAATATTGGGCGTCAAGAGTGTCGCTGTTGGAATGAGGTGCTCTTTCAATGCTGCAATCGCTGAATGCTGAAGAAGCGAAGCACCGCCTTTCGCTATCATCACGGGATCAATGACTAAAGGGATTCGCTCGTGACGATTCAATGTATCGGCAACCGCTTCAATAATTTCTGCAGAGAACAGCATCCCGGTTTTGGCAGCTCCGACTGTGAAATCAGTTAGCACCGCTTCAATTTGGGCAATGACAATTTCCGTCTCTATCGGCTGGACCGCATGGACACCTAACGTATTTTGAGCGGTTACGGCCGTCAATGCGGACGTTCCGAACGCCCCAAGTTCCTGGAATGTTTTCAAATCCGCCTGGATGCCTGCCCCGCCTCCACTGTCCGAGCCTGCAATTGTGAGTGCAACCGAAGTCATTTGACAACCTCCTCTATAAAACAATGGTGATCGAAGTTGATTGCTTCACCGTCCAATTGGTGTAAAGCATTTAGGAAATGAACAGCAAAATCTCCTGGGCCAGAAGCTTGCTTTGCCGCCAATTCACCCGCTTTTTTGTAAAACGCAAGACTATATGCAACTATATCAATCGGCGCATCCTTACCGACCGAAAGAAAAGCGGCGGACACAGCACTTAACAGACAACCCATGCCCGTAATTCGCGTCATGAGCAAATGCCCTCCTGTTATACGGATTATTTTTTCACCATCCGTCACGATGTCAGTCTCACCGCTTACCGCAACGAGACAACGATGGCGGCTGGCCACCTCTTTAGCAGCCTCGGCAATATTTGCCGAACCGACACCCGCATCGACGCCTCTCGCTTTCCATTCAACACCCGCGATGGATGCAATTTCACCTGCATTTCCGCGGATGAGTGTAATATCCAATTCCTTTAGAAGTTTAGCGACCGTCCGTTTTCGGAAAGCAGTCGCTCCTGCTCCGACAGGATCCAGTACGAGGGGCTTACCTTTAAAGGAAGCGCTTTTTCCGGCAGCGATCATTGATTCAACAGCCGAACTGTCCAACGTTCCAATATTAAGCAATGTACACGAGGAAATGGCAGATACTTCCGCCGCCTCCTCGATTGCATCCGCCATGATGGGAGAAGCCCCCAATGCCAACAGGCCGTTCGCTTGAAAGTTTGAAACGACATGATTCGTAATGCAATGCACTAACGGGTTTTGCTGACGCAGTTCATCCAACAATGGTAATTGGTCTGTCATACATGTACCTCGTTTGTTTCAAGTGACCATTTTTGCTTCGTCCATGCCATTTCCCAAAACTGCAATTCATAGTGGGTACTCTTAATGAAATGAGCTTTCAATTGTTCACGTCTTTGCTTTGGAAGTTGTTCGGTCAGTTTATTCAAACGGTCGATCTGTTCACGGGTTGCCTGTTCGAACCATTCAGAGCTGTACGTAGCAATCCATTTGTCATAAATCGGATGATTCGGTTTCGCGTCCTTCAACCGCTCGCCTATTTCGTAATACAGCCAATAACATGGCAATAATGCGGATAATGTAGCGGCCAAGTCACCTTCCAACGCCGCCCGGTATAAATGCGACGTGTACGCATATGCCGTCGGCGCCGGCTCGAATTTTTCAATATCCTCATCTGTAACGCCCAACATTCCAAAGAAGCCTTCATGCAATGAAATTTCCGCCCCGCAAGTTCCATCCGCATGTTGCGCAAACCGTTGCACCGTCAATAAATCCGTTGCCTGTACAGCTGCCATCGCATGCACTTTCGCAAAATGCTTCAAATAATAGGAGTCTTGCAGAACATAATGTTTGAACACCTCTTCAGGCAATGTCCCTTCAGCAAGTGCTGCGATGAACGGGTGATGAAAGCTTGCCTCCCAAACATCGTTGCATTCCTTCCGTACCTCTTCACAAAACGTCATTCCAACCACTCCTCTTTTGTTTTGGAAAACCAAAAAAGCCGCTTCACTCAACACAATCGTTGAAGAAGCGGCTCGCAAATCGGCGTAAGATAACCTTTGGAAGATGTGCGATCCACTTCCCTACGCTGGTATGAGCAAGATCAGGTTCGAAGGGTCCGCGTATCGATACACGTCTCAGTCTTTCACAAAGACTCCCCCAGTGGTTAACTCTTTTCAGTTTTCATCTCCACTATAACATAGTTTAGTAGTTTCGCAAGGTTGTGACATCATTGATTAACCCGGCTGTAATATTTGGAAATAAACAACGCTAGACCATTTAGTCCATTCGAAAATGTATTTACAAAGTAATATATCGCAGACGCATAGCATGTTGTTAACGTTTTTCAGATAGGAATAATTTGGATAATGAGGGTCGAATTAATTAGGTTTAACCCTCTTTTTAGTCTTTTCACACGTATTTATATTATTACAACGGTTAATATTTCCATGAATACTTGTTAATTGGTTGTCACACCACTGTTATTTTCTTTTGTTATTGTTAGTCATGTGCAGAAGGGACACTGCTACACTATTCGGTTGGAAGTTTTGAGAGAATAGTAAAAAACGATCCCTATACTTTTTACTTGAGAAGGAGGCGGATGTACATAACGACTTGAAAGAATGAGTGTTATTTCGCTTCATTATCTAGTAAGCAAGTCAAAAAAAATTTATGAAAAGGGAGTTTGATCATTCTTGGTTAACGAAACGAATCGTAATGAGAAGAACACGAAAAAGAAGATTTTACCGTTTGTCATGTCGACATCAATGCTAACTGCTGCTATTTTTGGAGCAGGCGGTTCAGCTTTTGCAGCTGAAAATGGCGAAAAAGAGTTTAATAACCACGGTGAAAAGGTTTCCCATTACGCAACAACTATTCCGGGCTCACCTGAAAAAGGACAATTCATGCGTACAATTGCCAATAAAAACTTTGTAGCCGCTGAACCAGGTGATGATGATTCTACAGATGACGATGATACAACAGATATACCTAATAACGATGAAGAAGCTGTTGACACTCCAGCTGACGATGAAGAAGCTACTGATACTCCAGTTGACGATGAAGAGGCTGTAGACGCTCCAGTTGATGAAGAAGAAGCTGTAGACGCTCCGGCTGATGAAGAAGAAGCTGTAGATGCTCCTGCTGATGAAGAAGAAGCTGTGGATACTCCAGCTGACGATGAAGAAGCTGTAGACGCTCCGGCGGATGAAGAAGAAGCTGTAGATACTCCAGCTGACGATGAAGAAGCTGTAGACGCTCCGGCGGATGAAGAAGAAACTGTTGATGCTCCGGCGGATGAAGAGGAAGCTACGGACGCTCCAGTTGAGGAAGACGAAACTGTTGAGCTACCAGCTGATGAAGAGGAAGCTGTAGAGACTCCTGCAGATGAAGAGGATGTTACGGACGCTCCTGCTGACGAAGAGGAAGCCGTAGATACTCCAACTGAAGATGAAGAAGCTACGGATGCACCTGTAGAAGAAGATGCCAAAGAAACAGAAAAGCCAGCTGACGAAAATATCAATGAAGATACTACGCCAACTGACCAATCAACCGATTCTATTATAACAGACGAGCAAGTAAATGAGTACAAATCCATCTTACAAAATTATGTAAGTTTGATTGACTACTACAATCTTGCTATCCAAAATCATCTTGGGATTGTCTTGCCAGGTGAAGAAGCAGAAGAAGTACCTGCTGACAAGGAAGAAACTACAGATACACCTGTAGATGAAGAGGAAGCTACGGATGCACCAGCTGATGAAGAAGAAGCTACTGATGCGCCAGCTGACGAAGAGGAAGCTACCGACGCTCCTGCTGACGAAGAGGAAGCTACCGACGCTCCTGCTGACGAAGAAGAAGCTACTGATGCTCCGGCTGATGAAGAAAATGCAACAGAAGTACCCGGTGACGGTGAAGATGTAGTGGAAGAACCTGCTACTGAAGAAGAAGCTCCTGAAGAAACAGTTACAGAAGATGTTCAAACAACAGTTTGGGACAAACTCGTTGGATACTACAACCAAGTTGTCACAGCATACAACTCATTTTTCGGATTGCTTAAAAAATAAGATAGCAACAAACTAAAACTAAAACTGAATAAGCAATGCATCCCATACTAACAGGGGATATCATTATTCCCTGCCTAAACCGTATGCCCCACGGCGAAATTAATATAAATTAAAACTAATGCGGTGCCTGTGCACCACACATTTATGACAATTCATTGTCTCTTATAATAATAAGCATAGAAGCCAACCAAGTCTTGATTTGGTTGGCTTCTTCATTTATCTTATGCAATTGTATTGTATTATCTGAATTGTTCGTTGCACAGGCACCGAAACAATTCAAACGATTCATTCATTCTGTACTCCTCGGGCCAATGCTTTTAAATCGCTTCCTGCCGGGTTTTGGAACACGCGGAGTCCAAATTCCCCTGCAATGGCAAATAAATGATCAAAAATATCCGCTTGGACGCCCTCATAAATAGCCCATTGCGTGCTATTCGCAAACGCGTATATTTCAATCGGCAAGCCATTCTCTCCGGGCTCCAATTGTCTTACCATTAATGTCATTTCTTGATGGATGCCGGGATGGTGTTTAAGGTATTCAATAATGTAAGCCCGAAAGACGCCGATATTCGTCATCGCCCTACCGTTTACGATATTGCTTCGGTCGATCTTATTTGCAATATTGTACTCCAGAATTTCCTGTTCACGGCTAACAATATAATCCGATAGATAGCGGATCTGTTTAAAATGCTCGATCATTTCATCCGTGCAAAACGTAATACTCGTCATGTCGATATGCAAAGCCCGCTTAATGCGTCGTCCGCCAGATTCCTGCATACCGCGCCAGTTGATGAATGAATCCGATATGAGCGCATAGCTCGGAATCATCGTCACCGTCTTATCAAAATTTCGCACCATTACCGTATTTAAAGAGATATCAATGACATCCCCATTTGCACCGTATTTCGGCATTTCAATCCAGTCGCCCATGCGAACCATCTCAGTTGCTGATAACTGGACACCCGCCACAAGACCTAATAACGAATCCTTAAACACTAACATGAACACCGCTGACAGAGCCCCGATTCCACTAAGCAAGATAAGCGGACTTTTCCCCATCAAATTGGCAATGACCAAAACGATACCAACGATGATGACAACTATTTTAGCAACTTGAATATACCCTTTTATCGGCTTCGTTTTTGATATTTCATACGTCTGATAAATATCATTAAACACACTTAATAATCGATTGATGACACTGAATGCCACTATCATCATATATGTCAGCGCCAACGTTTCGATCGCCGCACGATACGTGGGAAAGCTGGCTGCAAAGGAATAAATAATGATCGCCGGCACAAAATGGGACAATCTCCGGAGCACTTTCCTCTCCAACAGAATATTACCCCACTTAATATTGTGCTTTCTCACAATATGAGCGATAAATCGGATAATCACTTGTTTTGTAATAAAGTTCGCAATGATACATAGGAGTGTGATTATAGTTACCAGGATGACAAATGACAGCGTGTCAACCAAAGCGTCATCCACTCCGTAACCTAAAAGCCGGTTACGAATAAAATTCATCTATCTCTCCCCTTTACGTAATCTGCTTTCCATTATAACAGAAGTAAGGGGTCTCCACTTTCTTCAGCCTCCTATACAGGCCGTGATGTGAATAAGTGGAATATGGTACAATCGTAAAAATACTACATAAATGAGGTAGACGACATGTGCCGAAACATTAAAACGCTGTTCAACTTTTCCCCTCCAGCTACCACGGATGAAATTCATGCCGCCTCGCTCCAATACGTTCGGAAAGTTTCTGGATATAACAAGCCTTCCAAGGTAAACGAGGACGCTATCAATCTCGCTGTTAAGGAAGTGGCGATCGCTACACAAAAATTACTAAACACATTGGTAACAAATGCCGAACCCCGAAATCGAGAAATTGAAGCTGAACGGGCTCGGGCTCGTAATGCAAAAAGATTCGGATTGGAAAATCAGAATTAAAACTATAAATTTATTTCAGTGTAGTACAGATTTATCAGCAACGGTACCTGTGCAACACACACTTATGACAATTCATCGTAATCTATATAAATACCAAAAGAAGCTGACCACGATTGGGTTGATCAGCTTCTTTGTTTAACCTCATTGAAACTTTGCTTCGCCCAATCTTGTGTCTTCCGAATAAGGAAATAACTCCATAAACCCCTTTTCTTTAAACATGCATTCAATTTCCCCCTAGTTATTCGGTATCCTCTTTCATATACCGCCTCATTGTCCGGTAATAAATAAAATATTGTCCAATGGCGAGCAAGAGCAAAATGTTCAGCATTCCGACCTTCCCAATCGGTAAAATCAAAAAGATGGTTGCCAAGAACGGAAGGCCGACTGTGAAATAAGAATAGACTTTCTGCGTCGCACGTCGTGTCACTTCCTCAAACAACTCGTCATCATCCATATATTCCTGCGGCTTTAATGTCATGATTTTCAGCCGATGACTCGGATTCCGCTTATTATGGAGATGAATTTTCCATCTAAATATAAGTAGATACATAACTAAGACGATGAGCCAAGCGAGAAGGCACCAAAAGCCGAGGCCTTCTAAATTAAACTGAAATAGAAAGCTTTCCGGACTATTTGAGTATTCAAAGTCCGACATGAATCCAATTATCGACGTGAGAGCGATTAGCAATAAAATACAACCCATTTGCCATATCGGATACGTATACCTCATATCGCCTTTCATTTCATTCCTCCCCTTCCAACCAAAATACTTCATTAAGATCACATTGGAATGCTTGCGCAATTTTCAATGCCAACGTAACAGATGGTGAAAACTCCCCTTTTTCAATAAAGCCGATCGTCTGCCTTGTGACACCTACCATTTTGGCGAGGTCACTTTGTGTAAACTCTTGACGGGCACGCAGCTCACGAACCTTGTTTTTCAGCATGTAAACTCCTCCTATATTAAATGTACAGTATTCTTAACATCATGTAAAGTATTATTAACATTAAGTTATGTATAATTAACAAAATAAATTAGCTTTTGGTGAAATCCAGTACTTACTACCTCATTCGAGAGGCTTAGGATTTAGTTTTGAAAACTTGTTATAGTATAGTTATCAAAAAAATCCCGGGGGGAATCCGTCGTCTATGAAAAAAATACATATACCGATTGTTTCGTTGTTATGTCTGCTTTTATTAAGCGCCTGTGCAGATAAGTCTGCTGCTATAAAAGAAACGCATCAACCTACCGAGCAAAAGCAGGAGCAGAAGGTTGATTATGAAGCGATTGTGGAAAAGAAAAACGCTGAACTTGAAATGGCTCCATTGGAATTAACATCCTATAGCGAAGAAGTGGGAGCTGCGTTACTCGAACCGACGCATACAAACTTTGCGGTGAATGAAGTCTTCACAGTGGTGGGAACTGTTGAAAATCAGGACCAATTACAAGAAAAGTATGTATGGATCAAAATCAGATTTGATGGAGAAGCGCTTTCCGACGACTCGATGGAATACTATGCGCCTATCCAAGACGGTAAATTTAAACAGGACGTAAGATTGTTCAATGGAGAGGGAGAATACCAAGTTACTGTTATGCTCCCAAGCAAGGACCGGAAAAATTACTATTATGATCTGGCAAAATTCACTGTCTTTAACGTCAACCCTGCGATGCAGCGAGATCTTACGTATACTCCTTTTGCCCAGGATGCAGGATTATCACTTGAAGCGCCTGCAAGCGGTTATGTGAATGAAAACGAAGTGTTCACATTGAAAGGGAAAATCCCTTCCATCAAAGGGACAAACGAGCAGCTGATGCTCGAACTCAAAAAGGACGGTGAAATGTGGAAGCACGTGCTTCCTGTTAAGAACGGTGAATTCGCATATGACGTTCCTTTATTTTACGGAAAAGGCGTCCATCAGCTAAAAGTCTACGTTCCTGACGAGGAGAGAGACAATTATTTTCAAGAAGGAACGATCCTTTACATCGACAATGAATCAGACGTTGTCACTGAACCGATCAATTACATGACGACCTATAACGAACGTGGGGTCAATCTCACCTACCCGACAGCCGGCGGTGAAGAAACCAACTTAACGTATCGCATAAAAGGCACCATCGATAAAGACGCACCATTCGCAAAAGAGACGACACATCTGTATATTACGACGAAGAAAGATGACGATAAGGCATTAGCCGTCATTCCTGTTGTCAACTACAAGTTTGATGATGAATTCTACTTGCGCTTCGGACCGGGTACATATGACGTAACCGTCAGTGTACCGGAAATAAAAGAGAAAAACAGTTCCAAGTTTTATTATTATGACGTAGCTAAATTCACAGTCGAAAGCACGGGCACAGAGGACTTACGAGATTTATTGCCATCACGGGGAGTTCAATCGGATGCCCCTGATATTATCGCGATTGCGGAAGGTCTTATAACCGACGATATGTCAGATCGCGAGAAAGCGAAGGCCATCTATGAATTTACGGCAAAGTCAATCGCGTATGACGTGGAAAAACAGAAAAACAGTGAATTCGAGTGGGATGATAGCGCATTAAAAGTGCTAGAGCTCGAAAAAGGAATTTGCCAGGATTACACGTATCTCGCCCTTGCCCTACTTCGTGCATCCGGCATGGAAGCAAGATATATAGCAGGCACTGCCGGATCCGGCTTCAACTGGTCCCGCCACGCATGGGTGGAAGTGAAGGTGGACGGCGAATGGCTCACAATGGACCCGACATGGGGCGCCGGCTATATAAAAGACGGTGAGTTTGTAGCAAACTACACAGAAGATTACTTCGAACCGGATGAAGAAGCGTTCAAGACGCATTCCCGAAGTGGTGTGGAGTACTGAAATTGTATGCAGTGTCTTAAGCAATATAAAATCCCGCGCCTTTTATAACGAAGGTGCGGGATTTTTCTATATCCAAATGTGCTCAGCCTGTATATTGAATCATCTGAGCGATCACTAATGTGACAATCCCAATGGCTGAAAATACAGCAAATACCGGTAAAAAGAAGCGAATCCACTTTTGCCAAGTTACGCCGGCAATAACGAGTGCAGCCATAAAGTAACCTGAAGTCGGATATAAAATATGAGCAAACCCGTCTCCGATCTGGAACGCTAGTACTGCTGTCTGTCTTGTTACACCAATAATGTCTGCAAGCGGCCCCATGATCGGCATCGTGACTAAGGCTTGTCCACTTCCTGACGGGATAATAAAGTTAATGGCAAGCTGAACAAGGTACATCCCTACTGCACCGAGGACAGATGGCAATTCGCCGACTAATGAGCCCATGCTGTGAACGATTGTATCCATAATTTGACCGTCTTCAAGCACGACAGCTACAGATCTGGCTAGACCAACAATAATGGCTCCCATGAGCACTTCACGGAAACCTTCCGTAAATGCATTAGAAATCTGTGTAGCATTGAGTCCAGCAATCAGGCCGACAACAGCACCCATAAAGATAAACAGACCTGCCATCTCTACCATGAACCAGCCGAGCTGAAGCACACCAAATACTAATATAACAAGGAAGAGGAGCGCAGCAATCGAAGCATATTTTTGTCTTGTGTTCATGCTCTTCGCTTCAATTTTTTCTTTCTGCTTGTAAAGCAATCTTTTTTCTTCGTCATCTTCATAAACATAGCTGTTTAAAGGATTCTGCTGTACCTTTTTCGCATAGCGCATGATAAAAATGATTCCGACCGATAAAGAAACGACAAATAGAATTAGGCGCATTTCCAGTCCTGAAAAAACAGGAATGCCTACAATTTTTTGCGCCAATCCGACGTTAATCGGGTTCAAAACTCCGGCAGTAAACCCGACACTCGTACCGACAAGAGCAATTGCAGCAGCAACAATTGAATCGTACCCTAAAGCGATAATTAATGGCATAATGACAGGAATATAAACTAGCGATAGTTCAGGGGTTCCAATTAATGTTGCTCCAATCGCAAATACTGTTGTCAAAATTGGGATCAGCAAGATACTATTTTTTGCAAAACGGTTTGCTAGCCTGTCAACAACCACTTCAATAATTCCGGTTGCCTTTAGCACCGCAAACATACCACCGATTACAAACGTGAAAAATACAATCTCTCCCGCGTCAATCAATCCACGCGGAATAACAGTAAGAAAATCAGCTATTCCAATTGGAGTAGCTTCCACTTCTGTGAATGAGTTCGGGTCAATCGATGTTCTTCCGTCCGGACCTGGCACACGGTCAAACTGCCCTGCAGGAATAAAGTACGTCGAAATGGCCGCCAGAGCACTGAAAATAAATAGGATGACGTAAATATGGGGAAGTTGAAACTTCTTCTCTCTTTTTTCCTTTTGCATTAGTAACCTCCATTAAGTAAATTTATACAGACGAATGAATCGAATGTTTTTTATCAACGATTTTTAAACCAGTAGCCTGCATTATTCTCGCTTACAATCGTTAACTCTGCTTATTATACAGGCTTACTACGCTTAAGTCGTTAGACCTTCTATCCAATTAAATCAAGTTGCATTGTTTAGAAAATACAATAAAAAAATCCAATCTGTTAACATTGCACAACTAATTGTGCAATAAATTCATTTTTTGATGATAATTTAGAGTAGTGAATTTATGTATGGTGCCTGTGCAGCACACATTTATGACAATTCAAGGCTTTTTATATAAATACAAAGAGAAGCTGATCAAACGTTAAGTTGATCAGCTTCTTTATTTTACTTTATACAATTGTAGTGCATTATCTGAATAGTGTGCTGCACAGGCACCCAAACAATTTGATAGTTAGTTTTCGGTCGCTTGGATGCGACTCGGCTCCTTCTGCTTGCCGATACGAGCCCATATAATAAGCGGAATCAATAGTAATGAGAACATTCCTCCGGCGATTGAGAGGATTCCATAGCTGAAATGTGCGACAACCAATCCGGATAATCCTCCACCTATCGCTCCGGACAATGCAATTCCTACGTCAACAGAACCTTGCGTCTTCGCCCGAGTGGATGTCGATGTGGCGTCCACAATAATCGCCGTACCGCTAATCAATCCAAAGTTCCAGCCAAGACCAAGCAACACAAGGGCTGTCACAAGTGCAAACATTGAATCGGCTGGTCCGATTGCCGCTATGATGCCCGTCAAAAGCAATGTGACGGCCGAGGCGATCGCCATTACACCACGTCCGATTTTATCGACAAGATAGCCCGTCACTAACGAAGGCAAAAACATAGCTCCAATATGGAATCCGATAACAATTCCCACCGCTTGTAGACTGTGACCGTAATGCCCCATATGAATAGGGGTCATCGTCATGATCGCCGTCATCACGAATTGAGTAATGATCATTACTGTAGCTCCTGCAATAACACCTCGTTTGTTCATTGAGAACGGAACAGAATCCCCTCCTGCCTGCAACTTGCTGTTTGCACTTTCAGCAGTCGCAATAGCTTTCGCGACAAGTAAAGGATCCGGACGAAGTAAAATTAGGAGAACCAAGCCGGCAAGTATATAAGCGGTCGCAGCTAATAAAAACGGCCCCGCCAAAGAAGGAATTCCAATGGATGTAGCAACCCCACCCATTATTCCTACGAGGTTCGGTCCGGCAACAGCACCGAATGTAGTAGATACCATGGCCATACTAACAGCCTTTGCCCTTTGCGTCGAGCTAGCCAAGTCAGCCCCCGCATATCTCGCTTGCAAGTTTGTCGCTGATCCAGCACCGTATATAAGCAATGAACCGAATAGAAGGAAAATGTTATTTGTTATCGCTGCGAGAACGACTCCAATTGCACCGAGACCACCGACCAGAAATCCTGCGGCTAGTCCGGAACGACGTCCGTACCGTTGAGAAAGACGACCTACGAGCAGCGCAGCCCCAGCTGAACCTAACGTGAATAACATTGTCGGGATTCCCGTTACACTGTCCACGCCTAACATATCACGAGCTAGAAGTGCCCCTACCGTAATACCGGCAGCAAGCCCTGCCCCTCCGAAGATTTGGGAAATGATCACAACGATTAACGTTCTTTTATATAATTGCTGTTGTTTTTCCGGGGAACCGACGTAGCTTTGTACCAAAGCCGATTGGGCATCCCTCTTGTTCATACGATTACTCGCCATGTGCTAGCCGCCTTTCTGAAAGATTCATTCTTTTATAGATTTCAACTATCATATCATGAGTAAATAAGCGAATAATCTTCTTTTTCTACGATACTCTAACATTATCCTGTTTATTCTAGGCTCCATTATCGCACTAACCTGTCTGTAAGTGAAAAAATCTTACTGTAATAAAATAAACCCCTTCCCAGTCCGCAAATAGGACTTGAAAGAGGTTTAGCCATTTTATTTCTATTATGCTTTTGGAGGAGTTCCTTCAGCGTTTCCTACAATTGCATCGATTTGGATTAGAGCATCTTGAGGTAAAGCAGATACGCCAACTGTTCTTCGTGCAGGAACACCGCTCGGGAAGAATGTTTTGTATGCTTCGTCTACAGCGTCCATATCCGCAATATTTTTAACGAAGATATTTACTTTAACGATATCGTCCATAACGTGGTCAATGCTTTCAACAATTGCTTTGATGTGTTTCAAGCACTGTTCAGCTTGCTCTTTTACGCCGCCAGCTACCATTTGGCCCGTTTTTGGATCTACAGGTAATTGAGCTGAAAGGTGATTGTAATGAGAGAACGCTACAGTTTGTGTAGATAGAGAATCCTTTGGTGCATTGTCAGTGTTGCGTGCCCAAATAACGATTCCGTGTCTGTCTTCAATAGCTTGTGGAGGTGTACCGTCTCCGTGTGATACGACTGCTTCGATTTGTACTAAAGCATCCATTGGCAACGCTGCAGCTGCAACAACTGTGCGTGCAGGGACATAGGCAACAGCTCTAGCGATAGCGGAGTCTGGGAAGAATGTAGAATATACTTCATTGACAGCTTCCGTATCTGCAAGGTCTTTAAGGAAGATATTAATTTTGACAATATCGTCAAAAGGAACATCGATGCTTTCTAAAATTGCCTTGATATTTTTCAAAGCCTGTGCAGCTTGCTCTTTTACACCGCCAGTTACCAATCTGCCCGTTTTTGGATCGATCGGCAATTGAGCTGAAAGGTTGTTGTAATGAGAGAACGACACGGTTTGTGTAGATAGAGGACTTGTTGGCGCGTTTGCCGTGTTATTTGTAAGTTTGATGAGGTCGCCTGCTTGTGGAGCGTTTGGAATTGTACCTTCACCGTGTGAAACAAGTGCTTCAACTTGCACTAAAGCATCCATTGGCAAAGCTGCTACTGCAACTGTTGTCCGTGAAGGAACATAAGTTGGGAAGAACGTTTTATAAACTTCATCTACAGCGTCAACGTCTTTAATATCTTTAACGAATACTGTAATTCGTACAATATCGCTCATAACGTGATCGATGCTGTCTACAATCGCTTTAATATTGTTAAAGCACTGTTCAGCTTGCTCTTTTATTCCACCAGCTACCAATTTCCCTGTTGTTGGATCGATCGGCAATTGTGCTGACAGATTGTTGTAATGAGAGAATGCAACAGTTTGTGAATATAGACCGTTACCACTTGGAGCATTCTCCGTATTTCTTGCTGCTACTGCGTTATAGTTGCTCATAATACGATTTCCCTTCTTGATAAATATTTACTAACCGAAGTATGCACTGAAAAAGCTGTTCTAAACCACTCTGAGTGCTATGCAATTATAGCAGGACTTGTTCACTTTGGCTAACATTATTGTTGGAAATGAACAAAAAACTTCCCACAAGTTCATTGAACTTGTGGGAAGCTTCTTTAGTATGAAGTAATGTCTAGCTCCTGCGGCTAGCCCCTCGAGGTCATAAGCCACTCTAAGAAGAAGGCAAAGGGCGCCTTCTTGCTTAGATCGTCTTATGCTTGTCGGGGCTGAGCAAGCCGCTTCCGCTTTTCTTATTACATCATGCCGCCCATACCGCCCATGTCAGGCATGCCTGCTGCAGCTGGTTCTGGGATATCTGCAACGACCGCTTCAGTGGACAAGAACATTGCCGCTACGGACGCTGCATTTTGAAGTGCAGAACGAGTAACTTTTGTAGGGTCTACGATACCCGCTTGCATCATGTTGACCCATTCGCCGTTTGCTGCGTTGAAGCCGATGCCGACTTCTTCGCGTTTTAGACGGTCAACGACGATGGAGCCTTCGAGACCAGCGTTTGTCGCGATTTGGCGCACTGGCTCTTCAAGAGCGCGAAGAACGATTTTCACGCCAGTTGCGACGTCGCCTTCTGTGCTTTCAAGAAGTTTTTCAACTTTTGTATAGACGTTCACAAGCGCTGTACCACCACCGGATACAATTCCTTCTTCAACAGCCGCACGAGTTGAGTTCAATGCGTCTTCGATGCGAAGTTTGCGCTCTTTCAATTCTGTTTCAGTTGCTGCTCCGACTTTGATGACTGCTACGCCGCCAGCAAGTTTCGCAAGGCGTTCTTGCAGCTTCTCTTTGTCGAACTCGGAAGTTGTTTCTTCAAGTTGCGCGCGGATTTGGCCGACACGTGATGCGATTTGATCAGTATCTCCGTTTCCTTCAACGATTGTCGTATGGTCTTTTGTAACAACGACTTTCGCAGCGCGTCCAAGTTGAGTGATGTCAGCGGATTTAAGGTCAAGGCCAAGATCCTCAGTAATGACTTCCCCGCCTGTAAGGATTGCGATATCTTCAAGCATTGCTTTACGACGATCGCCGAAGCCTGGTGCTTTAACAGCTACCGCGTTGAAAGTACCACGAAGCTTATTCACAACGAGAGTTGCAAGTGCTTCCCCTTCTACGTCTTCCGCAATCATCAACAATGGTTTGCCTTGTTGAACAACTTGCTCAAGAACCGGTAGGATTTCTTGGATATTGGAAATCTTCTTATCTGTGATCAAAATGTAAGGGTTGTCGAGAACCGCTTCCATTTTGTCTGTGTCAGTAGCCATGTAAGCAGACGCGTATCCGCGGTCGAATTGCATACCTTCCACGACGTCAAGCTCAGTCGTGAAGCCTTTTGACTCTTCGATTGTAATGACGCCATCGTTGCCGACGCGCTCCATCGCTTCAGCGATCAATTCGCCGACTTCTTCGTCGCCTGAAGAGATAGCCGCAACTTGTGCGATCTCTTGCTTGCTTTCGATTTCGTCGGAAATGCCTTTCAACTCTTCAATTGCTGTTGCAACCGCTTTTTCGATCCCTTTACGGATGCCGACAGGATTCGCACCAGCTGTTACGTTTTTCAAGCCTTCGCGAATCATCGCTTGTGCAAGAACCGTTGCTGTTGTCGTACCGTCACCAGCAATTTCGTTCGTTTTGGAAGCAACTTCCGCTACGAGTTTTGCACCCATGTTTTCGAATGCATCTTCAAGTTCGATTTCTTTTGCGATTGTTACACCGTCATTCGTGATAAGTGGTGAACCAAATTTTCTTTCAAGAACGACGTTGCGTCCTTTAGGTCCAAGCGTCACTTTAACAGCGTCAGCAAGTGTATCTACACCGCGTAGCATTGCGCCGCGCGCGTCTTCATTAAATTTAATTTCTTTAGCCATTTATGAATTCCCTCCTGGTTTTGATTGTACTTATTTATAAGGGGCGACTTAGCCGATGATAGCTAGGATATCGCTTTCACGCAGGATCAAATATTCATTGCCTTCATATTTCACTTCAGTTCCAGCATATTTTGAGAAGATGATGCGGTCGCCTTCTTTTACTTCCAGGTCAACACGCTGGCCGTTTTCAAGAACTCGTCCAGTACCTGCCGCTACAACTTTTCCTTCTTGCGGTTTTTCTTTCGCAGAATCCGGTAATACGATACCGCTAGACGTCTTTTCTTCTGCTTCGATTAGTTCGATTACGATACGGTCACCTAATGGTTTCAACAAGTGAAACAACCTCCTCGACATATTATCTTCTTTTTTAGCACTCATCAATCAAGAGTGCTAATACATTTCTTATCATAATAAAGTTGCCCAAAAATTGCAAGCAAAATACTTATGTCCTCATAGATAAAAACTGAACAATGTTTGACCGTTTTCCATGCTTTCTGGCAGTCTGCATTCCTTGTATCCTTTTCTCTTTGCTTGTCATCATTGAAACAGCTAAAATAAACAGTAGAAGAAAGGAAGTTGGCAATGAAAAACTGGAAAATCTCTATTTCGATCGTTCTTTTATATATCGCCATGCAGTTCGGAAGCGTCCCTATTTCGAAGGCTCTCTTCCACTATTTTCAAAACACCGCTGGCATGGAAAAGGAAGCCGCGGTCTATTACGGCTTCGCCTGGGCGCTTTTCCTCACAAATCTGATCGCAGCCCCTTTAATCCTGTTCATGACAACGCGCAACAAGCGATTTTGGGATATCTTTAAAAAAGGGAAGAAAGCGACACCTTGGATGACAGTACTATGGGGTGTCCTAGGATTTTTCATGGCGATGGCTGGACAAATGCTTGCTAGCATTATCGAAGTGGCGCTCGGCATCATGCCCGGCTCTGAAAACACAACCTTGCTGAGCGACATTGCCAAACTGTCGCCGATCATTATCTTTTCCATCGTCATCTTTGCACCTCTATTAGAGGAGATTGTATTCAGAAGGGTACTATTCGGCGGCATTTATGCAAAATCGAATTTCTGGATTGCAGCCATTTTGAGTGGAGTCATTTTCGCAGTTGTCCACGGCGAGCTTGAGCATACATTGGTCTATATGGCGCCGGGAATGGTATTTGCGTTTATTTATTATTACACGAAGCGCATTTGGGCTCCGATGATTGCCCACTTTCTCATGAACAGCTTCGTCATGGTCGTTCAACTGAATTACGAAAAGCTCGAGCAGTGGCAAAAAAATCTTCAGCAAACGTTCATCTTTTTCCAACAATGAAAAACGACTTCCCGTTTAAAGGAAGTCGTTTTTCATTTCACCCAAGTGTTGCAATTAATGAAAAGATGATAGCCCCAAAAATAAGCATAATCATTAACATAATGACGAAAACGATGCCAAAGATGATTGCCACTACACCAAGACCGCGCCAAGCAGAGAATCCATGGACGAGACCGATTCCTTTACAGGCGATGACTGTTCCGAATATGCCAACTCCAATGATAATAAGATTCTGCAAGAAATAAATTCCGAGCGGCAAATTCGTAATTCCGAAATTATCGGTCGGCACCTCAAATAGACGAGACCCGTACACCGCAATAAGCAGGAAGTTCATCGGAGCGAGCCAGATCGTCGGAATCGCAGGCGCGGGAGTGATTTTAAGCATATCGGAGAACTTCCCTTTCCCGCCTAGCCATTTTCCGACCCACGTATAAAGTCCAGCATTGATCACCCAACCGATAAGCGCAAAACCGTACGTCATGATGATGGATAAAATAATGATGAATGCTAACGGCATGCCACCAAAAATGCCAGTCGTCGCCATCGCGATTGAGCCGCCGCTGATCGAGCTTAGCAGAAAAATGAGAAAGCCATATCCCGCCGACTTTTTCTCCAGCATATATTGCAGCGTTTTCGTCGGCTGGCTCCAAATGGATAGTAATGGATTCATGTATATCCCCCTTTACTTCTTATGTATATGAAATCTCTACAAGTCCTATCATACGGGAATCCTTTTGGGATTTCATTACAAAAATCCCGCTCCCCCAATAATAACGCGGGAAGCGGGACACTACTTTATTTTTCTAAATTCCCCATCACTTCATCGATTTGGCGTTGCTGCTCTGCCTTTATTTCTTCCAGCTTCCGCTTCTCCTCCGCCTTCAGGAATTTTCGATACCCGACGCGGCAGATGATGATGCTAATTTCATAAAGTGCAAATAACGGGACGGTTACTAATAAATGCGACATAATATCCGGCGGTGTGATGAACGCCGCAATGATAAACAGGACAAAATATGCTACCTTCCGGATTTTCACTAACTTATTCGGGTTCAATATGCCGAGCCGCGATAGGAATAAAAGGACGATCGGCAACTGAAAGACGATTCCGAACGGGATCAGTATTTGAAACAGGAACGTAAAATATTCATTAATGCCGACCGTCTGTGTAATCCCAAGCTCTCCCGATAATTCCTTCATGAAGTTCATGACGAATGGCACGAGAACGAAGTAGGAAAAACCAATCCCTACAAGCAATAGGATAAACGCGAACGGGATATAGCTTAACGTCACTCTCCGCTCCGTCTCGTGAAGTCCCGGCGATATGAACGACCAGAACTGATACATGATGACCGGTGAAATGAGCACCACTGCTAAAAAGATGATGACTTTCAAGTACAGGGCAATCGGATCCACAACATTGAATGCGTGAAATTCCTCATACCCGGCTTCTGCTTGCAAAAGCTTAATGATCGGCTTCGCAATGAAAAAGCTGCCGATTACTGCAATAACAAAGAAAACGACGATTACCATCAGTCGTTTTCTAATTTCATCTATATGTTCAATGACTGTTAAATTTTTTTCTTTCATCGGACAGACATCCTTACTTATTGCACATCATTTTTCTTATCTTCCACTTTTTTGACTGTGTCATCATCATCGGCTGCAAGACCTTTTGTCGCGTTTTTAAATTCACGCAATGAAGAGCCAAATGCCTTTCCGATTTCCGGTAACTTCTTCGGTCCAAAAATGAGCAATGCAATGACAGCGATTATAAGTAGACTTCCTACACCTGGAGCCATTTCGGACACCTCCTTCATATATAATCCATCTTACATGAAAACAGCTTGTATTACTATTGACAATGCCTTTATATTTGTGAATCTTTTTCGTCATTTTTTATGAAATAAATCATTGTCTGCAGCTCCACCGACAAATCGATCGTATGAACACGCATCCAGTCGGGTGCTGCCAGCCGGACCGGTGTGAAATTGAGAATTCCTTTCACGCCGATAGCCGCCATCCGATCGGCGATTTCTTGCGCCGCCCTTGTCGGAACAGTTAAGATGACGAGTTGAATGCCTAACTCTTTAATTTTCTCTTCCATCATATCCGGATGGAACACCGGGATATTGCTGACCATCTTCCCTTCCTTTGGTGCTTTCGGGTCGAATGCGACAACAATTCTCGTATTATGGTTCTTTTGAAAATTGTATTTCAAGAATGCATTCCCTAAGCTTCCAACGCCGATCAACGCGACATCCGTCTCTTCGTCTTGATCCAACGCCCTTCGGAAGAATAGAAGGAGGTCGTTCACGTCATAGCCGTAGCCTTTGCGCCCGAGCGCCCCGAAATGGGAGAAATCACGGCGAATTGTAGCAGCATCGACTTTCATTGCCTCGCTCAATTCACTGGAAGAGACGCGTTTCTTACCCGCATTCGCGAAATTTTGCAGAAATCTATAATATAAAGGAAGGCGTTTTGACGTCGCCTGTGGAACTCTCTGAGTCGTATCAGCCATAGCTTACCTCCTATACGTGCAAATGGACCTTTTTTTATCGTACTCTAGATACGTGCTGATGTAAAGCCAACCATTGCACCGACAGGCCCATTCGATTACACTAAAAGTGGAATAGAGGTGTGCTGAATGATCGTATTACAAGTGAATGGAATTACGAAATCCTTTTCTGGAACTGATATATTGAAAAACGTCCGCCTCGAAGTGCAGCACCGTGACCGGGTTGCGCTCGTCGGACGGAATGGCGCCGGCAAATCGACATTATTAAAAATCATTGCGGGAGAAATGTCCGCTGACTCCGGCGACTTAATCATGCCGAAAGACGTACAAGTCGGCTATCTCGAACAACATGCGGGAATTGATTCTTCCCTTACAATTTGGGAAGAGATGCTGACCGTTTTTGGACCGTTGCTTGAAATGGAAAAGCGGCTCCGTGGACTAGAAACACAAATGGCGGATCCTTCCGTTTACGAGAACCAGCAAGAATATGAGCGTGTCATGAAAGATTATGACACGTTGCAAATCGAATTCAAGGATTCGGGCGGGTATCAATACGAATCTGATATGCGTTCGGTTCTTCACGGAATGCGATTTTATCCTGAAGACTACGAGAAGCAAGTCAATCTGTTGTCCGGAGGGCAAAAAACGCGGCTGGCGCTTGCGAAAATGCTGCTTAGCAAACCGGATCTGCTCATATTGGACGAGCCGACGAACCATTTGGATATCGAGACATTAGGCTGGCTTGAAAAATACCTCGTCTCCTATGAAGGCGCGATCCTCATTGTTTCCCATGACCGCTATTTCCTCGACCAGATCGTGACGATCACGTATGAAGTGTCGAGGAAGAAAGTGACGAAGTACGTCGGCAACTATAGCGCCTATTTAGTTGAGAAGGCGAAGAACTATGAACGCGATAAGAAGTTGTACGAACGCGAGACGAGTGAAAAAGCGAAACTTGAGGACTTCATCCAGCGGAATATCGCCCGTGCTTCGACTTCCAAAATGGCGAAAAGCCGGCGGAAGCTGCTCGAACGAACGGATTGGATGGACGCGCCTGATGGGGATGAAAAGTCTGCAAGCTTCTCGTTCTCCATCGAACGGCCAAGCGGCAACGATGTGCTCACATTGGACAATATCGCTGTCGGCTATAACGGCCAAGCCGTTTCTGAGCATATTAATATGCATGCATACAAAGGGGACCGGATCGCGATCATCGGACCGAACGGGATCGGAAAGTCGACGCTTCTGAAGACGATCGTCAAAAGACAGGAGCCGATCGACGGAACGATCCGCTACGGAACAAATGTCCAATTCGGGTATTATGACCAGAATCAAGCGACGATCCTCGGTACGGGGACAGTCCTTCAAGAGCTGTGGGATGAGTGGCCGATGATGAATGAAAAGGACGTCCGCTCCGTACTCGGACGCTTCCTGTTCACGGGTGAAGACGTCGAGAAGCCTGTCGCTTCATTGTCCGGCGGCGAGAAAGCACGTCTTTCATTAGCGAAGCTCATGCTTCAAAAATCGAACACACTCGTGCTTGACGAACCGACAAACCATCTTGACCTCGACAGCAAGGAAGTGCTGGAAAATGCGTTAGACGACTTTCCGGGAACAATCCTCTTCGTCTCCCATGACCGTTATTTCATTAATCGGATCGCGACGAAAGTGATTGACGTCGGTCCTTCCGGTGTCACAGAGTATCTTGGTGATTATGATTACTTCGTTGAAAAGAAAAATGAGCTGGAAGAGTTGAAAGCCGACAATAGCAATTCGGAACAGCCAAAACAGCAGAAAAACGGACGGAATGAGGAAGACAAGGAATTCAAACGGCAAGAACGCCGATTGACAAGGGCGATTGCTGAAATTGAAGAGTCACTCGGAAAAATGGATGCCGACATCGCTGTTCTGCAGGAAGAGTTGTTGAACCCCGATTTCGCTGATGACCATGTGAAACTGATGGAGCTCCAAGAACAGATCGACGAACTCCAAATGCAGCACGACAACCAATCAGAGGAATGGTTGAATTTGCAGGAAGAACTTGAACAATTGAATTCATAACGATTAGAAAGCTGTCGAATGGAACGAACGCCATTTCGACAGCTTTCTTTTGTTTTCGACAAGGGTTCCCTTTTGATTTCCACAATCTTATCAACATCATTCACGTTGATATAATAGGATATGAACATAGTTATCCACGTTATCCACATTAACTGTATTCAATACCCACATAGTTATCCAAAAGATGTCATAGTCATTCACACGAATCTTTTAATTATCCACAACTTATTAACAATTGTGCATAAGTACGAACGTTCCCTCTTGACAAGACGAACTCGTTATAGGACAAATAAAAACGGAAATCGTCACAACTCGACGATTTCCTTCATTTATTATTATTCATCCCATGAAGCAAGCTCCATGCCAGGTCTGCCGTTCATTCCCATCGTACCCCGTTTGCCGCTCGCATACATCTCACTGCCTGCTGCCGCAATCATTGCTGCATTATCTGTGCAAAGGGAAATCGGAGGGACGTAAAAAGGAATTCCTTCTTTTTCAAACGCTGCATCCAATGACGCTCTTAATCCTTTATTCGCAGCTACACCACCTGCTGCGATAACTTGCTTCACACCGAACTCCTTCGCAGCCTTCAACGTCTTCTCTGTCAACACGTCGACAACACTTTGCTGGAAGCCTGCCGCTACGTGAGCCGGATTGACTTCCCCGCCTTTTTGCTCAATATTATGCTTGTAATTAATAACAGCGGATTTCAACCCGCTAAAGCTGAAGTCATATGAATCCGGTTCTAGCCAAGCTCGCGGAAAATCGACTGCTTCATCGCTTTCAAGCGCAAGCTTATCGATATGCGGCCCGCCAGGATAAGGGAGACCAAGAACACGGGCAACTTTGTCATATGCTTCTCCTGCTGCGTCGTCCCGCGTTTCTCCAATTAATTTGAACGACCCATGCTTCTCCATTAGAACTAACTCCGTATGCCCACCGGATACGATAAGAGCTAGCAGCGGGAACTCCATTGGCTGCATCAATTGATTCGCATAAATATGCCCAGCGATATGATGAACACCGACAATCGGCAATCCGTTAGCAAACGCAAACGCCTTAGCCGAATTAATGCCAATCAACAATGCCCCAACAAGCCCGGGACCTTCCGTCACAGCAACCGCATCCAAATCCGATGGAGCAAGCTCTGCCTTCGCTAACGCTTCCTCTATGACGAGCGTAATCTGTTCGACATGATGTCGAGAAGCGATTTCCGGCACGACGCCTCCGAACCGTTGCTGGCTCTGGATTTGCGAAGCAACGACGTTCGAGACGATCTCATGCCCATTCTTCACGACCGAAGCCGCCGTCTCATCACAGCTCGTTTCAATTCCTAATATATACATATCTTTGTCCATTACAATTCCACCCACATGACGAGCGCATCTTCATGGTCGTCCGTATAATAGTTTTTTCGTATGCCGCCATCTTGGAAGCCAAGCTTGCGGTACAAGTTTTGCGCTGTATGATTGCTCACGCGGACTTCAAGCGTCATCAGCCTCACATCATTCACCTTGCACAGCTCTATCGCCTTACGCATGAGCGCCTCACCGATTCCATGGCCTCTCATATGCTTCCTCACTGCCACATTCGTAATATGACATTCATCGAGCACAACCCACATCCCAAAATGCCCGATCACTTCTCCATCCGCGACGGCAACAATATAATGAGCATAATCATTCCCAGTCATCTCATGCTCGAAAACCTCCTGCGTCCATGGAGTCGCAAACGCTTCCTGCTCGATTTCGACAACTGCCGGGATATCTTCTATTGTCATCTTCCGATATTCGATACTTTTATTCACCGCCATGATCCTTCCGTTGCTGCATGAGCCAATTCGCCTCCGCCTCTGCGATACGACGGTATTCCGGCGTAAATGCATGTATATTCTCCTCTTGTCCACTTTGCTGCGCGACGTAAATCAATGAAGACGCCCGTGGAAGCTGCAGCGGAAACGGTGCAATAATTGCATTCTCCCTTAACTTCGTACCGATCAGCTCTTCATGCATCGCAACATCCTTACCGACAAATAGAACAGGACGCTCCTTCTTTGCTAAAACATCCAGCAGATCTTCAATCGCAAAATGCCCGTCCTCCGCGTTGGCGATTAGCTCGCCATTCACGAATTCGTAAATCCCTGCGTACACATTATTTCTTCGTGCATCCACAATCGGGCAGATCAGCCCTTCAAAATAAACAGCATTCATTGCAAGGACCTTCAAGCTTGAGACGCCAAACAATGGCTTCTTCAACGTCCAAGCCAACGTCTTCGCAATCGTCACACCGATGCGGACTCCTGTATAGGAGCCAGGTCCTTCCGATACCGCGATTGCATCTATATCTTTCGGCTTGAGTTGCACCGTCTCAAATAGCTCCTCAATAACCGGCATCGCCCGCAACGAATGATTGACAGCCATCGAAGAGTTCACCTCGGCCAAAATGGCTCCATCTTTCACAATCGCGACAGACAAAGGCGTATTCGCCGTATCTATTCCTAACCATATCATAACGTCATCGCCTCACAAATCTTTTCAAAACGTTCTCCTCTTGGAGTGAACACAAATTTTCTCGAAGTTTCTCCTGTATGAAGAATTTGTATCTCCAATCGCTCTTTCGGTAGATCATCTTCTATAAGATGTGCCCATTCAACGACAGAAACCGCATCCCCGTAGAACAGTTCGTCCCATCCAAGATCTTCATCACTATCTGCCAATCGATAGACATCCAAATGATTGAAAGGAACCCGTCCTTCGTATTGCTTTACAATTGTAAACGTCGGGCTGTTTACCGTTCGAGTAATACCTAAGCTGCGTGCAAGTGCTTTTGTGAAGGTCGTTTTCCCTGCACCAAGATCTCCTTCCAACGTCAAAACGTCAGGAGGCGAAAGCAGCCCCGCTAATGTATTTGCAATCTGTTCAGTTTCCGCCAAGGAATGAACATTGAATTCTATAGTCATCGTATTTTCCTTTCATCTCCACTTTGCTTTAGTGTACCGAAAATAAGGCGTTTTCGAAAGCCAAGAGGTTTGGTGGAGGTATATAATGGACTAATAAAAGATAAAAACAACAAAAAACCGATCCTGGAATAAATCCATAATCGGTTGACAGTTTAAATTAAGATGGCGGTCCCGACCGGGATCGAACCGGCGATCTCCTGCGTGACAGGCAGGCATGTTAACCGCTACACCACGGGACC
>NZ_JBQCKP010000010.1:0-157683 GCF_051966875.1 Sporosarcina sp. SAFN-015 | reverse complement strand
GAGTCCGGTTCAATACCGTCTTCACACCAGCCAACTAGCTGCGTAATATAAAACTCTAACTTTTAGGGGTCACATCACGGTTGGGCAGCTTTTCTCATTTCTCGTTCGTTTCTTTTTCTTTTTCTTTCTCTTTCTCTTTTTCAAATCGACGGTCTATTTTTTGATCGGTCGTTTCAGGAACATTGGTCTTCGCCCGCTCCTCTTTTAAATCAAAATAGGAGTCTAGGGCCGTTCTGACGATATCTTTCATCGCTATGTTTTGTGAAATGTAATTACTTCGGTCGGTCGAAGCGTATGGAATGACAACTGCATATGCTACTTCAGGGTTTTCAGCAGGTGCATACCCTACATGTGTCAAGTTCACCGAAGCCATACCATACTTACTCCTATCATCCCCATAGTAGAAAGATTGAGCAGTACCCGTTTTCCCAGCAGCCGTGTAGGAAGCCCCATTGAATAGATTCGGAGCAGTCCCGTTTGGTCCGTAGTACGTGTAGTGCATCCCTTTTTTCACTTGTTCAATTTCTTTTTCCGTATTGTTTATACGATTAAGCACTTTCACTTCCGTTTCCTGCAATAAAGCGCCAAACGTTTCTCCATCTATTGAGGGTTCTCTAATTTCCTTTAATATTTTCGGTGCAACTCTGTAACCACCATTCGCAACAGTTGAGACGTACTGAGCAAGCTGCAACGGAGTATATGTGTCAAATTGTCCGATGGCAAAGTCAAGCAACTTACCAGAACGTGTATCCGTACCTGTGACACCTGTGTATTCTCCAGGCAAGTCGATTCCCGTTTTTACTCCTAAGCCGAAGGATGCATATGCGTTACGGAGCCTATCGAAACCGGCAATATCAATTGGAAGTGCTTTAAAAGGTCTGTAAACTCCATTCCCTATTGAAATGGCGATTTTGAACATATAAACGTTAGAAGACCTGCCAAGCGCCGTAATATCATCGACAGCCACCCGTCCGTACTGATTGAACAGGGATCTTTTGGATAATCCGGCAATATTCATCGGTTCGTCAATTTTCACTTCACCGACCGACAGAACTCCTTCGCTATAACCTGCCAAAACTGTCGCTACCTTGACAGTGGATCCGACTTCATAAGCGGAAGTGAATGTGCCGTACGCATAATCACGAACTTCCCATCTGCCCGAATCCTCATCTTTCACTAATCGTTTACCGACCAATGAAAGCACTTCCCCATTATTCGGGTCCATCATTATGAGGAATGCCCTGTCCATCAATCCGGATCGCGAGTCTTTCTTCAGTTCAAGAAGCTTCTCTGATATGAGTTTTTCCAAAGATTCCTGCAAATCACTGTCCATCGATAACACAAGATCTTTGCCCGGCTCCCCTTCTCTCACTGTTTTCGTCTCAATGACGCGACCTGTTCGATCTTTTACATTTTTAACGATCGTTTTTTGCCCTTTCAACAGTTCCTCATATTGCTGCTCGAAATAGCTCCTGCCAATCCGGTCATTCCTTGAATAATCCCTTGCCAAATAATAATCGAGATGACTTTTTGGAATCCCTTCGATGGAACTTGTCATCGTTCCAAGAATCGTACTGTCCGAGAATTTCACCCTCTCCCAGTCCGTCGTCGTATTGACCCCTTCAAAGTCACTCAACCGTTCCGACACTGCTGCGAACTCCTCTTCGGTAACATTTCCACTTTTAATGATCTGTGGGGAGTAAGCATAGCCTGACATCATTTCACGATAGATTGCCAGCACTTCAAGCTCGTGATCCGTGAAGGAGTTCAGCTCTTCATCCGTAATCCGTTCACGTGTCAAACGAGTCACCTCGCGTTGAATGTCCTGTTTGGAAACAGTTCCATCTTTGCTGATTTCCTTAAGTTCCTTTTTACTCACTTTCGCCTCGGCTTCCTCGGGATGCAATAAAATCCAGAAGTCTCGCTTATCTCCGATAGTCACCCTTTTCGTATCTTGGTGAATTAATTCGGATAAACCTTCTGCAATTTCCAGCATTTCCTGTGAAGTCGTGGAAGTTGTCTTCGTATATGTTATGGCATTCATAGGTTTATTATCGACAAGCACCTTCCCTGTCCGGTCATAAATTCTGCCTCGAGGTACACTCGTATTGACTGCAATTTCCTCTTTCTTCTCCAATTCTCTCGTATACTCTTCGCCTTTGACGATCTGCAAGTATCCAAGTCGAAAAATGAGCAAGGAAAATAGGATGAAGATTGAAAAGAAGAGTAGGTTCATCCTGAAGGCAATATGTTTCCGTTGACGGATTTTCGCTTGATCCACTTTGCGCATCGGCTTTTTCATATGTATTCCCCTTACGTTATTAGTCCATTATTCAATTATAGCATTTTAAAATAAAAAAAGGCATATATCCTGACGAACAGGATATATGCCTGGTTGCATTACATTATTTACCGAAGTTTTTAGAAACCTCATCCCAGTTTACTACGTTCCAGAATGCAGAAACGTAATCAGGGCGTCTGTTTTGGTAGTTCAAGTAGTAAGCATGTTCCCAAACGTCAAGTCCAAGGATCGGCGTCTTGCCTTCCATCAATGGAGAGTCTTGGTTTGGAGTAGACATGATTTCAAGTTCGCCGTTATTGGAAACAAGCCAAGCCCATCCTGAACCGAAACGAGTTGCAGCCGCTTTTGCAAATTCTTCTTTGAATGCATCAAAGCTTCCAAACTTCTTGTCGATCGCTTCAGCAAGTTCTCCAGTTGGGTTTCCGCCACCGTTTGGTGAAAGGATATTCCAGAAGAATGTGTGGTTAGCATGACCGCCGCCGTTATTACGGACAGCCGTACGGATGTTTTCAGGAACAGCATCCAGATTGGAAATAAGCTCTTCAACAGATTTAGATGCCAAATCTTCGTGCCCTTCCAATGCATTATTCACGTTAGTCACATAAGTATTGTGATGTTTCGTGTGATGGATGTTCATCGTTTCTTTGTCGATGTGCGGCTCGAGTGCATCGTATGCGTATGGTAGTTCTGGTAATTTGTAAGCCATTTGTCCATTCCTCCTCAATTGATTCATAATTTATCCTACACAATAAACATTATCAAAATTTGGGAGGCCATTCAATTGAAATGAACTACGTTGTAACATAGAGTATGAAAATTCCAATCATAAGCAACATGACCGCACCTTTAGCGGCGATGGAAGTGAAGAAGCCAACAATTGAACCTACACCTGTTTTCAATGATTGTTTTACACCAGTACGCGTCACTAGCAGTTCTGACAGGAACGCACCTAGGAATGGACCGATGAGGATACCCGCTACTGGAATCACGAAAGGACCAATAAGCAGTCCAATTGTGCTTCCCCACATACCGGCCTTTGAACCGCCAAATTTCTTGACACCAACAAAGTTCGCAAGTGTATCCGCACCAAACAGCAAAATGACGAACAACACTTGGATTACCCAAAACAACCAAGTCATCTCCTCAAAAGAAACAATCCATCCATAAAACAAGAATCCACCGATTATGAAAAATACGGAAGGAATGATCGGATAGAATAAACCGATGAAGGCGATGATGAACATGACAATGGCTGCGATCCATCCTGCTATTTCCATTGCATTCCCTCCTTGTTTTTCAATCTTATACCCGTTTTCCTAAAATGGCTTCTGCAATATTTACAGCATGGTCGCCGATTCGTTCAAGGTTGGAAACGATGTCGACAAATACCATCCCTGATTGCGCAGAACAATGCCCTTCATTCAAACGAACAATATGGTTCTTCCTGAATTTACGTTCCATCTTGTCGATCAAAGCCTCTTGCTCAGCAACTTCTTTCGCTAAATCGACGTCATTCATATCGAGTGAGCGCACTGCCTTTTGAACGGTAGCAATTGTCAACGTGAACATTTCTGTTAAATCTTTCATCGCATCCTCAGTCAATCTGACACGGTTCACTTCCCGGAAATCGATCAATTCGATTATATTTTCAAAGTGATCTCCAATCCGTTCAATATCCCGTACCGTATCCATAAGCATGACATGTCTTGCAGACTCAATCGGAGAGATATTAACCGCAGAAATATCTACAAGGTAATCAGTAATTTTACGGTCTAAATTATTGATCGCGTCTTCTATCTGATAAGCTGTTTCAGCATGGCGTTTGTTGCTCGTCTTCAAATACTCATATGTTTCTTCCATACCTTGTACCGCAAAATCACCCATCCTAATAATTTCTTCCTTCGCTTGTCCAATTGCGACGGAAGGAGATTGATTGATAAAATTCGGATCCAAATGCTTTGGTTTGTACTCGATTGTCACATCCTTACCAGGAATAATTTTCGTCACGAGTAATGCCCAAGCACCAATTAAAGGAAATTGAATAACGGTATTCAACACGTTGAAAGTACCGTGGGCGAATGCGATTTGCATTTTACTTTCCAGAGCTAGTAGACCTGAAATCCACTCAACGTAAAGCGTAAACGGATATAATAGAATCATGAAAACAATTGTACCAACGACGTTGAAGAGAACATGTGCCGCAGCTGCTCTTCTTGCTGCCACAGACGCGCCAATCGACGCAAGAACTGCTGTGATCGTTGTTCCGATATTATCTCCAAAAAGAATTGGTAAAGCGGCTTGAAGCGAGACAAGGTTCTCTGCGTACAGCCCTTGCAATATCCCGACAGTTGCACTTGAGCTTTGGACGATAAGTGTGAAGATAGTTCCCGCAACAACTCCAAGTATTGGATGATCAGCCATTGAAACCGTAAAGTCAGAGAATGCGGAGAGCGACCTTAGAGGCTTCATTCCTTCACTCATTAGCTCAAGCCCGAGGAATAGGCCCCCAAATCCAAATACAACTTCACCAAAGTTTTTAATAGTATTCTTTTTAAAGAAGAAAATTAGAATTGCACCAAGCGCCATAATTGGCAATGCATACGCACCCACATCAAGACCTATAATGAATGCTGTAATCGTCGTCCCAATATTTGCGCCCATAATAACGCCGATTGCCTGGCGAAGCGTCATAAAGCCTGCACTTACCAAACCGACGGTAATAACAGTTGTACCCGAGCTCGACTGTATGAGTACGGTCACGATAATTCCGACGAGGACACCCATGAACGGGTTTGTCGTAAATCTATCCAAAATACTCCTTAGCCTATCCCCTGCGGCTTTTTGTAAGCCATCCCCCATATACTTTATGGAGAATAGGAAGATCCCAAGACCCCCTAGAAATTGAAAGAGCACTTCCTGCCAATTTATTTCCATTACTTAGTATACCTCCATCATACATTATCTTTAAGCATTCCCATTATGTTGACTATGTTAACGAATTGTAAATAGAAGTGAGCAAATCTTTACATAGCCTTAACAATCCAGCGAAAAAAAGTCATACTTCTGTCGAATTTGATATCCATACTTCCCACTTGCATACATGGTAGACTATCAGTAAGTAAAGGAGGTCCAACTTTTGAAGTTCCATCAAATATTTTTGGCAGCGTTCCATGAGCCGAAAAAACTTGCAGCATTCCGGCTCCTTCCAATCGGGCGCGTTATCCGTTATGCTTTCTTTTTTATATTCGTCATGACACTTATTTCAATTACTCGCTTCTCTATTGGCGATACCGAATTGTTTGAAGCTTCTCCTGAACTGACAGAGTATAGTGAAACGATCGGCGGGCTTATTTATCCAATGGCCTTTATTTTTCAATTTGTCATTTCGACATTTTACGTATTTGTCCGAATCAGCTTATTTGCAGCTATCGGTATATGGATCGGCAAGTTAATGAAGAGGCGTATAGAATACCGCTTTATTTGGCGGACTGCCGCCATAGCTATCACCGTACCATTGCTGTTGACGATATTTCTAGATTTCTTGCCAGCTTGGGAAACTTTCGGCATTCTTTTCTCGTCCTTAATCCATATTGGCTACCTAATTGTCGCTCTCAAGTATTATCCAAAAGCACCTAGATGAATACTTTCCAAATTCCCGCATATTGTGTGGGAAGGGGGAATGTACATGCGTACTTTATTCGTAGCCGTAATTTTATTTCTTACCTTTCACATTATCCGAATTGACTTGGGGGATGGGACAATCCCTTTAGCATCGTTTTTTGGGAATGAACAGCCTTGTGAAGAAACGAAAATGGAAAGCATACATGTGACAACAATCCAAGGTGATACGATTGAATCCCTTTTTGCAATGTACCCAGATCCGGAATCTACTTTTGTAGAAAGATTATCAGCTTTTTATTCCCTGAATCCCCATCTTCGAAACCAAGAGCTAATTGGCGGTCTTTCCGTTCAGCTTCCCCTTTCGGAAACGGGACAAGATAATTGCAATTAATGATGTTTCAAGCGGTGTCCCTTGTTTTTTCATCCGATTGATTGCTAAAATAGATATTAGTTATGAGTTTGTAAGGAGAGAATATACCCATGAGTGAAATAATACACAGATCCAAAACACGTCCTGTACGGGTAGGCAATTTGACGATCGGCGGCAGTGACGAACTATTCATCCAAAGTATGACAACAACTAAAACACATGATGTTGAGGCAACGGTGGCAGAGATTTTACGTCTGGAAGAAGCCGGCTGTCAAATCGTTCGTGTTGCATGTCCGGACGAACGCGCTGCATATTCTATCGGTGCTATCAAAGAAAGGATTAATATCCCGCTCGTTGTCGATATTCACTTCGACTATAAACTTGCATTGATCGCAATCGAGCAAGGCGCAGATAAAATCCGGATCAATCCGGGTAATATCGGTCGTCAGGAAAAAGTGGAAGCAGTCGTCAAAGCGGCGAAAGAAAAAGGTATTCCGATTCGAATCGGTGTAAACGCTGGTTCACTTGAAAAGCACATCTTGAAAAAATACGGTTATCCGACTGCAGATGGCATGGTTGAAAGTGCCTTGCACCATATCAAAATACTGGAAGATCTCGATTTTCATGACATTATCGTTTCATTGAAAGCATCAGACGTGAATTTGGCAGTCGAAGCGTACAAGAAAGCTGCTGCTGCATTCGATTATCCATTGCACCTCGGGATTACAGAGTCTGGAACATTGTTCGCTGGATCCATCAAAAGTGCGGCAGGACTGGGTACATTGCTTTCAGCAGGTATCGGGAATACGCTGCGTGTTTCATTGAGCGCAGATCCTGTACAGGAAATAAAAGTGGCACGAGAACTGTTAAAAGTATTTGGTCTTTCTTCAAATGCCGCCACGCTAATCTCTTGTCCGACTTGCGGACGTATTGAAATTGACTTGATCTCCATTGCAAATGAAGTAGAGGAATATATTTCTACGATTAAAGCACCGTTAAAAGTAGCAGTATTGGGCTGCGCCGTAAACGGCCCTGGAGAAGCGCGTGAAGCGGATATTGGGATTGCAGGTGCACGTGGAGAAGGATTGCTCTTCATGAAAGGAAAAACCGTCCGTAAAGTGCCTGAGGAAACAATGGTGGAAGAACTAAAAATGGAGATCGACAAGCTTGCTGAAGAATACTTCGAAAAGAAACGCCAAGAAGAGCTGCTTCTTCAAAGTGGTGCCTCTGAATGAGGAAAATCCGTTTCGGCATTGATATCGATGGGACAGTAACATGTCCCACCTCTCTTCTTCCACATATCAATGCACAATTTGGATGCAATCTGATTCTAGACGATATTAAAGAATATGATTTGACAAAAGCTTTTCCTGTCGATGAAAAAGAGTTTTATGATTGGTACCGTCAAGCGGAAATGACAATTTACGAAACGTCTCCAGCACAGGAATTCGCGAAAATGATCTTGTCTCAATGGCGGGAGCATTACGAGCTTTATTATATTTCCGCCCGCGGTCAAAACGTGGCTGATTGTACGCTCGATTGGTTTGAACGTGAGGAAATCCCTTATGACCATATCGAACTGATTGGCAGCCATCATAAAATTGAGACGGCGAGAAAGTTCAATGTCGATGCGTTTTTTGAAGACAAGCATGATAACGCAGTCACGATTCATGAGGAATTGAACATTCCTGTCCTTCTCTTTGATACACCATATAACCGCGAACCGATTCCGGAAGGTGTAATACGAGTGACAAGTTGGCAAGAAGCCGACCAGTGGATCAAAAAGCTGTTTCCCATTCAAGAAAAAGTGAATTGAAAAAGGAGTAGGGTTCCCCTACTCCTTTTTATTGTTCCACACAAATCGGACATTTGCCGTAGATTTCGAATTTATGGCCTTGTACTTCATAGCCTTGTAAATTCACCGTAATCGATTCCATAGGGCAATGCGCTATGTTACGCGTTTTGCCGCATGCCGTGCAAATAAAATGGTGATGATGGACGCCATGATCGCATTGCATCCTAAAATGCCTCTCCCCATTCAATTCGGTCTCTTCCAAAATACCAAGCTCCGAAAAGGTCGTCAAATTGCGATAAATCGTATCAAAACTAATGCCAGGATTATCCGAAGCCATGAAATTCCTAACTTCCATCGCTGTCAAATACCTATCATTCTCAGAAAAGAATTCTAAAATCGTCTCGCGATTTTTTGTCCTTTTGAACTGCTGCTCTTGCAAAATGCGCCATGCTTCATCGAGAGTCATGCGAATTCCCCCTTCCTTTTCCGGGTAGACTGTTTGCCTTTCACTTTATTCCAACTTAACACAAGCAATAAAATGATGATAGACGTGATGACAATCGTCCCTCCCGGAGCAATATCCAGATGAAATGCTGCAAACAGCCCTATAATGACAGACAGCTCACCAATGACGACGGAGTAAATAAGCGCCCCCTTGAAGCTCTTAGCAAGCTGTATGGCAGCTGCAACCGGTATTGTCATCAACGACGAAACGAGCAAGATTCCGACAATCCTCATTGATGCACCGATGACAAGTGCGACGATAATCATGAAAACCGTTTGAATGATCTTTCCGTTGACACCTGAGACCTTTGCATATTCCTTATCAAATGACAAAGCGAACATTTCTTTATAGAAAAATCGAATAAACGCAAGGACGACGATGGCGATAATGATGATAATCCATAAATCCTGCCGGCTTACAGCTGAAACGGAGCCGAATAAGTAACCGACAAGGTCAGAGCCGAATCCTTTCGCCAAGGAGATGAAAATCGCACCGAACCCAATACCGGTGGAAAGGATGATAGGGATTGCCAGCTCTTCGAAATGCTTATATGCACCCCTCAGCCGTTCAATCAACAATGATCCCCCTACCGCACTAACCATTCCTAAATATACCGGATTTAAAGTGGAAAAAAGAAGGACTGACTGACTTAAAAAAAGGCTCCCCGCTATTCCGGCCAACGCAACGTGGCTTAAAGCATCTGCGATAAGCGCCAACCTTCTTACAACGATGAATAGCCCAAGCAACGGTGCGATGACCCCGATGATTAGTCCAGACAAGAATGCATTTTGAAGAAATTCATATGTGAGTATAGCACTAATCACGGTCAAACCTCCCTTTGTTCTTGATGGACGCGCCGTACAGGGTGACCGTACCATAACGATATGTCTACATCATTCATCTTCTTGTATTCAGATTGCACTCCATGGAAATGGATAG
This sequence comes from Sporosarcina sp. SAFN-015, assembly GCF_051966875.1. Classification (GTDB taxonomy): domain Bacteria; phylum Bacillota; class Bacilli; order Bacillales_A; family Planococcaceae; genus Sporosarcina. The sequence goes on along the minus strand of NZ_JBQCKP010000010.1, from coordinate 148,151 downwards.
ACCTATTAAGACACGCTACATGTGTCGCCAGCTCAGTTACAAGGTCAATTTCATGGGTAACGAGCAGGATTGCAATACCATGTTCACGGTTCAATTCATTCAGCATAGAATAGAACGAAGCTACGTTTTTCTGATCGATTCCGACAGTCGGTTCATCCATAATCAGCAAATCCGGTTCCCCTACTAATGCACGAGCGATGAAGACACGTTGCTGCTGGCCGCCTGATAACTCTCCGATATTTCGGGATGCGAATTGGTCCATTTTCACGATTCGCAAAGCTTCCAATGCTTTTTGCTCATCGTGCTTTGAAAAACTTTTAAATAAACCGACCTTTCGCGTAAGACCGCTTTTCACCACTTCGAGAACTGTCGCTGGAAACCCCGAATTGAATGAATTCGACTTTTGAGAGACATATCCAATACGCTCCCTTTGCTTGAAGGAATCAACATTTTGGCCAAATAGCTTCACTGTCCCCTGATCCGCCTTCAATAATCCTAAGATGATATTGATTAGAGTTGATTTTCCTGAACCGTTCGGCCCGATAAGCGCCCAGAACTCCCCTTCTTTTACTTCCAATGATATATCTTCGAGAACGGTAGACTGTTCATACCGAAAACTGACATCGATACATTCAATTATTGTATTTGTCATATAGTAGAATCCCTTTCTGTTGAAAAAATGTAAACAGGAACGATTACGATTACGATCACTAGTAGAAGTATATAGGAAGATTCGGCCGGACACAACTAATTAAGAAGGAATGGTGCAATTTGGATTATATGCAAATATTGAATGAAATAAAAAGGAAGAGTGATGAAGAAGCCAAATTATTGGCAGATGCGTATGGCATCAATTTATCAATAAAAGAAATTAGGGCGTTGCGTCCTTTGCTTGATGAAATTTCATTCCACTGGATTTTTACCGGCATTCCGGAAAGCTTCATCGCCAAAGTGAAACGTGCTGTCGGGGAAAAAAAGGGAGAAGAGTTATTCCGACAATATTTGGATATGATTTAAATACGCAAAAAGCAACCCGCCATTGGAATGACCAATTAGCGGGTTTTCACCATTTTCATACTAATAAAAGCTCACGTTGGTTTGCTTGGAATGTTTTCGATTTCAACATTTCAATTTCATATTGATATGGCGCTTTTTTGTTTTTGGCATCATTGCCTACGAAAGGCGTTTCAAGGATTTTAGGAATTGATATGAACTCTGGGTGATGAACGATGTAACTGAGCGCGTCGAAGCCGATATGTCCATGCCCGATATTCTCATGACGATCTTTCATTGCACCGCGTTCGTTTTTACTGTCATTGACGTGGATGACTGAAATTCTTTCTTTCCCAATAATGTTATCGAATTCTTGCAACACACCATCGAAATCATGAACGATGTCATAGCCTGCATCATGTACGTGACAAGTATCGAAGCAAACCGAAAGGCGTTCATTGTTGTGAACACCGTCAATGATTTTTGCAATCTCATCAAAGTTTCTTCCGCATTCGCTGCCCTTTCCTGCCATCGTCTCAAGCGCAATTCGGACTGTCGAATCTTCAGCAAGAACTTCATTCAATCCTTCAATAATTTTAGCAATTCCTTGATCTGCCCCTGCACCGACATGCGCACCAGGGTGCAGAACGATTTGATCTGCCCCAAGAGCCGCTGTTCTTTGAATCTCCTGCTGCAGAAAGTCTACGCCTAATCTGAACGTCTCAGGCTTAGTCGTATTACCAATATTAATGATATATGGAGCGTGGACAACGATATTCGATAGGCCATTCTCTTTCATATGCAATAATCCCGCTTCAATATTCAATTCTTCAATCGGTTTTCTACGCGTATTTTGCGGAGCTCCGGTATAAATCATGAATGTTGTAGCGCCGTAGCCCAACGCCTCTTCACTAGATCCTAGGAGCATCTTTTTGCCGCTCATCGAAACATGTGAACCTAATAGCAATGGTAGATCATTTTTCATTTCTTCGTTTCAATCTCCTTTCCCTCTTCTTGAATTTCTCTACGTCTTTAGCCATTTTCTTTTTATATCCAGGCTTGACCTTTGATGGTTTACGAACGTATGAAGTTGCTTTTTTATCAAGTTCATCCACTTCTTTGACACGCTTCTTCCGCGCATGGCGTTCCTTGACTTCAATCCACTCGCCTTTTTTTACATCTTCATGGATGAATGGGATGCCCATCTTTTCAATTTGTACAATTTTGTCGTCTTCCGAAGGTTCATACATTGTGATGGCGATACCTTCAAGGCCTGCCCGGGCTGTTCTTCCTACACGGTGGATAAAGAACTCCAAGTCATCAGGCAATTCATAGTTGACGACATGGCTCACCCCAGGGATGTCAATCCCACGTGCTGCAAGGTCAGTTGCTACGATATATTGATACTCGAGATCTCTGATCTGTTTCATCATCCTTGTACGTTCGCGTGGGGATAAATCACCGTGGATTCTGCCCGCCTTAATGCCATGTTCTGCTAAGTAATCAGCGATCTCATCGGCATTTTGCTTCGTGTTCGTAAAGACGATCGCTAAGTATGGATTAATGGCTTCCAAAACATGCAATAGCTTCTTCTTACGGTTCATGCTCCGTACAGGTACTAGTGAATATTTCATACCTTCGGTTAAAGGCTTTTTATTCCCGATCTGTACGTGAACAGGGCTCTCCATATACTTAGACAGGAATGGCTTTAATTTTTCAGGAATTGTTGCTGAAAAAACATACATTTCCAAGTCCGTCGGCATTTTAGAAGCAAATTTATCAATATCTTCGATGAATCCCATGTCAAATGCCAAATCGGCTTCATCGATTACCAGAATAGTTGCTGTATGAATTGCTAAAGCCCCTTCATCTGCAAGATCACGAATTCTGCCAGGCGTTCCTACAATGATGTGTGGATTCGATTTAAGCTTGTCGATGGAACGTTGCTTATCAGTTCCTCCAATTAAAAGCGAGCTTCGGATACTCGTTTTTTCTGTCATTTTATTCAATTCTTCATATAGCTGCAATGCGAGTTCTCTCGTCGGTGCAGTGATGACAGCTTGTAATTCTTCCTTCTCCTCATCCAGACGTTCAAGGATCGGAATAAGGAAGCTGTGCGACTTACCTGTACCTGTATGTGCTTGTCCGATCGCATTGGACCCTTTAAGGATTAAAGGGATCATTTCTTTTTGTATCGGTGTAGGGTGTTCAAACCCCAACCGGGCAATTGCCTCCCTAAGGAAAGGTTTGAATTGATAATCAGTGAATTTAGACATTCGTATGCCTCCTAACGTATTCCTATTGTAGCATGATTCCGTTCCGCAGTATGCGATTTTGGCATAGTATAGATAGTGAAAGTTCACAATGACCAAATGAAAGGGGTTATCCATGAGGTACGAATCCTTCTATCCATTCGCTCGTGCGCAAAATTCGCCGTTTGCAATGAGGCAGCCATTCCGCGGCCCACAGCAACAGCAGAACTTCTCCCAAATACCGAGACAACCTTTTCAAGGGTCTCCGATGGGAAATCCGTTCGGCTCGTCCGCACCGGCTCCGTTTCAAAATACATCCAAAATGGAAATGTACATGCAAACAGCGAACCGGTTTTTAAATACCGCACAACAATACGCACCACTAGTCCAGCAAATTGCTCCCATGTTCCAGAACTTGCCTGCGATGTGGAGATTATATAAAGGCTTCCAGTCGCTTCCTTCTGCGGGAGGAGCAGCGGGAGCAGCTTCCAACGCCGCATCCGCCGGCGCACCAAGTCCGCAACCCGGCGTTTCAAATCCACGGATCTTTCAGCCTCCCAAATTATAATTTTGAAACGTGCGCCTGACTCCGCTATAATGGATACAGATCCCTTTAGAGGAGTGTGGAGTGAATGAAAGTCAAAAAGATTTCCCCGCGCGGCTATTGTTACGGGGTTGTCGATGCAATGGTAATCGCGAGAAATGCAGCACTCGACAAAACTTTGCCGAGACCTATTTATATATTAGGCATGATTGTTCATAATAAACATGTCACAGATGCATTTGAGGAAGATGGCATCATCACGTTGGATGGTGAAAACAGGTTGGAAATCCTCGAAAAAGTGGAAACGGGTACTGTTATTTTCACTGCGCACGGCGTGTCACCGGAAGTTCGAGAATTGGCTAAACGCAAAGGGCTCGTTTCTATTGATGCAACTTGCCCCGATGTTACGGTCACTCACGATCTGATCACAGAAAAGACTGCAGAAGGCTACGATATCATTTATATCGGAAAGAAACATCATCCTGAGCCAGAAGGAGCGATTGGCGTCGCGCCTCATGCCGTCCATCTGATCGAGACGCTTGACGATGTCGATAGCCTATTACTCGATAATGAAAAGCTGCTTGTAACGAATCAGACGACGATGAGTCAATGGGACGTTGCTCATATTATGGATGCGTTGAAAGAGAAATTCCCTCACATTGAAGTGCACAAGGAAATCTGCCTTGCCACACAAGTGAGACAAGAAGCTGTAGCGGAGCAGGCAGGAGAAGCGGATTTGTTAATCGTTGTCGGAGATCCTAAAAGTAATAACTCCAACCGTTTGACACAAGTATCTGTGGAAATTGCCAATACGCCTTCATACAGAATTTCAGATGTTTCCGAGATTAATATCGATTGGCTGGAAGGCATCGAAACAGTCGCAGTCACAGCTGGAGCATCAACGCCAACGTTAATTGTCCGCGAAGTGATTGCTTTCTTGGAAAGCTTCGACCCGGAAGATCCGTCGACTCATGTACCTGAACGGAAATTTAAACTGGAGCGGATTTTGCCAAAAATCAAAAATCCAGAACCGGTTAAACGCATCGAACCTTATGCAATAACAGAATAACAGAGTAAACGGGCTGTTCCGTCGTCGTACATCGACATGGAACAGCCTTTTTTTGTTATATAAATCGGAATGGTTCCGTATCGATTTCTGATTTGATGAAAGAAACTTCGTAGCCTTTTTCCGTGCATGCCTGTTCCATATGGCGGGCCACTCCTTCAATCATCACTTTTTCTACATGATGGCCTGGATCTACGATGGCTAGGTCCATCAGTTCCGCCTCCTGTGCACTATGAAAATCCATATCTCCAGTAACGAATACATCTGCACCTTTTCGTTTTGCCGCTCTTATATATTTACTGCCGCTACCGCCAAGTACGGCAACCTTTCGGACAAGTTTTGACGCGTCGCCTACAATTCTGACTGCAGGGACGTCTAGAGCTCCTTTGATGAATTGGGCAAACTCTTTAAGTTCCATAGCCTCTTGCAATGCGCCTACCCTTCCGAGCCCAAATTCTTCAGTCCTCTGATCTAACACGAAAAAGTCATAAGCAGGCTCTTCATACGGATGTGCCGACAACATCGCTTTCAGCACTTTCGATCGAAGCGGTCCTGGAAGGACAACCTCGATACGCTCTTCAGTTACCTCTTCCATTTTCCCGATTTCACCAATGAATGGATCTGCACCTGCTGACGGGGTGAAACGTCCAGTTCCTGTGGACGAAAAGCTGCATCCGGCATAATCTCCGATAGCGCCTGCTCCTGACCGCGCTAACACTTCCCGTAATTCATCCGCATGCTCGACTGGGCAAAAGACAGCCAATTTGTAAAGTGAATCAGAAATAGTCGGTTCCATCACTTCTATATTTTTAAGTTTTAAACGGGAAGCGAGCAAATCATTCACTCCACCAGGAGCAACATCTAGATTCGTATGTGCAGCATAAACAGAAATATCATGTTTAATGCATTTTTCAACAAGCCTCCCTTGCGGCGTGTCTGTCCAAATATTTTTCATCGGACGAAATATGGGAGGATGATGCGCAATGATCAGATTAGCTCCTTTTTCAATCGCTTCATCTACAACAGCTTCGTTGACATCTAATGTGATAAGCACCTTTTCGACTTGACGATTCAACTGACCTATATGCAATCCGACCGGATCCCAATCTTCCGCATATCGTTTTGGCGACCATTGTTCAAAAAGGGTGATTATTTCATATCCATTCGCTTTTTTCAATGCTTCAAAACCCCTCCGATTAACTCGATATTCTTTTGTAATTGTTTCTTTCTTTCTTCGATTTCATTCGTATCTCCCGCATTGTCTAAAGCTGCGAGAATTCTTTTCCATTCATCTGATTCCTGTTTCCATTTTTCGATGAAAACTTCTGATTTTTGTTTGAGCAAAATAGGGCCAACGACCATTTCCAACTCGTCATATTCCGCTTGTCCTTTTTCAAGGACGACAATTTCGTAAATTTTATTATCTTCCTTCAAAATCTGTTCGTCGATAATTTTCCATCCGTTTTGCACGGCCCACTCGCGAATTGATAATGAATGTATATTTGGTTGTGTGATAATACGTTTAACGTTTTGCAGTTTATCCATCCCGCTTTTTAATATAGATGCAATTAAAGGTCCACCCATTCCTGCGATGGAAATTGTATCTACTCCATCAAATTCTTGAATAGCTTCCAATCCATTCGCTAGACGAACAGTAATTACATCTGAAAGACCTTTCTTACGTACGTTTCTTACCGCTGATTCATACGGCCCTTTCACTACCTCCCCTGCGATTGCTTTAGAGATTTTTCCTGCCTTTACTAAATTGCAAGGCAAATATGCATGATCGCTTCCAATGTCCGCTAGAATTGCCCCTTGTTCGACAAACGATGCAACCGCTTCTAGCCTTTTTGATAATTTTTCGGAATTCAATAGATCCCCGCCTTTCTAATACTCACTATTGTAAGGGAATATCACTGTCTTTGCCAGAATTGAAAAAGCCATCGGAGGCTGTAAAAACACCACCGATGGCTTCCCGTACTTATTTAAGTGTTAAGATATACTCTGCCAATTGGTCAATTTGTTCATCCGATATTTTACCGCCGAACGCAGGCATTCCACCTTGACCGTTTTTAATGATATCGTGGATTTCATCTTTGGACTGTGATAGACCATGTAGACTAGGTCCGAACCCGCCAGTCAAGTCACCGCCATGACAGCTGATACATTGCCCTTGGGCATAGCTCTCAGGATCAAAGTCCTCAGATGCTGCTGTATCATCAGTTGTTTCCTCAGTTTTACCTTCCTCATCTGCTCCAGCAATTTCTTTTTTCTGCTCGATACCGTATAAGGACATGAAGAAAATAAGTCCTAATCCTAGCGCAAAAATCAGGATATAAGGCACTACAGGATTGTTTTTCATCGAATTACCCTCCTTCACCAGGAATTATTCTGTAAAAATATACAGTGCACATCTAATATTGTACTGTATCCAGATGAAAACTGAAAGAGTTATCCATATACATTTAACGTTTTGTGACAATTTGGACATACTTTTCTTAGTGACAGCCAATTTGTCTTGCAATAACCATACGTTGCACTTCTGACGTACCTTCTCCGATTTCGAGCAATTTCGCATCTCTCATATAGCGTTCAACTTCATACTCCTTCATATAGCCATATCCTCCGTGAATTTGGATTGCTTGATCTGCAACTTCCATCGCAATTTCGGAGGCATACAGTTTACACATGGCAGCTTCTTTCGTGAACGGTCTTCCTTGGTCTTTCAACCATGCCGCCTTATAAACCATATTTCTTGCTAATTCAATTTTCATTGCCATATCAGCCAACTTAAATTGAGTAATCTGGAATTCTGATAAGGTTTTCCCAAACTGCTTCCGTTCTTTCGAATACTTTAACGCCCTATCAAAAGCGGCTTGTGCAATACCAACAGCCATTGCTCCTATTCCGATTCTGCCACCGTCCAACGTGACAAGAAATTGCCGGAAGCCTTCACCGCGCTTCCCAAGAAGGTTTTCTTTAGGAACTCTCACATTATCGAGTACGAGTTCAGTAGTATTCGAAGCATGTAACCCCATCTTTTCATAGTTGTCAATAATCGTGAACCCTTCTGCATTTGTTGGTACAATAATGGCACTAATTTCTTTCTTGTCATTCTTATTTCCCGTTATTGCTGTAAGCGCCAAATGTTTAGCGTAACTTGCATTTGTAATATATACTTTCGATCCATTAATAACAAAATCATCGCCATCTTCTATCGCGGTTGTCTGTGTCCCCCCGGCGTCAGACCCCGCATTCGGTTCGGTAAGACCAAATGCACCAAATGATTCTCCCGTACAGATCGGCGTCAAATATTTACGCTTTTGCTCTTCCGTTCCAAATAGATAAAGCGGTGCGCCTCCCAAGGAAATATGTGCGGAGTATGTAATACCGGTGGAAGCACACCCACGGCTCAGCTCTTCCGTCACGATCGCAAAGCTGGTCGTATCTGCACCCGCTCCTCCATACTCCTCAGGGAATGGCAATCCCATCATTCCCATTTCAGACAGCTGTTTGAATATCTCGTTTGGAAATTCTTTTGTGCGATCTCGTTCAATTGCTCCTGGTGCAACGACTTCATCGGAAAACTCCCTCATCATCTTCCTGATCATCTGTTGCTCATCTGTCAAATCGAAATTCATTTTATTCATCCCCTTTGTTGTGAACGCTTACATTTCAATTATACCGAAATGATCGGCATTATCACAATCTTTCTTTCGGAGGATGCTAGATTACCGACTTTATAATGAAAACGACGATCAAAACTAACCCTGCAGCTCCTGAAATTGTAAAATATAGTTGCTTCAGTAGTCTTCCAGCTAATAGCCACAATAAACAGTTCACGATTAAAAAACCAACTAACAGCATATTTTGTCCTTCGAAATAGAGTGTCCATATCTTTAAAGAGATGCCGAGCACAGCGAATGCAAAGAGTATGTATAACGATTGGATGAGGATTGCGCGTGCATTCTTCTTCATTTTCTTTTTTGACAGAATAGCTTGCGTTGCACTGATCTCCTCGTCGTGATCCCCTTGTGAATATAGTGTAATGAGAAAATCGCAGTAATGTTCAGGCAGCAATTTATTTTGTTTCCAGTAATTGATTTCAGCTATAATGATCTTTTTACGCTGATCATTCATCATATTTCGCCCCTAATCATCATTCAAATACAAAGTTAAAACGCACCGGCATGTTTTATGCCGATGCGGATGATTATTCTAAAAAGTCCTTTAATCTTTTGCTGCGGGATGGGTGTCTTAGTTTTCGAAGTGCTTTCGCCTCAATTTGACGAATTCGCTCACGTGTAACTCCGAATACTTTCCCTACTTCCTCCAACGTTCTCGTTCTACCGTCATCCAAACCGAAACGTAATCGCAACACGTTTTCTTCACGGTCTGTCAGCGTGTCCAAAACATCTTCCAATTGTTCTTTAAGTAATTCATAGGCAGCATGGTCTGATGGCGATTGTGCTTCCGAATCTTCGATGAAATCACCTAAGTGTGAGTCGTCCTCTTCCCCGATTGGTGTCTCAAGGGAGACCGGCTCTTGAGCGATTTTTAGAATTTCGCGCACTTTTTCTGCTGTCAGATCCATTTCTTCGCCAATCTCCTCTGGGGATGGTTCACGACCAAGATCTTGAAGTAATTGACGCTGTACTCGAATCAGCTTATTTATGGTCTCGACCATATGCACCGGGATTCGGATAGTCCGCGCCTGATCTGCTATCGCCCTTGTAATTGCTTGACGAATCCACCATGTTGCATACGTACTGAATTTGAATCCTTTTGTATGATCGAACTTTTCAACCGCTTTAATAAGACCCATATTTCCTTCCTGAATCAAGTCAAGGAAGAGCATACCGCGTCCGACATATCTCTTTGCAATACTTACAACTAGCCGTAGATTGGCTTCTGCTAACTTCTTCTTAGCATTTTCACCTTTTTCGACAATCTCTAGAAGGGAAGGATCGGGTTTTTTCATTTCAGTAAGCTTTTCTTCTGCTTCTACGCCTTCTTTGATGGCAATGGCCAATTTCACTTCTTCATCTCCGGTCAATAAGTCGACTCGGCCGATTTCTTTCAAATACATACGTACAGGGTCATTAATTTTCACACCTGGCGGAACGCTTAGGTCATTCAAGTCAAATTGTTCTTCATCCTTAGCGTTCGTTTCCTCTTCATCTTTACGTTCCATTTCAATGCCTGCGGCTTCGATTTGGTCAAGGAACTCTTCGAACTGCTCAGGCTCCATTTCAAAGACGGATAATTTCTCCGTCACTTCTTCCAGCGTTAGTTCTCCCGCTTTTTTACCAGCTTCCAATAAACCTGCTTTTGCTTCATCTAATGTCATTTCGTGCTCCATTTCTCCTGATTGCTCTTTAGTCATAATACCCGTTCCTCCTTAATTCACCGGAATACGGCCTACATTGCCGATAATGATTTCCGGAGCTGTATAATTTCCCTGGCCAGCTCCAGTGCCCGGGTATGATTGTTCATCTTTTCTGCTTCTTTCGATTCATGTATCATCTCATCAATGCGTCGAATAATTCGATGCTTATTAAGATGATGAATGCAATCCTTTATTTCCTGTTCAGCAAATTCGGGGTCTCTTTCAAGCATTGCGGCTTCCATGACGACTTTGCGAAGCTCACGGTCATCCAAAGACTCCGCGAATCTATGGAAATCGGGCATGCCGTGCTTTTCATAAAATCCGGCTAGCTTTATGAAAATCGCAGCATATTCTTCTCGAAAGAATAGTTCCGGATTGTCGTCCCGAATTCTGTCGAATAAATTTCCATCGTTAAGCAAATGGCATAACAAAAGCCTTTCAGCTCGTTCGATGCTTGTCATCCTCCGGTTGGACACTGTTATCGTTATTGCTTGTCCTTCCGGTTGCGCAGCCTTCTCCTGACTAGCCAACTTACCGACCTTTTTCAGCAATTGCTCATTAAGGGCGTTTGGGGAAACTCCCGTTTCAGCTGACAATTGCCTAATCATCAAATCTCGTTCAACCGGTGATACTCTCGGGGCTAGTTCTTCAAGCACTTCGTGTATATATTGCAACACATCGTTTTCATGCGATAAATTTTTAGACCTTTTATAATAAGCCATAATAAATGACATATACGAGTGTGGATTGCCAATTACTTTTTCAACGAACGATTCGGCACCGAATTTAGAAATATATTCATCGGGGTCCAGTTTTCCCGGCAATAAGGCGATTTTTGAATCCATTCCTTTTTGATTGGAAAGGACAGCAAATCGTTTCGCTGCATCCCATCCTGCATTATCGCCGTCACAGCAAATAATCAACTGATTGGCAATTCGTTTCATTTTGGTCAGATGGGTGTCAGACAAGGATGTACCCATTACAGCTACACTATTCATAATACCCGCTCTTTCGGCTGCAATTGTGTCCATAAAACCTTCGAACAGTATTACTTTACCCGTTTTACGAACATTAAGACGTGCGTTGTGAAAATTATAGAGCAATCGGCTCTTCTCAAAAATTGGCGTTTCAGGGCTGTTTAAGTATTTTGCTTCCTCTTTTGAATCGGAAATTGTCCTTCCTGAGAAAGCGACTACGTTTCCATTATCGTCATGTAACGGAAACATAATACGTCCACGGAACCTATCGAAATACCCAGTTCCATCATTCTTCATAATACAAAGTCCCGCAAGCTCCATCTCCTTCATATCAAACTTCTTACGAATTAACAATTGGGTAAGTACTTCCCGATCATCAAGCGACCAACCTATACCATACTTTTCGATATGTTCACGGGAAAATCCTCTTTGCTCCAAGTATTGTAATGCTTTTTCACCCTCCACCGTATTCAGTAATAAATGACTATAAAAGTTGGCCGCAAGCGTGTGGGCATCTATCATATGTTGGAATTCATTCGATCTTCCGCCTTTGGAAGATTCGCTATAAGAGATGTCCAATTCGATGTCCGCTCGTTCGGCTAGCTTGGAGATAGCTTCTGTAAAAGGACTATTTTCAATATCCATGACAAAAGTGATGGCGTTTCCGCCTGCGCCGCAACCGAAGCAGTGAAATATTTGCTTTTCCTCTGAAACGGAAAAAGAAGGTGTGCTTTCACCATGGAAAGGACAAAGTCCAAACCAGTTCCTGCCTCGCTTCGTCAATTGGACATATTCACCGACAAGATCGACGATATCCGTTTTGGAACGAATCTCTTCGATTGTCTCTTCTGGAATTTTAGTCATCCTATCACCATTCTCTTCTCACGTATTGAATTCGAGACTGTTTTCATAAATCCTGCTTATTCGACAAAATAAAATGATAATCCTTCACTTTTCTTATAATATGATAATAGTATTGCGACAATATACTATTGTACACAATCCGCAAAAGAAGAACCAACCATTTTTACTTGGCGGTCCTTCTTTTTGTATTTTATGAATTCCGATTGGCTACTTCGCTTAAAATTAGGTTGGCAGTTTCTTCTACCGCTCTATTCGATACATCAATCACCGTACAACCGATTTTCGAAACAACCTTCTCAAAATGCTGTAATTCCTGTTGGATACGTTCGATTCTCGCATAATTTGCATCATCCTTCAAGCCAAGCGCTATTAATCTTTCTTTCCTAATAGAATTTAGGACGCTTGGAGAAATGACTAAGCCGAAGCATTTCTTAGGGTCAATTTGATATAACTCTTCAGGTGGATCGACTTCCGGAACGAGCGGAACATTTGCCACTTTATAACGGCGATGAGCAAGATACTGGGACAATGGCGTCTTTGAAGTACGTGAGACTCCTACTAATACAATGTCTGCTTTTAGTACGCCTCTTGGGTCACGACCGTCATCATATTTCACCGCAAATTCAATTGCTTCGATTTTTTTGAAGTAATCATCATCCAGCTGCCGAACAAGCCCCGGCTCCTCAAATGGCTTTTCATCTAAGGATGTGCCAATCTCCTTGACAATGGGACCAAGCAGGTCAATGCACTGCAAGCCATTGTACTGGCATTCCTCTTTTAATTTGCTTCGCATACTGCTCTTTACGAGCGTATATATAATTATTGCTTTTTGCTGCTTTGCCAAGTATGCGATTTCACGCAGTTGTGATTCATCCTCGACATGGGAAAAACGTTTTGTTGAAACTGTTTCGAGATCCTGTCTGAATTGGCTCGCTGCTGCCTTGGCAACTAAATCCGCTGTCTCGCCGACAGAATCGGAAACGATGAACAATGTCAACTTTGTCATTGTATCACTCCTCTTTCATTTTGCTCAGAAGGCAACGCTTATAATTCATGATCTTCAGCTAGCGAAAGAAATGCTCGGGTAATATTCGTCTTTGTAATTCTACCAACCACGTCCAAACCTTCCTCTTTAATTGCAACGACAGGGAGTGAGTCTATTTGTTGGTCGATCATTTTCTTTGCCGCTTGTATGAGTGAATCCTGTTTTTTGCAATATGTAATATTCGGCATTCTAGTCATTATGACGTGCACCGGTATTTTATCCAACTCGCTGTTGCCTAGACTTGTTCGCAACAGATCCTTGCGAGATAGAACTCCAGTCAGACAGGATGATTTATCTACGACAAACAGTGTTCCAACATCATCTAGGAACATTTGGCAAATAGCATCATAGACTGTTACATTCTCATTGACAACAACAGGAATAGATTGGAAATCACCGACCTTCATTCCAATCATTCCGTCAGCAACCGATTGAACAGGTTTTTTCCCTGAATAAAAATAGCCGACGCGCGGTCTTGCATCCAAATAGCCTGCCATTGTCAGAATTGCCAAGTCAGGTCTTATCGTCGCTCTCGCGAGACTTAACCTTTCTGCAATCTGTTCACCAGTGATAGGACCATCCATTTTAACAATTTCAAGGATTTCAGTCTGGCGCTTATTCAATTCCATATGAATCACCGCCCTAATCGTTCGATAATATATCCTTGCTTAGTATAGCATTTTACATCCATAATTCCTAACCCGATGGCTTTATTTCCGTCTTAAGTAGTTTAGAAGCAGTATTATGGATTGCAGAGAATGTGGAAGCGTGCTACACTAATACAGAATTCAATAGGCGGAGAAAGGTTTATAAGTAATGCCACCTTGAGCGAACGGGGACAGTGAAAGCCCGTACTGGCATGAAACGGCAGCCTGGAGCCAGCATTTCGTAAAGAGGGTTGCATTCGCAGCCAATCGAGGTGGAACCGCGGGTCATCATGCACTCGTCCTCGGACTTTTTAGTCCCTGGATGGGTGCTTATTTTAATTGGAGGGATATTCAAATGTATTCAATGGATCAAATTGTCAATTTATCGAAGCAAAGAGGCTTTGTATTTCCTGGATCGGAAATTTACGGCGGCTTGGCAAACACTTGGGATTACGGTCCCCTCGGCATTGCGCTGAAAAACAACATAAAAAAAGCTTGGTGGCAGAAATTTGTACAAGAGTCACCTTATAACGAAGGACTTGACGCTGCCATCCTTATGAATCCGAAAGTATGGGAAGCTTCCGGCCACATCGGAAACTTCAATGATCCGATGATTGACTGCAAGAAATGTAAAACGCGCCATCGTGCAGATAAGCTCATTGAAGATGCATTAGACGAGAAAGGCATTGAGCTTGTCGTAGATGGTATGCCGTTTGAAAAGATGGAAGAACTGATTAGAGAACATAATATTGTTTGTCCGGATTGTGGTGCTATGGACTACACTGGTATCCGCCAATTCAATTTAATGTTCAAAACTACACAAGGCGTCACTGATTCTTCTGCAAATGAAATCTTTTTACGTCCAGAAACAGCTCAAGGGATTTTTGTAAACTTTAAAAATGTCCAACGGTCTATGCGTAAAAAGATGCCATTCGGTATTGCGCAAATCGGGAAGAGCTTCCGGAATGAAATTACACCTGGAAACTTCACGTTCCGTACCCGCGAATTCGAACAAATGGAATTAGAATTCTTCTGCAAGCCTGGCGAAGATATGAAGTGGTATGAGTATTGGAGAGACTTCTCCGAAAAATGGCTATTAGACCTCGGTTTGACTGTCGAAAATATTCGTTTACGCGAGCATAATGCCGAAGAACTTTCACATTACTCAAAAGGAACAGTGGATATTGAATATAAATTCCCATTTGGTTGGGGAGAGTTGTGGGGAATTGCGAACCGAACTGATTTCGACTTATCCCGCCATATGGAGCATTCGGGTGAGGATTTCCATTATCAAGATCCTGTAACGAATGAGAAATACATCCCGTATTGCATCGAACCTTCAGTCGGCGCCGATCGTGTGACACTTGCATTCCTTTGCGATGCATTCGACGAAGAAGAGCTTGAAGGAGACGACAAACGTACAGTGATGCGTTTTCACCCTGCCCTAGCTCCTATTAAAGCTGCTGTCCTTCCATTATCTAAAAAGCTTTCTGAAGGTGCGGACGAAGTATTTGCTGAGCTTCGTAAGCATTTCGCTACACAGTATGACGACTCTCAGTCCATCGGAAGACGTTACCGCAGACAAGATGAAATTGGAACTCCATTCTGCATCACATACGATTTTGATTCCGAGGAAGATCGCCAAGTTACAGTAAGACACCGCGACTCCATGGAACAAGTGCGTATGCCGATATCGGATGTTGTAGATTATATTGCGAAGCACCTCGTATTTTAAGTGTAAAAAAACCGGAGGAAAAGGTCATTCACCTTTTTCCTCCGGTTTTTCTTTTTGTGGCAACAGCTCAGGTGTACGTTCCAATTGATCTAAGAAAGTGCGTGACTTCAATCGAACTCCCACTTGTTCGTCATAAATTGTCCGTACAATTTTTTTCATGAATTGTTTGGTCGGTTTTTTCAAATTCAATGATCCGACCTGCTCAATGGGCACAGTATAAAAAGTGCGGATCAACCTGAGTTGCGTCGGGGTGATTCTGACTAAATAAGGATCAATCTGGAAGCAGCGATGACAAAGGAATCCGATCTCCTGAAATGAGAATGCGAACTCCCCTTCAGTCGCTCCGCAATTCGCGCATTTATGAAGGATAGGATGGACGCCAGCGACAGGCAGCATCTTCCATTCGACGAACAAAGCAATCGCTTCGGGATCGTATTGCTCATTGATCGCATGCAATGCTTCGTATAGCAACCCGAACACATTCGGTCCATTTCCATGATCCTCTGTCAATCGGTCGATTAGCTCGACTATGTAGCTAGCATAAGCGGTCGCTTCAAGGTCCTCTCTGATATGTCGCATTGAATCGATCGGCTCGCCCTGTTCAAGCGTCCCCATTCCTCGCCCGGACCTTAGAAGATAATAACCGTACGTGAACGTTTGCGTCACAGCAGCTAAACGGCTAGCCGGTTTTTTCGCTCCTCTCGCCATCGCGGTCATTTTGCCCGCCTCACGTGTATAGAGAGTAACGATTTTGTTCGATTCGCCGTATGGAATGCTTTTCAGGATGATCCCTTCCCATTTATTCAGCAAGGACACCCCTCCTCAAATGAAAAATCAATACTCGTCTTCGCGGAATCCAAATTCTCGTAATTGACCGGGTTTATTGCGCCAATCCTTTTGCACTTTTACCCAAAGCTCTAGATATACTTTCGAACCTAACAGCATTTCGATATCATGTCTTGCTTTCGTTCCGATTTCTTTCAAAAGGGCACCTTTTTTACCGATGACGATTCCTTTTTGGGAATCTCGGTCAACGATAATTGTGGCAGCTACATCGATAAGTCCGCGGCTTTCATCCCTATCTATCTTTTCAATGACAACTGCGACTGAATGAGGAATTTCCTCGCGTGTTAAATGTAAAACCTTTTCGCGGATAAATTCGGAAATGATGAAACGCTCAGGATGATCGGTCACTTGGTCGTCGGGGTAATACTTCGGACCTTCCGGCAAATAGTTCGTCAACGTTTCCATTAACCTTTCGACATTATTGCCGTTCAGTGCAGATAGAGGTACGATTTCCGCAAAATCATATTCCTCTGTATACTTCGTGATCGTCGTCAAAAGATCATCAGGGTGTACGAGATCGATTTTGTTGATTACTAGGAATACAGGCGTTTCCGTGTTTTGCAACAAATCGATGATGAACCTATCTCCTCCACCAATCGGCTCATTGGCATTCACCATGAACATGATGACATCGACTTCTTTTAACGTATTGCGCGCCGACTTCACCATGAAATCCCCAAGCTTATGCTTCGGCTTATGGATTCCTGGAGTATCGATAAAAATTAATTGAGAACTGTCCGTCGTAACAACTCCTTGCACTTTGTTTCTCGTCGTTTGTGGCTTATCGCTCATGATAGCAATCTTTTGGCCAACGACTCGATTCAAAAATGTGGATTTCCCTACATTTGGCCTGCCAATGATCGATATGAAACCTGACTTGAATTTATTGTTTTCCTTCTGCATAATCCAGATCCTCCTTGGAGAAAGCACCTGGCAGCAATTCCCCTACGGTCGTCTCTTTTAAGACTCCGTTCAAATTCGTTAAATAGACAGGCATGTTGGAATCGCAGAATTCAGCAATTACTTGTCTGCATGCGCCGCATGGTGAAATCGGGCCTTCTGTATCACCAGTTACCGCCAAGGCTTTGAAGTCCATGATCCCTTCTGAAATAGCTTTGAAAAAAGCTGTCCTTTCTGCGCAATTTGTCATGCTGTAACCTGAATTCTCAATATTACAGCCATGTATTACTTGACCGTCAGCTGTCAACAAAGCCGCCCCTACTTGAAAATTCGAATAAGGTACATATGCTTTTTCACGTGCCTTTTTTGCTTCTTCTATCAATATCATTTTATCCATCAGTACACCTCTACGTAATTTTATTTACAACCATTTCGGAATAAATATGATCATTGCAATAATTGCAGAGAAAAATGCGAAAATCAAAACAGCTCCAGCTGCTACGTCCTTCGCCTGTTCCGCTAGGGGATGAATCTCATTTGTAATAAGATCTACAGTTCGTTCAATGGCAGTATTTATCAACTCTAAAGCAGTCATGCCACCAAACAGAATAAAGATGATGCACCATTCTGTTGCAGTGAGGCCAGTGAATACACCTGCAATCGATACGACAACTATAGCAAATGCATGAAACCTTAAATTACGTTCATTCAAAATGCCATGCCGTATTCCTTTTAGAGCATAATGGAAAGACTTGAAGAAAGGATGCATCTCCTTCCTACCTTTCTAAGCCGAATGATGTAAGAATTTCCTTCTGCCTTCCAAACATCTTCTTTTCATCTTCTTCCGTCATATGGTCATATCCAAGAAGATGCAGGAAACCATGCAAGGCAAGGAAGCCGATTTCGCGCCTCTCATCGTGGCCGTATTCGGCAGCTTGTCTGGACGCTGTCTCAACTGATATAAGAATGTCACCTAGGACAATCGGCATGTCCTCTTCCTGGATGACAGCGATTTCTCCTTCTGTCATTTCCTCAAGCGCAAATGAAATGACATCGGTCGCCTTATCTTTTCCTCTGTATTGAGCATTTATTTTCCGAATTTCTTCATCCGTCATGAAAGTCACCGACACTTCAGGCTGGCCGGATAGCCCTTCCATTCCTGCTGCATGATTCAAAACTTCCGCCACGAGTTGTGTAATGTCTTCGGACACTTTTTCCGTTTCATCATTAAAATAAATATCCAGCATTGTTTCGCCTTCCTTCTGATCAGTCCGGATATTCAATCCGGCTATGGAAAATGCCGTTTAACGTTTCACAAATAACATTTTCAATCGTTTTTAGTTCCTTCATCGATAAATCACATTCATCGAATTGCCCGTCATTCAATTTCGAGGCGATAATCGATTTGACTAATTTCGCTATTTTTTCCGGTGTCGGCTCCTTTAAAGAACGCACTGCCGCTTCGACACTATCCGCAATTGAAATGATGGCGATTTCCTTCGTCTGCGGCTTCGGTCCTGGATAGCGAAAATCATCCTCTACTACATCCTGTCCCAATTCCTTCGCCTTTACAAAGAAAAACTTCAAAAAGCTTGTTCCATGGTGCTGCCTTGCGATATTAATGATTTCTATCGGCATTTTATGCTTAGCAAGCAGGTCTGCACCGTCATTTGCATGGGCAATAATAATATCACGGCTTTTTTCTGGTGGCAATTCATCATGTGGATTGACGGTGCCATGCTGATTCTCGATAAAAAAACCTGGTCGTATCGTCTTCCCGATATCATGATAATAACTACCTACTCTTGCCAGCAGTCCATCCGCCCCGACCGATTCACATGCAGCGTCTGCCAAGTTGGCGACCATTACACTATGATGATATGTACCTGGTGTTTCGGTAAGTACTTTTTTCAAAAGAGGGTGATTCGGGTTTGATAATTCGATCAGCCTCATATCCGAAAGCAACCCGAAAGCAGACTCGAAAAAAGGCATTAGACCAATCGTCAAAGCTCCAGACAATATTCCTGAAGCTAATGCGGCTATCAAGTAAAATACCAACTCGGATAACTCATACGTTGACTGGGTCATCAATAAATAGAAACCTATAAATAGGATATTAGACGCAGCCACGACGAGGCTCGTCCGTAAAATATTCGATCTTCGTCCGTTGTTCCCTAAAACATAGATGCTTATGAGTCCACTGAACAAAATATAGAGTGCAATTTCCATTTGCATGATTGCGGCGAACCCTTCCTGAAGCATAATGCCAGCGGTAGAGGCAGTAATAATCGTCAACATGAAAGCTAACCGTTCATTCGTTAGCAGCTTTACAAGAAGAGGTGCCAGTGCCGTCGGAAACAGGAATGCAATCTGCACATCAAACTC
Source organism: Sporosarcina sp. SAFN-015 (assembly GCF_051966875.1). Lineage (GTDB taxonomy): Bacteria > Bacillota > Bacilli > Bacillales_A > Planococcaceae > Sporosarcina. The sequence goes on along the minus strand of NZ_JBQCKP010000010.1, from coordinate 128,508 downwards.
TTTATCAATCAAACTGATAAGCTTCATCATAATTACTAGAATGAAGAAGACGGAATAGACGATCAGCAATGATTTCTTTTTCTTATTATTGTCTTCCCGCCATGTTGTGAAATGCATCGCAACAATAGAGGAGACAAAAACAACATACAGTATGAGTCCAGCCATCGGCTTCGTAGAGGACCGGTTTGTTAATAGGCCTGTCAATTCCAACTGTCTGTAAATTTCCGAATCTATGAATTGGCCTTCACGAACGATGACTTGACCTTGCAAAATCCTAGTAGGCTCAACTGCATTTTTTTCCTCTTCGATTCGTTTGTCTGTCAATTCTTTGTTTATTGTTTCCGTTTCTACAACGAGCGATCTCCCTAATGTTATAAGCGTTTGTAATTCCGCAGGAGGAATTGCTTCTGATAATCGTAATTTCCTTTCCACTTCGTAGCGGACCGTAGACAAATCACCGCTCCGGATAGGCTTGGACAATTCTTCCGTAATAATGCTTGAAATTTCATTTTGCATTTTGCGCAAAACGGATACATCTCTTGTTAACAAGCTTGAAATCGCATCATCGGTCAAACGAAGGCCCGGCTCCTCTTCTTCCAGCTTCAAAAATTTATCCCTAATATCTTTAATTTGTTCGGAACGTGTTTTCACTTTTTTATCTGGATTTCCGGTATCCGGGACATTCTGTTGTTTTTCATCTATGATGAAATCGAATAAGTTTATGGCGATGGCAGCCCTGTTCTTCGCAATATCTTCCGAAAACTGATAAAACGGTGTTACTTCCGATTCAATTCTTTTCTTTTCCTGCTCCGTTTTGACAGTATCTTCAACCGTTTTCAAAGAACGGATCGTCTTTGGAGAGATTTTGAATTCATGAAGCTCATACGTTTCCTGCTTAACATTTCCATACATGAGGGAAAATAATGCGATAGCTGCTAATCCTATGACGAACATTGATAAATATTTAAATTTCAAGGACTTGAAAAGTTTAATGATGGGTGTGAACACAAACAATTCCCCCTATCTCTCTTTATCTTTTCGTTCGTTGTTGAAATGATGAAAGAGCAGTCATGTTAAGATGACTGCTCACTTTCATACGCCTCGATGATTTTTGCGACGATCGGATGTCGTACGACGTCACCTTGCTCCAGATATTGAAAATGAATTTCAGGTACTTTCTTCAAGATCGATTCAGAAGCATTCAGTCCCGAGTCAACGCCTCGAGGTAAATCGATTTGTGTCTTGTCGCCTGTTATGACCATTTTGGAGCCAAATCCAAGTCGAGTCAAAAACATTTTCATTTGCGCTTTTGTCGTGTTCTGCGCCTCATCGAGAATGACGAAAGCATCGTCTAGCGTACGGCCCCTCATATACGCCAAGGGCGCGATTTCGATCGCTCCCCGCTCTATGAGCCTTTCCGTATGTTCAGCCCCTAGAACGTCATGCAGAGCATCGTAAAGAGGACGTAAATAAGGATCGACCTTCTCTTTCAAATCTCCAGGAAGAAATCCTAGGCTTTCACCGGCTTCTACTGCCGGCCTTGTCAATATAATTCGCTTTACAGATCCTGTCTTCATTGCCTGCACAGCAAGAACGACTGCGAGGTACGTCTTACCGGTACCTGCTGGGCCGATACAGAATACTAAGTCATTTTTCCGGATTGCATGAATGTACTCCCGTTGGCCGATCGTCTTCGCACGGATTGCCTTCCCTTTTGCCGTCCGAGCAATTTCTTCATCATATAACTCGGCAAAATATTCAATCGTGCCATTTTTCACCATTTCTATCGCTGTGGAAATATCGCGTAAATTGATGTTGATCCCTTTACGGATCACTTTTAACAATTGCTCTAGTAGATACTTCCCGGCAATGATATCTTGTTCTTCCCCGGCAAGTGAAATCGTATCTCCGCGGGTAAGGATGGAAATATTCATGGATTCTTCAATCAATTTCATATTTTGATCGGAAATGCCGAGAAGCATGACGGCCTCATTCGGTTCCTCGATATGAAGTTGTATCAGTTGTTCGCTCAATAGTTTCAGTCTCCTTGGGATAACGGTCTTTTTATCGCTATATTCTCATTCATTAAAAACAATATAGTCCCCTCAACTGTATCATTTCCGAACGTCAAGTGTAAAATGTTTTCATCTTTTATGATGAGATCGGTTTGTGTTTCTGTCATGATTTTATATTTTAGTAACGGAATGATTACATCTTCCTCCATGCCTTCCGTCAGCTCAAATTGATCAAGCCTGTCTTCACGGTATCTTTCTGTTCTAATAAAAGATCGAAAATCGGGCATTTCACCCTTTTTCCAGACAACAGGAGATTGCCAATGGATAATGACATTTTCTTCTCCAAGCAGATGATAATCAACTGTTTTCGGAATTTTAAAAGAATACTCCATCCAAAAATCTGCATATACAGATCCTTCAGCACCGACAACTGCACGCTTATTCCCTTGCTCCAAAATTCCGGTAGCAAGTAAATCACCTTTTTTAACCGTTTGATGCAATCGAGCAACCCTTTCGCCTCTGCTCAACTGAAAACTTGTTATGACGCCACCTGTTCGTGCAACGAGATCTGAAGGCGGTCCCACCTTTTCGACTTTGTCATTCAATTTCGGGGAGAGCATCGGTATGACGGTCAATGTACTTCCTGACCGCTTAAAACGTACCCAAGAGAGCGATGGATCCTCCAACATGAGCGCTCTGCGGATTTCCCCTTCATCGGGAATCAACGATAGCGGGCGATACATCGATATCGAAATGTCCTCTAGCTTGTTGCTGATCCTCTCCGATACTTCTGGCACATCCGTTTCTATTTCGATTTTCCAAAGGAATAACGATGCAACGAGCGGGATAAGACAAGCAATGAGAAATCGGAAGGATGTGAAAAGCCTTTTTTCAACCGCCCCATCATCTGCAGGTTTGATTGAAACTTTCATTTTATATCGTCGTCTATGTTTCCTTATGAATTGAATACCTTTTTTATCGGTGCGGAAACGTATCCCTTTTCCGGACTCCATAATTCCAGAAACCTTCACACCAGATGTTGCAAGAAATGTCAAAAATCTAGAAGGGTCAGTTTTGCCAATAAGAATGACGTTAAATCGCTTATGAATCATATGCGCCCTGTCCATCTTTCATCTCTTTAACTATCACGGATGTTAATACTTCAAATGAGAATACAGCCATTTCTTCCGACAGCGTTTCGACGATTAGCTCCTCCCCCGCAGCTTCGATAACATGATCACCGCAACGAATCGTTGCATAATCCGGTCCAAGCTTCATTAAAGAATAAGGACCTGTAATTTTGACCGAAACAAATTCTTCAATCGTTACAGTTGAGTTCATTTTAAATAATTTTTTCAAGATAAAACCCCCTATCCAAGCCTATGATTTGGATAGGGGGTCAATGATTATTGTTTTGACTTAGGAGGCCCTAAAATTTCAGAGAATATTATGCCTTTGATCAAGTCATTTTCATTTTTCGGTATCATCTCATTATGTTTGACCGGCTCTTTTGTGATGAGAGTGCCCTGATGAGCCGATAAACGACCACGATGCGGTTCCCGTTTCGATGTCCTGTCGTGTATCATATCCACGTGAACCGGAGCTTCTATGAGGCGTCCCCTGCTTTCAGCTACTTTCGCTTTAAATGGCGTTGTAACAGCCGGAGCGGGTTGGCGTTCAGATGGCTGCCTGCTTGGAGGTTCATCGATTTCCGTTTGAAATTCACGCTGGATTTCCTTGTACATCTCTCGGGACATTTCCTTCAACTTCCGTATTGGATCCGGTTGTTCAGAAGGGCCTTGTGATGCAGGTGGTCGTTTAGGTTGTGACTTCTTCTCGGGCTCATCAGACTTCTTCCCTTTAAAAAACATGCTGATAAGTCCCATGGCGATTGCTATAATTAACGTTTCCATCTGTGCATCCCCTTTCCGGGAATTTTCAGCTCAAATGTCACTCTTTAGTTGTGTCAGGTTTTTGCTGTTCCCCACCAATTTTACTAATGGAATCACGCATACCTGTATCCGCTTGGATATTTTTATAGTTCATATAATCCATAATGCCGATATTGCCTGTCCGGAGAGCTTCAGCCATCGCTAAAGGAACTTCCGCCTCAGCACCGACCACTTTTGCACGCATCTCTTGGACTTTCGCTTTCATTTCCTGCTCATTCGCGACAGCCATTGCACGACGCTCTTCCGCTTTCGCCTGCGCAATGTTCTTATCAGCCATTGCCTGTTCAGTTTGAAGTTCAGCTCCAATGTTTTTACCGATATCAACGTCTGCAATATCGATGGATAAGATTTCGAAGGCCGTTCCAGAGTCAAGACCTTTAGCTAAAACTGTCTGGGAGATCAAATCCGGATTTTCCAAAACTTTAGCATGGTCAACAGAAGAACCGATTGTCGAAACGATACCTTCCCCGACACGTGCAACTACGGTTTCTTCACCTGCACCACCGACTAGTCGGTCGATGTTTGCACGAACAGTAATTCGTGCCTTCGCCTTAACTTCGATACCATTCATAGCCACACCAGCAATAAATGGTGTTTCGATAACTTTAGGGTTTACGGACATTTGAACCGCTTCAAGAACATCACGACCTGCCAAGTCAATCGCTGCGGCACGTTCAAATGATAATTCGATATTCGCACGATGCGCGGCAATTAATGCATTTACGACCCGGTCTACGTTACCCCCAGCCAAGTAGTGGCTCTCAAGCTGATTAATAGCAACATTCAAACCTGCTTTATGCGCTTTGATGAGCGGATTGACAACCCTGCTCGGGATAACCCGGCGAAGACGCATACCGATCAATGTGAAAATGCTTACTCGTACACCCGCCGCTAGCGCGGAAATCCATAGTGTTACAGGAACTAGTGTAAAAAATACCGACAAAATAATGATTGCTCCGATAATGACTGCAATAGTAACAATCATACTTCCTCCAACTGCTATACCCATTATTCATTTTCCCCCTTTTCTTCGAATTCCCGAACAACGATCCGGGATCCTTCAACCTTCACAATGATAACATGTTTTCCTCTATCGATATAGCTTCCTTGTGAAACGACATCAATTCGTTCGCCTTCCATATCAATCGTTCCCGATGGACGAAGAGGCGTAATTGTCATCGCTTTTTTGCCGAGAAGCTCGACCCGATTTACATTCGATACATAACCGCTTTCTGTATCTGTCGAATCCATCAAGATGACTTTATTCAGCAAGTGCAGTTTCCTACCAAAAAACTTCATAATAATCACCATCCCGCTGACGGCTACTGCAATCGCAATCAGGACAGAATACGCCATGAACACTGGATTGGCACCCGCCAAAATGATACTAACAACGATAGCGACCGCTCCAAGGAGGCCTGCTATCCCACCTGCCAAGAAAAATTCAAGCACAATGAGCACAATGCCGATTATGAACAGAATGAGCGTTTCATATCCGGCAAGCCCCGCAATAAGATGTCCGAAAAAGAAGAGCAGCAATGCTGAAAGCGCCATCGTCCCCGGAACACCGAAGCCTGGTGAATAAAGCTCCACAACGAGGCCCAAGCCTGCAATGGATAGAAGAATTGGTACGACGATTGGATGTGTAATAAAACGTGCAATTCCTTCAGTGAAGGTCACATTCGTCTCTACGATTTCGGCTTTTTCCAATCCATTCAATTGCAGAATTTCCTGGATCGACGAAACGGTGCCTTTACTATAACCGACTTCTTCCGCTTCGCTTGCAGTGAGCGTAAGCAACTTGCCTACAGGCGCTCGATATTGAGGCATTTCGATGGAAGGCTCCGCCATGGCGATTGCATAATCTGGATTTCGGCCATGTGATTCTGCAGCGCTTTTCATTTCAGCCACCCAAAAACTATGGGCTTTATCTTCCGCGGCATTTCCACTAGCCCCTTCAATTACTTGAGCAGCACCAATCTTTCCATTCGGAGACATGTAGATCTTTTCAGCATGGAGTGCGATGTATGCTCCTGCGGAAAGTGCTTTGTAGTTGATATAGGCAATGATTTCAGGCTTAGTCTCATCCATGAGTTTTCCAATTTCACCTGCTGCGTCAACAAAACCCCCATTTGTATTAATTTCAAGGATGACCATCTTTGCCCCGGCTTCTTCTGCTTCCTTAAAGGACCGTTTCAAATAAGCATGAAGGCCTTTCTCCACTTCCTTGTTTAATTTCACGTGGTATACTTTTTCGGTGGCTGCATCCGTTTGCGCAAAAGGTATTGAAATCGCGGATAAGAATAAAATGAACAGGAGAAACGTCCCTATCATTTTACGCATTCGTTCATTCACCTCTTTCTTTATGTCCATTATACCTTCTTTACGTATGGACTTGTTAAAAAGTTTCATTCAAAACAATACAAAAACCGGAAAATCCAATAGGATCTTCCGGTTTCATTCATAACATACTTATTTTTGTTAGTTAATATGGACAGATATTAGAATTTACGCTTACGAGCAGCCTCAGACTTCTTTTTACGTTTGACACTTGGCTTCTCATAGAACTCACGCTTTCTTACCTCTTGTATTGTACCACTTTTTGATACAGTACGTTTGAAGCGGCGAAGAGCATCTTCAAGCGATTCATTTTTGCGAACGACAGTTTTCGTCATATCTCTTGTCCCTCCCTCCGAGCACACTTCGAAACAAGGTTTTACTCCTTGTACTAAAAAATTATAACGCACTATCTGTGAGTGGTCAATAAAAAACTTTCAAAATATCTTTGCTAAATAGGAAAATTTTCTGTTTCACAGTAGATGCCCTATCAATATGCAGAATTCCCCTCTAGTCCTTGCATGATTTGCACGCCTGAACTTGCACCGATTCTTGTAGCGCCTGCTTCAATCATCTTTTTCATATCATCAAAGCTGCGAACCCCTCCGGATGCTTTTACACCCATTTCGGGACCGACGACTCCGCGCATTAGCTTTACATCTTCTTCAGTAGCTCCTCCAGTGGAGAAACCAGTTGAAGTTTTGACAAAATCAGCACCAACAGCTCGTGAAAGTTCACAAGCTTTTCTTTTCTCTTGTTCAGTGAGCAATGAAGTTTCAATGATCACTTTCACAATCGCTTTGCCTTTTGCCGATTCGACGACTGCAGCAATATCATTTTTAACGAGTTCATCATCGCCGCTTCGAAGCGCTCCGATATTAATGACCATATCGATTTCACCAGCGCCGTTTTCAATCGCATCTTTCGTTTCAAATGCTTTTACTTCACTTGTAGAAGCACCTAAAGGAAAACCGATCACTGTACACACTTTCACAGATGACCCTTTTAGTACCTCTGCTGCCGTTTTGACCCATGCAGGGTTCACACATACAGATGCAAACGAATATGTTTTTGCTTCTTCGCAAAGTTGAATGATCTCCTCTTTTGTCGCATCCGCTTTCAGTAATGTATGGTCGATATATGCTGCGTATTGTTGATTCAAAATAATTCCTCCTCCAGTTGTACGTACCTCTTTCATCATAGCAAAGAAGGACATTCTTCGCATTAAAAAACAGTTCACCCAACAATGGATGAACCGTTTTCTAAATTTGTTCACACAAAAGCTTCTTCCTCTTCAATAACACGGACGAATTGACCCTCGTTATATGGATATCCAGCCTTCGTTATTTTTACTTTAACGATTTTGCCGACCATTGACTCATCTGCCTGGAATACGATTTTCAAGTAGTTGTCCGTATAACCTTCATACAAACCACTTTCCGGGTCCAACTTATATTTCTCTTCCGGAATCACTTCAAGCACTTCGTCTTCAAATTCAGCAGCGTATTGTTTTGCCAATTGGTCATTCAACTCAAGCAGTCGATGTACACGTTCATTCTTAACTTCTTCATCGATCTGATCATCCATCCGCGCAGCCGGAGTTCCCGTCCGTTTTGAATAAGGGAAGACATGCAACTCAGAAAAACGATGATCTCTAATGAAATTATACGTTTCCATGAATTCTTCTTCCGTCTCACCAGGGAAACCTACGATGACATCAGATGTGATTGCAAGATGTGGCAATGCTTCGCGCAGACGATCTAGACGTTCCGCAAAAAATTCCATTGTATATTTCCTTCTCATCCGTTTGAGAACCGTGTTGGATCCAGATTGAATTGGAATATGCAAATGCCTTACGATTTTAGTTGACTCACGCAGCACATCGATCACTTCGTCAGTCAATTGGCTAGCTTCAATGGAACTGATCCGAAGTCGTTTCAACCCTTTTACTCGGGTTTCAAGGTCTCGCAGTAGACGTGCTAGATTATAATCCTTCAAATCCTCGCCATATCCGCCTGTATGGATTCCCGTAAGAACGATTTCTAGATAACCTGCATCGACGAGCTGCTGAGCTTGACGGATAACTTCTTCGGGATCCCTAGAGCGCATAAGTCCACGAGCCCATGGAATGATACAAAATGTGCAGAAGTTATTGCAGCCTTCCTGAATTTTTAAAGAAGCTCTTGTACGATCTGTGAATGCAGGTACATCGAGTTCTTCATATACACGATTCTTCATAATGTTCCGGACAGCATTGATCGGTTGCCGTTCTATTTTGTATTCATCTATTAGACCAAGCAATTTCGTACGGTCCTGTGTACCGACGACAATATCGACTCCCGGAATAGCCATAATTTCAGCCGGGGAAGTCTGTGCATAGCAACCAGTAACACAAATAACCGCATCCGGATTTTGCCGAATGGCTCTCCGAATGACTTGACGACTTTTCTTATCGCCAGTATTCGTGACCGTACATGTATTAATTACGTAAACGTCTGCGTTTTTTTCGAAATCGGAGCGTTCATAACCGGCATCCTTGAAAAGCTGCCAGATCGCTTCCGTTTCATAATGGTTCACTTTGCAGCCTAATGTATGAAATGCGACAGAAGACACTAGCTGCTCACCTCTTTCATTCAAATTCGTATGACATGGCGGACAAAAAATAAAGTGGAGCGGTTTCTGTCCTAAGTATGCGCGGTCCTAACGAAACCGATAGGAAGTCCGCAGCGCTCATTTCCTCAGCTTCTTTTCTGGACAATCCGCCTTCAGGACCGAAAACAACGAGCACCGTTTGTTTATGATACACGTTTTTCAATCTATCTGCAATCTTGTTCGGATCAGTGCCTTTTGCATCTTCTTCATCTGCAAAAAATCGGATATCGTAGTTTTTGGACTCCTTCAGCAACTGCTTGAAGGACATCGGAGACAATACTTCGGGCATAATCGTCCGATGACATTGTTCCGCTGCTTCCTTTGCAATCTTTTGAAGCCTCTCCACCTTTTTACTCCCTTTTTTCGTATCCCATTTGACGATGGATCGCTCTGCTTCAAAAGGGATAATTGACCTCATTCCAAGCTCGGTTCCTTTTTGGACGATAAAATCCAATTTATCACCTTTAGGCAAGCCGCATGCAATTGTTACATTCACTTGCATCTCATTTGAAGGCAATGGACCATCCTTTTTCTTTACGGCTACACCGTCATTGAGGATATCGGTAATTTCAGAAATGAAAGCCTCTCCTTCATCAACTGCAATGATGCAATCACCAACTTCCATCCTCATCACTTTGACGATGTGCTTCCCGTCATCACCTGAAATATGAGCATTTCCATCGTTATCAAATGATGTCTCTAAGAAATAACGTTGCAAACCTCACACGCCCCTTTTGACTGCGACAATTGCCACCCACTCTTCCATTAAGACGGATTCAATAATTTCAAATCCTTTGCTTTGGAGGTCTTCCTTCACTAGGTCACGTTTTTGAGCGATGATTCCTGAAACGATGAATAACCCATCTTGAGGCAGAATTGAATAAGCATCTTCAGAAAACGTCATAATTACTTCTGCCAAGATATTCGCAACAATGATGGATGCCGGCTCTTTAATGGAATCCAGTAAGTTGCCATGAGTTACGTCAACGACATTTTCCACCTTGTTTAAAGCGATATTTTCTTTCGCCGCTTGCACAGCAACTTCGTCCAGATCTAAAGCTTGCACTTTGGATGCGCCAAGAAGTGCCGCTCCGATCGACAAAACGCCCGAGCCTGTTCCGACATCTATGACAGAGTCGCCTCGCTTGACGTATTTCTCCAACGCTTGGAGACACATGACTGTCGTTGGGTGCGTCCCTGTGCCGAAGGCCATACCAGGATCGAGTTCAATGATTAACTCATCAGAATCGACCGGCTCGTATGTTTCCCACGTTGGAACAATCGTGAATCTGCCAGAAATCTTGACAGGATGGTAGTATTTTTTCCAAGCCGTTGCCCAATCCTCTTCATCGACCTCGTTCGTCTGCACTTGATTGAGTCCGACATCCAATCCGTACTCAGCCAGTTCATTGACGGATTCACCAATTTCCTTTACCGTCTCAATTAAAAAACTATTGACTGGCAAATAAGCTTTTACAATGACCCCTTCCATAGGGAAATCTTCTTTTTTCAGTTCATATATTTCACCGAAACGATCTTCATGAATTCGATCAGGCTCTTCGGAATCTTCGATGATAACTCCGCTCGCACCTGCTTCATGTAAAATGTTTGCAACTGCTTCTGTCGCCTCATGTGACGTATGGATGGAGATTTCGGACCATTTCAACTACGTTCATCCCTTTCAATCGCCTTTTATTGTTCTTTTGATTTTATCAAAAAGTGAGCTCGAATACTCATCCGGCGAGTTGCCTTCAATTGAAGCGAATTCACGGAGAAGCTCTTTCTGTTTTTCCGTCATTTTTTTAGGGGTAATTGCTTTGACGATGACGTGTTGATCACCAACTCCATGACCGTGAACATTTTTTACACCTTTTCCACGAAGGCGGAAATTTGTTCCCGTTTGCGTTCCTGCTGGTATTTTCAGTTTTACGGTCCCGGATACGGTCGGTACTTCGATTTCATCACCTAGCGCCAATTGCGGGAATGTAAGAGGCAACTCCAAGTAAATATCATCGCCTTCACGAACAAAGCGGTCATGATCCTTCACTCTAAAGACGATATACAAGTCTCCAGCCGGGCCGCCGTTGATGCCGGCTTCACCTTGGCCTGACACGCGTAATTGTTGCCCATCGTCGACACCTGCAGGAATTGTCACTTTGATCTTTTTACGTTTCGTCACACGGCCTGAGCCATGGCAAGTTTCACATTTTTCAGGAATGATTTTCCCTGTCCCTTGACAATGCGGACATGTTCGGCGATTCACCATTTGACCAAGCGGAGTGTTTTGGGTGACTGAAATTTGTCCAGAACCGCCGCAGTGAGAACATGTATTTACCGGTGTTCCTTTTTTAGCTCCGGTTCCGTCACATGTATCGCACTTTTCTTCCCTAGGCAACTCGATTTCGGTCTCTTTTCCGAATACAGCTTCCATAAAATCGATTGTCATGGAATACTGGAGGTCATCACCTTTCCTCGGCGCATTTGGGTCCCGTCTTCTCGACCCTCCTCCGAAGAATGTGCTGAATATGTCTTCGAAACCGAATCCGTCAGCAGAACCGCCACTAAAGCCGCCAAATCCACCAAAGCCTTGGTTTGGATCGGCATGGCCGAATTGGTCATAATTCGCACGTTTATTTTCATCGCTTAATGTTTCAAATGCTTCTGTTACTTCCTTGAATTTCTCTTCTGCTCCCGCTTCTTTATTCAAATCGGGATGATATTGTTTTGACAATTTCCGGTAGGCTTTTCTAATTTCCTCTTTGCTCGCCGTTTTCGATACGCCAAGCACTTCGTAATAATCTCGCTTACTCATTATTCCACTCTCCCATGAATCTTTGACATTCGCAGTTCACGAACCATATTCAAGCTTATAACCGTTCTAGTTAAAAGTTACGACTCATTGTAACACGCTCAGAAAAAAGAGACAAAACTACTGTTGGCAAGAACACAATTGCTCAACAAAAGAAAAAGCCAAAGCCGGAATATCGGACTTTGACTTTTCCGTCAATCGTTCGTTCAATTAGTTTTTCTTGTCATCGTCCACTTCTTCGAAGTCAGCATCGACAACACCATCACCTTTCGGTTGATCGCCAGCTTCAGCTGAGCCGCCTTGTGCTTGGGCTTCCGCAGCTGCCTGCTCATACAATTTAACCGACAATTGTTGGACAAGTTCTTCCAACGATTGTTTTTTCGTACGCATTTCGTCTAAGTTTCCAGCTTCGACTGCTTTTTTCAATTCCTCTTTAGCTTCTTCGACTTTTTTCACTTCGTCCTCAGAAACTTTGCCTTCAAGGTCTTTCAATGTCTTTTCAGCCATGAATACGAGCTGATCTGCATCATTTTTCAAGTCCGCTTCTTCTTTACGGCGTTTATCTTCTTCCGCATTCGCTTCAGCATCTTTTACCATTCGATCAATTTCTTCGTCAGAAAGGCCAGAGCTTGATTGAATCGTAATGTTTTGTTCTTTTTGAGTTCCAAGGTCTTTCGCTTTAACAGTAACAATACCGTTTTTATCGATATCAAATGTCACTTCGATTTGTGGAATTCCTCGTGGAGCCGGTGGGATATCTGTTAATTGGAAACGGCCGAGTGTTTTATTGTCCGCAGCCATTGGACGCTCACCTTGCAACACATGGATATCAACAGCAGGCTGGTTGTCTGCAGCAGTTGAGAACACTTGGGACTTGCTAGTAGGGATAGTTGTATTTCTCTCAATTAATTTCGTAAATACGCTTCCCATTGTTTCAATACCAAGAGAAAGTGGAGTTACGTCAAGCAAAACAACATCTTTCACGTCTCCGCGAAGGATTGAACCTTGAACAGCCGCACCCATTGCAACTACTTCGTCAGGGTTTACTCCTTTGAAAGGCTCTTTGCCAGTTTCTTTCTTAATCGCTTCCTGTACGGCAGGAATACGAGTAGATCCTCCAACTAGGATGACGCGATCGATATCGGAAGGAGAGAGATCTGCATCTTTCATCGCTTGGCGCGTCGGCACCATGGAGCGCTCAACAAGATGTGCAGTCAATTCGTCGAATTTAGCGCGAGACAATGAAATTTCAAGGTGAAGCGGTCCTGCTTCTCCTGCAGTGATGAACGGCAATGAAATTTGAGTTGACGTTACACCTGAAAGATCTTTCTTCGCTTTTTCAGCAGCGTCTTTCAAGCGTTGCATCGCCATTTTGTCTTTCGAAAGGTCGATAGCATTTTCTTTGCGGAATTCTTGCACTAAGTAATCGATGATAACATCGTCGAAGTCGTCTCCGCCCAATTTGTTGTCCCCTGCTGTCGCACGGACTTGGAAGACACCATCGCCAAGCTCAAGAATCGATACGTCGAATGTACCGCCCCCAAGGTCATAAACAAGGATCGTTTCATCCTCATCGGTCTTATCTAGACCGTAAGCTAAAGCGGCAGCTGTCGGCTCGTTGATGATCCTTTCGACTTCAAGTCCTGCGATAGTACCAGCATCCTTCGTAGCTTGACGCTGTGCATCGTTGAAATATGCCGGAACGGTGATGACTGCTTTCGTCACTTTTTCACCTAAGTATTCTTCCGCATAACCTTTCATGTATTGAAGGATCATTGCAGATACTTCTTGCGGGGTATATTCCTTATCTTCAACTTTTACTTTATAGTCTGATCCCATATGTCTTTTCACTGACATGATCGTATTTGGATTCGTAATAGATTGGCGTTTTGCCACTTCACCGACTTGGCGTTCTCCGTTTTTGAACGCAACTACGGATGGAGTTGTACGGTTACCTTCCGGGTTCGGAATAACTTTCGCTTCTCCACCTTCGTATACTGCTACTACTGAGTTTGTTGTACCCAAGTCGATACCAATAATTTTGCTCATTTAAATTCCTCCTAAATAATGCATCTTCAACTAATCTACAATCATCATTCGTTCACTTTGACCATGGTAGGACGAAGTACACGATCTTTCAACATATACCCTTTTTGGAGCTCTTCAAGCACGATGCCTGATGACTTATCGGCATCACTGCCCGTCATGACAGCCTGGTGGAAATTCGGATCGAATTCCTTGTCTAACGCCTCTATTTCGGCAAGGCCTTCCCCTTTAAGCGCATCAAGAAGATTGCGATAAATCATTTCCATTCCTGTCATGATCGATTGTGCCTCTTCTACTTTTACTTCAACAGCAAGAGCACGCTCGAAGTTGTCCAAGACAGGAAGAATAGATGTTAACAAGCTTTGCGCTTTGTATTTGACAAGCGCTTCCTGATCCAAAGCATTCCTTCTTTTGACATTTTCAAAGTCTGCAAGGACGCGTAGCAGCTTGTTTTCCTGATCCTGTAATTGGGATTCCAACTCGCTGATTTTCTGATCCTTTTCATCTACTTCTTCAGCGTCTTCTCCTACATCGCTGACTTCGTCAACCGTTTCTTGTTTCTCTGTAGCAATGTCCTCCGCATTTACGGTCTCCATCTCATTATCTGTTGTTTCCTGTTGTACGTCCTTTTCCACTTCTTCCTTTTTATCCGTCACTGATCTTTCCTCCTATCCAATCCAATGGTCATATTCAATAATGCTTGAGATAAGTTTTCACTTAGGATGTCAAGCATCGTAATGACCCTGCCGTAGTCCATTCGTTTCGGTCCAATTATGGCAATTGAACCAGCCATCGTATCGCCTGCCGAGTAATTGGCAGTTATCACACTGCAATCCTCCATTGCATTATGTTTGTTTTCGGAACCGATGCGGACATGAATGCCTTTTGAATCATCTTGAAAAAATGTCATCGCAGGCACGCCATTTTCCATCAACTCGAAGAACATTTTCATTTTTTGGAGATCGTTGAATTCCGGCTGCTTCATCATATTCATTTTACCGCCGAAATACAGGCGTTCTTCCGGCTTAATTGTCATCGCCCTTTGGAAGGAGGTGAACAATTCTCCGGCATGGTGCACATGCTGTTCGAAAACAGTTCTTGTCTCCAGGGCAAGCTTGTTTTGCAGAGCGCTCAATGGCGTCCCAACAAGCCTTTCATTTAAAATATTGACCATCTTTTCAATATCCGATGCGAGCATGCCTTGTGGAACATCGAAGACCCTGTTCTCCACATGCCCGTTGTCGGTCACAATGATGGCGACCGCTTTCGTATCATCCAATGGAACGATGGAAAACCGCTTCACTGAATGCATGGACATATCGGGTCCTAACAATATTGACGTATAATTCGTCAATTCGGATATGATCTTTGCGGAATTCCGTATAAGTTCTTCCGTTTCCGTAACCCGATTTTGAAATAAGGAACGTAATTGCATACTGTCTTCCGATGTCAGCTTTTCAGGTGTCAATAAATGATCGACATAGAAACGGTAGCCTTTTTCGGATGGGACTCTACCTGAGGAAGTATGGGTCTTTTCTAAATAACCCAATTCCTCTAAGTCTGCCATATCATTCCGAATGGTCGCAGGACTAAACGGAGCTTCCGGTTTTTTAGATAACTGCCTTGATCCGACAGGTTGGGCGGATTCGATGAAATCGTTAACCGTCAGTTGCAAAATAAGCAATTGTCTGTTTGTCAACATAATCATCACTCCTGTTAGCACTCCTTAATGACGAGTGCTAATACTACTCATAATTTAACAAATCGTATTGTCAGTGTCAACGAATTAAGCCTCGATCATTTAAGAAATTGCTGGAATACTTCGTTCCCTCGAAATACGCCTTTCCCTGTCAATTTTATACTACCCTCAGATTCATAAATCAGTCCTTTTCCGGATAGTTCCTCAAGAACATCGCCATACACATCTGTCAACGATTTCCCGAATCTCGATTTGAATAAATGTAGAGATACACCGTCCATTTTTCGTAGCCCTAAAAACATTTCTTCTTCCATTTCTTCTGTCAACGTCACTTCATGCTTTTCCATTATAGGACGCGACCCGCTTTCCATAGATTCCATATATTTTTTGAGCGGACCGTAATTTGCATACCTTTGTCCTTTCAAATAACCATGAGCTCCTGCGCCGATTCCAGCATACTCGTCATTATCCCAATAAATGAGATTATGTATCGATTCATTCCCTGGATTCGCAAAATTGCTAATTTCATATTGCTGTTTGCCCTCTTGATCCATGCGATCAATTAGCATGGAAAACATCTCTGCCTCCATATCCTCACCCGGCAAAGGCAACTTTCCTTTATTCATCAAGTTATAAAATACTGTTTTCGGCTCGACGATAAGCGAGTATCCGGAATAATGGGGCAGTTCCAATGCTAGTGCTTTATCGAGTGTATCTTCCCATTGGCGGATAGACTGCTCTGGCAATCCATAGATGAGATCGATGCTTATGTTTTCAAAGCCGATTTCACGCGCTTCTCGGATGACCTTTTGCGGAGTATTTGCCCCATGCGTCCTGCCGATCCTTTTTAATAGTTGCTCGTCAAAAGACTGTACGCCGATGCTGAGCCGTTCGACGCCTCCATTTTTTAAGACAGCCAGTTTTCCACGGGTCAATTCATCGGGATTTGCTTCCGTCGAAAATTCCCGCAGAGATTGTACATCGACATGTTGATGGATTATTTCAAGCAGACGATCTAACTGCTTCTCCGATAACGAAGTCGGTGTTCCGCCTCCAAGGAAGACCGTCTCCAGTCCTTCGAAAGAGTGGCCTTCCTTCACCATGATTGCAAGCTCGTTTCCGATCGATTCGATATACTCATCTACAGGTTGATTTTTAAAGAACACTTTATTGAAATCACAGTAATGGCAAATCTGGTGGCAGAAAGGAATATGAATATACATGCCTCGCATTTATTGTGTCCCCTTTCCTCGGCAATGCCGGTCGTGCAAAAAGGAGCCCAATTTTGGACTCCTTTTCTTTTTTTAATATCAGTCTTCATCCAGCTCCGTGAGCCAGAGACTCGGGGTCATAAGTCAAAGCTGCTCTGTGGCAAAAAGCGCCACTCCGCATCTTCGCCTTATGCCCGTCGTCTCAATTCAGGCTCACTTCGCTTTAGTCCTCGTCCATTTTGAGAACTGCCATGAACGCTTCTTGGGGAACTTCGACGGAACCGACTTGCTTCATCCGCTTTTTCCCTTCCTTTTGCTTTTCTAGCAATTTTCGTTTACGGGAGATGTCTCCGCCGTAACATTTGGCAAGAACGTTTTTACCGATCGATTTGATTGTCGAACGGGCAACGATTTTTTGACCGATGGCAGCTTGGACAGGCACTTCGAACTGCTGACGCGGGATAAGCGTCTTCAGTTTTTCAACGATTG
The DNA here is from genome assembly GCF_051966875.1 of Sporosarcina sp. SAFN-015. Taxonomy (GTDB): domain Bacteria; phylum Bacillota; class Bacilli; order Bacillales_A; family Planococcaceae; genus Sporosarcina. Next base: position 111,298 of record NZ_JBQCKP010000010.1, on the reverse strand, counting down.
CTTTACCGCGCTCGTAGCCAAAGTCGCGATGGACAATGAAGCTAAGTGCGTCGACCTGCTCACCATTCAACAGGATATCCATTTTAACAAGCTTCGATGTTTTATAGCCAATCAATTCATAGTCAAGCGACGCATAACCTTTCGTGCCCGATTTCAATTGATCGAAAAAGTCATATACAATTTCAGCAAGAGGCAATTCATAGATGATATTAACACGAGATGAATCCAAGTAATCCATCGTCTTGAAATTACCTCGTTTTTGCTGACAAAGTTCCATTACTGCACCGACGTATTCATTCGGCACCATAATCGATGCTTTCACATACGGCTCTTCGACGTGATCGATCTTTTGTGCGTCCGGCATCATAGATGGGTTGTCTACTTTCAATTCTTTTCCATCTGTAGTAACAACATTGTATACAACACTCGGGGCAGTAGTTATTAAGTCTATCTTGAATTCCCGTTCAATCCGCTCCTGGATGATTTCCATATGGAGGAGTCCGAGGAATCCGCATCGATATCCAAAGCCTAGTGCTTGAGATGTCTCTGCTTCATATTCTAAAGCTGAGTCATTCAACTCAAGTTTTTCGAGCGCTTCGCGCAAATCAACATATTTGGACGAGTCAATCGGGTACAACCCGCAGAACACCATCGGATTTAGTCTCCGATAGCCCGGCAACGGTTCAGTCGCAGGATTTTTCGCGTTCGTAATCGTATCCCCGACCCGCGTATCCCCGACATTTTTAATGGCGGCGGATAGGAATCCTACATCGCCTACCGACAATTCATCTCGCAAGGAGATCTTTGGCGTGAATACTCCTGTTTCGATGACTTCAAATTCTTTTCCTGTCGCCATCATACGAATCTTATCTCCAGGCTTGACTGTTCCTTCTACAATTCTAATGTTGACGATGACACCTTTGTACTGATCATAATGTGAGTCGAAGATCAACGCCTTTAATGGCGCTTCCGGATCTCCAATTGGAGCAGGTACTTTCTCGACAATCTGCTCGAGAATCTCTTCGATACCGATGCCAGCTTTCGCGGATGCGTGGACTGCCTCGGAAGCATCAAGACCAATAACATCTTCTATTTCCTGCTTCACTTTATCAGGGTCTGCTGCAGGTAAGTCGATTTTATTAATGACAGGTAAAATTTCCAGATCATTGTCCAATGCCAAATAAACATTCGCCAATGTTTGTGCTTCAATCCCTTGTGCTGCATCGACAACTAGGATAGCCCCTTCACATGCTGCGAGGCTTCGTGACACTTCGTACGTAAAGTCGACGTGACCCGGAGTATCGATTAAGTGAAACGTATACTCTTCGCCATTTTTAGCCGTGTATGATAACTGCACTGCGTTTAATTTTATTGTGATTCCACGTTCGCGCTCTAAATCCATTGAATCCAGTGTCTGTGATTTCATTTCTCGAGAGCTCACTGTTTCTGTCTTTTCCAATATACGATCGGCCAACGTCGATTTCCCGTGATCGATATGGGCAATGATCGAGAAGTTTCTAATATTTTTTTGACGTGCCAATCTTTCTTCATTATTCATCTGTCAGTTCACTCCTATATAAGCTATTTGCATTATAGCAAATAACTGATAAACATGTTACATTTTCTTATTCCCGAAAATCAAATAATGAAAGCATTCATTTGACTTATCAAGTCTAACAGATGACGGCGTTTTGATAAAGATTGGTCTTTGCACATCTAAAAAGGCTTCATGGATGTTTATCCACAAAGCCTTTGATTTCATTCATTTCCCTATTGATTCATTCTCATTGAACATTTCCACAATTGCTTCTGAAATGACTGCTAACGTCCTGTTCAGCTCTTCTTCTGTGTTTCCGATCCCGCCAAGTTCCAATAATACAAGGTTCGGGTGAAGATCTTGGTTATATTTCCCATCCACACCTGCCCCACCTTTTGGAATGACATCTCTCGTAATACCCGGTATCCTCTTTTCCATTTCTGCTTTCAATCTATTCGTCATCGCTTCGTTTTTCTTGTAGGAAGGATTATCCAAACCGAGTACAAAAGCGACTTTCGCGTAACGTTCCTCTTCGTGTACGATTGTCGTCTTTTCGGGACCTACTGAATCCCGATGAATGTCAATAATTAAATCATACTCTTTTTCAGAAAGCTGCTTTTTCACAAACGGCCTTATATCCTTATAGGCGCGTGCATATGGTACTTCCTTTTTTAGCGTTTCTGCATCCATACCATTGATTTCAAGTAAGCTTTTAAGTTTTTCGCTCATCTTCACAACATTTTCAACCTGATGGTTTACAGCGATTTTTCCATCCACTGCTTTTGTGATCGGCTTGTATGCTTCAGTGGAATGTGTATTATAAATCAATACTGTACCAAGTCTAGGTTTTTCTTCGACATCTACTTCGGCTTCACTTTCAACTTCAGGAACTGGCTCATCCACTGCCACTACATTTGATGCATAGACGATGAGGGCGTTTTCCTTTATTATTTTGGAATTTGTGATTTTTGAATCTTCCGGTATGAATTGGATGAGTACTGGGAAAAGGAAAAGAACGAATACGATTGCAGTCCATATTTGCAGATTTTTCTTCATGCGACATCCCCCCGTCTTCAACTATATGCGCGGGGGGATAGGTCAATGACTTGTTTTGATTTCCTCAATCCATTCACTTATGGAATCCGTTAATACTTCTGAGTAAAGTGCCGCCCAGGAGTCGATCTCTTTCGGGGAAATGAATGTATTCAAATCATGATTCGATAATACTTCCTCAAATAATTGAACCCTTTCCTCATGCGGCCACGATGTCCAATCTCCGAAAATCGGAATTAGCTTCGTCCGGTCCGCATCCTTGTTTGGAGTATGCAACCAATTCCCGACGGATAGCCTGGAGGATGGATTACTCTCCTCCTCTATTTTGGAAGCGATGTAACTAAAAAGAGTATTGATAGCATCTGCAATTAATACCGGACCGTCCACGACAGTTGGGATGCCAATTGCAATGACTGGGATGCCCAATGTCTCTCTTGATAGCTCTTTACGACTATTTCCTACACCTGAGCCGGGATGTATGCCCGTGTCTGTCATCTGAATTGTTTTGCACAGTCTCGAACTGTCCCGGGCAGCAAGCGCATCAATAACAATCAATACATCAGGTTGGATTTCATTCACTAACGCTTTTACGAAATCAGCCGTCTCGAGACCAGTCTGAATCGTCACTCCTGGTGCATAGACGAACAGTTCACTCCCTTCGTCCGAATAGTATAAGGGAACGATTTCTTTCAATCGATCCATTGTCAACGGGCCAACAGCGTCTGGAGTTACTTCACGATTTCCTAGACCGACCATGAGGATTTTTCCTGTCCGTAAATTCTTTATTCCTGTGGTAAGTTCTGTCAGTTTCGATTTGAGTATATTCGCCATCTCTTGTAGCCCTTCACGATCCGTGTGCGTTAACGTAGGGTTTGTCAATGTCAAATAGGTACCCATTTTCTTGCCGATCTTCTTCTCGCCTTCAGCATTAATTTTGACGGATGTCAAGATAACCCTTCCTTGTCTCCGTTCGTCAAATTGTATGCCTTCGGAATCCTTTAATTTCTGCTTTTCTTTTTCCGTCCGATGGCGAACCATTTCCTCGTTTTCCACGAGCAGGTCGGTACGGTAAAAATCGTATTTATCCATTGTCATCACCTCAACATGCAGTTTGCACGTTGTGTCAAGGAAATATTCTTTGCATATTTTTATTGCGTTAAAGCTAGGTTTTTGCTAAAATGTTAATGTTGTAAAGAGATATCCGAATACTATTATGGAAACACTCTTGCCTTACCTGAAATTGGAGGTGAATGGAATGCCAAACATCAAAGGTGCAATTAAGCGCGTAAAACAAAGTGCCGCTGCGAATGAGCAGAACTCACAAATCAAAGCTGCAATGCGTACTGCTGTACGTAAAGCTGACACTGCGCTCATCAATAAAGAAGAGAACGCTTCTGAACTTTTGAAAGACGCAGTCAAAAAATTGGACACAGCTGCTCGTAAAGGTCTTATCCACAAAAATACAGCTGCTCGTCAAAAAGCACGTCTTACAAAAAAAGCTTTGTAATAATCAAAAGCGGAGGGTGGCGGTTAGCTGCGACAGGCATAAGACAGATCTGCGAAATGGTGCTTTTAGCCGTACAGCAGAGCTGGCTTATGACCCGAACAGCTACCACCCGAAGTCTGGACGTAAAAAAGGCTGTCACTTGTGTCGTTAACTCGACAAAGTGGACAGCCTTTTCTATTTATAAAAATGCTATAAACCCGGATTTCCGCTTCAGACGGACGCTTTCCGCGGGCACGGCTTCAATCTCCTCGTCACTGCGTTCCTGTGGGGCTTTCAGCTCGCGCTGTTCCCGCTGGAGTCGCCGCCTTCCGCTCCAATCCTCGTAAGAATTCTGCTAACCTATACTTTAAAGTACCACCCACCATAAAAATTGTATTTATACCCTCAGTGGCTCCATAAAGAAGATTTCTAGAACTCTTTCCCTTTTTCCGCTTGTTGACTTCAATTGGTGATCGATATTTGCCAGCTTTTGCAAAATGAGAAGAAGCCTTTCCATTTGGGGGATGCTCCTATTTTCCATAATCAGCTTTACACGGTATGGATGCACGTTTAATGTTTTTGCGATTTGCTGTTGCTGGTATCCTTTTTTCACTAATGATTTAACGTGAATCATTAGGCGTATTTGTCCCGCTATGAGGGATGTCAGCATGATCGGCTCTTCTCCATTTCGAAGCAGGTCATGGTAAATCGATATCGTTCTTTTCACATTGCCGGTCATATATGCGTCCGTCAGGCGGAAGACGTCCATTTCAGGCAGGCGGGGGACAAGCATTTCGACGATTTCTCTCGTTACGTCGCCATTGCTATTCATATACATTCCGATTTTGTTAATTTCATTCGATAGTGTCAAAAGGCTGTCGCCTGCCATATCGACGAGGACTTGTGCATTTTCCGGGCTGATTTTAATGCCGTTCGTACCTGCTTCGTTTTGAATCCAAGTTGTCAGATCACGGCCTGTCAGCGGCATCGCTTCTACGACGATCGCTTTTTGCTGCATCACCTTTACGATCTTTTTCCGACCGTCCAGTTTTTCATAAGGTGCTAAGAAGAGGACAGTCGCTGTTGGCGAAGGATTGTCTAACCACGTTTCAAGCAATGTAATATTATGTACAACTTTCTCTTTTGCCTTATCGGCTGCCTTCAAAAAAGATGCATTATTCGCGATGATCAATTTCCTATCTTCTAAAAAAGGTAGTGTATCCGCCTCTTCAAGAACTGCTTCTATTGGCGTTTCTTCTAAATCGAAGCGGATGACCGAACTTTCATCGATATCCGGCATCGCCTTTGTAATTCTTTTAATTGTCGTGTCAATTAGATGCTGTTCGATGCCTGTCAATAAATAAACAGGTTCGATTTTCCCTTCTCCTATACTCTTCCATATAGCGTTGACCATCTGAATCCCTCCAGTCACTCACATTGTTTCATTATACATTACCGATACACGACTATGAACAATTTGTGTCGTTTGTCATAAACTCGGCATAAAAGATCGTTTGATATAGATTTTTTATCCGGTATCATCTATACTATAAAGGAATTAGGAGGTGTAGCAATGAATGAGTTTGAACATGACGTACAGTCTAAACGCAATGATTTAATTGACTCTGGTGTCGGTTTCATTGTAGCTTTCGTTGCTTTTTCTGCAATTTTCGTTATTGCTACAATTATAGACTTCGTCGCGCACTAATAGCACTCCTGAAGGGCGGCTTGTTCATTTCGATAACGAAATGGACATGGCCGCCTTTTCATTTTTCTCGTGTCAAAATAGTATAACTGCCATCTCTCTTCACGGAAATCGTTATGGAGCCATGATCTGCTGTAGCCATCATCGGAATTTGATATTTTTCAAACGTCTCCACAACTGTTGCGTGTGGATGGCCATACCGATTATTGTTGCCATAAGAGAAAATTGACAGTACCGGTTGTAGAGCTCGTATGAATTCATCGGAACTGGAAGTTTGACTGCCATGATGGCCTGCTTTCAGAATCAATTTTCCCCAATCCAAATCTCCATATTTTCTAATTAGCTTCTTCTCCCCTTCAATCTCTAAATCTCCAGTAAAAAGAAACGATGGCCCTTTTGTCGTCATGTAAAGTACGAGAGAGCTATCATTCCCTTTGTAAGCACCTCCAGAAGGCGCTATATAGAACAAATTGACGGATGTAACCGACCAATTTGCTCCTTCTGTCATCGCAAATATCGGTATCCTCTTTTCTCCAGCTAAACGAAACACATCTTCCATCGTCTTTTCTTTTTCACTACCCGGTGAAATATGGATTTCCTTGACTTGTACCTCCTCAATCACTTCATCCGCACCTTCCATATGGTCACTGTCCGCATGAGAGATAATCAATTTATCAATTGTCGTAATACCCCTTCCTTTCAAATACGGAACAACTATGCTCCTGCCAACTTCAAATACTTTTTCCGGTGTGCGCCAATTCGGTTCTCCAAAACTCACTGCTCCTCCTGTATCAATGACATATACCCCTCGCCGATAGGGTAGTTCGATGACGATTGAGTCACCCTGTCCCACATCAAGATATGTCACTCTTAACTCTGATTCAGCATAGGGGATGATGTGGATGAGAATCGCAGGAACTATGATGAACGGCATAGCTCGAATTGCATTTATTCCCCTTTCAAGGACAATGAGAAACCGGAATGTACCACCGACAGCTAATGCGGACGCAAGGATTCCCGGTCGACCAGGCACCCATACTTGGTACGGGATGGAAGCTAGAAATACAGTAAGAGTCTCGACCCAGCCTCTTAGCGGTTCATAGAATAAAAAAACTGCATGTGCAATTGGAGGCATTATAAAAGACAATAAAAGCAAAATGATATTCATCGGCAGAATGACAAAAGAATAAAGAGGAACATAAAAAAGATTCACAAAGAAAGACGACAGAGACAACTCGTAGAAGTGATATAAGAGAACCGGATACAACGCCAATTGAGTAATGGTCGTCACGAGAAATGACACCATTATTGCGGATGCATGGCGTGATAGAATCTTTACTGAGTAAATTAGTGAGAATGCCGCCAAATAAGAAAGTTGAAAACCAGGCTGGAATACGACAAACGGCTGCCAAAGTATAAAGCCGATTGCACTCAAAGAAAGTGCATCATCCATCCTTATCTTGAATCGCCCTGTCGCCGTCAACAAGATTATAATCGTCACGGACACAGCCCGCCATACCGATGGGGCGCCGCCAGCCATAACTGCATATAGCGGCAATAGAACAATCAGCAAATTATCAATTGTTTCAATTCTGATCGATAATCTGATTAGTAGATGACGAAATAAAAACGTCAACAGCCCGACATGGAGGCCAGATATGGCGAAAAGATGAGTTATTCCGAGCATCCTGTACCTAGAAGCCACCTCTTCGTCCATACCGCTTCGATCTCCAATTAGTAAAGCTTCCGCTTCCACTATGAGGGATTCGGGAAAGGTTTCCTTAATGTGATGCTTCACGTTCCATCTATGCTCAGCCAATATTTTCTGTAATCCGGTATTTAGTCCATATCCTTTCAATCTATCGGATTCAAACATGCCTACTGCACCGTACATGTTCAAATAACGCTCCATGTTAAAGGAATATTCATGTGCGGAGCGCGGTAGTTCTTGAAAGGAACCTTCCAATGTAAATCGATATGAAGGGATATGTAAGTTTTGGAATTGCAATTTCTGCGCTTCGTTTTCAAATTTCAGCAAGGCATACACAACGTCACCAGAGTCGGTTTTTGCAAAGCCTTTCATTTTGCCACCGTCGATTTTTACTTGATCTGTCCATGTAAGATTAATGATTGTTTGCTGTCCGCTTTCGTTAATTTCAGGTACATGCATGGAAATGAAAAAATAGGAGAGTAATGAAGCCACCAATGCAAGAATGGGAGTGATAGCTTCTTTTCTACGAAGAAAGATGGGGATAAGCAAAAGGTTGAGGAGTAATACTTGAACCGGGCCGTATGCAGCAAAAGCGGATACGGCGACCGGAATACAAATATAAATAAAACGAACTTCACTGATCACTTGCCAAATAGGTCATCCATCCTTCTTTTAAATGGAACAAGTTCTTCAGCGGGCGCACCCAATGATTTCATTTCTACAAGCAAGTCATTAATAAGCTCTAGCTTCCCTTCCTTCGAGAAATCGACTTCCCTCACATCAAAAGGAATATGCCTAATTTCGACTCCGGATTGTTTGAAAAGCTCTAAAGCGTACTCGTCGTTTTTATAATCTGATGCGTAATTGACGGTCTTAATTCCTGATTGGATGATCGCTTTTGAACATTGCAAGCACGGGAAATGTGTAACATATAACGATGCTCCTTCAACAGGACTTCCGTATTTCGCACATTGGAGTAACGCGTTCATTTCCGCGTGAATAGTTCGCACACAATGATTCCCGACGACATAGCATCCATGATCGATGCAATGGTCTCCGCCTGATATGGAACCGTTATAGCCCCCAGCAATAATCCTGTTGTCTCTGACAATTGTCGCCCCGACTGTCAGCCTTGTACATGTGCTTCTTACTGCTAACAAATGGCATTGCGCCATGAAAAACTGATCCCATGTAATACGCTCCATATGTATGCCTCCAAAAAGTATCAATTATTTTGCTGTAATGAAAGACTCAAGATTTTCAAATGTCTTTTGCCCGATTCCCGATACTTCCATTATCGATTCCGGTGAAGCGAATGGACCATGCTCCTCCCGATATTGAATAATGGCAGTCGCCTTAGCAGGTCCAATTCCCGGGATCGTCATAAGTTGCTGAGCATCCGCAGTATTAATATTCACTTTTCCATCATCCTCCTCTTCACCCAACAGTGGATGGGATAAGATAGAGGCATCAGAAAAGTCAACTTCTTCACCGTGTCTCGGAATATAAATAAAAAATTCGTCGGGTAGTTTCATCGCATGGTTGAGCATTCGGGAGTCTGCCTCTGCCAGATAGCCTCCCGCAGCATGAATCGCATCGATGAGACGATCGCCCTCATTTAGTGAATAGACACCCGGATATTTAACGGCGCCTTGAATATCCACCATAATCATAGACGAAGCCGCCTCAACGATATCAATCGGTTGCTCATGCTCTTCGTCTTGCTCTTGTAATACATCAATAATTGGGGTTTGTCCGCTTGCGGCTGTCTGTTTACTGCCTGCCTGTCCTCGGGGAAAGAACAGAATTGCGGAAAGTACAGCGATTGCTGCGATAGGGGTGATGATCTTACGCCATTTTCCGGATACGATCGATAGAAACAGCTTTCCCACCCTTTCTATGAGGCATCCATATGGAGTCATATCCCACTATATATGATTACAACGAAAAATGAAAGATTCATTTACGCGCTTGATAAAATATTCTTTCACTTTCTTCGTGCGGAGGCTCATCCTCCCAGTCAGCAAAGATGCGTTCTAACGTAAAACCGGCTTCCCGTAAGAAATCCACATATTCATACACGTGAAAAGTCCGTTGTACATGCTTTTCATTAAAACGACGATAAAGACCGCTTTCTTCTCTGACGAAGAAGCTTAGTTCAGATAGGACGGAATGATCCACATCGCCTTCCTCCGTATGCCAAATGTACGCAATACGGTCGTTGTCGAACGTGAAAGGCCCTTCCATGAAAATGACATCGGTCTTGAAAGTGGAATGCACGTCGAAAATGAGCACTCCACCGCTTTTCAAGACCGAATGGATTCCTTTGAAGGTTGATAGGACACTTTCACGGTCAGACAAATAGTTAAGGGAATCAATTGCAATGACAGCAGCGTCATATTGCTCCGTCCCATCTATTTCTTGCATAGGCTTTTCCTGAAAATCGATTTTCAATGAAAGGTCATTTGCACGTTTTTCCGCTATATTAAGCATGTCTCGAGAAAGATCAATTCCCGTAACAATCGCTCCAGCTTTCGATAGTTTCACAGATAGCAGCCCTGTCCCGCAACCGACATCGATGATTTTCTTTCCTTTTACCCCGTTCGCTGCAATGGAGATCAAATCGACATAAGCATCGTAAGGGATATCGGTCATCAATTCATCATAGACGAGGGCGAAATCTGTATAAGCTTCTTTATTGTCCATTATCCATGTTCAGTGATGGAGCGTCTCCCCATAACTTCTCCAAGTTATAATAACCGCGCTCGTCCTTATGGAATACGTGAACGACTACATCGCCCAAATCGACGAGAACCCATCTTCCATTTTCAAGACCTTCTACTCTTTTCACTTCAAATTCGTTCTCTGCAGCTTTATCGGCGACTTCCCTGGCAATCGCTTGCACTTGGCGCTCAGAGTTCGCATGGCAAATGATGAATTGGTCTGCGATGAGTGAGATCCCTTCCATATTTAAAACGACAATATCTTGCCCTTTCTTATCGTCTACTGCATTATAGGCTGTTTCAAGTAAAGTTGGCATATTTTCACGTTTCCTTTCATAGTTGGCTGTTTCAAATTCGTTGTACGTGTTCATTATAGCATTCGATGGAGTCCAGAAAAACAGACGCACGCCGATCGATTAAATAAAGCACCGAGTGAACGATACAAGCTTTCATCGCGTCGTCAATCTGCTGTTCAGCACTCTTGCGCAATTCATCGATGCCCGGAAATTCTCGTCCAGGCTCAATAAGATCGGCAATGTAAATAAGTTTCTCAAGAGGGGACATGCCAGCTCTGCCAGTTGTATGATAGCGGATAGCGTTTAGGATATCCGGATCCTCTACGCCGAATTCTTTCTCCGCGATGATGCATCCAGCAGCCGCATGCCAAAGTTCGTGATGGAAAGAAAGAAGCCTAGCGTCCTCACCATTCTCTTCAATTAGTCTACGCATTTCGGAAGGTTCCATGAATTTCGCAATATCATGGAAAAGAGCTGCCTGTTCTGCCTTTTCCACCGGTATTCCAAAACGGGAAGCCATTTCCTTAGCCGTTTCCGTAACTCTTACTACATGTTCAAATCGTTTTCTCGGTAATCTTTTTTCAAGTTCAATCCGTAACGGGCCGGTTTGCATAAAGTCCCTCCTGTCGGATATATGTCTCAATATCATCCGGAACGAGATATTGAATTGTGCCTCCAGTTTGCATTCGTTTACGAATCAAGGTCGATGACAAATCAATTTCAGGAATTTGAACCATTGTAATTGGATATCGCGTTTTCCCTATTGTACCCGGTCTCGCTACACCAACAAACGTCACTATATTCATCAGCTCATCGATTTTATACCATTTGTGCAACATATCAATCATATCGCCGCCGATGATAAAAAAGAATTCCGTGCCCGGCTCTTGTTCCGTCAAAGCTTTCATCGTATCAAACGTATACGAGACACCTCCCCTATCCACTTCAAATGAAGATGAGTGTAATCCAGGAGTGTCTGATACGGCGATTTCAACCATCCGCAATCGTTGTACAGGAGTTGCATCTGAAGGATCCGCCTTATGGGGAGGAATTGAAGTTGGCATGAGCCTTACTTCATCGAGTTGCAATGCATGCTTCACTTCATTTGCCATGATGAGATGCCCGATATGCGGTGGATTGAAAGTACCGCCCAACAGTCCGACCTTTTTCATGTTGTCCTCCTTAAGGTAAAACGATCCGCTTTTTCTCCTTCGACTCTTTATATAGTACAAGGATTTTTCCAATCACTTGAACAACTCCGATTCCAGCCTCTTGAAGTTTTGTTGCAATATCAGTTTTATCTTCTTCACAGTTTTGAAGAATGCTCACTTTTATTAACTCACGGGCTTCCAGCGCCTCTTCGATTTGTTTGATGATCGGCTCAGTCAAACCACCCTTTCCAATTTGAAAGATTGGTTGAAGATGATGCGCTTCACTTCGCAAATAACTTTTCTGTTTACCTGTTAACATTTATTTTCCTCCAAGTTCATTTGAAATTAATTCATTCATTTTTTTAGTATCAGGATAAATGCCTGTCCATAGTTCAAAGGCCAAAGCACCTTGATGGACAAACATTCCGACACCATTGATTGTCTTGCCGCCAGCCTCCCGGGCATGGCGTAAAAATTCGGTTTCCAACGGATTATAAATAATATCAGCTACAATTGTTCCGTCCGATATACGAGCCGGATCAAGCGGCATTCCATTATGGGCAAAATTCATCCCGACCGAAGTCGTCTGAACGATCAAACCAAACTTTTCAATTGTCGCTTGTGCTTCATCAGATGAGAGAACGGAACTACCCGGTAAGCTTTCAGTCATTCTTTCCGCTTTCTCGATTGTGCGATTCGTAATGGTGATCGGTCCAAAACCCGCAGACGCAAGTGCAAAGGAAATGCCTGCTGCGGCACCGCCCGCCCCTACGACAAGTAGATCGCCGACGCCATCATATGTGGCACCGATTTCTTGCAAGGATTTTACAAAGCCGCGTCCGTCGGTGTTTGTTCCGAAAAGGGTTCCATCATCTAGAACCTTAACCGTATTGACGGCGTTCATTCGTCTTGCTTCCTCGTCTACATGATCCATGAATGGGATGATCGCACTTTTATGAGGCACCGTAACATTCCAGCCGCTGCAGCCTAATCTTTTCAAGCTTGCTACGGCATCCTCCAGATGATTCGACTCCACATGGACCGGTATATATGATGCATCGATTCCATTTTCTTGAAACCATATATCGTGCATCATTGGTGATTTTGATTGCTCTATCGGATCACCAATGACCGCATACCATTTTTTCATGAAGCAATCCTCCTTAAATAAGAGATGGACGGAGCACTACATCGACTCCACGAGGCGCATGTACAGCTACGACGACACCCGGGTGCTGCACAGTAATCCAACCCAATCCCGAAATGACAAGATCCATTTTCGGTTTTTTAATCGAGAATTCGTGCCTAACAAGCGGCGGCATTTTTTCGAGAGATTCACCACTTGGCGGAGAAAGCATTTCCCCTAAATGCGTTGCATATAACGAATCGGCATTTTCAAGCTTTGTACGATGAATCGGTATTTCATTAGATACATGTATGGTAAAGGACGAGCGATCCCCTGCCAGAAAATCGAATCTCGCAAGACCACCGATGAATAGTGTCTGTTCTGCGTTCAATTGGAACACTTTTGGTTTAAGTTCCTTCTTTGGCGTGATCGCTTTCAAGTCTTTTGCATCCAAATGATGAGCCATTTGGTGGTCGTTAATAATGCCCGGTGTGTCGTAAATAGCTTTACCATCATCGAGCGGAATTTCAACTAAGTCGAGTGTCGTCCCTGGGAAATGAGAAGTAGTAATCACTTCGCCCATGCCAGTCGCATTTTTTATGATTCTGTTGATGAATGTAGATTTCCCGACATTCGTACATCCGACGACATAGACATCTTTTCCTTTTCGATATTTATCAATAGCTTCGAGAGCTTCTTCCATGCCATGCCCTTTATGTGCAGAAATAAGCATAACATCTATCGGCTTTAAGCCAAGCTTCGCTGCCTCTGTTTTCATCCAGTTAACCAGTCGGTTGCGATTAATCGACTTGGGCAGAACATCGGACTTATTGCCAATCAAAAGAATGTCTTTCTTTCCGACAAAACGTTGCAATCCAGTAATCCAGCTACCATTGAAATCGAATATATCGACAACCTTGATAATAAGCCCGTCCTTTTCACCAATCCCATTCAAAATCGCAAGGAAATCGTCACCCGACAATGAGACGGGCTGTAGTTCATTATAATTCCGAAGACGGAAACAGCGGCGGCAAATCACTTCCTCTTTTTCCAAAGAAGCTGCAGGTGCATATCCTTCCTTTTTCGGGTCCTCTGTCTGAATTTCAATTCCACAACCTATGCATGTGAGTCGTTCCAACCTTATTCCTCCCATTTAATCAAACCTTGTCTTTTCAGTTTTGCCATAATTCTTCTTTCGATCATCCTATTGAATTTTGTCACGAAACCATCCGAGCTTGCAACAGGAACTACGAGTATCGTATGAAGACCAAAACGGTTGCCGCCTAAAATATCTGTCATAAGCTGGTCACCAACCATGACGGCCTCTTCCTTCTTCAAACCCATCTTTTCGAGAGCGTTTTTGAAATTTCTACCTAACGGCTTCCGGGCTTCGCAAATGAACGGGGTGCCAAGCGGACCGCAGAAAGTTTCTACCCTTCCTATATTATTATTCGAAAGGATTGTCACTTGCAGACCGGCGTCTTGCATCATCTTCACCCATGCAATAATTTCAGGCGTCGCTTCAGGACGATCCCATTCCACCAAAGTATTATCCAAATCGGTGATGATTCCTTTAATTCCTCTTTCTTTTAGTGCCTCAGGCGAGATTTGAAATATATCTTTAACATATTCATCTGGCAAGAAATATTTATACATGTTTACCACTCCGTTATTTCACTAATTGTATTCCGATTATACCATATTGACCTCTAATGGCACGGATTGGACCAAGCCGTAAATCTGTACGATTTCCATTTATGCAATATTGAATGTAAACAAGCAGTCATCGCATATGCTGTCATATAACGACACAGGAGGTGGACCGATGAGCGGGTTTGTCATGGCACTCGTCCAACTGTGGGTCGAAGTCCCTGCTATGGTCGGTTATATCAGGGGGCAGGCGTTCCGTCGACCGCTATCGAAAGCGGAAGAGGCTGATTGCTTGAAACGATTGGCAGAAGGCGATGAAAGTGCAAGAGATGAACTCATCGAAAGGAATATGCGCCTCGTTGCTCATGTCGTAAAAAAATTCCATCCAAAACACGAACAACTAGACGATTATATTTCCATCGGAACAATCGGGCTTATGAAAGCTGTTAACAGTTTTACACTCGATCGGAAGACGAAGCTTGCGACATATGCGGCCCGTTGTATTGAAAATGAAATTCTTATGTACTTGCGAACACAAAAGAAAGTACAGAAGGATGTATCATTATTCGATCCAATCGGGACGGATAAAGATGGTCAGTCCCTTCAGATAGCGGATCTGTTGCAAACCGATGAGGAGGCGCCGATTGACACTGTCCAACAGAAAGAGCAGAAAGAGAGACTGTACCGCCATCTAGGCAAGCTGGACGGCAGAGAGCTGGAAATCATTCAAAGAAGGTACGGCTTACTCGACGACCAACCGATGACGCAGAAGGAAATTGCACAGCAGTTGAACATTTCAAGAAGTTATGTCTCACGCATTGAAAAAAGGGCGATCGTAAAGCTGTACCAGCTATTTAAGCATGAGTACAACGAATGAAACAGATCTACAGCACAAATGAAAAGGCGTTTCCTGACACGGGGCCATGGCCCTCGGAAAGGAAACGCCTCTTTATCGTTCTTTTATACATGCCGAACTCAGTCTGCACTTACCTCACGAGCGATGACGACAGCAATAACCGTTGTTACAAAGAATACTCCAGCCATTAAATAAAACATCCTTGACTACCTCCTTCGCAGCAATATGTATCATGCTTTCATCATACCATAATCAATTTAGAATTTCGAGATAGCGTGCATGACAATTTCCGAAGAGTGTTTCGCCGCAAGCGGTAAAAATTCATCGAAGCTGATGGACGATTCCTTACCTGCAATATCAGACAAAGCACGGATGACAACAAACGGCGTTCCAAACTGATGGCAAACTTGCGCTACACCTGCAGCTTCCATTTCCGCTGCAATCATTGCAGGGAATTGTTCCTTTACTATTTCAACCCGCTTTGCATCGCTCATGAATACATCACCAGAAGCGATCAAACCAACAGCATGTTCATGCTCACCGATTTCCTCCACTGCCTCTTTTGCAATCTGGATAAGTCTTTCATCTGCCGGATAAGAAGCTGGCATTCCAGGTACTTGACCAATCTCATAGCCAAAGGCTGTTGCATCGACGTCATGATGTCTCACTTCGTCTGAAATGACAACTGTTCCAACATCAAGAGATTCTTTGAAGCCGCCCGCTGAGCCTGTGTTAAGGACGACATCCGGCGAGTAGCTCTGAATAAGCAATGTCGTCGCAATTGAGGCGTTCACTTTTCCGATTCCGCTTTTCACAAGTACAACATCATGGGAGCCGATTTTCCCTTCGACGAATTCACATCCTGCAATTGTTTCGATTTGCGGGTTTTCGATTTTCCCTCTCAAAATTTCTACTTCCTGCTCCATTGCTCCGATAATAGCTATTTTCATCTTTAAAATCCTCCGACCGAACTTGTGTCAGATGACACTGTTCAATATTCAAAATCTAACGTATTCAAGATGTCCATCTGAACGGGCTTCCAACCTTTTTCATCGACCCATTCAAGATAAACGCGATACTTCTCCGATTTGTCCCTCGTTGAAGCGATACCAATCGACTTCTGAGGACCGCCGCCATTTTTAATTTTCCAGAAGATCAACTCTTCCTCGGAATGTCCGACTGCATATGAGATTGCCTTCTTCTTCTCATTCCAATCAACGGATTCACCGTCATACTTCGATTCGTGGACACCCGTTTGGGCTGTGCCGACCGGCTGCCATCCAGGATTGATAACAGTTTCCTTAATGATCTCGTCGTTATCCGGAACAATCGTCACATTGCCAGATTCCTCTTCATCTTTAGCATCTCCATCACTGCTGTCTGACCCGCTTACATCCTCGCTTTCAGTTGAAGACTGACCCTCCCCTTCACTTTCCTCTTCACCCGAGCCATTTTCATCCTCGGATTCGGAATTAGAGTCATCTTCTTCATCTTGGGTCTCATCTGTAGATGAACCGGCATCATCGAGCACCTCTTCTTTAAGGGCGCTCTCTTTTCCGTCGTCATTATTGCCAATGATAATAGAAGCACCGACAATAATAATTAACATGACGACGAGGCCAATCATAATATTCAATAGCTGGTTGCTCTTATTGCGCATTTTCTTCCGATTCACACGCGAGTATCTAGGATCATTTCCTTTCATATATCCTTCCCCCTATCTTCTTGCTAACGAGTAATGGCCGCCCTCAATTGAAGGCGGCCATTTAAGGTCACTTAATTTCAACAATAACGACCGACATTTCTCCACCAGGAGTCAAGATCTTCACTTCGTCGCCTTTACTGCGGCCAATCAAGCCTTTCGCAATCGGGGAATCATTCGAAATCAACCCTTCGATCGGATTTGCTTCGGCAGAGCCGACAATTGTATATGTCTCCTCGTCTCCATCGGGCAACTCCTTGAATGTAACCGTTTTCCCGAGTTGAACTTCATCGGTATTCATTTCGTTTTCTGTAATGATGACAGAGTTGCGGATCATCGACTCCAATGTAGAAATTTTGCCTTCTACAAATGCTTGATCTTCTTTAGCGGAATCGTACTCCGAGTTCTCCGAAAGGTCTCCGTAGCTTCGTGCAATTTTGATGCGCTCCACGACTTCTTTACGTTTTACGGTTTTTAGGAATTCCAGTTCCTCTTCTAATTTCTTCTTACCCGATGCTGTCATCGGAAACTTTTTCTCTGATACCATCATACAACACTCCTCATATTCCTGTTCATAAAAACACTATGCCGCTCCTGCAAGAGGTATGCGACATAGTCTTATTTATATTGAATTCTGACTTTATCATATTACAATTTCGTTCCAAATTCAAGAATTGTTTTTATTTTCGTGACCATCAAGTCTATTGCAACTTCATTATGACCGCCTTCAGGAATGATAATATCCGCATAGCGCTTTGTCGGTTCAATGAACTGATTATGCATCGGACGAACTACCGAAAGATATTGTTCGATAACCGATTCGATTGTTCTTCCTCGCTCATTTATGTCCCTCATAAGGCGTCTAATGATGCGTAAATCTGCATCCGTGTCGACAAAGAGTTTAATGTCCATGAGATTCCGAAGCCTTTCATCCTCTAAAACGAGAATTCCTTCAAGAATGATAACATCTTTCGGTTCAATGGCTATTTTTCGATCAGACCTAGTATGAAGCGCATAATCGTAAACCGGCTTTTCAATCGGCTCCCGATCAAGAAGCTTTCCGATATGATCAATCAACAGATCCGTATCGAATGCAAGAGGATGATCGTAATTCGTCCGCAATCTTTCTTCAAACTCCAAATGAGATTGGTCTTTGTAATAAAAGTCCTGTTCGATGACGACAACGGAGTGCTCCTTAAAGACGTCATAAATTCGGTGCGTTACACTTGTCTTTCCTGATCCCGAACCACCGGCGATACCGATGACAAGAGGCTTTCTTTTATCCATTTCTTTTCCTCCCACAAATTACAGGGATCTTGCTCAGTCCCTCTTTTTGACAGCAACCAGGATTCCATCGCCGACTGGCAGCAATGATGTTTCGTATTTAGGATGCTTCATGACCCATGAAGTGAATTCCTTCAAATTACGAATCATCGTCCGATTCCGTTTTGGCACTTCTTCATCAGGCAGCATCACAGCACCATGCATAAACATATTATCACAATAAATGATGCCACCCGGCGTCAAATGCTCTGCGTATTTTTCAAAGAATCGCTTATATTGCCCTTTAGCCGCATCGATGAAAAGGGCGTCATACTTCAAGGAAGGAAGCGATTCATCATGTAGGAGAAGGGCATCTCCTTCAATGATCGTAATCCTCTCCCCAAAACCGCTTCGTTCAATATATTCCAATGCGGATGCATAGCGCTCCTTGTCCCGTTCAATTGTAACGACTGAAGTTCCCTCTAATGCAGATACCATCCGGATAGCAGAATAGCCTATTGCGCTTCCGATTTCAAGTATAAACTTTGGACGCTGAATCCTAAGGAGGCCGATAAACGTTTCTATTCCGTTACGATCCATTATTGGAATACGATTTTGCGCTGCGAACTCCTCCATCTCACGAATCAGCGAGTTATCTTCTTCCCGCAATTCCGAAATATAGGCTTCTATGTCTTTCATTCAAGGCACTTCCATTCTTTTGAATCACTTAATCAATATATTTTGCCCGATTTGCCAAGTGCTCATCATAGGTCTTCGCAAAGTGATTATTTCCTTCCTTGTCGGCAAGGAAATATAAATAGTCTGTAATAGAAGGGTCAACAACGGCCTCTATCGAAGATTTACCTGCATTTGCAATCGGACCTGGAGGAAGACCGGTGTTTACATACGTGTTATATGGATCCTGGATTTCAAGATCCTCAAATAAGACTCGATCCTTATGTTCACCTAAAGCGTATAGGACAGTCGGATCGGTCTGTAATGGCATACCGTCATCGAGTCGATTATAAAACACACTAGCGATCGTCTCACGGTCCGTTTTTGCCGTCGCTTCCCTTTCAAGCAAACTGGCAAAAGTGAGCAGCCAATGAACCGATTTTTCATTACTTTCAAGATAGGCAAAATATGGAGTAATATTATCAGACGTTGCATTTAGCATCGTCGAAACGACTGTATCGACAGTCGGTTTTTCTTCATAAAACGGATACGTCGCAGGGAATAAATAACCTTCCAGTGGATATCTGACATCCTCTCCCAAGATTTCTTCTGTAAGGATGTTCGGATACCTACCCATCAGATCGGTAATTATCTGTTCATTATTGACATAGTCCAAAAACTCTTTTTTCGTAATGCTTGTCCTTTTTTCAACGATTGCGGCAATCTGGTCCAACGTCAAGCCTTCGGGAATTGTCATCGTAAACACAGGCGTCCTATACACTTTCCCCGTTTTAAGGCTTTCAATCAATTCATCTAACGTCATCGCTTTTGTCAAGCCGTATGTTCCTGCCTGGAACTGGGATTCATTATTGAACTTCGCGTAATATTTGAAGATCTTAGCATCCTTGATGAGACCTTTATCTTCCAGCATTTCTGAAATGGATGTCAGTCCAGATCCAATCGGAACTTCCACTTCAATTACTTCCTCCGAGTTCGGATCGACAGGTTGAAGGGCTCCCGTTATGTATTTATAGACCGCTCGACCTCCGATTAGACCTCCGATGATGAGAACGAGCGCAACAACAAACACGATACGCCTGACTATCTTTACTTCTTTCTTCTGTTCAAGCATTTTTTCAAACATTTGATCCTTTTTCGAGCCATTATCCATCTAGCATCACCTCATTCCGAACAATTACTATTTATTTATAGGTCCATGGCAGTGAAAAAGACGGAATGGCCTGCACCATTCCGTCCGTGCACATATGGATTATTCTTCGTCTTCGTCTTCTGCAAGGAAAGTATTTAGCATCTCTTCGATCATGTCCCATTCCTCGTCAGTTTCGATCGGTAATAGTTCACCGTCTTCGTTGTCTTCAGAAGGAATGAATGCAGAAGCATGAATTTCAACTTCTTCATCATCGCCTACTTCTTCCTCACCTAAAATATGATATAGGACGTATGATTTCCCAAATTCCTCCGACTCAAATGTGAAGATTACTTCACACACATGTTCCTCACCGTGCTCATCAACGACTGTCATTGTTTCTTGTCCATGTTCCATTCTATTCACCTCATCTATTTTTTGAATCAAGATACCCTTGAAGTATCATGACTGCTGCCATCTTATCGATGACCGTCTTCCTCTTTTTCCTACTCACGTCAGCTGCAATCAACATGCGTTCTGCAGCCATCGTCGTCAGTCGTTCATCCCAAAGCATAACGGGTAGACCAAACGTCTCTTTCAACATGTCAGCAAATTTTTCGGATGCTTCCCCTCTCGGACCGACAGAGTTATTCATGTTTTTCGGATAACCGACTACGAAAGAGGTGACAGCATATTCAGTTACAAGTTCCTGAATTCTAGACATGCCAAATTGGCCGGTACTTTCATCGATTTTAATCGTTTCGATGCCTTGGGCTGTCCACCCAAGCGCATCGCTGATTGCAATACCGACCGTTTTGGATCCTACATCCATTCCCATTACCCTCAATTCGTCTTACCTCCGTTTTCACGGATATAAAACTTCACCAGTTCCTCAAGAATCTCGTCCCTTTCCAACTTCCGGATTAGGTTACGCGCTTCGTAATGGCGAGGGATGTAAGCCGGGTCGCCCGATAATAGGTAACCGACGATTTGGTTGATAGGATTGTAGCCCTTGTCTTCCAGTGCTTTGTGCACATGAAGCATAACTTGTTTCACTTCTTGCTCCATCGATTCTTCAGGAAAGTTGAATTTCATCGTCTTGTCGTATGAATTCATAGTCGACACCCCGCTTTCCAATCGTCCGTTTACAAATCGGATACCTTTCCCACTTGCTCTATACCCGACATCCATTTCCGCTTAAACGGATTTGACATAATCATACACGGAATGAAGTGCTTCATCAAGTTTAGAAGCATCTTTCGCACCTGCCATCGCCATGTCTGGACGGCCTCCGCCCTTGCCACCACAGAGAGATGCTACATGATTGACGATTTTTCCAGCATGGAAGTTCCCATTTTTCAAATCTTCTGTCACTCCCGCTGCCAATAGAACTTTTTCATCAGCTGCAGCACCTAAAACGATTACACCTTTACTCACTTTTTGCTTCAATTCATCAATCATTTGGCGAAGTGCATTATTGTCCTTCACATCTACCCTTGCCGCTAGCACTGTCACATCGTCAATCTGTTGTGCAGTAGCAAGGATATCCGTAAGCTGACTATTTCCAAGCTTAGCAGAAAGTGATTCATTCTCGCGTTGAAGATCTTTCATTTCTACTAACAATGCACTAACCTTCGTAACAATATCTTTCGGGTTAGATTTTAATAATGCTGCGGCATTTGTAAGAAGAGCCTCTTCGTTTTTAATTGAATGATATGCCTCTTGGCCTGTTACCGCCTCAATCCTTCTCGTTCCCGCTCCGATGCCGCCTTCCGATTCAATCTTGAAGAGGCCGATTGTAGACGTTGCGGGCACGTGGCAGCCGCCACATAATTCGATAGAATAATCTCCGACTGAAACGACTCGAACGATATTCCCGTATTTTTCACCGAATAACGCCATCGCACCCATCTCTTTTGCTTCGCCGATCGGTTTTTGTTCGATTTGGACTGGAATGTCTGCCCAAATCTTTTCGTTAACAATCGCTTCAATCTTTTCTAGTTCCTCTTTCGTCACTTGCCCGAAATGGGAGAAGTCGAAACGGAGACGGTCAGGACCGACATATGATCCTGCCTGATTGACATGCTCTCCGAGGACGGTTTTCAATGCTTTATGAAGAAGATGTGTTGCTGTATGATTTTTAATCGTCATTTTACGTAATTCCGGATTTACTTCAGCTAATACTTCGGTTTTCTCAGATACTTCACCTGAACGAACAACAGCAGTATGCAAATGTTGACCATTCGGTGCTTTTTTCACATCTTTCACATCGATGATAAATGTATCACTTGTAATGATTCCTTTATCGGCAATCTGTCCGCCGCTTTCCGCATAAAATGGAGTGCGTTCAAGCATGAACTGAATTTCATCACCTTCTGAAGCATGAGCGACCAATTCGCCATTGTGCAAGAGTGCAATGATTTTTGTCTCGCAAGACAATTGATCATAGCCGATAAATTCACTTTGTTCGTGAATATTGCCAAGCACTTCCGATTGTACATGCATCGAATCGACATCAAGCCGTGCAGCTCTTGCACGTTTACGTTGATTTTCCATTTCTTCATCGAATCCAGCACGATCGACCTCAACGCCTGCTTCCTCCGCAAACTCCTCTGTCAGTTCGAAAGGAAAACCGTATGTGTCATAAAGCTTAAATGCATCCGCACCGGATACGATCGTGTTGCCGCTCGCTTTCGCTTTTTCGATGACGCCATTCAAAATTGCCAATCCTTCATTCAACGTTTCATGGAATCGTTCTTCTTCATTCTTAATGACCTTCATAATGAAAGCTTCTTTTTCCTTGACTTGTGGATAGAAGTCTTGCATAACTTCCCCTACGACAGGAACGAGTTCATACATGAACGGCTTGTTGATGCCCAACTGTTTTGCAAAGCGGACAGCGCGACGTAGAAGTCTTCTTAAGACGTAGCCTCTTCCTTCATTGGAAGGCAATGCACCATCGCCGATCGCGAATGCAACAGTACGGATATGGTCTGCGATAACTTTAAATGCGGTATCCTTTACATCATCCTCGCCATACTTTTCACCTGACACTTTTTCCACTGAATGGATGATTGGCATGAAAAGATCTGTATCAAAGTTCGTAGGCACTTCTTGGATGACTGAAGCCATCCGTTCAAGACCCATTCCTGTATCAATATTTTTCTTCGGTAGTGGGGTGTACGTATGATCTGGATTATGGTTGAACTCAGAAAATACTAAGTTCCAAATTTCTAAATAACGTTCGTTTTCTCCGCCAGGGTACAATTCCGGATCTGAGAAGTCGTCGCCGAAAGTTGGTCCGCGATCGTAGAAAATTTCAGAGTTCGGACCGCTCGGACCTTCTCCGATATCCCAGAAGTTACCTTCCAATCGGATAATGCGTTCCTCAGGAATGCCGATTTTATCTTTCCAAATGTCGTATGCTTCATTATCTTCCGGGTGTACAGTGACAGAGAGCAATTCTCGGTCAAAGCCAATCCATTTTTCATTAGTTAGGAAGTCCCATGCGCGAATGATCGCTTCTTCTTTGAAGTAGTCACCGATTGAGAAGTTCCCGAGCATTTCGAAGAATGTATGGTGGCGAGCAGTTCTGCCTACATTTTCGATGTCGTTGGTGCGAATTGATTTTTGTGCATTGACAATGCGCGGATTTGTCGGAATTACACGTCCGTCAAAGTATTTTTTTAGTGTTGCGACGCCGCTGTTGATCCAAAGAAGTGATGGATCGTCAATTGGGACTAGTGGTGCTGATGGCTCTTCGCTATGGCCGTGTTCTTTGAAGTATTCGAGAAACATTCTTCTAATTTCAGCTGCTGTTAATTTTTTCATGAGTAATCCTCCTTTAATAGTTGAGCGATACAAATAAAAAAATCCCCGCCCCTGTACAAGGGACGAAGATTTTTCGTGGTACCACCCTAATTTACCGGCGGAAAGCCGGTATCTCAAGAAGCCATAACGCGGCTAACGGCAAGTGTTAGTTGCTCTCAGGAGTAGCTTTCCGGCAAACGGCCATGGGAATCCTTGCAGCCTAGGGATTCCTTTCTGAGCATAGCGGTAAGCGTACTTTCTCCGTCATCGAATTTCATATGATACTTTGGATTATAGGGAATCCCCGTCCCCGTGTCAATCCTTCGCTTCCAGAAAATCGAAAGGAGTGATACCTTGCATACCGATCATCGGGTCGATTCCGAAAATCGTCTCCTTTGTCAGCCTATACTCTTTCGGGATTTCCGGAATTTCACTGACGGCTTCGATCGGTTCAACTTGTAGCTCATCGTCTTGCTGAGCTATTACAGTATCTGTCCGGTCTTCAAAAGTGGATTCCTTCCGCAGCCGGTCTTTCAACGTCGTCTGCCGTTCCAGCTCATCCGTCCGGTTAATACCGATTTTGAATTCTTCCGGCTCACCGCAAAGGATAAGGAAGTTTCTAGCCCTAGTTATGCCTGTATATAAAAGATTTCTCCGCAGCATTTTCCTATATCCTCGGACTATCGGCATTACGACAATAGGAAACTCACTTCCTTGGGACTTGTGGATGGAGCAGCAATAAGCGAGCGTAATTTGATTTAGATCATTTCGCTCATACTCCACTTCGATTCCATCATAAGAAACAATGAGCAATTCCTTTTTATCGACTGTCTCCTTCGCCTTAATGATGGAAATGACTTCTCCCATATCACCGTTGAATACGTTGCTTTCGGGTTGATTGACGAGCTGGAGCACTTTGTCCCCAATACGATAGACGACATCACCGAAGACGACTTCTTTCCGATCAGGTCCAGGTGGGTTTACCATCTGCTGGATCATTTTGTTCAGTCCATCAATGCCTGCAGGTCCTTTATACATAGGTGCTAGAACTTGAATGTTCCTAATATGGTGACCTTTCGAAACGGCGTTTTTCACGACCTGTTCGACCACTTCGAGTATCTGATCCCCGTTTGCTTTTATGAAAGAGCGGTCCGACGTTTTTCTAGTGACATCATCAGTCCACTTTGCATTCTTAATCATATGAGCCATTTCTATGATTGTCGATCCGGCGCTTTGTCGATAAATCTCAGTCAGTTCAACGACCGGAATCTTTTCCGAGTCGAGCATATCCTTTAACACTTGGCCTGGACCAACAGGTGGAAGCTGATCTTGGTCGCCGACGAATAATACTTGGATATCATCATGTAAGGCTTTCAGAAGCTGATGCGCAAGCCAAGTGTCGACCATAGACATTTCATCGATAATGATGAGCCGCCCTTCCACCTCTCTACCGACTGCATCATCCTTTTCTTGTCCATTGAATCCGAGAAGCCTGTGGATAGTCATTGCAGGCAAACCTGTCGATTCAGACATTCTCTTCGCCGCTCGTCCAGTAGGTGCTGCTAAAACGATTGGAAAGGTCTCTTCTTTATCCGCATAGTACTTCGGGTCAAGTGATAGGCCGTGCAGCTCCGCAAATACTTCTACTAAACCTCGGATGACAGTCGTTTTCCCCGTTCCCGGTCCACCTGTTAAAATCATAACAGGTGAATGGAGAGCTTTTTCAATGGCGGCCACTTGGGTTTCAGCATAGCTGACGCCAAGCCTCTCTTCCGCTTCACCTATCGCCTTTCGGATTTCAGATACCGGAAACTTGTCGGAAAGATCATTCTCCATAATTCTATCCATTTTAGAGGCGATGCCAATTTCCGAAAAATAAAGTGAAGGAATATAAAGCCTTTTTCCTTCTCCGCACAGCTTACTCTCCTCAACCAACTCAATGATACTTCGGGAAATATTGTCAAATGGCACTTCTTCCGATTGACTCGATTCAAGCAACCGCTTCACTTCGGGCAGTACTGTCTCTGCCTCTAAATAGACATGCCCAGCGGACTGAACTCCTTGGTTCATCGTATGAAGGATTGCGGCTTTTACTCGTGATGGATGTTTGCCAGTGATTCCGAGCTGTCTGCCTAATTCGTCTGCCCGTTGAAATCCGACTCCCTCTACGTCTTCAATTAGCCTAAATGGATTTTCTTTTAGCAGCTCGATGACTTCCTCCCGATACGTCTGGTAAATGCGCATCGAAAGCTGGGGACCGAATCCCCACTCATTCAACTGGACCATGCTTCGTTCCAACCCAAGGTTTTCCTGAAGAACGGTAATGAGGGTCTCTTTCCGCTCTTCCGACAGCTTTGGAACCCGATCAAGCACATCAGGATTTTCGAGTATCTGTTTAATGGCATCTTTACCTAATGTTTTCACAATAGTGTCGGCAGTTTTCCTTCCGATTCCAGGAAATAGATCACCGGATAAGTAATGGACGATTCCCGTTTCGGTTTCTGGCATTTCTTTTGTGAACGTGTGGACATCGAACTGTTTCCCATAAGTCGCATGATTGACAAGTCTTCCCGTCAATCTATAGTCGTCTTCGTTCGCCAAAGGAGGAAAATTTCCTTTAATGACAATTTCCTTATCTCCATAGCCGCTATTCGTTTTACTTATTTTCATTTTCACAATGGAAAAGAGATTATCAGGATTATGGAAAATAGTGACGACTGGCCGTCCAACGATAAAAATCGCTTCATTATTTCCTTTTCCTTCAGCCATACAGATCACCGCCTTACGTTTAGCCCATTTTAGACATTAACCTAATTTGATCATATCGAATATATATCGTGCTTGTGTATGATCAGGTTCAATCGTAAATGCCTTTTCCAAATGGAAAAGTGCATCATCCTTCCGATCGGTTGAGACCGCGTAAAGGACACCTAAATTATAATGGGCATCCGCATTTTCTTTATCTTTCTCTATGACAAACGATAATTCCTTCCTCGCTTCTTCAAAGAGCTCCATTTCCGCTAGTAAAATTCCGTACGATAAACGTATTTCCAAATCATCCGGCACTAACTCTGCCGCTCTTTGAAAATACGGTAAAGCGAGCTTTGGATTGTCTGATTGTTTCAAGCTCTTTCCAAGCATGAAAAAAGCATCCGCTTCATTCAAACCTGCGCGAATCGCCTTTTCATACAATTTTGCCGCCTCTTCAAATCTTTCATTCGTATAATAAAGATTTCCTAATCCATAAAGCGCAGAACCTGCATTTTCATCCAAACTGATCGCTTTTTGGAAAAACCGTTCTGCCCTGTCTGTATCACCGGCTGAAGCGAAGACATTTCCAAGATTAATATAGCCAACTGGATTCTCAGGTTCCTGCTCTGCAGCTTTCATAAACGCTTCAATCGCCTTTTCGTATTCCCCTTCTTGCAGGGCTTTGATTCCTATTTCATTGTGTTCCATACTATTTCCTCTCATCCTACATAATCTAAATGCATGCCATTTTTTATTACTTTATCAATCGTTCCTCCACCTAGACATTCTTCGCCATCATAAAAGACGACTGCCTGTCCCGGTGTGATTGCTCTAACAGGTTCAGCAAAGATGACATTGGCATTGCCATCACCAGTTAATTGAACTGTCACTTTCGTATCCGGCTGACGATAGCGGAATTTCGCTGTACACTCAAAAGTAGTAGGTATTGTGCGTGCAGTCGCAAAGCCAATGTTAATAGCCGTTAAGCTATCGGAATAAAGTGCGTCATGATGGAATCCTTGACCGACGAGCAAAGTATTTTCCTTTAAGTCTTTGCCGATAACGAACCATGGATCGCCTGCACCGCCAATCCCTAGTCCATGTCGTTGACCGATCGTATAATACATCAAGCCATCGTGTTTGCCGACCGTCTTGCCGTCCATTGTTTTCATAGCTCCTGGTTGAGCAGGCAAATACTGTCCAAGGAATTCCTTGAAATTTCTTTCCCCGATAAAGCAAATGCCTGTGGAGTCTTTTTTCTTTGCTGTCGTTAACCCTGCACGTTCAGCGATTTGTCTTACTTCTGATTTTTCAAGGCCGCCGATCGGGAACATTACTTTTTGCAATTGCTCTTGCGATAGTTGATTGAGGAAATAAGTTTGGTCTTTGTTTTCATCTTTCCCTCTAAGCATTGCAACGCCTTGATCCGTTTCAACGACTTGCGCATAATGTCCTGTTGCCAGAAAATCCGCGCCGAGGCTCATTGCATGATCCAGGAATGCCTTGAATTTAATTTCCTTGTTACACATTACATCAGGGTTCGGAGTTCTTCCTGCTTTATATTCCTCAAGAAAATATGTGAAGACTTTGTCCCAATATTGCTGTTCGAAATTAACCGCATAATAAGGAATGCCGATTTCATTGCATACGCTGATGACATCTTCATAATCTTCGGTTGCCGTGCAAACACCGAATTCATCAGTATCATCCCAGTTTTTCATAAAAATGCCGATTACATCATATCCTTGCTCTTTTAATAGAAGAGCAGCAACAGATGAATCCACTCCACCAGACATACCAATGACTACCCGCGTTTCGGCTATTGGTTTATTTGTAGTTCTCATACGTATTCATCCTTTATTTTTTCATTTCACAAGCCGCTTAATAATTTGTGTTGTTTTCATCGCTGCATCGCGGACCGACTGTTCATCGAGACCAAGACCAAAGCTAAAACGTACAGAATTCCTAAGTTTAGGAGAATCATTTCCCCACATCGCAGATAATACATGCGACGGTTCCAACGATCCTGCGGTGCATGCAGAGCCGCTCGATACCGCGATACCCGCCATATCCATATTGACGAGTAACGATTCAATTTCAGTTCCATGAAAGCTGATATTCACAACATGAGGAAGCCGATCGACTTCATCCGCATTTACTTCGAAGTCAATTCCTTCTTTACGGAAGATGTCAGTCATGATTGCTTTATATCGATTATATTTTTGATGATTGTTTTCAATTTCATTTCTAGCAATTTTTATTGCTTCCGCAAAACCTACAATGGCAGGGACATTTTCTGTTCCTGCGCGTCTTTTCCGCTCCTGTTCTCCACCGAATTGAAGCGGAGTCGTCTGGAGCCCTTTTCTTTGGTACAGGAAGCCGACGCCTTTAGGTCCATTCAATTTATGGGCAGAGACGCTGAGCAGATCAACTTGCAGTTCATTTACATTCAACTCCATAATTCCGAATGCTTGGACAGCATCGGTGTGGAAAATAGCTTGATGGTCCTTAACGATTGCGCCAATCTCTTTAATCGGTTGAATCGTGCCAACTTCATTGTTTCCGTACATAATTGAAACAAGCACTGTTTGATCGGTCAGCGCCTCGGCAACCTGTTCAGCACTTATCCTACCGTTTTCATCAACGGGCAAATATGTCACATGAAAACCGCTTTTCTCCAACTCCTTGCACGAATTCAAAACAGCATGGTGTTCAATCGCTGTCGTAATAATATGATTCCCTTTTTCCTTCATTGCAGCGGCAGTACCAAAAACCGCAATATTATCGGCCTCTGTGCCTCCTGATGTAAAAATGATTTCATTCGGTTCGGCATGGATTGCTTCCGCCATCGTCTTGCGTGCGTCATCCAGCAATTTTCGGGAATTACGTCCAAAGCTATGGATGCTTGAAGGATTGCCGAAAACTGTATCCATTGCATTCATATAAACTGCACTTACTTCTGGATGGATCGGAGTAGTGGCGGCATGGTCCAAATATATCGTTTGCATAATAAAACTCCTTTAATGATTAACTTCAAATGTAGAACATATATCCATCAAGATCAGTCGATTCGTCCGACTCCACCAAATCTTTGATTGTCGTTGTGTCTAGCACTTCGCGTATCGCGTCACCGATTCGGTTCCATAACGACTGTTGCGGAACTTTGTCGTCCTCGATTCCTTCTACGACCTGGATAGGGCCTTCAAGCAATCTGATAACGTCGCCCGCGGTAATTTCACCTGGCGGCTTTGCAAGTTTATAGCCGCCATATGCACCACGAACACTTTTCACAATACCGCTATTTCGTAATGCCGGAATGAGCTGTTCCAAATAAGCTTCCGACAAATTATGCTCTTCAGCAATTTTTCGTAATGGCAATGGCCCTTCTCCGTACTTCTTCCCAAGTTCCACAACTACAGTAAGGCCATAACGGCCTTTCGTAGAAATCCTCATATATAACCAACGTCCTTTTCTCGTCCATTTCACTTAGTAATTCATCGGTTCACTTCAAAATATTATAGCATAACTGCCGTCAGGCTTCCTTCAAATGACTTCGTGCTTACCGTCGTGTATAATAGTGGAACGGATGTACGGGGGAGTGATTTGATTGCATAATGAACCGTTAGCGTTTCGCATGAGACCTAAAAACATAGATGATATTGCAGGACAGCAACATATAATTGGAAAAGAAACGGCACTTTATCGGATGATCAGCAAAGGACATGTCCCTTCTATGCTGCTATACGGAGAACCAGGAATCGGAAAGACATCATTAGCCTATGCCATTGCAGGTACGAGCCACTTGCCATTCATCGCATTGAACGCGACAGTTTCAGGGAAAAAAGATGTCGAGGAAGTTGTTGCAGAGGCTCGGATTACAGGTAAAGTCATATTGTTCCTTGATGAAATTCATCGTTTCAATAAACTACAACAAGATACACTGCTTCCTCATGTCGAAAAAGGATCAATTATCCTAATCGGCGCAACGACTGAAAATCCTTTTCACGATGTAAATCCTGCCATCAGATCTAGATGTGGCGAGATTCTTCAATTGAATCGGTTGGAGTCTGAAGACTTGGTCAAATTGCTTGAACGGGCATTACACGATGAAGAGCGCGGCCTAGGTAAAATGACGATCGAGATGACAGATGACCAAATTCGTAAAATTGCAGAAGGCGTGAACGGCGATGCCCGAAAAGCGCTAACATTATTAGAATCTATCATTTCTGCAAGCGATGAAGAAGAAGGCAAAGTCGTTATTGAAGACTGGCTTATCGATAATCTAATCGGAAGAATTGGGCTTGTCGGGGATAAAAAAGGATCGCATCATTATAATTTGCTATCCGCCTTGCAGAAATCAGTGCGTGGCAGTGATGTGAACGCTGCTATTTTCTATTTGGCTAATTTACTTGAGACAGGTGACCTCGTTGCGGTATCCCGCCGTCTACTTGTCATGGCATACGAAGATATCGGTTTGGCGGCACCGGAAGTTGGCCCTCATGTGCTTGCTGCAACTGAGGCAGCTGTCCGGCTAGGTATGCCCGAAGCGCGAATTCCATTGGCGAACGCTGTCATTGAAATGTGCCTTGCCTCCAAATCGAATTCCGCTTATAAAGCGATCGATTCTGCAGTGAAAGCGATCAACGAAGGAAAAACGGGAGATATCCCTCTTCACTTGCGTGATACGCATTATGCAGGAGCAGCTGAACTTGGACATGAGGGATACCGTTACCCTCACGATACGCCGATCGGCACATTTGGTGGATGGGTAAATCAGCAGTACTTGCCAGATAAAATTAAACAGGCAGAGTTTTACGAGCCGATTATTGCAGGAGAAGAGAAACGACTGGCAGGCATTTATGAACGGCTAAAGGCGTTTAAGAAGGAGAAATAAAACAAAAAAGAGCACCGTCCTCACCGAATACGAGGATGGTGCTTTCTGTTATAGAATATACTTATCCATTTTGAGTACGAGCTCAGCAATTTCTGGTTTACTCACTTGATCATTCGCACCGACGCTGATTCCTTTATGTTTAAGTTCATCAGTGATCAATGACGAGAAGATAATTACCGGTAACATCGCCAGTTCATTATTTGCACGAATTCTCTTCGTGAAATGATGCCCGTCCATTTGAGGCATTTCAATATCAGTAATGATTAGTTGAATTTCATCACTCACCTTTTTACCTTCAACAATCAAATTTTTCAAAAATGCTAATGCATCTTTACCGTTTTCAAAGAACTCAATATTACCGTAACCCGCTTCTGTTAATGTTTCATTTAATAATTTCCGTAGCAACGCAGAATCTTCTGCAATGAGAATCTTTTTATGAGACCGATCCCTAACACCTAGCTTTCTTACTTCTTCGACTTGAATTCCGCTTTCCGGATTAATGTCAACGACGATTTTTTCAAAGTCCAAAAGTAGAAGCATGTCATTCTCACGTTTGATGACGCCGATTACTTGGGAAGCGTCCCCAGTGTACAAATCTGCCGGTTTTTCAATTTGATTCCATGATACGCGATGGATTTGCGCGACTTCATGGACATGGAAAACGACTTCTTGCTTATTAAAGGCGGCGACGATGTATTTTCCTTCGTTTTTGCCGATTGTTTGCGGCAGCCCCATTACTTTTTCCATATTGACAACAGGAAGGACCGCCCCTCTGAGCTGAATGATTCCTTCGATGGATGGATGAGCGTGTGGGATGACTGTGATCGGTGTAGGAAGAATGATTTCTTTCACTTTGATGACGTTGATTCCATAGCGGTTGTCTCCCATTTGGAATTCGACGATTTCAAGTTCGTTCGTACCGCTTTCTAGTAAGATTCCATCCTGTTTTTGCAATGGTTTCAATCCTTCCAATTTCTATATTATAATGCTTAAGTTTCATGATTTTCGACCTACTAATTGATTGTATCAGGTGGGGATAAAGGGAACAAGGCTTTTTCAATACCGGATTTCCGCTTCAGGCAGTCGCTTTCTGTGGGCATGGCTTCAATCTCCTCATCGCTTTGCGCCTCCAGGGCTTTCAGCTCAAGCTTTTCCCACAGGAGTCGCCGCCTTTCGCTACAATCCTGGAGATTCCTTTAGAAAACAGTAAAAGCTGTTTCCCTAAATAACAGGAAAACAGCTTTATTTTTACTTCTTGTCCCTTACTCTTTCGATATGAATGTCTTTTACGATATCGTTGAGAACCCAGCTTGCGCAGACCAACCCTGCAGCGGAAGGGACGTAGGAGTTTGATGCAGGCGGCATCTTCGCCTTGCGAATTTGCGCGTCCGGGTTTCCGACTGTGTCGGCGACGTCTTCTCGGATGACAATTGGGCTTTCATCGGAAAATACAACAGGGACCCCTTTTTTGATACCTTCCTTTTTCAATCTGAGTCTAATCACTTTTGCGATTGGATCGGTGTGCGTTTTAGAAATGTCCGCAATTTGAAAACGGGTTGGATCCAGTTTATTCGCAGCTCCCATACTTGAAATGATCTTGATGCCTCTTGAAACACATTCTTTAATTAAATGGATTTTATAACTGATTGTATCTGATGCGTCGATTACGTAATCGGGTTTGTAACTGAAAAACTCTTCGTACGTATCTTCTGTGTAGAACATATGAAGACCGATCACTTCGCAATCTTTGTTCACATCATGGATCCGTTCTTTCATCACTTCAACCTTTGACCGGCCGATCGTTGATAATGTTGCTACGAGCTGACGATTGACATTCGTAATGTCTACTGTATCTTTATCAATAAGAATAATCCGGCCGACGCCACTGCGAGCGCAGGCTTCTGCTGCAAATGAACCGACACCGCCAACGCCTAGTATAGCAACAGTCGTTTGACGCATTAAGTCGACGCCTTCCTTGCCTATAGCCAGTTCATTCCGGGAAAATTGGTGCAACAATGGTATTCCACCTCTCCGTATATAAGTCAATATAAAACCCCTCCGCAGGACGCCAGAGGGGGATATAATCTACCAAGTGTTTGTAAAAGAATAGGAACGAATCCCGAATGTGCCGTCTTTGTAGTATCGTTTTGAACCCGCACTCAGCAGGTGGGTGCTTCATCAGTCTCTTCTGAAGTCCCTTTACTAGGGCATTCCATCCAAGCCAGAATGAAAGCTCCCTACGATAAATATGTTCGGTCAAAACTGATTTGCAAAAAACGTACACTTCAGGATTCGTATTACTTGTATACTACCATACATAATAATTGCGTTCAACGATTTTACTTCCGCATTTTATTACATTTTTATTTCAATAGCTTGTCCATTCTACTCATTTCGACTGGATAGAAATCCCTAATTCGGAAAGTTGTGCGCTATCCACACTGCTTGGTGCTTCTGTCAGCAGGTCGCTTGCACTTGCAGTCTTCGGAAATGCAATTGTATCGCGGAGATTTGTCGAACCGGATAATAACATGACGATTCGGTCCAATCCAAATGCGATTCCTCCATGCGGAGGAGTCCCATAATCAAAAGCATCAAGCAAGAATCCGAATTGCTCGCGTGCTTCTTCTCCGGAGAAACCGAGAGCTTTGAACATTTTTTCCTGAACGTCACGTTGATAGATCCGCAACGATCCGCCGCCGAGCTCATAACCATTTAACACGAGGTCATACGCCTGTGCTTTAACATCGTTAGGATTTGCTTCAAGACCAGCGACATCAGCAGGCATTGTGAATGGGTGATGGGCAGCAAAGTAGCGCCCTAGCTCTTCGTCGTATTCAAATAATGGCCATTCAGTGACCCAAAGGAAATTGAACTTTGTTTCGTCAATGATATCCAACTCTTTGCCAAGTTTTAATCGAAGTGCTCCTAATGCATCGGCGACGACCGATTTCTTATCCGCCACGAATAATAGAAGGTCGCCTGCTTCAGCTTCAAGGGATTTCGCCAAAACTTCTCCAGCTTCACCTTCAAAGAATTTTGCAATCGGCCCTTTCAAACCTTCCGCATCAACTTTTAGCCAAGCGAGCCCCTTTGCTCCATACCGCGATGCAAACTCCCCTAATGCATCGATATCTTTTCGCGAGTAATTGTCCGAAGCGCCTTTTACATTGATTGCCTTCACTTGCCCGCCAGATTCGACTGCTCCTGCAAATACTTTAAAGCTAGAATCTTTCACGATTTCGGATACGTCTTGCAGTTCCATACCGAAACGAGTGTCCGGCTTATCCGAACCGAAACGTCCCATTGCCTCATCGTACGGCATGCGCTTGAACGGGATTTCTATATCGATTCCTTTAACGTCTTTCATCACTTTTTTCATTAGACGTTCGTTCAATTCCATAATGTCTTCGATCGACATGAAGCTCATTTCCATATCGATTTGAGTGAATTCTGGCTGACGGTCAGCACGAAGGTCTTCATCGCGGAAACAACGTGCAATTTGATAATATCTGTCGAAACCGGACACCATAAGCATTTGTTTAAATAATTGCGGAGACTGCGGCAATGCGTAAAATTCACCAGGATGGACACGGCTCGGAACTAGATAATCTCTCGCCCCCTCCGGTGTTGACTTCGTCAAAATCGGAGTTTCTACTTCTAGGAAACCTTCTCCATCCAAGAAGTTACGAACCGTTTTTGTAATATCGGAACGCATTTTGAATACTCGTGCGAGTGCTGGACGACGAAGATCCAAGTAACGGTATTTCAACCTCAGCTCATCATTGACATCCGTTTCATCTTCTAACATGAATGGAGGAGTTTTTGCTTCGTTGATGATGTGCACCTTTTCTACATGCACTTCAATCGAGCCGGTTTTCACTTTCGGGTTTTTCTGCTTCTCTTCACGCTCAACGACTTTTCCTGTCACTTCAAGAACATACTCATTACGCACAGTTTCAGCGATTTCAAGCGCTTCTTTAGAGAAATCTGGGTTGAAAACGACTTGAACAATCCCTTCACGGTCCCGTAAATCAATGAATATGAGACCTCCAAGATCTCGTCTTTTCTGTACCCAGCCTTGTAATGTAACTGTCTGGCCAATAACTTTCTCCGTCAAATGTCCGCAATAATGTGTCCGTTGCATATCGTTCATCAACCTTCCTTAATTCAACTGTTCTTTTATTTTTCCGATGATGCTTGTGTCTTCAATCGTTTCTTGGGAGCCGTCAGCCATATTTTTCAGTTGAACAACATTCTCTTCAACTTCTTCTTCACCGATGACGATGACCGCTTTCGCGTTGAACCGATCTGCCGACTTCATTTGAGCTTTCATTTTCCGATCCATATAGTCCATATCAGTACGAATGCCAGCATCCCTTAGTTCGTTCAATATTTTGAAGCCTTTCCTATGTGCCGATTCTTCGAGAGTTACGATATATACGTCGAGTTCTGCTTCCTGTGTAAACGACTTCCCTTCCGCTTCAAGTGCTAGCAAAAGGCGCTCGATGCTCATCCCAAAACCGATGCCAGGAGCGGATGGACCGCCAATCTCTTCCGCAAGGCCATTGTATCTGCCTCCGCCACAAAGTGTTGTTATTGCACCGAAGCCTGTTGCAGTGCTCATAATTTCAAAAGCAGTGTGATTATAATAATCGAGGCCACGAACTAAATTCGGATCAAGTTCATACGAAATGCCGATCTCATCCAAATAGCCTTTCACTTGTTCAAAATAAGCTGCTGACTGTTCATTCAAATAATTGGCCAGTGAAGGCGCAGTTCCCATTAGAGGATGTTCGCGATCCACTTTGCAGTCCAGTATGCGGAGTGGGTTTTTCTCAAGTCTTGATTGGCAGTCATTGCAAAACTCTCCAATATGCGGAGTAAAGTGAGCAACGAGAGCATCCCGGTGAGCGTTTCTTGAATCTCGATCACCTAACGAATTAAGGACGAGCTTTATATCCGTTAAACCTGCTTGCTTATAGACACCCATTGCCAAAGCTATTACTTCAGCATCGATTGCTGGATCCGCACTGCCGATCGCTTCTACTCCAAACTGGACGAATTGACGATATCTTCCTGCTTGCTGACGTTCGTACCGGAACATCGGACCTTGGTAGTACAGTTTCACTGGCTGATCAGGATAGCCAAACATTTTATTTTCGACGAATGAACGTACAACCGGTGCAGTCCCTTCCGGACGGAGGGTCATCGAGCGATTACCACGATCCGTGAACGTGTACATTTCTTTTGTCACAATATCAGTAGTATCCCCTACCGTCCTTTGAAACAATTCAGTCTGCTCAAAAATTGGCGTTCGGATTTCCTTGTAACGGTATTTGTCACACACATCGCGAATGATCGATTCGACTTTCTGCCATTTCCACGATTCAGAAGGCAAGATATCTTGCGTTCCTCTTGGCACTTTGAAATTCATTTGACTTCCCCTTCTTTCACTTTTTCTGAACCGAGAGAACAAAAAAAGCCCCCATCCCTTGTTTATACAAGGGACGAGAGCTTATGTCAGCTTCCGCGGTTCCACCCAAATTGGCACAAAAAACATGCCCACTCGTACCCGGATAACGGCCGGTTCCGTCCATACCTACTGATAAAATTTGTTCAGCATGGAGCCTCAATGGTGTTGTTCACTATATCCGTCTGTAGGATGGATTTCAGCCACGTCCATCCCTCTCTTGTCAGCCTGCAATACAGTTACTTTCCATGTCTTCGGCAAATAGTTGTTTTGAATTAACCATAATCTTAATCATTCATTCATGAAGTGTCAACCTTTTTCATTTCATTGTGGTTTTTTCTTCACAAAACTTCTACAATGGAAAAAAGGGAGAGTGATAGTTTGTCGAAATTTAGCAAGTGGATTCTAGCTATCATCCTTTTCGCTTCGATTGTTTGTGAGATGCCTACAATTTCTGCTCAAGGCGAAACAGTCATCATCAATACAAAATCCCTAAATGTCCGTTCAGGACCAGGACTCACCTATCCTGTGACCGGTTCTATGAAAAGAGGGGAACGAGCAGAAGTGCTATCCACTGCAGGCGATTGGCAAGAAATCAAATTCGGAGCGGGTACAGGATGGATTGCTTCATGGCTTGTTGTCAATGAAGGAGCTACGAAGCAAACGGCAACAACTGCCGTATCGAAAGTGAATGCCTTGAACATCCGGACCGAGCCTTCATTAAACGCAGCGGTCATTGGACAAATGAATGCCGGTGAAGAAGCTGTGATGACAGGCCGTCAAGGTGAATGGGCTTCCATCTCTACAAATGCCGTTGACGGATGGGTACATACTGATTACATTACTGAAATTCAACAAAGTGCTAAAGGACAAGCCGGTACAAAAAATAAGCAGGCGGAAGCGAATAAAACTGGGCAATTTACAGTATCTGTCGATGCGCTGAATGTCAGAAAAAATCCAGATTTATCATCTAAGAGAGTTGGCTTAATTCATAAAGGAGAATCCTACCAAGTCGAAGAAACTGATGGAAACTGGGTCCGTCTATCCTTAGGAAAGAAATCCTCCGGTTGGGTGTATTCATTCCACGGAACATTGAGCCCAAAAAGCACATCCGGCGGCAAATCAACAGCTAGTAATAAACAAGTAACCGTGTTAACGAATGGAACAAATTTAAGATCCTCTGCAACGACATCATCGTCCATCGTCACAAGGGCGAATGCCGGGGAGAAGTTATCTGTCGTCGGTGAAGACGGCGATTGGTATAATGTTTCACTATCTTCAGGAGAAACGGCTTATATTGCCAAGTGGGTCGTTTCAACAGGTAACGTGGCCCAGACAGAACGTACTGACGACAAGAAGAAGACAGCTAGGGCATCAGGCACGTTAAACGGTCTCACAATCGTCGTGGATGCTGGCCATGGAGGCAATGACCGCGGTACGACAGGAGCGCGTGGAACAGACGAGAAGCTCTTGACATTGGCGACTGCAGAGCTGTTGTCTGCAAAGCTTAAAGCTGCAGGTGCCACTGTTGTCATGACGCGTGAATCAGACACATACATTTCTCTTCGCAAACGCGTTTCCGTCAGCCAGCAATCGAATGCCGATGCATTTGTCAGCCTTCATTATGATGCTAACCCTGATACATCGGTCACTGGTTTCACAACGTATTACACGCATAGCAATCAAAAATCGTTGGCCTCTTCTATCAATGAAGGACTAGCATCGACGATTAACTTGCGAAATCGCGGAGCGCAGCCGGCCAACTTCCTAGTATTACGGGAAAATCGTCAAAATGCAGTTCTCATCGAATTAGGATTCTTATCAAATCCATCCGAGGAACGGATTCTGACTACCGAAATGTTCCGCGAACAGGCAACTCACGGAATTTATCAAGGTCTGCTTGAGTTTTTCGATGGCGAATGACTTGCAACACCATGGGATTTTTAATTCCATGGTGTTTTTTTGATGAAAAAATAAGCCATGGAATTAAAAATCACAGCCCCGTTTTATTAGGGCTGCAATGAGATCATTTCGATTCAACTATTATCGTTACAGGACCATCATTAACGAGGCTTACATCCATCATGGCGCCGAATACACCGGTTTCCACCTTCAAGCCTTGCTGGCGGAGCGCTTCGTTGAAATAATTCCATATAGGTTCTGCCTTTTCCGGTCTTGCAGCTTCAATGAAGCTTGGACGGCGACCTTTTCTTACATCGCCATACAGTGTGAATTGGGAGACAGAAAGAATTTCACCGTCCACTTCATCAATAGCCCGGTTCATCTTCCCTTCTTCGTCCTCCCATAAACGAAGACCCGCAATCTTTTTCGCAACGTAGTCCGCATCCTGCTCAGTATCCTCGTGCGTAATTCCGACAAGGAGGACATACCCTTTCATAATGGAACCAGTCACTTCGCCATCGACTGTTACAGATGCATTTCTAGCTCTTTGTAAAACAACTTTCATGCAAACACCTTCCTGCTTAATGAATCACCCGCTGGACAGAATAAATGTCTCGAATTTGTTTAATCCGATCGACAATTCTATGCAAATGGGCAATGTCCATAATCTTAATCGTCATGCTAATTTTCGCAAGCTTATCACGATCCGCTTTTCCGCTTACTGCAACTATCGGTGTTTTCGTATCCGCCACCATCATCATCACTTCATTCAGAAGGCCTTGGCGGTCAAATGCGGAAATCTCGATATCGACTTGGAATTCCTTCCGTTCATTGTTCATGCCGACCGACCATTCGACGTCTATGAGTCGATCATTATCTTCATCAGTGAGGATATTCGGGCAATCTGCGCGGTGTACTGAAACGCCACGGCCTTTTGTAATGAAACCGACTATCTCGTCTCCCGGAATCGGATTACAGCATTTTGAAAGTCTGATGAGCAAGTTCTCAAGACCTTTGACGATAACACCAGATTCTGTCGTTCGCATTTGTTGCGGCATTTTCATGTCAGACACGATTTTATCAATCGCATCCTGTTGGTCGCGCTCCCGGCGAATCTTTTCAGCGAGCCTGTTGACGACTTGCTGCGCCGTGATGCCATTGGAGCCAACAGCTGCATACATGTCCTCTTCTGATGTAAAGCTGAATTTGTCGATGGCCCTTTGAATGTTTTCTGGAGTGAGGACGGCTTTCAGATCAAATTCCTGCAGCTTC
This sequence comes from Sporosarcina sp. SAFN-015, assembly GCF_051966875.1. Taxonomy (GTDB): domain Bacteria; phylum Bacillota; class Bacilli; order Bacillales_A; family Planococcaceae; genus Sporosarcina. The sequence continues at coordinate 71,115 of NZ_JBQCKP010000010.1, read as the reverse complement.
ACTTCTTTTTCTACAAGTTCTGAGCCTTTAATAATATTCTCTTCTCTCAGCTGCTTCTTAAAAAATTGACGAATTTTATTTCTAGCTTGCGATGTATTCGCAATTTTCAACCAGTCACGACTCGGTCCGAATGATTGCTTTGATGTGAGAATTTCGACGATGTCACCTGTGAATAGTTCTGTATCCAACGGAACCATCTTCCCATTCACTTTAGCGCCAATTGTTCGATTTCCAACTTCCGAATGGACCCGGTACGCAAAATCGATTGGAACCGATCCTTTCGGAATTTCAATGACATCTCCATCAGGTGTGAAAACGTAAACCATATCCGAAAACAGATCGAATTTCAATGATTCCATGAATTCCTCAGCATTGGAAGATTCATTTTGGAATTCAAGTATTTCACGGAACCATTTCAGCTTAGAATCAATATTATCCGGCTTTTCCGATACGGTTTTCCCCTCTTTATACGCCCAGTGTGCCGCAACCCCATATTCAGCAATCCTATGCATTTCCTCGGTACGGATTTGAACCTCGAGCGGATCCCCCGCCGGTCCGACTACCGTCGTATGGATAGATTGATAAAGGTTCTGTTTTGGCATAGCGATATAATCTTTAAATCTGCCCGGCATCGGTTTCCATAATGTATGGATAATTCCAAGCACCGCATAACAATCCTTGATGCTTTTAACGATGATACGGATAGCTAGAAGATCGTAAATTTCATTGAATTCTTTATTTTGAAGGATCATTTTGCGATATATGGAATACAGATGTTTCGGCCGGCCATTGATTTCAGCTTCAATGCCCATTTCGGAAATTTCCGCACGAATCGTTTCCATCACATTCAATAAATACTTTTCCCGTTCGTCCCTTTTTTTCTTCATCATATTGACAATCCGGTAATATTGCTGCGGATTCAAATAACGCAGGGCAGTGTCTTCCAGTTCCCACTTTATTGTGGAAATTCCGAGCCGATGTGCAAGCGGCGCGAAAATATCAAGAGTTTCAGCCGCTACTCTCCGTTGCTTTTCCTCAGGGACGTGTTTCAATGTCCTCATATTATGGAGACGGTCCGCGAGCTTGATTAAAATGACTCTGATATCTCTCGCCATCGCAATGAACATTTTGCGGTGGTTCTCTGCTTGTTTTTCCTCGTTCGATTTGAATTTCAGCTTTTCCAGCTTCGTCACGCCGTCGACGAGCATCGCCACTTCTTCACCGAAGTCACGTATGATATCTTCACGGCTTACGTCGGTATCTTCCACGACATCATGGAGAAAACCTGCGGCGACAGTGGAAGGATCCATCTGCAATTCTGCTAAAATGCCAGCTACTTGGATAGGGTGAAGAATATAAGGTTCACCCGAACTTCTGAACTGCCCTTCATGAGCAGCCTCTGCTGCCTCATACGCCTTTTTGACGAACGCGACATGCTGTTCATTCATATATGAGGCAACGATTTCAAATATATCTTCTGCCGTCATGTCACGATTTTTCGCCATTTTTCTACTCCTTTCGACTAATTCCGCAAAAAAATTAAAGATAATTCTATTGTATGTATAAACAGATAAAAATGTAAAGCCCTTAGAACAAAAAAGATCCTCCGCAACTAATGCGAGGATCTTTTTTCTTCAATAAGTGATAAGTGCTTGAATGTCGTAGCCTTTTAGCTTTTCACGGCCACTCAAATACGATAGTTCGATAAGGAACGCGCACCCAGCCACTACTCCACCGAGTTTTTCAACAAGCTCAACTGTTGCACCGACCGTTCCGCCTGTTGCAAGCAGATCGTCCACGATCAATACACGCTGACCAGGCTTGATGGCATCTTTATGAATTGTTAACGAATCCTTGCCGTATTCAAGATCGTACTCGACAGCTATCGTTTCGCGAGGCAGCTTGCCAGGTTTTCGGACGGGTGCAAAACCGACTTCCAATGCGTATGCGACAGGGCATCCGATAATGAACCCTCTCGCCTCAGGACCAACAATAATGTCAGTTCCAACTTTCTTTGCAAATTCGACAATCTGATCGGTCGCATATTTATAAGCATCCCCGTTATCCATAATCGTCGTAATGTCTTTAAAGCTAATACCTTCTTTTGGATAGTCCGGGACGATTGTCACGTAACTTTTTAAATCCATAATTGTTCCTCCCTGTTGACGGTTTCTTTGAAAATCCCATCAATCCAATTTTTCAATTCCATATAGGGTGCATATACAAGCATCTTTTCCAATTCGATTTGACGCTCTCTCTGTTGGTAAGAAGGCGCTTCAGAAAGATTTTTCTTTCCTGCGTCTTCATTTACTATAGCAAGACCATTCTCTATCTTAACAAATCCGAGCTCGGAAAACACCTTTGTCATGAAATAAATTGTGTCGATCTTCCAACCTCGGTGCTTGGACAATTCATGTACTTGCTTCCTCAAATCAAATGTACCCCGCTTCTTCAAAAAGCTATAATACCATCCAAAATGCTCCCGACTAGGAATTCCTTCGAAGTATAATGATTCATTCACGAAGAAATGAGCATATACCCTTTTGGGATTCGTTCTTTCAATCAACTCTTTCATTTGCTCCGTCCCTGCCGGCATATCTAAAATGATTATATGATCGGTTTCCGACAGTTCTATTTGCCCGAACTGATGAATTTGTATATTTTTCAGGATTGGTTGGAAATGGGCAATCGTTGTTTCCTGGAAGGCGATGAATAAATTATTTTTCTCAGGAATGATTGAAATCCACCGATTTGGCTCTCTTATACCACGCAAATCGAAAAGCTGCCAATCCTTAGATTGGATATCGGTGAGCAGCATCTGCGGTTTTTTACGTCCATTCCACTCATTCACTTGAAGATCGCCAGTGATGGATAAAGTGACGCCAGGACTCATTTCATCGGCGAGATATCCATTACCAAAACCAATTACATCAAGGCTATCCACTCCATCGGACAATTCAAGCTTTAAATGATTTTTGGCTGCTCCGATCTTCCTTACAGAAGACAATGATAAGTTCTCGATTAAAAAAACAGGCTTTTCGAATGATACACCGAATGGCCGTAGCAATTCCAATGCTTCCAAAACGTCGACATCAATCTCTCCGATTTCTAGCGGCACATCTATTTGCAATTGCGGAGTTAGCATTTCATCCGTTAAACTCAACTTTCCTTGATCGTTCAACCGATTCCGCAAGGCCACAACATCTTTTATCGAAAGCGACATGCCTGCCGCCATCTCATGGCCACCAAAATGAGGCAATAGGTCACTAGCTTTCGAAAGCTCTTTGAATAAATCAAAACCTGCTATGCTCCGCCCAGAACCTTTTGCGATTCCTGTATCATGATCTATGGAAAGGACGATTGATGGCCTGTAATATTTTTCGGTCAATCGGGAAGCAACGATTCCGACTACCCCTGGATTCCAGCCTTCCCCTGCAATGACAATGACATACGGCAACATATCGCCATACATGTCAACCATCGCCTGTTCAGCCTCATCTGCTATTTTTGTAACAAGTGCTTGTCTTTCTTTATTCAATGAATCCAATTGCTGCGCAATGGACATAGCTTCCATCCGATCATCCGTTTTCAACAGATGGACAGCGGGATCCGCACTCCCTAGACGCCCTGGGGCGTTCAAGCGCGGCCCTATCATGAAACCGAGTGATTCCTCGGACAGCGAATGCTGATCGGTCCCACTTACTTTGACGAGCGCCTGAATCGCTGGTCGATGCGACAAGCGCATCCTCTTGATGCCTTCCTTGACGATGAACCTGTTTTCGTCTTTCAATGGAACTAAGTCGGCGACAGTGCCGATCGCAGCGATTTCGAACAGTTCTTCCGGCACTTCACCTAGTAATGCGCAAGCCAACTTAAAAGCAACACCAACACCCGCTAGCTCACCGAAAGGATAATCGCCTTTTGGATGACGCGGATGAATAATCGCATCTGCAATCGGCAGTTCGTTACCAATTTCATGATGATCTGTCACTATGATATCCATACCGACGGATTTAGCAAAGGCAACAGCCTCCAAGCCGGAAATTCCATTATCAACCGTGATAATCAGCTTTGTTCCTGACTTATGCAGTTCATCGAACAGCCCGATATTCGGTCCATATCCGTGTTCAAAGCGGTTCGGAATAGAGAAGTCGACGTTTGCACCAAGCTGTTCAAGAGCCGTTGTCAATACAGTGACACTTGTGACGCCATCTGCGTCATAATCGCCATAGACGGTAATCTTTTCACCTGTATCAATTGCTAGCTGAATCCGATTGACAGCTTTTTCCATATCGAAAAGAAGATACGGATCATGCAAGCAATTTTCTTCCATATGTAAAAAGGACTTAGTTACCTCTACATCCGTAAACCCTCGTGAAGCTAGAATTTTAGCATGGATGGAAGGGATACTAAGCTCTTTCATGAATGTATTTACGATTGTTTCATCCGGACGGTTAATCGTCCAGTTTTTCATTGATTCTATCATAATGACTCACATCCTCTTATCCCCATTATATCGGAAGATGGCGGACTCTTAAAGGGGATAGCCGGTTTCCTTAATAAATAAATCGTTTATGTTGCACTGCATGAAAAAAGCACCCGAATAGGATGCTTTGTTTACGTTTCACCTTCAAGTTTCTCCTCTTTGGCTGTTGGATCAACAAGATGTTGCAATGCAGCTAGTTCGTTTTGCTGGTTTGCGATTGTAATTTCCTTTGCAGTCATTTCCTTTTTTAGTTCATTGATTTGTCTATTGGCATGGATGGATTTGAACATTGCTAGGAAGCCGCTAATGGCTGCGCCGAGTAGAGCTGTAAAAAGAATGACGAGGATGAGTGGCAGATGCGCTTCTCCGAACAAGTAGTTTACTTGGACTGGGTCAACGTTAAGTATTGCGAATACAGCGATAATGATGGCGAAAAGAATACTGAGTATTAACGACCATTGCATCTTCATTCTTCTCCACCTTCCTTTTCAAAAAATTAACATCCAGCTTCAGGCGCTATAAGGATGCCTTAATTTCTGTAAAAAGCTGCAGAAATTAAGGCAAATCGAACCCTTCGCAGTTCGATTTGCTCGGGTCATAAGTCAAATCTGCTATGTGGCAAAAAGCGCCACTTCGCATCTTCGCCTTATGCCTGTTGTATCTGGGCAAGCGCCCTACGCTTTTGAAATAAAAAAACAGGATATACGTAGAGTATACCCTGTCCTGTTGAGGTTTGAAACGTCGTCGGAGCCGTAGTTATTACACTACAGGCTCGTCTGAACCCCATTGTTTTTTCACTTTATCGACTTTCAACGTGCCTGTTTTTTGAAGCTCTTTCTTCTTCAAATCAAACCAGATTTGAGCTGAGATGAAGATGGAGGAATACGTACCTGCGAGCAAACCGATCAGCAAGGCGATCGAGAATGGGCGGATCGCTTCTGCTCCAAGAGCAATTAGTGCGACTACTACAAATATGACTGTCAATACAGTGTTCACGGAACGTCCCAATGTTTGACGAAGCGATTTATTGACGACATCAGCCAACGTATCCGCATTATCAATTTTCCCGATCTTATGCAAATTCTCCCTGATTCGGTCGAATGTTACGATTGTATCGTTTATCGAATATCCGACAATGGTTAGGACAGCGGCAATGAACGTAATATCCACTTCCAGCCTCGTAATACTGAATACTGCTACCATGAAGAAAGCATCATGGATCAAGCCGATAATGGATGATACACCCATGCGCCATTCAAAACGGAAGGCAACATAGATGATGATTCCGAGTGCAGCGACTATCAAAGCTTTCAATGCATTTTCAGCAAGTTCTTTACCTACAGTATTGGAAACTGTTGAAATATTTGGGTCTGCACCGTAATGAGCTTCTAGATCTTTTTTGAATTTATTTACGGTTTCTTGCTTAAATTCTTCTTTATAACGTACAACGCCAATATTGTTCGTATCACCAGAAATGACAATATCCGTTGCTGGATGGCCGATTTTTTCAAGCGTATTTGAAATTTCTTCAGTCGTTAAAGAAGAATCCGATAAAATTTCTACACGCGTACCGCCTGCAAAGTCAATCCCGAGGTTTAATTTGAAAATACCAAGGACAATGATGCCAGCAATAATTAATGCCATCGAAATGACATAGAATTTCTTTCGAGAATGAACAAAGTCGAATCGATCGAATTTCGTTGATAGTTCAAGCGTATCCACATTTTCTTCTGGTGCGTGGACCCGCCTTTTCGAAATTCCGAATAGGCCAGTCTTGCCATCAAGCATACCGCTATTAACGAGTAGGCCCAACAATAGACGCGAGCCCCATACAGCTGTTAAGAAGCTGACTAAGATACTAATGATTAGCATTGTTGCAAAGCCTTTGACAGAGCTTGTCCCGAAAATGAATAGGACGACAGCTGCTAGCAAAGTTGTAATATTGGCATCCAAGATGGCAGTGAATGCAGATTTCGCACCTACCGAGAATGCCGTCTTCACTGATTTCCCTACACGTAGTTCTTCTCTAATCCTCTCATATGTCAGGATATTCGCATCGACCGCCATACCGACCCCGAGCATCAGAGCTGCAATTCCAGGAAGTGTAAGAACGCCATTAATGCTTGTGAAGACAGTAAGGATAAGGTAAATATAAACAGACAGTGTAATAACAGCGACAAATCCAGGAATACGGTAATAAATTAACATGAAAATGAAAATTAATGATATACCAACAATACCAGCTAGAATCGTTTTATCCAACGCCTGTGCTCCGAATTGAGCACCAACAGAAGTAGAGTAGATTTCTTCAAGATGAACTGGTAACGCACCTGCATTCAAGATGCCTGCCAAACTTTTTGTTTCTTCCACTGTGAAGCTTCCTGAAATTTCAACACTGGATGAATTGATAACATTACTTACGTAAGGAGCGGAAATGAATTTTGGCTTTTCCTTCATTCTTTCCTCTTTGAATGAATCGACGCCCTCTTCAAAATCCATCCAGATGACCATGACATTTTCAGGAGCTTTCGCTTTAATTTCAGCTGTCACTTCCCCGAATTTGTCCGGGTCTTTCATCTCGAGTGTAACGACAGGATTACCACTTGGATCGAAGTTGGCTTTCGCCTTACCTTCTTTCAAATCATTTCCATCCAACATCAGGTTATCGTCTGCATCTCTGAATGTCAGATTTGCTTGAGTGGATAATAGTTCACGTGCCGTTTCCTGATCTTCGACACCGGCCAACTGCACGCGGATCCTGTTATTGGATTCGACTTGGATAACCGGCTCGCTTACTCCGAGCACGTCAACACGGTTTCGTAATGCACCAGCTGTATCGGCCACAACATCTTCCGTAATTTTTTGACCGTCTTTGAGTGGCTGAACTTCGTATAGGACCTCGAAGCCCCCCTGTAAATCAAGTCCGAGCCTAACATCTTTTATAATCGGATTTACCGTAACGCCTATTAAAGAACCCAACAAGACAAGCAATAATAGGAACGATACGATCCGGCTTCTTTTTTTCATAAGTTAGTTCCCCCTCTGTACGTGGAACGGTAAGACGTTTGCTATGTACAGTTTTTAAGAAAATACAACACTCCAATTATGAAACAGAGTATTGCATCTGTCAAATAGTTGGACATTCATTGAACATCTAATTACGATTTACTTTTCGGTGAAAGTAGCAACTGCAGCTCATCGCTGTTCAAATCTGAGAACCAATTCGAATCCCTTTGTTCCTCGATTTGGGTATACGTCATGAATTCAGCAGGCGTCAATGCCAAGATGCCATTCACGATTTCGTGGATTCGCATCGTAGACACATTTTTCTTCCGCCATTTTTTACGAATACAGAATTTCCATATTTCTTCATTTGTCACTGTGTGATAGCCATAAAGACGGAATTCATCCCTTTTACTTTGAATAGCAGGCAGTGCATGTTTGAATATCTGCTCGAATTGAATCGTCACCATTTCCATCCCTTTCCCGTTCAGTCGTAAATAGACAAACCTATGCATAGATTTAGTGTATACGAAATGACCGGAATTGAGAAGGAGTTGTTTTTATTGTCCACTTTCATCCGTGGAACTGCCATACTGATGATTGCCGTATTCATGACAAAGCTATTAGGATTCGTCTATCGCATCCAATTCATGCGCGTCGCAGGAGAAGAAGCGGTCGGAATCTACATGACCGCCTATCCGGCGTTCATATTCTTCTTATCACTCGTTCAACTAGGCGTGCCAATCGCAGTTGCGAAGGTGATTGCGGAATTAAAGGTAAAAGGGGAAACTGCAAAACTTCCTGCCGTCATGAAGACTGCAACTTTCATAACAATTTTCACAGGTGCGATATTCATCCCGCTATCCATTCTTTTCATCCCTTATTTAGCTGAAACGTTATTAGGAAATGCTGCTACTTCCACTACGTTATATGTTGGAATCGCCATTATTCCGATCGCAGCTGTTTGCGGTTTGATCCGTGGATATTTTCAAGGGATAGTCAGAATTGAAGAAACGGCTTGGTCGCAAATTATTGAGCAGCTATTCCGAATCGTTTTGATTACATGGATGTTGCCTATTTTTCTAGTACCCGATAACAACCCTATGAATGCCGCTTACGCGATGGGTATAACATTGCTTGCCGAAGGGCTGTCCGCCTGTTATTTATGGTTCAAATATCAACAACATAAACGTCGTGACAGGAAGCCTGTTGTCAAAAAAGAACGCTATCCAATGGAGCCGCTATTATCGATTGCGTTGCCGTCTTCTGGCAGCAGATTATTCGGCACGTTCACATGGTTCCTAGAGCCAATCATTTTTCTTCGTGCCTTATCAATGGCAGGAGTCGGAGCAGTAGCGGCTACATCGCTATACGGGGTCATCTCAGGTGTTCTCATCCCTTTGCTGCTCTTTCCTTCATTTATCCCTTACGCATTGTCTGTCGTGCTTGTGCCTGCTGTAAGTGGAGCTGCAGCTGCAAGCAATAAGAAAAGACTGCAAGAGCGGATCCATTTGGCTTTGCGGCTTTCAGCATTGACCGGCGCTTTCGCTGCAGCTGTTTTTTATATTCACGGACAGGCGCTTGCCGAGAAGCTTTTTCATATTAGTGATGGCGGTTCCTATATGACATTGCTTGCCCCTATATTTTTCTTTTATTATATCCAAAGCCCGTTATACTCCATTTTGCAAGCAACTGGGGATGCAAAGGCAGGAATGATGAATTCAGTATATGGCGGAATTGCTAAGCTGGGAGTCATGTTCGTCTTAGCATCCCAGCCAGGCTTACAGGAAACAGGGGCAGTGCTTGCGATTGGGTTCGGAGTCCTTGTCACTTCATTTCTTCATATAGCAACATTACGAAAAAACAAAGCAGCGGCGGCCGGCTTCACAATGTTCGCTCTGCCTTATGTATCCTTTATCATGGTTGCCGTCATACGCCCTATTTTCATACCAATCGGCAATTTCGGTCTGTTGACCGAATGCATAATTACGACAGCATTCCTTCTCGTCATTTTGTTGCTTTTCGGGCAAGTGAAGAAAAACGATGTTTTCATGTTGAAGAGATTGATAAAAAACTATTGAAAAGCTTTTTTCAGCTGAAAGTGTATCTTCCCATTTTCGAATGAGCAATAAAAGACTTGATTTACTTCATTTACACCTTGTTTTTCTAGCTCTTGAATGAGCCAATCTTCGGACCTTCCGATCAATTGAATATGGCGGCTTTGGACGACGCCATCGGATATGAGAGCGAGGACTGGTTGGGTGTTTTCATATGTGAATACTGACAAATTTCCAGAAGGCTCTAAATATGCATAGGACACATCGCGTACTGATCCGATTTGCTGCTCACGAAGCTGTTGAAATAAATCATCCAAGTTATATCTCTGTTTTCTCATCTGCTCTTCTTGGATGATTCCATCTTGTATAATCAACGTCGGGTCTCCATCGACAACATCTCTGAATTTTTTGCTCTTCAAGGAAAGAAAAGATGTCAGCAGCTGGATTACAAGTAGAAGGAGCACCGGGAAAACAGAGTGGCTCAACTTTTTATCTGGCGATTCCAATGCAACCGCAACAACCTCCGCCATAATTACAAAGACTACGACATCAATGACGCTTAGTTCTCCAACTTCCCGTTTTCCCATCAGCCGGAGAATAATCAGGATGAACGCATATAGCAATATTGTCCTGAATCCAATGATAAGAAGATCATTCATTATGTATCCCTCCTCTTCAGGAAAGCATGCCTTTTCCCGATCAGGAATATACCCAAATTAAAAAGAGGCGGTTCACAGTTTCAATACTGTGAATCCGCCTCTTTGAACATGTACATTATTAAGATGCTACAACACGACCGACAGCTTGTCTATCGAATTGCAAAGTTGTGCCGTCAGCGACTTTCAAAAATACGGATGTATCGTCAACAGCATCGATCACGCCGTGAAGACCGCCGATTGTAATGACCTTATCGCCACGCTTCAAACTTTCTTGCATCTGCTTCGTCTGCTTTTGTCTTTTTTGTGCAGGTCGAATCAACAAAAACCACATGATCGCGAACATCGCAATAATTGGAAGCAACGTTCCAAGCATACTACCATCATTCATTCTATTCCCCCCTCTTCTCTCGGTTTATTATACAAGATTCAAAAGTTTTTTGCATTTGGTTTGTTGAATCCGTATTGTTCAAAAAATTCTTCTCTGAAATCGCCGAGGCGATCATTTCGGATTGCATCCCTAATCTGTTCCATTAATCGTAGTAGGAAGTACAGATTATGATAGGACGTCAAACGGATGCCGAATGTTTCATTCGCGCGGATCAAGTGACGGATATATGCTCTGCTATAGTTTTTACAAGCATAGCAATCACAATTCGGATCCAATGGTCCGAAATCGCGTTCGTATTTCGCATTTTTCACAACAAGGCGGCCTTCACTAGTCATCAACGTTCCATTCCGTGCGATACGCGTCGGCAATACACAGTCAAACATGTCAACTCCGCGAATTGCTCCGTCAATCAACGAATCTGGAGAACCGACCCCCATCAAATAGCGAGGCTTGTTTTCCGGCAATAATGGTGTTGTAAATTCTAGCGCGCGATTCATGACATCTTTCGGCTCCCCTACGGATAACCCACCAATTGCATATCCTGGGAAGTCGAGCGAGACGAGGTCTTTAGCACTTTGTTTGCGAAGCTCCTCAAATTCGCCTCCTTGCACGATGCCGAAAAGCCCCTGATCTCCAGGACGGGCATGCGCTTTTAAGCACCGTTCTGCCCACCTCGACGTTCTCTCGACACTCGCCTTCATATATTCGAAAGTTGCAGGATATGGCGGACATTCATCGAAAGCCATCATAATATCCGAACCTAGATCATTTTGAATTTCCATCGCTTTTTCAGGGCTTAGGAAAAGCTTACTGCCATTCAAATGATGACGGAAATGGACGCCTTCCTCTTCGATTTTACGGAATTCACTTAATGAAAACACTTGAAAACCGCCTGAATCTGTCAAAATCGGTCGATCCCAGTTCATAAATTTATGGAGGCCGCCTGCTTCTTTAATAATATCATTTCCTGGGCGGAGCCAAAGATGATACGTATTGCCTAGGATAATTCCGGCTCCCATCTCTTTCAATTCCTCAGGAGACATCGTCTTCACCGTCGCTTGAGTCCCGACAGGCATGAATGCCGGTGTCTCAAATGAACCATGAGGCGTATGGACGATGCCAAGCCGTGCTCCTGTCTGCTTGCATGTTTTTATATGTTCGTAAGTAATTGCTGCCATTTCGTGTGATCCTTTCTATTTCGAGGATTAGTACCTCTTTACTTTTTGTGCGGGTTGATGAACATCGCATCCCCGAAACTAAAGAAACGGTACTTCTCCTTCACCGCTTCTTTATAGGCGGCGAGCACATTTTCACGTGTCGCCATAGCCGAAATAAGCATGATTAACGTCGATTTCGGCAAATGGAAGTTTGTTAACATACCATCAAGAATGCTGAACTCGTACCCAGGGTAGATAAAAATTGACGTCCACCCACTGGTCGGCACGATTTTTCCGTCATTTTGCGAAGCGATTGTCTCTAAAGTTCTCGCCGAAGTCGTACCGATCGCAATGACGTTTCCACCTCTCGCCTTCGCTTCATTGATTGCGTTTGCCGCCTTTTCAGTCACTTGATAATACTCCGAATGCATCGTATGATCTTCGATGGAATCTACACTGACAGGGCGGAATGTTCCCAAGCCGACATGCAATGTGATAAATTCGACGCCAACGCCTTTTCTCTTGATCTCCTGCAATATTTCTTCGGTGAAATGAAGACCGGCAGTTGGCGCAGCAGCGGAGCCTCTTTCTTTTGCAAAAACAGTTTGATAACGCGATTGATCGTCGAGCGTCTCTGTTATATAAGGTGGGAGGGGCATCTGTCCGAGGGCATCTAGAATTTCATAGAAAATGCCTTCGTACCGGAATTTAAATATTCTTCCCCCTTGTTCGAGGATTTCAGTGCATTCAGCTTCCAAACTGCCGTCCCCGAACGAAACAACAGTTCCTACTTTCACTCGTTTTGCAGGCTTTACGAGTGTCTCCCACTCGTCAGAGCCAGTCTCTTTCAGAAGGAGAACTTCAATCGACGCGCCTGTATCTTCCTTTGTGCCAATGAGACGTGCAGGCAGGACTCTTGTATCGTTCAGAACAATGATATCCCCTTCCTGCAGCTCGTCCACAATATGACGGAACTGACGATGTTTTACGTCTCCCGTCACTTTATCCAAAACCATCAACCTGCTCGCAGTCCGATCTTTGAGAGGTGTTTGTGCAATGAGGCTTTCAGGTAAATCAAAATCAAAATCATTTACATCCATAATCCGCGTGAACTCCTTCTATCAATAATTGAACATCTTTTATTACGTAATCGATTCGGGCGGCTCGTAACCGAAGTGATCATAAGCGAGTCGAGTAGCAATCCTGCCGCGAGGTGTTCTTTGAAGGAAACCGATTTGCAACAAATAAGGCTCATAAACGTCCTCAATCGTGATGGACTCTTCGCCAATGCTTGCGGCAATCGTATCAATCCCGACCGGACCGCCGCGGAATCGTTCAATCATACTGACAAGCAATTTATGATCGATGTGATCGAGACCGTGCGAATCGACTTGCAGCATTTCAAGCGCTTCTTTCGCGATATTCATTGTAATACTGCCGTCGCCACGCACTTGTGCATAATCACGCACTCTGCGCAGGAGACGGTTGGCAATTCGTGGCGTTCCTCTTGAGCGCCTCGCTATTTCAACTGCTGCATTGGCGTCGATATCGACATCGAACAAGCTTGCACTTCTAATTACAATTTCCTTCAATGGAACTTCTCCATAATATTCTAGACGGAGCGGCACACCAAAACGGTCTCGAAGCGGAGCGGACAAAGAACCGGCTCTAGTCGTCGCCCCAATCAATGTAAACGGCGGGAGATCGAGACGTATTGATTTGGCGGATGGCCCTTTCCCCACAACGATGTCGAGACAAAAGTCTTCCATTGCTGGATAAAGCACTTCCTCGATTGACCGGTTCAATCGGTGGATTTCATCGATGAATAGAACATCGCCCGGTTCCAATGATGAAACGACCGCTGCGAGATCGCCAGGCCTTTCAATCGCCGGCCCGCTCGTCATTTTTACATTGACGCCCATTTCGTTTGCTATGACAGTTGCAAGCGTCGTTTTCCCAAGCCCTGGCGGACCGTACAAAAGGACGTGATCCAAGCTTTCACTCCTGCCTTTTGCCGCTTCGATGAAAATACTCAAATTATCTTTTACAGTCTCTTGTCCAATATATTGATGCAACGTTTGAGGTCGCAAAGATTGTTCGAAGCTGTCGTCATAATTGGATTGTTCACTTGAAATGACCCGTTCCATACATACCGCTCCTCCTTTCTATTCCGATTTATTATTTTTGTTTCAATAATAGGCGTAGTGCCAACTTCATATAGCCTTCTGTATCCAGGTCTTCCTTTTGCATCTCAGTCTTCACTTTTGCCAGTTCACGTTGTGAATAGCCTAGCGCCTGCAAAGCAAGGATTGCCTCTTCCAACGCGCCGTTTTCTGCTAATGAAAGCAGTGTCACGTCCGTATCCGGCATTTCAATTTCCGTGAATAGATCCCCGAGCTTCCCTTTCAAGTCAAGGATTATTTGACGTGCCGTCTTTTTTCCGACGCCTGGAAACTGGACGAGGAATGATTCGTCTTCCCTTTCGATTGCACCGATGACTTGAGAAGGTATGCCGCTTGCCAAAATGGCTAGAGCACCTTTCGGACCGATTCCAGAAACAGTGATAAGCTTCTTGAACAATTCACGCTGTTCTATCGATTTGAACCCGAGCAACCACTGCATGTCTTCACGCACATGTAAATAAGTGAATACTTGCTGCACTTCTTCCGTTTGATGGAAGGCATATGGATTAGGCGTCATGATCTGCCAACCGATGCCGCCTTGTTCAACCGTTATGTATTCGGGTGTCACCCGGGTAATTATTCCTTTTATATAATCGTACAAGCCATTCTCCCCCTAAAGTATCGAAACTATTATAGCATACGAACGGGTTTTCTACATAGAAAAGCGGAGGGTGGCGTTCAGCTGCGACAGCAGGGCAAAGATGTGCTCGTAACGCTTCGCTTTTACTCGCAAAAGCCGTTCTTCGTTACGGCTTTCGATGGAGGGCTTGGACAAAAGGCGCTTTTTGCCTTTTGCTTCACGCCTGAAGCGACCCGAGCTGCTGCCACCCGGTGCTGGACAATAAAAAAAGCCGCTGAAGAGGCGGCTCATTCATTGACTTGCATTATGATAAATATTTTGCACATCATCATCGTCTTCTAATGCTTCAATCATCTTTTCAAATTGGTCGGCATGATCACCTTGCAATCCCGTATAGATCGTCGGAATCATTTCAATCTCCGCTGAAATAAATTCTATTCCTTCAGCTTCCAAAGCTTCTTTTACTTCCATGAAGCTGGACGGTTCTGTAATAATTTCAAAGCCATCTTCTGTCGACTCAATGTCTTCAGCACCCGCCTCCAAAGCTGCAAGCATGATTGCTTCCTCACCGGTGTCAGCAGTACGCTCGACAAATAGGCGTCCTTTTCGGTTGAATAAATAGCCGACCGATCCGCTTTCTCCCAAGTTTCCGCCATTTTTATTGAAAGCTACACGGATATTCGGCCCTGTGCGGTTTCTGTTCTCAGTTAAACAATAAACAAGAACAGCTACCCCTCCAGGTCCATATCCTTCATAGACGACTTCCTCATAGTTTTCATCCGCACCTGCGCCAGTCGCTTTATCGATAGCTCTTTTAATGACATCATTCGGCACGTTTAAGCCTTTTGATTTCTCGATTGCAAGACGGAGTGCGGGATTCATGTCGGGATCTCCTCCACCCGTTTTTGCAGCGACATAGAGTTCCCTCGACATCTTTTGAAAGATTTTGCCTCGTTTCGCGTCTTGCGCGCCTTTACGGTTTTGGATATTTTTCCACTTTGAATGGCCAGCCATTATGCATCCTCCTACTTCATGTTCCGTTCTACATCATACCATAACTTCGGCCATGAAGAGAGGGCATACTCCGTAAAGGGGATGAGCTTTCTAGAAATATTTTCTTGTTTCGCTTCCGGCATATTTAAAAGATGCAACCATTCCCTTAACATCTCATTCGGATAAAGCAGCATCGATTTAGATGCGTTATCGAGATCTTTTAAAGACATCTGCTCTGCCAATAGGAACTCCAAATTGTAGCAAACATTCGGCAAGACACGGTGCATCCAAAGTGCCAATTCGGTTCCAGGTGGTCCTGTACATGCAAGGTCGAAATCGATGAAGCGAATTAAACCGTTTCCATCACGAAGAATATTGTGATGGACGACATCCCCGTGAAGCAACGTATAGCCCGAAAGCTTCCGATAGTTCTTCTTCAAAATGGGAAGAGCTTCTTCCCCATACATGATTATCTCATCAACCGCTTGTTTCCTTAAAAATTTCCCGAAAGCATCACGATTTTCAATAAAGCGATCAAGTCTTTCTTGCCATTTTTCCAAGAGCTGATATCTATGCAGATAAGGGGAGGCATCCCAATCAATCTGCTCTTTTGTTCGATGCAATGCTTGAAGGGCTATTAAGGAATCGGTTCGATCACTACGTCGCCTGAAGTTGACGGGTTTCGTCCCTTCAATCCATGGCTGCATAATGAATAACGGATCCTCCGTTGGAAGGATTGGAACAATATGAGGAAAACGGATCGCATGCAACTGTCGGTGTACATACTCGACTTTCACCGCCGTTGAACGCGTTGTATATCTTTTTAACGAATAGGCGGATTCCCCTTCCACCATTTTCCAGACATTTTTCTTTACTTTACGGATATTCTTTTCCAGCGCCATACGCCGGTCAGCAGCCGCATCCGTAATTATCCATAGGATTGAAAGGCTGCATATGCATTGGATTCATTTGCATCGGGTTCATGTGCATTGGATTCATTTGCATTGGATTCATTTGCGTCGGATTCATTTGCATCGGGCTCACTTGCATCGGGCTCACTTGCATCGGCATCATATAATTCGGTTGCATCTCACTCGGACCAAATCCATAGAATCCATGGTGAGGGCAACCACAGTGATGAACAGGCATCGGAGGACATGGATAACCGAAAAAGAATGGTTGCTGAGGCTGCATCATCATCTCGCTAGGATTTTGATACTCGGGTGATACCATTTGAGGCACATATCCTTGCTCCGGCGGACAGTAAACCATATGTTCCGGTGATTCAAGCGGAATCGTCGGTGACTCCATCAACTCCCAGCCTCTGACAGGATAAGGCGGAGAAACTCCAGGACCTCTTCCCGGATAAATTGGTGATTCTTCAAACTCATCCATTTCTTCGGCACTTTCAATCGAAGGTGGTTTCACTCCTAATTTTGCTGGTGTTGTCGGCATTTCCTTCGCCGGCATTACTTGTGAAGGCATAGATTGCGGCGGCATGGCTGGCGTTGGCATAGGCGCCGGCATTTGTTGAGTGAAGCTTGGAAACGGCATCGGTACACAATCCGCATCGTAAATAGGCATCCATCCGCAAGGAACAGGCATAATCGGCTGGAAAAATTGTGGCATTGCCATTGGCGGTGTAGGAACGGCAGGCGGTATGGACGGTAATGGCTGCACAGTCTCTGCAGGTGGTGTCATTACAGGCGGTGGCTGAACAGGCAAGCTCGGCATAGGCTGTCTCGGCACAGATGGCGGCTTCGGCATTTCAAATTCAGGTTCAACCTTCGGCAATGGAACCGGTTCCTTCGGCTTAGTCGGCTTTTCCATTGCAGGAGGCGTAGATGGCTTTACTTGCTGAGGCTTTACTTGTTGAGGCTTAACCTTCTCAGGCATTTTTTCCTTGCCTTTCTCACTCGGCAGAGGTGCAGTTTTCTTCTTTGGCAAAAAAATCTTCATTCCCGGAACGATATAATCCGGATTTGCCAAATGGGCATTCACCCTTTTCAAATCTTCAAAAGGGATACCGTACTGTCGTGCAATTTTCCACAACGTATCCCCTTTTACAACAATATGGACATCCACTAACAAAATCCCCCTTCCATCAATCCATCGTATGAACGAACGCCCGTCTATGTGACGCAAATTTAAGAAAGACGCCCTCTCTCTTAGTATGTATATTGTGGAATTGTCCCGATTATTCATTTGAAAAATTGATGTTCGTAGGCTTTCTAGCCTTTTAAATGAAAAAACCTCCAAGCTAATAAAAGTTAGCTTGAAGGTCTATGTTCATATGGAAAATACGAACCGAATGATTGAACCGTGCAATTAAGCGCCGCAAGTTCCTCAAGGGCACCTCTCATCATCGGGTGCTCTTCACTTTCCAATACGTCGATGATGAAAAAATAATTTCCTAACCCAGTTTTCATGGGCCGTGATTCGATTTTGCTTAAATTTAGCTTCCGCCATGCAAACACTGATAATATTTGATGAAGCACTCCTGAACGATCGTCTTCGGGTAACTTTATCATTAATGTCGTTTTCGGCTCTTTCGAATGACCCGGTACTTCCAAATGGCCTTTTCTCAATGATAAGACGACAAACCGTGTATGGTTGAAATGAAAATCGTGTATATTTTCTTCAGCGATATGTAGGCCGTACTTTTCAGAAGCCAAACGATTTCCGATTGCGGCGATACGAAGCTCCGGATTTTCGGAAATATATTTTGCAGCCGCAGCTGTCGATGTTGTCTGAATCAAAGGCGTACGGCGGTAATGATATTGCAAATACTTATGGCATTGTGCAAGTGCATGTGGATGAGAATGGACCGATTCGAGCTTCTCTAAATGATCCTTCTGCTTCTTATTCACCATCAGATGCTGTTCAATCGGAATCGAAATTTCCGCATTGATATACAATTCGCTACCATGGAATAAATAATCAATCGTCATTGGCACCGAGCCTTCCAACGCGTTTTCAAGCGGCACTATCGCGTACGCGACATGACCTTCCGTTACAGCTTCTATACAATCAGGTATCGTCGGTTGGGGCACCAAGCCTTCCGTTCCAAAAAGGTGAGTTGCCGCAACATGAGTAAATGATGCTTCAGGCCCCAAATAGGCGACCGTTGGCTTGTAATCTTGTTCGCTCATCTCAGATCCTCCATCTAGTTGCTCCACTTTATTTTTCTATCTTTGTTGTTCGCCTTTGGGTGCTATCCCCGATAAACGCCCTCCGCTTTTATCATTACCGAGCTATAGGCGCATTAAAGAGCTCCCGAGCTGATCAAATGGACGGAATCTATGAAGTTAGGCGCTTTCAACTTTTGCATAAATTCCTCCATTTTGATCTGCATCTCGGTTACATCAAGTGACAACGTTATATTAGCACGACCTTGCACCGGGATTGTCTGGTGAATGGTCAGCACATTACATTTCGCCTCCGAAATGATCCGAAGAATCGTCGCAAGCGATCCTTTCCGGTCCTCGAGTTGAATAAAAATTGTCAACACTCGTTCACGAGCGATCGATTCGAATGGGAAGACAGTATCCTTATATTTATAATAAGCACTGCGGGACAATCCGACCCGCTTCGTCGCTTCCTGGATTGTCCTTTCCTCCCCGCTCGCTAGAAGCCTTTTCGCCTCTAACATCTTAAGCATCGATTCCGTAAGTACATCTTCCCTTACTAGATAAAACTGCCCTTCCCCCAATGGCCTCATTGAATGCCTCCTTGCAACAATTCATTACTCATCCTCGATAATATCTTATTCGAGGAATTCGAATTCGAAGTCGAGGATTCTAACTGTATCCCCGTCTTTCGCACCTCGCTCGCGAAGAGCATCGTCTACACCCATTCCACGCATTTGACGTGCAAATTTACGGACAGATTGATCGAAATTGAAGTCGGTCATCTTGAATAGACGTTCGAGAGTATATCCTGATAGGACATATGCTCCATCATCATCTCGCGTAATCTTGAAGTCAGCGGTTTCAGCTTCGTGCTTATAAAGAACTGAACGATTTTCATCCTCTTCTTCGATTTCATGCATCGGGAACTCCGGCGTCGTTTCAAGCAAGTCGGCAACTGTAAATAGCAGCTGATCCAACCCTACACGTGTAATCGCAGAAATAGGGAAAATCTTTGCATCTGTTTCGCCCAGCTTCTCTTTGAACAGTTTTAAGTTTTCTTCAGCTTCCGGCATGTCCATTTTATTTGCAACGATGACTTGAGGACGCTCCATTAAGCGAAGATTGTATTTCTCCAGTTCTTCGTTGATTGTAATGTAATCTTCGTACGGATCCCGCCCTTCTATTCCAGACATATCGACGACGTGGATGATGACTCTTGTCCGTTCAATATGCCGCAAGAACTGATGACCGAGACCGACGCCTTCATGTGCTCCTTCGATAAGACCTGGTAAATCGGCTAGAACAAATGTCCTTCCACCTTCCAACTCCACCATTCCAAGATTCGGCACAAGCGTTGTAAAATGGTAGTCGGCAATTTTCGGTTTTGCTGCGGATACGACAGATAATAATGTCGACTTTCCTACGCTCGGGAAACCAACGAGGCCAGCATCTGCGAGCACTTTTAATTCAAGTGTAATTTCCCGTTCGACGCCCGGTTCTCCTTTTTCCGATAACTCAGGTGCAGGATTTTGCGGTGTAGCGAAACGCGAATTCCCTCGTCCGCCTCGTCCGCCTTTCGCGATGACAGCTGTCTGGCCATGTTCCACGAGATCAGCGATGATATGACCAGTTTCCAAATCCTTGACGATCGTACCTGGAGGAACTTTAACTACCATGTTCTCTCCGCCTTTACCGTGCTTGTTTTTACTGCCTCCGTGCTCTCCACGTGGGGCTTTGAAGTGTCGCTGATAGCGAAAATCCATTAGCGTCCGTAATCCTTCATCTACGATGAAAACGACGTCCCCGCCTTTTCCTCCGTCCCCACCAGCAGGACCTCCGTAGGCTACGTACTTCTCGCGGCGGAATGCAACCATTCCATCGCCGCCGTCGCCGCCTTTGACATATACTTTAACGTGATCGACAAACATGTTTTTTCCTCCTATCGTCCACTTAATGTGAACGTCCATTGCTTATCTTGCAAAACTCCACTCACTTCAAACCCATCGTCCGTATTTGGTAAATTGGGCGATTCGGTAAATGAGAGGGTCCCTTCGATGGTCAATTGAAGCGACCATTGTTCTTCGGTAGCTTTTACTATGATATGGACGATGTATTCATCCATCGGATCGACTGATTCTCCTACGATGCCAATTAACCGTTCCAAATAATCGGCAATCACTTCATCATTCGCCGTCCGGTCTCCTGCAATAATGTCGCATTGCAACTTTTTCGAGAAAGCCGTATGCCTCCATTCAAATGTGCTAATCCAAATTTCCGTCTTCGGCAGGCGAAGCTTTTCCAACATGGATAGGTGCCGCATGCGTTCTGTCGTTTCTAATAGCGTATTTCGGGCTTCAGGCATTTTCCCGAGATCCATATATAATAACATTAGTTGCAAATCATTTAAAAAATCATGGCGTGCAAATTTCAGCGCTTTCCCAATCGTCAAGTCTTCCGATTCCATTTTCTCACCGCCAAAGATATCATATACTACAGTATAGCATCCCTTTCACAAAATCCGTCAAAGATATGGATTAATTTGTTGGTGTTATGTACTTTGGCGATAATGGATTGGCATTAATAGCAGATAAAAATCAAAATAAAAAAGGACTGCACGTAAAATGCAGTCCTTTCAATGTTAGTCATAACATTAAGCTTCTTGAGCTACAGGGTATACGCTCACTTTTTTCTTGTCGCGGCCAAAACGCTCGAAGCGAACTACGCCGTCAACCTTTGCGAAAAGTGTATCGTCCCCGCCGCGGCCAACGTTTTCACCTGGGTGAATTTTTGTTCCGCGTTGACGATAAAGGATAGAGCCGCCAGAAACGAATTGTCCGTCAGCACGTTTAGCGCCAAGACGTTTCGATTCGGAGTCACGACCGTTCTTTGTAGAACCTACCCCTTTTTTCGATGCGAAAAACTGGAGATCCAAACGTAACATCAGTGCCACCTCCTATCGGTTAAAAATAAGTTTTATATGTTGCCCGTAATCTTGTTCAATCGTCTGTAATGAAACAATCATCGCCTTCACAATCAATTGAATTTCCTTATCTTTTTCCGTTTCCGGAAAAACCACTTTCAAATAACCACCATCTGATCCTTGTTGGATGTCAGGAGTTATGCCAGTGAGTGCAATAACAGCATTGACGGCTCCGAATGAAACCGCAGATGCGCCTGCACAGACAAGATCTTTTCCATGTACTGCGAAATCGGCATGGCCTTTCATCTCAAATGAGCTGATCCGGCCGGATGGTTGTTCATTAATACTGATTTTGATCATGTCGGCTTACGCGTTGATGCCTTCGATGACAACTTTTGTGTATGGCTGACGATGACCTTGCTTTTTGTGGTAGTTCTTTTTCGGCTTGTATTTGAAAACCGTGATTTTCTTGCCGCGGCCATGCTTAACGATTTTACCAGTAACCGTTGCACCTTCCACGAATGGAGCGCCGACTTTCACGTTTTCTCCACCAACGAATAGAACTTTGTCGAATGTTACAGTTTCTTCAGCTTCGCCGACTACTTTTTCGATGTAGACTTCTTGGCCTTGTTCGACTTTGATTTGTTTTCCACCAGTTTCAATGATTGCGTACATACTTGCACCTCCTCAATAGACTCAGACTCGCCTTCAAAGGTGATCCTAACGGATGCTTGTACCTTGTCAGTGCGGTTGTAGCACAGGTGCGCTACAAACAATAACATTAAAATATTACCATGCACAACTCATGGCGTCAACTGTTTTCTTTTCAATTGCTCATAAGCCTGTTCGTATTTCCGAAACTTGAAGGCAGATATATTTTGAATCAGTAAAAATAGAGCAAGAGTAAGAAAGAGGATCGTTTCAGGTAGTCCAAGAAGAAGCAAAAGGCTGCCGGCTATTAAAACCGATATGGAAAAAATGAGATATGCAGATCTCACTTTATATTTTCTCTCATCTGTTTCAAGCATTGCGCTAATAGCCTGTCCACCGTCAAGAGGTAAAATAGGCAATAAGTTCAGCAAGAGGATCACTACTTGAATACGAAGGAATTGTTCATTCCCCGGAAAAGAAAATAGCTTCGACAGCAGGAGGAGAAAGAATGTGGCAACAGGACCCCCAATGGCAACGAACACTCTTTGCCTTCTCCCGTAAGAGTGCCTATTAGGTATCCTCAGTTCTCCTCCATACGGCATGATTGTGCACGAGCGGACCTTCATGCCAACTAATTTCGCAGAAAGAATATGGCCGCCTTCATGAACAAGAAGTGAAATGAAGACGAGAGCGTAAAACGCTAATCCCCCTGTAATCATCAGCAAGATGAAAAAAGGTGCCAATATAGGATGGAGACGAAGCTTCATTTCGTGTCTTCCGAGAAATAAGTAGCCAAAACTTCAGCCTCCAATACGACTCCTTCCCGCTTCACTTTCAAATAGATTGCTTCTTCGTTCATAAGGGCAAGCGTGTCCCCCTTTTTTACAGTCGAGTAAGGAAGCTTCGAAATCGATCCGACAAATCCATATGTCACTTCGTCTCCATCATCGTATAACACCGTAATTGTCTTACCTGATTGCCGGGTAAATCCAGTGAATACGATGAGCCCGTCCCCTTGTGCTGTAATAGGCATCGGATGAGCATAGGAAGCGATTACACCATCCTTATACGGCTGCATCGATTCGTAAGCTGCGAATGGAAGCTCCTCTACAGATTCGGCGGATACTGTAATTGCATCCTCTTCTGGATTTCCTATGATAGAGGCGACCCACTTTTTCATGACGAGAAAATCTTTGCCTGTCGTTATATATTGGGTTACAGGCTTGTTGATGATTCCGATTTCTTCTAACTTGGCAAAGCTGAATACGCCAATCGCTACTATGGTTGCAATGACCCATTTTGTTTTCCATTTCACCCCGCCACACCACCTTTTTTCTCAGTATATGACGGGTGTACTATGAATATTATGGGCAAATGTCCAAGGAAACTGTTTATTATAGAACGCAAAAAAAGAACCCTTGTTATCAAGGGTTCCCGTTTACTTAGCAAATAATGATTTCAACTTCCCGAAAAATCCAGGTTTACCTTCGTCTAAAGACATGAGCGGTACGGATTCGCCTAGGATCCGACGGGCAATGTTCCTGTAACCGATCGCTGCCGGGTTTGATGGATCCATTACGACTGGCTCTCCTTTATTCGATGAGGAAATGACTTTTTCGTCATCGAGGACGATCCCAAGCAGATCGATTGATAAATGAGTAGTGATTTCATTGACGTCCAAAGCATCGCCGCTATTGACTAGACGGCTTTTAATCCGATTGATGATCAGCTTCGGAGGTTCAATGTCCTCTTGCTCCAACAGACCAATAATACGGTCTGCATCCCTCACTGCTGAAATTTCCGGTGTTGTAACAACGATGGCACGGTCTGCACCGGCAACCGCATTTTTATATCCTTGCTCAATACCTGCAGGACAGTCTATCAAAATATAATCATAGTCACGTTTTAATTCGTTGATTAATTCTTTAATTTGTTCAGGTTCAATTGCATTTTTATCAGTTGTCTGAGCAGCCGGAAGCAAAAAGAGCCCATCTTCAAAACGCTTGTCCTTGACGAGCGCTTGATGGATTTTGCATCGGCCTTGGATGACATCGACGAGATCGTATATGATACGGTTTTCAAGACCGAGGATGACGTCCAGATTGCGGAGGCCGATATCCGTGTCAACGAGACACACTTTTTTCCCTTGTAGAGCCAATGCTGTCCCAAGATTTGCAGATGTCGTCGTTTTACCGACTCCACCTTTTCCAGACGTTATAACGATTGCTTCACCCACACTAGCTCCCTCCTTTGAATGTCGACAGATTAGGTCGGAGAATCCGAAGCTCCTGTAAACGGTCGATGGCAATGAAACCGTTAGGATGTATGTATGCGCATTCCATCTCCGGTTGTTCTGACAAAATTGTCAGCTCGTCAGTCATTGTTTCCAGTCTATCCGCTATCATCAAATGCGTCGCCTCAAGCCACGAAGCCGCGATTACTGCTTCTTCATTGCCAGTAGCACCCGCATGAGCGATTCCTTTTAATCTTCCTAATACGTAAATGCTTCCCCCGGCCTCGACACGGCCGTTCGGATTGACATCGCCGATTACAACAAGATCTCCATCAGCTTTAACGACCTGACCTGAGCGGACGATGCCGATATAGGTCTCCGATTGATTCTCCAATACTTTACGGTTGCATTCCTCTATTGTAATGACTTCGCTTTGAATCTTGGAAACTCGTAAATGCGGCGATTCGTGAACGACATTCATAATTTCCTTTAACTCTTCTTCATTACAATAACGATTACCGGTATGCACCTTCACTTCAGCAAGCCCTTCGAGACTATTTTCGCTGACTTTATTGCGGAGTTCTGCAATCATGTCCGAATAAGCGCATTTGTCGTCAAGTCGGAGGACAAGCCCGTCTTTTGTCCCTTTTATTGTTACATAGTGCTGTTTCGTCATTTGCGTCCCTCACAGTTTTCTTGATTATATTCCGGCTTTTTGCAGTCCTCTTTCATCGAACAACCTTTTGAATAAATATCCGAACATCGCTACGAAAATAGAATTAGCAATTATTGTCGGCATGAGTCGGATGACGATGAATTCTTCGAAGCCGATTGCCGTCAATGCAATCAGGCTGGCAAAGAAGAACGACAGCAGTTCAAGCAGCGCAATCATCACCATTGATAAAAGCATGACGGTAAGGATGTGGCGATGGATTTGCCGGATGATCAAAGCGGCAAGATAGCAGATTACCGGATATAAAAAAGTATATATACCAATAATATCAATGTGATACATATCATACAAGAGTCCAAGTACGATTCCATAGAGGATTGCACGCCTCCGTCCATAGTAGACGGTGATGAAAATCAGATAGACGATAACGAAACGAGGCACGAGAGTGTAAGATACATCTGCGATCGATACAGGTGAGAAAAGACTGAATACTGGTTCGAGGAAAAATAATATGACAGCAATAAGAGGGATTATGAACCTAATCATGATTCATCATCCCCCTTTTCGTCCTCCCCAGGGACTATACCATCTGTACCACTCGTAACTCCGGTTGACCTCTGTACGACCATTACATGATCCAACATGGAGAAATCTGCGGCCGGACGAATATAGGCTAACTTCGTCAATCCAAAATCATCCGTTGACACTTCCGTCACTTCCCCGATGAGCAAGCCTTTCGGGAAGATTCCGCCTAATCCGGATGATTCAACCTTTTGACCTTCCTTGACGTCAAAATTCGAATCGATACGTTTCATTATCAATTCGCCGCGAGAAGGGTCATATCCTTCTATCAAACCGAAAATCGCTTCATCGCCTGGAATAACTGCAGCAACCCGGAAATTGCTGTTTTCAGTCGATAATAATTCCACTGTTGATGTGAAAGCAGTGACAAGCACAACTTTTCCGACGAGGCCGTTTGAGGTTATGACAGCCCTATTCAACTCGACGCCTGCAGCAGTACCTTTATCGATAATGATTTTTTCTTCCCATTGGTCGGGATTTCTCGAAATGACAGTCGCTTGAATAGGATCATAATCTCTAAGACTTTCCTTCTTGTCCACAATTTCACGGAGTTTTTTATTATCCGCCTTCACATCCGCCAGCTCTGCTTGTGTAGAGGCATATTCTTTTAATCGCGCTTTTAAATGCTTGTTTTCTTCATATGTATTCAAAATGCCATCGATTTTATCTAATGTGCCCGTAATATAATGTGCCGGTTTCGAGAAAAGAGATTGCCCGAAACCGACGACGTCTTTCACTATTTGCTCTGGAAGGGTGGCATTCTGCCTGTCTTTTAGGGAGAATGAAATCAATGCCACGAGGACAATGACGCCCACAAGCAGCAAAATCAACCGTTTATTCGAAAAAAATCGCGGCATTGCCCAAATCCTCCCTCATTACCTAGCTTGCATCTTTTTAATCACTTCGAAATTATCGAGTGCTTTCCCTGTCCCAATCGCTACGCAATCAAGCGGATCTTCAGCAATGAAAACAGGCATATTCGTTTCATCAGAAATAACCTTGTCCAAGTTTTCAAGAAGCGCTCCGCCGCCTGTCAAGACAATTCCTCGTTCCATAACGTCCGCAGAAAGTTCAGGTGGTGTAGCTTCCAATGTTTTCTTAACGCCTTCAATAATTTGTGAAATGGATTCACGAAGGGCTTCAACGATTTCATCTGAAGAGATTTCCAATGTTTTTGGCAGGCCAGTTAACAAGTCACGGCCTCTAATTTCCATCTTTTCAGGCTTAGCAGATACTTTCGCTGAACCGATTTCAATTTTGATAGCTTCCGCAGTACGTTCACCGATTGTCAAATTATACACTTTACGGATATAACTGATGATCGCGCCATCCATCGAGTCACCGCCGACACGAATCGATTCGCTCGTAACAATTCCTCCAAGAGAAATGACTGCAACTTCCGTCGTACCGCCACCTATATCGACGACCATGCTGCCAGTAGGTTCCCAAACTGGTAAATTAGCACCGATAGCAGCTGCAAAGGGCTCTTCAATTGTAAACGCATCTTTGGCACCGGCTTGTCTTGCCGCATCGATAACTGCGCGCTGTTCGACAGATGTAATGCCGAAAGGAACACATACCATGACGTTAGGCTTCTTCCAAGCACTTCCCGCAGCTTTTGTCGCTTCTTTCATATAATGCTCAATCATTGCTGTTGTAATTTCAAAATCCGCAATAACTCCATCTTTCATTGGTCGAGTCGCCACGATAGAACCCGGTGTACGTCCAATCATATTTTTAGCCGCTGAACCGACTGCCACGATTTCATTCGTCACTGTGTTTTTCGCTACGACGGATGGCTCTCTAAGAACGATCCCTTTTCCTTTAATGAATACCAATGTATTTGCTGTGCCGAGGTCGATCCCGACATCTCTTGATCCTAATCCAAACAAATTTGTTCTTCCTTTCTATTCGACCGCATAAAATGGTCTTCTTGAAATCATACACCACATTATAACGGATTGGAGAACAAATTCACAGTGTCAATAGCAATAGTAAGTATTTTGATGCTAATGCCTTCCTATCAAATACAAACATGCTAAGCAATTGAATTCCCTTTATGCTATAGGGTTAGGGGCACTTTCTCACTTATTTGTGCAAATAAATCCTTTACCAGTTTAGGAGTTAATTGCTAACTCATATATCCCTTTTCCTTAAGACTTATGAAACGATGATCGCCAATGATAAGATGGTCCAGCAGCTCGATTCCAATAATGGCGCCTGCTTCAACAAGCCTATCTGTAACCTCGATATCCTCCGGTGATGGTGTTGGATTGCCACTTGGATGATTATGTGCACAAATTATTGAGGCAGCGGATCGTTTCACTGCTTCACGGAAAATCTCCCTAGGATGGACGATTGATGAATTTAAGCTACCGATAAAAATCGTCTGTTTATGAAGCACTTCATTTTTTACATTCAAAAAAAGAACGACGAAATGCTCCTGAACAAGGGAAGACATGTCCGTCATCAAATACGCAGCGGCATCTTCCGGCGATTTAATGACATAGCGCCCCTCCGAATGTTTGCGATAAATCCTCTTCCCAAGCTCCACTGCAGCAAGAATTTGGACAGCCTTCGCTTCTCCGATGCCTTTAATGGCCGTCATCTCTTCCACAGTCGCATCTTTAAAGTCTTGAATCTTGTCAAATGACTTCAAAATCCTATTGGCAAGCATCAAGACGGACTCTTCCTTCGTGCCTGTCCTAAGCAGGATAGCCATGAGCTCCTGATTCGACAAACTTCCAGCACCTTGGCGAATAAGCCTTTCTCGAGGTCTATCCGCGATATGTACATCCCGGATCATCATTTGCTTCTTCACATCGACTGTCAAAGAATCATTCACCTTCCTTCAACAGGATGATGCCTTCATTGCGCAATGTCTCGACGAGTTTTGATAAAGGCAATCCTACAACATTCAAATAGTCCCCTTCAATTTTATCGACAAGAAGCGCACCCGCTGTTTGGATGCCGTATCCGCCTGCCTTGTCCATCGGGTCGCCTGAATCGACATATGCCTGAAGCAGCTGTTCATCTAGTTTCTTGAATGTTACTTTTGTCTCCACCGAAAATACTTTCGACAATCCGTTTCCAATAATACTCACACCCGTGAAAACCGAATGGGTGTTACCGGAAAACTTCCTTAGAAAGCTTTCGGCTTGTTCTTTCGAAGATGGTTTCGGGTAGACCTCCCCTTCAAAAACAACAATCGTGTCCGCCGCAATGACGACTGCATCCGGTTTTTCTTTCGAAACGGCTGCTCCCTTTTTCACCGCAAGCTTCTGGACGTACTCTTCAAAATCCCCTTCCGTCCACTCCACTACTTCTTCGACATTGCTCGGCATCGTTTCGAAAGGTATGCCAATGTTCCTAAGCAGCTCCTGCCTTCTTGGAGAGCCAGAAGCTAAAATAATCGGTACTTCCGTCATGAATTCCATATATGCAACCTCCTTATTCTATCTATATCATACTGTAGAAGATGCGTAATGGAAATTTTCATAAATCAGCAATAACTTGATTTCCCCTCGAATTCCGGCTTTAAAAATTAATTTTCGCGCAGCCATCCTTATTGGAATAGTTCGAAATCAGATGAAGTCGGACAATACGTAAATCCGAAGTGAACGCTGTTAGACCCAATATATTTTTGCGGAATTCAGCTGTCTTTTCATCTTCCACTTCTCCTTCTGCAGCAGTTGTCAAAACTTTAATTTTGGATAATTCGGTTTCAGATAAAACGCTTCTTAATTTTCCAGCGCCCACGTTCGAGCATGACGATGCATCAACGAAAAATGGCTTTCTAAACGTCATTTCATAATCGCTCACTTCAATTTCATCTTCCTGAATGCCGACCTCACTCCACACATAGAACTGTCCCTCGATTTGTAAAACAGCTGCTTTTGCAAGACTTACATCTTGCGCAATGAAATCTTTCGCTGATTGCACGGATGAAAACACACCATGCTGTTTAGCGAACAGTTTGAGAGGGGCTTCATCCCCAGATATGGCCGGGCCGGATGCTGGTGTTGTTTCACCCGAAGTCGGCGGGTCTGCCGCAACTGTCTCTTGTTCGATCGCTTTTTCCTTCCCTATCCCATTCGTTCCGACAATAATTAAACCTACTATCACTACTGCAGCAATGCCGATTAATACACCATGGAGCATCGCCATCGCAACTGTCACTTTCGAATATTTCTTTCTGAAATTCATGCCAGTCCACCCCGTTTTTAGTAACCGTATCAAACTCGACATGAAAAAGAACAAGACGTATGTCGCCTTGTCCTAAAAAATTTATCGACTTAAATGAATAATTGCTGATACCATTCGACAAAGTCTGCTCCGAAGAAATACGAAAGGACTGCTGCCGCTGCAATGGATGGTCCGAAGGCAACAGGTGTCTTCTTGCCTTTCCCGGTTTTCTTCAGCACGTATATGCCGACGACAGAGCCGATCAGAGAGGCGAGGAACAATGTTAAAAGTGTATTTATCGTACCGAGCACAAGACCGATGACAAAGAATAATTTAATATCTCCTCCGCCCATTCCGCCTTTCGACAAGACAGCAATGAGAAAGAGCACGACAAAACCGACAGCGGCTCCTAACAAGCTATCCCACCAAGGCGACGTTGGAATGATCCATCGAAGGATTAAAAAAGCGATGGCAAACGGCAGTAGCACTTTGTCCGGAATAATCATATACGCTATATCTGAAACAGTAATGATAACGAGCAATGAAACGAAAAGCAAAGCGATAACCAATTCATATGTAAAACCGATATGGTAATACGAAAATGCAAATAAAGCACCTGTTAGGAATTCCATTAAAGGATACATCGGGCTAATTTTCTGTCCGCATCCCTTACATTTTCCGCGCAAAGCAATATAGGAGAAAATCGGTATCAAATCGAGCGTGCGCAGCTTCCGATTGCATGCAGTGCAATGGGATGGCGGCGAAACAATCGATTCCTTTTTCGGCACACGAAGGCCGACGACGTTAAAGAAGGAACCGAAGATGGTGCCGTATAAGAAAAATAAAATTACCCACACAATACTCATTCATGATCACCCAATCCAGGCATTTGATTAATTGGTGTCGGATCCTGTTTGCCAGCCGGCACCGGCGCGTCCACTTTGGGAGCTTCATTTTCAAGATTGCCCAAATCGGACCGGAAAAACGCATGGAAAGTAATTAGGAGATCCATCAAGCCGCTCTCCTGTTCGAACGTTCTCACTTCCTCAGGCGCCGTGAATTCAATACGATTGATAATGAATATTCGCTCCATCTTTTCAATTTCTTCGATGAATCGATCGATCTGCATGTATTCATCCGCCTGTAAATGCACTTCCGCAACGACAGCTTGTACATTCTCAACAAGTTCAGGAGGATTTTCCATAATCGTTTCTTCAAGTGAAAAATTCACTTCATTCACTAATGCTTCCGATTTCACTTCCGCCTTTTGTACTTGAAGAAGAATTAGATCCTCAAGGGGCTTTACAGGCAGCTTTTCCTGCAAAGGACGAGAGCTCGATAGTCTGGATTGACTTTGCTGAGCCTCTTGTCGCTGTAATGCAAAAAGGATATCTCTTTCATTCGCCAACGTCTGCTCAGCACGTTCAGCCGAATCTTTCGCAGGAGCATAGATTTGAAAATACGAATAAGCAGCGAGGACGATTAGAAATACGATCGCCAAAATAAGCAGTCCCGTCTCCTTTTGACGTTTTGTCATATTACTCATCGGAGTCACCCTCCTGCTCAACTGTTTCATCTGTAGCTTCAACTTCTTCTGTTCCTTCAACTTCAACGACAGCACCACGTTCATCTTTGTATTCAATATGATACGTCGCTTCAAAGCGTGGAAGCGTCGCCAAATCTGTTTCCTCATCCAGACTTTCGGCGACTAACGATTCCATCGTAGCCGAAGAGACGACTGTCGAAGATTTGATTCTCGTCAAATAATAGGCGGCGTCGGATTTATTGTCGAATTGGACGATGACTGTTGATTTATGAGGTGCTGTAAATTCGAATGAAACAAAGAAACCTCGTTGTGGCAATAAAGCGATCATTTCACGCAATAAAGGTAAAGTATCGAACCGATTCGCCTCCGCCCATTCTACAGTCGATGCAAGTTTTTCCCAATCATCTGCATTTGTGGAAGGCTGAATATCCTCCCGAATCGCTTCTTGGCTTGCATGCAAGGCGGTGATTTGCATTTCCGTCCGAGCAGCCTCTTTCGACAAAGAAAGGGAGAGGATAAAAAGAACAGCCCAAAAAAGAATAGCCGCACCTATAACAATGAGTGCAGCAATAAGGAGCGTCGATCGCTCCCTTTCCTTTTCGGGCAATAAATTAATATCAACGAGCATGTACTACACCTCTTTCAATGCCAAACCGATCGTCCGGTTGAAGGTTGCGGGCAATTGTCGTCCATCTTGAAGCTCCAACGGTCTTTTCAGCAAACGTTCCGCTTGGATTGAAAACCGCTCGCGTATGGTGGACAATAAATCTTCCATATCTCTATATTCGCCATTGACGAGCAAGTGGGTGATGGAAGCATTTCCGTTATGTAAATTATATCGATAAAAATTCATCAACTTTTCAAGTTCCATCACAATCGTTGTCGGCGTAATGGAATGAGGATCTGCGTGAACATCCGCAACGATTGAAAGATCAGCTGATTGTGACAGATCGACAGGTCGCATGAAAAGTGGGTAATGCTTATGGAAGATCGAGACAGTTAATACACCATCATGCATATCGGCGATCAACACATGCTCATGCCCTGAAAATTGATACACTTTGTACGCAAGCCGATACAGTGCGAGCGGGCCGATATCAGCAACGACAGGATTGAGTTTCACTGCCTTAAAGACGTTTTCGTACTGATCCAAAATACTTTCCTTTGAGGCAATCAAAATCGCTTCTTTGCTCTCATCATTCAACGTGCAAGGGACGACATCAAAAACCGGATCATCAAACGGCAAATAAATCGTTGAACCGATTTCAATGAAAAAATGCCCCTTTAATTCATCCGGCTCAACATCATCCGGATAAGGCACTTTACGAATCATCACATATGTATCGGGCGCAAGGAATTGGACATCACGCTTCGCGATGCCCCATTCCTTCAAATGCCCTTCCAAAATGACCACAAGCGTCTCCGTATCAACAATCTTCCCCTCGACGACCGTGTTAGGAGGAAGCACAACTTCCTCCGCACAATCGACGACAAGCGGGTCAGTCGACTTCAACCGGACAAACCGGACGGCATCATCTTCAATTGTAAGTGTTGCCGGCTGTTTGCGGCGGTTGAATAGTGGCATTATTACTACTCCCAAATAACTTTATTTTTTAGGTACTACCTTTGAATTACCGCTGTCATTAATTTCTTGTACAGTTGCTGTAGTGAATGAAACAGTCTTATCAGCTCCATCGGCATAATTTCCTGAAGCGGTGATATTTGTTTTCTTCTGTTCTGTTCTCTTAAACACTTTTCCATCAGTCGCGTTTAATTTACCTAAATCAGACATATATCCATCATTTTTCAAGACTTCTAAGGTTACATCTGTTGCTTTGTCATTTTCCACAAAGTATAGTTCCGCAGCAGAAATTGCATTTAAAGCATCTGCTTTAACGGCCTTGATTCTTGAGTTTTCAATTATGCTTCCAATCGAAGGCACAGCAATCGCTGCAATAATACCCAAAATCACAATTACCGCTAATAACTCGACAAGCGTTAGCCCTTTTTCATTTTTCAAACGTTTTTGTAAAAACTTTTTCATCATGATTCCTCCCTATTCTACCTTATTTTCATTTTCAAATTAAGAATACCAAACTACTAGTAGAAATGAAACTATCAACCTACCTATTTATATAACTTTTCATTTTTCGACAAAATTCGTTACATATTATCTATTTCTGTAAACAGGCTAAACATCGGCAATAGGATCGAAAGCACTATCGTCCCGACCAAACCTGCTAAAAGAACTATCATTAAGGGCTCAATTAATGCTTTAAGCCGATCCGTTGAGGCATCGACTTCTTTTTCATAGAAATCGGCTACTTTACCGAGCATCGCATCAAGTGATCCAGTTTGTTCTCCGATTGCAATCATATGTGGAATTAACGGAGGGAATGCCCAATGACCCGCCATCGGTTCCGTCAACGAGCCGCCTCTTTCCAATGATTGTCTTGATTCACCGACAACCCGCGAAATGACTTCGTTTTCAACTATTTTCTCCGTCATCGACAATGCCTGTAAGATTGGCACGGAACTAGCAAATAATGAACTGAGCGTTCTCGTCAGTGTAGATAGCGCTGACTTTTTCATAAGGTCACCGAAAATCGGAATTCGTAATAAAAATGAATCTAGTATATACTTCCCTTCCTTATTGCTACGCATCATCAATATACCAACAATGATCGCAGCCACCAATAGGATAAAAACATACCAGTAACTGACCATGAAATTACTTGCCTTCAAAACAAACTGCGTCAGCCAAGGGAGTTCTCCACCGACGCTATCGAAAAGGTCGACGAACATCGGGACGACAAAAGTTAATAGGAAAATGACAACGCCAATTGCGACAATACCTACGACTATCGGATAGGACATCGCAGAAATGACTTTTTGCTTTGTCATATGGGCTTTCTCATAATGCTCGGCAAGCCTGTCTAACGAATCGTCGACTGTTCCTGACATTTCCCCCGCTTTGATCATGTTGATGACCAATGGTTCAAATGCCTTCGGGTGTTTCATCAACGTGTCCGATAATGCTCCACCACTACGAAGGTCATCTCCAATAGAAACTAAAATCTTTTGGAAAGGCTTCGATTCGACTTGCAAAGAAAGAATGCGGATCGATTCTACTATCGTGACGCCCGCTCGAAGCAATGTCGAAAATTGGCGGAGAAACATAATGAACTGCGTTCGCTTGATCGGTTTTCCGAGATGGATTTCTTTTGTAAGAACCGTTTCGGCTTGCTCGGTCAAATTAGTGACACGGATTCCTTGGTTCTTTAACTTCAATGCAGCTTCCCGCTTATTCACTGCGACAACAACGCCGGTTCTTTTGGATTTGGCATCTCGACCATCATATTTGAAACGAGCCATCGTTAATCATCACCTTCAATATATGGCAGTGCTGTCTCGTATGAAATAAGTCCACGGTCAAGCAGCTGTCTGACCGAAGTTTCCATCATATGCATCCCCATTGAACGGTTCGTCTGAATGATATTCGGAATTTGATGTACTTTTTCCGAACGGATTAAGTTCGAAATCGCAGAGTTGTTGATCATTAACTCAGTAGCGACTCTCCTACCTTTCCGGTCTACTGTTTGAAAGAGACGTTGCGATAAGACTGCTGTCAAAACGCCAGCCAACTGAACACGTATTTGGGATTGCTGGCCGTGCGGGAAAACGTCGATGATCCGATCAATTGTGGAGGCCGCACTCCAAGTATGGAGCGTCGCAAGAACTAGATGCCCAGTTTCAGCAGCAGTGATGGCGGTTGAAATCGTCTCCAAATCCCTCATCTCCCCGACAAGGATAACGTCGGGATCCTGACGTAAAGAAGCTCGTAATCCGTCAGCAAATGAACTTGTGTCAAAGCCAACTTCTCGTTGGTCAATGATAGATGCTTGATGGGAATGTACATACTCGATCGGGTCTTCAAGAGTGATAATATGTTTACG
This sequence comes from Sporosarcina sp. SAFN-015, assembly GCF_051966875.1. GTDB lineage: Bacteria > Bacillota > Bacilli > Bacillales_A > Planococcaceae > Sporosarcina. Next base: position 35,732 of record NZ_JBQCKP010000010.1, on the reverse strand, counting down.
CATCGTTTCATTCATATAACGGATCATTGCAGCAAGCGTCGTGGACTTTCCAGAACCTGTTGGTCCTGTCACTAATATAAGTCCTTGGGTAGTTTCAGCGAGTGTCTTTAAAGATCCGGGCACTTGCAATTCATCGATTGAAGGAACGATAGTCGGAATTGTCCTGAACGCCAACGAAATCGAACCGCGTTGTTGAAACGCATTCACACGAAAGCGGACGAGATCTTTCAATGTATACGAATAATCAATTTGTCCTTTTTCAAGAAATGTCTTGAATAACTTTTCTGGTATCGTCGTTTTAGCCGCTTCATCGGTAAAAGAATCATCTACTGATATATCACCATAACGCTTTAACTCCCCATGGATCCTGAAGACAGGAGGCACGCCAACCGTCAAATGAATATCGGACGCTTGTAGTTCAAATGCCTTTTTTAATATTGAATTTATTTTTTCATTCATTTCTATACCCCTATTCCAGAAGCGAAACACGCAACACTTCTTCTGTCGTCGTAATGCCCCGTTTCACTTTATCCAATCCATCGTCGATCAAAAATATAGTATGATTCCGCATAGCAATTTCTCGCAGCATTGCCGGAGTTCCATGGTTATTAATTACTTCCCGCATTTCATCATTTATAATAAGCACTTCATGAATGGCGACACGCCCACGATATCCAGTCATATTGCAAGCTGCACAACCAGGTCCACGGACAACCGTTTCAATCTCTTTGCCGCGTTTTGCGAATATCTCTTTTTCACGGTTCGATGCTGGCATTTCCCTGCCGCAATCCCGACAAACACGGCGAATTAGCCGTTGCGCGATAATTGCATTTACTGAAGCTGTTACAAGGAACGGTTCAACGCCCATGTCGATCAATCTCGTGATTGAAGCGATCGAGTCATTCGTATGGATTGTGCTAAGGACGAGGTGACCTGTCAATGATGCTCGAATTGCAATTTCCACCGTTTCACGGTCACGAATTTCACCGACCATAACAATGTCCGGATCTTGTCGTAAAATCGATCGCAATCCATTTGCGAAAGTTAAACCGACTGCAGGATTAACTTGGATTTGATTGATGCCTTCGAGTTGATATTCTACCGGATCTTCAACGGTGATAATATTCACTTCTTCTTGATTCAATCTATTAAGTGCCGCGTATAAAGTGGAAGATTTCCCTGAACCGGTTGGACCGGAAATTAACACAATCCCGTTCGGACGTTCAATTTCCTTCAAGAACCGCTCTAAATTCGTTGGACTAAAACCTAACTTCGTAAGGTCATTCAGCGAGCTGCTCAAATCCAAAATACGCATAACGACTTTCTCGCCAAATACTGTGGGCAATGTCGATACCCTTAGATCGATCGGACGGAAGTCGATTGTTGCCTTAATCCTTCCATCTTGCGGAACACGGTGCTCTGTAATATCAAGGCTCGACATAATTTTAATCCGTGCTGTAAGCATCGCCTGCATATGTTTCGGCAAATATCGTTCGGTCTTTAGCATCCCATCTACTCGGAACCTAATGACGACTTGATGTTCCTGTGGGTCAATATGTATATCACTCGCCTTCTGCGTAATTGCAGAAGACAATAACTGATTGACAAGACGGACAATCGGCGAATCAAGATCCGTCAATTCATCTTGCTGCTCTCTCGTTTCCTCAGGTTGCTCGATGAAAAAGTCTTCCAGCAATTCATCTTCATAATACTTCGATATCGTCCGTAAAATATCGTCTTTTGAGGCAATCGCTGTTTCGATGTGAAAGCCTGTTGACAAACGCAAGTCATCGACAGCCAAATAATCCATAGGGTCGGACATCGCTACAAATAGCCTGTCCCCCTCCGCCTTTAACGGGACAAGTAAATTTCGCTTAGCAAATTCTTTCGGTACTATATTGAACAGCTTTGGATCGAACGGATACCTGAAAAGATTGACGTGCGGAATCCCCAGTTGAAATTCGAGCACCTCGATCAATTGCTGTTCCGTAATATAGCCTCTCTGAAGAAGAGCATCTCCGAGTTTTTGATCTCTTGGCTTTTCTTCCAATGCAGTTTGAAGCTGGAAGTCCGTAATGAGTCCTGATTCAACGAGCAAATCGCCTAAACGTTTCCGTGTTGTCGTCATTTTTATCCCTCTTTCACTTCTTGACGTATATCATTTCCCTGATATCGGAAGACCGCTTTTATCGTAATTAATCTCTTCTTCAGTCGACTCTTCATGGACAGTCCCATCTTCAGTGTCTGAGTTTTGAGAGCCGTTAATATTGTTGGAGTTATTTGAGTCACTTGATTCTATTTCTTCACTGTTGATATTTCCAGGTTCCACGTCCGCAGCAGCAGCTTCACCGTTTTGCGGAAGAGTGGTATTTTCGCTATCTGTACTATCAGTCACCGAAGTATTCCCTTTTGATAATGGATGGATTTCGATTCGATTAATTGGTGCATAAAAATCTTCGGAAATGTCTTCAGTGTCAACAATTTGACCGTCGATAGAAAGTGTCCGTTTAACGATTGCTTCAATGCCCTCTTTTCCATCCTGAGAAACAGTAACTTGTCCATCATCAACGAATGAACTATATTGCCGAACAATTCTTGGTTTATACGTTTCAATATTAGTCGTACTAGGTTCATATTTGTAATAGAGCGGCATGCCTTCGATCGATAGACGGATTGCCCCAGCAGACCAAGCTGTGTGCATAGTGAATTCCGTCTTGTTAGGGTTTGTAAATTGAAAATCAAGTCCTAATGTCTGGTTCATAGCGGCTTCAAAACCTTGTTGGATGTTTGAAGATAAGGACGCACTAATATTACGTTCATCAATCTCAAAATTCGTCTGTAAAACGGCAGTGTAAAGTATAGAAGAAAGTAATGTCATTTCCTCATCCGTAAGTGGTCCAACTTCTTCACTTGTTAACAGCTCCATCATTGAAAACGATGCATATGGCTGAATGATCACTCCATTGAGGGCATTGATTGCTTTAGATAAAGCCGGAGATATCATGTCAATGTTATATTCTGCTGATGCGACTACTTCATTTGGAATTTCATTCGCTAGATAGTCAGTAATATGAACATTTCTAGGCATGATCCCTGTTTGGAGCTCCTTTTCAACTCCTGCAGCAACCGACTTGACTGCATCTTCCGAGAACTGGATGCTTGGTAGCTCTTGACTGAGAACTGTTTTCAATCCATCATGGGAGACACTTGCGATAATCGGATTGTCTTCTCCTGAATTTGCATTAGCTAAGGACATGTCGATATTGAATGAGATTGTTTCAGGTGGAAGTGAAAATTGGATGTCTTGGTAAATTAAGTTCACTTCTAGCTTGGATTGAAGCTCTGAAAAGTCGGATACTAATTTGGATTTGGCTTGCTCGTTTTTTTTGTCAGATATGTTGAATGGCCCTACGTATGTGTGATTTTCAAATTGCTTACCAAATCGAAAATCAGAAGCTAAGGCGACACTTGACATAAAAATCAAAACCACTATAGAAGAAATACCAATAGTTAATGTTTTTTTGTTTAATTGGAACACTTCTCCGAACCCCCTTTACTCATATATCACATCTTCAATAGTGGGTTTATGCCAAGATATCGATTTACCATTTTCCGATTTACACTTTTCCCAAACTTCTTGTTCACTATTTAACTGAATTATTTCTCCTGTGCCTACTTTTTTACCATATGCTACGCTAGCATAGTGAACTAACTTACTTCCTGCATCAATATCTAAGTGTTTATCGACTGTTAGTGAACCAGCCACACACACTAATGAGTTTTTAGAAATATTCAAGTGCCCATTGAAACGTCCCGATCCCCTAATTATTATAGTTGAACCTTCCATGTCCATATTACTTGTTATATTTACAGCTCCGTTTACTCTCATTGTAGTATTCTTGATTCCATTCATATTTTTCGCCTTGAAAGAGTAATCAATATATAGATCTGATCCAGTTAGTTGATTAAAGTTTTTGACGTCAAAACCATCTTTACTAAAAATTATTGAATTTTGCACTGCCAAATTTCCGCTATTGTTTACGAATCCGTCTTCAAAGTAAACAGTTGAATTGGATATTTCTTTATAGTCGCCATTCTTTGATCCTAAACACTTGGTATCTTTCAACTCTCCGCCCTTGCTGCTTTTACAACCCGCGGCATTTACATTATCAGGATAAAGTTTATGCATATTGGGAGGGGACGACATCCCATCTCCACTTGAATTCGATGCTCCACTGAAATCAGGTATAGTAAATGATTGTTCAAATGAAATCTTCTTCTCAGTACCTTTTCCCATTCCCACTGAAGTTCCAGATACCGTTACTGTGTGCCTTTCGGGATACCTTTTCACAGAAGTGGTTTTTAATTTGAAATTATATAGCGTAATATTCTTCTCTAAGGTTAATTCAAGAATTTTCTCTTTCTCTTTAAATATTCGTTCCAGCTCGCTAGTGGTATTTTTTCTAGTTAAATTATAATCAACTACCTTAGCTTTATTATTGGGATTCTCAAGTTGTTTTTTAATATCATTTTGAACAAATGTTTCCAAGTCAGGTATAATGGAAAAGTATAAATTTGAAACATAAGTCTTATAATAGTCTACACCCGCTTCTGCAGCCATTACTGTAAGTTGGCTATCATCCACTTTGAATTCTTGTTTTGCATTTCCAAGTGAACCTCTAATAAAGACAGCTGAAACAGCCATAATGAAGACGACTAAAAAGAGGACTATTAATAATGCGTATCCCTGTTCGTTGTGACTTCTTCGCATTTTTTCACTCCTCCTTCTCCACTTTATATCTAGAGATGACGGTTGAGACACTTACTTCTAATTTGTTATTAACCGGATCAGCAACTACTAGATCCACATTCAAAGAGGAATCTGTTGTTTTCGCTTCAATTTCTTGTTCCGTTGGCAATCCACTAATTTTAAATTCAAATTCCGAAACGATTTTCTTATCTGATTGATTGACAGCTCCCATACAATCTGTCATCCAAATTTCCCCATCTCTCTCCTCCAACTTATATGTATCACATTTCCGGTGAATCTGTTGAAGATTCGTAATTATATAATTAGCCTCCTGTTGCATTCTTAACTTTTTAGTTTCCGTTATATTGTATTTCATGCTTGTAAGTACTGTTGTCCAAATTAACATTATGACAAGTGCGGTCAATAGAAGTACGGCCAATACCTCTACTAGCGTCATTCCTGATTGTCGTGAACTATTGTTATGTTTTTCATTTACTGACTTCAACATAGCCGAAAGTCTCACTGATAACTTTGCCATCTTTTTGAATCGATATATTGACTTCATGCAGACTCAACTCGCCTTCAGCATCCCCAGCTGGCAATGCAGCTTGTTTTTTAACTCTATACTCTACTTCTCCAAATTCACTTTTTTCAGTTCGAATCCAGGTCTCATTTTTATCGATATAACCATTTTCCGAAGTGAAATCACTTAGAGAATATGATGAGTTTCTATAGTTATCTAGAAGCACCCTTGCCTCGTTCATTGCACTCAGCTTGGTCCCAGTCTTCTGATTAAAATTCGTCATCTGCGGAAATATCGTCATAAACCCAATAAAGACGATGCCTAAGATGACTAGAGCAGCCAAGATTTCAACGAGGGTCATCCCTTTTTCGTTTCTTTTATGGCTTTTCATCTGAAACATCGCCTCCCTTATTATGTATCCATTACTTACAGCATACAAAATCCTTTTAAACTAATCAACTAGTCTCTTTCAATAGTAAAAATATCATAGAAAAAGACCGGCATCTGCCAGTCTCAATTCAATATGCCAACATATTCTTCTTCATACACCCCTACCCGATTGCGTCCTGCTTGTTTCCCGCCAATATAAAGCGCCCGGTCGGCGTTCCGCAGCAATTCCTTACCATCTTTTGCATCCATCGGCAATGTTGCTACACCAACACTGATTGTCATTTGAACGATTGCAGGTTTCCTGTCTTCCAAGAGGTCCGGGATAATTTCAAAGCTAGACTCTTCCATCTTTTTTCGAATCATCTCTGCAAATTCCACTGCGTCTTCTTTTTTATAATTTGGCATGACGATTACAAATTCTTCGCCGCCATACCTAGCTAAGGTCATTTCGGGTGTTTGGCAACTCCTCAATAGTGCTGCGAATGCGCAGAGCAGATCATTTCCACTTTGGTGTCCATATGTATCATTGATTGATTTGAAATGATCGATATCTAAAATGATCGTAGACAACGTAGAAATCTCCCCAATATGATAGCGTATCATCTCCTCATCCAGCTTGGACTCCAAGTAACGGAAATTATAAAGACCTGTCAAACCGCATCTCACACTTTTTTCCACTGTTTTTTCATAATATCTTGCCTTATCCACTGCGGTTGCAAAATAGCCTGTTAACAGATCCGCCATCTTTACATGTACATCTTCGAATGCGTACCTTTGTTGCGATGTTAAGATCAGGAAAGCTTCTGTCTTTTGATTTCTCTTAATGGGTGCAGTCATAACACTTTCCACTGATTCGTCAAATGAATATCCTTTCAGTGAGCCGATGTTTTTTTTATTCAAAAATATCCTTGTCACATTTAAGTCCATTCCATCCCCCTCAGAAATCTTTTGAGGAAAAGAAAACTTATTTGGCACTTCACTTTGAAGCTTCCCTTCTTTATGGGAAAGCATGACAAGATTTTCACCCATCCTTAAATCGACGATGTATGCGTTATCATAAGGTATTACGTCATTAATTTTGTCAATGAATGTAACCATAACATCATCGAATCGCAAGCTATCAGCCAGCTGATGACCGATAACCGTTGATGATGATAGTACTTCATTCAATTTATCTGATTTCATATACTTGCTTGAAACAAGTAAAACAATAATAAACGGTACACCTATGAGTAAAAATGCTTCACTGCCAAATTGTTGTAAAAGTAGACAAAACGTAATGGCGAAAGGTAAAAGCAGAATCGAAGAAACATAATCCCACAATACAACTTTCTTCATTCCTGCTGTAGTTATCTTCATCCATCTGAAAAACGTATAAATGACAAGACTATTAACCAATGAATAGGCAGAAGCATAAATGAAGCCTGCCAGTAGAAATGTCCCTAATGACATTTCTTGAAGTGAACCTCCAATAGCATAAAATATCGCGCTACTTATTACAGAAACAATTGCAAAATTAATAGAATTAAATCCAAACCTGAACGCTTTCGGTGTCGAAGACTTCATTGTGTATAGCAATATAAAACTTGTAATTTGCATAAACATCATTTCGGCGACAATGCCATATTGGAAAAACAAAGAGAAGATAACCCATCTCTCCAACGTCATACTTACTTTATCCAATGAAATCGAAGTCATTAATGTCGCAATAAGGATAGCCGAATAAATGACAATTTCTACGTAATTAAGTGATTTCGCCGGAAAGTAGTTGAGGGCAATGTAAAACATTAAAGGAACAACAAGGAGCCACATAATATATACAGCCTTTTTTTGTCTAGCCGTAACTATCAATTCTCATCCCTCTCCCTTCGTCATTTTACATATTCGGCCACTCGGTCTCTACCAGCTTGCTTCGCACCAATGTATAATGCACGATCGGCGTTGCGCAATAAATTCATCGCTTCGTCCGTATCCGTTGGCGCATTTGCAACACCGACACTAGATGTAATCGATACTTTTACCGGATATTTATCATCGCCCAAATCGGGGATGATAGTAAATGCATGTTTTCTAATAAGCAATCTAAGTTGTTCTGCAAAATCGGCTGCTTCGGCTTTTGAAAAGCCGGGTAAAATATAGACAAACTCTTCTCCGCCATACCGACCAATCGTTCCTCGTTCCGGTAAATTCTTTTCCAATAATCTTGCAAATCCATACAAAATATCGTTGCCGCTTTGATGGCCGTATGTGTCGTTCACTTTTTTGAAATGATCAATATCAAGCATGACGACCGATAAGTCATCGATATCTCCCATACGCATCCGTTCCATTTCAAAGTGAAGCTTTTCTTCCAAATACCGATAATTGTACAGCTTCGTCAATGCGCATCTTTCACTTCGTTGCAATGCTTCTTGTACATATCTAGCCTTCTCTAGAGAAACAATATAATAAGAACCGAGCAAATCTAAAATCTTCAGTTGGTAATCGCCAAAAGCACCTTTCCTAGTAGATCCTAATAGAAGAACGCCGTTCGTTTTGTCGTTATGCGCCAATGGTATGCAAAGAACACTCTCCAAATCCTCCAGAACCGAAGTTGTCGCATATTGCTCCCAGTCTTTTCTCTTCGAATAGATGACCGGTTCCTTTTTCTCCAACACCATCCCTGCAATTCCTTCCCCGATTTGGACAGTTTGGTTTGGCCGATCGACAAAATGCCTTCTTTCATACCATTTCTCCAGTTCGAGCCATTGATCATGATTCGTGAAAAGTAATACATAATCTGCTTTGAATAATTCACTCGTCTTCGTAATGAACTGTGTTGTCACCGCTTCTTCGGCCGTCATGACAGAAAGTTCACTTCCGATTTTGCCAGCTATTTTAATATATTCATTTATCTTTTCAGAACGTCCATACAAGCGGATAATCATGATTGTCATAAAAAAAGGAAAACCTAGTAGTAAAAAAGAAGCGTTGCCGACCATGTTCAACATTAAATAAAATGTTAAAGCCAATGGCAAAATGAGAATGAGCGTCGAATACTCAAAAAGCATATCTTTTTTCGTATAAGGACTTTTCGCTCCCTTTATCATAAAATATGTATTCAATAAGCCAATATTTGTAGTTGTATGGACAAGCCTATATATTGACACACCAATTAGAAGTGGCCAAAAGTCCATTGAACCAATTGTGCCACCTACTACGTAAAATGCGCCCGCAGCGACAATTGATAAAATGAACATCATGATGGAATTCAGAAAAAATCGATGTGATTGCTTTTGGTACCTTTTTGTAACAAAAAGGCTTGCGAGAATTGATAACTGCATAACGACCATTTCAATTGCAATTCCATACATGAGGAAAGCAGGTAATGTAACCCACATGACTAAAGTGACAGGTTGTCCATTCCTTTTGATGGGGAATAGCGCAGTTAATAAACCAAAAATAATAAAAAGCATCAAGTGGGCAACATTGATGCTTTCAGGCATCCGAGTTAGAAGGAAATAACCAATTCCGGGTGGAACGATGAGCAACCATGTAATTAAAAGTAAGATTGTAGACCACTTTTTTTCAGACACCGTTCATGCACCCCTTATAAAATATATGAAAACATGCGAAATGATATGGTGTTGTCCAAATTGAAGTAATCATGTCTTATTGAAGAAACTAGTTCAAAAGACTACTAACCAAATAAAGTGACCCTGCGACTATTCTCTTCCTATCATTTCCCTTTCTTAGTATTATAGTATCATCCAAATGTTTTGTCACCCTTTTTCTATTATACTGACAACTGGATAGTAATTCCTCTACAGTGGCAGCTTGCGGATGAGGAAACGTGACGAAAGTGAAGGAAGCCGCAACAGGAATCAACTCATCTATCGTTTTCTTAATATCTTTTGTTTTCAACATGCCGATGACAAAGTCGACTTTCTCTCCAGGAAATTCGGATTTTATCGTCTCGACAAGCATTTTGGCAGCAGCAGGGTTGTGCGCTCCATCGATAAAAACCCCTTCGGCAATTTCTTGGAATCGGTATGGCAGAGTAGCCAGCGACACGCCTTTTGCAAGAAGTTCAACATCCACTTTTAGTCCTACTTGCAGCAGCGCCTCTATTGCTACTCCAGCATTGACAGCTTGATGCGGTCCTTTCATCCTACGTTCACGAATAGGTACCCGAATTGATTCCCCGATAAACTCCTCATCTTTCGTTATGAAATCTTCTCCGTATGCGATAACTTTACTGTTCGTCTCCTTCGCTTTCATTCGAACGACGATCATAGCCTCTTTTGGAAGCGGACCAACGACTACTGACGTATTCTCTTTAATAATCCCTGCCTTATGCTCAGTTATCTCCTCAATCGTTCCTCCAAGAAAACCGATATGGTCAAGGGCGATTGATGTAATAACTGATACGAGCGGCGAAACGACATTCGTGCTGTCGAAACTGCCCCCCATCCCGCATTCGAGCAAGACATAATCAGGAGCTAACCGTTCAAAAGTAAGGAAAGCCGCAACTGTCAACAATTCAAAATCAGTCAACGTTCCGCTTAGATCCGACTCTTTCATTTTGAGAAACGTCTTATCCATCTCTTCCGAACTGATCGGGAGCCCATTTATACGAATTTGGTCATGCACATCTACCAACGCAGGTGACGAGAAGACCCCTGTCGAAAATCCATGCTCTTTTAAGATGGATTCCATGAAAGCAATAGTGGAGCCTTTTCCGTTTGTTCCCGCCACATGAATGACAGGTAGACACTTTTCTGGATTCCCAACCTTTTGAAGTGCTTTACGAATGCTATCAAGCCCCGGTTTTATTTCATCATCACTAATGATGTCAAATCGCTCTTTATATTCATCAAATTTTGGAATCAATTCACTCGCCCCTTATGGTAAAATCAGCTTAGAAATAGTATATCACGGCCGGAGGGAACGAAATGAAAAATTGTTGGGTAATCTATAACGGGAGTTTAACGAGTGATAAATTTCGCGATCAGGCGGACCTTTTACGAGACGCTGCTGAACGGGCAGGCGTCAATGCTACCCTGAAAAAGAACTATGAAGTGCTTATGGCCCTTAATGAAAAGTTGAAAGTCCGACCTGATTTTGTCGTCTTTCTGGACAAAGATATCCTGCTGGCCACATTTTTGAAAAATGCTGGTATCCCTGTCTTTAATGACCCTGAAGTAATTGAGACATGTGATAATAAAGCGAAGCAATACATACAACTGGCAAAGAATGATATTCCAATGCCCGAAACGATTATCGCACCGAAAGTATATCCGAATTTTACGATTGAAGGATCGGGCTATTATGAAATGGTTCTTGAAAAACTAGGCTTGCCTATGATTATCAAAGAAGGCCACGGATCATTCGGCATGAAAGTGTATTTGATTGAAACAGAAGAGCAGTTCTTTTCGAAAGTAGATGAATTGCGTGGAGTCGATTATGTATTTCAGCAGTTCATTGCGACGAGTAGAGGAAGGGATATCCGAGTAAATATTGTTGGCGGTGAAATTGTCGCGGCGATGTATCGTTTATCCGAGACGGATTTCCGAGCAAATATTACAAACGGCGGAGTGGCTAGTATGATTGACCTGACTCCAGAACAGGAGGCACTGGCGATATGCGCGGCAGATGCGGTCGGTGCCGAATTTGCAGGTGTCGATCTATTGTTTGGAGAAAATGAAGCACCACTTGTCTGCGAAGTGAATGCCGCAGCGCATATCCGCAATATTTATAACGTGACGGGCATCAACGTAGCAGACAAGATGATCGAATACATTTTAGGTAAACTTGCATGAAAGGGTATGTTTATTACTCGTTAAAGGAAGCGGAACGGAATCGCGGGTTCATTGATGATTTGATGATTCATGCTTCAAGGATGGATATTGCATTGACGTTGTTAGTAGATGAGGAAGAACCGGACGATGATGCGGATTTTATTTTATTCCGCGACCGAGATCCAGAGCTTTCGAGAAAATGGGAGTCTGCGGGATTCCGAGTGATCAACCGGGGGGAAGTGAACAAAATTGCAAACGATAAGCTGAAGACTTATGAACTAGCTTCGTTGTTAGGGGTTCCTGCAGTTCCAACAAAAAGGGCAAATTCCTTATTAGACATACCCCCTGCCCCTTTTGTGTTGAAAACAATTGATGGACATGGGGGCCGCGAAGTTTTTCTTTGTCATACACAGAATGAGGCAATAGAGTTTTTCGCTCAATTCGAAGGAAGACGGACAATTGTGCAGCCATATATCGAATCGGATTCCACGGACGTCCGTGTTTTCATGCTCGGTAAGGAAGTGTTAGGAGCTGTCAAACGAATTGGAAATGACTCTTTCAAGTCGAATTTTACCCTTGGCGGGACTGTGGAGAAATACACACTTTCGTCCTGGCAAGAAAATGAAGTCCGGAGAATTGCCAAGGCATTAAAAAGCGATTATATCGGCATCGATTTCCTGTTATTGCCGGACGGTGGTTGGATGTTGAATGAAATTGAAGACCCAGTCGGCGCGAGATCGCTGTATATCACCCATGATTTTTCAGTTGCGGAGAAATTGCTGGAGTATGTGAAGAGGAAATTGGAGAGTTTATGATCACTCACGCGGATTTATGATCACTCACGCACATTTATGATCACTCACGCGGATTTATGATCACTCGCACGGATTTTGATCACTCACGCGCGTTTATGATCACTCGCACGGATTTATGATCACTCACGCACATTTATGATCACTCGCACGGATTTTTGATCACTCACGCGCGTTTATGATCACTCGCACGGATATATGATCACTCACGCACATTTATGATCACTCGCACGGATTTTTGATCACTCACGCACATTTATGATCACTCGCACGGATTTTTGATCACTTGCACGGATTTTTGATCACTCACGCGCGTTTATGATCACCCGCATGGATTTATGATCACTCACGCACATTTATAATCACTCACGCACGTTTATGATCACTCGCCGTACTTTACTAGTCGCTTTTTTGAACAAACTAAAAAAGAGATGGTCAACTCCACTACTGGAGGACCAACTCTTTTTCCTTTTTAAATCTCTTTTAATTCTTCAATACGGCGTTCGACTGCAGCTTTCTTCTCTAAATAATCCTGCTCTTTTGCGCGCTCTTCTGCTACAACCGCTTCAGGCGCTTTTGAAATGAATCGCTCATTGGAAAGTTTGCCTTGAACACGTTTCACTTCGCTTTCCCACTTCGCCAGTTCTTTCTTCAATCGCTCAATCTCTTCATCAAGATTCAGCAACCCTTCAAGTGGCAAGAACAATTCTGCTCCCGTAATGACAGCTGACATCGATTTGCCCGGCGCTGAAATACCGACTCCAATCTCCAGTGTTTCCGGATTGCAGAAACGTTCGATATAGCTACGGTTCGCTTCCAAAACGGATACAGTCGTTTCGTCTTTCGCAGCGATATAAAGAGGTACTTTTTTGCTCATTGGCGTATTCACTTCAGCACGAATATTACGTACTGCGTGAATAAGGTCAACGAGCAGCTTCATATCGGATGCTTTTGCCGTATCCGTCAACGCAGGATCAGCTACTGGCCAAGCAGCTACCGTAATCGACTCCCCTTCGTGAGGAAGGTTCTGCCAGATTTCCTCCGTAATGAACGGCATTAACGGATGTAAGAGACGCATCGTGTTATCGAGGACGTATGCAAGAACGGAACGAGTTGTTTTCTTTGCAGTTTCGTCTTCACCGTACAACGGCAATTTCGCCATTTCGATATACCAGTCACAGAAGTCATCCCAGATGAAATTGTAAAGCGCACGGCCGACTTCGCCGAATTCGTATTTCTCCGCAAGCTTCGTTACTTGTTCAATCGTTTCATTCAATCGTGTCAGAATCCATGCATCTGCAACGGATTTTTCACCTGTAAGATCGATTTCTTCATACTTCATGCCGTCCATATTCATCAAAGCGAAACGTGAAGCATTCCAAATTTTATTTGCAAAGTTCCAGATTGCTTCAACTTTTTCAGTTGAGTAGCGTAAATCTTGGCCTGGTGACGAACCTGTCGCTAGGAAATAGCGCAATGCGTCCGCTCCGTATTTATCGATCACTTCCATCGGATCGATTCCATTGCCAAGTGATTTCGACATCTTCCGTCCATCTTCTGCACGGACGAGACCGTGGATCAATACATCTTTGAATGGACGTTGACCAGTGAATTCGATACCTTGGAAAATCATCCGGGATACCCAGAAGAAAATGATATCATAACCCGTTACGAGTGCATCAGTCGGATAATAGCGTTTGAACTCTTCATTATCCAAATCTGGCCAGCCCATTGTCGAAAATGGCCATAATGCGGATGAGAACCATGTATCGAGTACATCTTCTTCTTGGTTCCAATTCTCGATATCTTGAGGAGCTTCATGACCGACATACACTTCGCCGGTTTCTTTGTGGTACCAAGCAGGAATACGATGTCCCCACCAAAGTTGACGGGAAATACACCAATCATGGATATTTTCCATCCAGCTCAAATATGTCTTTTCAAAACGTTCCGGAACGAAGTTGACTTTTCCTTCGGATTGCTGAAGTTTAATCGCTTCTTCTGCTAGCGGCGCCATTTTAACGAACCATTGTGTTGACAAATATGGTTCAACGACAGCTCCGCTACGTTCAGAATGCCCGACAGAATGCAAGTGATCTTCGATTTTGAATAAAACGTCGATATCCTGTAAATCTTTGACGATTGCTTTTCGGCATTCGAAGCGATCCATCCCTTCATATTTGCCTGCAAGTTGGTTCATGCTGCCGTCTTCATTCATGACAAGAACGCGAGGCAAGTTATGGCGATTTCCGATTTCAAAGTCATTCGGGTCATGTGCCGGCGTAATTTTTACTGCGCCGCTTCCAAATTCCATGTCGACATAATCATCAGCAACAATCGGAATCTCCCGTCCGACAATCGGTAATGTAACCGTTTTGCCGATTAAATGCTTATAACGGTCGTCTTCCGGATGAACTGCTACCGCAGTATCTCCAAGCATTGTTTCAGGACGCGTCGTTGCAATTTCGATACTGCCCGTTCCGTCAGCGAGTGGATAGCGCATATGATAGAATGCACCCTGAACATCCTTATGGATAACTTCAATATCCGAAAGTGCAGTTTTCGTTGCCGGGTCCCAGTTGATAATATACTCACCGCGATAAATAAAACCTTTTTCGTAAAGTTTTACGAAGACTTCGCGGACAGCTTTTGACAATCCTTCATCTAACGTGAAGCGTTCCCTTGAAAAATCAAGCGCGAGACCTAATTTCGACCATTGCGCACGTATATGACCAGCATATTCATCTTTCCATTTCCACGTTTCCTCTAGGAACTTTTCACGTCCAAGGTCGTAACGGAATTTTCCTTCTTCACGAAGTTTTTCTTCTACCTTCGCTTGTGTCGCAATACCCGCATGGTCCATTCCTGGAAGCCATAAAGCATCATAGCCTTGCATCCGCTTCATGCGGATAAGAATATCTTGCAGCGTAGTATCCCAAGCATGCCCTAAATGGAGCTTACCTGTAACATTCGGCGGTGGAATGACGATTGTGTACGGTTCTTTCCCGCTTTCAGGCTGTGCTTCAAAGTATTTACCTTTCAGCCACCATTCGTAACGGCCCGCTTCAATTGACTGCGGCTCATATTTCGTTGGCATTGACAAGTTTTCTGTTGACATATGAACTCCTCCTCTTTACTTGCACGTGCTGCTTGTAAAAGTGAATACAAAAAAACTCCGTTCGTCAAAAAGGACGAAGGAGTTATCCGTGGTACCACCTTTATTCACGCAAACTAAAAAAATGTTTGCGCCTCAATAATAAATAACGGTTTCAAACCGGCTTCCGCTACTCAAAATTCACGGAAACTGCTCCTGGGTGACTTTCTGTAAATTCATTTATAGGCCCTCCCACCGACGGCGCCCTCTCTTGGATAAATGAAACTCACGTACTTTCCCGATCAAAGCATCATTATATAGTTATGAGTATTATATTCGATTAGAGGAGATTTCGTCAAGTAAATATGAAAGGAAGGTATTTATGAGAAAGGGATACAATCCTTATTTATTGCCCCCGTGGCTACGGAAGACAAGATTTTATTGCAAAGGCATCATCATCCCTATTGCCGTTTTTCAGCTCATTAGGGTTTTAATCGTCCCTACGACGGGTGATTTCCTCCTATTATGCGCGCTTATAGGTTTAACTTTCCTCCTTTACAAAGATATCATTTGAGCGGAATCTTGTCGTCGTCCATTCATCCGGCAACGTTGCGATGTATGACAGCATATCATCAAGGTCATTCCACGAGCTGCTGTCATGCATTGCAGCTGTCTGCCGCTCTTGTACAGGCACAGCTTTTGTTCGACTTTGTACAGCTGCGGCTGGTCGAGGTTCGGAAACTTGAACAGCTTGTTCCTGCTCCGACATTCCTGCTGCGACTTTTTCCTTTGGCGTTTCTTTAACTGCTACAGCATCCGTCTTCTCTTCTACGGATTCTGCTTCATTATTCGCTTCCGATGAAGACTTGTTGTTGGCAGTCTGTACATTGGAAGTCTCGTTGGAGGCAGTTTCATTACTAGTTTTTGCCGCTGGCTCATCGCTTGCAGCTTTTGCGGTCGAATCCTCTCCATACGTACAGTTTACATTCCAAGCGACTGTGAAGGCACCTTGTCCGTCAAATGTTGTTTTGACATTTGTCGCTTCAATATGCAATGGATGTTCAACTTCAGGAGGCAAATCGATATATAAAGGCACAGCGTATTCAAAATAACCCGTTTCCCCATCGAGCTCTACATCATCCACAAAGACCGCGTCTGCTGGAAGTGTCTCACTCCGCTCTCCCTCGCCAAAATCGACCTTGGCGGCGATATGATAAATTCCAGAAAGGCGGACCGCATCTTCAGATCGTTTTTCTGTAAATCCTGCTTTCACTTTAACTAAACGTGCATCCTTTGGCACTCCGACGCTTTCAGGAAAATAAAAGACTTCTTCCATATTCCATTGCAGCTTTTTCATTCCATTTCCCTCCCCGGTTTCATTCACTTGCCATTATATGCATCAAGAGGGGTAGGTAGAATAAAAAACCACCTATTGTCGATCGACAATAGGTGGTGTAGGATTATCGCGCCAATTGGGCGAACACTTTATGGAATGCTTGAACAGTTTGTTCGATATGCTCTTCCGTGTGGGTTGCAGATAAGAACATACCTTCAAACTGGGATGGCGGAAGGAAAATGCCTTCTTCTGCCATTAGACGGAAGTATTCTGCAAACAACTCCAAGTCGGACGTTTTCGCTTGGTCATAGTTGTATACTTTTTCATTCGTAAAGAAGAAGCCGATCATAGAGCCGGCACGGTTCACAGTATGTGGGATATTGTATTTCGTCGCCGCTTCACGGAAGCCAGCCTCCAACTGATCGCCTAGCTTCTTGAAATGGTCATATGAAGCAGGCGTCAATTTTTTCAATGTTTCGATGCCAGCTGTCATCGCCATCGGATTTCCAGATAATGTCCCTGCTTGATACACAGTTCCTGCAGGTGCGATATTTTCCATGATTTCACGCTTCCCACCATATGCTCCGACAGGAAGTCCACCGCCGATCACTTTGCCAAGGCAAGTTAGGTCAGGAGTGATTCCGAAATAGCCTTGCGCACAATTGTAATCGACACGGAAACCAGTCATCACTTCGTCGAAGATAAGCAATGTGCCATTCTGCTCGGTGATTTCACGCAATCCTTCAAGGAAGCCCGGCTCCGGTGGGACAACTCCCATGTTCCCTGCAACCGGCTCAACGATGACGCCCGCTAAATCGTCCCCAAATTGGTCGAATGCGGCACGAACGCCATCCATATCATTGTACGCCACTGTAATCGTGTTCTTTGCAATCCCCTCAGGTACTCCCGGGCTATCCGGCAAACCTAGTGTAGCGACGCCGGAACCAGCTTTAATGAGAAGTGAATCGCCATGGCCATGGTAACAGCCTTCAAATTTCAAAATCTTATTACGACCTGTATATCCGCGAGCTAAACGCAATGCGCTCATTGTCGCTTCCGTTCCTGAAGAAACCATACGGACAACCTCAATGGAAGGGACACGGTCAATAACAATTTTCGCAAGTTCATTTTCCAGTAATGTCGGTGCTCCGAAGCTTGTACCTGTCTCAGCCACTTTCTTGATGCTTTCAACGACATCTGGATCAGCATGTCCCAAAATCAACGGACCCCAAGAAAGGACATAGTCGATATACTCATTGCCATCGATATCTTTAATGATCGGTCCTTTTCCGCTTTCCATGAATATCGGATCCATATTGACTGATTTGAAAGCCCGGACAGGAGAGTTCACGCCACCTGGCATTAACTTTACTGCTTCTGCGAACGCTTTCTTAGACTTTTCATAACTTTTCCCCATTTATTTTCCCTCCAGCCAACGCGCTGCGTCTTTTGCATGGTATGTCATAATAAGATCCGCACCTGCGCGTTTCATACTTGTCAATGTTTCCAATACAATCTCTTTTTCATTGATCCAGCCATTTTGTGCAGCTGCCTTCACCATCGAATACTCACCGCTCACATTGTAAGCGACGACAGGAAGAAGGACGTTGTTTTTCACATCACGCATAATATCTAAATAGGACAAAGCAGGTTTGACAATTAAGAAATCCGCGCCTTCCATAACATCAGACTCCGCCTCGCGAAGTGCTTCCATCCGGTTGGCAGGGTCCATTTGATACGTTTTGCGATCGCCGAATTGCGGAGCTGAGTCAGCAGCATCACGAAACGGTCCGTAGTAAGCTGAAGAATATTTGACAGCATATGACATGATCGGCACATTTTCGAAGCCAGCTTTGTCAAGCGCTTCCCTAATGGCGATGACAAATCCATCCATCATATTGGAAGGGGCAATAATGTCAGCTCCCGCTTTTGCTTGGCTGACCGCAGTTTTAGCCAGCAGTTCAAGCGATGGATCATTCAATACGTCGGATCCATGAACGACTCCACAATGCCCATGATCCGTATACTCACAAAGGCAAGTGTCGGCAATTACAACGAGCGATGGATGCTTCTCTTTGATGAGGCGCGTCGCACGCTGTACAATGCCTTCATCATCAAACGCCCCCGTGCCCGTCGCATCTTTCTCTGCAGGAATACCGAACAGGATGACAGAAGGGATGCCTAATGAAACGACTTCATCCACTTCCTCCATTAAACGATCAAGTGACAATTGGTAAATACCCGGCATCGAGCTAATTTCGTTTTTCACATGTTCGCCTTCTATGACGAATATCGGATAAATAAAATCCTCTTTATGCAAAATTGTTTCCCTTACCATCGAACGCATTGCAGCTGAAGTGCGCAGTCGACGATTACGTCGAAATTGTAGTTGAGTCATTGGATATCTTCCTTTCGTTTCGCCAAAACCTTGACGAGTTCCTTTAGAGTATAAATTTCAGGCTTTACATCCACTACTGCCCCTGCGTCAAGCAAAGCTTTTTCTGTGACATGTCCGATCGCTCCTATTGCATACCCTTTCCAACCGACAACAGGAACGATGCGTTCATGATAGACATGCACCGCTGACGGGCTGGCGAATAAGACAGTGTTGTTGTCCCCGGTTTCCAATATCTCAATAATTGAATCTACCGAATCCAATTTGGCAATTGTTTCATAGACTGTCCATTCTTCAACTTGAAAAGGCAGTTCTTCACGGATGATGCTGCCCGCTAAGTTTCCTTTTAAAAACAGCACTCGCAGCTTTCTGTTTACCGTAGGCTTGAATTGCTTTACGAAGACGTCGGCACTAAAAATGGACGGGATAAATTCCACCGTAAAGCCAATCTTTTCTAATGCCGCAGCAGTCTGTGTACCAACAGCAGCAATTTTGGATGGAATATGTTGAGATGTCACATGGAATCGTTTCATTTTTGAATGGAATGCTGTCACAGCACTTTGGCTGGTGAATATTAACCAATCAAACTCTGCACATCTTTTCAGTTCATATTCATCTGTTCTATCTTCAATTTCATTCACTTGAATAAGCGGCAAGGAGTATGGAATGCCTCCGTATTCCTTAACAAGATCGAAAATCTCAAGTGATTTCGGTGTTCCTGTGAAAATTACAGATTCACCTTTCAAAGGCAATTCAGGCATCCATTTCCGCCTTCACTTTCTCAATCACTTCTGCAGCACCTTCAGCACGTAGAGTGGATGCGACAGATTTGCCTACCTCGATCGGATTTGAACCGCGAACTGTCTTTTTGAAGACTTGCTTTGCGTCCGGCGAAGCGATAAACCCTGTTAGTTCCACTTCATCACCATCGTAAACCGCAAATCCTGCAATCGGAACTTGGCAAGAGCCGTCCATTTCGGATAGGAAAGTTCGTTCTGCATCGACTTCAAGCCATGTTTTATCGTCGGAAACTTTTTTCAGTTCGGCAAGCAGTTCTTCATCATCACTTCTACATTCAATTGCAAGCGCTCCTTGGCCGACAGCCGGAATACAGTCTTCGATCGACATATATTCAGTAACGACGTCGTCGCTCCACCCCATCCGCTTTAAGCCTGCGGCAGCTAACAAAATCGCATCATATTCTCCATCTTGCATTTTCTTCAATCGTGTATCGATATTGCCACGTATCCATTTTATTTCAAGATCGGGACGAAGCATGAGCAGCTGTGAGCTACGGCGTAAGCTTGAAGTTCCTACGACTGCCCCTACCGGCAAGTCCATGAATTTCACATGACCTTTTGAGATGAATGCATCACGAGCATCAACCCGCGGAGGAATACATCCGATTGTCAGCCCTTCAGGCAAAATAGCTGGCATATCTTTCATGCTATGAACAGCGAAGTCAATTTCTTTATCGAATAGCGCTTGCTCGATCTCCTTGACGAATAAGCCTTTGCCTCCCACCTTTGAGAGCATTACATCGAGGATCTTATCCCCTTTTGTCACAATTTCCTTCACTTCAAATTCAAAAGGAGCACCCGCTGCTTTCATTTGGTCGATAAACCAATTTGTTTGTGTTAGAGCGAGCTTGCTCCTTCTCGATCCTACGATGATTTTTCTCAATATGATCTTCCTCCTATTGAAGTACTCTTAAAACGTCAAATCCAAAAATGGAATTGCGATAATCTGCTTCCAAGAAAAAAGTTGACGATAACAAAAAGAAAAGCGAAGACGTTCGCCCAAGCAAAATCGTTCGCTGTCAGTCTACCTCTTCTTTGTAAAAACAATACTAAACTATAAAGGATAATAACGAGGAAAGACCCGATAATCTTCATGTCGGTGATCATCCAGTCATCCAACGCGACTGTTGCCCACTGAATCCCCAACACAAGACTAATGAACAATACCGGGATTCCCGTGTAAATAGAAGCTTTCATCCCTGATAGCGATTGCTGAAGTGATGGGAGCCGTCCAAATTGCTTTGTCCACTTTTTCTTTTTCAACACTTTATAGACGAGCAAATAAAGGATTGCGAAAACAAAAGACATCGCGAATGCCGCATACGAAAGAATCGCAAAAGTGATATGAATGAAAAGCAATTCAGATATGAGCGATTCCCCGACCGGCGATTTATCAATCTGTGTCGGCGTGAATGTATGAATTGTCATAAATATAAATCCAATAACATTTAAAAAGAAAACAGCGAACCCGACCTTTGAAAACACTTGGAGGATTATCGATAACGATATAAGCAGCCAAGCGTAGAAATAGATCCCTTCATACAGGGAAAGGACGGGGAATCGCTGTGTATCGATCACCCGCGCAATGAGGTATCCGCTTTGCATCACATAGACGACCGATAAAATCCATAATGCACTGCGATGGGCGATTTTATTACTGTTCAAATAATCAATGAAGTAAAATACGAGGCTCACCGCATACAGGACGACGATTACTTCATGAAATCTCGCCATAGTCATTTCGGTCATGACGCAACCTCTGCCTTTCGCATGTATCTAATCAAATAAATTACGCCTCGGCTAAGTTAGGCGATTTGATAATGGATTGAGTTTTTGCATGGACGACTTCCTCTTCCACGTCATCGGCCAATCCAAATATTTGCTTGAACAAGGTCAATTTTTCCGACGCTTTTTCATCCAGCGCCAGCTCTTTAGCTTGCAAGATCGGGTCCTTCAGCATTTGATTGACGATTGATTTCGTATGTTTGTTCAATAATTTCTTTTCGCGTTCCGTCAAATTCGGCATTTTATTTTCAATACTTGCCATTGTTTCCGCTTGGATAGTGAGTGCTTTTTCACGTAATGCAGAAATGAGCGGCACAACACCAAGCGTCGCAATCCATTCCTTGAAGTCGACAACTTCTGCTTCAATCATCAAACCGATTTCTTCCGCTGCGCGTTTACGCTCCGCCAAGTTCGCTTCGACGATTCCTTGCAAGTCATCAATGTCGTAAAGGAAAACATTCGGCAAGTCGCCAATTCTAGGGTCCAAGTCGCGAGGAACCGCGATATCGACCATGAAGATCGGCTTTCCTTTACGAAGCTTCTCGACATATTGCATCAGTTCGAAATCAATGACAAAATCGGTTGCGCCCGTAGAACTAATTAATACATCCGCTTCCAATAGAGTGCATTGCAATTCCTGCATCGGCTTTGCCACGCCTCCGAATTGCTTCGCCATTTCTTCCGCTTTCGACAAAGTACGATTGATGACTGTCACTTTTCCTGCTCCACTGCCGTGCAAGTTCTTAATGGCCAATTCACCCATCTTCCCTGCACCGAGGATGGCAATATGTTTATCGTTCAATGAACCAAAGATTTTTTTACCAAGCTCGACTGCTGCATAAGATACAGAAACAGCATTATCCGCGATAGCAGTTTCTGAATGGGCCTTTTTCGCAAGCGTTATCGACTTTTTGAACAATTCATTGAACACTGTTCCTGTCGTTCCAATATTCTGCCCTTCCAGGAAGCTGTTGCGTACTTGTCCTAAAATTTGCGTTTCTCCAAGCACCATTGAATCGATGCCTGCAGATACACGCATTAAATGTTCAATCGCTGCATCATTTTCATAAATGAGCAAATGGGGGGATAATTCCTCAAGCTCCATGTCAAACCAATCCGCTAAAAACCGTTTTACATAATAACGGCCAGTATGAATTTGATCCGCCACTGCATATATTTCAGTACGATTGCACGTAGATATGATGACGTTTTCCAAAATACTCTTCTCTTTTTGCAATGCTTCCATAGCCTTCGGCAGATCAGCTTCTACAAAAGATAATTTCTCCCTGATTTCCACTGGAGCTGTTCGGTGGTTGACACCGACCACGATAGTATACATAAGGTGTTCACACCTCTCCCGTTCTATTTACCATATACGATTATAACATATCATACTTTTTATAACGGACAATTTTGTGACTAACTCTTGAAATAACAACGGCTCGTTCCCTATTTTTGTAATAATTCTAATGTAATAAGGTTCCGCTTTAACATCTAGCTCCGCCGGCCAGATGCTCGGGGTCATAAGTCAGCCCTGCTGTACGGCATAAAGCGCCGTTTCGCAGGTCCGCCTTATGCCTGTCGCATCTAAGCTGGCCGCCTCCGCTTTTGAAGAAAAATCCGGATGAACGTAGAATTCATCCGGATTACCATTACATTCTATTTTCTATTTCACGCCACGCCTCATCCATTCCGATCCCTTTTTCTGAAGAAAAAAGGACCAAAGGATCTCCAGCACGCATATTCAATTCATTTCTAACGATTTTTTTATGTTTTTCCCATTTGCCTCTCGGAATTTTATCGGCTTTCGTCGCAATGACGATTGTAGGAATATCGTAATGACCTAAGAAGTCATACATAATACAATCATCTACGCTTGGCGGATGACGAAGATCAACGATAAGGACAACAGCGCGAAGTTGTTCACGTCCCGTTAAATATCTTTCAATCATCTTACCCCAAGCTTCCCGTTCCGATTTGGACACTTTTGCATACCCATAACCGGGAACGTCGACGAAAAATAATTTTTCTTCAATCTTATAAAAATTCAAGGTTTGGGTCTTCCCGGGCTTCGATGATGTACGGGCCAAGCTTTTCCGTCCAATCATTTTATTGATGAACGAAGATTTCCCTACATTCGAACGGCCTGCCAATGCAAATTCGGGGAATCCATCATCCGGGTACTGCTCAGGTTTTACTGCACTCATAATCATTTCAACTTGATTGACTTTCATTCGGAAGCCTCCTCCAATGCGTACGCCAATACTTCCTCAGCATCTGAGACAAGCTTAAATGTAAGTTCATTACGCACACTTTCCGGTATATCTTCAATGTCTCTTTCATTTGCAATAGGCAAGATAATTGTGGTCAAGCCTGCACGATGTGCACTTAATGACTTTTCCTTCACGCCACCGATCGGTAATACTCTGCCACGAAGCGTTATTTCACCTGTCATACCAACTTCCCTCTTAATCGGACGTTTTGTTAACGCCGAAACGAGGGCGGTCGCAATAGTCACGCCTGCAGATGGCCCATCTTTCGGGACAGCGCCTTCCGGAACGTGAATATGGATATCATTTGATTCGTGGAAATTAGGATTAATATGAAAATTCACAGCTTTTGATCTGACATATGACAACGCTGTTTGCGCGGACTCTTTCATGACATCGCCCAACTTACCCGTCAATATGAGTTTACCTTTGCCGGGAGATAATGAAACCTCGATTTGAAGTGTATCCCCACCGACTGTCGTATATGCCAAACCAGTTGCAACACCGACCTGATTTTTCTTTTCTGCTTGTCCATAAGTATGTCTCTTCTTGCCTAACAATGCATCAAGAGTTTTTACGCTGACTGTAATACTTTTCTTTTCTCCGGTAACGATCTGCTTTGCTGCTCGTCTGCAAATCCTCGCTATCTCCCTCTCCAACCCTCGGACGCCGGCTTCACGTGTATAATAACGGACGATATTACGGATTGCATCGTCACTAAAACGAACCTGTGATTTTGTTAATCCGTGCTCTTTCAACTGTTTCGGAATAAGATGGTTTTTCGCAATAGACCGCTTTTCGAGTTCAGTATATCCAGGAATCGAAATGATTTCCATGCGGTCCCGCAAAGGTCCAGGAATGGAACTTAAATCGTTGGAAGTTGCGATGAATAATACATTCGACAGATCATAGGGTTCTTCAATATAATGATCGCTGAACGTCGAATTTTGTTCAGGATCCAAAACTTCCAGCATGGCCGATGACGGGTCTCCTCTGAAGTCATTGGACATCTTATCAATTTCATCGAGCAGGAAAACAGGATTAATCTTTCCAGCTTTTTTCATACCTTGAATAATTCGTCCCGGCATAGCACCGACATATGTACGACGATGCCCTCTTATTTCAGATTCATCACGTACGCCGCCAAGTGAAATCCGTACAAATTTACGGCCTAATGATTCCGCAATTGAACGGGCGAGCGAAGTTTTCCCTACTCCTGGCGGACCATCAAGACATAGAATCGGCCCACGCAATGATTTCGTCATTTGACGGACGGCAAGGTACTCCAAAATACGTTCCTTGACTGAATCAAGTCCTTCATGGTCGCGGTTCAATATTTCCTCAGATCTTTTAATATCCAATTGATCCTTCGATGCATCAGACCACGGTAAAGCGATAAGCCAATCGATATAATTCCGGATCACTCCACTTTCAGCAGAGGCGGAATGAGCCTTTTCATAGCGATCCAACTCCCTGAATGCTATTTGTTTCACATTTTCGGGCATGCCCGCTTCTTCAATTTTTTTTGTGAGCTCCACGACTTCAATACTTTTTCCATCTTTGTCGCCAAGTTCTTTCTGTATAGCTTTCATCTGCTCACGGAGATAAAATTCCTTCTGCGTCCGCTCCATCGCTTCTTTCACGCGTGTGTTAATTTTACGTTCCAACGCAAGGATAGCTTGTTCATCATGCAATTTATTGATTAGAAATTCCAATCGTTTTTTAACGTCGGTAATTTCAAGGATTTCTTGTTTTGCAGATAATTTTAGTGGCAGATGAGAAGCGATCATATCTGCAAATCTGCCCGGCTCTTCAATTGTAGCAATGGAATCGAATGTCTCTTGTGACACCTTTGCTGAATAATTGGTGTAGTTCTCAAAATAAGGTAATAAGATTCGCATTAGGGCGATACATTCCGCATCCACTTCTGTATCATCAGGAATACTATTCACATCAACGACGGGGTAGAGATCCGCCTCTTCATAATTGGACCATTCCGCCCTTTCAATGCCTTCAATATAGAGACGGTATGTTCCATTGTTCAATTCAGTCAATGACTTAACATAAGCCAAAAGACCAATTTTGTATAAGTCATCAGCTTCCGGATTTTCCACGCCCGTATCTTTCTGTGAAGCGAGCATGATGTAATTACCGTTTGCAATTGCATGTTCTACCGCGAATACGGAGCGCTCTCTCCCGACGTCAATATGTAAAACCATCGTCGGGTAAACCAACATCCCGCGTAAAGGCAATAAAGGCACGTTCAGCTTTTTTTGATTTGGCATGCGGAAGTCACCTCCATAAGTTATGTATATCCATTATGTACAAATCATATAAGGTGGAAAAAGCCGACAACCGATGAGCGAATGTATCGCTCCGTCGGAGTCAGCTTTATTCCTCCAATTTTCAGGCCGTATTCTTCTCTTGATCGAGATCTAACTGTGTTCCATCTTCTCGATAAAGGATCGGACTTGACTTTTTCAGGACGGAATCTTTCGTAATGATACATTCTGTCACTTCATCAAGTGAAGGAAGTTCATACATAATATCCAACATGATGTTTTCGATAATGGAACGCAATCCACGAGCGCCCGTCTTCCGTTCAATCGCTTCCTTGGCAATCTCCATAAGAGCATCCTCGTCAAAGCGCAATGCAACGCCATCCAATTCAACCATCTTCTGGTACTGTTTAACGATTGCATTTTTCGGAACCGTCAGGATTTGATAAAGAGTTGCTTCGTCCAACTGCTCTAATGTTGCAATCACTGGTAGACGGCCGATGAACTCTGGAATCAGTCCAAAACGCTGTAGATCTTCTGGAATCAGTTTTGAAAGCAAGGATGCTTCCTCTTTGGATTCCTCATCTGCATTCGTGCCAAAACCAATCACTTTTTGCCCAGTACGGCGTTTTATAATTTCTTCCATACCATCGAACGCTCCACCAACGATGAACAGGATATTGGTCGTATCGATTTGCAAGAATTCTTGGTGCGGATGCTTACGACCGCCTTGTGGTGGAACGCTTGCAACCGTGCCTTCTAGTATTTTCAAGAGGGCTTGCTGTACACCTTCACCCGATACATCACGAGTAATCGATGCGTTTTCCGACTTACGGGCAACTTTATCGATTTCGTCAATATAGATGATTCCTTTTTCAGCACGTTCAATATCAAAATCTGCCGCTTGGATCAATTTCAATAAAATATTTTCAACGTCTTCACCGACATAACCTGCTTCTGTCAATGAAGTTGCGTCTGCGATAGCGAAAGGAACATCGAGAATACGCGCCAATGTTTGCGCCAACAACGTTTTACCGCTACCAGTAGGCCCAATTAAGACGATATTTGATTTTGCGATTTCCACATCGTCAACCTTGCTATTTGTATTAATACGTTTGTAGTGGTTGTAAACTGCAACAGCCAATGATTTCTTAGCTCGATCTTGACCGATAATATATTCATCTAAAATGCCTTGGATTTCACGTGGTTTCGGAACATCTTTCAGCTCGAAGTGTTCATCAAGGCCCACTTCCTCCTCGACGATTTCCGCACAAAGTTCAACACACTCATCACAAATATAAACACCCTGACCGGCAACGAGTTTTCGTACTTGGTCTTGGGTTTTACCACAAAAAGAACAACTTAAATTATCTTTTTCATCATTAAATTTGAACATCAAGCTCACCCCTATTCAAGTGACAATCTTACAAGATTCCCCCGTTTTTATCAACTATTTAGAACTGCCTTACTAGGCTTCCCAAAAAATCCTCGCCTATGAAAAACAAGGCACGGAAAACCGCACCTTGTATTTTTCGTTACCCATTATTCAGTGACTTTTGCATTTTCAACTAGGAATTCAACTGTCTTGTTGAAACGCAAGTCGTTTTCAAGTACTCTTGTTCCGCCTAGTGTTTGTTTAATTTGGTCAACTTCCATACCAAATTGTTCAGACATTTTTTCAAGCTCAGCATTGATTTCCTCTTCAGTCACTTCAATACCTTCAGCAGCGCCGATTGCTTCAAGCGTCAAGGAAACGCGGACACGGCTTAGAGCATCGTCTCTCATTTGTGCGCGCAATGCAGCTTCATCTTGACCTGAGAACTGGAAGTACAAGTCAAGGTTCATGCCTTGCATTTGTAGACGTTGTCCAAACTCATCCATCATACGGTCCACTTCGGAATCGATCATTACTTCTGGGATATCAATTTCAGCATTTCTTGCTGCAGCTTCTACAAGATCGTCACGCATTGCTGTTTCAGATGCGCCTTTTTTATCTTGTTCAGTCTGTTCTTTCATTTTTGTGCGAAGTTCTTCAAGGCTTTCGACGCTTTCATCGATTTCCTTTGCAAGCTCATCATCAAGCTCTGGAACTTCCTTCGATTTGATTTCATGTACTTTCACTTTAAATACTGCAGGTTTTCCAGCCAATTCTGTTGCATGGTACTCTTCAGGGAAATTGACTTCAACGTCTTTTTCTTCGCCTTGTTTCATACCGACGACTTGCTCTTCGAAACCTGGAATGAATGAACCAGAACCGATTTCAAGATCGTATCCTTCAGCTTTACCGCCTTCGAACGCTTCGCCATCAACGAATCCTTCGAAGTCGAGGTTAACAGTATCGCCGTTTTCAACAGCGCCGTCTTCCTTTACAACCATTTCAGCTAATGCTGTTTGGCGATCTTTTAATTGCTGTTCGATTTCTTCGTCTGTCACTTCAGTTTCCTGACGTGTCACTTCAAGACCTTTATAGTCGCCAAGTTTCACTTCTGGCTTCAATGTAACATGCGCTTTGAAGACTAAAGCTTTGCCTTTTTCCATTTCATCGATTTCGATTTCAGGTTGAGCGATCGGCTCTACGTCAGCTTCGTCAAGAGCGTTGGAATACGCTTCTGGAAGGATGATATCTAGAGCATCGTTATAAAGTGCTTCTACGCCATACATTCTTTCGAACATTTTGCGTGGCATTTTCCCTTTACGGAAGCCAGGCGCTTGAACTTTCTTTACAACTTTCTTGAATGCTTCGTCAAGTGCTGCGTCTACTGTTTCAGCAGGAACTTCAACTGTAAGCGTCCCTTTATTTCCTTCTTCTTTTTCCCATTTAACAGACATGTTAATACCTCCGAATCATAATGACCAATATATTTTCTCACGTTTATACGCTATTTACAACCCTTACAGTATATCATAGACTTTCGATCTTTCAACAGATTTAATGCATATCACCTATCTGTCTGTTCATCGACAGATTTGATCAATGAATTCAATTCCGTGTTAGTAACCGGCTCACCAGTGAACATGCTTTCTATGTATTCTGTATATGCATCAGCAACTTCAAAAGTCGTAAATCCATCCCAACAAAAAGGATAGGCAATAATTCCATAACGCAGACTAGCGTCAATCGCCATTTGCATCCGAGATGGGTCCTTTTCAAATAGCTCTCCTATCTGATTCACTACATTAATGGAACGTTCATCTTGACTCGGAAGTTCGAGATCTGCAGGGATGACATTTTTTGAATATCCAAATTTCTGGACGGTCACTTCTTTTTCATATCCTGAATCACGTAGAAGAACGAGTGCATATGTTTTGACGATCGGATGCAAGCTTTCCGTTTCGACAATTTGTGCGAGGAGTTTTTTGATAGTCTGATCTAACTCGCTATTTTCAAAAACAGCAAGCATTTTCTGCTGTGTTTCAGTTGTTTCTTGCACGAATTCATCCAAGGTGAACAAGTCATGTTTCTGGGGTTCACTTACCTCACGAATATATCTATAAGAAAGTCTTTTATTTAGATCCCGTAAATAGTTGAACTTCTTCAACGTGTCTGGTGGGACGATTCCTTCATCTAGAAGAGTTTCGATTGTCATTTCGACTTCTTCATAATCTTGAAGTTGAATGCTGATCGCCAAATATAACTCCATGGCATCAAGATAATCCGTAGTTCCGCTATGTAGTAGTTTTGTTGCCACTTCTTTCGCCAATGGGAAGTTTTTTGTTTCGTACAATGAAACTGCGTATGGCGCTAATAATCGGGTATTGTCCGGGTCAAAATGGTACGCCTGTCCGAACGCTTCAACAGCTTCCGCGTAGTCGGTATCTTCAACTGCATCCAACCCTTTTTCGATCAGCCGTTCCAAGGCACCAGGAAACACGACGATGTTATCCTTTTTAATGAGCCTTCCATATCTATGTCTCACTGGATTCACCTTCTTTCATCCATTCACTATAACATATAGCATTTTCCAACCGGAAATGAATTATTCACTTCAGTTTATATAAGTATGTATTAAAAAGTTGACAACAAAGTCGTTCATACAACTTTTTTGTCAACTCATTTTTAATTAGAGTACGTTCTATATGTGTTCCGACCGTTTTCTTTTGCTTTATACAATGCCCTGTCTGCATTTCGAATTAATTCATCGATTGAAACGCCGTCTTTTGGGTATGCAGCGATGCCGATACTTGAAGTCGTCGTAAATGAGTGTTCTCCGATTTGCCATAGTTCCTGCAAACTATCTAAAATACGTGCTCCAATCGTTATCGCTTCATTTTCATCGGTATTAGGAAGAAGGATTAGAAATTCATCTCCGCCTTGACGGGCAAATACATCACTTTCACGAAGTGATAGCTTAACTTTTTTAGAAAACTGTTTCAACAACTTGTCACCTATTGAATGGCCAAGATGATCATTCACCCATTTAAATTCATCAATATCCATATATAACAAGGCGCATGTTTCTTTATTCCGTTTAGCTTCTTTCAATGTTTGGCGCATGATTTCTTGGAATAGTCTCCGATTTGGCAATCCCGTCAATTCGTCGTGGAATGCCATTTGCATTAACTTCTCACGCATTATCCTTTTTTCTTCGATGACGCGGGAGACTACCAGTACAAATCCCTCACCCTTTTCTTCATCTACAAAATAAGATCCTTTCGCCTCAAGCCATATCCATTCTTTCGTTTTATGTTCATACCTAAACTCCATATCAGCAGAGCCCTTTGAACGGAATATAGATAAGAACAACTTTTTGACCTCTGGTAAATCTTCTGGATGGATAATATTGAAGGCATTTTTCCGCTCATAGTATTCCAATGGAAATCCTAAAACCCGGGTAGTGGAAGGCGATGCATAGATGATGACTCCGTTTGCATCTAAAATTGTAACTAGATCCGTCATGTTTTCGGCAATTAAGCGATATTTTTCTTCACTGCGTATTAATGCTTCTTCGTATCTTTTTCTTTCCGAAATATCACGTGAAATGCCAGAAAATGCGATAACTCTTCCTTGGTCATCATGAAGGGGAGAAAGTGTAATACTGACGGGTATTAATGTGCCATCCTTTTTATAACAATCCACTTCCAACCCTTTAATGCTTAAACCTTTCAAGACAAGGGCACGATCTCTTTTTACTTGTCCCATCCGTTCGGGTGGGATTGTCGGCATCGGTTTCCCTACTATTTCTTCCTCTTTCCATCCATACATTTCCTCAAAGGCTTTGTTAACCTGCAAGACATTGCCATCAAGGTCGATAATATCCATTGCTTCTGCGGAAGACTCATAAAAGAAACCTAATTGCTGTGTTGTTTTTTGCAATGCATCTTTCGTTTCCACGAGTTCGGTAAAATCATTAACTAAAATCATTACATTTTTCGGTTGCCGCGCATTCGTAAACAAAGGTATATTTTTAACTTGCAAATGAAGTTGCTTCCCCTTTTTGTCGTGAGCATTTACAGTATAAGAGCAATATTCTCCATTCAATGTTTTCGAAAAAAAGAGAGCTGCTTCACCCAAGAATTCCGGGTCAATAATATTTCGTAAGTTGATGTTCTTCCATTCAGAAGATGAATAGCCAAACAAGTCCGTAGCTGCAGCATTCACATAAAACATTTTTCCTTTTTCACCTATTAGAAATATAGGATCTGGACTATGATTTAACATGAATTCATACATATCATTCGGAATTCCTCTTATAAAACTTTCCATTTGTATTACTCCTTCTATTAATGACTACGTACAATGGCTCGTAAATAGGCTATGTTTGATTACAAATAACAGGCAGGGACGGGTTATACACCACCTCCCTGCCTTTATTTTCGACAAATTAACATGTTACTTTACGGTAATTTAGTAATTCCTTATATTTCTACCCATCTTTCGTCTTCAATCAACCTTTATTTTATAGATATTTATTAATCAGCACTCAACAAACTAAAGATGGTCTATAACACCTCAATACGAGATTGTTCCATAATTAGTTTTCCTCAATAGGTTGTAGTTTCTCTTCTATTTCTCTACGACGCGATTCTAAAAACGGCGGTAGATCTAATTTCTCACCTAACGTTTCGATATCTCCGTCAATTGTAAATCCCGGTCCATCTGTTGCAATTTCAAATAAAATGCCGTTCGACTCGCGGAAATATAAGCTTTTAAAATAGAAACGATCCACGACGCCGGATGAATGGAAGCCTCGAGCGCGGACTTGCTCATCCCAGTGTGCGAGTTCTTCTTCGTCTTTAACTCGGATCGCTAAATGATGAATGCTTCCACGTCCCGGCTTTTCGGCTGGACCATCTAAATATTTCACAACGATTTCGCCGAACACTTCACCTTTCACCGATTGGAATATCATCTCTTCTTCCGTACGTGACACTTCAGTATAACCAAATACTTCAGTTAGCGTTCGAGCTAATTTATCGAGCTTACGGACGGTTATTTCTACTGAACCCATTCCTTGAATTTGATGCTCTACTGGTACAATCGACTTTTCCCAAGTTTTCCAGTGCTCGACTTTTCCCCCTTTGGATACGAGAAGTACCATACGCAAGCCTTCGGAATCCTCAAAAGGCAAAGCAGGACGGTTTGCGTATGTTGTAATTTCATCATGCGAAACGCCGAACTTCTCAAAACGGGATTTCCAATAAGTTAAGCTATCCTCCGAAGGGACAAGCAACCCAATTCGCGTAATGGCATTTGTCCCTCGATGGGTGCGCCCGACGACCGGGATTTCAAAAAATGATAATTCTGTGCCTGGGCTCCCTGTTTTATCTCCGTAAAATAAGTGATACATTGACGGCTCATCTTGATTGACGGTCATTTTCACACGACGTAAACCAAGAATGTCTTTATAAAAGTGATTGTTTTGGCTAGCGTTTTTCGTAATCATCGAAATATGATGATGTCCTGGAATTGTATACATAAGTTTTCTCCTCCTATATTGTCGTTTGATTAGTCAAGTTGTTTGGGAAATAAATTACCTGTGTGCGTTTCTTCACTTTACATCTCAAATGATAACAGCACAAGAAAAATACCTTGATTTCAAACTAAATTCATCGTTGAACAACGAACGCCTGTATTGTGAACTGAATCCAAATGGCAGACACTTTTAAAAGAGTGACCCCAATTAGGGTTCACTACATATTCCACATTTGTATCGCTTTAAAGTGTTTCTATAAAAAATAAGAAACGTCCGCAAACACTGTTAAAACAGAGTTTGCGGACGTTTCTTATTTCTAATTGCGTTCGATTTAACTTAATACGTCCCAGGAGGGATTCGAACCCCCGACCCACAGCTTAGAAGGCTGTTGCTCTATCCAACTGAGCTACTGAGACATGTTGTTTGGCAACTGTTGATTGCCTAACGACAAGTTTTATTATAGGCAGGCTCGCTGGAAAAGTCAACGCTAATTTGCGATATTTTTCATTTCAACTGTAATTACTGTTTCCATATCCATGTTTTTGAAGGAAATCCAGAAGCCATTGTTCCATTCAATCTCTGCAAAAGTTGGTTGTTTACCCGCTCTTGGGAGCAATGTGCTTCCTGGATTAACAAATAATATTCCTTCACTTAACTCGGCGCCATACGAATGTGAATGGCCAAAAAGAACAATATCTACCCCTAGCTCCTGAGCTTCATAATACAAAGGCAGCATTGTCCGTTTGCAATCATGCTTATGCCCATGGACCATCCAAATTTTCTTGTCACCGACTTCAACTACAATTGAATCCGGAAAACGATGATCTCTGTCACAGTTTCCTTTTACGATATGCAGGTTTTGCAAAATCGGATCATCCCATGATAGTTCACTGTCTCCACAATGAAAAATAGCATCCGCACGCAACGCGGAAACGGCCTTCACCGTTTCCTTATCGCCATGCGAATCGCTCAAGACGACGATTTTCATTGGTTTTCCCCTAACGAATCTAGCAGCTCCGGCAAACGCTCCTTCAACTGTCTAAGGGCTGCACCACGATGTGAAATTTGGCCTTTTTCCTCCGGAGACAATTCTGCCATCGCCTGTCCCTTCTCAGGAGAATAAAATATCGGGTCATAGCCGAAACCGTTCGTTCCTCTTCTCTCCTCAAGAATCATTCCTTCACAGCTACCCGAAAATGTTACAGTTTCCACACTAGGTCCTGCAACGGCAAGGACACAACGGAAACGAGCCGTACGCTCTTCCTCTGGCACTCCCAGAAGCTCGGACAGCACTTTATCGATATTAGCCTCATCATTCTTTGGCTCGCCCGCGTAACGCGCAGAATAGACGCCCGGAGCTCCATGAAGACTATCGATTTCCAACCCACTATCATCAGCAATGACCATAATACCTAACAGCTTCGAAACCGTTTCAGCCTTTAAAATCGCATTTTCCTCAAATGTAACGCCAGTCTCTTCTACATCAATGTCTTGATCAAGATCATTCAATGTTTGCACTTCGAAACCGAAAGGACCAAAAAGTGTTTCAAAATCTTTTGCTTTCCCTTTATTGTTCGTTGCAATCAATATTTTCTTCATTGTTCTTCGCCATCCTTTCCGCCAATAAGCGTACCGATTTCTCCAAGTGCCTCCTTCTGAACACAGATCAATCGTTGGATACCTGTTTCTGCGAGCTCGACTAGATCATTCATTTCCTGCCGTGTGAATGTCGCTTCTTCACCAGTCCCTTGTAATTCAACAAATTCTCCAGCGCCTGTCATAACGACGTTCATATCGACAGCAGCTGCCGAGTCCTCAGGATAATCAAGATCTAAAATCAAGACGCCTTCTTCCGTCTTCCCTACACTGATCGCGGCTAAATAGTCTTTGATAGGAAATTGGCTTAGCCCCTTTTCTTTCGTTAATTTAGAGACAGCAATGCCCATGGCAACAAACGCACCCGTAATGGATGCTGTCCTTGTCCCGCCATCTGCTTGGATCACATCACAGTCAATCCATATCGTCCGTTCTCCTAGCGCTCCCAGATCGATCACTGCACGCATAGCACGTCCAATCAAGCGCTGAATTTCCATTGTCCTTCCGCCTACTTTTCCGCGTGAGGATTCCCGTTGAGTCCGCTGGCCGGTAGCACGAGGGAGCATCGAGTACTCCGCGGTCACCCAACCTTGTCCACTTCCTCTTAAAAACGGTGGAACTCTTTCCTCAATGGATGCCGTGCAAATCACCTTCGTATTCCCTACAGAAATTAAAACCGAGCCTTCCGGATGGATTAAATAATCCGTCTCAATTGATACTGGCCTTCCCATATCTGCAGTTCTTCCATCATGCCTCATATTGGATACCCTCCACAAATCAAATTCGTCATCCATCTTACCATATTCATTTTCACGATAGCAAAACCCTGAAGCCTAATTTAAGCTTCAGGGTTCTGTAGAACAATATGTCTGACATCAGGATTTTCAATACCGAGCCAATCGATCGCAATTGATTCGAACCCTTTTAATTTGGCACTGACTACCTTTTTTGAGACAATTAAAAAACACCTTATTATGCAGCCAGTTGTCGGTATTGTACCGGCGATTG
>NZ_JBQCKP010000009.1:0-186117 GCF_051966875.1 Sporosarcina sp. SAFN-015 | reverse complement strand
GTTTAGAAGGATTTCTACAAAAACAACATTATCCCTACATCCGCCTGAATCCGTTGGAGGCTAAGCTTCAGATGGCTGCGTGTTGGACAGCAGGGAAAAGGCTGATGAATAAATGGTGTTGCAACTTATTGATCGCTTTAATCATCTGGCTATTTCCGACAGCAAAGGCAACTCTCCAGCCAGCCATATTGTATGTCTTTGATAATGTATACATTTCAATTCCGACCTCTTTTGCACCTTCCGCTTGCAGGAAGCTGACCGGCTTCTCACCGTCAAAGCCGATTCCACCATATGCCATATCATGCAAAATGAAAATATCATTTTCCTTGGCGAATGTAACCGCTTCCTCAAAGAAGGGGACAGTCGCCACTGCGCTCGTCGGGTTGTTCGGGTAGTTCAAATACATAATTTTTGCTTTCTGTTTTACATCATCAGATAATGCCTCAAAATCCGGCATGAATCCATTTTCCTTCAGCAAAGGCATCGTTTCATAAGTGATGTTGGCGAGACTGACACCGGATAAATAATCGGGATATCCCGGATCTGGAAGCAAAAGTAGATCGCCATCATTCATCATCGCTAAAGGTACTTCAACAAGTCCTATTTTGGATCCGCCTAAAATAGCGACTTCCGTTTCTGGATCAATATCAACGCCATATTCTCGCTTATAAAATTCCGAGACCGCTTTTCGCAATTCAGGAATTCCGTTAAATGGCGAGTATCCATGCGTTTCAGGCTTCTCCACGGCTTGCTGCAACGCTTTAATAATATGAGAAGGCGTCGGTTGATCTGGATTGCCTCTCCCTAAATTAATAACGTTCTTTCCAGCTGCTTTGGCGGCGTCCACTTTTTCAACTAATGAAGAAAAGAAATGGGGCGGCATGTTTTGTACACGATTAGAAATCAGCATGTAAAAACCTCGTTTTCTTAGTTTTTTGACTCGTCTGACTAAGATGTGCTTTCATTCTACTATATGTGTCGAAGGAAACTCAACATGATTTTTCATTGAAAACGAAAAAGCCGCCGCTCTTAAAAAATGAGGCGGCAGCTCAACACTATTATTTATTATTCATGATGAACGTAAGAAGGGATATCCAATGATCAACTTGTCGTTCCATAGCGACATGGTCAGTAGATTCCTTCTTCATCCTCTTATCAAGATTTGCAAAGAAACGGATGATTCTAACCGGCTTTGTATCATCATCGATGATGATCTTCATTTCAACGGTGGCAATTCTACGGTGGATCGCTTTCTTCGCTAGCGACATCTTCTTATCGACGACTGGTGTGATAGATTGTCCGAGCGCTTCAATGCGCTCCATCGTTCCTTCGGCTTCCTTCACAACTGTTTTCTGCCGAGTGCCGTTTTCATACACTTCCACGGCCAGTATTGCGGAATATGGATAATCTGAAAGTATGTAAGGCATTTTGACAAATGCTTTTTTGACGGGCTTTCCTTCTATAGGAGCAGGCTCCCAAAAATAAATTCGACGATTTTTTTCATCAACCGCAATTTTTGAAAGAAGATCATCTGCGATGAATGTATGTGATTCAATATAGTTCGCTGCTTTCGGTAGAAATGTATTCAAATAATCTCTCTGCTTTGCTTTCAACTTTTCTTCCGCCCTTGTGGAAAGGGATAAAAAGAGTGCAGCAAAGCCGAAGAACGCCGCGAAAAAAAAGAAACCGGGAAGGAAGGCGTCCCGCTTTATGAAATAAAACATTGCAGCAATCCCGATGATAGGTGCTAGACAGCCGAACCGGACATACCAATTGGATTGTGTGGAAGACAAGTAAACCCCTCATTTCGAAAATGATACTAGGAATGCGAATAGATTTGTATTTATCATATCGGATGGAAAAGCGAATAACAACTTCAAATAAAAAGCTGCCCCTTCATGGAAAGGACAGCTCAGCCAAAATTAGTTCACTTGTGCAGCTTCAATTTCTTCTGTCAATTCTACTAGCTGGTCGATCAATTCACCGATATACGCAATCGTGTCAAGCAAAGGTTGTTCAGTCGTAATATCGACGCCTGCCATTTTAGAAAGCTCAGCAGGGGATTTCGTGCCACCTGCTTGAAGAACCTTCAGCCAATCTTCAACTGCAGGTTGACCTTCTTCCAAAATACGTTTAGATACTTGTGTGGAAATCGTCAATCCTGCACTGTACGTGTACGGATACAAGCCCATGTAGTAATGCGGCTGGCGCATCCATGTCAATTCCGCACCTTCATTGATTTTAACGTCGTCTCCCCAGAATTCTTCAAGAACGCCACGCTTCAGGCTGTTCAGTACGTTCGCATTCACACTGCCGCCAGCATCAATGCGCTCATACACTTTCCGTTGGTATGCTGCTTCCAATAAGTGTGTGACGAAGTTATGATAGTACGTACGCGCCACGATGGAAGAAATAACCCAACGTTTGAATTTCGGATCATTCGAGTTGGATAGCAAATGGTTCGCCATCAACATTTCATTCATCGTCGAAGGAGCTTCAATAAAGTACATAGATGGACGTGAATTGAAAATGTTTTGGTGTTGGTGTGCATTGTAGAAATGCCCCGCGTGTCCAAGCTCATGCGCCAATACAAAGACATCTTCCATACTGCCTGTCCATGAAATCAAAATATAAGGGTGGACGCCATAAGGGCTTGAACAGAAAGCTCCGGTCGATTTGCCGGTATTTTGCGCAAAGTCAGTCCAGCGCTCTTTATAGGAACGATCAATCATATTCATATAATCGTCACCCATAATAGCAAGCGCGTCATCGATATATTTCTTCGATTCTTCAATTGTGATTTTCGGTTCATAGTTAGGGTCTAATGGAATCTTCAAGTCGGAGAAAGTCATTTCGTCGAGTCCATGGACCTTTTGAAGAAGCTTTGCATATTTACGCATATGCGGCGCAAGATGTTTCATAATCAAATCGATTTGACGGTCATACATGGAGCGGTCAACTTCTTGGTTGAATAGAAGATATTCAAAAACGTTTTCATATCCTCTAAGATCCGAAGTTGTTTTCTCTTTTTGTAGATGCATATCGTATGTTTTAGCAGTCGTATGTTGGTACTCCCTCAATTTCGCATGGAACGCATCATACGCAGCTCTTCTTTTTTCCGTATCCGTTTCAGATTCCCATCCGCCTTCGAATGACGTATAGCTTAACGGATATTTTTCTCCGTCGACTTCAAAATCATCGAAGTTCATGTCCACTAATTTAGTCGTATTATACAATCCGTATGGCGCGTTCAAAACAGAAGAGAATGCGGCTAATGTCTTTTCCACTTCTGGATGAAGCTTATATGGCTTTTGACGAATCAATTCTTCAAGATAATTTTTATACTCCTCGGATTGGGTCATCGCTTTTTCCAATAGTTCACTTGATACTTCGGAAAGTTCACTCGTAAAGAAAGAAAGCTGGCTTCCGAGCTTGGATGCAGTCGAGCCGTATTTACTAGCACGCATTTGTGCTTCATCATTTGTTTGATCAACACTATGCGCCAAGCTTTGGTAAGCTCCAATTGGTGTCATTTTGCCCATGATGGAAGCATATCCATCTAAAGCTTCGATGATTGCTTTCTCATCAGTAATATTCCCTTTGAAGCGTTCTTCAAAGGAAGCAACTTCACTTACAAGCTGTTCGATCGCTGCATTATAATCCTCTTCCGTTTTGAAAAGGTCTTCCAAATTCCAAGTTTCTTCAATGTTCACTTCTGAACGTGGTGGTAAACTTTTCACCATTCCTATCTCTCCCTTTTAGCTCGTAATTATTACGGATGTCGAACTAATGATAGTATATAGCAAACTAATAGAAAAGTAAAAATGAATTGTCATTTCTGCGAACTTATTTACTGGACAGTCTATCTATCTCGTCAGCGACAACAAAAGCTAGATCTTCATTGCCGAAAAGCTGAAGGACATCGAGCATAGTTACGTTGTCGATATGCACATCGTCGAATCCGTCGTCGCTTTCGATTACTTCCTGTAAAGCGGCATTTTCTATTTGGTAAGGATATGCCTTTTTATAAAGTGTATGTGGATTTAATTCATTGTTCGAGCACCATTGAACAAACAGACGAATCATGAGCGTTTCATCTTCCTTATATTTTTGAATGATTTGTTCATCGATATTTCTGAATTCCATTGTCCATCCCTCCGGTGATAAGCTATGATTTTAAGTATATACGAGCAGGGGGGGATTCAATAATGAATCGAGTAGATGTTGTATATTCTGTCATCCTAAAAAAGGGAAAAGTACTAATGGTGAAGAATAGGAAATATGATAATTGGACATTGCCTGGCGGGGGTGTAGAAAAAGGGGAGACATTGGAACAGGCAGCAAAGCGCGAAGTGTGGGAGGAAACAGGACTGAATGTGACGATCGATAGATTGCTGAAGGTGAATGAGGCGTTCAGGCAGAAGGAAAACAATCATGTGTTGTTTTTCACATTTTTGGCGGAAGCAATGGATGGGGAAGTAGCCATTCAAGATGTAGGCGGTATTTTAGATGCGGAATGGAAAGATCTTTCATTCGCAAATGAAGCCATGCCTTATTATGAAAACGGTATTGAAGGACTGCTTGAAACGTCAGTGCCTTATCATTTTCAAGGAGTTCAAGCTTGATGAACCAGCAGCAAATGAGCGAAAGAAATAAAATAGGGTGGAACCAAAACGCTTATGAAGCATGGGTAGCACGGCATGGTTCACCTAAAGATTACGCAAAGGAATTATTGGCGGATCCGTCTAAAAAGGTAAGCTACTACTTGGATGAAATTGGGGATGTGAAAGGAAAAAGAGTCCTTAATTTACTTGGCTCAAAAGGAAATAAAGCAGTCTGCTTGGCACTACTTGGCGCAGATGTGACAGTAGTAGATCTATCCTCTGAAAATAAACGTTATGCAATGGAGTTGGCGAAAGCGGCAGAGGTTTCTCTAACTTATATTGTCAAAGACGTTCTGGATTTAGGTGAAGAGGATATGTCACCATTCGATATTGTCATTCTTGAAATGGGGGTACTTCATTATTTTGTTGACTTACACCCGTTATTCCAGAAGGTTTCCAAGTTGATGACCGAAACAGGAATTTTTATCGTAAGAGATTATCACCCTTTCGTTTCAAAAACGATGCGCGTTATAAATGGAGAAGCTGTACTGGATGGTGACTATTTTAGTGACAGATATGTGGAGGTTAATGTAGCCTATTCGGCACTTTTGCCAGAAACAATGCAAAACGAATTAGAGAGAAATGTAATCAGGCAGTGGATGCTATCTGAAGTAGTCAATGCTCTTGTTCATTCTGATTTAAAGATAAGAAAAATGAAAGAGGACAAGGGAGTGCATTGGGCATTTCCAGCAGGTTCACCACAAAAGATTAGCGAGAGGCTGCCTGGGACATTTACAATTATTGTGTCAAACGCATAAGTTTATTACGAAAAAGGGGAATGGGTCATGG
Organism: Sporosarcina sp. SAFN-015; assembly: GCF_051966875.1. Lineage (GTDB taxonomy): Bacteria > Bacillota > Bacilli > Bacillales_A > Planococcaceae > Sporosarcina. The sequence goes on along the minus strand of NZ_JBQCKP010000009.1, from coordinate 180,664 downwards.
GGTATATTGAAGAACTTAGAGAAACGGTCGGAAACCGGCCCTTATTGCTGACAGGTGTTGGAGTGGGCGTGTTCAATGAAAAAGGGGAAATTCTTCTGCAGAAAAACTTGGATGGACGCTGGGGAATTCCGGGTGGATTCATGGAGCTCGGGGAATCTGCGGAAGAAGCCGGGCGCAGGGAAGTGCTGGAGGAAACGGGGATACAAACTGGAAAGATGGAACTCGTAACCGTCGTTTCAGGTGCCCAAACACATACCGTCTTAAACAATGGCCACGAATATTACTCGGTGACAATTGTGTATGCAACGGATGATATTCGTGGCGGTGAACTGAAAGCTGACGGCGTTGAGACATCAGAAGTCGGGTTCTTTAATTTGCAGAAACTGCCGGAAGACTTGAACCCGATGATACGGGCGATGATTCATCAATATGCCGCGAAACGAAAATAAATTATACGTAAGTTATTGTGTTTATACGTGGATACTGACTCCTATTCACCGCCGATACAGGAGTTATGATTTATTTGTGACGAAAAAGCGTACAATCCAGTCGACATCGAGTGGACCGTCGACGATTTCATAATAGAGCAATGAATTTTCAACGATCAAATTCTCCGCAATGATGATCGTGACCGTATTCCCGTCCGCATCCTCTAAGCTGATAGTGAATTCGTCAATATTATCGTCTAAATTGATTTCTTCGGGCTTCAATTTCTTTACATGGTAGCTTTGCAGGAATTGAAGCAAGTCGTCTACTTTATGTTCATCATGGATGCTCCACGTCTCAGCAGGGGAACCGTGCATCGTCGGCTTCGTGAACGTAAGCGAACTGAAATCGGCATCCAATGTTTCAAAAAACTCATTGAAACTTTTTTCATTAAAATCATTGATCGTCTCGATCATTGCATACATCCCTCCGATTATAAGTGCGATGAGCAAGAAAGCGCGAATTTTCATCTCAATTCCTCCAGTCTTCGTTTGTATAGTATACGCAGCGTTTGCTTATACGGAATAGTACTCATGCTATGATTCTGGAGGAAGATTCATTAATACGAATGAGATAGTTTATAAAATAGTTTTGCTTATCAGGGGAAGGAAAGATTAGTGTTATACTAGTATTCAAATAATAAAGAATATATGGAGGGTGAAAAATGACGAAAGTTGAAAATGCGATACAAGATTTCTATGCAGATGATTTTGCTTGGTGTTTCGGATGCGGGCGGCTGAATGAGGATGGGTATCATTTCCGTACAGGCTGGGACGGAGAGAAAACGGTTACATATTATGAACCATTGGAAAAGCATATGGCGATTCCGGGGTTTGTTTACGGTGGATTAATAGCATCGTTCGTTGATTGCCATGGAACGGGGTCTTGTGCGCTCGCATTGTATCGCAAGAATGGACATGAGCCTGGCGACGACGCGGAAGTTCCACGTTTTGTCACTGCTTCTTTGAACGTGAATTATTTGAAGCCGACTCCACAAGGGAAAGTTTTGAAGGCGGTCGGAACGGTTGAAGAAATCCACCCGAAAAAATGGAAAGTTGACATCGAAGTGTTTGCGGATGATGTTATGTGCGCAACCGGGCAACTTGTCGGAGTTGTCGCTCCTGCAACATTTACGGGGAATTAACCGAAAAGAGACGAAACTTTTTCTGTTTTTTCCGTAACTTAGAAACAATGAGCAAAGAAAATATAAATAGGCGGCTACTGTCAGCCTTTTAACTGGGGAGAGTGAAATGAATGGTAGGGGCAATCATCGTTGCGATCGTCATGTGTGTGCCGATAACGGCTATTATTACCGATTACAAACGGAGGACGTTGAAGTTTAAGGCGGAAATGGTTCGGGAAGAAATTGAACTTGAGAAGTTAAAGCAGCAAAATTTCATCATCGAAACCGAAAAGATGAAACTTGAGTTGGAGCAAATGAAACTTGAATATACGTCTGGCAAAAATGATTTGATAAAAATCGATGAAAGAGTGGTATAAGAATGTCTGATAATTCAATGCCTCCATACAATGACCTGATCGGCGATATGTTAAAAAAACGTGAAAATGAAAACGGCATGGAAAATTTGAAAGGTTTCGGAAAACCGTTGCCGAAAGAGTATTTTTCAGGTGACACATTCCAGCACTTTCAAAAGATTGCTAAAGACGCGGGTTATAAACCGCATTGGTTGAAATTGCAGCACGAAATTAGCGGTATGATCAATGAGTTGGCAGCTCTTTCACCGAGTGGCGAACAGGGCATACTTCAAAAACGTGTAATTGAAATAAATGAAAAGATTGCTGAGCATAACAGACATTGTCCTCCTCCGATGTTGAAAGGCCGTATTTCACTTGATTCTATAGATAGGGCGAAAGAAATTTGGAGTTAGCCCCGAGTCATCCCATGCGTCGGGGCATAGGATTGTTCGTTTTTTGCCTCATCTTTTTATTGACGGGATGCAGTCCGGCGTCGCAAGAAATGAGTAATGAACCTCCCCAGTTCAGTGAGAGGCCGCAAATTTCAGATCAACCGGAAATCGTTCTTTCACAGGTAGATGCGTTGATGGAAGACATGACATTAGAAGAGAAGATCGGCCAATTACTCATCGTCGGTATGCAAGGGAAGACATACGGTGATGAGTTGGACCGTCTGATTCGACAACATCATGTCGGGGGGATCATTTTATTAGGAAAAAATATATCGTATCCTGCAGAAATGCTGAAATTATTGAATGATAGCAAACAGGCAAATACAGATTATAAAGTTCCTTTGTTCATTTCGGTCGATGAAGAAGGAGGACGTGTTTCCCGCCTCCCATCCAGCATGAAAAAATTGCCTGCAGCAGAATACTTCGGTCGTACGGGTGATGAAACGCTTGCTTATGATACCGGCGCTTATCTTGCAGAACTGTTGCATGCTTTCGGTTATAACATGAACTATGCACCTGTGTTGGATGTCCATAGCAACCCGAAAAATCCTGTTATCGGTGACCGGTCATTTTCATCAGATCCAAACAAAGTTGCGGATATAGGCATGGCAGTCATGCAAGGGATGACGGATAATGGTATTATTTCTGTCGTAAAACATTTTCCGGGGCATGGGGATACACATGTAGATTCCCATCTTTCTTTGCCGGTCATTGATAAGTCATTAGCCGAATTGCATGAAACCGAACTCATCCCTTTTCAACGGGCGATTGAGAAAAATGCAGATGTGATCATGGTGGCACATATTATGTTTCCTGAGTTAGATGACAAGTATCCTTCCTCTTTATCGGAAAAAATCATTACGGGTTTGCTTCGCGAGGAGATGAATTTTGAAGGTGTTGTCATTACGGACGATATGACGATGGGAGCAATCGTAAATGATTATACGGTTCCTGAAGCTGCAGTACAGTCTTTTCTTGCTGGAAGTGATCTGCTGTTGATTGCCGGCGATTATGAAAACCAAATGGGTACAATCAATGCATTGATGGCTGCAGTGCAAGAAGGGAAAATATCTGAGGAACGGATCAATGAAAGTGTGAAGCGTATTTTGACACTGAAAGAACGTTATAAGTTGAAAGATGCTCCGAATGAAGAAATTGATCTAAAATTGATCGAACGGAAATTCAATGAATTATTAGGATGAAAGTGAAACTTCCTCCTTCGTTATCCGTAAAGTATAATATAGTAGAAAACAAGGAGGTACACAATATGGAAAATACAGGATTGAAAGTGTTGGTACATGCTAGCGCATTTTTCGCACCGTTCCTTGTTCCGTTCATCATCTATTTGGTTGTGGATGATACAGAGGTAAAGAGAATATCCATCCAAGCGTTGTTATTCCAATTAGTAATGGGCGCTTTGATTTTCATTTCGGCTATTTTGATCATATTCTTGATCGGCATACCGATGATCATTGTTTTCGGTCTGATGACGATCATCGTTCCGATACTAGGAATAGTGAAATCGTTGCAAGGTGAAACATACAATTATCCAATCGTCGGCAAATGGTTCTGATCGGTCCCCCTTTTCGCGAAAGCGGTCTGGGGGCTTTTTTATTGCTTCTTTCATTCATGTTATGAATGGAGTTTGTATATGTTGGTAGTAGCAAGTGTACGTACAAATTTCATGAAAGGGGAGAGGCATGAAGATCAAATTTAATCTTGTCACGCAAATTTTTATCGCCTTTTTGTTAGCCATTATTTTAGGCAGTTTATTCGGAAGTTCCATTGATTTTCTGAAGCCATTCGGGGATTTATTTTTAAGGTTAATTAAATTCATTATCGCTCCGCTCATTTTATCCACATTGGTCGTCGGTGTTGCCGGTACGTCCGATCCAAAGCAACTCGGAAGAATCGGTATCAAGACTGTCGTCTACTATTTAGCCACTACTGCTATCGCTATTATTATCGGCCTTGCCATCGCATTCCTAATTTCGCCTGGTAAAGGAATATCCATTTCATCTGATGGATTGGTCGCTCCAGAATCAGCGACGCAGGAACCGCAAAGTGCCATTACGACAATATTGAATATTGTACCAGAGAATCCTTTTACCGCATTGGCAACGGGAAGCATTTTACAAATCATCTTCTTTGCATTATTCATTGGGCTAGCGATCACGATAGTTGGAGAAAAAGCGCGTCCCGTCTATTCGTTTTTTGAAGGGTTTGCCGAAATTATGTACAAAATTACCGGGATTGTCATGAAAGTGGCACCCATCGGCATTTTAGGTTTACTTGCCCCGGTTATCGGTCAATACGGATTATCCGTTCTTTTACCGCTTGTCAAAGTGATAGTAGCGGTTTACATCGCTTGTATTTTACACGCAGTCATTGTGTATTCAACAGCGGTTAAGACATTTTCAGGAATGAGTCCGAAAAGGTTCTTCAAAGGGATTTCGCCTGCAGCACTTGTCGCATTCAGCACTTGCAGCAGTTCGGGAACGTTGCCTGTGACAATTAAAAACACGAACGAAAATCTTGGCGTGCCAAATAAAATATCAAGCTTTGTCCTCCCGCTCGGCGCTACTGTCAACATGGACGGCACGGCAATTTATCAAGGAGTTGCCGTTATCTTCATCGCACAATTTTTTAATTTGGAATTGTCGTTCCTTCAATTGTTGACGGTTGTCCTCATAACTATTTTGGCATCTATAGGGACAGCAGGTGTTCCTGGAGCTGGTATGATCATGCTTGCGATGGTTTTGACATCTGTAAATATGCCGCTTGAAGGAATCGCATTAATTGCCGGCATCGATAGGGTGCTCGATATGATGAGAACATCAGTGAACGTTGTCGGCGATGCATCCGCAGCTGTCGTCATTGCGGGGACGGAAAAAGTATTGGATAGTGAATGAAAAACGAAAGACCGGAATCCGCTCTGGACTCCGGTCTATCTTATCGTTGTAAACGTTGTTCAACTTCATTTACGACATCTTGCACAGACATTCCGTGAATGCTGACGACCGGAAAATCGAATTGATCGACGTTCACATCGCCAATCGCACGTACGACGCCGATATCATAGCCGTTCAGATTTTCATCGCTTTCAAACATTTTCACTTCATGTCCTTTTTCCTCTAAGGCTGCTTTTACATCGTCAAATGGGTTTTCTACTGCAATTTTCGCCATTTTCGACACCTCCGCTTTCGTAAAGTGATTCCGTTCTTTGTTTTCCCGGAATTGTCTCTACTAAACACGTAGATTGATGTACAAGAGCTCATCTACCTTACATAGGAGCTATCATTACTTCACTCTCGCGAAGCTTCGTTCACTCCGCTATTTTCATTCCTCGGTTTTCTAAAGCCTGCGAAAGCATCGATAACTGTTGTAATGATTGATGCAAGACCAACTCCCATAATGATCAAATGGACTTGCGGGATAATATCATCAGGCGATCTTTGAAACACTTCTGCCAAGACATCGGCAAGGTGAGGCAAGATGATCGATGGATTGAGAAGAAGGAAAATAATTAGGATTGTCCAAGCGACATTAATGATGAGATTGCCGTAAGCCAGCCTCATTGTCCAATTGGGGGATAACGATTTGTAAGAGGCTAGAACGATTTCCATCGTAAGCAACAGTAAAGTTACTGGAAACAAAGTCATCAATGAAACATTGCCCAAGGCTGTCATTTCAACTTCAATCCTTTCAAATGCTAGTACTATGTAATCTACCCGGAAATCCTGCGTTTTAAAACGGTCAACTTTACGATTTTGAGGGATTCTTAACATTCGCACTTTCGATTGCTGTATACTGGACATATTGTTCAAATTACTTAATAAAGCGTGGGGATTTCGTTGACATCAAGTAAACAAACACAAAATCCAGCCAACCCGGTATATCCGATCATGTTTGCAATCGGGGCATGCCATTTGCTGAATGATACTCTTCAAGCGGTCATACCGGCGATGTTCCCGGTGTTGGAAAAGGAAAGAGGACTAAGTTTTACACAGCTGGGATACATCTTTTTTGCTTTGAATATGGTTGCCTCTGTCCTGCAGCCTGTCGTCGGCTATTTCAGCGACAGGAAACCGATGCCGTATGCGCTTCCTATCGGTATGACATTCTCGCTCATTGGAATGGCTGGTTTGGCAATCGCACCGAGCTATTGGCTCATTCTCCTGTCGGTCATCATATTGGGGCTTGGCTCCGCAGTATTCCATCCGGAGGGTTCGAGGGTATCCTTCTTGGCAGCAGGGACGAAAAGGGGACTTTCCCAGTCGATTTACCAAGTCGGAGGAAACTCAGGACAAGCACTGGCACCGCTGATCAGTGCATTTGTTTTAGTGCCGCTTGGGCAGAAGGGGGCAGCTGTTTTCATTGCAGTAGCGGCTCTCGGGATTTTCATCTTGTCCAAGATTTCCGCTTGGTACAAACGCCAGCTGGAATCAGATAAAAAGAACAATCGCAAAAAAGTGCTGTTATCTTCTATTGGCGAATTGACAAAAAAACAAATCGGGATTGCTCTCGCTTTATTGTTGACCATCATTTTTGCCCGTTCCTTTTACGTTACGAATGTCACTAGTTTTTACATCTTTTATTTGATGGATGGATATGGCTTGAAGATTGAGCAAGGGCAGCTATACATATTCCTTTTCATGGCACTTGGTGCTGCGGGTACATTTTTTGGTGGACCGTGGGCAGATCGGTTCGGAAGGAAAAATGTAATTGTATTGTCATTATTAGTTCCGTTGCCTCTTTGTCTATTACTCCCGCACGCTCCGCTTTGGGCGGTTGGGGTGTTGCTCGTAGTAATTGGTTTCTTTATCATGCTTAGCTTCACTGTTACTGTTATTTATGCACAAGAGCTTGTACCGACCAAAATCGGTACGATGGCCGGTTTGACGGTCGGCTTGGCGTTTGGAATGGGAGCGATCGGTGCTGTTGTAATCGGGAATTTAATGGATTCAATCGGTATCTTCCCAACGATGGTAATCGCTTCTTTCCTTCCATTCATCGGACTTGTAGGGCTCGCTTTGCCGAAAGACCAAAAGATTACGTCGCCTACCGCTCACTAATAGAAAGAAGTTTTACCGATGGAATGAAGTAATGCAAAAATGTTAACGATTAAGGCCGCTGTTCAATTGGCGGTTTTTTTGTTGTCTTTACAGATATGCTGAAGAGGCGTATACTTTATTAGTTACCTAAGTAAACAATGAGGTGTTGAAATTGAATCCATTAATTCATGAGCTGTTTCAGCGATCACGATTATTGAGCAAGGAGCTGAACATAGCACTGAAAGAACATGGCCTGTTTGCCGCGCAATGGTCGGTTATTTACTCGGTTTATCAACATGGTGAGATGACATTGACGCAAATATGGAAATACTTAAATGTAGAGGCACCAACGATTACTCGGACTGTCAATCGATTAGAGGAAATGGGCTGGCTAGTGACGCGTGAAGGGAAGGACAGGCGTGAAAAATATGTCAGCTTAACAGAAAATGCGATTCTGCAGCTCTCCGATATTAAAAAGACAATCATTCGGTTTGAAGAACAAAGTTTGAGAGGTCTTTCAGGGGAAGAGGAAAAGCTTCTCATGGAATTATTGAAAAAAATATAAGTTAAGGAGTATGATTCATTGAATAATAAAGAACCTATTTGGACGAAGCCGTTTATTAGTTTGTTCTTGACAAATTTATCTGTTTTTATTGTGTTTTATGGCTTAGTCTCGACTTTACCACTTTACGCAAAAGATGCACTGAGCAGGACAGACGAAGAAGCTGGCCTGTTAATGACAATCTTCTTAATATCCGCTATTATTGTACGTCCATTTACTGGAAAACTGCTTGATATTGTCGGGAAACGAAAAATGCTGCTAGTCAGCTTATTCTTCTACCTCATTTGCACGATTCTCTATTATTTCATTACACCATTCGGAGGCTTGCTTGCCTTGCGATTCTTCCAAGGTGTTTGGTTCAGCATCGTGACAACGGCAGCAGGTTCACTCGCCGCGGATATCGTCCCGCCAACGAGAAGAGGGGCAGGGCTTGGCTACTTTGTTATGTCGACGAATTTGGCGGTCGTTATTGGACCATTCATTGCCCTTTTTGTTATCCAAACATATTCCTACGATGCATTGTTCATTTTAATGAGTGTCCTTATGATTATCGGTGCGGTTGTGGCTCTTCTAATTCCGAAAATGGATATGGTGCCTGTTGCAACGAAGTCAAAAGGTTTTACATGGAATGACTTGTTTGAGAAAAAAGCGTTGCCGATTGCATTTTTGGCGAGCTTAATTGCATTTTCTTATGCCAGTGTCCTTTCCTATTTGTCGATTTATGCGCAAGAGAAAGGCTTATTGCCGCTAGCGAGTTTCTTTTTTGTCGTCTTTGCAGCGGTTATGCTTATAACTCGACCATTCACCGGGAGAATTTTTGATGAAAAAGGACCGGCATTTATTTTGATACCTGGATTCCTATGCTTCTTCTTCGGTTTGTTCATCCTATCCTTCATGGATTCCTCGGGATTATTTTTAATTGCAGGAGCGTTTGTCGGGCTTGGCTATGGAGCACTTGTACCGAGCATGCAGACGCTTGCAATCCAATCGACGTCACATCAAAGAAGCGGGTATGCGACAGCAACATTCTTTACGCTATTCGACTCGGGGCTTGCTGTCGGATCGTATGTGTTAGGAATTATAGCAGTTCAAATGGGATACCGGAATGTATATTTGTTATCCGCCCTTATTGTCCTTGCAGTATTAGCTTTATATGGTTTAATCATCCGAAAACGGCGAAGTTGAAAAACATCGCCGTTTTTTCATGTTATCTTTTGTTAATTTAGGGTACACACTAGGTAACTATGTTTATTGGGAGTCGATTTTGTTTTGGACAGAAAGTTTTGGAAGAATCCGGTGTTTACGATATCAGCAGTCGCTATATTAGTGCTTGTCATCCTAGGAACGGTAGTGCCAGGTCCGTTTGGGGAAGTTGCAGGACAATTATACGGTTTTACGACTGCGAAGTTCGGTTGGTTTTATTTATTAACAGTTTTCATTATCGTTGTTTTTTTAGCTGGCTTAGCAATTAGTAAATTCGGTGCGATACGTTTAGGAGGGGACGAGGAAAGGCCTGACTATCCATTTTTCACTTGGATCGGCATGCTGTTCTCGGCAGGATTTGGAGTCGGACTCGTTTTCTGGGGAGTCGCGGAACCGATGAGCCATTATTTCACTTCTCCTCTTAAAGGTATCGAACCGCAATCTGAGGAGGCGGCACGCATTGCAATGGGCTATTCGTTCTTCCATTGGGGAATCTCGCAATGGGGTATCTTTGGGATTGTCGGGCTCGTTATCGGGTTTCTCCAGTTCCGAAAAAGGAAGGATGGTTTAATTTCAACAGCGCTGGAGCCGTTGGTCGGTTCGAATCGCCATTTAAAGACAGGCATCGATTCATTCGCAGTTATTGCTACCGTCATGGGAATCGCGACATCACTCGGCATGGGAGTGTTGCAGATGAGTGGCGGTTTGGAGTATGTATTTCATACGAAAAACACATTTTGGATACAGCTAATTATTATATTCATTGTTTTCGTCGCTTATATGATTTCAGCTTCAAGCGGTTTGAGTAAGGGGATTGCTTATTTAGGCAACTTTAATTTAGCGATGGCTATTGCATTGCTTATCTTTTTCTTTTTTGTCGGTCCTAAGGTTTTTATTCTCGAAAGCTTCACATTGGCAATAGGGGATTACATTAATAATTTCATTCGATACAGTTTACGGCTGCAGCCGTATCAAGGCGGGACGTGGGTAAGGGAATGGACGATCTTTTACTGGGCTTGGACAATAGCATGGTCTCCTTTCGTCGGCGCTTTCGTCGCCCGCGTTTCTAAAGGGCGCACAATCCGAGAGTTTATTGCCGGAGTTATGATTATTCCTCCGGTCTTCGCTTGTATGTGGATTGCAACATTAGGCGGGACGGCATTATATAGCGATTTGAACAATGGGACGAAGATCGCCGAGGCAGTAGATGCGGACGTCACTTCCGCCATATTTGAAACGCTCAACCATTTACCGTTTACAGGCGTTGTTTCATTTTTATCCATTGTACTCATTTTTACATTCTTAATAACATCTGCAGATTCTGCGACTTATATATTAGCAAGTATGACGACCAAGGGGAGCTTGCTTCCTCCTCTTATCGTCAAAATGATTTGGGGCTTCCTCATGTCGGCGATTGCGGCAGTATTGCTTTATGCGGGCGGGCTGGAGGCTTTGCAATCTGCATCTCTCGTTTCTGCGTTGCCATTTACTCTATTTCTCATTTTACTCATCTTTTCTTTAGGTAAGTTGTTGAGGAAAGAGCCGATTACGGTAAGGCCAACTGATATCAGACGTTTTGAGAAGATTGAGCGGGAAGTGAAAAAGAAAGCGAAGCGCAAGGAGAGGAAATGAAAAAAGTGGAGGTGGGGGTATCCCTGCCTCCGCTTTTTCATTATCCGTATAGACGATTCAGTGCCTCTTTAAAGGCCGGTTTGATGTTTGTTTCGGGACGGATCGCTTGTGTCATTAGCTCCGCTTCCTCCACATTTTCCGCTTTGCCTAATTCAATAAGCGTGGCTGCCGCAAGGGTGCCCCCGCGTCCTCTACCAGTATTACAATGGAAATATACATTTTTGCCTTCTTTGTAAGCTTCCATCACTTTGTTCACCGCTTCACGGATAGAGTTGTCCTGTTCATCAGCACCGTCCAACAACGGTTGATGGATGCTTACGTTGCTCGGCAATGAACCTTCCACTTCTGCACGCAAATCAAAAATAACGTCAATCTTTTCATTAGCCATCAATTCTTCAATTGCATCGACACCGCCGAAGAAGATACGATCGGTCACTAATGCTTTATACGGTTTGTTTGTCATGTACCTCACCTTTTTTCAAATTCTTTTTTTCTTTTGCTGTAACGGAGTAAACAATTTTTTCGGGAAGCTGGAGGCAGTTCAACTGTCCGCCGTATACGGCAGCACCATCGATGCCGATTATTCGATTTTCACCAAAGAACACCGAACAGCCTTGCTTGTCCTTATGTAAGTTCTTTGTCGGGGTATGTCCGAAGATAACCGTCTTCTCTCCATTATATCCGTTGTGGAAGACATCTCGAATCCAAATGAGCTCATAAGGATCTGTTTCTTCTACCGGTTTTTCTGGATGGACGCCTGCGTGGACGAAGATAGTGTCATCCCATTCCAAATAATAATCGAGGGTTTGTATAAACTGAATATGTTCCTCCAATTCAACGGAATGGATTTCTGGTTTGACGAAAGGTTCTTCTTCCCCAACTTTAAATTCTTCTTCGGAAAAACCATAACTTTTCAATGTTGCATCTCCGCCATTGCGGTTAGTCCAGTTCTTCCAAGCCCGTTCCTCATTGGTTCTGAATGCCTTTACCAACATTTCATCGTGATTTCCTTTCAGAACAATAGCTCCTTCGCTTTTCAACTCCATCACCTTGTCAAGCACCTCTTTTGAATGAGGCCCTCTGTCGATATAGTCACCTAGAAGTACGAGCTGATCTTGGGTGGAATCATACCCAGTTCTTTGCAAAAGCTCCTCGAACAGCTCCAGCTCTCCGTGAATATCGCTGATGACAAGTGTTCTCTTCATTGAAATCACCCCTTCTGCCATTTTTCATGAAACTACCCAATAGCAATGGTATCATTAACTAAATAATCGTGAAAGTAAGAGGAGGATTCCTATATGTGTGGCCGCTTCACTTTATTTGCACCGTATTATGAAATTATCGATCGATTTGATATTGAATCGGCATTTGCAGAAAGCGACTATATACCGAGCTACAACATCGCACCGTCGCAACAAGTGGTTGCGATTATTAATGATGGACAGAAAAACCGTTTAGGACATCTTAGATGGGGATTGATTCCACCGTGGGCGAAGGACGAAAAAATCGGTTATAAGATGATCAATGCCCGGGCTGAAACAGTAGCCGAGAAGCCTAGCTATCGGAAAGCTTTTCAAAAGCAGCGCTGCATTCTTCCTGCGGATTCATTTTATGAATGGCAAAGGAGAGACGGAGAGAAGATTCCGATGCGAATCAGGCTTAAAAATGATGAACTATTCGCTATTGCAGGATTGTGGGAATCATGGAAGTCTCCTGAAGGAAAGATCATTCATACTTGTACCGCTATCACGACTGAACCAAATGATTTAATGAAGCCGATTCATGATAGAATGCCGGTTATTTTGAAAAGAGAAGATGAGGCTGCATGGCTTGATCCTCGGAATGCTGATATTGATTTCCTGGGGAATATGTTGATGCCATTCGATGAGGAGCAAATGGAGGCATATAGTGTTTCATCTGCAGTAAACTCACCGAAGAATAATGAAGAGTCGCTGATTGTGCCTATTTGTTAATTGAAATTTGAAACGAATCTCTTGCTCCTTCGTCTACTAGTTAACAAGGGAGAGGGGTTGGAATAGCTTGAGATGTTGTAAGCGTATTATTCCTATTAGCGTATTGTTATTAGTTTTATTATGGTGGAAACCATTAGACGCTTCCGCATGCTCGTGCGTCATGCCACCGCCACCGGAAGATGCACTAGATCAGGCGGACGCTGTATTCAGTGGTGAAGTGGTAAAGGTGATCGAGAATAAGGGGATTAAGCGTGGGTATGGAAATGTCGTTCATTTCAAAGTTGATAAAGCATGGAAGGGAACTGATGAATCTGAAATGGTCATCACTACCGGATATGGCGGCGGTGATTGCGGCATTTCTTTTGAAGAGGGACAGCAATATCTCGTATATGCATCAGCGAGCAATATGTATGAGGCGGGAACTTTATCTACCACGATTTGCCACAGGACAACTGAAATTTCCGGTGCAACAGAAGATTTGAACGCATTGGGTGAAGGCCGGGAAGTAGGCAGTACACATGAAGGTCGAGATGAAAAGGAATCCTCCTTCCCGTGGTGGGCGTTTGCTATATTTATTGTCGGATTGATCTTCATATTCATCGGTTTCCAATACAAAAAAATAAAGAAAAATGCAAGAAGCTAAAGCCGTCATGAAGAACGACTATTGTGAGTAAAAGCGCAGCGCTTTGAGCACATACTGCACGTATTTTTTCTCTGGTATATGAGAAGAGGAATGGCAGATGCCCTTTTTTGATATAAAACTCGGTTAAAGGCGAATGGCATAACATTTCACAATCCGTTCCGAATTATGGTAGGATTTAGATTCACAAAAGAAGAGGACGTGAAAATGAATGATTTCAATTACAATTCCGAATCCGGATGTAACGATTCAGCAACGCAAGCAAGAAATGAGCGCAGACGAAGCGCCAATCAAACCCATCAATGGTTTTATCGATCTTCATGAAATTCCACGCGACAAAGGAGGACTCATTCTTTTTTACAATAAAAGTGATGAATTGTTGTTTGCCGGGAAAGCAAGAAAGCTACGTCAACGTGTGAAAAAGCATCTTGAAGATACTACCTCACCAATTAAAAATCATCGACATGAAATCAATAAGATTTCCGTCATCATAGTCGATGATCCGATGGAACGGGAAATTTATGAAACTTATATCATCAATACATTACGTGCAAAATATAATGTAGATAAAGTGTTTTTCGAATAATTGACGACGGACCGACTATTGCGCAATCCTACGGGGCACCCATTTAAAGGGTGTTCCGTTTTTTCATTGTCTGATGTAAATCACGTTGCACTTACTGTAAAATGAATGGTAGATTGTATTATTTCTGAGGAGTACGGAGAAGTTTATACGTCATTTAGAGAATGAAAATATAAATTAAGTAGGGGGTAATGGTAATGAAGTTTTTCCACACTGCCGATTGGCATCTTGGCAAATTAGTGCAAGGCGTTTATATGACAGATGGGCAGCGGTACGTCCTTCGTCAGTTCGTAGATGCTGTTCGTGAAGAGAAGCCCGATGCTGTCATCATTGCGGGTGATTTGTATGATCGGGCGGTACCACCACCGGAAGCGGTTGCCTTATTGGATGATATACTTTGGGAAATTGTTATGGAGCTGAAAACACCGGTCATTGCGGTCGCGGGCAATCATGATAGCCCAGGACGCCTGCAATTCGGAAGCAGACTGATGCAATCGAACGGCTTCCATATTGTCGGTCAAATGTCTGCGCAACTTGAACCAGTTGTTCTGGCGGATCAATTTGGAGAAGTTCATTTCCACTTGGTGCCATTTTGTGACCCGTCGATTGTAAAGCATTTATATGAAGAACATAATGTTGTAGACCATCATACAGCGATGGAAAAAGTGGTCGGAAGAATTCTAGAATCGATGGATAACACTGCTCGTCATGTATTCGTCGGACATGCCTTTGTCACGCCTTTAGGTGAGGAAGAAGAAAATACGAGCGATTCGGAGCGTCCGCTTGCAATTGGCGGAGCGGAATACGTGGCGGCCCACTTGTTTACACCGTTTCACTATACAGCGCTCGGTCATTTACATCAGGCACATCATGTCCTCGAAGAAAAAATTCGCTATGCAGGTTCTCCGATGAAATATTCCATTTCAGAAGAAAGGCATGCAAAAGGGTTTTTTATTGTAGAAATGGATGGCGAAGGCAATGTGGAGGTGGAAAAGAGAGGACTCAATCCTTTACATGACATGCGTAGAGTGGAAGGCACGATAGACGAAATTCTAGATCATCCGACTAGTTTGGATTATGTATTTGTTACGCTGCAAGATGAGACACCTGTTTTATTTCCAATGGAAAAAGTCAAGTCCGTTTATCCGAATGCGATGCATATTGAAAGAAAACTAGTAAGGACTTCAGCCGCACTCGAGCATGAATCGGTTGTTATGAAGGAACAGCCAGATGATCTGACCCTTTTCCGGTTCTTTTATGCCGAGATGAACGATATTGAACCTGACGCTGAAACAGAGAAGATATTTGCGGAAGTGCTGCACGAAGTTAAAGGGGGCAGCGAAAAATGAAGCCGATTCAACTGACGATGACCGCTTTCGGACCTTATAAAGGAACAGAGACAATCGATTTTCGGAAACTCGAAGAGCATAGGTTATTCGTAGTTTCCGGTGCAACTGGCGCAGGGAAGACGACGATCTTTGACGGAATCTGCTTCGCTTTATATGGACAGGCAAGCGGGGAAGACAGAACAGAATATAGATCGATGAGAAGTGATTTTGCGGATGATGCCGTTCAGACAGCTGTTGAGTTGATTTTTGAAATAAACGGCCGCACTTTTCGTATCATGAGGCAAATACCTTATACGAAAAGCGGAAATAAAACAGAGACAAATGCGAGATGCGAGTTTTTTGAGATGATCGATGATGGAGAAGTTCCTTTTGTCGATCGTCAAATCGTTTCAGAGATCAATCGGAAAGTTGAGGAGCTTGTCGGTTTTACACAAGCTCAATTCAGTCAAATTGTTATGCTTCCGCAAGGCGAGTTCCGTAAATTCCTAACTTCGGATACTGAAAATAAAGAAACGATCATGCGAAAGATTTTTAAAACAGAAGAGTATCGGGAAATCGTCAATCGTTTAAAGATGAAAAGAGACGAAGCGAATCAACAATTAATGGTAGAGAAAAGGAAAGTGGATGGGTATATCCACCAAATTAAGAATCTCGTCCCGCCTCGGGAGTCACCCATTTTTGATGTTTTATCTCAAGAATATATGAACATATCACAAGTGATAGCTGGCCTTGAACAGGAAATCGAGTATTACACCGAGAAATGCGCTAAAGATGAAGTGAATTATACATCTGCCTATCAAAAGCATGCTGACGTTTTGGAAACATACCATGTGGCCAAAAATTGCAATGAGCAATTTGAACAGCTGGAGCAACGTAAAGCCGTCTTTGAAAAGTTAAAGGAAGAAATCCCATCTGTTGATCAAAAGCAAAAGCGAATAGAGAACGCCGAACGGGCATCTTTCATATATGAAATTGAAGGTCAGTTTCTCATATTAGATGAGGAATCAAAATTGAAGAGAATCGAATTGCAAAATGCGATTACAGCTGTACAAAAGGCGACGAAATGGGTGGAAGAGAAAGAGCTGGCGTATAAGGTGGAAGAAGGAAGAGAGCAGGAAAGAGGGGCGGCGACAGAAAGAATCATCCGCCTGAGGGATCACCTTCCTGCCGTCACTGACTTGGCAGAAAAAGAAGCAAATGTACGGAATTTAAAAGTGAAGATTGGAAAGCTCGAAAGCGAGTTATCTACAACATCCGAAAAGGTTGAGGCAGTAAAAAAACAAGTAGCCGACCTGAATGTACAGATTGAGAAATCTGAACATGCGATTATTCCTTATGACAAGCTGTTCGAACAATTAAATACGATCAGATTGCATTACAAAGTCGTTCGGGATTATGAAAACTTGAAAAAAGACTATGCTGTTTCGATGCAAATGAAAGAGGCATCATTCACCAAATTCAAGCAGTCAAAAACTGAGTTTGAGAATATGCAAAATGCGTGGTTGAATGATCAAGCTTCATTTTTGGCACAAACGTTAAAGGAAGGGGAACCTTGTCCGGTATGCGGAAGTGATCACCATCCGTCAAAAAAACATAAAAATGATACCGAGGCAGTCTCCCGTGAGAAACTCGATTTGAAGAGGTCGAATTTGACAGATGTTGAAAGTGAATTTAGGTCTGCTGAGGCGAAAGCGGAAAGTGTCCTCGCACAAGTTACCGCTAAAGAAAAAGAAATGGAAGAACTTCACATTCAGGATAGTTTGGAAGCATTGTTTAACAGAGGACAGGAAACTGCTGAGAAAGTTGAACAATTAAAACGTATTCGCGAAGAACTCGTTTCGTTAAAAGAACGGCAAAAAGTAAAAGATCGGGAACAGACTGAATGGATTACACGAAAGTCGGGACATGAGCAAGCATTGTTTGAACAAAAAACGCTTTTTGCGCAGCAATCTGCTTTATTAGAAAGAGAGCTTTCATCCATTCCGGAAGGGCTTAGGGATTTAGCGCGCCTTCAAGTAGAAATAAAAGAAACGGAGTTACGGAAGCATCAACTGGATGAAGCGTGGCAATCGGTGCGAAAAAATCTGGAAGAGGCAAGAGAAAGACTTGCGACGAGCGTAAACTCAGAACAACATTTGAAGAAATCATTTGATGAAAGTATTGATAAAAGAGAGAAAGCGGAACTCCGTTTCAGAAATGCTTTACAAGCTTCCGAATTTAAGACAGAAGCAGAATATCGGCAAGCAAAAATGTCAGATGAAGAGAAGCTTCATTTGAAGGAATATATAACGGATTTCAATCAGCGTCTTCATACTACGAAAGAAGCGATAAAAGATCTTGAAACGAGCTTAATGGGCAAAGAGAAAACCGATTTGGAAGGACTTATAAGTACAATTCAATCATTGAAGTCTGCTTATGAAAAAGCGTTCGCGGATTGGAATCATTCAATCGAATATGAAAAATCTTTACTTTGTTTGAAAGCCGATATAGAAAAGACATCACAAGGCGTAGATGATTTGGAACGGAAAGTCGGAAAGCTAACCGGCTTATACGATGTCATACGCGGTCAAAACGATTATAAGCTATCATTTGAACGTTTTATTCAAATTGATTATTTAGAGAGGATTATTCAATCTGCGAATGAAAGGCTGAGAAATCTATCGAACGGTCAGTATGAATTGATGCGCAGCGACCGTCAGGAAGTGCGCGGAAAACAAAGCGGATTAGGCTTGGATGTGTATGATGCATATACAGGACAAAACAGAGATGTGAAGACGTTATCGGGCGGAGAGAAATTCAATGCATCACTTAGTTTGGCTTTGGGCATGGCGGATGTCATCCAAAGTTATCAAGGTGCAGTGTCTATCGAAACGATGTTCATCGATGAAGGATTCGGTACATTGGATGAGGAAGCTTTACAAAAAGCGGTTGATACACTCGTTGATTTGCAAAAGTCCGGCAGAATGATCGGCGTCATATCGCATGTGGAAGAGTTGAAAGCCGCATTCCCGGCAATACTAGAAGTTCAGAAATCAAGGGAAGGACATAGTGTCACTCGATTTGTTTTAAAATGATAGTAAGGGCAGGCGGTGTTATCCAACCGCTTGCTCTTTTTGTTATTATGCATATAAATGAGTTGACTGATAAAATATTATATTCAAAGAATATTTTACTATTGCATTTTACAGTATGAGAGCTTATTATTAGACAACAGCGATATATTGCATACGTTATAAATTAAATCTACAACATGAAGGGACTCATATACCATGCAAAATAAACTGTCTTTTTCCTCATATTTATTTATTGGCATCATGCTGTTTGCCTTATTCTTCGGTGCTGGAAACCTTATTTTCCCTGCTCAATTGGGACAAAATGCAGGAACCAATCTTTGGCCAGCGGTCATCGGCTTTCTGATTACTGGAGTAGGATTGCCTTTCCTCGGCATACTTGCAATGGGCTTTTCAGGCAGTCGGAACTTGCAAGATTTGGCGAGTCGGGTTCACCCAGTCTATGCGGTACTTTTTACATCTTTATTATATTTGACGATTGGACCGTTCTTTGCAGCTCCACGGACCGGGGCAGTCGCCTATGATATCGGCATCTCAACATTCATTCCTGAAGATTTTGCGCGCATCGGTTTGTTTGTTTTTACACTTATCTTTTTTGGATTAACATTGTGGTTATCGCTTAATCCGGCAAAGATTGTTGATCGTGTCGGTAAGATCATGTCACCGGCTATCATTGTGTTATTGCTTGTATTGCTATCTATGGCATTCCTTAATCCAATCGGTGCGATTCAAAACCCTGTGGATGCTTATACAGGCGGGGCGTTCATGAAAGGCTTTATGGAAGGTTATAATACAATGGATGCATTGGCATCACTCGTATTTGGAATTATCGTTATTAATGTCATCCGTTCTTTAGGAATTACGAATAAAGTGCAAATTTTTACGACTACAGCTAAAACAGGCGTCGTAGCAGCGGGATTCCTTGCACTTCTCTATGTTGGAATTGCTTATCTAGGGGCAACGACTACAGAGAAGTTCGGCCTCTTTGAAACAGGTGGTCCTGTTTTAAGCGGCGCATCCGCTTATTATTTCGGTACTTTCGGCTCCGTCATGCTTGCAGTCATCATCATATTGGCTTGCTTGACGACAAGCATCGGATTAGTTACTGCTTGTGGAGAATATTTCCACACGATAATACCTAAAGTGAGCTATAAGGCGTTTGTTGTCATTTTCACAACATTTTGCTTCATCGTATCGAACTTCGGACTATCCAATATTATTACGTATTCGATTCCGGTATTGATGTTTTTATATCCGCTAGCGGTCGTTCTAATGTTGTTGACGTTTACTTCGCCATTGTTTAATCATGCACGGTTCGTCTATGTGAGTGCGACGGCTGTAGCGTTTTTAATTAGCACAATTGACGGCATCAAAACACTTTACGGCACGCTTGGATTTGCTGAAGAGCAGTGGCCGAATTGGCTTTCTTCCATCGTTGCATTTTACAATCAAGTTTTACCATATTACAGCGAAGGCCTTGGCTGGCTTCTCCCGGTAGTAATCGTAATGCTGTTTACTGGCATCCTCGCCAAGTTGTTTCAGCCTAGCCCATCTGTAAATAAGTAAGAAAAAAGTACTCCTTATTGGAGTACTTTTTTAGTCTTCTTTCATGGAATTGAATTCGTCGATGGCACGGAGCCAGTTTTCACGCATGACGGCTGCCGCTTTTTCTGCATTTCCTTCTTTTAGGAAGCGGATGATCTCATTATGCTCCTCAATCGACTCTTCTGTCAAAATGATGGAGTTATGGAAGAAAAGCCGGCGCACATGGGTTTGCAAGGAAGCGACGATGGAATGTATATATTGGTTTGCCGTTTGGTCGACGATAATTTGATGAAAGTCTTCATCGATTTTCAAGGCGGCAAAGAAATCCTCTTCGTGGACTGCTTGGGCGAAACGATTATTTGTTTCTTCCAATTCACTTATGACACTTTCATCCAAATGAGGAATTGATAGTTCCGCAGATAACGCTTGCAAAGCGGCTAACGGTGGTAACAGATCGTTAATGGACTCTTTATCCACCTCAGTCACTTGTGTCGCTTTTCCAGGATACATTTTCACAAATCCTTGTACCTCGAGCAATTGAAGTGACTCACGGATGGGCGTCCTGCTTACACCGAGTGCTTCTGCCAATTCAATATCGTTCAACTTTTCACCTGGCTGCAATGTTCCATCGATGATCCATTGCTGTAATTGGGTAAACGCACTTTCTTTTGCTGTTTTACGTGTGGGCTTTTGATGCTCCGAAGGTATTGGCATTACTAGTCACCATCCTGCATGCAATTTGACTATCCTGTCTTACTTTGTTTCTAGTACTATTAGTATACATGATACGAATGAAGGAAGAAAGGGATGATATGCAATATATCAGATTTAGATTTCCCGAGCATACACGAGTGAAATATCTCCATCTTCTTCTATCGCTCCATAAGAAACTTCTTCTCTTTCAAACGAAAAGCCTTTCGCTTCATAAAAAGGGATTCCATACATATTACCTTTGGCAACCGATACCCATTGCCGAGTCGCTCCGTATGTATGCTTTTGAATCTTCGTATAAAAATCGAGCAGTCTTGATCCTATTCCAGTTCCCCTCATTTCAGGAGCTACATAAAAGACGTAAATCTCCCCATCGACTTCATCTCTCATCCCGCCGCCGATCACTCCAAGGATGTTTCCCTGCCTTTCAGCAACAATATAGCCATGCCAGTTTTTGTCGATTAAAGTGACTTCCTGTTTGATGCGTTCGACATTGTAATATTTCTCGATTAATCGTTCAATATAGGCCTCTGAAAACAGTTCTCCATAAGTGAACCACTGGCATCTAGAAAGCAAGTCAGCCAAGGTTTTTGACTCGTCTATCCTTGCTTTTCTCACTAAAATTTCTGACATATTCCTCGCGCCTCCAATTGTAATAATCACTTTTCTTTTGTAATGATAATGGCTGCAAATTGTAACATCTATGTAATACTTCACTGATAATCTATGGATAGACTAAAAAGGCGGGGAGTAGAAAACTTGAAAAAACATATTGTGACTATCATTTTTACAGTAGTGTTATTGATTGGTAGTACGAACGAAAGTTTTGCAGCCTCTTCAACGTATAAGGTCAAAAAAGGTGACACGCTTTATAGCATAGCGGAAATGCATAAGATCACCGTTAAAGAATTGAAAGCTTGGAATGGCATGAAGTCGAATACCATTCATCCGAATCAAAAATTAAAGGTCGTGAAGACCGATACTAACGTTGAGAAGCAATCGAAGACTAAAAAGGTAGCAAAAACACCATCGCGATCTGATGACGACGATGTAGTAAAAGAAATAACAGTTTCTGCTAGTGCTTATACAGCGAATTGTAATGGCTGTTCCGGCATCACATCAACCGGCATTAACTTAAAGCGAAATCCTGACGCTAAAGTAATTGCTGTTGATCCTTCTATTATACCATTAGGTACGAAAGTGTACGTGGAAGGGTACGGGTATGCAATCGCGGGAGATACTGGAGGCTCGATAAAAGGAAATAAAATCGATGTTTTCTTCCCAAGCAAAAGTGAAGCGTACAAATGGGGCAGAAAACAAGTGAAAATAAAAATATTGAAATGACGATAATAAGCTGATCCCCTCATTGCCGAGGGGGTTGGCTATTTTATTGCTCCCAACACCTATTCATCGTGGTAAACTTATGTAAACAAAGGGGAATGGGGAGTGAAGATGGAGAAAAGAAGGTTGTTCCTCGGGATAGTCGCTATTCTTGCAATTGCATTATACATTTGGATAGCTTATTTCGAGATTCCAGCGAAGGTGAAAATCGGGGAGGATAAACTACAAGAAGAGTCATCGAATGTAGGGATTGACGCATCTTTGAAAGGGGAAGTCATATGAATATTTTTATAGTTACCGGTTCTTCTAAGGGAATCGGTTATGAATTGGTAAAACAGTTAAAGGGGAGAGGGGACAAGGTAATCGGCATTGCGAGGACGAATGAAAACGACGCCGCTCATATGGTGACTGCAGATCTTTCGCAGACTGATCGATTGACTGGCATCATTGCGAATGTACTGGAAGAGAATCTTTCATCCGCCACATCGTTCACATTGATCAACAACGCTGGAACGGTGGAGCCGATCGGTTTAGTCGGTACGATTGACGAAACGAAAATGGCGCAAGCACTCGCTGTAAATTTAACCGCGCCAATGATTTTATCGAATGCTTTCATGTCTGTTCTTGAAAAGTTTGAGGGGCGCAAAAGGATCGTAAATATATCTTCAGGGGCAGGACGGAATCCATATGAAGGATGGGGCGTTTATTGTACAACAAAGGCGGGGCTCGACCATTTTTCACGAGTCGTATCTTTAGAACAGGAGACAGCGGAATTCCCTGTCGAGATCATTTCGATTGCCCCTGGAATTATCGACACCGGCATGCAGGAAACAATCCGGGCGAGCAATGCGGATGATTTTCCATTGCACGACCGTTTCGTTGACTACAAACAGCAAGGACATTTAAGCAGTGCGGAAGAAACAGCGAGTAAACTGATAGCCATTTTGGATCGCGAAGACTTCAGCAAGCTAGGACCGATTGCGGATATTCGGCAGATCGGTTAATGAAAAACCGCTTGGATCCTAAAGGTCCAAGCGGTTTTTTATTCGACAACTTGAATAACTGTATCAAAATCCCTCACTTTTTCAATTGCGATCAAAAATGGGGGATTTTTTCGTTGGTTTAACAATTCGTAGCGGGCAACGTGAACATCGGCTTGGTGGAGAGATTTCACATATGCGAGCAATGCATCTCGCTCTTCCTTACCGCCTTCATGTCCATCATAGACGGATATCGTAATGATTCCACCTTTTTTCAACATGCCGAGCAGCTTATCGATCGCTTCGATTGTGGAATCGGGTTTTGTAATGATGGATAAATCTTCACTGTATGGAAGATAGCCTAAATTGAACATTGCACCACCAATTGGCTTCGTAACATATTGATCCACATTGGCATGGCTGTCCAAAATCAATGTGACGCGCTCGTTCAGCGTATCTAATCTGTTAGCGGTAGCTTCGAGTGCTGCTTGCTGGATATCGAAAGCGTACACTCGTCCTTCTATACCAACGAGGTCCGCTAAGAATAATGTGTCGTTTCCATTTCCAGCAGTCGCGTCTACTACCGATTCACCTGGCAACACAGTTTCACTGATCAACCGCTTTGAAAATGGTAAAACCCGATGCAATAAAATTTGATTCATATTCGTTCAACCGCCTTTCCGAAAAACTTTCCTTGGTAGCTGTCGCGGCGTTTCAATTCTTTGTCGATGCCGTTTAGAACATCCCACTTTGACGCACTCCACATCGGACCAATCATTAAATCGAGCGGTCCGTCACCTGTAATTCGGTGGACAATCATTTCGGGGGGAAGAATCTCAAGCTGATCGACGACAAGGTTAATATATTCATCCATTGTAAGGAACTCAAGCATGCCTTTTTCGTATTGTTTCACCATGGGCGTTCCTTTTAATAAATGCAGTAAATGAATCTTGATGCCTTGGACATCCAGCTTTGCCACTTCTCTTGCCGTTTCCATCATCATCTCTCTGTCTTCTAGCGGGAGCCCATTAATGATATGGCTGCACACTCGGATGCCGTGCCTTCGCAATTTTCCCACGCCTTCCACGTACGTTGCGTAATCATGCGCTCTGTTCACGAGCTTAGCCGTTTTTTCATGAACGGTCTGCAAGCCTAATTCGACCCATAAATATGTCCTTTCATTCAGCTCGGCTAAATAATCGACAACATCATCGGGAAGGCAATCGGGACGTGTGCCGATTGAAAGTCCGACAACACCGGGTTGAGCAAGTGCTGCTTCAAACTTCTCTTTCAAAACAGGAAGCGGGGCGTGTGTATTCGTGTATGCTTGAAAATAGGCGATATACTTGCCTTCCCTCCATTTTTGGTGCATTTTATCACGGATTTCCGCGAACTGGACATCTATCGATTTTGCCCGGTCTCCTGCAAAATCTCCAGAGCCTGCAACACTGCAAAACGTACAGCCGCCGAAAGCGACCGTACCATCGCGATTCGGACAGTCAAAGCCTGCATCTAGCGCGACTTTAAATACTTTGAATCCGAATTCATCCTTTAAATGTCTTGACCATGTATGATACCGTTTCCCTTCTGTCGGGAACGGGTAACTGAAGTCTGCCATCTGTTTCAACTCCTCTAATCGTACATTGTATCATGTCGGATTCAATCAGTGTCATCTGAATTGCGGAACATATTCCGTTTTTGTTGTCCGAAACCAGAAAAAGGAATACACTCAAAATAGCTTTTGGCAGGAGATAAAGATCGGAGGCGAAATAAATGCCTAATAAAGTTTGGCTTCTCATTATAGGGATGTTTGTCAATGTCATAGGGAACTCGTTCTTATGGCCTTTGAATACAATTTACATGCATGATTACCTCGGCAAATCGTTGGCGGTCGCGGGGCTGGTCTTAATGGCGAACGCTGGAGCGGGTGTCGTCGGGAATTTGCTTGGTGGATTTTTATTCGATAAGATCGGTGGATTCAAATCAATCATGGCGGGCATTGTCATTTCGATTTTGGCACTTGCTTACCTTGTGTACGACCATAGTTGGTATCCGTATATCATTTTGCTAACCATATTGGGATTCAGCGGAGGCGTTATTTTTCCGAGTATGTATGCGATGGTGGGGACTGTATGGCCTGAAGGCGGCAGGAAGGCGTTCAACTCAATTTATTTGGCGCAGAACGTCGGTGTCGCTATCGGTCCAGCGCTTGCTGGTCTTGTAGCTTCCGTCCATATTGATTATATCTTTTTGGCGAACTTAATCTTTTACGTTATTTTTCTTTTTATCGCTTACTTCGGATATAAAAAGCTTGAAATCGCACCTGATCGGCATACAGACGTCATTCGGGAAACAGCGCGAATTAAAAATAAAGCACCTTTTTACGCATTGCTTATTTTAGTAAGCGGCTATTTGATCACGTGGCTCGTCTATTCACAATGGTCGACGACGATTTCCACACATGCTCTATCAATCGGCGTAACATTAAGAGAGTACAGCTTTATATGGACGATCAATGGACTGCTGATCGTTGTCGGACAGCCGCTTATCAAACCGCTTATCAAACGGCTTGAAAAGCAGCTGAAAGCACAAATGGTCATTGGAACAGTTATTTTCATTATCTCGTTCATTGTTGTCAGTTTTGCTGGCTCATTCCAAATGTTCATCGCTTCGATGGTCATCCTCACATTCGGTGAAATGATTGTCTGGCCAGCCATTCCGACGTTGGCGAGTCAGCTTGCACCAAAAGGGAGAGATGGATTCTACCAAGGAATTGTCAACTCCGCTGCAACAATCGGTCGTATGATCGGCCCATTGGCAGGGGGGATCCTAGTCGAGGTTCACGGCATGAAAATGATGCTTTTGCTATTAACGAGCCTCATGGCTATTACAATTGTTACGACTCTACTATATGATCGACCATTGAAATCATTAGAAAAACCGGAAATCCAATAAAGGGTTTCCGGTTTTTTTAGTTTCGAAGATTGCTTCACGATAAATAGTTTGATTAAATGAATATAGGATATTTGCAATTTTTCTGAAGTATGTAAAGGGGGAATACTGGATGAAACCAATTTATTCAACAGCTATGGAAGCAATTTCACAAATTGAAGACGGATCCACATTAATGGTGGGGGGCTTCGGACTTGTAGGAATACCTGAACAGCTCATTTTGGCACTTGTTGAAAAAGGTGTTAAAGATTTGACAATCATTTCGAATAACTGCGGCGTGGACGAATGGGGACTCGGCCTTTTATTAAAAGAAAAGCAGATTAAAAAAATGATCGGCTCCTATGTAGGCGAAAACAAGGAGTTTGAACGCCAAGTATTATCAGGAGAAATTGAAGTTGAATTGACTCCACAAGGGACGCTCGCTGAAAAGATCCGCGCTGGAGGTGCTGGTATTCCCGCATTTTACACCCCTGCGGGAGTTGGAACAACGGTAGCGGACGGCAAAGAGACAAGAATGTTTGATGGCAAAGAATATGTCCTGGAGGAAGCCCTTGTCGCCGATTTTGCATTGATTCGCGCAGCGAAGGCGGATAAAATCGGAAATTTGATTTATAACAAGACAGCTCAAAATTTCA
The DNA here is from genome assembly GCF_051966875.1 of Sporosarcina sp. SAFN-015. Lineage (GTDB taxonomy): Bacteria > Bacillota > Bacilli > Bacillales_A > Planococcaceae > Sporosarcina. Next base: position 154,019 of record NZ_JBQCKP010000009.1, on the reverse strand, counting down.
ATCCAATGATGGCTGCGGCAGGCAAGTTTACAATTGCGGAAGTGGAAGAGATTGTGGAAACAGGACAGCTCGATCCTGCAACGATCCATACACCGAGCATCTATGTGCAAGGTCTATTCCAAGCGAAACAGGAAAAACGGATAGAACGATTAACGATTCGATAAGGGAAGGGGATGTTCACGATGAATTTCAGAGAGAGAATTGCAAGACGTGCGGAAAAGGAAATTAACGACGGTGACTACGTAAACCTTGGCATCGGTATGCCTACATTGGTTGCCAACTATATTTCAGATGATAAAACGGTTGTGCTTCAGTCGGAAAATGGACTTCTTGGAATCGGACCATATCCAACGGAAGACGAAGTTGATCCGGATTTGATCAATGCTGGTAAGGAAACGGTAACGACAATCCCCGGATCTGCATTTTTCAACAGCGCAGAATCGTTCGCAATGATTCGTGGAGGGCATGTCGACGTAGCAATCCTCGGAGGAATGGAAGTGTCCGAAAAAGGAGATCTTGCCAACTGGATGATTCCTGGGAAGATGATCAAAGGAATGGGCGGCGCGATGGATCTCGTGCATGGTGCGAAAAAAATCATCGTCATTATGGACCATGTCGCGAAAGACGGCTCAGCGAAAATAAAGAAGGAATGCTCATTGCCACTGACAGGAAAAGGAGTCGTCCATAAAATCATTACGGAACGCGCCTTGATCGACGTAACGCCTAACGGACTGGAGTTAAAAGAAGTGTTCGAAGGATTCACCATCGAAGATGTCATCAATTCGACAGAAGCGGAATTGAAAGTCAATATTGGTTGAGCACGAAATGCCAAGTCCTAGATAATGGACTTGGTATTTTTTATTTATCGAATAAGTGGAGTTATCTATTGAATCAGGAAAGGTATCACCAAAAAGGGACCTTTGGCTCATTTGTTTCCTAGTGACTTCCATTAAATTATAAGATATTTAGTTGTAATTTGTAACACATTCGGGTACACTACAATAAACTGAATTCAAATAGCGTTGGCGTTGAAAAGGAATTAGTAATCGGTCCGGTCGATTGAAGAGAGCAGGCGGTTGGTGCAAGCCTGTACGACTACGATGAACTCGCCTTTGAGCCTGCATCGGTGAACCAATAGTAGCCAGTGCCGTTTTCCGCGTTAAGGAATCAAGTTGGGCGGCATTGCCGTCAATTTGGGTGGCACCGCGGGAGTACATATACCTCTCGTCCCTTAATGTTTTAAGGGACGGGAGTTTTTTTATTTCCGCAATAACGCGATTTGAATGTAATGGGAAGGAATGAACAGAGATGAGTTACAAGCATGTGGAAATTGAAAAGAAATGGCAGCAATATTGGAAAGACAATAAAACGTATAAAATGGTGAACGACGAATCGAAGCCGAAGTTTTATGCGCTTGATATGTTCCCATATCCATCTGGGGCAGGACTTCATGTCGGCCATCCGCTTGGCTATATCGCAACGGATATTTTAAGTTCATTCAAACGAAAGCAAGGCTATAATGTCCTTCACCCGATGGGATGGGACGCGTTCGGATTGCCAGCTGAACAATATGCGATTGACACGGGTAATGATCCAGCTGAATTCACTGCGAAAAATATTGCAACATTCAAGCGCCAAATGAATGATCTTGGGTTTACTTATGACTGGGACCGTGAAGTGAATACGACAGATCCGAAATATTACAAATGGACGCAATGGATTTTCATCCAATTGTATAAAAAAGGCCTTGCGTACATTGATGAAGTACCGGTCAACTGGTGTCCTGCACTTGGTACGGTCCTTGCGAACGAGGAAGTGATCGACGGTAAATCAGAACGTGGCGGTCATCCGGTTGAACGTCGTCCGATGCGCCAATGGGTATTGCGCATTACGGAATATGCGGATCGCTTGCTTGAGGATTTGGATGAGCTTGATTGGCCAGACAGTTTGAAAGATATGCAACGCAACTGGATTGGACGTTCTGAAGGTGCTCAATTGACGTTCGACATTGAAGGAACTGATCTTTCATTCGAAGCATTCACGACACGTCCTGATACAATTTTCGGTGCAACATATGCTGTTCTTGCCCCTGAACATAAGCTTGTCGATAAAATTACGACTGCTGAACAAAGAGAAGCAGTGAATGCTTATTTAGATAAAGTAAAAACGAAAAGCGATTTGGAACGGACTGACCTTGCGAAAGAGAAAACAGGCGTATTCACTGGTGCTTATGCCATCAACCCTGCGAGCGGCGAAAAGATGCCGATCTGGATTGCGGATTATGTACTTGCTTCGTATGGAACTGGAGCTATCATGGCGGTTCCTGCACATGATGAAAGAGACTATGAGTTTGCGGTAGAATTCAAATTGCCGATTGTAGAAGTCGTTGCAGGCGGCGACATTTCGAAGGAAGCATATGTTGGTGATGGCGAGCATATCAACTCCGATTTCTTGAACGGTCTAGGTAAAGACGAGGCAATCGAAAAAGCAATTGCTTGGTTTGTTGAAAACGGCAAAGGCGAGAAGAAAATTACGTATCGTCTGCGCGATTGGTTATTCTCCAGACAACGTTATTGGGGTGAACCGATTCCGATCATCCATTGGGAAGACGGCTCGATGACTCCTGTCGATGAATCCGAATTGCCATTGATGTTGCCGAAAACGGATAATATCAAACCGAGCGGAACAGGCGAGTCTCCACTTGCGAATATTGAAGAGTGGGTCAATGTCGTCGATCCGGACACAGGCATGAAAGGTCGTCGTGAAACGAATACGATGCCGCAATGGGCAGGCAGCTGCTGGTACTACTTGCGCTATATCGATCCAGATAATGACGAAATGCTAATTGATCCAAAACTAGCGGAACGCTGGTTGCCGGTCGACATTTACGTCGGCGGTGCGGAGCATGCGGTTCTTCACCTTCTATATGCACGTTTCTGGCATAAAGTGCTTTACGATATCGGTGTCGTGCCAACGAAAGAGCCTTTCCAAAAACTATTCAACCAAGGAATGATCCTTGGGGAAGGGCATGTGAAGATGTCCAAGTCGCTTGGCAACGTCATCAATCCAGACGACATCGTTCATTCACACGGTGCAGATACACTTCGTCTATACGAAATGTTCATGGGACCGCTTGATGCATCGAAGGAATGGTCGACAAATGGACTAGACGGGTCTCGTCGTTTCTTGGACCGTATTTGGCGCCTATTCGTCAATGAAGACGGAACTCTAAGTTCAAAAATTGGTGGCGAGCCAGGCGGTACGCTTGAAAAGGTGTACCACCAAACTGTGAAGAAAGTGACGGAAGACTTGGAAGGCATGCGCAACAACACTGCCATTTCACAAATGATGGTATTCATCAATGAAGGATATAAAGCAGATTCGATTCCAAAAGAATATGTCGAAGGCTTTATTACATTGATTTCACCGATCACTCCGCATCTTGCTGAAGAGCTATGGGAAATGTTAGGCCATGAAGAATCCATCGCATACGTTGCATGGCCAACGTACGATGAATCGAAACTTTTCGATGATACAGTGGAAGTTGCTGTTCAAATCAATGGAAAAGTCCGTGCGAAAATTGATGTCGCTAAAGACATTACAAAAGAGGAACTTGAAAAAGTTGCTCTTGCAGACGAACAGGTGAAGCAATGGATCGATGGGAAAGAATTGAAAAAGGTCATTGCAATTCCTGGAAGATTGGTTAATATCGTGGCAGTTTGATTTCAATAAAATAAAAATCCGAAGAAATGGATGCGTCCATTTCTTCGGATTTTTTTGATTGCGTCCAAAGCGGGCCTTCGTGCGTCCAAAGTAAGCTGCTCCGCGTCCAAAGCGGGCCGTTGCGCGTCCAAAGTAATCTACTCCGCGTCCAAAGTGGGCCGTTGCGCGTCCAAAGTAATCTACTCCGCGTCCAAAGCAGGCCGTTGCGCGTCCAAAGTAATCTGCTCCGCGTCCAAAGCGAGCCTTCGTGCGTCCAAAGTAATCTGCTCCGCGTCCAAAGCGAGCCTTCGAGCGTCCAAAGTAATCTGCTCCGCGTCCAAAGCGAGCCTCCGTGCGTCCAAAGTAATCTACTGTGCGTCCAAAGCGGGCCGTTGCGCGTCCAAAGTAAGCTGCTCCGCGTCCAAAGCGGGCCATCGTGCGTCCAAAGTAATCTACTCCGCGTCCAAAGCAGGCCATTGCGCGTCCAAAGTAAGCTGCTCCGCGTCCAAAGCGGGCCGTTGCGCGTCCAAAGTAAGCTGCTCCGCGTCCAAAGCAGGCCGTTGCGCGTCCAAAGTAAGCTGCTCCGCGTCCAAAGCGAGCCTTCGTGCGTCCAAAGTAAGCTGCTATACGTCTAAAGCAAGTATCACGTCCAAAGCAATCCTCTTCCAAATCAAAAAACACCAGAATCCTTGAATCTGGTGTTTTAACATATTAGCCTTCATCCTTCGCAAATGCCCCTGCATTCATCCCTGCAATCCGCCCAGTAACGAGCGCAGAAGTAATATTATATCCGCCGGTATAACCATGGATATCTAAAATCTCACCACAGAAGAAAAGCCCGTCCTTTTTCCGGGAAGCCATCGTTTTAGGTTCGATTTCCTTTGTCGAAACGCCTCCACCTGTAACGAATGCCTTTTCAATCGGCTGCGTGCCGTTTACAGTCATCGGGAATCCTTTCAGCAACCCTGCAAGCTTGCGGATCTTTTCATTTGAAAGTCCTGCGCCAATATCGGCTTCATCGATGCCTGCACGGTTAAATATAAACAGCAGCCATCGCTCTGGAGCGATTCCTTTCAAACTGTTTTTTACCGCTTTTTTGGGATCTTCCTTCAACATCGCTTGGATCATTTGAAAAGCCTTTTCTTCATTCATCGAAGGAAGGGAGTCAATCCGCATTTCGACGGGTTGTTTTCCATTTTTCATCTGCTCCTTCACGACGAATTGGCTGCAACGCAATATTGCTGGGCCGCTCAATCCGAAGTGGGTGAAAAGCATGTCCATCTGATGGGTAATAAGCGTCTTTCCTTTTGCATTCAAAACGGAAACAGCAACATCGCGCAGTGCGAGCCCTTGCAGTTCTTTGGATTGGATAAACGGTTCATCGGATAATAGCGGAACTTCTGTTGGATATAGCTCCGTCACTGTATGTCCTGCTTTTTCGGCCCATGGATAGCCATCTCCTGTACTTCCGGTTTGCGGGACCGCCTTGCCGCCTACTGCAACAACGACTGCATGAGAACGGATTTCTTCACCGTCTTCCAGACGTACGCCCAAAATCCGATCATCATCCATCAATAATTTCTTCACGCGAGTCGATAATCTCACTTCCACTTGCAATCGGTCCATCTCGGAAAGCAACGCATTGACGACGTCCTTCGCCTTATTCGAAACAGGGAACATCCGACCGTGATCCTCTTCTTTCAGCGGTACGCCAAGCCCTTCAAAAAATGCGATGATATCTTCGTTATTAAAGACGGAAAAGGGACCATACAAAAATCTTCCGTTTCCGGGAATGTTTTTCACGATTTCCTCTAAGGGCAGACGGTTTGTTACATTGCATCTTCCACCACCCGAAATCGATAATTTATTCCCGAGCTTTTTCCCTTTATCAAGAAGGAGAACCTTGCCTCCGTTTTCTGCTGCAGCGATCGAGGCCATCAGTCCTGAGGGACCCCCGCCGATGATTATGACGTCATACATATATGGAACCACACTTTCAGTTTTTCTCTATTATACATGGATGCACTCAATAATCATTGTGAAAAGTGCCGTCGGGGGGTAAACTGATAAGTAGCTTTGTGGAGTAGTTCTTATGATTGGAAGGATCAAATATGTCATCAAATCTTGTTAAAGGCACGGCCATTTTAACGATCGGCCTCTTCTTATCGAAGGCGCTTGGTCTTTTATACGTCATACCGTTTTACGCGATTGTCGGGGTTGAGAATATCGGTTTGTATCAATATGCATACATTCCATACAATTTAGCTTTGGCAGTTGCGATTTCTGGTGCACCACTTGCCATTTCAAAATTCGTATCGAAATATAATGCGATGGGCGACTATGCCACTGGACGGAAATTAATGAAATCCGGCATGCTTGTCATGTTAGTTACAGGCATCTTGTCGTTCTTGATATTATTTTTTCTGGCTGAACCTATTGCGCATCTTGTCGTGGTCGATGATGACCAAAGATATACGATGGCGGAAGTTACATCCGTGATTCGGTGGGTGAGTTATGCGCTACTTGTTGTCCCATTGATGAGTATTGTACGTGGGTATCTTCAAGGTAACCAGAAGTTTGAACCGACTTCTGTTTCTCAACTTGTTGAGCAGATTGTCCGAATTCTTTTCGTGTTGCTTGGAGCGTTCATTGTAGTGAATGTCATGGATCTTTCTCCGAGGACAGCAGTGAAATTTGCGGTATTTGCAGCATTCATCGGCGCGGTTGCTGGCCTTGCTGTATTATATAAATATTGGATGAAGTATAAACCTGAATTCAATCAACTGTATGCGAGCAGTCCGCCAGCAAGCGATATTACTTTTCTTGATATGTATAAAGAAGTAATAGGGTATACAATCCCATTTGTTCTTGTCGGAGTCATTAATCCCCTTTACCAATTTGTAGATATGATTACATTTAATAATGCGATGAAATCGATCGGCCTATCGGACGTAATGGATGACTACTTTACAATGCTCAACTTTTTGACACATAAAGTCGTCATGATTCCCGTTATGGTGGCTACCGGTTTTTCGATGGCTTTGATTCCGGTCATTACAAGCTTTTATACGAAGAAAGATCAGAAAGGAATTACCCGATCACTCGACCAAACATTTCAAATCATGCTGTTTTTGACCGTTCCGATGGTTCTTGGCTTGATTGTCCTATCGAATGAAACCTATACTTTCCTATATAGCAAAAGTACGGCTGGCGCGGAGGTTCTCGCCTCTTATGCACCCGTCGCCATCCTGTTCGGTCTCTTTACAGTAACAGCCGCTATCCTGCAAGGGATCGACAAGCACAAATGGATCGTCTTCACTTCGCTAACGGGACTTTTATTTAAAATGATTTTGAATATCCCGCTCATCAAACTTTTTGAAGTGAACGGTGCGATTGCTGCTACGGCGATTGGATATGCCATTGCAGTCGGGATCAATATATATGTCATATCGAGAGTTCTACATTATCGTTCGAAAATGGTATTCAGACGCCTCATCCTTATTGGGATTTTCAACATCATTATGCTTATTGCTGTTCACTTTACATTAAAAGGTTTGCTTGCAATTAATCCTGTAGAAGGCAAAATGCAGGCATTGTTATATGTTTTAATTTGTGCGGTTGTAGGAGTAGTTGTTTACGGAGCCCTTTCTTTGAAATCGGGACTTGCGCAAAAGCTGTTCGGCGATCGATTGACGAAGATTACAAAGAAGCTTGGCTTTGGAGGGTGAGAAATGCGACTCGATAAATTATTGGCGAATATGGGCTATGGTTCTCGTAAGGAAGTTAAGCAGCTATTGAAAAATGGTTCTGTTCAGGTGAATGATGCGCCGGTGAAGGATGCGGCGCTCCATGTTAATCCGGAAAAGGATGAAGTGACAATCCTCGGTGAACGGGTCGTCTATAAGGAATTCATTTACTTGATGTTGAATAAACCACAAGGTGTCATTTCTGCAACTGAGGATAACCGGGATAGAACTGTCATCGATTTGCTGGATGAGGAGCATCGTCATTTTGAACCTTTCCCTGTAGGAAGGCTTGATAAGGATACAGAAGGATTCTTATTGATTACAAATGATGGCAAGCTGGCGCATGAATTACTGTCTCCGAAGAAGCATGTTCCAAAAACGTATTACGCCCGTATCGATGGGAACGTCGATGAAACTGATATTGAAAAGTTTGCAGAAGGGGTCACGTTGGACGATGGTTACTTCACGAAACCGGGACAACTCAGTATATTGCAATCAGGCGAGACGTCAGAAATTGAGCTGACGATTACTGAAGGGAAGTTTCATCAAGTGAAGCGGATGTTCGAAGCGGTCGGGAAGCGGGTCGTCTATTTGAAACGCCTATCGATGGGACCCCTGGAATTGGATAGTTCCTTATACTTAGGGGAATACAGGGAGCTGACCGATGAGGAAGTCGCAATGCTCCGCAATGAAAAAAGCTGAACCGAATTACTCGGTTCAGCTTTTTCATATTTTGTTACGTCTAGACTCAGGGCGCAAGAGTCTCGGGGTCATAAGTCAAAGTTGCTCTGTGGCAAAGAATGCCACGCCGCATCTTCGCCTTATGCCTGTCGCCTCTGGTCAGGCGCCCTTCGCTTTTGTTTATGGAAGTGTCATCATGAAGGCAATTTAACTTTTTTCTTTGTTGTCGTCCATTTTCCGCGGGCCGGGCTTGTAATGAGCTCGTTGTATTCGAGGACATTCAAGTCTCTTTGCGCTGTGCGGTTTGTGATGCCGAATTCTTCAACAACATTTTCCGTTGTGACAATACCCCTGTCAAGGATATATAAATATACGTCCTTGATGCGGGTAAGCATACGATCAGTAGCTGGATTCAACTGTGGAACCACTCCTTCATCTTCATTTTCCAAAAACGATGGGCATGAGACTATTGAATGTACCGTATGTTAGTTGAACTGCCCCCCGACAATGCACTCCTTTCATCAGAACTTTGCGTCAGATGCAATGTTCTGACAATATAAGTATAACTCATTTTTGCTAATAGTACATGAATTTTTTGTAAAAATTCTGTTGAGATTGTTTAGCTCTTTATTTTCTGGACCGAACATGTGAAAATAGGGTATTAAGAAAGAAGGTGCTTGGATTGGTGAATTGGCATGATAAAGTGTTGGAAAAAGAAGAACTTGTAATTGATGACTTGAAACAATTGATTTCCATTCCGTCGGTGCTTGATGAAAGCTTGTCAACTGATGATGCACCGTTTGGTCCGGAGCCGAAGCGTGCGCTCGATTGGATGCTGGAGGAAGGTAGGAAAGCTGGATTTACTGTGAAGAACGTCGACAATATGGCTGGCCATATTGAAATGGGAGAAGGGGATGAACTGCTTGGCATCCTCTGTCACGTCGATGTTGTACCTGCCGGTGGCAATTGGACATTCGGCCCATTTGATGGAACCGTGAAGGACGGAAAACTGTTTGGCCGTGGGGCGATTGACGATAAGGGGCCGACAATCGCTGCTTGGCACGCCATGAAATTAGTGAATGAAGCTGGCATACCTTTGAACAAAAGAGTCCGGCTCATTATTGGGGCGGATGAAGAAAGCGGTTTCCGATGTGTTCGACGTTATTTTGAAAAAGAAGAGATGCCGACAATCGGGTTTGCTCCAGATGCAGATTTTCCAATCATCAACGCAGAAAAAGGAATCTCCACATTAGTGTTTACTCAAAAGACGAAAAAAGCTGATGGGCAGCTTCTTCATTTCAAATCGGGCGACCGGACAAATATGGTGCCCGATTATGCGGAAGCACATATTAAAGGATTCGATTTCAAGGATATTCAAAGTAAGTTTGAAAGCTACACGAATATACACGGTATTGTGGCTTCAATTGTCGAGGAAGACGGTGAGGCGGTTTTACGTTTTCACGGCAAGTCTGCACATGCGATGGAGCCGGATAACGGTGTAAATGCTGCTGTACTACTAGCCGCGTTCCTGAATAAGATCTTCGAAGAAGGCGAATCGAAGGATTTTACCCAATTTATTCTCGACGCATTCGGGACGGAGAGTCGAGGCCGCTTTCTCGGGTTAGCTTATAATGATGAAATTTCTGGCGATACAACATTGAATGCCGGCATCGTTTCTTTCACTCCTGAACAAGGCGGTCAAGTTCTAGTGAGCATGCGGTATTCTGTCACGTATCCCTTTGAAGAGAAAATCGGAACTTGCAATGACAGACTAAAGGATTCATCATTCGATTTGACTGTGAAATCGAACTCGAAACCACATCATGTCGATGCGAATGATCCATTCATTAAAACGTTGCAGGAAATTTACACGTCCTATACGGGTGAAGAGGCAGAGCTATTGGCGATTGGCGGAGGCACGTATGCCCGAGTGCTTGATAAGGGAGTCGCTTTCGGTATGCTCTTCCCTGGAAGGGACGATGTCGCTCACCAAGCGGATGAATATGTATATATTGAGGACTTATTAAAGGCGACAGCTATATACACGGAAGCAATTAGCCGTCTTGCATCCGATAAAGGGGAAGGGGAAAACGAATGACGATTTATTTTATTGATGGGAAGTTCACGAGCAAGGATAGTTTGAACATTTCTGTAGACGATAGGGGATACTATTTCGGCGATGGAGTGTATGAAGTCGTTAAAGTGTATGATGGGGAATTGTACACAGCAGAGGAGCATTTTGCGCGCCTTTGTCAGAGTGCTAAGAAAATTAAAATGGCAATTCCTTATTCGGAACAACAGCTCATTGACATTGCGAAAGAATTAGTGAAAGTGAACGAAGTGAATACCGGCCATATTTATTTGCAAGTGACACGAGGGGCGTCTCCGCGCATCCATCAGTTCCCTGAACTATCTGTTGCTCCTGTTGTGACCGCCTATGCAATCCATAATCCAAGGCCGTTGAGCAATATTGAAGGCGGTGTCTCCGTGAAGTCGGTTGAAGATGTCCGCTGGCTGCGCTGCGATATTAAAAGCTTGAACTTGCTTGCCAATGTCCTTGCGAAACAAGAGGCTTATGAAGCGGGCTGTGCAGAGGCGATATTTATCCGTGACGGACTCGTCATGGAAGGATCATCTTCCAATGCATTTGGTGTGAAAGACGGGGTCGTCATTACACATCCTGCTACAAATCTTATCTTGAACGGAATTACGCGCCAAGTTGTATTGAAGCTTTGCGCTGAAATGGGTATTCCTGTCGAAGAAAGGGCATTCACTCCTGAAGAAATGGCTGCGATGGATGAATTTTTCATAACTTCGACTACTGCAGAAATCACTCCTGTCGTCTTGATCGATGAGAAACCGGTTGGATCCGGAGCGCCTGGGGTAATAACAAGACAATTGCAAGAGGCCTTCGCACGGCAGATTCCATTGACCGTGGCGGGGGAATAATGTACTTTGCCTACTGATCGGAGTGGATGAAATTGGCGCAACTCGTCAAACTGCTTGATTATGTATCACGCTATGAAAATGATTTATCACGTTATCCGACACAATATATCCGCTTGAAAAACTCCCAATGGAAACGGATGAAAACACAATGGGAGCATGGCGTTGACTTGTCGGAATGGCAGCATATTCCTGATGAGGCGGAAGAGCCGGCTGAGGAGGGGAAATGGTACTCCCCTCTCTTCCGTCTCTTTGGCAATCGGAAAGGTCGTTCTGAAGAAGCGGAGCCGATCGAAACAGCGAACGATGAACAGGATGATGTAGGTGTATTGGATTTTAATCCGAACATCATCTATAACCCAAAAACCGAACAGCAGCTTCGAAAGCTTTACTTGGACCAGCTTTTCCATTTCCAATTGAAATGGGCAAGCTCAACGATGATGGAAAAGTCGAATTTGGATGCAAGCTTTATGAGGGATACATTGTTAAGAAGCTTTACCCAGCAGCTGCCTGACAGCTATCTTCTGTTCTATTATCCAATTCTCAAAGTGAAAAAAGCACCTGTTGAACTTGACATTGTACTCGTTACACCTATAGAATGCCTATGCATCACCGTGTTGGAAGGGGAGGACGCTGCGGCGTTCATTGGAAATGGCGATCGTTTTTGGACGAAAAAATTCGGAGATAAAGAATCCAGGGTATTGAATCCTTTTATCGGACTGAGTCGGATGGAGAAAATACTATTAGGAATTTTTGCTGCGAATGACATAGATTTCCCTATTAAGAAATTGGTTATTTCGAGAAATGGTTATATCGATTATCCGGGATTGCCGTTTGACACGGATATCGTTGATCGAAAAACATACGGGGCTTGGTTCGACTCACTACGGAAATCGACTGTTCCGATGAAGTTCAACCAATTCAAAGCGGCCCAATCGATTTTGGATTTGGGACAAACTACTGCAGTGAGCAGACTTTTTGAAGAGCAGATGGAGCAGGGAGAACCTGATAATAACGAATAGAAAAGAGTGTAATGAATTATGCGGCTACGCAATAAACCGTGGGCAAAAGACTTCATGGCAGAACATCCTGATGTACTGATCCATGAAGAAGAAGGAACAACAATTGACTGGAAATCGGTTTTCGGCAATGAAAATCCGATCCATGTTGAAGTCGGGACAGGAAAAGGGCAATTTATCATCGGAATGGCTTTAGCCAATCCTGACGTCAACTATATAGGAATCGAGCATTTTGATAATGTCATCGTCTCCGCCTTAGAAAAGGTCATAGAGGCAGAAAAGCCTTCCAATCTACGCCTTTTAAGAGGAAATGGCGCGAATTTAGAGGGTTTATTTCAAGCTGGAGAATTAGACCGAATTTACTTGAACTTTTCCGATCCATGGCCGAAATCCCGCCATGCAAAACGCCGATTGACCCACGAATCGTTTTTGGCACGCTATGAGAAAGCGTTGAAGAATAGAGGGGAAATCCACTTTAAGACTGACAATCGAAAGCTATTTGAATACTCGCTTGTTTCGATGTCTGCTTATGGAATGATCCTTCAAGATGTGTCGCTTGATCTGCATGCAGAAATGCCCGAAGACAATATTATGACCGAATATGAAGAGAAATTTTCAGCAAAAGGGCAGCCGATATATCGTTTGGAAGCAATGTTCAATAATTAATGACGAGTGAAAGGGGAGGTTTTGTTTGGATACATACAATTTTCACGATATGAAGCTTGCTTGGCTTGATGGGGGAGTCAATTTTCTTGATGGCGGGACGATGTTTGGGGTCGTTCCGAAAGCGTTATGGTCGCGCAAATATGATGTCGACGAAAATAACTTGATAGAGCTGCGGACTGATCCTATTTATATTGCCTATGAAGGAAAGCATATCATCATAGATTCAGGGATCGGGAAGGGAAAACTTACGGACAAGCAGAAACGCAATCTCGGTGTCCGTGCTGAGACGAAGGTGGAGGAAAGCTTGGAGGAGCTCGGATTGACGCCTGCTGATATCGATATTGTCCTCATGACTCATTTACATAATGATCATGCTGCAGGGTTGACCGGCTGGAAGGATGACACGCTAGTCTCTGTTTTCCCGAACGCTGAAATTCATGTTTCTCAAGTTGAATGGGATGAGATGAGGAATCCTAATATTCGTTCAAGGAATACGTATTGGAAAGAAAATTGGGAGCCGATCCAGCACCAAGTGAAAACTTTCGAAGGCCAAGTGGAAGTATTGCCGGGCATTGAGATGATCCATACTGGAGGCCACAGCGACGGACATAGCGTTGTTAAGCTGACCCGAAACGGTGAAACGCTCATTCATATGGGGGACATTATGCCGACGCATGCTCATAGCAATCCGCTATGGGTGCTCGCTTTTGATGATTATCCGATGACTTCGATCTTTGCAAAGGAAAAGCTAATGAAAGAAGCATTGCCGAACGGATATCGATTCATTTTTTATCATGATGCGGTTTATCGTCTCGTCCAGTGGGATGAAAGCGGCAAGGAAATCATCGAATCAATCGAACGCACAAAATAAGAAATAGAAAAGCAACAGATGAAGACAAGCTTTGCTTTGCTCTTTCAACTGTTGCTTTTATTATGAATCATTTTTGTATCAATTCAACGACAGTACCTGTTTGCGAATTCGCCGCAAACTCAAATTGTTCTAGTTCACCATTCCGAATTCTCGTGATGCCGCCTCGGTATACTTCCATCGACAAGACATTGTTAGTAAACGGCTCAGGTTTCATGACGATCCACGAGCCATCGATCGGGCCTTCTTTTTTGAAGGACTCCTTCACTGCGTTCAGGACATGTTCTGCCGGAGTGTTCGGGTTCATCTTCCCGATTGCTTGATTGACAACCAGTCCAGCAGCTACACCTGTCAAAACCCCTGCAACGAAATCTTTCACTTTCATGGCTAAGAAACCCCCTCCATCAATCTTCCCCAAGTGTACCATATTTCAAAAAAATGTTTAACTGCTGAAATAGTAGTTCGGAAACCTAAATATTATGATGGAAAGTTTCAAATACGTACACTATACTAGAAGAAGTACATATCGAATTGGGGGAAACTTTTCATGAACAACGAAACGTTGACAATGTTCAAAACATTGACCGAGCTGCCTGGCGCGCCAGGAAATGAGCATATGGTACGCAAGTATATGCGTGAGGAGCTAGCGAAGTATTCCGATGAAATCATTCAAGACAACCTTGGTGGTGTGTTTGGCGTACGAAAAGGCTCCGAGGACAGTCCGCGCATCATGGTAGCCGGCCATATGGATGAAGTCGGTTTCATGGTAACTGCTATAACAGATAACGGCATGCTTCGCTTCCAACCGCTTGGAGGATGGTGGAACCAAGTGCTATTGGCGCAACGTGTCCAAATCATGACAGATGAAGGGCCGGTTGTCGGTGTTATCGGTTCCATTCCGCCACATCTACTCAGTGACGAAGTTCGAAATAAGCCGATGGATATTAAAAATATGCTTATCGATATTGGAGCGGACGATAAAGAAGATGCGAAAAAAATCGGCATCCGTCCTGGCCAGCAAATTGTGCCGATCTGCCCATTCACGCCGATGGCAAACGAAAAGAAGATTTTGGCGAAAGCTTGGGATAACCGTTATGGATGTGGCTTGGCAATCGAACTATTGAAAGAAGTCCATGGGGAAACTTTGCCGAATACCCTTTATTCAGGAGCAAACGTCATGGAGGAAGTCGGGTTGCGTGGAGCGCAGGCTGCTGCACGTATGATCAACCCGGATTTGTTCTTCGCCTTGGATGCAAGCCCGGCAAATGATGCCTCTGGGAATAAAAAAGAATTTGGCCAGCTAGGAAAAGGGACGCTGCTGCGTATATTTGACCGTTCAATGGTCACTCATCGGGGAATGCGTGAATTCATCCTTGATATGGCAGAAACGCATAAAATCCCTTATCAATATTTCATCTCAATGGGGGGGACGGATGCAGGACAAGTGCATATTTCTAACGAAGGTGTACCAAGCGCCGTAATTGGAATCTGCTCTCGCTACATCCACACGTCTGCTTCCATCATCCATACAGATGATTACGCAGCAGCGAAGGAGCTTCTCATAAAACTGGTGAAAGCTTGCGATAAAACGACAGTTGATACAATCAAAAGTAATATGTGATTGAATCAATGCCGATTAAAAATAGAGCCATCCTTTCAGTTGCAATGGGGATGGCTTTTTTCGACGGAAAGGAGAACAGCATGAAATTCATCATAGGGTCTACCAATCAGGCGAAAGTGAAAGCGGCAAGAGCGGTGATTGAAAGCCATTTTCCAGGAAGTGAACTGTCCACAGTGAAAGTTCCTTCCGGAGTAAAAGAACAGCCTTTTGGAGATGAGGAAACAAGGACAGGAGCTTTGAACCGCGCAACGAATGCCGCTAATGAATTAGTAGGGGCAATCGGTATCGGATTGGAAGGCGGAGTACGCATGCTTGGTGACGAGATGTTCGTTTGCAACTGGGGAGCGCTCGTGCTGCCGTCCGGTAAGTCGTTTACAGCTGCAGGAGCTCAGATTCCGCTGCCTGACGAAATCGCTTCTGAATTACAGAAAGGCAGTGAACTAGGGGTTGTTGTCGATGAATATTTCAAAGAAAGCGGCATCCGGTATAGCGAAGGAGCTATCGGGATGTTTACAGCCCATACAATCACCCGTGATTTACTGTTCGAACATGTCATGCAATTATTGATAGGCCAATTAAAATACTATAAGAAGGCTAACTAAATCGCGAAATTTGCATATAAGCAGTATTATCTTTAAAATAGGTATCGGTATTTGATTAAAAATGTACGATTGGAGGAAGCTGAATGTTCCGCCTGTGGAAATTCTTATTCCTGGCATTCCTATCCATTAGTGTATTAACCGCATGCGGTAAAACTTTCGATGAACAAGCCGCTGAGGCAATTCTCTCGGCAAAAGAAGCCTTTCAATTACATGATCAACATGTGAATGATGAAGTCCATGGAGTTTCTTTATATAAACCAGCTGGATTTACGATTGAAGAGAAGTCCGATGCTCAAAACATTGTTATGAAAAAAGGCGATGAGACATTTCTCCTTTTCATCAATCCGAATGAAGATAAGAATAGCAGACTCTTTTATGATCTGTTAACTAGAACAGAGGATGACAAGCGGGTTGAGGAAGTATTTACCGATGATGGATATTTCGGTTTCGCATCGATTGTAAAAAAGGGCGAAGACCAGGTTGAGCTTGTTGCAAGTGTCGGTGGAATTAAGATGACAACAATTACAAAAAACAAAAATATAGAAGTGAATATGGGCAAAATGATGGAAATTGTACGATCCATCGAACAAGGCTCGTAATCCATAGACTAGGCGGTCACCCGGCGCAATTGCGGCGAGCGGCCGTTTATTTTTGAAGAAAGGATGAAAGGTATGAATTCACAACAACTAGTGGAATTATTAAAAGAACATTTGCCGTCCGAAAATCTGCAATGGCGTTTCGATCGGAAAACTGATAAAGTCCGATTAGAGCATACTGTTCTGAAAAAAGGGATGGATATTTCCTTGCCGGAAATCCTTGCGAAGTATGAAACAAAGCAAGAAGCAGCAATCAATGAAGTTGTCTATACGATAAGGGAAACTTTCAAGGCGATGGAAAAAGAACAGAAAGACGGATTTGTGACAGAGAATGCAATTTATCCGGTTATCCGCTCTACTTCATTCCCTCAAACATCGAAAGCAGGAGATCGTTTTATCGTAAAAGACCACACTGCTGAAACGAGAATTTTCTATGCTTTGGACTTGGGAACGACGTATCGTCTGATAGACGAATCAATGCTAGATTCCATTGGCATGACGGAGTCGGAGATAATAGAGTCCGCACTTTTTAAAGTAAGAGCATTACCAACAAATATGAAAAAGGATGAAGTGGCTGGCAATATGTTTTATTTCGTCAATAATAATGACGGATACGATGCGAGCCGTATTTTGAATCAATCTTTTCTAAAGGAAATGGAAGAGAAAATTGAAGGACATATGACCGTTTCGGTTCCCCACCAAGACGTTCTCATTATTGGCGACATTCGAAACGACACAGGATATGATGTCCTTGCACAAATGACGATGCAATTTTTCACAGTTGGAGCAGTGCCTGTCACGTCCTTGTCATTTATTTATGAAGATGGTAAATTGGAACCGATTTTCATTATGGCAAAAAATCGGGTTGCTCGAAAGGAAGGGAAGAGGAAATGAATATTTTTTACAATCAAAACGGAGTGGGCGACGTGCTTTTCGTCCAACTAACGACAGAACGCCCAAATAATAAAGAAGTCGAAAAAAATCAGGACATAGCAATCATTAAAGACGAGGAAACGAATAACGTTGTAGCTTTCAACGTCTTCAACGCTTCTAATTATGTGAAGGTAGAAGCCGATGGTCAAGTTGAAACGACGGAAGAAATTGTCGGTCAGCTAAAGGAAGCACTAAAGGCTAATGGTGTGGAGCTTGAATTGGATGTAGATTTCAGCCCTAAGTTTGTTGTTGGACACGTCGTTGATAAAGAAAAGCACCCAAATGCAGATAAATTAAGTGTCTGCAAGGTCGACGTTGGGAATGAAACGCTTCAAATTGTCTGTGGTGCACCAAATGTCGATGCTGGTCAAAAAGTTGTCGTAGCAAAAGTAGGAGCGGTAATGCCATCCGGAATGGTCATAAGAGATGCAGAACTTAGAGGAATTGCATCATCGGGCATGATCTGTTCAGCAAAAGAGCTTGGCATCCCGAATGCCCCAGCTGAAAAAGGCATTATGGTCCTTTCAGAAGATGCAGTACCCGGAGAAACATTTGTAATATAATTTGTAATATATTTACTTAATCCAGCAATTACGCCAAGTCGTAATTGATTGAACGTACTGTTTACAGCAGTACGTTTTTCTTATTTTGGCCATCTGATTGATTTAGTTGATGAAAACCTGCTAAAATAGAATGATCGACTTGAAAAGAGTGATAGATTTGACTTGGATTAAAAAAATGATGAATCGCATATTTGATACTGAAAAAAATGAAGAATTCGAAGAAAGTTTTAATGATATTGAGCTGGAGGAAAGTAAAGAAGAAGTACGTCTCGAAAAGCCTGCATTTCGTTTTCCGATCATAACCGATGCTGAAATTTATGGCTGGGAACCCGATCCGGAAAACGAACGAAAAAAAGCAGATAATTTAATTACGGATTTGGATAACGATGGCTTTGAACCTGTACCGTTATATAAAAATGAAAGATGGCCGGGTGGAAACGAAAAACCAAAAATTCACAGGGCGACTGCACCGTTGAAGTATCAAAATAAATACGAACCAGAACGGGAAATCATTCCGAAGCAAGCTCCGAAAAAAGAGACTGCCGTTGCAGAAGATAAAGAGGAAAGTAATTCGGCAATCATTCGGAAAAAGAGCAACCGTCCATTCACGCCAACTGAGGTGCCATCTCCGGTTTATGGCTATTCAAGACCGAAAGTAAATAAAGTAGAATCACAGTCCGCATTGACAAAGGTGCCGGCTGTTTCCGGTAAGGATCTTATTAAAAATGAGGCTGAATTCACTAGTGAACAAACCATTGTAGAAGAAATTCATCGCATTGATTTGGAAGAACATGCACATACTGTAGATAAAGAAAAGTTGGCTTGCGAAGTTGAAGAAACGACACTTGCCGAATCGGCAGAAAAAGAGTTTGAGCCTATACCTCTGCCCACTGCCGAGGAAGAGTTAGAACTTGATTTACCTTCGAATGAAGTAATCGAAGAAAAGCTTGAGCCTGACTATACAACGGCAACTTCAGCTGAGGAAAAGTTCGAACCAATGGAGTCAATAGCGTCATTAGCAGAAGAAGAGATCGAACCGATTGAAGCAATGGAATTACCGGTAGGAGAAAATCTTGAACCGGCGGAATTAATGGAGTTACCGATAGAAGAAGATTTCGAGCCGACAGAAGAAACGGAATTGCAGCTAGAAAGTGAAACTGTGCCTGAGCACCGAGAGCAGAAAAAAGAAAAAATAGTGCCATTCAATGTCCTTATGCTGAAAAATGATAAACTGAAATATGAGGAACGGGAAAAAAGAATAACCAATTACTCCAGCATTGATTCCACAACTAATAATATCGAAAGAACAGATGCTATTAAAACGGAATCAAGACAAGTTTCAGCTGAAATTGATGATGCTCCTGAAGAGATGGAAGAACAACCTTATTATGCATTCCCTTCAAAGGGCTTTCTTATTCAGCCTGAAGAGCATATAGAAGATACTGATTGGCTGCAGTCCCAGTCTGAAAAGCTGGAAGAAGCGCTTTCCTATTTTGCAGTACAGGCGAATGTTATTGAAGCGGTGCAAGGCCCAACCGTCACAAGATTCGAATTGACGGTTGGTCATGGAACAAAAGTGAGTAAAGTCCGTAATCTGACTGATGATCTTAAATTAGCCCTAGCAGCGGAGGATATCCGTATTCAAGCACCGATTCCAGGGACCAGCTCCATTGGCATTGAAATCCCGAATCGAAAGCCAAGAGCGGTCCGAATATCGGAAGTAATTGAAACGAAACGCTTTCAAGATTCCGAATCTCCATTAGAAGCGGTCTTAGGACTTAGCTTGACGGGTGAGCCAGTAACATTGGATTTACGCAAGATGCCACATGGGATGATTGCTGGAGCGACCGGATCTGGTAAATCGGTGTGCATCAATTCAATCTTGATTAGCTTATTGTATAAAGCGTCACCTGCAGATTTGAAGATGCTGCTCATCGACCCCAAAATGGTGGAACTTGCTCCATTCAATGGCATCCCGCATTTGTTGAGCCCTGTCATAACCGACGTGAAGGCTGCGACTGCCGCGCTTAAATGGGCGGTCGGTGAAATGGAGCGCCGATATGAATTATTTGCCCATGTCGGAGCAAGAAATATTGAACGATATAATGAAATGGCAGAGAAGGACCGCAAGTTTTCTTTGAAACTGCCTTATTTACTTATCGTTATTGACGAACTTGCGGATTTAATGATGATGGCTCCTGCAGATGTAGAAGTTTCTATTAGCCGAATTACTCAAAAAGCAAGAGCATGCGGAATCCATCTGATCATTGCGACTCAACGGCCATCTGTCGACGTCATTACTGGAACAATCAAGGCGAATGTCCCGACTCGGATTGCATTTTCTGTTTCCTCTCAGATTGATTCTCGCACAATCATTGATACACCAGGAGCTGAACGGCTACTTGGGAAAGGTGATATGCTTTATCTAGGAAACGGTCAGTCCTCCGCTGTGCGGTTGCAAGGTACATTTGTCACGGATGCTGAAATTGAACGTATAATAGAACACGTTCAAAACGAAGCAGAACCGGATTATTTATTCGGTCAGGAGGATTTACTGGCGAATACGATGGAAGAAGAGGAGTCTGATCCTTTATTTGCTAATGCTTGCATGTTCATAATCGAGCAAGGCAGTGCTTCCACATCCTTATTGCAGCGCAACTTTAGCATTGGCTACAATCGTGCAGCGAAATTGATGGATCGTATGGAAAAACTAGGTTTCATTTCCGAGCAAAGAGGAAGCAAAGCACGGGAAGTTTATTTGACGGAAAGTGAACTCAACCATTTTCTTAATGGTAATGAGAAAACTGTTTAAATGTGAAGAAATATAAAAGATGCTTCATTAGAAATAGAATTGGGAATAGAGAATACTAAAAAAGAATGGGGGATTAGCCGTTAAGCAATAGTTTTCGGCTGGTGTTCCAGAATGTGGGAACAGTTTTGATCCCGGGAGGTTGCATTATGACATTGTACCATTTTACAGGAATCAAAGGATCAGGGATGAGTTCCCTTGCACAGATCCTGCATGATTCATCTTATGCAGTACAAGGCTCTGATGTGGAGAAATATTTCTTTACGGAAGATCCGTTACATGATAGAAAAATAACCATTTTACCTTTTGATGAAAATAATATTAAGCCTGGGATGACTGTAATTGCCGGGAATGCATTCCCTGACAGTCATCCTGAAATTGTAAAAGCCCATGAATTGGGAGTAGAAGTAATACGCTATCATGAGTTTTTGGGTAACTATATGGAAAAATTCATTTCGGTCGGTATTACGGGATCCCACGGAAAAACATCGACGACGGGACTGTTGGCACATGTTTTATCCGGGAATGCACCGACATCCTATCTGATCGGAGACGGTACGGGCAAAGGTGTCGAGGATAGCGAGTACTTTGTTTTTGAAGCGTGTGAATATAAACGTCATTTCCTTGCCTATGAGCCTGACTACGCCATCATGACGAATATAGATTTTGATCATCCGGATTATTTTAAAGATCTGGATGATGTGATGGAAGCATTTGGCCAAATGGCCTTACGCGTTAAAAAAGCAATTATTGCTTGTGGAGATGACATTCATTTGCAACAAATTAAAGCGAATGTTCCTGTTGTCTACTATGGCTTTGATGAAGTGAATGACTTCTCTGCAAAGAACATAGTGAAATCGGAGAAAGGTGCGTCATTTGATGTGTATGTGCGGAATGAATTTTTCCATACATTTACAATCGCATTGGCGGGTGACCATGGAATATTGAATTCTTTAGGTGTTATTGCATTATGCCACTATGAAGGAATTCCGGTTGAAGGCATTGAAGCGAGATTGGCGACGTTTAATGGTGTGAAAAGACGATTTACTGTAACAGAGTCTTACGGTAGAACGATCGTTGACGACTATGCCCATCATCCGACGGAAATTAAAGCGACATTGCAATCTGCAAGGCAGAAGTATCCTAATAAAGAAATCATTGCGATTTTCCAACCGCATACGTTTACACGGACAGCAGCGTTGCTCGAACAATTTGCAGATAGTCTTTCAGGGGCCGACCACGTCTATTTATGTGATATTTTTGGCTCCGCTAGGGAGAAATCAGGCAATTTGTCGATTGACGATCTTGTCGGCAAAATTCCTGGAGCGAAGCATCTTGAATTGGATAATATCGATGTACTCGATGCCCACGGAAACGCAGTTTATCTATTCATGGGCGCAGGCGATATCCAAAAGTATTTAAACGTCTTCGCTGAACATACAAAAAAAGAAGAAACAGCTTGATCCCCACGGGTCAGCTGTTTTTTACATTTTTATATATGAGTCTTTATCATAATATCCAGAAATAATTTATTTCGGAAAAAATGCAGGAGATTAGAAAAGAATGTCGAAAAAGGTTAGAGTAGGCGGCGTTTATTTACCTCATATAAAGGGTAAAATTATTTATGGATGTTTATCGGGAGGAGGATTGCCATGGAAGTTTTACTGTATATTGCTGCCATAGTGGCTGCAATCGCATTTTTGATTTTATGCATTAGCCTTGCAATGACATTAGGTTCATTGAAAACAACATTACGAAGCGTTTCCGAAACATTGGATGGCTTGACGAACCAGTTGGAAGGGGTAACGTCGGAAACGACTGAACTTCTTCATAAGACAAATGCCCTTGCCGAGGATATTCAACAGAAATCCGAAAAATTGAACACTGTTGTTGATGCAGTGAAAGGGGTAGGGGACTCTGTTAGCAACTTAAATAGTTCAGTTCGCCGAGTCACCAATTCTATCACTGTCGAAGCCGAGAAGAACAGTGATAAAATAGCCCAAGTTGTTCAATGGAGCAACGTCGCATTCGGCATCATCGGTAAAGTAAAAGATATGAAAACAGAAAAATCATCAGGATGGACTGTTTATAAAGCAGACACGAGTCAAAAAAGGCTGCCGAGTCCGGATGGCCGTTAAAAACTGAAAAAATTATAACGGAGGGATTCACATGACTGAAAAACTAAAACCGAACTATAACGATACTCATTTTGATCGCCAATATTACGGTAACCAAGAATATAAAAATACTTTTGGTGAACCATCCCAATTGCCTGTCAGCTATCCATACCGTTCGAATACGGACGATTTTTATGACGATGACAATTCCGGTGCAGGGAGCTTCTTATTAGGTGCTCTCGTAGGAGGAGTTATCGGAGCGGCTGCTGCATTGTTCCTTGCGCCTAAAACAGGCAGAGAAATGCGTGACGATTTTTCAGAGCAAGCTGTACAAATTAAAAATAAAGGAATTGAATTGAGTGCTGTTGCGAAGGATAAAGCGACGGAAATCACTTCAGTAGCGAAGGAAAAGACGGACGGCCTGACAAAAACGATCCAAGAGCAATCTGGACAACTCGTCGATAAAGTGAAATCGATGACAAATAAGACTTCGGTTCCTATGGATGATGGAACAGCCTCTTCTGAAGGTGAAGAAGCAATGGATTTTGTATCGACTTCCACGGGTAATGATAAAAAAGCTGTTGAGGATCAATCGACCAAAAACAGCAATGTTTCCTATGACAACAGTGAAAATATCGGACAAGAAAAAAATGTGAATCAAAATCATATTTCAGTTGAAAAAGAAAAGTAAAAAGAAAGAAAAATAAAAAGCCAGGCAGCCATTTTTGGATGCCTGGCTTTTAGTATGATTTTTTTAGGAATCGAATTTAATCTCTAACGCATCTCCGCTGAAAATCGGATCATTGAAGCCAATTGGTTCCCCATTGCGCAGCAATTGGTAGGAAGTGGATGATGTCTTCGGCATGGTATAGTTAATGAAAAGGAAAATGTCACTGAATAAAAACGATCTGCTAGAAGCTTCTGCTATTGTTAGACGATCTCCAGGACGAACAATCTCAAAAGCATCCACTTGCTTGCCGTTCAATAATATAGGAGACCCGCTGTTTGTCAACGTTACAGGCTCCCCGTTGAATGTAACCGCTGTTGTTTGAGCCGAATGGTTCATAGAAGAAACGACTTCGTCGACGGTTGGTGGATCTAGAATCCCTAATCTGATAACATCTCCATCTTTTAGATGTTGATCCGGTGAGGCTGGCATATCGCCGATGAAAAACTGGGTAGTCCATTTTTCCAGTAGCGTTCTTTTGTTATTCACGTATATTTCGAATGGCTCAATAGTTTCAATACCGAGTACTGAAAGGACATCATTCAGTTTCGTTATGGAGGAATAACTTATTTGATCCCTATCATTCACGATTGTATCAAGATCAACAGGAATGCCGTTGCATTCAATACGTGGTACGATTGTATGCTTACGTTCATTGAATGTCACCTCGATAGGAGAAATCTCACCAATCAAATCCCGGATGGTTGCTGACGCATCATTTCCGTTCCTTCCAGGCTCGAGTTTAATTTCATCCCCATTTGAAATGAAATCTTTCGTACTTGCAATATTTCCATTTAACAATATCTTGGATGAACTGCCATGTTCACCAGGGATTGTCATAAGGCTTCCGTTCAATGTAACTGACATTCCCATGCCAGGCTTGCCGTATAGTTGTCTCGCTTTTATATTTGCTGCAAGCAATGCGTCACCGACCGTCATTTCTTTTAACTCAAATAAGCGTATCGTTTTTTCATTCACAGTAACAGACATATAATGGATAGGTGCTCTTCTCGCTGCAATCGCGATGCCGATTGGCGTGACGAGGGCAGGGGTTGAAATGATTCCATCCGATAGAGTGACTTCAGACAATGCATCCAGCCCACGGATACCTACCCGGTTTTCTGGTAAATCTAGTCGGCTGCTCAGTTCTTTTGTTAAGTGTGGTGTGAGGCTGCCTCCGCCGACAACCATGACAGCTTGAGGTGATTTCCTGTTATTTAGTTTTTTGATTTCTTCTGCGATGCTCGTCGCCAGCTTTTCGATGGCAGGTTTAATGGCGGCAAGTACTTCCGAAGATGGTACTTGCTGTTCAAATCCTAGAATATCAGTAATTGTAATCGTTTCGGCAGTTGCAAGAGTACGCTTTGCTAGTTCGGCTACCGGAAAATCGAGAAGGTAGTTGTTGCTGAGCGCTTCTGTAATTTCATCCCCAGCAATCGGAACCATGCCGTACGAGACGACTGTATTATTATTTGTAATCGCAATATCCGATGTTCCTGCGCCGATATCGACGAGCGCCACATTCAACCTGCGCATGGATGGCGGAATGAGAACATTAATGGCGGCAATCGGTTCGAGCGTCAACGCTTCCATCTCAAGCTCGGCCCGTTTCAATGCGGATAAAAGCGATTCGACGACGACGCGAGGGAGGAAGGTTGCAATGACTTCGGCTGTTGCTGTCCTTCCGGCTTGATCAATTAGACTGCCAATTTCATCTCCATCCAGCTTGTAATGAAGAACTGAATAACCGACACAATAATAATAGTCATCAGCGGTGGATACAGAAGATAGTAATTTCTGTTGTGCTTGTTGTACAGCGGCTAATTCAAGCCGGTTAATATCTTCTGAAGTGAAGAGCGGTTTCCCGGCAATATCGATCGTCATGGAGCCTTCCATCGTTTTCAGTGCTCGTCCTGCAGCCGCGACACTTACTTTTTTTAGCATCCCATGGCGTTCTTCTAGAATGGATTTGATTTCAGATATGACATTGGCGACACTTACAATATTATGTATTTGTCCATCAATCATCGAGCGTTCCTTATGTTCAATTGTGACGAGATCGTCAACGTGATAAATGCCGTCCTGTTCGGTTAGAATGATGCCTACGACAGAACGAGTTCCGATATCAAGTGCAAATAGTTTGTTCGACAGAATAATACACCTCTTTTTCGTCAAATACTAACGAAATTAAACAATTTATAAAAATGACGTGACTTTTCAAATACTTTTCATTATACTAAGGACTATTATATAAAAATGTAACATAGATTTCCCGCTTCGAAAAGGGAATGATGTGTACGGGGAGGAGACATAATGATGAGACAAAATGATTTAGATCAGCTTAGAGGTCAAGTAGATGAGTTAAATACTAAAATCCTGGACTTGATCAATGAACGCACAGCGGTTGTCCAAGAAATTGGTAGAGTGAAGGAAAAGCAAGGTGTCAACAGATATGATCCGATCCGTGAAAGAGAAATGCTTAACGCATTAGTCCAATCGAATAATGGCCCGATTCCAAACGGGGTTCTAGAACAAATTTTTAAAGGGATTTTCATGTCAGCGTTGGAAATTCAAGAAGATGAGCAACGCAATGCATTGCTTGTATCCCGTGAACGCAAGCCTGAAGATACGATTGTAGATGTCAATGGGCAAAAAATCGGGAATGGGGAACCGACATTTGTTTTTGGCCCTTGTGCCGTTGAATCATATGAACAAGTTCTTGCAGTTGCGCAATCCATTAAGGCAAAAGGTTTGACGATGATGAGAGGCGGCGCTTACAAACCGCGTACTTCCCCTTATGATTTCCAAGGACTTGGCCTGGAAGGATTGAAAATTTTGAAACGGGTCGCTGATGAAACTGGCTTATCGATCGTGACGGAAATCATTACCCCTTCCCATTTGGAAGAGGCTCTAGATTATATCGACGTTATCCAAATTGGGGCACGCAATATGCAGAATTTTGAATTGTTGAAGGAAGCAGGCATGGTGAATAAACCAGTACTTCTGAAACGTGGATTGGCGGCGACAATTGATGAATTCATCAATGCGGCTGAATATATCATTTCTAAAGGCAATAGCCAAATTATGCTTTGTGAGCGCGGAATCCGTACATATGAACGGGCAACACGTAACACATTGGACATTTCTGCAGTACCGATTTTAAAACAGGAGACACATTTACCAGTTTTCGTTGACGTCACTCACTCAACAGGCAGAAAAGATTTGTTGCTGCCGACTGCAAAAGCGGCAATTGCAGTAGGTGCGGACGGAGTAATGGCAGAAGTGCATCCTGATCCAGCTGTTGCACTATCCGATTCTGCACAGCAAATGGATATTAAACAATTCGATGAGTTCTACGCAGAAATTCAAAGATTCATGAACACCCATCAAACTGTCTAAGCAAGGGTTGTTATTTTAATTATTCTATAAACAACGCCGGACCTTTAAAGGATCCGGTGTTTTGTTTATAATGAAAGTAAGCGAATACATACGATGGGAAGGAGATTCGTCAATGGCAGTAACTATATATGATGTAGCACGAGAAGCAAATGTTTCCATGGCTACAGTTTCACGTGTTGTGAACGGAAATCAGAACGTAAAACCGGCAACACGTAAAAAGGTGCTTGAATGCATCGAGCGTCTCGGTTATCGTCCGAACGCTGTTGCGAGAGGGCTTGCAAGTAAAAAGACGACGACGGTCGGTGTTATTGTTCCGGACATTTCAAAAAGCTATTATGCCGAACTTTCTCGGGGGATTGCGGATATTGCGACGATGTACGAATACAATATTATCTTGTCCAACTCAGATAAGCGGGCGACGAGGGAAGTGGAGCTGTTAGAAGACCATCTCGGCAAACAGGTAGATGGCCTTATTTTCATGAGCGATTCGCTTTCGGAGGAAATTCGGTCAGAAATGGCAACAGCGAATGTACCGATTGTCTTGGCTGGTACTTTGGGCACTGAGACGGATTTGCCGACGGTGAACATAGATCATGAAGAAGCAGCATATGAAGCAGTGAGAAAATTGATTGAAAATGGCCATAAACGCATCGCGCATGTGAGCGGTCCGATGTCCAGAGACATCAATCGATTGTGTAAGAAGGTCGGTTATGAGAGGGCATTGAAGGAAGCTGGCCTTCCGATCATTGAAGAATATTTCATTGAAACGGATAATACGTACGATGACGCATATGAAAAATGGTCCATTATACGAAACCTCGAAGAGCAACCAACTGCCATTTTTGCTGGGAATGATGAAATTGCAGTAGGTGTTTTGAATGGAATTAGAGATGACGGTTTTTCAGTGCCGGATGACTTCGAATTGATCTGTTTCCAGCATACGTTGCTGTCACGTGCAGTAAGGCCGCAATTGACGGCCATTATCGTTCCGCTATATGACTTAGGAGCGGTTTCGATGCGTCTGTTGACGAAGCTTATGAATGGTGAGGAAGTTGAAGATATAAATGTGATCTTGCCGTATCATAAGGAAGTACGTCAATCGACGAAATAATTAAAGCTAAAAGCTGTTCCGCGAGATTATCCGGAACAGCTTTATTAATGTAAAACTTATTGCTGACTTCGCACGATATGTAACGCGCGTTCAAGCATTTGGGCATTCTTCTCCGTAATCTCCGCTTTTCTTGGAATAGGCTCGTACAGCGGATTTGGATCCTCCCATGTTTCAATGAAAGGTACGGGAGAATCATCTTGCCAAGCGGTAAGCCATTGTTCAGGCAGTTTTCCTACAGGTGCTGGAAACTGCTTCATGGCGAGCCAAATATGTGCCCACGCCCTTGGAACGACCCGCCAAATATCATAACCTCCGCCGCCAACAGCAATCCAGCGACCCTCACAATAACGCTCGGCAATATCACGTGCCATCCGTGGTATTTGTTCATAAATCTTCATCGTTCCGTACAAGTGGGTAAGGGGATCAAAAAAGTGTGCATCGGCCCCATTTTGTGTCAATATTACATCCGGCTTGAAATAAGCGGCGACTTCTTCAATGGCAGTTTTATAAATTTCAAGAAATGACTCATCTTCCGTAAAAGCATCTATCGGGAAATTGAAAGAAGTCCCATAGCCATCTCCGTTTCCTCGTTCGTTTATTGCTCCCGTCCCAGGGAACAGGTATCTACCCGTTTCATGAATAGAAAGTGTGCAAACGTTTGGATCGTCGTAAAAAGTCCATTGGACACCGTCGCCGTGATGTGCGTCGGTATCGATATAAAGTACACGGGCATCGTATTTCTTTTGAATATATTTTATGGCGACAGAGCTGTCATTGTAGACGCAGAAACCGGATGCTTTTCCTTGGAATCCATGATGGAGCCCGCCTCCCAAATTCAAAGCGTATTTCGCCCTTCCTTCCATTACTTCATCGACAGCAGTCAAAGTCCCTCCGACAAGCATTGCACTCGCTTCGTGCATATTCGGGAAAATCGGAGTGTCTTCTGTTCCTATGCCATAAACGGAGCCTACCTCTTCACTAATCAGACCCTTGCCAGCCTTTTTGACGATGTCGATGAACTTCGGGTCATGCGCTAATATTAATTCCTCATCAGTCGCGGATCGCGGCATAACAATATCTTCATCCGATATAGCACCGCTTTTTTTCAATAGATCCAGCGTCAAAACAATTCTCTTTTGATTGAATGGGTGGGTATCCGAAAATGAATAGCCAAGTTGTTCCTCGGAATAAATAAATACAGCATCTTTCATCATAGATCAATGCCAGGTACATTCGGCCAGAGGACTTCAAATCCATTATTTCGCAAGCCATCTATGACATTGAGCGGATTCATCGTCTTCACACGAATGACAAGAATTTTATTATTTTCATTTTCCTTGTCAGGATAAACAAGAACACTTAGCACATTCAATTTAAAGTCATGGAACACTTTGGACACTTCAAAAAGAATACCGGGTATATTAGGAACGCGTACTTCAATCTGGGAACCAGGCTGATGAACCCCGGTCAATTCGATATACTTATATAGTAAATCCGTCTCTGTAATGATCCCTACGAGTTTGCCTCCTGTGACGATGGGGAGACAGCCGATGCGGTTATCGTAAAAAATAACAGCCGCCTCCTCTACAAAATCCATCGGATGGCCGCTAATAGGGTTTTTTGTCATGACTTTAGAAAGTGGCGTTTTGTAAACGGTTACATCACATGAATCAGTATAAAGGGAAGGAACGACGTCTTTCAAATCACGGTCTGTTATGACGCCGACAAGTCCTTTATCTTCGGTAATGATTGGTAAATGCCTAATCTTTTTCTCTTGCATGATCAACAAGGCATCGTTTACTGTATGGTCAGGTGAAAGGGAGATGACGTCCCTTTTCATAATCTCTTCAATTAGCACTTGAATATCCTCCCATCAATACATGAATCGGTTCATGAAACGAAGACTGTCGAATTGTTGAATCGATTCCTGATCTACTCGTTTTCCTATCCTCGCCATGAGGCAATTTGCTGGGTGTGAGCTTATTTCAGGATCATCGGTAGCGTAATATTCCAACCCGCCAGCGTTCATCATCTTTTCCATCACTTTTCGGTATTCCCATACATTCAATTTTGTTCCTTTTAAATCCCAATGCCAATAATACTCGGTCGTAATGATAATATAATCTTCCATTGCATCGTCCATCATAGAAACTTCAAGCAAAGCCTTTCCGACTCCGCCGCCCCTAAATTTAGGAATTACTTCGATTGCTCCTAGCTCAATGAGATTTTCCATCTTACCTTTCGACCATCTTTCTAAAGGGTCTGGATACAAGTACGTAACATACCCGACAATTTTATTCATGTCGCGTACGATAAGTATCCGTCCTTCCGGGAGATCGGCGATTTCAATCAGTGCCTTATGCTGCTGTTCAGGCGGTCTGAAAGCAATTAAATCGTTATGGAACTCAAGGTTTGCCAACTCTATTCCGGGAATTGGGCCTTCAATTACGAGGTCGCCATTCTTATGTTTAACTTCCATCGCATTATACGTTTTCTTATGCTCCAAACTTATCACCGTCCTACAAATAAATAGACCATATATATAGTATACAACAATTATATACGAGGTAGAGAACTTATAAATAACAATTAAACGACAATACTAAAAATATCAATTTATTAGCAAATAAAGAAATGATAATGTAGAATAAGAGAGGTAAATGTTTCATGAAAGGGTGATAGGAATGGAGATTAACATTTTACCTGTAATGCAGGGGGATTATCAATTACAGGATTATGACCAAACAGCGAAGGATTTCAAATGGTCTGACGTAGAGAAGGAGTTCAGCTGGCATGAGACCGGGCATATTAATATTGCGCACGAAGCTGTAGATCGTCATGCGAATTCCTATCGAAAAAACAAAGTTGCGCTATTCTACAAAGATGCGGCACGCAAGGAAGCGTATACGTACAATGAAATGAAAAGAATGTCCAATAAAGCTGCAAATGTATTGACGAACCATTCGACATTGGAAAAAGGAGACCGCCTATTTGTTTTCATGCCACGTTCTCCTGAATTGTATTTCGCAATTCTCGGCGCATTGAAAATGGGCACAATTGTCGGGCCGTTATTCGAAGCGTTCATGGAAGGTGCTGTCTATGATAGGCTTGCGGATAGTGAAGCAAAAGCGATTGTGACGACACCGGAATTGTTGAATAGGATTCCTGAAGACAAATTGCCTCACTTGAAAACAATCTTTTTAGTCGGTGAAAATATTAAAGAAGATAATAAGTATATAGATTTCCTTAAGCATTTTAAAAATGCGTCACCTTACTTCCAAGTGGAATGGATGGAACGTGAATCTCCAACATTGCTTCATTATACTTCCGGATCCACTGGAAAACCGAAAGGCGTTCTGCATGTGCAGGAGGCGATGGTGCAACAATTACAAACGGCGCGTTGGGTAATGGACTTAAAAGATGAAGATGTTTTTTGGTGTACGGCGGATCCTGGTTGGGTTACAGGAACAGCATATGGTATTTTTGGACCGATGCTTGCGGGTGCAACATCACTGATTGTTGGTGGAAGATTTTCTACCGATAGTTGGTATGGAGCTATCCAAGAGTATGGAGTAACGGTTTGGTACAGTGCGCCGACAGCATTCCGGATGTTGATGGGAGCTGGTGCGGGACCATTGGAGAAATACGATTTATCTTCATTGCGCCATATTCTATCAGTCGGTGAACCGTTGAACCCTGAAGTTATCCGTTGGGGAATGGAAGTGTTTAAGCTGCGCATCCACGATACTTGGTGGATGACTGAAACTGGTGCGCAAACGATTTGTAACTTCGGATCTTTGCCAATCAAAATGGGATCCATGGGCAAAGCGGTGCCTGGGATTGAAGCCGCCATCGTAGATGATCGAGGGCAAGTGTTGCCGCCGAATCGAATGGGCAATTTAGCCATCAAAAAAGGCTGGCCAGCTATGATGAGGCAAATTTGGAATAACCCCGAGAAATATGATTCGTATTTCTTAAATAATGAATGGTATGTTTCTGGGGATTCTGCCTATATGGACGAGGATGGCTATTTCTTCTTCCAAGGACGGGTTGATGACGTCATCATGACAAGCGGCGAACGTGTAGGGCCGTTTGAAGTGGAAAGCAAGCTGTTGGAGCATCCTGCGATTGTCGAGGCGGGGGTTATTGGAAAGCCTGATCCGGTCCGCGGTGAAATCATTAAGGCATTTGTCGCACTTCATGAAGGATATGAACCGACAGATGAACTCGAAGAAGAAATTAAGCAATTCGTCAAAAAGGAACTTGCTGCACATGCAGCTCCAAGGGAAATTGAATTCAAGGATAAGCTTCCGAAGACGAGAAGCGGAAAAATCATGCGACGTGTATTAAAAGCGTGGGAACTGAACTTGCCGACAGGCGACTTATCGACGATGGAAGATTAAATGAATATATCAAAAGGGAGTCCCGGTTGCGGGACTCCCTTTCTACTTAATCATCGTCTTCATCATCGTCTGCAGGAGGTTTATTACCTCCACCGTTGTTACCATTGCCGTTATTTCCATTACCGTTATTACCGTTATTACCGTTGTTGCCGTTAGTTCCACCGTTGTTCTCGTTTCCATTAGTGCCGTCACCATCTTCATCGCCATCGCCTTCATTTCCTGGCGGTGGCGGCGGTGAATTCTCATCATCTGGCGTTTCTGTTTGTGGCGGTTCCGGGTTGTCGACAATTACGATATTGGAGCCTCCGGATAACAGTCCAGTAATATCTACTGCTCTGACGAAATAATCTCCAGGTCCGACAGGAATTGAATTGGCAGCACCATCAACAATCGTTGCTATCCTTTCATTGTTCCGGTACACATAATAACCGATGACATCATTGGAAGGGGAGTCCGACCATACTAATGTTGATCCGTTTAGAGATGCGCTGACGCCGGCTGGTGCTGCATCGTCAGCTGGGAAAGTTGCTCCCGATACGACGCTAGAAGCGAATACTGACATAGATGGGAACAGCTTCGAAGCATCTCCCCCCCAAGGTCCGAGCATCCGGTCGATGAACGCCTGATTAACTCCTGTTCCTCCTGAAACGATAAATTCAGCAGGTGTTGAAGGAAGCGCCATGTAACGGCTGCCTTTCACGGATACATAGGAAGCGTTGATAATGCTGTCATCCGGTTCTGTAGGCAACATCACTTTGGAATTGAACAGATCAGATCTGACCAATCCGGCTGACGTACAGGCGGCTGATGGGGCCAATCCTGAAATTCCACAAAAAGCTTTCGAAACGACTCCTTCTGGTTGTTTGAAGGTGCTGCCTGCTCCGACGATATCGGGTTTTATTTCATTCGCTTTATTCATCAATCTGCCGAATAGCATTGTCGTCCGGGTTGTCGGATGCATTGCTCCGGATTTTCGAGTGTACAATTTACGTTTTTGATCTTTATAGCCAAACCAAAGGCCCATCGAGACATTCGGATTGTACCCGACAAGCCAAGCGTCACCGTATCCGTTCGTCGTCCCGGTTTTTGCAGCTAAATCGGTTTTGAAGTTCATGAAACCAGGCAATTGCTGTCCTGTTCCACCAGGTTTTATTACATCTCTGAGCATATCTGTTACGATGTACGATGTTTCAGGGCTGAACACGTCCACAGGTTCAATCTCGTGTTCATACACGACATTTCCAGACATGTCTTCGATTCGTTCAATGATGTAAGACTGAATGAATTTGCCGCCATTCGCGAAAGTGGCGAATGCGTTTGTATTCTCTTCAACGCTGACTCCTACATCCATTCCACCATATGAAACGGATAGATGGACGTAATCTCCCTCCGTGAGTTTGGTGAAGTTCATCTTTTCAAGAAACTCTGCAGGTCGGCGATCCACAATTTCCTTGTAAAGCCTTGCTGTCGGTAAGTTGAGGGATTCAGCTAACGCCTGCCTAGCTGGGATAATTCCGTTTTCTACGTTAGCATTATAGTTCGTTGGTGCCCAAATTTTTCCGTTGTCTGGCACTTCGAATTTCACGTCGACGACAGGGCTTCCTGCGCCAATCACCCCATATTCAATTGCCGGAGCATAGACGAGAAGCGGTTTCATGGAAGAGCCGTTTTGCCTGAAAGCCATTGTCGCATGATTAGTGTTTTCAAGATTATGGTCACGTCCTCCGACAAAGGAGAGGATTCGGCCAGTCTTGTTTTCAATCATAATGGCTCCGACTTGTACAGGGTCATCTTTCATAATGACTTCGCCTGTGCTTATATCCTTTTCCTCACGTGTGTAAGTGAATCCATAGTTCTCATATTCTTCTGCCACTTTATTCATTCCGTCGTACAGATCTTTATCTACTGTCGAATATATACGATACCCTCCCGTGCGCATGTCGCGCTCCGCTAAGATACGGTATTTCTCTGCGAGTTTTTTCTCTTCTCCTAGACGATCTGCATCAATACCATCTTTCTCAGCGAGAATCCCGGCTAAAATGTCCTTTGTGCGTTCCTGGATTTCTTGGGTCAAGTATGGATATCTCTCGGTTGCGCGTTCCGTCTTTTCTCGAAAGTCTTTAGTAATATCGTAAGCGATCGCTTCTTCATATTGCTTTTCGGTAATATAGCCGGTTTCCTTCATACGGAAAAGGACCGTTTTCATCCTGTCGATTCCGGGTTTAATATTTTCTTCCTTCTTCAAACCGCCGCCATAATAGTTGCTCAAGAAAGGGGTATATGCAAACGGTGCTTGCGGAATTCCAGCGATATAAGCCGCTTGGGGAAGGTTAAGTTCTTTTGCCTTCACGCCAAAAATACCTTCTGCTGCGGTTTCAATTCCTGCAATATTTTGCCCCATGGCATTTCTTCCATATGGAATGATATTTAAATAGGCTTCTAGAATCTCATCTTTATCCATGAAGTGTTCAAGTCGCATGGCGAGAAGGATTTCTTTCGCTTTCCGCTCATATGAAACTTCATTCGTGAGAATCTGATTTTTGATCAGCTGTTGGGTGAGGGTCGAGCCACCCGTCTGGCTGGATGAATTCGTTACGTCTTGAAATAGACCGCGGAAAATCGCTTTCGGGACAATTCCATTATGAGTTTTAAAATACTCGTCTTCCGTCGCGAGGACGGCATCAATGACGAAAGGAGAAACATCTTTCAATGTCGTTTCTTTCCGTTCGATATCTGCACTAACTTTTCCTAAATATATGTCGTTGGCAAAGTAGATTTCTGAAGTCTCTTCGTAATTGAAGATATCTCCTCGCATTTCAGTTTTCGAACGGAGCGGTTCTTTCGCGACTAATGATGCGAAATATCCTGCACCGACGGAGGCTGCAAAAACACCTATCGTCAGACCGAAGACGAGGAAGAGAAGAAAGAGATTCCATATGACTCCAGATGTGATACGGACTCCCTTTGCCCATCTCTTTTTCTTCAATGATTCAAACTTTTCTTCTATAAGATCTATCCTGTTTTTACGTTTTTCGCTCAAGTTTTCATCCCCCCTAAAATCCTTCCTATTATAGCACATTTCGTGGAAATCAATAGAAAATGTTTGACAAAACGATATTTTAGACTACAATAAGGTTTAAATCATTTTTCACATGGTGAGAAAGCCGGAGTAGGAACGGTCGATCCGTATAGAGAGGCAGCGGTTGGTGGAAGCTGTCCGGTAGCACGTTCACGAATTACAGCTTTGGAGTGTGACGCGTACGCGGCGATAATGCGTCTTAAAGCGGAGAATTTATATGTTCTCAAGCCGGGTGGTACCGCGTTATTTGACTATGTGTCTAACGTCCCTGCATGATTCGATTGAATCGTGTAGGGGCTTTTTCAATTTATAGGAGGGATTTTGATGAAAAGCGCATTGCTGGAAGACTTGAGATGGAGAGGCCTGCTGTATCAGCAAACTGATGAGGAAGGCCTTGAAAAGGTATTAAATGAGGAAAAGATTTCATTATATTGCGGCGTCGACCCGACGGCGGACAGCTTGCATATCGGTCATATTGTTCCTTTTCTAACGCTTCGCCGTTTTCAGCAACACGGCCACCGTCCAATCGTTCTGGTGGGTGGAGCAACCGGCATGATTGGGGATCCTTCCTTCAAGGCGGATGAGCGGCAGCTTCTGTCAGATGAGCAAATTACAAAAAACGTGGCGGGCATCCGCGGGCAATTGAAACACATCTTTGATTTCGAAAGTGAAAACGGTGCTATCTTAGTTAACAATAAAGACTGGTTTGGGGAAATGTCTGCCATCAGCTTCCTTCGAGACTTCGGAAAGCTGTTAAGCGTCAACTATATGCTCGCAAAAGAGAATGTTGCATCCCGTCTGGAAACGGGCATCTCCTTCACGGAATTTACGTATATGCTCATCCAAGGTGCTGACTTCAATCATTTGTATGACAATTACGGCTGCCGTGTACAAATCGGAGGATCTGACCAATGGGGCAATATTACGACAGGTCTTGAAATTATCCGGAAAACGCATGAGGAAGAGACGAAAGCGTTCGGTATTACAATTCCTCTCGTCACCAAAGCGGATGGCACGAAATTCGGTAAAACAGCTGGTGGATCCGTTTGGCTGGATGCAGCAAAAACATCCCCTTATGAGTTCTACCAATTTTGGATCAACACAGCCGACGCTGATGTTATCAAGTACTTGAAAATTTTTACGTTCATGGACCGTGAAGCGATAGAGGCGCTAGAAGTTTCCGTACAGGAAGAACCACATTTACGCAAAGCGCAGCAAGCACTTGCTGAAGAAATGATGCGTCTCATCCACGGTGAGGAAGCACTCGACCAAGCAATCCGCATTTCGAAAGCGTTATTTAGCGGAGACTTGAAAGCATTGACTGTTGAGGAAATGAAAGACGCATTTAAAGATGTGCCGACGGCCGAATTGGATAAGGCGAATAAGAATATCGTCGATTTCATCGTTGAAGCTGGCGTGTCTTCTTCTAAACGCCAAGCACGTGAAGATGTGACTAACGGTGCGATTTCGTTGAACGGAGAAAAGGTAACGGACCTCGCATATGAAGTTACTGCGGCGGATCGTCTAGATGACGCGTTCACAATCGTTCGTAGAGGGAAGAAAAATTATAAAATGGTGAGATTCATCTAATGCAAAAAGGCCATCCTTTACTTCAAAGGATGGCCTTTTTTTATAGGTGGAAAGTCAGAGTCGGTGGTAAACAATCTAAAGTCTGTCGCAAATTGCTGAGTCGGTGATAAACTTTCTAGAGTCGGTGATAAAATGCATCGAGTCGGTGATAACATCTCGAGAGTCGGTGATAAACCATTACGAATCGGTGATAACACGTCTCCCGGGAGTATTTATGCTTTCATCTTTGCTGGTGTCTTCTTCCGTGGTGCGGGCTTTTTCTTTTTCGTCTTATCGAGTGAAGCTTGCAATGCCGCCATTAAATCGGTCGTATTCGAAGGAGAAATCGCTTTTTTCTCTGTTTTAGCCACAGTCGTATTGCCTGCTTTTTTCTCTTCGATCAATTCCATAAGAGCTGTTCGATACTCGTCCGTATATTTATCGGGATCGAATGCAGTCGTCAGTTGATCGACTAGCAAAAGTGCGGTATCAAGCTCTTTTTTCACGACAGTATCTTCATCTGGAATGTTCGGCACATCTCCAACATTTCGCACTTCATCAGGGAAATGGATTGTTTCCATTAACAAAGCGTCTTTATAAACCCGGACGACCGCCAATTGCTCCTTCGAGCGGATGATAATTTTTGCCACACCGATTTTGCCGGATTCCTTCAAAGCTTTCCGCAATAGCGCATACGCCTTTCCGCCGTTCGCATCAGGAGCCATAAAATAACTCCTTTCAAAATAAATGGGGTCAATTTCTTCCAATTTCACGAAATCAATGATCTCTACAGCTTTATCTTCATTTTCCTTCTTCAGCTTTTCGAGATCTTCGTCATCGAGGACGACGAACTTGTTTTTCGTATACTCATACGCTTTCACGATCTCTTCGCTCTTCACTTCTTTATCACAAATCGGACATACTTTTTGATAGCTGATTGGAGAATGGCATTCCTTGTGAAGCTGGCGCAATTTTATATCGTTATTTTCAGTAGCCGCATGAAGCTTGATCGGAATATTGACAAGCCCGAAACTGATGCTGCCTTTCCAAATCGTATGCAATGAAATCACCTGCTTTTATTTTTAGTATGGAAAGCTGGCGCATTCCTATGTATACGAAATACGTTCCGTCAAACAATAGGGAAAATACATAAAAACTTGGAGCGATTAGATGAAACCGATGCTTATGATGGATGCAGATAAAGTGCCAGTAGGGAAAGATTGGCTTTACGAGGCGAAATATGATGGATTCAGAGCAATTCTTCAATGGGATAAAAAAGGAATACAGCTGTTCAGCAGAAACGAAAAATTACTGAACGATATGTTTCCAGAAATTATTGAGGAATGTCGCCGCATCGAACATTTGATAAAGCCATATCTCCCCATTGCATTTGACGGTGAATTGGTTTGCTTGCAAGACGATTTCAGAAGTGAATTTTCCATCGTGCAAACAAGAGGACGTATGCGAAAGAAAGATGTGATTGAACAGCACTCAACAACTTTCCCTTGCCAATATATCGTATTCGATCTGTTGATCATTAAAGGAAAGAATTTAACCGAAGCTGAGCTTGAAAAGAGAAAGGCACAGCTGAAGAAATGTTTCGAACAACTGGGGTTGCCCATTAAAGTTCAATATCGTCACGAAAGTTTAATTCAATTGGTAGAGATGTTTACAGATGAAAAAGACTTGTGGAATCAAATTTCACTATATAACGGGGAAGGGGTAATTGCAAAGCGGAAGAAAAGTATTTGGAGCAATGAAAAACGGACGAATCAATGGCTAAAAGTGAAAAACTGGAGATTGGTTACAGTCATTATAACGAAATATGAGCAAGTCAATGGGTTCTTTACAGGCGCTGTCTATAAGGATAAGCAGTTAATTGAAATTGTGACGTTCAAGCACGGTTTGTCAGAAGAAGAAATGAAGACGCTTAGCGAATTGTTTCTTATAAATGGTAAAAAAACTGGAGATTCTATCTATGAAATCTTGCCATCCATTTGTGCAAATTTAAAATGTATTAGCTTTGACGGAAAACATTTGCGCGAACCTCGTTTCCATTCCTTTCAATTTGATATGAATACTGAAGAATGCCAATGGCGCCATATGCTGCGACAGTTGAATCCGATTCCTGACCACGTCCAAATTACACATCCTGACAAACCGGTTTGGCCGAAAGTAGGCTTGGAGAAGGATGACTACTTGCTTTATTTGCAAATGGCTGCGCCTTATATGATCCCATTTCTAGAAGAACGACATCTAACCTTAATCCGTTTTCCGCATGGTGTTCCAGGAGAGAAGTTTTATCAGAAAAGCGTTCCAGATTATGCTCCCGAATTTGTAAAAACATCAAGAGATGAGGATATTGACTATATCGTATGTAATGACATTACGACATTGCTATGGCTAGGGAACCAGCTTGCACTTGAATACCACATTCCTTTCCAAACGATTGACACGAATATGCCGACGGAGATCGTTTTCGATTTGGATCCACCATCAGTAGATGAATTTTCACTATCCGTAGAAGCCGCACTACGGATGAAAGCGATATTCGATCAGTTCCAACTAAAATCATTCGTTAAAACATCAGGTGGAAAGGGGCTGCAAGTATATATCCCGCTTCCAATCAACAAATTCACCTATGATGATACCCGCATCTTCACCAAATTCATCGCCGACTTCCTCTGCGACCAGGAACCGCAATGGTTCACGACCGAACGCCTAAAAAAGAACAGGGGAAACAAACTTTACTTGGACTACGTACAGCATCACGAAGGTAAAACCATTGTTGCTCCTTATTCGCCTAGAGGAAACGAGCTTGCCACGGTCGCTACCCCGTTGAATTGGGATGAAGTAGGGACTTCTTTGAGTCCGGATCTATTTACAATCCACAGCGTAATCGAACGGATGAAAACGATTGGAGATCCATTTCTCGAATTTAGAAAAGTAGGGGATGCGCAACCGTTTGCCGTTGTTCTTGAACAGTTGATAGAGTTGTTAAAGGAAAAATAGCCCCCTTGTTTTAAATTGTTTACAAATAGCAGAATTTTATGATAATGTTTACTCTATGTACTACCAATCATATAGTTTGGTAGGTACATATTGGATTAGCGGAAAAGGGGGATTATCATGGAAGTACCTTTGATTTTAACTCAGTTTTTAGATCATGCAGTTAAGCTCTATGGGGATAAAAAAGCGATTATTTGTGATGAAAGGGTATTTACTTATCGTGAAATGAATGAACGTGTCAATCAGTTGTCAGGTGGTCTTCGGAAGTTAGGTGTGAAAAAAGGCGACCGGGTAGCGTTCTTGGCACCAAATACTGTAGAGATGCTGGAGGGTTTTTATGGTGTTTTCCAGTTAGGGGCTGTCATGGTGCCATTGAATATTCGTTTAAAACCTGAGGATTATCTATATATATTGAATCATAGTGGATCGAAGGTTTTGTTTGTAGATCAGGACTTATACAATTTAATTTTGCCTATTAAAGAAAAGCTTGAAACCGTTGAAGAGATTATTGTTCATTATCATGACGGCTCATGTGCTGAAGTGAATTATGATGAATTTTTACAGGCGTATTCAAAAGATACTTTCGAGCGTGAAGCTCTTGAAGAAACTGATGTCTGCAGCTTGCTATACACGAGTGGAACAACCGGTAATCCTAAAGGTGTGATGTTGACACATCGTAACAACTATCTTCATGCGTTAACATGTATGCATCATTTACGGGTGACGGATGAAGATGTTCTTGCACATGTGTTGCCGATGTTTCATGTTAACGGCTGGGGCTCTCCGTTCTATTACACAGCAAACGGAGCAACTCAAGTCTGTTTAAGAAAAGTCACTCCAAAAAGCATTTTTGATGCAGTTGAGAAACATGGGGTTACCGTCATGCATATGGCTCCGACGGTGTTGAATTCATTGTTGCAGCATTACGAAGAGCATCCGCAAGAAATGAAGCAAAATACTCGTGTATTTATTGCAGGATCGGCACCTCCGACAGCATTCGTCAATAGAGTTGAAGATGAGCTAGGCTGGGAGTTTATTCAAGTATACGGTATGACGGAATCCAGTCCGTTAAGCACCATTTCTAGAATCCGAACTCACTTCAAAGAATTTTCAGGAGATGAACAGTCTCGTTTGAAAGCTAAAGCCGGAACCCAAATGATTGGTACAGATGTAAAAGTCGTAAATGACTTTGGAGAAGAAGTGGCCTGGGACGGAAAAGAAATTGGCGAACTTATTGTCCGTGGAAATGGCGTCATGAAAGGTTATTGGAAAAATGAAGAAGCAACAATGGAAGCCATCCGGGATGGCTGGCTCTATACAGGGGACATGGCCGTAGTGGATGAGTATGGA
This sequence comes from Sporosarcina sp. SAFN-015, assembly GCF_051966875.1. Taxonomy (GTDB): domain Bacteria; phylum Bacillota; class Bacilli; order Bacillales_A; family Planococcaceae; genus Sporosarcina. The sequence continues at coordinate 112,503 of NZ_JBQCKP010000009.1, read as the reverse complement.
ACCGTTGGGATCGTCGACCGGAAAAAAGATGTAATCATCTCTGGTGGAGAAAATATTTCTTCGATTGAAGTCGAAGGTGTTTTATATGATCACCCGGCTATCCTGGAAGCAGCGGTGATAGCAGTTTCCCACGAAAAATGGGGTGAAACACCTCACGCTTACGTGGTTTTACGGTCAGGGCAAGGCGCGACAGAAGAGGACTTGATACAATTCACAAGGGATAAGCTTGCCCATTTTAAAGCGATTACGGGAGTCACTTTTGTAGACGAACTGCCGAAAAATGCTTCTGGTAAGATATTAAAAGTTCAGTTGCGTAATGCCTACTGGGAGTCTGTCGGAAAAGCAGAGAGATTTGTTAACTAATAAAAAGTGATTAGAACTAACCCTTGTAACGTTGATTTAACAACATTTCAAGGGTTTTATTGTGCATTGCATCATAAGATTACGGCGTAAACAATTTCCATACACCTTCGGATACAACATCGATCGCTCCGTCGATCACTTTGATGGCGGTTTGATCGTCAATTGCATACGCCGGCCCCTGTATCCCGGCGGCCCATTTCTCCGCATTAGCCGTTGTGTTATACGGCAGCATCTCGTGATCCAGATGCGGGAACATTGCAAAATCGACTAGCCCCAGCGTTTCATCGCTACCGTTGGGTGGGGTCCAGCCAATGAAGAATTCCCCAATGTTAGGTGCCATTACCATACTTCCTGCACTCATTCCCACATAAACTGCTTGCAGCGACGGCAAGAGGTCCGCCAGCCCGGATTGCCGCATCCAGTGGTTCAGGTAGAGGGCGTCACCACCAGAAACCAGCAGGACATCCGTCTCTCGGACCAGTGGAACCCAGCGATCTTCGTCGATGCTTGGAAGCGCTGTAAGCTCCAGCACGCCGACGGACTTCCAGCCCAGTCCAACCATGGAATCGGATTTCCCGCTGATGAACTCCCAAGTTTTGACGCCGGGACCTACCCAAGGGAGGCCGTACATCGCAGTGGGGATACAGAGTGCGCTAGACTCGGAGATCGGCTTGCCCAGCATATCCACCAATGCATCATGAATGCTTTTGTTATTGATACCTGCAGATGTCAGTAGAAATTTCATAAACTCAACTCCTTTTTTTTGCATGGTCTACTTTTTTCGGACTTTTTAATTGCTTTCGTATCCAGTTGCATGCTGTATCTTAATGTAAGCACCATTGTGTAGCGAGAGTCAATAGTAAAAAATCAAATAGATATTATCTTGCGAAAAAATGAAAAAACCCTTGAAACGTTGATTAAACAACATTTCAAGGGTTTTATTAGCATTATAATGCTTTATGCTACTATTAACGAGAGTAGAACTCAACGATAAGAGCTTCGTTAATTTCAGCAGCAAGTTCGCTACGCTCTGGAAGACGTACAAATGTACCGACTTTAGTGTCAGCGTTGAATGAAACGTACTCAGGAACATAGTTGTTCACTTCAAGCGCTTCGTTTACAACATCAAGGTTTTGAGATTTTTCACGAAGAGAGATCTCTTGACCAGGTTTTACGCTGTAAGATGGGATGTCAACGCGTTTACCGTCAACAAGGATGTGACCGTGGTTGACGAGTTGGCGTGCTGCACGACGAGTGCGTGCAAGACCCATGCGGTATACTAGGTTATCAAGGCGAGTTTCAAGAAGAATCATGAAGTTCTCACCGTGTTTACCAGGCATTTTACCAGCTTTGTTGAAAACAGTTTTAAATTGACGTTCGTTCACACCGAACATGAAACGAAGTTTTTGTTTTTCTTGTAATTGCAATCCGTATTCGGAAAGTTTTTTACGTTGAGTAGGACCGTGTTGTCCTGGTGCATAAGGGCGTTTTTCAATTTCTTTTCCAGTACCGCTTAGCGAAATGCCAAGACGACGGGAAAGTTTCCAAGATGGACCTGTATAACGAGCCATGAAAGACTCCTCCTCTGTTTTGGTTTTATTTTGTTGTAAAATAAGAACCAGATGTATTCAATCCGTGTGCCATTCTATAATCTTGCATCCTCGCCTCAGCAGCCTCAAGGTTACGCGATGCACCTTACTGAAAGGAATAGACTGGACAACATGGATCATACAACTGCTGCAACTATTTTACACAAGGAACATCATAACAATTATTCGCATATGAGTCAAGCTCTTTTCATGACGATTCAAATTTCAGAGAAAGAAACGATTGAAAAACTATAAATAATAGGTTGTTTGTATTAGAATGTAAATATAGGTATTAATTACGAGGGTCGTAAAATGAGGGTGATGGCAAATGAACGATCATAAAATGACATTATATGAAGTGAAAAGCGCTGTTTTTGATTTATTATCAAATTTGAATGATGAACAACCTCTTGAAGACAATCTTGCGAAGTTCAAGGAGATGTTCATGAATCAGTTTGATATCATGGATGCTGAAATACTTCTTTACGAGAATAATAGGTTCGTACCGCTCAATAATAGTGACGCCGCACAGAAAAATAGTTCGTCGGGTCATGAAGCATATACAAAAGACCATCCGATTTTCAATGTCTCATTTATGTCGCATGCCTCTGGCAGGGAGTATGAATTCGCTGACGACTCACTCATCATAAGAGATATTCATCTTGCTCCTCTAGGCGCGCTGTTATTTAAGGCAAGTGAGAAATGGCACGCATTCGCCTTGACGGACCATTTGAAGGATTTGAAGAGAGTGTTTGGCACGTTCATTAGCCAAGCTGTCAAAATGCATGAACTCTCAGTAAAGGAAAAGACATATCGTCATCTATTTGAAGTGGCAGAGCTTTTCAACTCAACAATGGAAAGTGATGTCATCCTTGAAGGGCTTCTGGAGGCCGTTACCGAATCATATCCAGCTTATGATGTAAGTCTGCTTCTATCGAATGAACAAAAAGGAAAAACGAATGAATATCGTTTGTTTGACTATGCGAATGAAAGGGCATCCGCAATCGATGCATTTCTGTCAGGCGATCTAACAATTGAAAATGCATCGGATATTTCAAGTGTTCTAATGAATGCTCCAATTCGTGGAAGGCAAGGGATCTACGGCGTATTACAGATTACCGCCCCAGGAGATACAGAATTTACAGTGACGCATAAGAGCTTTATTAGATCGATAGCGAATGCTGCCGGTAGCGCACTGGAAAATGCTAGCCTTTACGACCAATCCCATCGACTTGTGGATGATCTGCGTTTAGTAAATGAAGCATCAAGGAAGTTGAACAGCAATTTGGAGCTTGATGAAATGATTGCCTTTCTTAAAGATCAATTTCTTCATGCATTCCGCCCGAACGAAATTGCATTCGTATTTTATGATGAGAAATGTGACTATTCCATTTCCCGATCGAGTACGTCCTTTTTCACCAATGATGCAGGAAAGACATTTATCGAAACTGTTTCACTCCGCTTGCGTGGCGGGGAAGAAGCTATTTTTGACGTGAATACGAAAATTTGCACGGAAGATGTCGAGAATTTCAAATCAATTGTCGCCCTCCCTATTAGGAACGGCGGTGAAATGATTGGATTCATCGTTCTTATGCATCAAAAAGAGTACTTCTTCTCATTTGACAGTTTCAAATTAATGCGTTCGCTTATTGGTCATTCTTCATTGGCCATTTCAAATATTATGCTGCGTGATCAGTTGCAGGAGCTAGTGAATAAAGATCACTTAACTAAACTATTTACCCGTTCCTATTTAGATGAAATTGTAACTTCTTCGATGGATAATGAAGAGTCAGGCATATTCCTGTTAATGGATGTGGACAATTTCAAATTGGTAAACGACTCTTACGGCCACACGACAGGAGATTTAGTATTGCAGCAAATTGCTTCCTTTATCCTGACGAAAGTGGGAGAGAGAGGGATTGCAAGCAGATGGGGCGGTGAGGAAATTGCAATTTTCGTCCCATCCGCGACCATCGAGGAAGGCGTCGATTTGGCTAGACAACTCGGGGAAGGAATACCTGCAGCAACAGATCCTCAAGTGACCGTGTCAATTGGATTGGCAGGTTGGTCTCCAGAGGACGGAAAGTCTTATAAGGAGCTTTTCCAATCGACGGACCAAGCATTATATCACGCAAAAAATTATGGTAAGAACCGTTTTGTTCTGCACGGAGCGGCTTCGGCGATAAATTGTCGCTGAAGTTGCTCTTTTTCTTTTTCGGTAGAGAGGGTAAAATGAAGATAGGGAATGTAAGTGCTTACAAAAAACGAAGGGCGGAATGGAAAATGAATAAAAAGAAACAGACACTCCATAAAGATACTCTTGTCATCCATGAAGGCTATGATGATTCGAAGCATCATGGCAGTTTGGCGGTACCACTCTATCAAACTTCGACTTATTCATTTGAAAATGCAATTCAAGGGGAAAAACGCTTCGCGGGTGAAGAGGCGGGGAATATTTACTCAAGACTCGGCAGTCCGACTGTCAGCGTTCTTGAAGAAAGAATAGCTGCATTAGAAAATGGAGCAGCTGCACTAGCTTTCGGTTCCGGTATGGCGGCAGTCAGCTCTATCCTCGTTCACTTGACGAAGGCGGGAGATCATATTATCTGCTCTAGGGGCATCTATGGCTGTACATTCGGCTTTCTTAGAATCTTGCAAGAGAAATATAATATTACTCATAATTTGATCAGTATGACGAATGAGGAAGAGATTGAAAAGGCAATCACGCCTGAAACCGTGTGTATCTACGTAGAAACACCGATCAATCCGACAATGGAATTGGTTGACTTGCAAATGGTGTGCAATGTAGCACGGAAGCATGGATTGGTTGTCGTTGTCGATAATACATTCACATCACCATATTTGCAAAATCCAATCGACTATGGAGCGGATTATGTCTTGCATAGCGCAACGAAATATATTAATGGACACGGTGACGTCATCGCTGGATTGCTCGTCGGGAAAGATGCAGATGAAATGCAGAAACTTAAGATGAGTGTTCAAAAAGATTACGGGGCCATCATGTCTCCATTTGACGCATGGTTACTTATCCGAGGACTAAAGACACTGCCTGTCCGGATGGAAAGGCATACAGCAAATGCTGAAAAAATCCTCGACTATCTAAAGGGCCAGCCGCTCGTCGAAGACATCTATTATCCGTTTGATGCAGGCAACCCGCAGTTTGAAATTGCCAAACGTCAAATGAAAGCTGGCGGTGGTCTTATTTCATTTACGGTGAAAGGCGGCAAGGAGAGCGCCCAATCGTTCATTGACAGCCTTTCATTGATCAAAATCGCTGTCAGTCTTGGTGATGCCGAGACACTTATCCAACATCCTGCGACGATGACGCATTCAGGCGTGCCGGAAGCGGACCGTTTGCAAATGGGGATTACAGATTCATTGCTTCGTCTATCTGTCGGTCTAGAGTATGCGGACGATCTCATCGCCGACTTGGACTCCGCTTTCATCACATTAGGACAAAAACATTCGACACATGCATGAAAAAATGCCCGACGTACTTACTCATATGTCGGGCATTTTTTCATGCATTTATATATGCTTAACAAGTACGCTCACAAATTGCTCAAGTCCTTTTTGATCGTCTTCATTAAAACGCTCATATTCCGGACTATCGATATCAAGTACGCCGATCACTTCTCCGTCTTTCATCAACGGAACGACAATCTCAGAACGGGATGCGGCATCACAAGCGATATGTCCTGGGAATTTGTTAACGTCCGGAACTAAAATGGTTTCTTTGTTTTGAGCGGCAGTCCCGCAAACGCCTCTTCCAAGAGGAATCCGGATGCACGCAGGCAAACCTTGGAATGGCCCGAGTACAAGCTCGTCCTCGCTGTCCATTAGATAAAAGCCAGCCCAATTGATGCGGTCAAAAAATTGGTTGAGCAAAGCTGATGCATTGCTTAAATTTGCATAACGGTTGCTCTCTCCGGAAAGTAACGCATCAAGTTGTTTTGCCAGTTGTTCATACTTTTCCTTTGGAACGTCCGAATAAGTAGTTGTCGTAAACAAAAAAAGCACCCCCTAAATATATTCCTTTTCAGTATACGACCCTCGTGGATATTCTACAAATTTCGTGGGAATCGGCCTCGAAAAAACCTTTTTCCCTATAATTCGTCCAAAATCGTACGAAAATGCTTTAAACATGTTACTATATAAGATAATATTATTGTAAATAGTGGTTAAAAGTTCATTTCAGTGACTTCGGAATAGGGGGATCACAATGGTGAAATATTTCATCATTCCAATTATTGTTCTACTTGTGCTTATTACCATCGCCTTTTTATTCAGGCGTAAACATATTAGCGAAATAAATAAACTAGAACATGAAAAGATGCAAATTCAAAACAAGCCGATTTTTGAAGAGATGATGAAGGTTAAACAATTGAATATGACAGGCGAAACAGAAGAGAAGTTCGAAAGATGGCGAAATGAATGGACAGAAGTCGTCGACGTACATATGCCTAAAATTGATTCCATGTTATTTGACGCGGAAGACTTAATTGATCGGTTTCGTTTCAAAAAAGCGACAGTGATCGAAAAAGAAATCCAAGAAAAAATCCGCCAATGTGATAAAAGGAAAAATGACATTTTGGAAGAGCTGAACGAATTGATCGGCAGTGAGGAAAAGAACAGGATTGAAATCGAAAACTTACGCGAGCAATATCGATTAGCACGGAAAACAATATTAGCCCATCAGCACTCGTACGGGATGACTGTCACTCCATTAGAAAAGGAGCTTGAATCATTCACCCCTAAATTTGAGGAATATGATGAATTAACGGCTAATGGGAACTACCTCCTTGCCCGTGAAATCGTCATCACCTTGTCTTCGAAAGGGGAAAGGTTATCGACACTTATTCATGAAATACCTTCTTTGCTGACGGAGCTTCAAAACAAGATTCCTGCCTCCATAAGAGAATTGCGGAACGGCATTCGAGAAATGGAAGAGCAATCTTATAATTTGGCACATCTTGATTTGCAGACGCAATTACATGAAATCGAGGGAGCTATCGGGGAACAATTAACGAAGATGGCTGAACTTGACATTGATACGGTAAGGCAAAATGTTATGGAAATGAATGATCGCATTGATGCTTTCTATGATTCCTTGGAGAACGAAGTGAATGCAAAGCATTATGTGGATTATCATTTTGCTGACATCGAAGAATCGTTGGAAGCCATTATAAGATTGACGAAGGAGACATCCGACGAGGCGGTCTATGTCCAACAGAGTTATCGTCTAGATGAAAAAGAAGCGAAATTACCGCAATCAAGCTTGAAAAGGTTGGAGACAATCCAAAAACGTCATGATATGTTGAAGGTCATGATGGCCGAAGAGCAATCCCCTTATTCATTCATGGAAACTGAACTGAAAGGGATTGCTGATGAGCTTGAAGAAATTGCCGAGGAACAAGAAAGTCTTGCAAATCGGATGAAAAATCTTCGGATTGACGAAAACAATGTTCGAAACAAACTGAACGAATTTGCGCGGGACTTGCAAAACGCGGATCGGAAGCTTCACCGTGGAAATATTCCGGGAATCCCTGATGAAATGGATGCTCGGCTTGAGGAAGCGGAGGAGCAGCTATTCCTTGTAAGTCAAAGTTTGCAGGAAGTCCCGTTGAATATATCAGTCGCTGAAAGTTATTTGGCAAATGCAGAAACCGCTGTAAAAGAAGTGAATGAAAAAGTAGATGAGCTTCTGGAAAATGTCATGCTTGTTGAACGAATCATCCAATACGGAAATCGTTATCGCGCATCAAATTTGGAGATGCATGAACGTTTGCTTGATGCAGAAGAATCCTTTAGGCAATTCCGTTATGCCAAAGCACTGGAAGAAGCTGCAACGGCTGTAGAAGCCGTTGAACCTGGTGCAATGAAGCGAATTGAAGAAATGTTGAAAGAACAAGTCTAATGTTGAATGACAATGACAAGCCACCAGCATAATGAGTGCAGGTGGCTTTGTTGTGGGAAAAGCTGAAGGCGCTTGCCCAGCATAGGTTCGCAGTCTAAGTACGCCGCTTCCTGCGGCAACGACTGCATGACCGGCTTCCTGCCGGCCTCAGGCATAAGCCAAAGATGCATCGTGGCGCTCTATGCCACAGAGCAGCTTTGGCTTATGACCCGAGCGTCTAGCGTCTGAAGCTGGACAGTGGGAAAAGCTGAACATTGGCGAAGAAAAGAAAGGAAAATCTATATGATTTATTTTGATAACAGCTCAACGACACAGCCTGATGAAAGTGTCCTTGAATCTTTCATAGCGGCAAATATGAAATATTACGCGAACCCAGCTTCGCTGCATATATACGGAAGGGAAACCGAAGTTTTATTAAAGCGCTCAAAAGAGCAAATGCTCAGCCTTGTTGGTAATGAAAGCGGTGAAGTCATACTAACATCAGGCGGCACGGAAGCAAATAATTTGGCAATAATCGGTCTCGCTGAAGCATATCGAGGAAGAGGAAATCATATAATCACGACGCAAATCGAGCATCCTTCCATTTTGAACGCATGCCGAAAATTGGAGGAAAGTGGATTCGAAGTTGATTACCTGCCGGTTGATGCCCAAGGTCGCATCTCGCTTGATGAATTAGAGAAGACGGTGAAAAAAGAAACTATTCTCATTAGTATCATGCACGTCAATAATGAAATTGGCACGATTCAACCAATCCGACAATGCGCGGAAATTATTAAAAACAAAAGCCGTGCAATTTTTCATGCTGATTGTGTTCAAAGTTTTGGAAAGCTGCCAGTCAATATGGATTCACTTCAATTGGATGCCATCACCTTGTCAGCACATAAAGTGAATGGGTTAAAGAACTCTGGTGCATTAATTTTGAAAAAAGGCGTTACACCGGTTGCCATCAACTTTGGCGGTGGTCAGGAAAATGGATTGAGAAGCGGAACCGTTTCAGTTCCGAATGCGGTAGCAATGGCTAAGGCGATGAGGATCAGCTCTGTTCAAGAGGAGAGAGAAGATTTCCGAGAGTGGCGAAATTTGCTGATAGCAGTTTGCCGACCATATGAAAATATTCGGGTCCTATCACCGGATTATGGAGCGCCGCATATTTTATCCCTTGCATTCAAATCAATCAAGGGAGAAGTTGCTGTGAACTACTTCCAAGAGCAAGGCATTATCATTTCAACTTCAAGCGCCTGCTCATCAAAAAGTAAAAATGCAGGACATGTTATAGAAGCAATCGGATTGGAAAATAAGTTTAAAAACGGGGTCATTCGTATAAGTTTCGGCAACACTAATACAAAAGACCAAATAAATGAATTTATAAAAGTGCTAAAAAGCTTCATGGATTTGATTGAGAGGGGAATGTAACTGATGGAATGGAAAGAGATCTTAATTCGATACGGTGAATTATCTTTAAAGGGACGGAATCGAAACCAATTCGTTCGCAGATTAAAAAATAATATAAAAGATGCCTTGACCGATTTGAAATCTGTTCAGTTGCGCGCTGAACGAGATCGAATGTTTTTGCTTGCAGATAATGAGATGGATATGAAGGAAGCGATTGAACGCTTGCCGCATATATTTGGCATCCAGTCATTTAGCCCGGTTGCTATGTGTGAAGCGGATCTAGATGCCATTAAAAAGAAAGCACTCGAAGTGATCGGTACCGAAGATACTGAGGGCAAAACATTTAAAGTAGAGATAAAGCGGGCAGACAAAACATTCCCATATGTTACGGGAGAATTGCAACAGGCAATCGGTGGACATGTACTACATCATTTTCCCGAGCTTACTGTTCAAATGAAAAAGCCTGATATTATGCTGCTCGTCGATATTCGAAAAGAAGGAGCCTTTCTTACGTCAAAAGTTTATAAAGGGGCAGGCGGCATGCCTGTTGGTTCGAATGGACATTCATTGCTTATGCTTTCCGGAGGGATCGACAGCCCGGTAGCAGGTTATTTACTTATGAAACGCGGCGTCTCCATTGATGCAATCCATTTTGCGAGCCCTCCATATACGAGCGAATTAGCAAAACGAAAAGTAATAGATTTGACCGAAAAGCTATGCTCGTTCGGAGCGCCGGTCCGTCTCCATGTCATCCCTTTCACGGAATTGCAGCAAGCAATCGTCCAGCAGGTGCCTGATAACTTATCGATGACGACGACAAGAAGAATGATGCTGCAAATCGCAGATAAAGTAAGAGAAGAGATCGGTGCTTTGGCAATTGTTACGGGAGAAAGCCTCGGACAAGTTGCGAGTCAGACGCTTGAAAGCTTAACTGCGATAAACGAAGTGACCGCAACACCTATCTTGCGACCTTTAATCGCAATGGATAAGCTCGACATAATTGAGATTTCACAACAGATCGGGACGTACGAAACTTCAATCAGGCCATATGAGGATTGCTGTACAATCTTTACCCCAAGCAATCCAAAAACAAAACCGAAGCTCGAGAAAGTCCAACATTTTGAAAGCTTTTTTGATTTCCAACCTTTGATTGAGGAAGCGGTACAAAATAGGGAGATCATCGAAGTGTGGCAACAGCAAGAGAAGGATGAATTCGAGGGTCTTCTTTAAAATAAAGAAATTATTACCATAATACCTCCTGCATGAATTTCCGGAAACGGTCCATTCTATATGCACAAGGAGGTGACAACGACATGGCGAACAACAACAGCGGCAACTCAAACCAACTCCTAGTTCCAGGGGTACAACAAGCTCTTGACCAAATGAAAAACGAAATCGCAGCAGAATTTGGTGTAAACCTTGGACCAGACTCCACATCGCGTGCCAACGGATCCGTCGGCGGAGAAATTACTAAGCGATTAGTGCGTCAAGCCCAACAACAAATGAAGGGTTACCAACAATAACGAGTTTATGAAAGCTGTCCCGGATTTCCGGGGCAGTTTTTCTTTATTTCATTACACACCAGTCTTGACGGAGAAGGGATAGATTATTCAAATAACTGAAAGAAATGTGAATATGTTTTGAATTTCCCACGGGACGTTTGTATAATTGAGTAATACATAAAAGGGGGAGATCAGATGAATCGTGAAGAATTACTGGCACCGGAGGATTATAATCTCGTTTCCGAATTTGAAAAGTATGCAACAGGCTCCGAAAAAAATGCTTTGATTTACGTTAATTCAGACGGTCAGGAACAGGAAATTACATATGATGAATTAATGGCCTCAGCGAATAGAGCGGCAAATGTGTTTGTAGAAAGCGGTTTGAAGAAAGGGGATGTCATCCTCGTAATGGTTCCACGGACCATCGATGCGTATATAACGTATATCGGCGCATTGAAGGCGGGAATTGTCGTCATTCCAAGTTCTGAAATGCTCCGCTCCTCTGATATTGAATATCGATTGGAACATAGTCAGGCAAAAGCGATTGTCGCTAATGAATCATTCATGGACCAGTTTGAAACAGTGAATAATTTACAAGGTGTTCAATTGTTTGTAATTGGCCAATCATGCGAAAGCCAAAAATCATTGACACAGTTAATGGATTCAGCTTCCTCCAATTTTGAAGCATCCGCTACTAAGTCTACAGATATGGCGTTTCTTTCATACACATCAGGGACTACAGGAAAACCGAAAGGAGTCGTCCATACACATGCTTGGGCTTATGCGCATTTGCGAACAGCTGGTCCAAACTGGCTTGGCATAAAGGAAGGAGATGTCGTTTGGGCGACCGCGGCGCCGGGATGGCAGAAATGGATTTGGTCTCCATTCCTATCCGTTTTAGGAAGTGGGGCGACTGGCCTTGTATATAACGGAAAATTTGACGTAAAAACATATTTGGATTTAATTAAGAAATTCGAAGTGAATGTACTATGCTGTACACCAACCGAATATCGGTTTATGGCCAAAGCTGAAAATTTACAGGATTATGACCTATCCTCACTTCGAAGTGCAGTATCAGCTGGCGAGCCGTTGAATAGGGAAGTAATCGATATTTTTGAAAGAACATTCAGTCTAGCGGTTAGAGATGGGTATGGACAAACGGAAAATACACTCCTTGTCGGAACGATGATAGGGATGGAAGCAAGGCCAGGCTCGATGGGAAAACCGACCCCGGGGAATCGAGTCGATATTATTGATGAAGAAGGGATGCCGGTAAGGGCTGGAGAGGTGGGGGATATTGCTGTTCACGTATCTACGCCAGCACTCTTCAAAGAGTACTTGAATGATCCTGAACGGACGAAAATGCAATTTAGAGGCGAATATTACGTGACGGGAGATCGTGCGAGACTCGATGAAGACGGATATTTTTGGTTTGAAGGACGCGGTGATGACATTATTATCAGTTCCGGATATACAATCGGACCGTTCGAAGTCGAAGATGCGTTGACGAAACATTCGGCGGTTCGCGAGTGTGCGGTCGTCGGCAGCCCTGACGAAGTGCGGGGCAGCGTCGTAAAAGCGTTCATCGTTTTGCGCAATCCCGAAATGGAGCAAAGCGAAAGTCTTGTAAAAGAATTGCAAGAGCATGTGAAAACGTTGACAGCTCCATATAAATACCCACGTAAAATTGAATTCGTCTCGGAACTGCCGAAGACGGCATCAGGAAAAATCATGCGTGTTGAATTGAGAAGATTGGAGCAAAATAAATGATTTTAGCAGACCGTCCAACGCTGTGAAGGCAAGGGCGGTTTTTTTCTTTGCGGGTTTACGAATAGTTTAGGAAGGACTATAATTGTCCTATTCGAAAGGAGGGTGCCTGAATGCAGTCTGAAAAAAGTGGTATCCTGTGGGTTGTCGGATCCTTTCTCATTTGGGGATTCATGCCGATTTATTGGAAGCATCTTGAACATGTACAAAGTGACGAAATTCTAACCGGGCGGATTATGTGGGCATTCATTTTCACGTTTCTTGCTGTGTTAATCATGAGAAATGGAAGGCAGCTTGTAAATGATGTCCGGAATCTATGGAAGAGCCAGTCGCAATTTTGGAGCCTATTTATCGCATCCGTGCTAGTCACCTCTAACTGGTTCATCTACATATGGGCGGTCAATCACGATTACATCGTGCAAACGAGCCTAGGTTATTATATCAATCCTCTCGTTTCTGTGTTGCTTGGCATTTTCTTTTTGAAGGAGAAGCTTTCTTCTTCGCAGAAAATTGCATTCTTACTAGCCTTTACGGGTGTCATCATCTTAACTGTTTCATATGGCAAGTTTCCATGGATCGCTTTAAGTCTTGCTATGACATTCGCGATTTATGGATTTATTAAGAAAAACGTGAAATTGGATGCTCTTCGCGGATTGGCAATCGAGACATTATTCATTACACCATTCGCAGTCGGCTATTACATATTTCTTTTCATGAAAGGTCAAGCCGCGTTTTTACAAGTAGATATAAAAACGGATATCCTTCTCATCCTTACGGGAATTGCAACTGCGCTTCCGCTTGTCATGTATGCGCAAGGTGTACGAATGGTTCCTTTGTATGTGGCGGGGTTCATACAATATATCGCACCTACTTTGATGCTGTTCATAGGAGTCGTCATATATAAAGAGTCGTTTGGCGGTGTTGAAATGTTGTCATTTTCATTAATTTGGGCTGCGCTAATTCTCTTCACTGTTTCTAAAGTATTTGAAACGGTTTCTACAAAAAGGAGTGCACATGAAACTTCAAAGTGAAATGAAACGTTTTTAAGACATGAACGTATACAATGGTGCAAGAAAGAAGGGGGAATTACATAATGGCAATGAAACGATGGATTGCAATCATCGTAGCTGCAGTGCTTATATTCATTTCGATAGGCATTAACTCACTTTCGTATTTATTCACGAGAGATTTCAGCGGCTTCATGGAAGAAATGGCGGCAGGCAATGCGGGCTATAGCGAAGTCGTCATCGAACAAGGAAAAGGAAGGGATCGAATTGCAGTCCTAACATTGGACGGAGTTATTCAAGACGTTGGCAGCTCCTTGTTCGCATCAAGTGGATATAACCACCAATTATTCATGTCCCAGCTTCATGATATCCTGAACGATCAAACGATAAAAGGCGTTGTCTTATCAGTGAACACACCTGGTGGAGGCGTAGTGGAATCTTCGGATATTTACGATGCCATCAAAGCAATCCAAAACGATAGGGAAATTCCTATATATGTAGCAATGGGCGGAATGGCCGCATCTGGAGGCTATTATGTATCCGCACCGGCAGAAAAGATTTTCGTTCACCCAGAAACGATTACTGGTTCCATCGGTGTCATCATGGAAAGCGTCAATTATGCTAAGCTAGCCGAAAAGTATGGAATTGATTTTAATACGATCAAAACTGGTCCTTACAAGGACATCATGAGCGGTTCCCGTGAAATGACACAAGAAGAGCATGATATGCTACAGGAAATGATCAATGATTCATACGAGCGATTTGTAGCGATTGTTGCAGAAGGGCGCAATATGACTACGGACCAAGTGAAAAAGGTCGCGGATGGCAGAATTATGAATGGGAAGCAGGCAATCGAATCCGGTCTTGCTGATGATTTCGGCAAGATGGGGGATGTCATCGATGCGATGAAAGCAGACTACGAACTGGAAAACGCAACCGTCTTTGAATATGCGCCAATGGAGAGCATTGGATCATTATTCGGAGTCGAAGTCGGGAATCTTTTCGGTCGTAATATGGAATCTGAGTTGATCGGTAAATTGTTATCGGATTATGATGCACCACGGATGATGTACTTATATGGTGAAAAATAAGGAGGGGATTAGGCATGACGGATTATATTGAACAGAACCAGCCGATGTATGACAATCCTGAGCCGAGTCGCCTTCCTGATTACGAAATCATCCGGACGGAGCGATTCAGACCGAAATTTGCAGGTTTCTGGACACGATTCTGGGCATATATCATCGACTTGCTAATTGTTTCATCGATTAGCGGTATATTTATCAAGCCGATCTTCAGGGTGTTTGATATTAAAATATCCAATCCATCATTTCTGTTATTCAGCCCGTACAAAGTAACGCTCCTCATTCTCTTTATTGCCTATTTCGCTTTCATGACGAAAATTGCAGGTCAGACTGTCGGCAAAATGATTTTAGGCATAAAAGTCGTCAGGCAAGATGGCGAGAGACTCACTTGGGGAACAATCTTGTTCAGGGAAGTGATCGGCAGATTCATTTCAAAGCTTCTTACAATCCCTTATTTGCTCGTTGTTTTTATGCCTAAAAAGGAAGCGTTGCATGACCTGTTTGCAGACACATACGTTATCCACGAACAGGCATTTGAAAAAGAAGTCATAGAGACTAGACAGGAACGTAAGGGCGAAGAGTTGCATGCGGGAACAATTGTTTAGTAGAATGAATTGAAATGAGAAGGAGGCGTCTTCATGGTAAATGTAACTTTTAAACAAAACCCGGTCACATTGCTCGGAAAAGAAGTAACAGTAGGCGACAAAGCTCCAGATTTCACAGTACTATCCAATGATTTACAACCGGTCACGCTGAATGATTCGAAAGGGAAAGTCCGTTTGATCAGCGTTGTACCATCACTTGACACCGGTGTTTGTTCAGAGCAGACACGTAAATTCAATGAAGAAGCAACTTCTTTTGGTGACGATGTGGTAGTGCTTACGA
This sequence comes from Sporosarcina sp. SAFN-015, assembly GCF_051966875.1. GTDB lineage: Bacteria > Bacillota > Bacilli > Bacillales_A > Planococcaceae > Sporosarcina. The sequence goes on along the minus strand of NZ_JBQCKP010000009.1, from coordinate 96,975 downwards.
TTTCCGTCGACCTACCTTTTGCACAAGCAAGATGGTGTGGAGCGGAAGGAATCAACAACGTTCAGACATTGTCAGACCATCGTGACCTTTCATTCGGAGAAGCCTATGGCGTCGTTATGAAAGAGTTTCGTCTATTGGCGCGCTCCGTCTTCGTTGTCGATCAGGATGATACAATCGCTTATGTTGAATACGTAAGTGAAGGAACGGATCACCCAGACTATGAAAAGGCAATAGCGGCTATAAAAGAATTGACTAAATAATTGGCTGGCCCACTCGGAAACGGGTGGGCCGCCTTACCGTTACACACCTTATTCAATGAAGTTATACTTGGGATTAGAGGGATTAATAATGGCAACAAATACAGAACTTATCTTTACATTTTTAAATGAATATGCAGAATCGAAAAAAGAGGATCTATATTTAGAAGCTGTCATTGATGCTTGTAATGAATGGCTCTCAGGCGAAACAATGCCGCGTTTGTCCCCGACTGTATCAAAAGAGGAAATTCGGCGTGGGATCCAACTAGCTGTCCTGAAAGGGATGAAGCAGAATGCTCAGCCGAATCATCAAATGACACCCGATGCTATCGGTATGCTAATTGGACATTTCGCAAACAAGCTCATGCAACATAAAGAACAAGTGACGTTGCTTGACCCGGCTGCAGGGACAGGCAATTTGCTTTTCACAGTCATGAATGCAATCGGTGATAACGTCACCGCTACATCTGTGGAAATAGATGAGCTGTTAGTCAGATTGTCCGCTGTCACTGCAGATCTTTTAGAACAGCCTGTCCGCTTTTTCATCCAGGACGCATTACGTCCACTACTTGTGGATCCGGTCGACTTAGTCGTTTGTGATCTTCCGGTTGGCTTTTATCCGGATGATGACAATGCACTCAACTTTGAAATGATGCCAGCTGAAGGGCATGCGTTCTCCCATCATCTGTTCATTGAACAATCGATGAACCATCTGAAGGAAGGCGGCTATGCAATATTCCTGACGCCTGCATCCCTTTTCGAGTCCGATCAATCAGCGGAGCTTCACCGCTATTTGAAGAAGAATGCGGTCATCCGAGCAGTCCTTCAATTGCCGGCTTCCTTATTCCGCAGCGCTGCACATGAAAAAAGCATCTTCATCTTACAGAAGCCGTACGCAGAAATGAAATCCGCTCCGGATGTTTTGCTGTCCAAGGTACCAAATATGTCGGATAAGATTGCAATGTCCCGCTTCCTTGAACAGATTGATGATTGGATCGATGATTAAATAAGCTGCTGATTTACGCTTTTGGTGGATGCTTTCCGTAGAACGTCATACTCGACCCTGCGCTTTCGCTTCTTTAGGGTCGCATTAAACATTGCTCGAAAACGTCGTTCTTCGTAACGGAGATTACTTCAGTCATCGGAGCCTTCACAATGCAGTTTCGAAAATTGAATCATAAATGGAATTATCAAGTTAATCCCTTCTGATCCTATTGTGGATTGGAAGGGATTTTTGAATATCTTTCCTTAGAAAAGATTTAATTGTGATAATATGGAATTGTATATAAAATTCACTATTGATGAATTAAGGTACATGGGCGTATTCGCTATACAACGATACTCTAAAATCGGGCCATATTGCAGCCAAACACTTTACAGAATAGGAGGGGTTGGATGTTAAAACGAGTCATTCAACAATTCGATTTGAATGTGATATCAATTAATGAGGTTGAAGATTCCCATAGTTCCACAGTTTACAAATGCAATTTGGTAAATAGGGAAAATATCTTTGTAAAAATACCGTACACAAAATTGAAGTGTAAGCGAGAGTTGGAAGCCTATGAGATCTTAAAAGATAGAGTTTCCATTCCTAAGATGCTGGATTATTGGCCTGGCGATGAGACGTGTCCGGGTGCATTTTTATTATCTGAATTAAAAGGCCAACCCTTAACGAAAAAGAATTCACCGGCAATAGCGTTTCAAGTAGGGGTCCTTCATGCCACTATGCACCAAATTCAACCGCCTTCATCACAGTTAACTGGCATACAAGATGAATTTCCGGATTGGTCATGTTTTGTAGAAAGCCAATTTTATAGTTTTGCTGAAGATGTAAAGGAAGTTCTAGATGAGACCTTATATAGACTGGCCATTGAACAATTCGAAACGATGAAACGACAGCTTCCGCCTGCTGATGGTCCGAGCTTTATACATATGGATTTTCGTCCAGCGAATATAATTGTTCAAGAAGATAAGGTGTCAGGGGTAATTGATTTTGAAAGCGTACGTTTCGGCTCAACAGAAATTGATTTCACCAAACTGCACCGTGATTTTCTAAGCTTCGATCTTAAATTGGATCAGTCCTATAAAGAAGGCTATAACACGATAAGACCGCTAATCGATTTAGAAGTTGTGTTGCCTTTCTATCAATTCACAGATGCTTTTAATAGTATTGGCTGGTGTCAACGCCGTGGAATTGAAAAACACGCTTCATTTCTAACGGAAAATATTTCAATCCTTAAAAGAGTTTTGCAATAAGCCACAATCCGGCGCAATTCCAGAAAAAGAAGTTGTGTCTATTCACTAAAGGCCATCCTATGACTATTTTTATCGTCTGTTTGCTGCAGTTAGTGTCTTGTCAAAATCATAATGGTTTGAAATCCAAAGGCGAAAGTGAAAATGTAAAGCTGATTCGGTTAGTGCTTATTATGAGCCATACGGGGGGGCAGTGGGTGGGTTTAATGTTTGGGTGGAATTAACAAAGAGAAGGTTATAAGAAAATAATTTATTATAATGATACAAATGACAATATCCAACTGGATTAGGTAGATGAAAAAACGCTATTCAAAACGAATGCAGGGCCTTATAACAACAGTGTCAAAATAGATGTGGAACGGGAAACTTATCATGATCGAGGATTGGCGTGCCGCAGTTGGCTGATGAATGATGAGTAAGAAAGATGTCATCAAGAATGATCTTTTATCGCTTGAAAAATAGGCAGAAAGCGTATTGAAGGATGTGTGGCAAGAATGTGGATCGATTATATTCGCGCGCTATCAAGTGGTGATTACTCCTACAAACCATCGGCGTCTGAAAGTGAAATGCATCAAGTTGCAGAGGAGCTTGGCGTTGGAGTATCCGAAAAGTTAATGGAATTATATAGAGAAACAAATGGAGTGTTTGACAGTTTCGGTTGCCCGTTAATATGGTCAATCTCTAGGGTAGTGGAGGATAATTTGTTTTTTAGAAATTTTGAAGACTATAAGGACATTTACATGCCATTCAATCACTTGTTATTTTTTTCGGATAATGGCTGCGGAGATTTATTTGGCTACAGAATAGCAAATGGCTCGATTCCAACAGATGATATTTATGTATGGAACCACGAAGATGATAGTAGAACTTGGGTTGCTTCCTCATAAGAAGTGTTTATTAAAGGCTGGATTACTGGAGAGATTATGACGTAAAAAAAGATTCTTTTCTAAAGTAGGCAGGATGCGTGAGGATCTAATGATTAAAGATGGCTGGCACGATTCTCTTTTATATAGCTTGTTGGAACATAAATAGATTGAGAAATAGGGAATTTCATTCGATCAATAAAAATGAAAAGGAGTTTTTCCGATGCTTTTTATAGGGGAAAGAGTTCGATTAAGGAAACTGTCCAGGGAAGATGCCGCTACGTACCATGAGTGGAGAAATGATTTAGAGGTGATGCATTATACGAGCCAGTCTCTAGATGTTTTTACATTGGCCGACACGGAAAGCTTCATTAACAGTATAGCCGAATCTACAACTTCAAAGAGTTATATCATCGAGGAAATAAAATCTGGTAAACCCATTGGCATCACATCACTTATTAACATCGATTTTGCAAACCGTAACGCTGAGTGCATCATTGACATCGGAGATAAGAATTACTGGAGCAAGGGGTTTGGACGAGAATCTTTCCAGCTACTAATAGAATTCGCCTTCAAAGAGTTAAATTTGCATAAGGTGGTTTTGAGGGTGTTTTCCTTCAATGAACGTGCGATAAATTTATATCAAAAACTCGGATTTGATGAAGAAGGAAGATTGAAGGAGCAACTGTATCGGAATGGCGCATGGCATGATGTTGTTTTCATGGGGTTCCTTAAAAGGGATTATCTGAATAACTCAAAATATAATAGGACGAATATAACTACTCCATTGTAAGAGAAAAAAACTGTAGACAAACTTTCCAGAGTTTGTCTACAGTCTGAAAGAACTTGTCCATCTACTGTCGGGCAGGTTCTTCTATTGCATATTAATCTTCTTCGGGAGTGCGGACGACAAGTACGTCACAAGCGGATGAGCGGACAATGTTTTCGGACACGCTGCCAATTAGGAAGCGTTCCACTTTGTTCAAGCCGGTCGCTCCGCAAATGATGAGATCTGCTCCGAGCTTCTTGGATAGGTCGCGTGAAATCATCGTTTTCGGCGAACCGTATTCAACGACAATATTTACGTTCTGTAAACCAGCTGCTTCGGCCTCTTGCTTATATTCATTCAACAATTCCTCAGCGAATTTCTGAGCCCGTTCTGCGATGGATCGATCGTAAGCTTCGACTGCCGCGTAAGATCGAGTATCGATGATGTTCACCAAGTTCAAAGTTGCATCATTCCGCTCCGCGATGCCCACTGCTTTTTTGAACGCCCATCTGGATTCCTTCGATCCATCCACAGCTACGATAATTTGATCGTATTTTAATACCATTCCATTCACTCCATCCTGTAGATTATATTTACAATTACTAACTTCGATGAAATTCCGGAAAACCCTTTCCATTTCTAATAAAATCAATATTGGGCATAAAGAATTTGACTGAAATGTGACAGTCTCATTTATATATATTCCCTCTCCATCTTATAAAAAACATGGAAAAAAGGTCTGTCTATTTTTAATTAAAAGGAATGAGTTAATACATAATGAATCTGAAAATTTGTTTATCATCAATATAGAGAGCAAATTTGTATAACATCTGATAGAATTGACAGTACATTGGCTATTGTCGAAATGTCGATTTGTGGCCAACTAATTTTCATATATTTAGGAGGATCAGAAATGCGTATTGGGATTCCAAAAGAAATCAAGAATAACGAAAATCGGGTGGCGATGACACCTGCGGGTGCGTTCAACTTAAAGTCTGCAGGCCATGAAGTGTTAATTGAAACTGGTGCAGGTCTTGGTTCCAGCTTTACGGACGAAGACTATATCGAAGCAGGTGCGACAATTGTAGCGACTGCGAAAGAGGCATGGGAAGCTGAAATGGTCATGAAAGTAAAAGAACCACTTGCTTCCGAGTTCGGTTATTTCCGTGAAGGTCTTATCCTCTTCACTTATCTACATTTAGCTCCTGAACTGGAATTGACTAAAGCTATGCTAGATAACAAAGTTGTTGGGATTGCCTATGAAACTGTGCAAGTGAACAATTCTTTGCCGTTGCTAGCTCCGATGAGTGAAGTAGCAGGACGTATGGCGACTCAAATCGGTGCGCAATATCTTGAAAAGATCAACGGAGGAAAAGGAATCCTTCTTTCTGGAGTCCCAGGCGTTTCACGCGGAACAGTAACAGTGATCGGCGGAGGACAAGCAGGAACGAACGCGGCGAAAATCGCAGTCGGCATGGGTGCGAAAGTGACTGTGCTTGATCTGTCTGTAGACCGTCTTCGCCAATTGGATGAAATGTTTGGCGATAGCATTCAAACGCTTGTATCTAACCCATTCAATATCGCTGAATCTGTCAAAGAATCCGATCTTGTAATCGGTTGTGTATTGATCCCAGGTGCTAAAGCGCCGAAATTGGTTTCTGAAGAGATGGTAAAATCGATGAAGCCTGGTTCAGTACTTGTCGATATCGCAATCGACCAAGGCGGAATTTTCGAAACATCTGACCGCGTGACAACTCACGATAACCCTACTTATGAAAAACATGGTGTTGTACACTATGCAGTTGCGAATATGCCAGGAGCTGTTCCACGCACTTCGACAATGGCATTGACGAACGTTACAGTTCCATATGCATTACAAATTGCGAATAAAGGTTACAAGCAAGCTTGCTTGGATAACGCTGCATTGCAAAAAGGAGTTAACACTTTGGAAGGCCATGTTACGTATAAAGCTGTTGCAGAAGCGCAAGGCTTGGAGTATGTACCGGCTGAAACACTATTAAGCAAATAATAAAAACGCTGTCCGAAACAAAATTCGGACAGCGTTTTTCTAATTTTATGCTTCGATGATCTGCAGCTCTTTCGGGAATTTCGTAAGCACTTCAACACCATTAGACGTGACAACAACATCATCTTCAATACGGACTCCAGTTATTTCTGGATGGTAAATACCTGGTTCAACAGTGAAGACCATTCCTTCTTCAAGTTCCATTTCATTCGTTCCTGTAACAGATGGGAACTCATGGACGGAAATGCCGAGCCCATGTCCAAGACGATGTGTGAAATATTCACCGTAACCTGCATCAGTGATGACATCGCGAGCGGCTTTATCCAAATCGCGTGCTTTGACTCCTGGTCGGATTAAATCGATTGCTGCCTGTTCCGCTTTTTTGACGGTTTCATAAATCTCACGCTGTTTTTCGGATGGTTCGCCGAATGCGACAGTTCTTGTAATATCTGAGCAATATCCTTCGTAAACGACACCAAGATCGAACAGGATGAAATCACCTTTTTGGATTTTGCGGTCACCCGGCGTTCCGTGTGGGGAAGCAGTTTTGGGCCCGGACAACACCATCGTATCGAAAGACATTTTTTCCGCGCCTTTTTTCTTCATTTCAAATTCGATTGCCATTAGGATTTCGAGCTCGGTTTTGCCTTCCGCAATTTCCTTGCAGCCGACTTCGATTGCATAATCCGCCAACTCCGCTGCCTTTCGAAGTTTCACTAGCTCTTCCTCGCTTTTAATGTTCCGCATTTTATTCAATTGTTCATCAAGGCGTTGGAAAGAAGCGCTTTCGAAAAGTTGTTCCATCCGCTCTAACCGTTCCACCGTTAAATGCGATTTTTCGATGGCGATGTTTTTTAGAGAAACTTCTCTTTTTTGCGCTGCAGAAGCAAGAACTTCCCACGCGTCTTCTGTATCCTGATGTCCGACAGCTTCAGATGTCCACCCAGATGCCTTTAAATCAGGAACTTCCATGAGCGGACAAATGACAAATGGTTCCGCTTCTTTAAAAATCATGACACCTAATAGTCTTTCGTGCGGTTCACTGCGGAATCCCGAAACATAAAAAACGTTGTCCGGAGTTGTAACGAATGCCGCATCTACATCATTTTTCTGCAAGTACTCTTTAATTTCGTTAATTTTATCCAAACTTATCCCTCCTATTTCAACACACTTATCATATCAAAAAAGAGGGTTTACCGGCTAGATATCGAAACAGTATGTATGAACAGATTTGGAGGGATATGCAAATGAAGATTTCTTATCACGGGCATTCTGTCGTGAAAATTGAAACTGAAGGAAAAACGATTTTAATTGATCCGTTTATCACTGGAAATGAATTGACGGATTTGAATGCTTCCGCTCAGACACCTGATGTGATATTGCTGACACACGGTCATAATGACCATGTAGGAGATACGATGGAAATAGCGAAACGATGTAACCCGCTCATCGTTGCACCGAACGAACTTGCTGTCTATTTAGGTTGGCAAGGCTTGAATACCCATGGAATGAACATTGGAGGTTCATACACATTTGACTTCGGAACAGTGAAATATACGAAGGCTTTCCACAGCTCTTCCTATACGACTGATCAAAATGAAATCATTTATACTGGGATGCCTGCCGGAATTTTATTCACCGCAGAAGAAAAGACGATCTATCATGCAGGAGATACGTCACTTTTCGGAGATATGGCATTAATCGGAAGGCGTCATTCCATCGATGTCACGTTTTTGCCGATCGGCGATAATTTCACGATGGGTCCGGAAGATGCTGCAGAGGCAGTTGAATTGCTGAATCCGAAGCTTGTCGTGCCAATCCATTACGATACGTTTCCGCCGATCAGGCAAAATCCGCAAACATTTAAAGAACTCGTCACGGCTCATGAAGTAAAGATAATGAAGGCTGGGGAGTCAATCGAATTTTAAAACAGAAACCGATCCGGATAGCTAGAACGCCGGGTCGGTTTTTCCTACCGCTGAATGAATTAACTGTCTCGGTCTTCCTGCAATCACTATTCTTTCCGATGTATGATAAAATAGGAGCAGGTAAAAAGAGAAAAAGGTGAAAAGATGTCGACAAAACATGAGCTGATATTACGCTATATTGAAGGGTTGGCCGTCGGCGAAAAAATTTCCGTCCGCCAAGTTGCCAAAGCACTATCTGTCAGTGAGGGAACGGCATATCGGGCGATAAAGGAAGCTGAAAACCAAAAGCTAGTCAATACAATCGAACGTGTTGGCACAATCCGTATTGAAAAGAAGAAGAAAGAGAATATCGAAAGGCTGACATTCGCCGAAGTCGTCAATATCGTTGATGGAGTTGTACTTGGAGGACGTGATGGTCTTCATAAAACATTGACGAAATTCGTCATCGGGGCGATGCAGCTTGATGATATGAGACGGTACATAGACGCAGGCAGTTTATTAATTGTCGGAAACAGGCATAAGGCTCACGAGCTTGCTTTAAGCGCAGGCGCAGCTGTTCTTGTTACGGGAGGATTCGATGTTGCCGATGAGGCAAAAAAGCTTGCAAATGAATTGAATTTGCCCATCATATCATCCAGTTACGACACATTCACGGTTGCGACGATGCTAAACCGGGCGATTTACGATCAATTGATTGAAAAGGAAATTCTTCTTGTGGAAGATATTTTGACTCCGCTTTCTGAAACGATCACTTTTTCGCCGAAGGACACTGTGGCACATTTCAATGAAGTGAACCGGAAAACAGCGCATTCTGGATATCCCGTCATCGATCGGAACGGGAAATTGATCGGAATCGTTACTTCCCGCGATGCAGTTGGAAAGCAAGGGATGGATCTCATTGAGAAAGTGATGACACAGCATCCGATTACCGTGAATGGCAAAACGAGCGTAGCCTCCGCAGGGCATAGCATGATTTGGGAGGGCATTGATTTAATGCCTGTTGTGACTGATGGTGGAATTCTCGAAGGAATCATTAGCCGCCAAGATGTACTAAAGGCATTTCAAATGACACAAAGGCAGCCGCAGCAAGGGGAAAAAATCGATGATATCGTTAAGAACCAAATGAAAGCCATGTCTGATCAGCCGCAAAATGTAGAATTTACTGTCGTTCCCCAAATGACAAACCAACTAGGATCACTTTCATACGGTGCGTTGACGACATTGTTGACGGACGTTGGAAATCGTGCAATTAAAATGCACAAACGTGGAGAAAGCGTCCCGGAAAATATGACAATTTACTTCATTAAGCATGTACAGCTCGGAAATACTGTCACGGTAGAGCCGAGGATTCTGCATATGAGTCGGAGGTTCGTTAAAGTGGACTTCGATCTTTTTTCGGATTCGGAGCTGATTGCTAAAGCAATGGTCATGTATCAGCTTTTCGAAAGATGATAGTTAAAATAAAAAAACTGATGCGGAAGTCGCATCAGTTTTCATTCAGCTTTGTCTCTTCGTCGATAAATTGTTTATAATGCTTTGCAGCTCTACTATTAAAGAAAATGATATAGGCGCCGAAGACGATAAAAAGACCGGAAACGACATACGTTGCAACACCTTCAAAAAGAAAAAGCTGGTTGATTCCGAAAAAGAATAGAAGACCGCCAAGAAATGCTCCAGCCCTGCTTGCGAAATACTTTTTACGGATTGGGAACATTCGACTAGTTCTGAATTGGCGGGTTTTAAAATAAAAATAGTAGACGCCTGATGCAACAATAAGAAAAACTAGTATAAAATTGAGCGTTTTCATAAAAGAGCCTCCATCAAATAACTTCTTTCATTGTAGCGGCTTTTTTCTAGGAATGCGAACAGAATTCATTGAAAACCGGAGGAATCCCAAATTGAAACGACAAATCATCGACACAATTGAACAATACGAAACAATCATCATTCATCGTCATGTCCGCCCAGATCCTGATGCATACGGATCGCAAGTCGGCTTGAAGGAGTTAATAAAAACAAATTATCCTGAAAAGAAAGTGTACGCTGCAGGCATGCATGATAACTTGCTTACGTATTTGGCGGTGCAGGATGAAATAGGGCCTGAAGAATACAAAAATGCGCTTGTCATTGTGACCGATACCGGCAATACGGAGCGGATTGACGCTGAATATTATGAGAAGGGCGACTTTCTTATAAAAATTGATCACCATCCGAATGTAGATCCGTATGGAGATATGAGATGGGTAGATACCGAATCTAGCTCCACGTCAGAAATGATTTATCTTTTATTTGAAGAAGGTGAAAAGCATTTCGGATGGAAAATGTCTGATGCGTGCGCCCGTTTACTTTTTGCTGGCATTGTGGGAGATACAGGCAGATTCCTTTTCCCGAGTGCAACTGTAAGGACGTTTGAAATCGCAAGTAGTTTGATCAAATACGACTTTGATCGTACGAAGTTATATGCAGAAATGTATGAAGAAGACCGCAGATTGCTCCATTTAAAAGGATATATATATCAACAATTCACCATTGACGAAAATGGGGCAGCCTTCATAAAAATCGACAAATCGATTCTGGAAAAGTTTGACGTCACTGCTAGTGAGACGTCCCAACTTGTCGGTTCCCTCGGTGATGTGAAAGGGATTTGTGCATGGGTAATTTTTGTCGAGGAAGACGATCAAATCCGTGTCAGACTACGTTCAAAGGGACCTATTATCAATCAACTCGCTGCCGAATATGACGGAGGAGGACATCCGCTCGCTTCCGGGGCTTCAATTTATTCTTGGGAAAAAGCGGATGAGGTCATTGGTAAATTGAAAAAATTATGTGCGGAGAAGTAACGGTTCGGAGGGATTTTCATTGGTACTTGTCTATCCACAAATTGTGACCGGCGCTGATCTGCTGCGCGGCATTATAAAATTAGACCATCTGGCCCCGCTTCTGCAAAGGAGAGGGGCTAGATCTGTTGGAATCGTCAATTCGAAAATGTATGGTGTTCGTTCATTTTGCAAGGTAATGGAAAAGTACGGCATCCATCCTGTCATTGGATTGTCCATTCGGTTGGAGCTGGAAGATGGCCAAGACATTTTGCTATATGCGTATGCTAAAGATGATAAAGGCTATAGCAATCTTCTTAAAATAAGCAGTGCGATGGCGACGAGGGAACAGGAAACGCTGCCTTTGAAATGGTTGCAAGCGTATAGCGAGGGTTGTATTATCATATGCCCATTGACCGATCGTTCATGGGATGAGAGCCGAGGAAACGACACGATCGAGATAATCCGAAAAGCTTGCAGGACGGTCTATATCGGCATTTCACGGCCAGGCAGCGTAAAGCATATTGCCGAGAATGAAATTATAAAGATAGCCGAAGATACGGGGACAATCATTACCGCTTACCACGAATCAAGATATATTACCGAAGAAGATGCTTTCGCTTTTGAAGTGGCCACAGCAATCCGGTCCGGCTATAAGCTCAATGATCCAGCTCGTCCAAAAATGGATGTTTATGATGCCCATGTGCCAGAAGAGAAAGAAATTCTACAATGGTTTTCCGATCGTCCGGAATGGATCGAAAATATGGCTGAAATCATGTTATCTTGTGATGCGAAATTGCCTCCAAGTCGCACATTAATGCCTGCCTTTCCCGTTCCGGAAGGACATACCGCAGCTTCCTTGCTGAAAAAGAATTGCGAGGAAGGGTTGCTCCATCGGCTAGAGAAAGTGAGTCCAGTTTATTATGATCGACTCAAAAAAGAGCTTCAAGTCATTGAAAACATGGGATTTTCCGATTACTTTCTTATCGTTGAGGATTTCATGCGTTTCTCAAAAAAGAATGGGATACTGACTGGCCCAGGAAGGGGTTCTTCAGCTGGATCGCTCGTCGCCTTCTCCCTTGGCATAACAGATGTAGATCCAATCAGATACGGACTCATCTTTGAGCGGTTCCTCAATCCCGGCAGAATTACGATGCCGGATATCGACATAGATTTTGCCGATAACCGCCGCTCTGAAGTTATTGAATATGTAGCAAAAAAATACGGAAAAGCTCATGTTGCTCAGATCATCACGTTCGGTACACTGTCGCCCAAATCTGTAGCACGAAACGTTGCACGTGTATTTGACTTTTCCAATGAAGAAATGTCTTTCTTATCTAAACAAATTCAAGAAGGACATAGCAAAAGGCTTGAAGAATCTGTTAACAAATCTAAAGCGCTTCAAGACTGGGTTGCAATGGACCCTGTCCGTGCTAAATGGCTACAGGCAGCGAAAACGTTGGAAGGGCTGCCGAGGAATGCCTCTACACATGCTGCAGGCGTCATTTTGTCACCGATACCGTTAGTCGAAACAGTTCCTCTTCAAAATAGCGGAGACGATATTTTCTTGACGCAATGGGCGATGGGGGATGTGGAGGAAATCGGCTTGTTGAAAATGGATTTCCTCGGGTTGCGCAATTTGACATTAATGGATCGAATACGCTCGATGATTCAATATGATACGGGAAAGACATTTCATTTCGAAGACATTCCTTTAAACGACTCGAAAACTTTTGAACTTTTCAAGAAAGGTGACATGACAGGGATTTTCCAATTTGAGTCAGATGGCATGAGAGATGCATTAAGGCTTATTAAACCTGATGAATTCAGTGATCTGTATGCAATCAATGCTTTATACCGTCCTGGTCCGATGGAAAATATCCCATTATATAGCCGAAGAAAAAACAATAAGGAGAAAATTGAATATTTACACCCTCAGTTGGAGCCGATTCTTAAGGAGACTGCAGGAATTATCGTATACCAAGAGCAAATCATGCAAATCGCTGTTCAAATTGCAGGTTTTACAATGGCGGAAGCGGATCTGTTAAGAAGGGCAGTCAGCAAGAAGAAGCGTGAAGTTCTTCGCCAGGAGAGAGAGCATTTTGTCAAAAGTGCAGTTCAGCACAATTTTCCAGAACGTTCCGCAAGTGAAATATATGATTTGATTGTTAAGTTTGCCGATTACGGATTTCCGAAAAGCCATGCGGTGGCCTATTCATTGATTTCCTACCAATTGGCATACGTCAAGGCGAATGCGCCGGCTTATTTCTACGCTTCGTTATTGTCGATGGCCACTGGCAATCAAGAAAAAACGATGGAATATATTAATGAAATTAGACGGAAAGGCATTGAAATTCTCCCACCGTCCATCCAAAAAAGCAAATACGCACACGTCGTTGAAAAAGGGTCCATTCGAATCGGATTAGGGTCGATCAAAGGAGTGACCCCGTCATTTTATAATATCGTGAAAGACGCACGGAATTCAGAAGGTTGGAAAACGCTATTCGATTTTTCAGCTGCAATCGGCGGTACACATTTTACCGAAAAGACAATCATCCCTCTTATTAAAGCGGGAGCACTCGATGAATTTGGGAAAGATCGATCTGTGTTGCTTGCTTCAATTGAAGCCGCCCGAAACCATGCCCTATTCGTCAGTCCCGATGGCGACGACTTGCTTCAGGATATTATTTATTCAGTTGCCAAGCCAAAGTATTCACCAGGCGGGTCGATGCCGCGATTTGCAATGCTTGAGTACGAACGCGAAATGCTAGGCTTCTATTTATCAGAGCATCCGGCTCTAGAAATGAAAAAGAAATTGATGGAGCCAATCGTAGATCTCGTAGTCGTACCCGATGCAAAAGAACGATCGGTACTGCAGGTTGCCGGTATGATAAGGGAAATCAAACGGATCCGAACGAAAAAAGGCGAGGCGATGGCTTTCCTAACACTTCAAGATGAAACCGGTGAATTATCGTGCACAATCTTCCCAAAACAATACGCCACAAGCAACTCCCTATTACAAGAGCTTGCAATGGTGCACGTAACAGGAACAATGGAAAAACGCAACGGCCAAACACAACTGATCGTGCAACAGGTTAAAAGGGTTTAAGTAGTGATATTAAAAAGAGAATTTTAGGTTTAGAAGTTGAAGAAGAATAACAACTGGATTGGAGTGAAAGGCAGCGACTCTAGCGGGAACAGCACGAGCTGAAAGCCCCGCAGACACGAAGTGGCGAGGAGATTGAAGCCGTGCCCGCGGAACGCGTCTGCCTGGAACGGAAATCCATGTATTCCAATTACCTGAGACATGTAAAATCATGTCTCTTTTTGTCTTTTCATCATTAATTCCTACAAATCTCTTTACGATGCCATCACTTTTCTGTATGCTATAACAAGTAGTGGTCAGACCACTCGGATTACGAATTTCCAAGAGGGGCGGCCGTATGCAAAATACAAAACCATCATCAAAGATGTTTCTCGATATCGTTGGAGAACTCAGATTAATGATAAAGGCGGAAGGCATAAAAGCAGGTGACAAACTGCCTTCTGAACGTGTTTTGGCGGAACGTCTGCAAGTCGGAAGATCGACAGTCCGCGAAGCATTGAGAAGCCTCGAGCTGCTTGGACTGATCGAAACCCGTCGAGGCGAAGGGACATACCTTGCCGACTTTAAAAAGCACCAGCTTGTTGAAGTTCTCTCAACATTCGTCATGCAGCAACCTCAATCGGCAATGGATGTGACAGATACACGCATCATACATGAAAAAGCCGCGATACAAACAATTTGTGAGGACGAGCAGAAACGTAAACTTCCTGTCTGGGAAGGAATTCTCATGAAGATTGACGAGGACGGCGAGGTTTTTCGGGAAGATATCATGCGGGAAATGATTGTCGCTACAGATAACCGATTATCATTGAAAATTTGGTTTATACTGAAACAATATAGCAAGGTTCCGTTTGAACATATGACAGCAGTAAAAGAAAATGAAATTGTAAGGGCTATGCTCAAACATTTAATGGACGGAAGCGTCATGGAAGCATTACAAGCCTATGACCGGTGGATTGAATATATCGAGGGGGAAAACAAAGAATGATCCGTGAATTTTTTACGAAGAAGAAGCAAGCAATAACGATACCTTCGGCCGATGCGAAAAACGATGTGCCGGAAGGAATTATGACTAAATGTCCGGAATGTAAACAAATCATCTTAACGAAAGATTTAATGAAAACAGCGAAAGTTTGCCCTAAATGTGATCACCACTTTAAAATGACGGCGTGGGAGCGTGTTGAATGTCTATTTGACGAAGATACATTCACATCAATGGACGACCATCTGAAATCCGAGAACCCGCTTAATTTCCCATCATATACAGAGAAAATAGCGTCAGATTCAGAGAAGACGGGATTGAACGAAGCGGTTCTTACCGGAATCGGGAAAATCGGGGGAAATGAAGTTGCAATTGCAATTATGGATTCTCATTTCCGAATGGGTTCCATGGGTTCGGTCGTCGGAGAAAAAATCACCCGTGCAGTTGAAGCTGCTACGGAAAAGGGCATTCCTGTCATTATTTTTTCAGCAAGCGGCGGGGCACGTATGCAGGAAGGCGTATTATCGCTAATGCAAATGGCGAAAACGAGCGTTGCATTACAACGACATGCTGACAAAGGATTGCTTTTTATTTCCGTCATGACCTATCCAACAACTGGCGGTGTTTCGGCAAGTTTCGCTTCTGTAGGCGATATTAATATTGCTGAACCAAAAGCGTTGATTGGCTTTGCGGGTAGACGTGTAATCGAACAAACTGTACGAGAAAAGCTGCCGGACAATTTCCAAACTGCCGAATTCTTGTTAGAGCATGGACAAGTCGATGCGGTTATCGATCGCCGTGAATTGACAGAAGCCCTTGCAAAACTCATTGGGCTGCATGTAAGGGAGGTAAACTAATATGAGCAAGACGTTGGCATTCGAAGAACCGATTGTGAAACTTCGGGAAAAAATCAATGAGCTCGAAGAGTTCACTTCAACAAATGAAGTCGATCTAACCGACGAAATCGGCAAGTTGAAAACTAGATTAAGTAATTTGGAGACGGAAATTTATAGTAATATGGAACCGTGGGATCGCGTACAAGTTGCAAGACACCCTGAGCGCCCCACAACGAGGGATTATGTCGCTGAACTTTTTGAAGACTTTATGGAACTGCACGGGGATCGCTCATTTGGAGACGATGCAGCAATCATTGGTGGAATAGGTTCCTTCGAATCAATGCCTGTAACGGTTATCGGGCATCAGAGAGGTAAAGATACGAAGGAAAACGTGAAACGCAACTTTGGTATGCCGCATCCGGAAGGGTACCGGAAAGCTTTGCGTTTAATGAAACAGGCTGAAAAGTTTGGCCGTCCGATCATATGTTTTATTGATACGAAAGGTGCATATCCAGGGAAAGCAGCGGAAGAGCGTGGACAAAGTGAAGCAATTGCCCGTAATCTTATCGAAATGGCTGGATTGAAAGTGCCAGTCGTTTCTATTGTCATCGGAGAAGGCGGCAGTGGAGGTGCGCTCGCTTTAGGCGTCGCAAATCACATTCATATGTTGGAGAATTCGACGTACTCTGTCATTTCTCCTGAAGGGGCAGCTTCGATACTTTGGAAAGATTCAAGCCTTTCAAAGCAGGCAGCGGAAGCAATGAAAATTACAGCCCCTCATTTAAAGGAAATGGGAATTATCGATGAAATCATTCCAGAAGTACTTGGCGGTGCGCATCGTGATCCGAAAGCACAGGCAGTGGAAATGAGGAAAGTGTTACGAACTTCATTAGACTCACTTTGTAAAATGGATGCGGCTGCAATTATAGAAGATCGGTATAATAAGTTCCGTAATATCGGTGTGTTTTCAGAATGACAAGGTGCGGGCTTACCCCGCATCTTTTCGTTGCTTCTAGGCATGCGCCTGCGCTTTTGTTTGTTATACATAAAGTAATCGATATGAAGGGGTGGTCCATTTGAAAAAGATCGGAGTTTTGACTAGTGGGGGAGATGCGCCAGGCATGAATGCAGCTGTCCGTGCGGTCGTGCGGAAGGCGATTTACGAGGGGTTCGAAGTTGCTGGTGTTTTCAATGGCTATCAAGGACTCATCCAAGGGAAAATCGAATTGTTGCAGCTCGGGTCGGTCGGTGACATTATTCAACGAGGAGGAACGATGCTTAGATCCGCACGCTCCCCGGAATTCATGACAGAGGAAGGGCGTAAAGAAGCGATCCGCCAGTTGAAGGCGCATCATATCGATGGACTTGTCGTAATAGGTGGAGACGGATCATTTAAAGGTGCGTTCGAATTGGTGAAAATGGGGATTCCTTGTGTTTGTGTTCCCGCGACAATCGACAATGACATTAATGGTACAGAATTCACGATTGGTTTCGATTCTGCACTAAATACAGTTATTGACGCGATTGATAAGATTAGGGATACAGCGACTTCGCATGAACGAACGTTCATAATTGAAGTAATGGGCAGAGACGCCGGAGATTTGGCCCTTTGGTCTGGACTAGCTGGCGGTGCTGAAACAATCCTCATACCTGAAGAAGGTTATGATATCGATGAAATCGTAAACCGGTTACAGAGCGGTACGGGCCGTGGTAAAAAACATAGTATCATTATCGTAGCGGAAGGAGTCATGTCCGGTTCATCGTTGGCCGATCTGTTGAAGGAGAAAGCAGGAATCGAGACGCGTGTATCTGTCTTGGGGCATATTCAACGTGGAGGTTCTCCTTCTGCCAGAGATCGGGTCATTGCGAGTCAATATGGAGCAAGAGCGGTCGAAGTGTTAGGCGAAGGTCGTGGCGGCGTAGCAATTGGTATGCAAAACCATAAGGTGGTAGACTATGATTTAGAAGTGGTATTTGCACCAACAGATCATACGTTGGATATGGAACTTTATGAGTTATCCAAAGTGTTGTCAATTTAAGTAAACTAAAACATTTGATGAGTACAATACGAAAGGGCGTTTTTGTGATGAGAAAGACAAAAATTGTGTGCACAATCGGACCAGCTAGCGAATCACCGGAGCTATTAGAACAGTTGATAGAGGCAGGCATGAATGTTGCACGGCTTAACTTTTCACATGGTACACACGAAGAGCACAAAGCCCGCATAAAATCCATCAGGGAAGCGTCAAAGAAGACAGGCAAGGTCGTCGGAATCCTTCTTGATACGAAAGGTCCTGAAATCCGGACGCATTCTATGAGAAACGGACAAATTGAATTGATCACCGGTCAGCATATCGATATTTCGATGACTGAGGTGGAAGGTACTGAAGATGTATTTTCTGTTACATATGAAAAGCTGATCGAAGATGTGGACAAAGGTTCTGTCATTTTATTGGATGACGGATTGATCCAACTCGAAGTCGTCGGAAAGGATCTTGAAAAAGGACTGATCCATACGATTGTCGTCAACTCGGGTACATTGAAAAATAAAAAAGGAGTGAATGTGCCAGGTGTTTCGGTACAACTCCCTGGAATTACCGAGAAAGACCGGGAAGACATCTTATTTGGAATCCACGAAGGTGTTGATTTCATTGCAGCTTCTTTTGTGCGCAGAGCTTCTGACGTTATGGAAATACGGGAATTATTAGAGAAAAACGGTGGAGCGCAAATTCATATTATTCCTAAGATCGAGAATGGTGAAGGTGTCGACAATTTGGATGATATATTGACGGTATCCGATGGACTGATGGTTGCAAGGGGCGATCTCGGCGTGGAAATACCAGCGGAAGAAGTCCCGCTCGTACAAAAGAAAATGATCGAGAAATGCAATCAAGCTGGCAAACCAGTCATTACAGCAACACAAATGCTCGATTCAATGCAACGCAATCCACGTCCAACACGGGCAGAAGCAAGTGACGTCGCGAACGCCATTTTGGACGGTTCAGATGCCATCATGCTATCAGGTGAAACAGCGGCCGGCTTATACCCGGTTGAATCTGTTCGTACGATGGATCGTATTGCGAAAACAGCTGAAGATGCTGTCGATTACCGTGCTGTCGTATCTACTCGCCGACGAGAAAAGCATGGCAATATGACAGAATCAATCGGTCAAGCAGTAGCCTATACGGCAATTAATTTAAAAGTGAAAGCTGTGCTTGCCCCAACGGAAAGCGGCCATACTGCTAAAATGATTGCCAAATATCGCCCAGGATGCCCAATCGTCGCAATTACAGCTTCAGATGAGTGCTCCAGAAAATTGACGCTTGTCTGGGGAATCTACCCGATTATCGGGGAAAGGGTACATTCAATTGATGAGATTTTACAGGAATCCGTTGAGGAAAGCGTTAAGCATCAATATGTAACCCATGGCGACGTTGTCATTATTACGGCAGGTGTGCCGGTCGGTGAAGCAGGAACGACGAACTTGATGAAGATTCATGTTATCGGCGATATGCTTGCGAAAGGGCAAGGAATTGGAAAGTCGGTAGCATTTGGTCAAGCGGTTGTCGCTCATAATGCACAAGAAGCATTGGCTCACGATGTGAAAGGGAAGATTCTAGTCACATATTCTTCGGACCGTGATATGATGCCCGCAATTGAAAAATGTGCAGGATTAATAACGGAAGAGGGCGGCTTGACAAGTCATGCGGCTGTCGTTGGTCTCAGTTTAGGTATCCCTGTCATTGTCGGAGTTGAAAAAGCGACCGAACTAATCATTGATGGAAAAGACATAACGATGGATGCAGAATCCGGAGTGATTTATAATGGACATGCAAGGGTTCTTTAACAAATAACAAATTATGAAAAAAGGCTGTCTTCCGAAACAATTCGGAAGCGGCCTTTTTAGGATTGGGGTTGTCGTTGAATGAAATGGCTTTTACCTTTATTTATTCTCGTGCCAGCTGCGGAACTCTTCGTGCTGCTATATTCGGGGAAGACAATTGGAGTCATACCGACCCTTCTTCTCATCGTCATCAGCGGATTAGGGGGGGCTTACTTGGCAAAAAAACAAGGTCTTAAAGCTTTGACAGATTTGAGGAATAGGATGGGAACAATGGAGGCCCCTGGGAACGCCGTCATCGATGGCGTCTGTATTTTCTTTGGCGGCATTTTATTGATCATGCCTGGATTTATTAGTGATATAGCGGGACTTTTGCTTTTATTTAAAGGGCCAAGAAATATGATTCGACCATTTATCGTTGCTTGGATATATAAAAAGATGAAACAAGGCAGGATTGTCATTCGATGAATGATGGATGTTTTTTCAATTTCAGTGCGGCAAACAATAGGAACGGCGTCAAAAGTATACCCGCTAATCCAAATAGATAGAGCGAGCACACTGTAATGAAAAAAGCATGGATAGGCTTTACACGAAAAGCAGATGCCCACATATAGGATTCAGCCAATTGCCTCGTTGTAACGACGAATATATAGAGCAGAGCAAGCGAAACACCGATGAATAATTGATTGGAATAGAGGAAAAAAGCCGACATCGGAATTAGGAATAGTCCGATGCCTAACAAAGGCAGGCTATCGGCGATGGAGACAAGGAATGCGCTGCCGATTGGCGATTCAAATCTAAGGACTGAAAATCCGATGCTCAGGATAATGAAAGTCAAAAGAAACAATCTTGCTTCCACAAACGCGAATGTCCCGAACAATTCACCGGATTTTGTAAAGATACGTTTGGCAGGTGCTCGCATACTTACGGGAAAATAAACGAGAAACCAGAATTTGTTTTTGCCTGATTCACGCAGTGCAAAAAAATAAGCTACGATGAAAATGAACATGCTAAATATTCTTTGAAAAAAAGTAGCGGTAAATGTAATGGCATATTCAAGCAACGCATGTCCATATTCAATAATCTTATCTTCAAGAAATTTGATGACTCTTCCAGTGAAATTCGTATTTCCGGTGTATGTTGATAAATGTTTTTCTAGCAGCGGTACTGTATCCATCAATCCATGCAATGCAATGAAAGAAAAAGTGCTGAAGATAAACAACATGGAAATCATGACGAAAAAAGTGGCTATCGTTAAAGGTAGTTTTGTCATCGTCCGGACTGCCAGTAAAATAGGTGCAGTAAAATAGGCTGCTATTATTGCAATTCCTACCGGAGGAACTATGAAGATGAAAATCCCTGCGACAATCGCGGGAAACCATTGCGTGGCAAGCGATTTGTATGTTTGCTGTCTTATGTTTTTTATCAAGATTTCATCCTTTTTTCTCTTATTCTACAAATAAAACAAGCGTTTCCATTCACAAATCTGTAATATTTGCTTATAATGGTCAATGTAAGCGTTTCAGACAGTACTAAATAAAATGTAGTTTTGCCGGAAATTGCTAGATTTTGTAGACATACCGGCAAAAAAAGACTGAAGGAGCGATTTAAATGACAGCATCAAAAGGATTGGAAGGAATCGTAGCGACACAGTCCGCCATCAGTTCAATTATTGATGACACCCTTACATACGTCGGTTACGATATCGATGATCTTGCAGTAAATGCAAGCTTTGAGGAAGTTGTTTATCTATTATGGCATCAGCGTCTTCCAAAAGCGGACGAGCTTGCGGAATTGAAACAGCAACTTGCGGACAATATGTCGGTTCCACAACCTGTTCTCGATCATTTTAAGACATATCCGATTGGCGAAGTTCACCCGATGGCAGCATTGCGTACAGCAATCTCCCTCCTCGGATTATACGATGAACACGCGGAAGATATGTCTGAAGAAGCCAATTATCAAAAAGCGATTCAGCTTCAAGCGAAAGTGGCAACGATCGTTACTGCTTTCTCTCGCATCCGTAAAGGTCAAGAGCCAGTTGCTCCCAAAAAGGAACTTGGCTATGCAGCAAACTTCTTGTACATGTTAACAGGTGAAGAGCCTGAAGATATTGCAATTGAAGCATTCAATAAAGCCTTAGTTCTTCACGCCGACCATGAATTGAACGCTTCCACTTTCACAGCACGTGTTTGTGTGGCAACTCTATCCGATATGTATTCCGGCATTACGGCTGCAATCGGAGCGCTTAAAGGACCACTTCACGGTGGTGCGAACGAGCAAGTCATGAAGATGCTCATGGAAATCGGCGAAGAAGAAAAAGTAGAATCTTATATTAGAGAAAAACTTGATAATAAAGAAAAGATTATGGGCTTCGGCCATCGTGTGTATCGTAAAGGCGACCCACGTGCGAAGCATCTGCGCGAAATGTCCCGTAAGTTGACAGCACTCCGTGGAGAAGAAAAGTGGTATAATATGTCACTCCAAATTGAATCAATCGTAACTGGCGAGAAGAATTTGCCACCGAACGTTGATTTCTATTCGGCTTCGGTATATCATTCACTTGGTATCGATCACGATTTATTCACACCTATTTTTGCAGTTTCCCGATTCTCAGGCTGGACGGCGCATATTTTGGAGCAATACTCCAACAATAGACTGATTCGACCACGTGCTGAATATATCGGACCAGATATGCAAAAATACGTACCAATCAACGAAAGATAACTTGTACTTGGTGTGATTGTCCAAGTTCACAAGTAATACATCGGGGCCGAAGCATTAAGATTGGCCCCCTCATTTCGAAATGGAGGAATAATAAAATGGCAAAAATCACAGTAACTGACGGCGTTCTTAACGTTCCGGATCATGCAACAATCCCATTCATCATTGGTGACGGTACTGGCCCTGATATTTGGAATGCAGCTTCACGCGTAATGGAAGCGGCAGTTGAAAAAGCATACGATGGCCAAAAGAAAATCGAATGGAAAGAAGTACTTGCAGGAGAAAAAGCATTCAACGAAACTGGAGAATGGCTTCCACAAGAGACTCTTGACACGATTGATGAGTACCTTATCGCTATTAAAGGTCCTTTGACGACTCCAATCGGCGGCGGTTTCCGTTCTTTGAACGTTGCACTTCGTCAAGAGTTGGATCTTTATACTTGCTTGCGTCCTGTTCGTTATTTCGAAGGAGTTCCATCTCCTGTTAAGCGTCCGGAAGACTGCGACATGGTCATCTTCCGTGAAAACACTGAAGATATTTATGCTGGTATTGAATACCAAGAAGGCTCCGATGAAGTGAAAAAATTGATTTCATTCCTTCAAAACGAAATGGGAGTAAACAAAATTCGTTTCCCAGAAACTTCCGGCATCGGTATCAAACCAGTATCTGAAGAAGGTACAAAAAGACTTGTTCGCGGTGCAATCAATTACGCACTAAAAGAAGGACGTAAATCGGTAACGCTTGTCCACAAAGGTAACATCATGAAATTCACAGAAGGTGCTTTCAAAAATTGGGGTTACGAAGTGGCTGAGCAAGAGTTTGGCGATAAAGTATTCACATGGAACGAATATGACAAGATAAAAGAAGCGGAAGGCACAGACGCTGCAAACAAAGCGCAAGCTGATGCAGAAGCTGCTGGCAAAATCATCATTAAAGATGCGATTGCTGATATCTTCCTACAACAAATCTTGACTCGCCCTAAAGAGTTTGACGTTGTTGCTACGATGAACTTGAACGGTGACTACATTTCCGACGCGCTTGCAGCCCAAGTCGGCGGAATCGGGATCGCTCCAGGAGCAAACATTAACTACGTTACTGGACATGCGATTTTTGAAGCAACTCACGGAACAGCTCCAAAATATGCTGGCCTAGACAAAGTGAACCCTTCTTCTGTTCTACTTTCAGGCGTTATGATGCTTGAGCATATGGGTTGGAACGAAGCTGCAAACATGATAACTGCTTCTATCGAGAAAACGATCGCTTCTAAAGTTGTAACTTATGACTTCGCTCGTTTGATGGATGGAGCTACAGAGGTTAAGACTTCCGAGTTTGCTGATGAATTGATTAAAAACCTATAATATCCATACAACCGGGAAGCCTTAACGCTTCCCGGTTTTTATTTTAGCCAAGAATCTTGCCCGCAACACTGCGCTTTTGCTCGCAAACAAACGCCGTTCATTGTAACGGCGTTTGCTTGCTCTTTCCAAGTGAAAATTGATACAATTTCTATAACACTAATTCCATATAGGTGAAGAAGGGGGAAGCAAGTTGATATTAGGTAAAAAAAGGCGGATTGGAAGGGATATCGAGAAAATCGATGAAGGTGAAAAGCTTAAGCTTACCGAGAAGATTGAAGATAAGGATTTACTTCTCTACCTTGGTCTGACAAATGATTCAAATCCGCTGTATATTCAGCATGATTATGCATCCCAAACCGAATTCGACAAGCCGATTGTACCGACGATCATGTTAAATGGAATCATCACTTCCGCCATTTCAAAATACTTGCCAGGGCCAGGATCGCATATTACGGAACAGCATTTAACTTTCCCGAACCATGTGTATCACTATGAAACAATTAATTTTCTATTTGAAGTGATCCAAGTGGAAAAAGAGAAGCGGTTCATCGTAATTCAAATCGAGGCGACGAATGAAGATGGAAAAACAGTCATCTCTGGTACAGTATCAGTCATTCCTCCCTCGATCCGGGAAAATCTGACTTCTGATGCAATGGAAAACTTCTGATCATCTCTGTGCATATATAATAATGAAAGTTAGCATCTAAGGGGGACTTGGGATATCGTGCAGAAAATATTAATTGTAGACGATGAGCAGCCGATTCGTACATTATTAGACTACAATCTGAAACAGTCTAACTTTGAAACTATTATGGCCGCAGATGGTGAACAAGCAATATTGAAAGTGGAAAATGAAAATCCGGATTTAATTTTGCTTGATCTGATGCTGCCCATAATGGATGGCATAGAGGTGTGCAAGCTTCTGAGACAGAAGAATATCAATACTCCTATCATTATGCTGACAGCAAAAGGCGAAGAAACCGACAAAGTTTTAGGTTTGGAAATCGGGGCAGATGATTATATGACAAAACCGTTTAGTCCACGTGAAGTTGTTGCAAGAGTAAAGGCTGTCCTACGACGGAGCGGCGAGCGTACAGGCATTCATGAGGATGATGGGCAAGTATTGCGCACGGGTCCTATTACTGTGCATCCTGAACAGTACGAGGCTTTTCTAGACGAGAAACCTTTGGAATTCACACCGAAGGAATTTGAACTCCTCGTCTATTTTATACAAAATAAAAACCGGGTGCTCACTCGCGATCAATTATTGAGCGCGGTTTGGAATTATGACTTTGCAGGTGATACTCGGATCGTTGATGTTCATGTAAGTCATTTACGTGAAAAGATTGAAGAAAATACAAAAAAACCTATTTTTATTAAGACGGTTAGAGGGATTGGATATAAATTCGAGGAGCAAAAATTGAAATGAAAGGTCTTTATTCCAGACTTTTTATCGCTTTTGCAGTCATATTTTTGATTCTATTGACTGGTCTTGGGATTGTCCTTGGCCAGTTTTTTTATCTTATTGATCATGCAGTAACTTTGCAAGTTCAACAGAAATATTGGATTTTCCTAATAGTCATCTTGTTAATCACTTATTTTCTGTCTCTTGTCCTATGTGCCCGCATCCTCAGGCAATATGCAAAACCGACCGATTTAGTTACAAAAACTGCTGAGAAAATAGCTCGGGGGGATTATTTAGCGAGAACCCCGATTGAAGAGCTCGGGAATCATAATGAGCTTGGTATAGCAGTGAATCAGATTGCAAGGAATTTACAAGAAACATCAATCTTGCGAGCAATGGAGAAGGAACGTCTGAAAACATTGATTGAAAGTATGGGGAATGGCCTCCTTATGTTCGGAAGAGAAGGCTCTGTAAATTTATCAAATGGGGTATTTGAAAAAACTTTCGGATATAAGCGGGATGAACTGATTGGAAAAACTTTCATGGAGATCGGATTGCCTCAAGGTATCGAAAATTTAATTGAAGATGTATTCTTAACGGAACAAGTACATGAAAAGCAAATCCGGTCCGGTGAATACCATTTTAATGTTTATGGTGCGCCAGTTATAGGACGTCATGGCAATTGGCTCGGCATCATTGTAGTGACGCATGACATTACAAAGCTAGTGAGATTGGAGGAAATCCGTAAAGATTTCGTCGCGAATGTTTCACATGAGCTGCGCACACCAATTACTTCAATAAAAGGGTTTACAGAGACTTTAATGGACGGTGCAATAAATGATTCGGCTGCATCTACAGAATTCCTTGGAATCATCAAAAAGGAAAGCGATCGGTTGCATTTATTGATTGATGATCTATTAGAATTATCAGGAATCGAACGAGAAGGCTTCCAACTACAGTATCAGGAAGTGTTGATCTCAGATATCGTTGAAAGTGCGTTGAAAATTGTTTTCGGATTGCTCGAAAGAAAAAATATGAACACAATTATAAATATCCCGTCGGATATTGTTGTTGAAGCGGATTCCGACAGGCTTATCCAAGTAATGGTCAACTTATTGACAAACGCCATCAATTATTCAAAAGAAAATACGACCATTACAGTCAACGCATTTGAAACTACTAGTGAAGCCATCATCGAAGTAAAGGATGAAGGGATTGGAATTGATCGAACAGAGCTTCCGAGGTTGTTCGAACGTTTTTATAGAGTCGACCGTGCACGAAGCAGGGATTCTGGAGGTACTGGACTTGGACTCGCAATTGTTAAACATTTGATCGAAGCACATAGAGGGAAAGTGACTGTTGATAGTAAAGTAGGAGTTGGAACCACATTTACAATATACCTACCAAAAAAATCCGCTTAATGCGGATTTTTTTGAAACCTAATTCTCCTCCGACCGTATGTACAGATGATACATAGAAAAGGGGGAAGATGAAATGAGCACACGCCGAGCATCGGTAGCAGCCGGTCTTGTCATCGCTGGAGTATTATTGCTCATCGTTGCTTTTACGACATGGTATACGGTGGATGAATCTGAGCAGGCCATCGTTATCACTTTCGGAAAAGCAGATACGCCTGTAACGGAATCGGGTATGCATTTTAAGCTGCCTTGGCCGATCCAAAAAGTTGAGAAGCTATCAAAAGAGACGTTTAGTCTTCAGTTCGGATATAAGCAAGATCCGGATGGAACACTTGTTGCTTATGACAAGGAAACGAAAATGATTACTGGAGACGAATACATCGTGCTTGCAGATCTAGTAGTACAGTGGAAAATTACAGATCCCGAAAAGTATTTATTCAACTCGCAAAATCCACAGGAAATTCTACATGATGCGACTTCCGCTTCCATCAGATCAATTATCGGTAGTTCAACAATCGATGCAGCTTTGACAGATGGGAAAGCGGAAATTGAAGCGAAAACACGTGATTTATTAACATCGCTCATGACGAATTATGATATCGGAATTTCGATTCAAGGTGTCAAATTACAGGATGTTGAATTGCCTAATGCTGACGTTCGTGCCGCATTTACTGCAGTAACGGACGCACGCGAAACGAGAAGTACAAAAATTAACGAAGCCCAGCGCTATAAAAATCAACGCGAGAACGAAGCGAAGGGTGAAAAAGACGCCATTATATCCCGTGCTATCGGTCAGAAAACTGCCCGTATAGAGCAAGCGCGAGGGGACGTCGCCCTTTTCAACGACTTGCATGCAGAATATGAAAAAAGTAAAACGATCACCCGTCAAAGGTTAATAATTGAGACGATGGAGCAAGTACTGCCAAAAGCAAAAATCTATATTATGAATGATGACGGTGAAACATTGAAATACTTGCCGTTGCAACAAATGGAAAGCCAAACACCACCACCTGTTGAGCAGAAAACGGAAGGGGGCGGCAACTAATGACGAACGACAATAATCCATTCAAAAGTATTGAAGAGAAGTTTAAAGAAATGCAAAGTGGAAAACAGAAAAAGACACCAGGCGCAGAAAAAGTCATTACTCCGAAAAAGCCGTTCAATACGAGGAAGTTTGTAAGGAGAGCAATTACATTTACAGTGTTTTTTGCAATTGCAGTCATCCTTCTCGCCAATGTGTTCGTAGTGAAAGAAGGCGAATATCGAGTCGTGCGCCAATTCGGTGAAATTACGAGGATCATCAAAGAACCGGGATTGAATATGAAAATCCCATTCATCCAATCAGTGACAAGCTTGCCGAAAAATCAAATGACATATAATGTTTCTGAAGCGGAAATCAGTACAAAAGATAAAAAGCGTATTATCATTGATAATTATGCGGTGTGGAAAATAACAGATCCCGGTAAAATGATTTCCAATGCGCGAAACATTATTAATGCTGAAGCGCGAATGGAAGAATTCATCTATTCCGTCATACGGAACGAGATGGGACGATTGGATTACGTAGATGTCGTTAATGAAGAAAACTCAAAGCGAGGCAATTTGAACGACCTTATCACGAAAAAAGTGAACGAATTTCTTGATGAAGGTAATTTTGGCATCGAAGTGATTGATGTGCGGATTAAACGGATTGACCTTCCACAAGAAAATGAACAGTCGATTTACACGCGGATGATTTCAGAACGCGAGTCTACAGCACAAGATTATCTTTCTCAAGGGGATGCAGAGAAGAAAAGAGTAGAGGCGGAAACAGATAGGTTAGTCCAAGAGATGCTTGCGACTGCGAAAAAGGATGCAGCTATCATTCATGCCGAAGGGGAAGCAGAAGCTGCCAAAATCTATAACAATGCATTTTCTAAGGATCCTGAGTTCTACAACTTATATCGTACGTTGCAATCCTATGCACGTACAGTAGGCGACGACACGGTCATCATCATGCCAGCCGACTCTCCATATGCAAAAATACTGACAGGATACTTGGAATAATAAATGACGTCATTTTCATTTACTCTAGCCATCATGGTAAGATAAATGAAGATGACGTTTTTATCTTAAACAGAGGAATAGCCGTTTTTTTATAAGCGGTAGGATGAACGAACAAGGGAGTGGATGCAGGTGACTAAAAAGAAAATAGTACTGTTAGATGGAAATAGCTTGGCGTATCGTGCGTTTTTTGCATTGCCATTGTTGACGAATGACACTGGTATCCATACAAACGCGGTGTACGGGTTTACGATGATGCTGCAAAACATATTGGCAGAAGAAAAGCCGACACATATGCTCGTTGCTTGGGATGCGGGGAAGACAACCTTTAGGCATTCGACATTCAGTGAATATAAAGGCGGCCGTCAAAAAACTCCACCCGAGCTGTCGGAGCAATTTCCTTACTTGCGGAAACTGCTGAATGCCTATCAAATCCCTCAATATGAACTCGAGCAATATGAGGCGGATGATATTATCGGTACGTTAAGCAAGTCTGGAGACGAAGAAGGCGTAGAAGTCGTCATTATTTCTGGTGATAAGGACTTAACACAGCTCGCAAGCGATCATACAACAGTATGCATTACGCGAAAAGGGATTACAGATCTTGAAAAGTACACTCCTGAGCATGTCATGGAAAAGTACGGTATTACACCTCCTCAGATCATTGATATGAAGGGTCTGATGGGAGATGCTTCTGACAATATTCCAGGCGTGCCTGGCGTAGGTGAGAAGACCGCTCTTAAATTATTGAAGGAATACGGCACTGTCGAAAAAGTATATGAATCATTGGAATCCGTTTCAGGAAAAAAACTGAAGGAAAATTTGACGGAGAATGAAGAACAGGCATATATGAGCAAAAAACTCGCAACAATTGAAGTGGATGCGCCGATTGAAATTTCCATTGCAGATTTGACGTATTCTGGCCCTGACGAGGAAAATGTTAAAAAGATCTATGAGGAATTAAAGTTCAAAACATTACTTGAAAAAATGGAATCTCCAACTGAAACAGCTCCTATCTTAGAAATCGACGTTCAAATCGTCGAGGATACTGAAACGATGGAGCTTGCGGATGAAATGGCGATACATGTAGAAATGATGGATGAAAATTATTTGTCTACGGAAGTGACAGGCGTCAGTTTGACGGATGGCAAGCAAGCGCTGTTCATTCCAATTACAGTCTTGCAACAATCAGAACGACTAAAAGAGTGGCTTCGCGATGAAAATAAAAGGAAATTTACGACCGATTCTAAAGCAGCATACGCATCTTTACTGCGTTATGGCATCGAAGTGAATGGTTTCGAATTCGATTTATTATTGGCAACGTATATTGCGAATCCTTCCTCTTCATATACAGATGTTGCATCTGTTGCAAAGGAATTCAATTATTCTGATGTCCAGTCTGACGAATCGGTGTACGGGAAAGGCGCTAAAAAGTCATTGCCTAAGGAGAAGTTGCTTGCGGAACATGCTGGTAGGAAAGCTCAAGCCGTTTGGAAGTTAAAACCTGTCCTTGAAGAGAAGTTGCGTGAAAATGAACAGTTTGAATTGTATCGTGAGCTTGAAATGCCACTCGCAAAAATACTTGGGAAAATGGAATCTACAGGTGTTAAGACGGACTTGGGAATTCTTCAACAAATCGGTGTTCAGCTTTCTTCAAGGTTATCTGAACTTGAATCGATCATCTATGAAATGGCGGGACAACCTTTCAATATTAATTCTCCAAAGCAGTTAGGTGAGATCTTGTTCGAAAAAATTGGACTGACACCTATCAAGAAAACGAAAACGGGTTATTCGACTGCGGCAGATGTGTTGGAAAAACTTGAAAGCGAGCATGAAATCATCAGTTTCATTTTGACATATCGTCAGCTCGGAAAACTGAACTCAACTTATATTGAAGGATTATCGAAAGAAATCCACGAGGACGGAAAAATTCATACACGATTCCAGCAGGCATTGACGCAAACGGGCCGACTGAGCTCCATCAATCCGAACTTGCAGAATATCCCGATTCGGCTTGAGGAAGGCAGGAAAATCCGCGCGGCATTCGTTCCTTCAGAGCCGGGCTGGCTTATGTTTGCTGCCGACTATTCGCAAATCGAACTGCGTGTCCTTGCGCATATGTCCCAAGACGAAAAAATGATTTCCGCATTCCGGGAAGGGGAAGACATCCATACAAAAACAGCGATGGATGTATTCGGTGTTGATAAAGATGGCGTTTCGTCTGATATGAGGCGGACGGCAAAAGCTGTAAACTTCGGTATCGTTTACGGGATCAGTGATTACGGATTGTCCCAAAGCTTGAATATAACGCGTAAAGAGGCAGGTAAGTTCATTGGAACGTATCTCGAGACGTTCCCTGGTGTAAAGCGATACATGGAAGATATCGTCTCTGAGGCGAAGATGAAAGGCTATGTAGTCACGATGATGAATAGACGAAGATACTTGCCTGATATTACGAGCTCGAATTTCAATTTGCGAAGCTTTGCTGAAAGAACGGCTATGAATACGCCGATACAAGGGACTGCTGCCGATATCATTAAGAAGGCGATGATTGATATGGACGCAAGATTGAAAGAAGAGAATATGCAAACACGAATGCTCCTTCAAGTGCATGATGAATTGATTTTTGAAGCGCCTGAAGAAGAACTTGAAAGACTGAAGAAAATCGTACCGGAAGTAATGGAATCTGCATTGGCGCTCGATGTTCCATTGAAAGCGGAGTGGGCGTTCGGATTCTCCTGGTACGAAACGAAGTGAGGAATGGAAATGCCAGAACTGCCAGAAGTTGAAGGTGTCGTTCGCGAATTGTCGCCTGCTTCCATTGGCCGGACGATTTCTGAAGTGCATGTGTCCGATATTATAAGAAAATCCAAGGAGCTAGGTAAAGAAGCAATCGTCAAAGGGAAAACTCTTGAAGACTTTATTGAAGAGCTAGCAGAAATGACGGTAGTGGATGTCACTAGAAGAAGTAAATATATTTATTTTCATTTAGAAAAGGAAGGTCTGCCATACTTGCTCGTCAGCCATCTCGGAATGACGGGTGCTTGGTTCGTTGTAGATTCCTTGGAAGACATCACAGAGAAGAAATTCAAGAATCATATCCATGTCGTCCTGAACATGGCAGACGGAGGATTGCTCGTCTATTCCGACATCCGCCGATTCGGGGAACTGCGGCTACTGCAGAAGGAAGAGGATTATTTGCCATTGCTGAACATGGCTCCTGAACCTTTTGACGAATTCGCCATCAACCATTTCCTATCCATGGCATCAATACAGAAATATGCAAGGAAACCTATCAAAGAAGTGATAATGGATGGCCATGTCATTTCGGGTTGCGGTAATATTTATGC
This sequence comes from Sporosarcina sp. SAFN-015, assembly GCF_051966875.1. Classification (GTDB taxonomy): domain Bacteria; phylum Bacillota; class Bacilli; order Bacillales_A; family Planococcaceae; genus Sporosarcina. Next base: position 65,000 of record NZ_JBQCKP010000009.1, on the reverse strand, counting down.
GACAGAAGCGCTTTTTCGAATGAAAATCCATCCCGGACGAGCTACGGAGAGGATCAGCGAAAAAAGGAAACGAGAATTGTTTCAGGAAATCGTAGTTGTCCTGCAAGAGAGCATTGATGCGGGAGGAAGCTCCATTTCGGATTATCGGAATATTAACGGGGAAGCTGGAACGATGCAAACCCGTTTGAAGATGTATGGAAAGAAAGTGTGTGGGACATGTGGCAGAGAAACGAAAAGCATGAAAATTGCTGGAAGGACATCAGTTTATTGTCCGCAATGCCAAAGGTGAGGGAAGGTTGATGTCAATGATCATCGGTCTAACGGGAAGTATTGCAACTGGTAAAAGTACCGTGTCGCGAATGTTAAAACAAAAGGGGTATCCGATTGTTGACGCAGATGAAATTTCAAGGTTAGTAGTAGAACCTGGAAGCCCAGTTCTTACGAGTATCGCGGAAACATTTGGTTCTGATATCCTTCTGCCGGACGGGTCGCTGAACAGGGGAAAACTCGGTAGTCTCATTTTCAATGATGAGGAAAAGCGAAAAAAGTTGAACGGAATTATCCACCCCGCTGTACGAAAAGAAATGTTGCGACAAAAGGAAGAATGGTTGGAGAAAGGTTTTAACACGATTATTATGGATATTCCGCTCTTATTTGAAAGTAAACTCCAATCATATGTGGATAAAATTATCGTCGTTTCAGCAGCACCTGCCGTTCAAAGAGAACGTCTAATAGCTAGGAATGGCTATTCACAAGATGAAGCGGAGGCCCGTATCAATTCTCAGCTTTCAATATTGGAAAAGGAAAAATGCGCAGATGCAGTCATTGACAATAACGGATCAATGGAAGAGACTGAAAATCAGCTGGATGAATTATTGATTAAATGGAATGCTGTCAAATAAAACTATTCTCTGAAAAGTAGAACATTGTTATTTTGTTCACAAACTCTTTGCACCCGGTTAAATTGTGCTATACTAATTATCGGATAAAGGATAAAAAGTATATAACATTACGCGGGAGGATTTTTTCATGACTACTTCGATAGCGATAAACGGTTTTGGACGGATTGGACGCATGGTATTCCGTCAAATTATCACGAAGGATGACGTTGCTGTAGTTGCAGTGAATGCATCGTATCCGGCAGAAACTCTAGCTCATTTGATTAAGTATGACACAAATCACGGAGTTTTTGATGGTGAAGTCGTTGTGGAGGAAAATGCTCTTGTTGTCAACGGAAAGCGTGTCCAACTAATAGCGGAGCGCGACCCATCCAAATTGCCTTGGAAAGAGCTTGGTGTCGACATCGTCATTGAAGCGACGGGAGTCTTCAATGAACGTAGTAAAGCTGCCCTTCATTTGGAAGCCGGAGCTAAGAAAGTCATCTTGACTGCTCCAGGGAAAAATGAGGATGTAACGATTGTGTTAGGTGTGAATGATGACAAGCTTGATATTAATAAACATGATGTCATTTCAAATGCAAGCTGCACGACAAACTGCCTTGCACCGGTTGCAAAAGTGTTGAATGATTCATTCGGCATTGAAAACGGGTTGATGACAACTGTTCATGCTTATACAAACGATCAGAAAAACTTGGATAACCCGCATAAGGACCTTCGCCGTGCACGCTCTTGTGCTCAGTCGATCATCCCGACCTCGACAGGTGCTGCAAAAGCACTTTCGCTCGTATTGCCTGAGCTTGAAGGGAAAATTCACGGTATGGCTTTACGTGTACCGACTCCGAACGTGTCATTGGTCGACCTCGTCGTTGATGTGAAAAAAGATGTAACAGTGGAAGAAGTGAATGAAGCATTCATTAAGGCAGCAGAAGGTCCAATGGCAGGAATCCTTCGTTTCACGACTGAACCACTCGTATCGATTGACTTCAACACAACAACAGAGTCTGCGACGATAGACGGTCTTTCAACAATTGTCATGGGTGATCGCAAAGTAAAAGTGCTTGCTTGGTATGACAATGAATGGGGCTATTCTGCACGTGTTGTTGAATTGGCTATTAAAGTAGGAAATGAATTGAAATCCAAAGTGAATTCATAATTGGAAAATGAAAAACGTCCAAGTCGATAACTCGGCTTGGACGTTTTTTCTTTTTGATTGATTATTAATTTTAATATTCTGTAAACACTATTGATTTCCGTTCCGATCGGATGCTTTCCGCGGGCACGGCTTCAGCCAATCGAACAGCGAAGGGTTCGATTTGCCGTATTTCTGCGTTCTTTGCAGAAATTAAGGCATCCCATAGTTGTGCTCGCAACGCTACGCTTTTGCTCGCAAAAGCCGTTCTTCGTTACGGCTTTCGTTGCGGGGTCTTCAGCTCGCGCTATTCCCGCAGGAGTCGCCGATCTCCACTCCAATCAATTGGCATATACTTGAAATTCAAAGCTGTATGGTAATTGTAAAGACATGAAGAGGTAAATCACTCGTTAGTTGAACAAGTTGAGACTGAAAAAATTTTCTGCTAACGTATTCATTTTGTCTGGTTTTTCCACAACAGTCCAATGACCGCAATTCTCAATTCCGATTAATTTTGCATGTGGTATATACATTATTAATAATTCTTTAATTTTTGCTGGTGTTATAATGGCGTTCTACGGGTTTAAACTTTTGGAAAATATTTCTGTTGATTGGAGTGGAAGGCGCCGACTCCTGTGGGATTAGCGGGACAGGTAAGACCCCGCAGTGGAGCAAAGCGACCGAGGAGGCTTACCGCCCGCCCCACGGAAAGCGTGCGCCTGGAACGGAAATCAATACTGCCAAGATTTCACTTTTTAAAAGCCCATAACAACTTGATTGATTATTAATGAATCCCTTTCGATTTTTTTGATGAACTTCTGTTATAATCAATATACTATACGGAAATGCGGAGGAAGCAGAAAATGATATGTCCAGCTTGTCATTATAATGGCACCCGGGTCATCGATTCTCGACCTGCCGAAGAGAATCGATCCATCCGAAGACGCCGTGAATGTGAGAGATGCGCATTCCGATTCACGACATTTGAAAAAGTGGAAGAAATGCCGCTCATCGTAGTGAAAAAGGATGGCACACGGGAAGAATTCAGCAGTGAAAAGTTGTTGAGAGGGCTCATCCGAGCATGTGAAAAGCGCCCAGTTGACCTCGAAGCAGTAAAAAACATTGTATATTTAATAGAAAAAGAATTAAGAAGTTCAGGGACCGTTGAGATTGATTCTAAGGACGTCGGCGAAATGGTCATGGAAAAATTGGCAGATGTCGATGAAGTTGCGTATGTCCGGTTTGCATCAGTCTATCGACAATACAAAGATATAAACGTATTTATCGAAGAACTGCAAAACTTGCAGAAGAATAAAGATGAGAATTGATTTTGAATAAAGGAAAAAAGGAGTTCCGACAATATGCTTTACCAAGAATTACAACCAGTCGATACGTTCACGATCAAATTGTCTCATCCATTTTCGGATTATGACCGGCAACTCCTCACATTGTTTTACCAACCATTGATCGGCCCTGACGCTATGAGTCTTTTCATGTCACTATGGGCTGATGCGGAACGAAATAAGGAAAATGAGTTTAATCATTATTACTTAATGAATTTATTAACAATGCCGTTAGTGAAAGTGTTTGAAGCGAGAATCTCCCTCGAGGCGATCGGCTTGCTGCGTACATACTGCAAACAGGAGGATCAGGATCGTGCGTTCTGCTACGAATTGCTGCCGCCCATGGATGCAAAGTCGTTTTTCGAAGACCCGCTTTTGTCCACTTTCCTTTTCAGCAAGATTGGCGAGCAGGCATACCGGAGTTTAAGAAATCGATTCACGGTAGTAGATCCGATCGATGAACAATACAAGGAAGTATCTCGTACATTTTTGGATGTTTTCAAACCTATCCGTTACAGTGCAGCCGAAGGGATGGAAGAGGGCGGTCATATGATGGGGCGCAATGAATCAACGGGAATTCCTTTCGCTTATTCCGACTTCGATTTCAATTTATTTCGTTCGGGACTTTCCGAACAGATGGTACCGAAATCCTCCCTCGCTACAGTGTCGAAAGAATTAATTGAGAAATTGGCGTTTCTTTATTCATTGACACCACTTGATATGCAGAAAGTCGTCATGATGGCGCTAGATGCAAACAGTATGCAGATTCCGGAAGATCGACTTCGAAAGGCTGCGGTTGATTATTACAAGATCAACATTTCGCGAAACGTTCCTACTGTTGAAAAGATATTCAAGAATGTCGAACCTGCAAAAGAGAATGAGCCAAAATCACGAGAAGACGAACTCTTATTTTATTTGGAAAATACATCACCACGTGAAATGCTGCGACATTTAAATGGAAAAGAACCTTTTCCTGTCGATCTCCAATTGGCGGAAAGGCTTATTAACACTCATGGATTGTCCGTCGGCGTCGTAAACGTTTTATTGCAATATATGATTTTACGGAACGACGGAAAGATCACGAATAATTTTGCAGAACGGATTGCCTCGCATTGGTCGAATAAAAAAGTGGAAACTGCCAAAAAGGCAATGGAGTTATCCCGTACCGAGCACGATCAATATATGAAGTGGTTGAATGAAGGGAAGAAGAAACCAGCCAGCCGGAAGCCTACAAGGGAAGAGAAGGTGCCTGAATGGTTTTACAAGAAAGAAGAAACGGAACAGCATGAACCGAAAAACGAGGCAGATTCAGATATTGATGAAAAAAGACGTCAGCTGCTAGCGAAACTGGATGCTATGAGAAGCGAGGTGAAATAAAGTTGGAAAGAATCGGAAATACATTGAAGCGAGTAATGAACGCTTCAGAACTGACAGCAAGATACGAGCAATTACGGAATGAAGTGATGGAGTCCGAAGGCGTCCAACAGTTCATTTCCGAGAATTCGAGTGAGATCGATAAAACAGTTGTCGATAAAAGTTTAGGGAAATTATACGAATATACAACAGCTTCTCACAACTGTGAGAAATGCCCGAACGTTGAAGGCTGCATAAACGTAATGAAAGGATTTGAGCCAAAACTAATCCTCAGTCAAGGATTCATTGATCTTGATTACGTCAAATGTCCGAATAAATTGGTCGAAGACGAACGTCGTAATGTATCCAATATGATTGATAGCATGTATATGCCGAAGGATGTCATGGAAGCCCGATTGCATAATGTAGATTTGGAGCATGACAATAGCCGAATCATTGTCGTGGAGGCAGCTGCTCAATTTTTGAGTGAAATAAGTGAAACAGGAGAACTTCCGGAACGTGGGCTTTACATTTACGGTCCATTTGGAACGGGGAAATCCTTTATACTTGGTGCACTCGCTAATGAGCTTGCCAATCTTCGAATCCGGACAGTTGTCGTTTATATACCGGAATTCCTTCGGGAAATGAAACAATCTATCCAAGACCAGACGTTGAATGAAAAAATTGACTTCGTAAAAAAAGCGAAAGTACTTATGCTCGATGATTTTGGAGCGGAGTCCATGTCTGCTTGGGCACGTGATGAAGTGATTGGAACGATTTTGCAATATCGAATGGCAGAAAAGCTTCCGACCTTCTTCACTTCCAATTTCAATTTTGATGAGCTGGAGCATCATTTGACGTACACGCAACGGGGTGAAAAAGAAGCGGTTAAAGCAGCGCGCATTATGGAACGGATCAAGACAATCTCCAAACCAGTTCAATTGAAAGGCAAAAACCGAAGAAACGTGTAAGTTGACTTTCGCCACTTGCAATTGTCTGTAACTTTCCTTATACTAATGGATATCATATTTGAAAATGTGTTGAAGAGGACATGAATCGGTTCTTCTACTTACAGAGATCAGGGTCATTTGGCTGGAAGCCCTGAAGTGCAGAGGATCGATTTACCACCTTGGAGCAGCATCGGTGAACCATTTACATAGCCGATGACGGACCCCGGCCCGTTAGCCGTTTCAAGCTTCATCTTTCCGGTTGTATGGCCGGATGGAAGGAAGAAGGGTGGAACCACGAGCAACAGCCTCGTCCCTTTACCGGGATGGGGCTTTTTTTGTTCAAAAAAATTAGCAAGGAGTGTTTGTAATGGAAGAGAATATTCAATTGAAATTTCCAGATGGTGCGATAAAGGAATTTCCAAAAGGCACAACAACAGAAGAAGTAGCAGGCTCCATCAGCCCGGGGTTACGAAAAAGCGCTCTCGCTGGTAAAATTGGCGACCAGCTCATCGACTTGAAAACACCGATTGAAAAGGACGGTGATATTGCAATCATCACACCGCAATCACCGGAAGCGCTCGAAATCCTGCGTCACAGTACTGCCCATCTATTAGCTCAAGCAGTAAAAAGAAAATTCCCAGACGCAAAACTAGGAATCGGTCCGGTCATCGACAATGGCTTCTACTATGACATTGATTCACCAACGCCAATCACAGCTGAAGACCTTCCTGAACTTGAAAAGGAAATGAAACGAATCATCGGCGAAAATCTTCCGATCACACGAATTGACGTATCTCGCGAAGAAGCCGAAAAACGATTTAAAGAAATTGACGATCCCTACAAGCTTGAACTATTGGAAGCAATTCCTGAGGGCGAACAAGTTTCCATTTACGAACAAGGTGAATTTTTCGACCTTTGCCGCGGTATCCATGTCCCTTCGACAGGTAAGCTGAAAGAGTTTAAATTATTGAGCATCGCGGGCGCTTACTGGCGCGGAGATTCGAAAAATAAAATGCTTCAGCGGATATACGGAACAGCCTTCTTCAAAAAGGACGAGCTCCAAGAACACTTGCGTATGCTCGAAGAAGCGAAGGAACGCGACCATCGTAAAATCGGGAAAGAATTGAATTTATTCACGAACTCTCAAAAAGTCGGTCAAGGTCTTCCGCTATGGTTGCCAAAAGGCGCAACAATTCGTCGTATTATAGAACGTTATATCGTCGATAAAGAAGTGAAGCTTGGGTACGACCATGTCTACACACCAGTTCTCGGAAGTGTTGAGCTCTACAAAACATCCGGTCACTGGGGACACTATCAAGACGGCATGTTCCCTGTCATGAGCATGGATAATGAGGACCTCGTTCTCCGTCCAATGAATTGCCCACACCATATGATGATCTACAAAAACGGCATTCACTCTTATCGTAACTTGCCGATCCGCATTGCTGAGCTTGGTACGATGCACCGTTATGAAATGTCTGGTGCGTTATCCGGTCTCCAACGTGTACGTGGTATGACTTTGAATGATGCGCATATCTTTGTTCGCCCTGATCAAATCAAGGAAGAATTCAAACGTGTCGTTCAGCTCGTCATCGATGTGTATAAAGACTTCAATATTACAGATTACTCATTCCGTTTATCGTACCGCGATCCGGAAGACACTGAAAAATATTTTGACGATGACGAAATGTGGGAACGCGCACAAAGCATGCTGAAAGAGACGATGGATGAAATGGGTCTTCCGTACGTCGAAGCCGACGGCGAAGCTGCCTTCTACGGTCCGAAACTCGACGTACAAGTGAAGACAGCAATCGGCATGGAAGAGACACTTTCAACTGTCCAACTTGACTTCCTTCTACCTGAACGTTTCGATCTCACATATGTTGGGGAAGACGGCAAGCAGCATCGTCCAGTCGTTATCCACCGAGGCGTCGTTTCTACAATGGAAAGATTCGTTGCATTCCTGATCGAAGAATATAAAGGCGCATTCCCAACATGGCTTGCACCAGTTCAAGTCGAAGTAATCCCGGTATCACCTGAAGCCCATTTCGATTATGCAAATGAAGTGAAAGAAAAACTAGTAGCAGAAGGATTCCGTGTAGATCTTGATAGCCGTGATGAAAAGATTGGTTATAAAATCCGTGAAGCACAAGTCCAAAAAATCCCTTACATGCTCGTCTTAGGAGACAAAGAAGTAGAATCCGGCGAAGTGAACGTAAGAAAATACGGCGAACAAAAATCAGAAAGCATGCCATTTGAAGATTTCGTGAAGCTAATAAAAGCTGACGTATCACACGATAATTAATAATTATGGTTATTGAATGGCGTTTTAAAGTTTAAAAAATGACTAGGTATCCATCGTGTTGATTAATAGGAATTACCGTTGATTGAAGCGGAAGGTGGCGACTCCTGGGGGATTAGCGGGACAGGTGAGACCCCGCAACGTAGCGAAGCGAAGTGAGGAGGCTCACCGCCCGCCCCCCGGAAAGCGTCCACCTGAAGCGGAAATCAACCGTTGTAAATTTATATGTTGACAATCAATATTCAAGATGATAGACTTATTAAGGTTAATGAATACAGTTTGTGGTATAAGAAGGAGCTGCCCGCTTCTCACCTGATCGACGCATACCGTTGTTGACAGGTCAGCACATGAGTGAACGTGCCGTGCATGCTAATGCACGTACACATAAGCGGGTAGACAAAAGTTACTTTTGTCTACTTTTTTTATTGTCCGGCTCTTATAAAACGAATGAACTATGGGACCGTCGGATTGCTGGACGGTGTACCCAAACCGTGTATTCGCGAGACAACATTCGGAGGTGGATTACTATTAGCAAAGACATGTACGTAAATGAGGGCATCCGTGCCCGCGAGCTTCGCCTTATTGACCACAATGGTGACCAGCTTGGAATCAAATCACGCAACGAGGCTCTTGAAATCGCAGCGCGTGCAAATTTGGATCTTGTCCTAGTCGCACCAACAGCAAAGCCACCAGTAGCCCGTGTAATGGACTATGGTAAATTCAAGTTTGAGCAACAAAAGAAAGAACGTGAAGTGAGAAAGAACCAAAAAATCATCAACGTCAAAGAAGTGCGCCTAAGCCCAACAATTGACGAACATGATTTTCAAACAAAACTTCGCAACGGTATCAAATTTCTACAGGCAGGGGACAAAGTTAAAGCGTCCATCCGGTTCCGTGGTCGTGCAATTACGCACAAGGAAATTGGACAACGTGTCTTAGACCGGTTTGCAGAAGAATGCAAGGAATTCTCAACGGTTGAAGTTAAACCGAAAATGGAAGGACGGAGCATGTTCCTAATACTTGCCCCGACTGCCGAAAAAAAGTAACGCGAACGATTTAGGAGGAACAGATCATGCCAAAAATGAAAACTCACCGCGGATCCGCAAAACGTTTCAAGAAAACTGCAACTGGTAAAGTGAAACGCGGCCGTGCATACACAAGTCACCTTTTTGCCAACAAGTCTACTAAAGCGAAACGCCACTTGCGTAAAGCTGCACTTGTTTCTTCAGGCGACTACAAACGTATCCGTGAAATGATCACTTACATGAAATAATCTTTGAACCATAACACATTCTTTAGGAATAGCAGGAGGTAATGAACTATGCCACGCGTAAAAGGTGGAACAGTGACGCGCAAGCGCCGTAATCGAGTATTGAAATTAGCCAAAGGTTACTTTGGTTCAAAACATAGACTTTACAAAGTAGCAAACCAACAGGTCATGAAATCATTCAACTATGCATACCGTGACCGCCGTCAGAAAAAACGTGACTTCCGTAAACTTTGGATTACACGTATCAACGCGGCAGCACGTATGAATGGTCTTTCATACAGCACATTGATGCACGGTCTTAAATTGGCTGGCATCGAAGTAAACCGCAAAATGCTTGCTGATCTTGCAGTAACAGATGCACAAGCATTTGCACAACTTGCAGAAACAGCGAAAAAATCAGTTGCAAAATAAGTGATTGATCAACTAAAAGCCTCGCGCCGTTAATCGGCGGCGAGGCTTTTTCTGTTGGGGGAAAATAAAAAAGAAAACTTCTAAACTTACTATAGTTCTTCTTCCTAAGTCCAATCAATAAAGTGTAGAATAGGAAGTAGGGAGTTGAATATATGAATAGTATGATGATCACTTGGATCATATTTATATCAATCTGGTCCTTCATAATGATGGGCTATGATAAGAAACAATCAAAGAAGCGAGCACGCAGAGTGCCAGAAAAGACATTATGGCTATTTGCCATCGTCGGCGGTGGGATCGGTTCGTATTTGGGTATGATGGTATTCAGCCATAAAACAAGACACACAGAATTCCGGATTGGTTTTCTACTGCTCGCATTAATCTACATAGGCGTTATCATCTATCTTCTAGGCATCGATCCATTCGGCGTGAATCGTGCATAAAGGAAATAAGAAAAGCCCGCTCTTCAACGGGCTTTCATCAATTCTTCAATTGGATTTTTCCAGCTGATTTCAGCTTTTGGATAATTGGAAGTGATCTCGGAGGATAAGAAATAAAAATCATCTTTCGTAAAGCCTTGAAGCTTCGTTTCATCTTTGACCCAAACGAAAATAGAAACGACATCAAAGGAGTCTTCCGTAGTTCCTAAATATTTTTCACCTTCAAAGAGGGCACCTTTATATGTGATAAAGAAGTTTTTTCTTACATTTTTTACATCATCATAAAAGTAATATTGCTCTTTTTCATACGCCTCGTCCAATTTTCGCTTCGGATCCAATAAATAGCGGATACCGCGATAAAATAAATAGACGATGAATGCAATAATAACAAAGCGGATCAGTAATCCCATAACAGCATCCCCTCACAAAAATAGATATAGTCTTCTACTTATACGGGCGAGAATCGGTTTGGTTTCAAGATATTTAAAATTTTGGAGGTTTTTTTATGGAGTTGACGACATTATTTACGATGCAGCGTGAATTGGATACATACATCCAAACGAATCAAGTTGTAAACAAGGATGTTTTCAAAGAAAAAGGGTTGGCCCTTCTTGTTGAACTTGCAGAGCTAGCTAATGAAACAAGATGCTTTAAATTTTGGAGTGCAAAGGGACCTTCAGAACGAGAAGTTATTTTAGAAGAATATGTGGACTCCATTCATTTTCTCTTGTCACTCGGCATCGAAAAAGATTTGGATGGATTGAAAGTATGGCCAGAAGGCGAAGTTGAAGGCGATTTGACGAATGTCTTTTTGCAGACAATCAGCTCTATCCAACAGTTTTTATTGAAAACTGATATGGAAAGTTATGAAAATGTATGGATTCATTATGGAGCAATAGCGAACAGGATTGGTATTTCTTATAGTGAAATAATGAAGGCCTATTTGGAAAAGAACGAGGAAAATTACAAACGCCAGCAAACTGGCTATTAATAATTTGATAGAAAAATAAATTAAGATTGACAGAAGGAACTAAGAAAAATAATATAGAGATAAGTAAATAGGAGGAGGCATCAGCGTGAACGATTGGAGTAAAGAAGACTTTGGTATTAGATTAAAGGCCCTGAGAGAGCAAAGAGGCCTATCAATGATGGCGTTTGGAGCGGCAATCGGCACATCCGCCAGCAGAATCAAAGATTGGGAGAAAGGTAAAAATGCCCCTTCCGCTGCATGGATTGCAAAGATATCCGAGAGATTCAATATCTCTACAGATGAGTTGATTTTAGGAGACCCTAAAACTTCACGCGCATTCACTGCAAGCGGTTCTTCAAACGTCGATATGCTTTATGAACGGCTGCGTGAAAATTTGATTATCGCTAAAGAAGTGGATGAGCAGGACGAAAAACTAGATCAGCTATATAGCACTCTAGATGCGGAGAATAAAGAACGCTATCGGAGTGGCAGAGGAAGAAGGCTTGCTGAGCGAGAACTTCTATCCATTTTAACTGAATTACCGAAAAAGGACGTACTCGAATTATTGGAGCTCGCAAAAATAAAGAAACGTTGGCAGTAAGCTGAATGCCTGTACGAAAAAGAAGGAAACGCAACGGCATCCTATTATTCTTCATTCTCATATTGCTATTTGGACTTTATTTATATAAAGAGAATACGACCATAGGAGTGACCTTCGTGGAGCTCGAAGCTCCCGGTCTTCCGAATAGCTTTAATAATTATCGAATTGTTCAACTGTCAGATATCCATGACTCGATGTTTGGGGATAATCACTCAGATTTAGTAAGTAAAGTGAAATTATTATCGCCAGATGCCATTTTCATTACTGGAGATTTTATTGATCGGAACCGTTATGATCTTGAGCAAAGTTTGGAAATCGTCAAGCAACTGCATGATGTAGCACCATTCTATTTCGTTACCGGCAATCATGAAATTTCTACAAATGACGAAAAGCACATAAAAGATGAACTATCTGGATTAGGCGTGCAAGTTTTAACAAATGAATCGATGACAATTGCAAGCGAAGAAGGGGAACAGATTGTTATATCCGGGATTGAAGATCCATTGTCCAGCAATCTCGTTGAAGAGACGTATGTTGAACAAGTCATAGATTATGCATTAAAAGATGTCCAGGATGATCTGTTCAAAATCCTTTTATCGCATCGACCTGAACAGTTCAACGTATACGTTGACCGGCAAATAGATCTCGTTTTCAGTGGGCATGCCCATGGCGGCCAAGTTCGGATTCCGGGCATTGGAGGCTTAGTAGCTCCTGGTCAAGGATGGTTCCCTAAATTCACATCAGGTATCCATGAAATGGATGGAACAACTATGATCGTAAGTCGCGGCCTCGGAAACAGCATCGTTCCCATACGAGTGTTTAATCGCCCGGAAGTAGTTGTCGTAACTTTGAAATCATCAAATGAATAGCTAGCTGTAGACGCAAAGGAGATCTATTCTTTGCGTTTTTTTTTCATTATTATGAATGTGATAATTATTGGCGGATGTTGTATGATAGAATAGTATATAATTCATAGAATATTTTAAACGGGAGGTTGTTGTGTGAAGGCGTTCATTCATGTAAATGGTCAATTGGAAATAGATGAGATGGAAGAGCCGATTGCAAGTAATGGTGAAGTCGTCGTAGCACTTCATGCCGCGGGGATGAATCGAAGGGATATTAAAATACCTGATCGCCGCGGGGATGTAAAGGAACCGTTAATTCTTGGTTCCGATGGCGCTGGTGTCATCGAGTCTATCGGGGAAGGGGTAGACAATTGGGAGATTGGTGATGAAGTGATCATTAATCCATCTTTACGTTGGTTTACACAAAGTGCTGCACCTCCTGCAGAATTTGATATTTTAGGTATGCCGGACAACGGAACATTCGCAGAGAAAATTGTTATTCCTGCTGAACAGATTGAGAAAAAACCTGCGAATCTTTCAATGGATGAAGCGTCTGTTTTAGCGTTAGCAGCATTGACAGGATACCGGGCATTATTTACGCAAGGCGAGTTGAAAAAGGGCGATACGGTCTTTATTCCGGGAGCGGGAAGCGGTGTCGCGACATATATGATTCAGTTTGCCAAAAATGTTGGGGCGCGCGTCATCGTCAGTTCGCGGGTTGAAGAGAAACGACAGAAAGCGCTAGAGCTTGGCGCTGATTTGGCAATTAATACGAACGGTGATTGGAAAGAGGACCTAGCGAATGAAACAATCGATCTCGTAATCGAAAGCGTTGGAAGAGCAACATTTAACCGTTCGTTGGAAGTATTGAAACAGGGCGGAAGAATTGTTGTATTTGGCGCAACGACCGAGGACGTCGTCGAGCTGGATTTACGGAAGTTTTTCTACGGACAATACCAGCTATTTGGCTCGACGATGGGAAGCCGGGATGAGTTGCGGGCAATGTTGAAGCATGTTGAAGAATTCGGCATTCAACCTGTCATTGACAAAGTATATCGTCTCGAAGATGGTTTGGAAGCATTCAAGGCGCTGGAAAACAGCGAGCAGTTTGGAAAGCTTGTATTGCGCATAGAAAAATGAGCAGCTTTGGGGTTTTTATTATAAAATCATTTTGTATTAGCATGTATTGATAAAAGAAGGGTGTGGCCATTTTGACTGAAAAAGCAAAACCATTAACGGACTTAGCAATCGCTGCTTCTGCTGTGATGCAGCCAATAGCGGATATCGCAAGAAAAGTGGGGATTCCCGAAGAGGCGGTTGAACCCTATGGACGATACAAAGCAAAAATCGATGTATCTAAATTGCCGGCTACGAAATCATTCGGAAAAGTCGTTCTTGTAACAGCGACAAGCCCGACGCCTGCAGGTGAAGGGAAATCAACAGTGACTGTTGGCCTTGCGGATGCGTTAGCAAGATTAGGAGAAAATTCGATGATCGCTCTCCGCGAGCCTTCCCTCGGACCCGTTATGGGTGTGAAGGGCGGCGCTGCGGGCGGTGGGTACGCACAAGTATTGCCGATGGAAGAAATCAATTTGCATTTTAATGGCGATATCCATGCGATCACAACTGCAAATAATGCACTAAGTGCGATGATTGATAATCATATTCATCAAGGAAATGCATTGCGGATTGACCCGCGCAGGATTACCTGGAAGCGTGCAATGGATATGAATGATCGTGCATTGCGCCACATCACTATTGGTCTAGGGGGTCCCGGACAAGGTGTACCGCGGGAAGACGGCTTCGATATTACAGTAGCTTCTGAAATTATGGCAGTATTCTGTTTGGCAACAAGTTTAACTGACTTGAAAGAGCGTCTATCACAAATGGTAATCGGATATACGTATGAAAAGGAAGCTGTTACCGTAAGGGATTTAGGCGTAGAAGGTGCTTTGACACTTCTATTGAAAGAAGCATTCAAGCCGAATCTCGTTCAGACGATTGAAGGGACCCCTGCTTTAATTCATGGCGGACCTTTCGCAAATATAGCACATGGCTGCAACTCGTTAATGGCTACAAATACAGCTAGAAAATTGGCTGATATCGTTGTAACGGAGGCAGGATTCGGATCCGATCTAGGCGCTGAGAAATTCATGGATATTAAAGCACGAAAAGGTGGATTTGCCCCGGATGCTGTCGTACTTGTGACAACGATTCGTGCTTTGAAAATGCACGGAGGGGTTGCGAAGACGGATCTTGGAAAAGAAAATGTTCAAGCTGTCACGGAGGGAATTGTCAATCTAGAAAAGCATGTGGAAACTGTCCGTTCTTTCGGCGTGCAGCCTGTCGTAGCATTAAACCGCTTCATTACAGACTCCGCTGCAGAACTTGACTTCATTATGAATTGGTGCGCTTCAAAAGGTGTTCGAGCAGCTGTAACGGACGTTTGGGGGCAAGGGGGGGCTGGCGGCCAGGAACTAGCGAAACAAGTTCTCGAGCTGTTAGAAGAGCCAAATAATTTTGCTCCCCTTTATGATGTAGAGCAGCCGGTCATTGATAAAATTACGGCGATTGTCCAAAAGGCATATGGCGGAAAAGGAGTAATCCTTACAGAGAAAGCGAGAAAGGACTTATTGCAAATCGAACAGAATGGGTGGGATATCCTGCCGGTCTGCATGGCGAAAACGCAATACTCTTTCTCAGATGACCCTAAGAAGCTTGGAAGACCTACTGATTTTATGATTACAATTCGTGAAATCATTCCGAAGCTTGGCGCAGGTTTCCTCGTTTGTCTGACGGGGGATATTATGACGATGCCGGGATTGCCGAAAAAACCGGCGGCCCTTCAAATGGATATCGACGAAAAAGGAAATGCGATTGGCCTCATGTAATCGCTTCTATAGCAATAAAGTCAAAGAGCTGTCACTTTTTACAAGTGATAGCTCTTTTATTTAGATTAAATAGGTAAAATAGCATGGTGATTTGGAAGAGTATGGGCTATAATGATTCAAAGGAATTGAGAGTGGAAAGGGTACGATAAGTGTGTTCAATAACTTCAGATGGAAATTGACGATTGTCCTGATTGTGTTTTCGCTTATTCTTTCATTGTTTATAGCGTTATTTGACTATAACAAGTTACGGAAAACTGTCTTAGAGGCTCAAGACACGAAGATTTCCATGATAGAGGACAAAGTAGTTAAAAACCTAGCAACAATCGATAAAGTATATGACTTATTTGATGAACAGACTGCGGAAAAGATGAAATCATATTCAAAGGAGCTTCTTGAAAAATATAAGGAAGAGCCCGATTTCCGAAAATGGGATTTCACATCGTTAAAAGAGCAATATAAAATGGACATATTTATTCTCAATGATAAAAATACGGTCATACATAGCAGCTTCACTGAAGATATTGGATTGGATTTCCAAGAATGTTGTCCGGGATTTTCTAGTCTGTTGGATGAAAGGCGAGTAGGCGACTCGTTTACAGCTGATGGAATGGATATTCAATCGAAAACAGGGGAAGTTAAAAAGTTCAGTTATACACCTACGCCGGATCATAAGTATTTAATTGAGTTAGGGTTTCTACTAGAAGACCATGAGATTTTTAGGCAATTCAATTTCCTGCAAACAATTGATGAACTCGTCCAAGAATATGATGATATTAATTCCATAAAGGTCTATAATTCTGGAGGAAATGCGTTAGGAGTAAAAACTGAAAACTTTCAACAGCAATATATCCAACAGCCGCATAAAAACGTTTTTGAAAAAGTGCGGGGAAGTGGAGAGCCTGATGAATTGGTTTTAGTTGAAGACGGAAAACAGGTAACATACAGATATATCCCTTATTCAGCAGACGAGCGGAAGGGATTTTCCACAGATCGAGTTGTCGAGATAGCTTATAATAATAAAGTAATGACAGGTTTGCTTGCAGGATATAAGAATCAATTTCTTCTACAATTATTTGTCATCCTTATTGGATCGATCATCCTATCCTTCCTTATCGCTAGGCTTGTTGCGATGCCGATACATCTTGCCTTTCACGATAGTTTGACAGGTTTGAAAAACAGGGCGGCCTTTGAAGACGAAATTTCAAAAAGGCTTGAACGGAAAAATCGGAAAGTAGCTTTAATGATGGTCGATTTGGACAATTTCAAAGCGATTAATGATTATTTAGGGCATGGCGAAGGTGACAGGATATTGAAAATAGCGGCAGCAACTATCCAAGAAACAGTGGGGGCCAGTAATTTTGCAGCAAGAGTCGGTGGCGATGAGTTTTTAATTTTACTTGATTCAGATGAAACACCTAATTTAAAATCGCTCGCGGATGATTTACTTCAACGGATTAATGAAAAAATGGAATTTCACTTGAATGAAAAAAGTATTCAAACTTCAATTAGTATTGGGGTTGCTATCGCAACTGAAAATGACGATTTTGAATCACTTTACGCAAAGGCTGATAAGGCACTATATCAATCTAAAGAAAACGGCAAAAATCAATATAACGTCTTTGAATTCACGACATAAAAAAGGGACTGCCGGATATCGGCAGTCCCTTCTTATTATAGAGCTTTGTCATCAACAGAATTCAACCATGCTTCGATTGTACCAACGACAGACTCCACACATCCATCTTCAAACGGCGAAATCAAATTCGCCTCTTTTACAAGCTCCGTAAACGGCTTCGACCCGCCAAGCTTACATAGATGTAAATAATCTTCCCATGCAGCTTCGCGATCTTCTAATGAACGCTTCCAAAACTGGAATGCGCAAATTTGTGCCAATGTGTAATCGATATAGTAAAAAGGAGCTTCATAAATATGCGACTGACGTTGCCAAATTGATCCTGCTTCCAAATAAGGGTTACCGTCGTAATCACGCATTGGCAAATATGTCTTCTCAATCCGCTTCCACTCCGCTTTACGTTCAGCGGGTGTCATTTCTGGATTCTCGTAAATTGCATGCTGAAATTCATCTACCGCTACACCGTAAGGCAAAAATAGCAGGCCGCTGCTTAAGTGTGCGAATTTGTATTTTTCCGTATCGTCCTCGAAGAATAGTTCCATCCATGGCCAAGTGAAGAACTCCATGCTCATTGAATGGATTTCAGCCCCTTCGTGAGTCGGCCATACATATTCAGGAATGCCGATATTACGGCTGGAATACACTTGGAAAGCATGACCCGCTTCGTGAGTCAGCACGTCGATATCACCTGATGTACCATTAAAGTTCGAGAAGATGAAAGGCGAATCATAATCATCAATGAACGTACAATAACCTCCCGTCTCTTTCCCTTTCTTCGCTTCCAAGTCAAGAAGATGCTTGTCTGTCATGTATTTGAAAAATTCGTCCGTTTCAGGTGAAAGCTCTTCATACATCTTTTTACCGTTTTCGATGATCCATTCAGGGGAACCTTTCGGTGTTGCATTCCCACTCAAGAAGTTTAGGGACTGGTCGTAGAATTTTAATTCATCGACGCCGATCCGCTCAGCTTGACGTTCGTATAACTTTGTAGCAAGCGGTACAATATAGTCTCGTACTTGATCACGGAAGTTTTTCACCATATCCGCGTCATATCCAATTCGGTTCATACGCGCATATCCAAGTTCCACAAAGTTTTTGAAACCTAATTTTGTAGCGATTTCGTGTCTCACTTTCACGAGATCATCATAAATACGGTCAAACGCATCGCCGTTATCTGCATAGAAAGAGTAGGAAGCTTCCATAGCGGACTTCCTCACACCTCTGTCAGTAGATTCGGCGTACGGTCCGAGTTGTGCAAGGGTTAATGTTTTTCCGTCAAACTCGATTTGAGCTGAAGCGACAAGCTTAGCATACTCAGAAGTAAGCTTATTCTCTTGTTGAAGGAGCGGAAGTACTTCCGGCGAAAAGGATTTGATTGCGTTGTCGGCTAGAGCGAACAGCTGCGTGCCCCATTTCTCTTCAAGCTCCTTACGGTAAGGTGTTTTTACAAGCTCTTTGTAGAAAGCGGTTCCAAGTTCCTGGAATTCAGGACCGATTTCATCGAAGTATTCCCGTTCTTTCTGATAGAACTCATCATTCGTATCGATGGAAGAACGGATATACATCAAATTAGACTGTGTAGAATAGTTGCTACCGATGGCATTCAACTTTTCAATGACTTCATTTTGTTCATCAAAGGACTCTGCAGAACGGAATTGTTCTAGCAAGCTATCGAATTCTTGTTTAATGCTTTCCATGTCAGGTCTTTTGTACTTGAATTCTTCAAATGTAAGCATGTTCATTCCCCCGTAATCTGTTAGTGTGAATACAATTCACTATCTTCATTGTTAACTAACCATTGTGAAAATGCAAAAGAAAGATTGCAAGTTTGAGCAAATATTTCGCCGATAGGGAATACGTGACCAGTTAGTGCGGTTTGCTGTAAGATGGGAATGAAAACATTATGTGAGGATGAGATTACGTGGAAATTATTGAATATAGCATGATTGAACTCATTGATCCGACAGGCATTTTGTCAGGGAACCGATTTGAATTTCGCATTTATGTAAAATTCGATGAGGAAGATGAGGTCTATAATGAAAAAGGGACGGGCATCCGAGTGATTTATGCGGTAAATGAAGGAGTAGGGAAAGTGGCTTCCTATCATCTTTTCGACCGTGCGACAGACGAAGTTCTCGATTTTGACTTGGAGGATGAGGAAGTCGCTGAGCTGGCCGTATTTTGTAGGGAACAATTAGAAGAAGAGTAAGCGTAGATGATTTACCGTGATGAGTGATCATAAATGTCTGCAAGTGATCATAAATGTCTGCAAGTGATCATAAATCGTGGCGAGTGATCATAAATGACTGCAAGTGATCATAAATCGTTGTGAGTGATCATAAATGACTGCAAGTGATCATAAATCGTTGCAAGTGATCATAAATGTCTGCAAGTGATCATAAATCGCCACAAGTGATCATAAACCCGCCAGCATGCTCATAAAATAACAAAAAATCGTTGAAACGGCATCCTTTCAAAGGACATACCAGTTTCAACGATTTTCAATTTAAAAAGTAAAGCGATTCACTTCTTTTTGAAGGTTTTCCGCAAGACCGGCAAGAGTTTGTGAGCTGGTGGAAATCTCTTCGTTGACTGCCAGTTGTTCTTCTGTTGCGGCACCCGTTTCCTGGGCTGTGAAAGCGGTTGACTCTGCTAGTTTTTTTACTTCCATCGATGAGTGGGCAATCGTGTCGGTCATGGAACGAATTTGCTTAATTGCTTCTGTAACGATCGATACGTTTTCATTTACCGCATTTACGGATTGCTCGATTTCAGTGAATGTATTCAATGAATGATGAGTGACCGTTAAGCCGTCTTTCACACTGTTACTTCCCGAATTAATCGCATTCACTGCCTTTTTGGTCGCGTCTTGGATGGAATGGATCATGACGCCGATATCTGAAGCGGATGATTTAGACTGCTCCGCCAAATTGCGCACTTCCTCGGCGACTACCGCGAAACCTTTTCCATGTTCTCCTGCACGAGCCGCTTCGATTGCTGCGTTCAATGCTAAAAGATTCGTCTGTTCTGAAATAGCGGTAATTAAAGAAGTAACTTGTTGAATCTCCGCAGACTGTTTTGCCATCGACTGGATAATCGTTGATGCTTCTTGAATGATTGTGTCGGTATCCGACATTTGACCGGATAACCTTTCAATCGTGGAAGAGCCTGCTTCCACATGAGAAATGACTGTTTGCATTGCTTCCAGCATTGTCAAGTTGCTGTCTGCGATTTGATTGACGTCTTTAGTCAATTGAGTGACTGAATCGACAGTTTCATTCACCAAATCAGACTGGTTTTCACTGTCTCGCATATTTTTCTCTGATGCGGAAGCGACCATTTCAGACGAAGCGAGGCTCTCTTCGGAACTTGCTGATAATTGCTCCGCTTGCGCAGCCAACTGATGTGAAGAAAATTGTATTTGCTCCATTAGACTTTTTAAATCATCAGTCATTTTATTAAATGCGTTTGCCATGATACCAATCTCATCTTTACTGCGGATGTTAACATGTTCTACTGACAAATCACCTGTTGCAATCTTTTCAATGGCAGTCGTCATCCTCTTAACAGGATTTGCTATACTGCGGCTGATCATATAGCCAACAAACAACGAAATTATAATTGCTAATCCGATGAAAATAAAAGTAAGCAAATGGATAAAGTTTGTCATTTGCAATAAGTCATCGCGGGAATTTTGCATTTCTACCTTTTGATTCTCTTTCAACGCTGTTGCCTTCTCCATTATTTGCAAGTTAACATTATTTGCTTCTCGTAAAAGGTTCCTGTTCTGCGTTTCATTTGCCCTCATTAGACTATAGCTGATCTCATCAACCATTTCGCTGAATTGCATATGTAATTGTTTAATTTCTTCGACCGTTTCGCTATCTTTTGAGCTATTAAAGGCAACGTCCAACTCTTCAATTAATCCAGTTGCATTTGCCGTCGATTCATCACGTTGGCCGACAAACTCCGATGTTTTAAATAAAACATAACTGCTGATCGCAATATATCTTTCCTTTTGTGCGCTGATCAGTTCATCGGATAAATTCACTTTATGGGCTCGGTCATCGATTAGTTTCGCAAACTCATCATTCATCTTCTTCGTTGCAAAGAAAGATGCACCCCCCATGATGAGCATAATGGCAAGAAGAATGGAAAATCCCGCCCAAATCTTTTTTGATACTGATAAACTCATGAAATTAGTCCCCCCAAAAATCTCTCTATACAGTACATACATACTATTATACTTGTTTGAGAAAATAATACTATACAAAAATTAAAAATATTTAGGAAGCAACGGATGAATTTGTGATTAATTTTTTTTGGTACCAAGTCAAATTATGTGTTTTTTATTGAAAAATAGTAGATAATGTGTAGAGTAGATATGTAGGGGATTATGATAAAATGGATTTTTCGTACATCAGCTAAATTTAAAATACATTGGAGTGTTTATAGATGAGCAATGAAATTGTCGACATTACAATTATTGGCGGGGGACCAACAGGACTTTTTGCTTCTTTCTACGCAGGCATGCGTGAAATGTCCGTTAAAATTATTGACAGCCTACCACAACTTGGCGGGCAGTTAATTGAACTGTATCCTGATAAATATATTTATGACGTGGGTGGGTTTCCAAAAATTCTTGCTAAAGATTTAGTAGCAAATCTTGTTACACAAGCGCATTATTCGAAGCCTGAAATTCATCTAGGAGAAACAGCTCTTTCAGCGACACGCGATGGTGATCACTTCATCCTCCAAACGGATAAAGGCGTACATTTGACTCGCACAATCCTTTTGACTGCTGGAATCGGAGCATTCCAACCGCGTAAAATCGGTTTAGCTGAAGAAGTTGAATTTGAAGGCAAGACATTGCATTACGGAATTAAAGACCTCTCTCTATTCAAAGATAAAGATGTTCTCGTATGCGGCGGGGGAGACTCAGCAGTGGATTGGGCGTTGATGCTTGAAGATATCGCTTCGAATGTTTCGCTTGTCCATCGTCGTGAGCGTTTCACAGCGCATGAAACAAGTGTGAACCAATTGATGTCATCGAAAGTAAATGTGCTTACTTCCCGTGCTGTTAAGTCGATTGCTGGGGAAGATGGCATCGTCAAAGAAGTCGTTATAGCCCAAAAGGATGGATCGGAAGAAGCGTTGCATGTTGACCACGTCATCGTCAACTATGGCAATATATCTTCTCTGGGCGCAATTAAAGAGTGGGGCCTTGAAATGGATCGCAACTCGGTCATCGTCAACTCCCGAATGGAAACGAATATCGAAGGCATTTACGCAGCAGGGGATGTTACGTCTTATGACGGAAAAGTGAAGCTTATTGCAGTCGGCTTAGGGGAAGCTCCGACTGCCGTGAACCATGCAAAAGCATTCATCGATCCGAAAGCAAGACTGCAACCATTGCATAGCACGAGTGTTTTCAACTAAAAAAAGTGTAGACGAAGTCGTTCTTTGACTTTGTCTACACTTTTTTTATAGGCAATCGGCAATGGGAAGGCATTTCCTCATTATAATAATAAGGCAATTCCTAATATGATGAGCAATGGACCGATGATAATTAAATATCCAAGCGGATTTCCGAAGTTCATCGTCCAACCGACCCCGAACCTCTTTTCAACAAAGATGGAGGGGTCATTTTTATTTACATAAAATACGCCTGCTTTCCAATGTGCGTCATCATCGGCGTCCGTCACTCCGGGAACAGGTTCCTCTTCAATTTCCAGTTGAACACGGGATCCCCCTTGACCTACTTTGAATGCGTACACTGCTGTTGTGAACAATATGATAAGAAGGAATCCTAAAGGCATTGCCATCATGAGAAATGGTCCTCCTATGTTCCCGTGGATTGTTGTCAGTTGGAGGAAGCCGAAAAGAATTGTTAATGATATTGACGTTAAAAAGAGCAACCAGCTTGTGTACTTCCTAAACGATAACTGCTGAATGCGCGAAGAACTCCGCTTCGATGCATTTAGCTTCATACCAGACTTCTTCGTAGAGACATTGATCATTAGCATCATCCCTTGCATGACGAGAAGAATGATGAGAAGGGCAATGACGGAAAAAGGGCTTTTATCGGTGAATGCGTCCGGTTGTCCATTTGGCCCCCAATGGGTAGGAATAAGATCCGGCATCGCACCGTATTGAGTCGCAGTATAGCCGATTAAACCGAGTGTAATCGGTATTGGCAATGCAAACATGAAAGAGGGTAGCATTTCATTATTGGAGCGGTTCGTCAAGTCAGCTACTCGAACCTTTTTCAAATTCCCCCCCCATTTATGCTCGCGCTTTCTTTTCATCGTTTTCACGTGAAAGTACAAGTACAGAGCCATGCTAATGAGTAGAATTCCAAATTGAAGAATCAATCCGATGAAGACGATGCGTTCCTCTTCTAATTGATTCCCCAATCCCCAAAAAAGAAGAACTAGAAAACCAACTGCGCCTATTAGAAAGATCATTGCCGAATAGGTTTTCTTATAGGTGGTGAGCATCGTATCATCTGTATGGCCTTCAGGTATCGTTACTCCGAAAACGATCGTTTTCTTCAGGAGGAAAGGAATCGCCGCCTGCATAACAGTTAAAAATAGAATGATAGCCAAAAATATTGTAAGTACCATTGTCATCCCTCCGTTAATTCTGAAATGATAGATGAGGTAATTGATAAAATCTGTTCTTTATTCATGCCATACACAATTGATTCTGCAACGAGCGGTTTCAAATGTAGTTTAATGAGTTCCATTTGCAAGTCGCTCGGTCCTTTTGCAGATATTGAATTAATGACTGCGCCAGACTTCGGAATGATTTCAATAATTTTCTTCTTCTCGAGCTCATGATAGGCTTTGTTTACTGTATGCATATTGACGCCAAGATCTGCAGCGAGGGACCTGACGGATGGCAATACCTCGGATGCTTTCAATGTTCTGGTTGCAATCAATTCGATCAACTGATTTGCAAGTTGAGTATATATCGGTATTTCTGAAGTTGGTTCGATTTGGATGAACATGTTATCCCTCCATTCTGTTCTAATAACATTATAACAGAAGTCGCGCTTAAAATATACCTCGAAAAGGAAAAACCCCCTGAACAAATAGTTCAGGAGGAAGTTTCTTCTAACTCTTTAACGGTAACAAAATCATACCCCTCGTTACTTAAATATGTCAGTACTGCATCTAGACCATCTGCAGTCGATTGGTGAATATCGTGCATTAAAATGATGCTTCCATCTTTCACATTCTCTTTTACTACTTGAAGAATCCTTGCGGAGTCACGATACTTCCAATCGAGAGTATCGACATCCCATAAAATGATCGGCAATCCCGTCATATTATGGACGGCATCATTGACAGCCCCATAAGGAGGTCTGAAAGCTTCAACTTTTTGTCCGGTCACTTCTTCAATAATGGCGGAAGTCTTCTCGATTTCTTTAGCGACACGGTCAGGACCTAATTTTGTCAAGTCGGCATGAGTCCAAGTATGGTTGCCTAATTCATGACCAGCTTCCATCATTTCATTGACGATATCGGGATAATATTCGACACGGCTTCCGAGCATGAAGAACGTTGCCTTTGCATCGTGTTTTTGTAGCGTATTCAAAATTTGTCTTGTCACTTTTGGATCAGGACCGTCGTCAAATGTCAACGCGACTTTTTTTCGGAGAGATGTCTCAGGAAGTGTAGTTTCGGTTTCATCATTTTCTTTAGAAACTTCCGTTTCGGACGATGGAACAGTTGAGTTTTCTTCGATGTTTTCTTCTGCGATCTCTTCTCCCTTATCTTTATCGACGATATCGACCGTTTCTTCTTTATCTTCAGGCTTAAAAGTTGTGGCTAACAGTTCTTTAACTGCATCAATCGAAACAGCAATGATAGGTGGTCCAACAATGTTATTAGCAATTGTGTTTTCGTCAAAGTAGAAGATAAGTGCATCGTCGGTTACAGAAAAGTTCCTATAATTCATCCATCGGGGCTCAGTAAATCTTTCCATATCTTTTTGGATAAGATGTCCCTTTAATGATTCATCCTTTAAAATCTCAGCCCTGACTAACGAAGAAAGGCTTTGTAAACGATCGGAGTCATCTTCGAATAGATCCCGAATTGTAAAGCTTTCGCCCGTTTCCGGATTTAAATGGAACGAGCGTATTTCGGTCTTTCCAGTGTCGGTATCGCTATATCTACTGCTCGTAACGAGGACAAAGGAATAGTTCCCGGAAGCATGCGGCAACGTTTCATAAGAGATGTTCAATTCTCCAGTCGTTTTTTTATCTTGTTGTTTTTTCTTGGTCAGCGTATCCAAATACCGTACTTGAACTTCGTCAATATAGTTTTTAACTTCCGAATTGAAAGAGCTATGTATGCTTTGCGGATATTGAATGGCAAAAGGAGCATTTTTATCATTTGATGTTTTTGTAACGATTTTGATACCAGGATAATTTGAATCTATTTGTTCCGTTTCGAGTGGGGATGAGGACTTTGTTTCCTTCTCGGACTGTGAGGCGGTATGGCCATTCTCTGTCATGAAAACGAGAAAAATGGCACTTAGTGTCAATAGGACAATGGCTGCGGAAAAAGTGATGTCAATCCATACCGAACGTGCTTTATGACGCTTTCTTTTCATGTTGCGCGGCTCCCTTGTAATTTTTGTGATTCAGAAATCTGGCAAACTTCTTGCTCGATCTACCTGTAAAGTTAGACGGGGCGACTCTTTAAATAGTTTCGGATAATCAAGAAAAATGTCGATTCTTTTATACTATTAGTATACAACACTTTTGCCCAAGTTTGGGATAGGTAAAAAAGGACGAATGAAATAACAACTGAATAAAAAGAATGAATTCATACCACTTTTTCAAAACACGGTATTGTGATATACTGTCATATGGTCCGGATCTTGCAAATACGGGCGAGCAGATGAGTGTTTACAATCGAATATTGTTAAACCGATCAAGCTGTTATTTCTACTGCAAAGAAAACAAACAGAAGGTGGTCGAAGAAATGGAAACAGAAGCATATCGGGTATTGTTGTACTATAAATACGTACACATCGAAGACCCAGAAACATTTGCTGCAGAACATTTGGCTTTTTGTAAGGAACTTGGATTGAAAGGCCGTATTCTTATCGGCGAGGAAGGCATCAACGGTACATGTTCTGGAACTGTAGAACAGACGGATGCTTATATGGAGATGATGCATAGCGATGAGCGATTCAAAGATCTTTGGTTCAAGATCGATGAAGCGGATGGACACGCGTTCAAGAAGATGCACGTTCGCCATCGTAAGGAAATCGTCAACCTTAGCCTTGAGGATGACATCAACCCATTGGAATTGACAGGCCAATATTTGAAGCCTGAAGAATTCCTAAAAGCCATGCAAGATGAAAACACAGTTGTGTTTGATACTAGAAATGATTATGAATATGATCTGGGACATTTCAGAGGGGCGATTCGTCCGGATATTGAGAATTTCCGTGATCTTCCTGAATGGGTCCGTGAAAATAAAGAACTATTTGAAGGTAAAAAAGTTCTTGCGTATTGCACTGGTGGAATCAGATGCGAGAAGTTCACAGGATGGATGAAGCGTGAAGGTTTTGAAGATGTTGCACACTTAGAAGGCGGAATCGTAACATACGGAAAAGACCCAGTAGCGAAAGGTCAACTATGGGACGGTCAATGTTATGTATTCGATGAAAGGATTGCTGTACCTGTGAATCAGGTCGAGCATGTCATCGTCGGTCGAGATCATTTTGATGGAACGCCTTGTGAACGTTACGTAAACTGTGCAAACCCTGACTGCAATAAAAAAATTCTATGCTCTGAAGAAAATGAGCATTTCTATATGCGCAGCTGTTCGGATGAATGTCGGACACATCCGCGTAACCGTTATTTTGTAGAACAAAACTTGACAGTTGAGGAATTCAACAAACGGATTGAGGCTATTGAGAATAAGCGCAGCGAGGCAACTGCTGCATTGTAAAAAATCAATTCACGCTCGGGTGGTAATACAACGCCCGGGCGTGTTTTATATTTGGCATGTAAATAAAATAGTTTTCGGAGAATAAAAAAACATTGGAATGGACTTAATATGGCTCATGGCAAAAGGTAAATGGTATACTACTATCATTGAAAAGATATTGGAGGAACTGCAGTATGGAATGGAAGAACATTTATCGTGGATTCCTTATGGGAATCAGCGACTTGATTCCGGGAGTGAGCGGGGGAACGATTGCGTTCATTCTTGGTATATATGACCGATTATTAGTGGCGATTAGCGGCTTTTTCAGCCGTGATTGGAAAAAGCATATTGGCTTTTTATTACCTTTAGGTATAGGGATTGGACTGACGTTATTGCTATTCAGCCGATTCATTGACTTCCTATTGAAAGAATACCCACAGCCGACTCAATTTTTCTTTTTAGGATTAATTATCGGCGTTATACCTTTTATTTCAAAACAGGCGAATGTAAGAAAAAATTTCAAGGTAGGTCATTTTCTCTTATTGCTCGTAGTCGGCGCAGCTTTAGCATCAACGGCATTCATTAAACCGGCGGATGCAAGTGTGATTACATCATTAACAATGCAAAATACGATCGGTTTATTTTTGGCTGGTTGGGCTGGCAGTATGGCAATGCTCTTGCCGGGTGTGAGCGGATCGTTTGTTTTACTATTATTAGGTGTATATGCGACAGCCATCAATGCGCTTTCAACGTTGAACTTTCCGATTATTATCGTCATCGGCGCTGGAGTCATTGTCGGTTTTATCGTAAGTAGCAGGGCCATCCATTTCTTGTTGGATAGATTCACCAATGTCATGTTTGCGATTATAATTGGCTTGATCATCGGTTCCATTTTCGTTATATACCCGGGGATACCGGAAAGTGGGACGCCATTTGTTATGAGTGTCATTGCTCTCATTACCGGGTTAATTGTCGCAAACATGTTTAATACGGCCAACCCAACTACTACTAAATGAATGCAAGGACAATAATAATCCATGAAATATGGATGAGGATGACGAGCGTATAGATGATGAGTGCGATGGCGAGTACATTTTTAACAACAACTGATGGTTTCATATAATGCATAAGGATGAAAAGCAGTATTGGAAGACTCGCCTTCATCAAATAGAATGCAATGACGTTCATGTCATAAATGGAGCGCACGAATGGGTTAGCTTCTTGTATATGCCCGAATCGGATTCCAAAATCAGTAAAAATCGCATCGATCATGCATAAGCAAAATAGAAGAAAACATGTATTCAATAACCGGTCTTTCGAAGCTGGAAGCGCCTTAACCGTCTCCATTTGTATCACTCCTGACATAATTGGCATTTAGAATGTATCAGTTAGGATATGGAGAGGATGAAAGATTTATTCAAAAGGGCGATAGAAAGTTTATTCGCTTATCTATAAATATCGATTTCCGACAATAAAAATGCCAACGAAAGAGAAATTTCTTTCGTTGGCATTTTTTTATTTACTAGTTACTTCCTCTTTCACTAAAACGTCATCCATCGAGAAGCCTAGTGCAGCTGCTACACCTTCTCCATAAGCAGGATCTGCTTGGTAGCAGTGGCGGATGTGGCGATATTTAATCTCGTTTGGAGCGTCTCCAAGATTGCGGGCAGTATTGCCAAAGAGCAATTCTTTTTGTTCGTCACTCATCAGATTAAACAATTTGCCTGGTTGTGTGAAATAATCGTCATCGTCTTCACGGAAATCCCAGTGCGCTGCATCGCCATAGATTTTGAGTGGCGGCTCCATGAAGTTAGGCTGTTGCTTCCACTCACCAAAGCTGTTCGGTTCATATGAAGTTCTACTTCCATGGTTGCCATCTACACGCATTGCGCCATCGCGGTGGAAGCTATGGACCGGACATTTTGGTGCGTTGACCGGAATTTGATGATGATTGACACCAAGGCGGTAGCGCTGGGCATCACCGTATGAGAATAGTCTCGCTTGCAACATTTTGTCAGGCGAGAAGCCGATTCCTGGAACGATTGCTGCCGGTGTGAAAGCCGCTTGTTCAACTTCCGCGAAATAATTATCTGGATTGCGGTTCAATTCAATTTCTCCAACTTCGATAAGAGGGAAGTCGCCCTTATACCATACTTTCGTTAAATCAAACGGATTGTAAGGCATGTTCAATGCTTGTTCCTCAGTCATGACTTGGATATACATCTTCCATTTCGGGAAGTTGCCGTTGTCGATATTTTCCAATAGATCGCGTTGGTGGGATTCACGGTCTGTACCGATCAACTCAGTAGCTTGCTCGTCCGTCAAGTTCTCAATCCCTTGTTGGGAACGAAAATGGAACTTAACCCAAACGCGTTCATTATCTGCATTGATCATGCTATACGTATGGCTTCCAAAGCCGTGCATATGACGATAAGATTTCGGAATTCCTCGATCGCTCATAACGATTGTAATTTGGTGCAAAGCTTCAGGAAGAGAAGTCCAAAAATCCCAGTTGTTTGTTGCGCTTCTCATGTTTGTGCGCGGATCCCTTTTAACTGCATGGTTCAAGTCAGGGAATTGAAGCGGATCTCTGAAGAAGAAGACAGGGGTGTTATTGCCTACTAAATCCCAGTTACCTTCTTCTGTGTAAAATTTAAGTGCGAAACCGCGAATGTCGCGTTCAGCATCAGCCGCACCACGTTCTCCGGCAACTGTTGAAAAACGGGCAAACATGTCTGTCTTTTTGCCAACTTCAGAGAAGATTTTCGCTCTTGTATATTGTGTAATATCATTCGTCACTGTGAAAGTTCCATAAGCGGCAGATCCTTTTGCGTGCATACGGCGTTCAGGAATAACTTCACGATCAAAATGAGCTAGTTTTTCAATTAGCCATACGTCCTGTAATAGGACTGGGCCGCGTGGACCTGCAGTCATTGAGTTTTGGTTGTCAACTACTGGAGCTCCAGCTGCGGTAGTTAACTTTTTTTGAGAATGATTATCATTGTTAGTCATTGATAATGCCTCCTTGATAAGTAATCTTCTATCTTCAACAACAACTATAGCATATGAAGTTCTTGAATACTATAGTTATTTATAATAATTATTGATAAAGAATTTATATTTCTATCTGAAGAATATAAAGGTTTTAAGTTATCAAATTGGTTTCAATAAAAAAACGAAAGTCACTTTATTAGTGGACCTTCGTTTTTTTATTATTAAAATGGAAGTTTGATTAAATATCCAATCGACAAGCAAAGGACAGTGGAAACAGCAGTGCCAATTGAAGCGAAAATTAGATATCTTCGTATTCCCATTCCTACACTGCCAGATAGATAACAGATGATATGTCTCATGCCAGGTACAAAATACCCCAACGTCACTGCCCATGGACCGTATTTTTCAAACCATCTATCAACTAGCTGAAGTCGATTAGGGGAAAGTCGAACCCATTTCCCATATTTTATTAGCAGCGGCTTTCCTATATTTCGACCGAGTGCATAGGTGAAAATAGTTCCTGACATTACGCCCAAAACGGTAATGATTAATGCGATAGGAAAATTCAAGGTGCCAATTGAAGTTAGGTGTCCAATGAATGCAACAACGAATTCATCGGGCAAGGGCAAGCCGAATATACCTAAAGCTAAAAAGAAGTAGACAGCAAAATAACCATAATGAAGTATAAAATCATTGAACTGCAGCATATCATTCCCTCGCTCTTCTCATGAAGTTTTCCGTTGTCTTAGTCGCGGGGAGCTAAATTCCATTTTCCGACCGACTGTCCCATCCTCACCTCAGTGTTTGTAGGGATTGTAGGTTGGAATAAGTGGTTTTTCTCTAGTAAAAGTATCACCGTTGATCCGAACGAGAAATAACCGAACTCTTCTCCCTTTCTGCATTCTTTGGAGGAGTCATTGATATGAATGCTGTTGACATTAAGTGCCCCTACCTTAATGATTGCCATTTTGCCGTGCTCAGTCGATAGTTCAGAGATGAGACGGAAATTCGTAGCAAAAGGTTGGTTACCAAGCCGGAGTCCTAAATCATTTACTGGAAATGAAGTGGAGCCAAGAGCATAGCGTGAAACCAGTTTACCGTCGTATGGGTAGTGAAAATGATGGTAGTGGCTTGGTGAAAGGTAAAATACGTAAAAGAATCCACCCTCATAGGCATTTGATATCTTTTCATCTCCCAAAATTTGTTTTATACTATATAAATATTCTTTTATGATGAAAGTTTGATCTTTCTCGATTGTACCCGAAGCACTTAGATACCCATCTACCGGGGATATTAATATTTCATGTTGAGAGTCGATTGGACGTGCACCTTGCTTTAAATTTCGCGTAAAATAGGCTTGAAGGCTTTCATATCGTTCAATGGGGAACTCAGCTTCACTCTCATTGATATGATATGTTCGTGCAAAAGGTTTAATCAGCTTTCGACTTAGACGAGAGCTAGTAACGGACTTCAACACCGATGAAGAAACTGGATGCCCGGTTAGTTCGACAAAGTATTTAAATAGTGCTTTTTTCATTCTATCAGTCTCCAATGCTTTGATAACTACACAAGATGGAGGAATCATTATGTTTTTATCGAGATACTTCGATTATACTAAAATTAAAGGTCAATTGGCTAATGCAATTACTGTTATAAACCTGAGCTTTGGTATTATTGCCATAATCCTTATTGCACGTGAACTCAGCCATATGAGTTTAGTTTTTATTTTCCTTGCAGCTCTTTTCGATCGTTTTGATGGAATGGTGGCACGTCATTTCCATTCAGAGTCTTTGTTCGGTAAAGAGCTGGATTCGTTAAGTGATCTGGTTTCATTTGGTGTAGCTCCGGCACTTCTGATTTATATGACTGACTTATCCGAGATGCTATGGGTAGGAATTGCAGCTACTGTATTTTATATAGTTGCAGGAGCAATTCGATTAGCTCGTTATAACGTCAAGGAATTCGATGGTGTTTTTTATGGCGTGCCAATTACAGTGGCGGGTGTACTCTTAACTTTATGCTACTTCCTAAGTCCATATATCGAACCCCAGTTTTTTGTAATCATCATGGTCATCCTTGGATTTGCAATGATCAGCAATGTTCGAATTGCAAAGGTATAAGATCAACAGGTGGGGGCATTCCTTCACCTGTTTTTTTGCAGATTTTTGTGGGTACCTGCTTTTTTGATACCTGTGCAGTAAACAAATTCAATGGTATACACTACAATTGCATAAAATAAAAATGGAAGCTGTCCTCTTTACAGGTACCTCTTTACATGTTTTTCTTGTTTTTGTATAATAATTTATATAGTAAATGGAGACGTACCCAAGAGGCTGAAGGGGGCTGACTCGAAATCAGCTAGGGCGTTCACGCGTCGCGGGGGTTCAAATCCTCTCGTCTCCGTATATGCAGTCGTACTCTATTAAGAGTACGACTTTTTTTATGAAGAAAACATCAGTAGTTGGCTTTCCGGAATTGTAGCGGAAGGCGTCCGCCTATAGTGGAAATCCACTTGGAATATGTATTTCAATTGGTGACTTGTCCAAATGTCTGTTATTCTATAAGAAAGCATTGTATTGAAAGGATGAGTCATATGTCAGGTCCTGCATTGAAGCAACTACAAGCTCATCGTGCTATCCATGAAGGCGGACTATCAGGAGCTGTAAGTAAGACAGAATTGCTCATTGATTTTCTACAAAAAGGTGATATGGAATTAGCAGATCGTGCGGCCGGTGAATTAATTGATTATTGGAAATCAAGAGTGATCAGCCATGCTGATGCAGAAGAGGAAGGGCTATACCAAGATATTAAAAATGAGAATCCTGAATTGGAAGAGGCAATCATCCAGTTGACGAGAGACCACGACCTACTTAGGATTATCGTAGAAGACATTGAAACGCTACGAAAAACAGAAAAGCTTAGCCCAACCGTTTTACAAAAGTTTTATGCTCTTTTGGTTATTAATGAAATACATAGCCGAGACGAGGAACGGATGCTGCTGGAGTAAAGGATATGGAAAAAGCGCCGGAGGATTGGTGCTTTTTTCTTTGATTTTCAATAAGAGGTGATACTAATCGAACAAATAACTTCCGTCTTAACTACCTACTTTGGCTTTTCTTCCTTCCGTACAGGCCAAGAACAAGCTATTCGAAATGTATTAAACGGACAAGATACACTCTGTGTTATGCCGACCGGCGGAGGGAAATCCATCTGCTACCAAGTTCCTGCATTAGTCATGGAAGGCACGGTCCTTGTTGTATCCCCGTTGATTTCTTTGATGAAAGACCAAGTCGATGCCCTTCATCAAATTGGTATTCCAGCGGCATACATCAATAGTACTTTGTCGACAGAGGAATACTTCGGGACTGTTGAAAATGCAGTAGAAGGAATGTATCGTCTGCTTTATGTTGCTCCGGAACGTTTTGAATCCCCCTCTTTCATTCAGCAGATCAGCAAAATGGACATCCCGATGATTGCGATTGACGAGGCGCATTGTATTTCGCAATGGGGTCATGATTTCAGACCGAGTTATCGGATGATGAGCAAAGTCATATCCTCATTTGATCAAAAGCCCGTTGTTTTGGCATTGACGGCAACCGCAACACCAGCTGTTCGCGATGATATTTGCGATCAATTGCAAATCGAACATGAAAATACAGTTATGACAGGTTTTGAACGAAGCAATCTCACTTTTTCTGTTATAAAAGGACAGGATCGCGACAAGTTCATCAAAGACTATATTAAAAAAAATGATGGGGAAGCGGGTATCATTTATGCCGCCACCCGTAAAGCGGTAGATCAGATCCATGCAACGCTCGAGAGGAGCGGAGTCGCTGTTGCAAAATACCATGCAGGATTATCTGATGTTGTCAGGCAATCTGAACAGGAAAGATTCCTCATGGATGAGGCAACTGTTATGGTGGCGACGAATGCATTCGGTATGGGCATTGATAAAAGTAATATTAGATACGTTATCCATTACCAAATGCCGAAAAACATGGAAAGCTATTATCAAGAAGCAGGCCGTGCTGGCAGGGATGGACTTGACAGTGATTGCACTCTTTTATTTTCCTCACAAGACGTAATTACGCAGCGGTTTCTTATTGACCAATCGCAAGATCAAAATCGAATTCCAGCCGAACTTGAAAAGCTGCAATCGATGATCGACTACTGCCATACGGAATCATGTCTACAAAAGTTTATCATTTCGTATTTCGGGGAGACGGATGTGCAAGATTGTGGACGTTGCGCAAATTGTACAGACACCCGGGAAAGTTTTGAAGTAACCGTTGACGTGCAGAAGGTGTTGTCTTGCGTTATACGGATGGGCCAACGATTTGGCAAGACGATGATTGCACAAGTACTCACTGGCTCGCGGAATAAAAAAGTGCTTGAGTTCGGATTCGATAAATTGACTACGTATGGCCTTATGAAAGATAGGAATGCGAAAGATGTGTCCGATTTCATCGAATTTATAATATCAGAGAACTATCTAGGCGTAGAAAATGGACAATTCCCGATCATTTACGTCACTGAACAAGGCAAGGATGTCTTAACGGGAGAAGTGAAAGTGTATCGAAAAGGGACTGTCGAAACGAAACAGATTACAAAAGACGACCCATTATTCAATCAACTGCGTGCTCTTCGCATGGAGCTTGCTCAAGAAGCTGGCGTGCCGCCATTCGTTGTCTTTTCGGATAAGACGCTTCGGGACATGGCGACGAAAATGCCGATAACAGAAGAAGCGTTTTTGGAAGTGAATGGAGTCGGTGCGGCGAAGTTGGAGCGGTACGGTGAAGCATTCATAGAGGAAATTAAATCGTTTTCTATTCAAAATAGCTGAGCTTAATATGAAAAGCCGGTTCAATGATCGTAATGTTCATGAACCGGCTTTTTCGGCAATTAAATTAAACTATCATTGTCACTCTGTTAAGGCTAAACTCTTCTTCATCCCTAAAACCGTATATACGGCTGCAATTAATAAGATGATGCCTGTAAGCATAAAGCCTCCTTTGAAAGTCAAGTCCAAATAACCGATAAGACTGGAGCCGGCTACAACTCCAATCGAAAAGAATGCATAGAAATATCCATAAGCCTTTCCGCGGAATTCCGGTGACGAGGAATCGATGAGCAAGGAATTGATGGAAGGGAATAAAAATGCAAAACCTACGCCATATAATGCCATTGCCAAGTAAAGGAACTGTAACTCTGTAACTTGACTGAGAAATAACATACTTAATCCCATTATCGATATACCGAACGCCAATGTTATCATCGGTCGTGCTTTGTCGAAGATGCGGTTAATCGGAAGCAGGAAAATAAGGATGGCTACGATGCCGAATGTGCTCAGCAGCATTCCTGTTGATTTCGTATCAAATCCTAACGCTTCTACCTTTAAAGGTAAAACTAAAGCTAATACACCTTGAGAGAACATAAGGAAAAATGCACCCGCAAATGCGCGGACCATTCCGGGATGTTTGAACAAATAGCGCACCCTGAAATGTTTCGCATCCTTCGTTCTCTTCTTTTTACTAAATGAAACAGAACGCAAGAGGAAAAATGCAGCAATCGCAAGAATGAACATAATGACTCCATTCACTGTCATGATGAAAGGAGTTCCTGTTTTTGAAGCGACAATTCCGCTGTAAGCCGGGCCGACAATTGCTGCCATCCCAACAAATGCGCCTGAAATTGCTACACTTCGACCTCTTTTAGATTCTTCCGCACGATTAGCAAGAAATGTAAAAGCGGCAGGAACGATAAGACCTTCCATGAAACCATGGACGAACCGGATCCCTAGCAATGACATAGGTCCTGTTGCGAAAGAATAGAAGAGTAGGGATACGCCTGATGCAAATAAGCCGATTAGCAAGATAATAAATGGTCCTTTGCGATCAGTCATGAAACCCGAAATGACATTTCCGATTGTATTAGAAAATGAATACATCCCGACAGCCAATCCTGTCATAAAGGAAGATGCACCTAACGACAGGGCGAAAGGACTCATAATTGGCAGTTGAGAAAATAAATCAAAAAAGGAAAAAAAGACAATAATATAAACAAAAGCGCGCATGTGGAATCCTCATTTCAATTAAGTTGAATCATATTCTACTTTACCATGTATGAAGAAATAGGCAAAAGGACAGCTTGTGAACAAAAGAATCATTAGCAAAATGAACCGCAAAACGATAAAATGAGAGAATACTTTTAGAGAGAGGGCTGTTCAATATGAATAATAAGATCAGAATTGGAATCGTAGGATACGGCAACTTAGGTAGAGGAGTCGAGTCAGCAATCGCTCAAAACGATGATCTGGAGCTAGCAGGAGTATTCACCCGGAGAGAACCGGAAGATTTAAAAGTGAATAGTAATGCGCCTGTTTTACGGCTGAATGAAATTGAAAAATACATGGATGATATCGACGTGATGATATTATGCGGTGGCTCGAAAGACGATCTTCCTGAACAAGGACCGATGCTTTCGAAACTATTCAATACAGTCGACAGCTTCGATACACATGCGAAAATTCCTGAATATTTTGAAGCAGTCGATGAATCGGCGAAACCGAATGGCAAAACGGCAATCATTTCCGTCGGATGGGACCCGGGCTTATTTTCCATCAATCGTCTATACGGAGAATCGATTCTTCCTGAAGGTGCTACGTATACATTTTGGGGGAAAGGGTTAAGCCAAGGGCATTCCGACGCCGTCAGAAGAATTGATGGAGTGAAAGGGGCCGTTCAATATACGATTCCTGTTGAGTCAGCGGTTGAAAAAGTACGCAGTGGATCACAGCCTGAACTAACAACACGGGAAAAGCATACACGTGAATGCTTTGTCGTACTGGAGGAAGGCGCTGACGCTAAGGAAGTGGAGCGAGCCATCGTAACGATGCCTAATTACTTCTCAGATTATGATACGACAGTCAATTTCATAACTGAACAACAATTAAAAGAGGAGCATAGCGCAATGCCTCATGGAGGATTTGTCATCCGCAGCGGGAAAACTGGAGAAGGAAACGATCAAGTAATCGAATTTTCGTTGAAATTGGACAGTAATCCGGAATTCACATCTAGCGTCCTCGTTGCTTACGCGCGCGCTGCTTATAGACTAAATAAAAACGGAGAGACTGGTGCGAAAACTGTATTCGACGTCGCTCCAGGACTGCTTTCTCCGAAATCTGCAGCGTCGCTACGAAAAGAAATGCTATAAGTGTGAAAGCACTTCCATTGTTACCAATTTTCATCTATACTGAATTTGAAGTTTTTTTATTTAGGAGGGCGAAATAAATGTCGAAAATGGATGAAACATTAGTCATGTTAAAAGACTTGACGGACGCGAAAGGGATTCCTGGCAATGAGCGTGAACCACGTGAAGTCATGAAGAAATATATCGAGCCGTTCGCTGATGAAATCGAATATGACGGCCTAGGATCATTAATTGCTAAAAAAAGCGGCGATGCCAATGGACCAAAAGTGATGGTAACGGGTCATTTGGATGAAGTCGGCTTCATGGTGACGAAAATTGATGATAAAGGATTCATTTCCTTCCAACCAGTTGGCGGATGGTGGTCTCAAGTCATGCTTGCTCAACGTGTAACGATCGTTACGCGCAAAGGGGATACAGTGACGGGCATCATCGGTTCAAAGCCTCCGCACATTCTTACAGCCGAAGCACGTAAAAAACCGGTAGATATTAAAGACATGTTCGTTGATATCGGTGCAACTTCAAAGGATGAAGCAATGGAGTGGGGCGTTCTTCCTGGCGATATGATCGTTCCTCATTTCGAATTCACTGTCATGAACAATGACAAATACTTGCTTGCGAAAGCATGGGATAATCGTATTGGATGTGCGATTGCAATTGACGTCATGAAAGCATTGAAGGGCGAAAACCATCCGAACATCGTATTCGGAGTTGGTGCGGTCCAAGAGGAAATCGGTTTGCGCGGTGCAAAAACGGCTGCTGCAAAAGTGAAGCCTGATATCGGCTTTGCTGTTGACGTAGGTGTTGCTGGTGATACGCCTGGCGTAACTTCAAAGGAATCGACAAGCAAAATGGGCGACGGGCCACAAATCTTACTTTATGATGCATCCATGGTCTCTCATAAAGGATTGCGTGATCTTGTCGTTGATACAGCAGAAGAACACGGCATCCCTTACCAATTCGAAGCAATTCCTGGCGGAGGAACAGATGCGGGTTCAATTCATGTTAGTGGGAACGGTGTACCGTCTTTAGCGATTTGTATCGCAACGCGCTATATCCATTCGCATGCTGCAATGCTACACCGCGATGATTACGAAAATGCAGTGAAATTGATTGTCGAAGTGATAAAGAAGTTGGATCGCGAAACAGTTGATAAAATCATTTTTGAATAATAAAGCAAGACCGTACCTACAATAGGTACGGTCTTTTTTATACATTGTATATTGTATAAATGCATATTGAAGAATTCTTCAATTGTGAATAAAAAACCTTATATTAAGCATACTCCTGACTAACTAAGTATTATTAATGTACTCATAATAATTCATTTGACTTTATAAATATGCGTACTTATAATAAAGCTAACAACCATAATCAGGATGGAGATGATCAATTTGGTCAAAATGCATATATCCACATTGAAAACGGCAAAAAAAATAGAAAGTCAACTTAAAGGCCGCGATCTTTTAACGCTGCTAGATTATTCGAGCGAAGAAATCGATTATTTATTGCAAAAAGCTTTAGTGATGAAGAAAGACGCAATCGTAGGAAAATGTCCCCCCATACTTCAAGGGAAGACGCTTGGCATGATTTTTGAAAAGCACTCCACGCGTACTAGAATTTCCTTCGAAGTCGGAATGGTCCAGCTTGGTGGTCATGCGATGTACATGAACGCGAAGGATTTGCAAATTGGGCGTGGAGAATCCGTGTATGATACCGGAAATGTATTATCCGGTTACTTGGATGCAGTCATGATTCGTGCAAATTCACATGAAATGGTGGAAGAATTGGCAAAACATTCATCCATTCCGATCATTAATGGACTGACAGATATGTACCATCCATGCCAGGCGCTTGCAGATTTACTTACGATTATTGAAGTGAAAGGGTCTGTTGCCGGCAAAAGACTCGCATATGTCGGTGACGGGAATAATGTTGCCCATTCATTAGTCATTGGGGCAGTTCGTATGGGAATGCATGTCACTGTTGCGACTCCTAAAGGGTTCGAGGTTAATGAAGATCTTTTTGTCAAAGCGAAGAAAATTGCGGAAGAAACAGGCGGTACTGTTATGCAGACATATAATCCAGTAGAAGCGGTAATAAATGCGGATGTTGTTTATACAGACGTATGGGCGAGTATGGGACAGGAGGAAGAGGCCGCTGCGCGACTCGAAGCATTCAAAGGGTTCCAAATAAACGATGCCCTTGTTGCCAATGCGAAGAAAGATTATATGTTCCTACATTGCTTGCCAGCTCACCGCGAAGAAGAGGTTGCCACTTCCGTCATTGACGGACCGAATTCGTATGTATTCCAGCAGGCGGAAAATCGTCTGCACGCGCAGAAAGCTGTATTGGCATCGTTGCTGTAAGTAAATGATAAAAGCCACTCCTAATGGGTGGCTTTTAACGTTGCAATATTAACCTGCAGAGAAAGCTTGCGCGAGTTCGCCGCTAATTTTCGTCTTTTCCTGTTCATCGGCATTAACCCATAGCTTTTCAAAAAATACACCTAGACCTGGCAATAAATGTTCTTCGCCTCGCTGTAATGCATCTTCCACGACGTTGCGAATATCGGTCGCGGAGTTATTCGTCATATTAGCGGTGATGGCGTCACGAATTTGGAAATTCATCATATCATCCTCCTGATATCATTTTGTACACAATGATCGCCAACTATACGGACATTTGTTACACTAGAAGAAAAAGGATGTAGCTCAATACATGAAAAGAATCGAATCGACACAAAATGCACTCGTGAAACATTGGAAAAAGCTTGTAACCTCAAAGAAAGACCGCGATAAATCGGAAGAATTCATCGTGGAAGGATTCCATCTTGTTGAAGAGGCGCTTAACACAGATGGAACAATCCTTCATTTGATTGTCAGAGAAGACTTGGAGCT
Organism: Sporosarcina sp. SAFN-015; assembly: GCF_051966875.1. GTDB lineage: Bacteria > Bacillota > Bacilli > Bacillales_A > Planococcaceae > Sporosarcina. The sequence continues at coordinate 24,910 of NZ_JBQCKP010000009.1, read as the reverse complement.
GCCCGCAGAATGGAAAATCGATCATCTCCAGCTGATTCAAGTGACAAAGGCTGTCGCTAAGGAGCTGGTCGAAACGGAGCAGTCCCAAGGGATATTTGCACATTGCCGTCAGCCGGAATATACAGATGATGAGGCTGTCAGCTGGAAAAAGCTTTTATTCATTGATGCCGTACAAGATCCAGGGAATATCGGTACGATGATTCGGACAGCGGATGCGGCTGGTATGGACGCCGTTATTCTCGGAAAAGGGTCAGCGGATCCCTTTAATCCTAAAACGGTCCGATCGGCTCAAGGTTCTCATTTCCATATTCCTGTAGTAAAAGGGGAACTTGGGGATTGGATTGACAGAATGAAGGCGGATGGAATTAAAGTCATCGGTACTGGATTGCAAAATGCGGTCGATCATTACAATGTAGGTCCGTTGAAGGAATTTGCACTTATTGTCGGCAATGAAGGAAGCGGAGTCGCTGCCGAATACTTATCAAAAGCCGACGATATTGTGAAAATTCCTTTGTATGGCAAAGCAGAATCTTTGAATGTCGCTATTGCTGCCGGGATCTTGCTATACACTTACGGGAAACAATGATATCGATGTTGATGTCCTAAACGAAATCGGGTATAGTAAAGCTGTATATACTTTCGAAAAGCTATGACCGGGAAAAGTAAACAGATTGCAACCGACAGGAAATCGGCGCCTTGACTGAGAGCGCAGATGGGCGAATACTGTTGAAGTTCACCCCGCGAGCTGCCGCTTGGACCAGTGCCAACTGTAAAGGCGTGCCGGTAGAGGGCCGTTATTCCAAATGAAGTGATTATGCATTTTGTTGCATAATAATCAGGGTGGTACCGCGAACTCGTCCTCGTCCCTTTTTAGGGGCGGGGTTTTTTATTTTGAAAGGAGAATGACAATGGAACAGCAATTGCAACAATTGAAAGAAGAAGCATTGACGAAAATCCAGGAAGCGACGAGCGTTAAAGAATTAAATGACGTCCGAGTCGCTTACCTTGGTAAGAAGGGACCTATTACCGATCTATTGAAAGGGATGGGAAAGCTTCCTGCTGAAGAACGTCCTAAAATGGGAGCTCTCGTCAATGTAATCCGTGAAGCGGTAACAGAATCACTGGAAGCAAAAATGACAAAGCTTGAAGAAGAAGCGATCAATGCGCAACTGGAAAAAGAGGCGATTGACGTCACATTGCCTGGCCGTCCCGTTCCAACCGGCAACCATCATCCATTGACTCGTGTTGTTGAAGAGATCGAAGACTTTTTCATCAGCATGGGCTATGAAATCGCTGAAGGTCCAGAAGTGGAAAAAGATTATTATAACTTTGAAGCGCTTAATTTGCCGAAAGGGCATCCGGCGCGTGACATGCAGGATTCATTTTATATTTCCGAAGAGGTTCTTCTTCGTACTCATACATCTCCAGTTCAAGCGAGAACGATGGAGGCGAAAGGCGGAACTGCTATCAAAATCATCTGCCCGGGCAAAGTATACCGCCGGGATAATGACGATGCGACGCATTCCCACCAATTCACGCAAATCGAAGGACTCGTTGTCGGCGAAGATATCCGCATGAGTGACTTAAAAGGGACACTCGACCTGTTTGCGAAAAAAATGTTCGGCGCTGATCGTGAAATTCGTTTGCGTCCTAGTTTCTTCCCGTTCACTGAACCGTCGGTAGAGATGGATATCTCTTGCTTCAAATGTGGCGGCGACGGCTGTAATGTATGTAAAAAGACAGGTTGGATCGAAATTTTAGGCGCGGGAATGGTGCACCCGAACGTATTGAAGATGGCAGGCTATGACCCATCCGTCGTAACAGGTTTTGCATTCGGCATGGGACCTGAGCGGATTGCAATGTTGAAATATGGTGTGGAAGATATCCGTCATTTCTATACGAATGATGTGCGATTCATATCACAATTTCATCGGACGGAAGCTTAAGGAGGAGAAGACATGTTAGTATCTACAAAATGGTTGAATGAATATGTAAATATAAATGGAATTGATCCTGCAGATCTTGCAGAAAAAATAACGCGTTCAGGCATAGAAGTTGATTCCATCATTTATCGCGGACAAGGAATGACAAATGTCGTTGTCGGACATGTGAAAGAATGCGTGAAGCATCCGGAAGCGGATAAATTGAACATATGCCAAGTGGATGTCGGAGAAGAGACGACGCAAATCATTTGTGGAGCACCGAATGTCGCAGACGGCCAAAAAGTCATCGTTGCACGACCTGGAGCTGTTCTTCCTGGCGGCATGAAAATCAAAAAAGCGAAACTGCGTGGAGAAGAATCGAACGGGATGATTTGTTCCTTGCAAGAGCTAGGGATTGAAGGGAAACTCGTTCCGAAAGCATATGCGGAAGGTATTTACGTATTGCCTCAAGATGCAGTGCCAGGGGAAAATGCGCTTCCATTACTTGGATTGGACGATACAGTGCTTGAATTCGATTTGACGCCGAACCGTTCAGATGCGCTGAGCATGTTAGGCGTCGCTTATGAAGTCGGTGCGATTTTATCCCAAGGGATTGCACTGCCAAAAATTGATTATCCTTTGTCGGCAGAAAAGGCGGAAGACATGTTGAAACTTCGTATCGATGCTGCTGAAGATAACCCGATGTATGTCGCAAAAGTCGTGAAAAATATAAAAGTGGCCGAATCGCCATTATGGCTTCAAAATGCTTTGATGGCAGCAGGCGTACGCCCTCATAATAATGTAGTCGATATTACAAATTATGTTCTCATGGAGTACGGCCAACCATTGCATGCATTCGACTATGATCGGCTTGAGACAGGAGAAATTGTCGTTCGTCATGCTAAAGAGGGTGAAATAATAACAACATTGGATGATGCAGAACGGAAATTACAAGCACATAACCTTGTCATTACGAATGGCAACGAACCTGTAGCGCTAGCTGGCGTCATGGGTGGAGCAAATTCTGAAGTGCATGATGGGACGACGACTGTTGTTATCGAATCTGCTTATTTTGCACCTTCATCAGTTCGCCGCACTTCCAGAGAAGTTGGCCTTCGAAGCGATGCAAGTACCCGTTTCGAAAAAGGAGTCGATCCGAACCGTGTACAAGAGGCTGCTGAACGTGCAGCTCAGCTGATGGCTAATCTTGCTGGCGGGGAAGTCCTTGCTGGGTCAGTCATCTTTGATGAACTTGACAAAACAGCTGAGCGAATTACTGTTTCACCGGATTATATCAACAGCCGCCTTGGCATGAAAATTTCGATGGAAGAAATGCTCAATATACTGGATCGCCTTCGAATTCCAACAGAAGCAATCAATGGGCAGCTTGTTATCGATGCTCCGACACGTAGGCAAGATTTGAAAATCAGGGAAGATATTATTGAAGAAATTGCACGAATGTATGGATACGATGAAATTCCGAAAACGCTTCCTGTATCAGAGTCAACGCCGGGAGGATTGACGCCATACCAGGCAAAACGCCGTATTGTTCGCGAGTTCCTTGAAGGAGCTGGGCTGTATCAGGCAATTACTTATTCATTGACATCGAAAGCGCATGCGCAATTATTTGCGTTGGAAACGGCCCCGGTAACGGAATTGCTTATGCCAATGAGTGAGGATCGCAGCGTACTACGTCAAAGCCTAATTCCTCATCTGTTAGAAGCGGCTACGTATAACGTTGCGCGCCGTATCGACTCAGTTTCTCTATATGAAACAGGCTCCGTATTCCTTGGGGAAGAAGAGGATGGCCTTCCACGTGAAGTAGAGCATTTAGCGGCAGTCTTGACAGGTAAATGGGTCGACCATGCTTGGCAGGCGGAGTCGAAAAAAGTTGATTTCTATGTTGTCAAAGGCATAGTCGAAGGATTGTTGGATCGCTTAGGACTTCTTCATGGTTTATCATTTGAAAAAGCTGTAATCGATGGAATGCATCCGGGTCGGACTGCAAATGTTCTATTGCAGGGCGAGCGAATCGGCTTGATCGGCCAAATCCACCCGACGGAGCAAAAGAAACGTGACTTGAAAGAAACGTATGTAATGGAATTGAATTTGAAAACCATTCTCTCTATAAATACGGATGAACTTCTTTATGTTCCTGTTCCACGTTTCCCATCCATTTCACGGGACATTGCACTCGTTGTTGCAAGAGAAACTTCCGCAGGCATGCTGGAAGAAACTATAAGACAGGCGGGCGGCAAACTTTTGAAAGATGTGAAGCTCTTCGATCTATACGAAGGGGACAATGTAGAAGAAGGCAAGAAATCACTTGCGTTCTCATTGACTTATTTCGATCCTGAGCGCACTTTGACAGACGAAGAAGTCGTTAAAGCACACGAAAAAGTATTGCATGCTTTAACTATAGAGGCAGGCGCACAGCTTCGAGGATAAAACGAAGACCGCTAATGGAGTACATCTCCAATAGCGGTCTTTTTTATGTCGGTGTCCAAAGCGACCTATCAGCGTTTCTTCGCTGCGATTCTTTTCGCCTTCTCGGCATTGGCAAAATGCCATTTCGTCATTGATTTTAATGCGGACTCACCATTTTTTAATAAAATTTTCGCCGCTGCTTCATCCACAATTTTTCCTGCACCTTTAGGAAGTGTGACACCGGCAATCCCGCTCAACCGGTCCATCTCCTCTAAAAACGCAACTCTTGCAATAATAGATGCTGCAGCAACCGCTACGTGCAGCCCCTCGGCTTTTGTCGAAAACAAAACATTTTCACGAACGATTTCCGGCTCACTTTTAATATGGTTATAATAAATTCCACGTTCTGCAAACTGGTCGATCAAAATATAATCTGGCTTCCTGTCATTCATTTTCCGTAGAACGTGTTTTAAAGCCTGATTATGGAGCAAAGCTTTAATCTTGCCTTGCGACCACCCTTTTGCTTGAATCTCGTTATATTTCTCGTTTGTTAACGTGAGGACACTATGAATAAGTGTTGCTTGCAGATCAGGGGCGATGTCCCTCATTAAACCATCATTCAATTGCTTGGAATCCTTAACGCCTAGTTCACGAACGAGCTCGATTTGATCCGAGCTGACAAAACAGGCGGCAACCGTAACAGGGCCAAAGAAGTCACCAGTACCCGTTTCATCAGAGCCGAGGACTGACAACTCCGAGAATCCCTCAGGCAATGTTTCGCCTTTCGCTTTTGGCGCTGTTGTTTTATTAGCAGATGATATGACATCCGAACCGCCCCAAATGCCGGCTTCCCGTGTTGCCCCTCCGCCTTGGAATAGCACTTTTCCAGATTTATAAGCAGTAACAGCCGTATCTGGCAGCTTTGCCGCAAAAACGACGCCTGGCGCATTTCGTATAACTTGAAAAGGGGTATAATACGATATTAATTTTTCCAACTTTGCTTTATCCAATTGAAGAACACTTTGGCTCATAAAATTCTTTCCTCTCCGTAATATCTTTTCATATTATACAACAACCTAAGGGGAAGTTGTTTGTCGTACTTGTACAAGCATACGCATGAAACGGAAATCCACGGTTAAACCATCCCTTCCCTTTTCAACTAAAACGATTTCATGGTATGATTGAGTATAAGTTTCTACTTAGGAGGTTTCATCATTGGCAGACGAGCAGAAGACGCGCGTAGCGGTTGACATATATGGACAGACATATACGATTGTCGGCAGTGAAACGAGCAATCATGTCCGGCTCGTCGCTTCGATGGTCGATGAGAGGATGAAGGAGATTAGTTCTCGTAATCCTTATTTGGACAGTTCCAAAATTGCTGTCCTTACCGCTGTGAATAGTGTACATGACTATTTGAAATTAAAAGAACGTATTGAGCTTTTGGAAGAAGAATTGAATAAGTTGAAGGGTTGACGGTCGTTTATGCTTGATTTAATCATACTATTCCTCTTTTTAGGGGGATTGATCACGGGATTTAGACGGGGGCTTATCGTACAGCTTATACATATGACAGGCTTCATCATTGCTCTTATCTTCGCTTACGTATATTACAAACCATTGTCTGAGAAGTTCGTTCTATGGATTCCATACCCGGGGGTAACCGCTGGATCTAAATTGAGTTGGACAGTCGAACAACTTGACTTGGATCAGACGTTTTACAGGATGCTGGCATTTGTACTTATCTTTATCGTTGTCAAATTCGCATTGCAGTTGATTGCGTCCATGTTTGATTTCCTGAAGTTCCTTCCAGTACTGGGATTTTTATCTCGTTTTGGAGGAGCGATTTTAGGATTTATAGAGTTTTATATTCTTATATTTCTACTACTCTATCTACTGGCAATGCTGCCGCTTGATTTCATCCAAGAAATGATTGGCAGATCGCTTTTAGCTGATGCGATATTTGAACATACTCCGATCATTTCAGAAACGGTAAAAAAATGGTGGTATATTTATACGAAGTGACGTATCCCGGCTTGCATTATAACGCAGGCTGTTCTATATGAACGAACTGTTCGGCTTCCCCCCTGGTTGGAGGGAAGCCTTTTTTCTAGAAGGATCCGTAAAAAATGAAGGGGTGGTTACTTATGAACAAGAAAACAATCATTCGTACATTTGAAAAAATCGCGTTGTATATGGAATTGTTGGGAGAAAATCCCTTTAAAGTGGGAGCGTTCCGGAAAGCTGCGAACGTGCTTGAGCTTGACCCGCGAAGCCTCTCTGAGATGGATGATATTTTGAAATTGAAGGGAATTGGCAAAGGGACAGGAGCGGTCATTATCGACTTGATGGAAAAAGGGGAATCCGACTTATTGAAGGAGCTTGAAGAAGAAGTTCCTAAAGGGCTTATTCCATTATTGAAAGTTCCGGGGCTCGGCGGCAAACGGATTGCGAAACTGCGGGAATCGATCGGCATCGATTCAATTGAGTCTTTGCGAATTGCGTGCGAAACAAACAAAGTGAGCGTGCTTCCGGGATTCGGGAAAAAGACCGAGGAGAAGATATTGCATGAACTTCAACAGCTGGGTACCAGAAAAGGGAAACTGCCCGTTTGGCAAGTGGAGTCCATTGTGAAAGCGATTGAAGAGGAATTGCGAGGGGTTGAGGAAATTTCTCGTTTTTCTGTAGCAGGAAGTTTCCGACGTGCAGAGGAAGAAAGCAGCGACGTCGACTTTATAATTGTTACGGATGAGCCCGCGGCAGTTCGGGATAAGCTGATGGAAGTGCTTCCGATTGAAGAAACTGTAGCGGCTGGAGATTCCAAGTTATCCGTCGTTCTTGACATGGCGGATTTGGTCGACGCGGATTTCCGCTTCGTGTCCGAAAAGCAATTTGCGACAGCGGTTCACCATTTCACTGGCTCGAAAGACCATAATGTGAAAATGCGTCAACTGGCTAAATCAAAAGGGATGAAAATCAGTGAATACGGTGTTGAAATGGAAGATGGAACCGTAAAAACGTTTGAATCGGAAGCCGATTTTTTTGCTTTTTTTGATTTGCCATTCATCCCACCTTCCATGCGTAAGGATGGAACGGAAATCGACCGGGCACATGAGATTGCAGAGGTTGTTGCATTCGAGGATATCCGAGGTGATTTCCACATGCATACGACTTGGTCGGATGGAGGTTATTCCATACGAGAAATGGTGGAAGCGTGCAGAGCTAGAGGCTACTCGCATATGGTCATTACAGACCATACGCAATATTTGAAAGTGGCGAATGGGTTGACGCCTGAGCGTGTCCGAGACCAAATTGCAGAAATCCGGAAGTTAAATGCGGAATACGATGATATCGAAATTTTCTGTGGGACAGAAATGGATATCCTACCGGATGGATCTCTTGATTTTGAAGATGATCTCTTAAGTGAGTTGGACTTTGTCATTGCTTCGATCCATTCGAATTTCAATCAGTCGCAAGATAAGATTATGAATCGACTGCATGCTGCGATGAAAAATCCGCATGTTTCCATGATCGCTCATCCGACTGGTAGGATAATCGGACAGAGGGACGGTTATAATCCTGACGTGCCCCAATTGATTGAGTGGGCAAAGAAATATAATAAAATACTTGAGTTGAACGGCAATCCGCACCGTTTTGACTTAGCCGTCGACTATTTGGAAATGGCTCAGAAAGCGGGCGTTAAAATTGCCGTGAATACAGATGCGCATGCAATCGATCAATTGGATCATATGGAAATTGGTGTAAAGTATGCGCAAAAGGCATGGCTGAAAAAAGAGACGGTCGTTAACACATGGCCGCTTGAACAATTCATCCGGGAGATTATCCGGAAATGAAAGGAAGTGTAAGGCATTGGAAAACCGTGTCTTGAAAACACTTGAATTTGACAAAATCCGGGATGTCGTGGCAACTTATTGCACGTCATCTGCGGGACGAACATATATGGAAAAGTTAGTTCCCGTCAGCGACTTTCAAGAAGTTGTCCGATTGCTTGAGGAGACAGACGAAGGGCTCTCTATATTGAGAGTAAGAGGGAACGTACCGATGGGAGGCATTAGCGACATCCGCCCGCATGCAAAACGCGCACAAATCGGAGGTGTCCTTAGTGCATATGAATTGATGGAAACAGCGAATACAATCCGTGCAAGCAGAATTCTAAGGCAGTTCATTGAATCAGTTGACGAGGATGAAGATATTGAAATTCCTCATTTCCTCACGAAGAAAGAGGCGTTGCCGATCCTCACGGGACTTGAGCATGAAATCAATGCTGCCATTGACGAAAATGGACATGTCGTCGATAGTGCTTCAGGAACTCTCCGATCGATCCGTCAAAGTTTACGCATCCAGGAGGGGCGTGTGCGGGAAAAGCTCGAAGGCTATACAAGAGGACGAAATGCTTCAAAAATGCTTTCCGATTCCATCGTAACAATCCGAAACGACAGATACGTCATTCCCGTAAAATCGGAATACCGTTCTCACTTCGGAGGAGTCATCCACGATATGTCATCATCGGGGCAAACGTTATTCATTGAGCCTGATGCTGTTGTCCAAGCGAATAATGAAATCCGTAACTTGAAGATGAAAGAGAAGGATGAAATTGAAAAGATTTTGCAGGAGTTATCCGTAAAAGTTCAAGAAGTAGCCCATGATCTTTTTGTGCTAGTCGATATTTTATCGGAAATTGATATCATTCTTGCCAAATCAAAATATGGAATTGCGCATAAATGTACAAAGCCCGAAGTGAATAACGAAGGATATATCCGTCTAGCGAAAGCTAGACACCCTCTGCTGCCGATCGAACAGGCGGTAGCCAATACAATTGAATTCGGTAAGGATATTACAACAATTGTTATTACTGGACCAAACACAGGAGGGAAGACCGTTACGTTAAAAACTGTTGGGCTATGCACATTGATGGCTCAGGCTGGACTTCCGATTCCTGCATTGGATGGTTCGGAAATAGCCGTATTCGATTCTGTCTATGCGGACATTGGCGATGAACAGTCCATTGAGCAAAGTCTCAGTACGTTCTCTTCGCATATGGTAAACATTGTCGATATCCTGAAAAAATTTGACTCGCGTTCATTGCTCATATTTGACGAGCTTGGCTCAGGCACCGATCCGCAGGAAGGGGCAGCGCTTGCTATTTCCATATTGGATGAAGTGCATGGCACAGGAGCACGTGTAATGGCTACAACTCATTATCCTGAGTTAAAAGCATATGGCTATAATCGTCCTGGCGTTGCGAATGCAAGCGTAGAATTCGATATTGATACATTGAGCCCAACGTATCGATTATTAATCGGAGTTCCAGGCAGAAGTAATGCTTTTGAAATCTCTAACCGTCTCGGTCTCCATGAACATATTATTAAACGCGCGAAAAAGTTCACCGGAACAGACCGTGGAGAAGTAGATTCGATGATCGCTTCATTAGAGTCGAGCAGGGTTCAATCTGAAAAAGATGCAGAACAGACACATGCATTATTAATCGAAACAGAAAGACTGAAAAGGGAATTGGAAGAGAAGCTTTCCGAATTCGATGGTATGAAAGAAAAACTGATCGAGAATGCAAAAGAAAAAGCGAAAAAAATCGTGGACGAGGCTCGTGTCGAATCGGAGGCTGTCATATCCGACCTGCGTGCATTGCGCTTGAACGCAGGTGCGAATGTGAAAGAGCATGAATTAATTGATGCACGTAAACGACTGGAAGGAGCAGCTCCCGAAGATAAAAAGAAAACATTGAAAGCGAAAGCGGCTCCGAGGCCATTAGAAGTCGGTGATGAAGTAAAAGTCATCACATACGGACAAAAAGGCACCCTTATTGAAAAGGTTTCTGCAAAAGAATGGATCGTCCAAATCGGCATCTTGAAAATGAAGCTTGATGAATCCGTACTGGAATACATTAAACCTGAAAAAGTGAAAGATACTGTCGTATCCGCATCTGTAAAGGGAAGGGATTCGTACGTCAAACTGGAACTCGACCTTCGTGGGGAGCGGTATGAAGATGCATTGCACCGTACTGAAAAATATTTGGATGATGCGTTGTTGTCCAATTATCATCAAGTATCAATCATTCATGGAAAAGGAACAGGAGCTTTACGGCAAGGAGTCCAAACATATTTGAAAAATCATCCGCGTGTGAAAAGTTACAGATATGGGGAAGCGGGCGAAGGCGGCCATGGGGTTACGGTCGTTGAACTAAAATAAAAAGTTATACGAAATTGAAACTTTCTTCGTCTCCATTCGTAGAGGTTAGGATGAATGAATTTCAAAGGAGTCAAATAAATGACGGAAACTGGATTTTGGAGCCATCCTCTTGTAGAAACGACAGGTTATTTCAGTGTAGTTGTCCTGTGCCTCGTCGTTTCGATGGTGCTTTTTGAACTTGTAACAAAGTATAAAAATTGGGAAGAGATCCGTAATGGGAATATAGCTGTTGCCATGGCTACCGGCGGTAAGATCTTCGGTGTTTCGAATATTTTTCGTTATTCAATTGAGCAGCATAATACATTGCCGCAAATGATTGGATGGGGCTTATTCGGTTTTGTCTTGCTTGTCATCGCGTACATCCTTTTTGAATTTCTAACGCCGAAGTTCAACATTGACAAGGAGATTGAAGAGGATAATCGTTCCGTCGGCTTCATCTCGCTGACAATATCGGTAGGATTGTCCTTTGTCATCGGTGCCAGCATTTCATAGGAGATATGATATGGAAAAATTGTCTAAGATTTTAATTGTTGTTTGTGTTCTCTTTGTTCTTGTAGGAATATATTGGATGTTCAAGAATACGCCTTGACTTAAATTTTCAAGTCAAGGCATTTTTTCTCTATGAAAACAATATTCTATTTGAAAGCGGATTCATTTATCGATATAATATTTAAAGAAGGAATTTTCTAAGTATTGTAATGGAAAAGGGGGCGTTACAATGACAGGAAGGCCATGGCTGGATATGTATCCGCCAGAAATACCGAAAACGATCGATTATGATCGGATTCCGCTTCAAGAATTCTTAACGAGATCGGGGAATAAGTTTCCTGAAAAGACGGCAATGCATTTCATGGGCAAGGATATAAGTTATAAAGAATTCCATGAATCTGCATTGAAATTTGCCAACTATTTGCGATCGCTAGGTGTTGAAAAGGGGGACCGCGTTGCAATTATGCTTCCGAACTGTCCTCAAAGCGCAATCGCTTACTATGGCATCCTTTATGTTGGAGGGATAGTCGTTCAGACGAATCCACTTTATACAGAAAGGGAATTGTCCTATCAGATGGTGGATTCCGGGGCAAAGGTAATCATTTCACTTGACATTCTTTTTGGACGCATTACGAAAATCATTAAGGAAACAGAGTTGGAGCATGTCATCATAACGGGGATTAAAGACTATTTGCCGTTCCCTAAAAATCTTATCTATCCATTCATCCAGAAAAGAGAGCACGGAATTATCGTGAAGGTGGAACATAGGGGTATGAACCATCTTTTCACGGAAATTATGAAGATAGCAAAACCTGATCCGATTTCATATGAATTTAATTTTGATGAAGATGTTGCGTTGCTTCAATATACAGGAGGGACTACAGGACCTCCGAAAGGTGTCATGCTCACACACTCCAATCTGATCAGCAACGCGCAAATGTGCAATGCATGGCTCTATAAATGCGAAGATGGCAAAGAGATTGTCATGGGAATTTTACCGTTCTTCCATGTGTATGGCATGACGACCGTTCTTATCTTATCCGTAATGTCAGGCAATAAAATGGTGTTAATCCCTAAGTTTGACTTCGATACTGCGCTCAAAGCAATCGATAAACAGAAACCGACGCTCTTCCCTGGTGCACCGACAATCTATATTGGCTTGTTGAATCATCCAGAGCTTTCGAAGTACGACCTTTCTTCAATAAAAGCTTGTATAAGTGGATCTGCTGCTTTGCCAGTCGAATTGCAGGAGAAATTTGAAAAGGTTACCGGCGGAAAGCTTGTGGAAGGGTATGGTCTGACAGAAACCTCTCCAGTCGCCATTGCGAATTTCATATGGGAGGAAAGACGTGTAAAAGGGTCGATTGGTGTTCCGTGGCCAGATACGGATGCGTGCATTTTAGGTCCTGAATCAACAGATCCCCTACCGAATGGGGAAGTCGGGGAAATAGCTGTAAAAGGCCCTCAAGTGATGAAGGGCTATTGGAACAGACCGGAAGAGACCGCCGAAACGTTCCGCGATGGATGGCTGTTAACCGGAGATTTAGGTTATATGGATGATGAAGGTCATTTCTATGTTGTAGATAGGAAAAAGGATATGATCATTGCGAGCGGTTTCAATATTTATCCACGTGAAATCGAAGAAGTGCTGTATGAGCATGATGCAATCCAAGAATGTGTAGTCGCTGGAGTCCCAGATCCTTACCGTGGTGAGACGGTAAAGGCATACATTGTTTTAAAAGAAGGGAAATCGGTGACAGAGGAAGAATTAAATGCGTATTGCCGTGAACATTTGGCTTCCTTCAAAGTACCGCGTAAATATGAATTTAGGAAAGAACTGCCGAAAACTGCAGTCGGTAAAATTTTACGACGCGCACTCATAGATGAGGAGAAAAAGAAGATGGAGCAGGAATTACAAACTTCCTGACGAAAGACTTGACGATAACCGAATAAACGATTAATATGAAAATATGAATGAACCATCATTCATATTTTCTTCTTTTTGGTGGTGAATAAATGAAACGTGATAAACCTAAATATAAACAAATAATTGATGCTGCCGTCATCGTCATTGCTGAAAACGGTTACCATCAGGCGCAGGTCTCCAAGATTGCCAAGGAAGCTGGCGTTGCAGACGGAACGATCTATCTTTATTTCAAAAATAAAGAGGATATCCTTATTTCCGTTTTTCGTGAGAAGATGGGCGTCTTTGTAGACAATGTGAAAGAGATTTTGAAGAAAGAAATCTCTGCTACAGAAATGCTCGCCAAGATGATTGAAAACCATTTCAGTTTGCTCAATGGTGATCGCCACCTAGCCATTGTAACCCAGTTGGAACTACGGCAATCAAACAAAGAACTTCGGTATAGAATCAATGAAGTATTGAAGGAGTACTTGACTTTGCTCGATACCATCCTAAAGGAAGGAATCGAAAAAGGTGAGTTTGACGAGCGGATTGATATTCGGTTGGCCCGTCAAATGGTATTTGGAACAATCGACGAAACAATCACATCATGGGTAATGAATGATCAAAAGTATGATTTAATGAAATTGGCACCAGAAGTCCATCGCTTAATTTTAAACGGAATGAAAGCTTAAATCTCGATTTTTCATGATGCAGAATAGTGCATTTCGGAAAGGGTGGGGAAGAATGGAGTTTTTGAAAATCCATGTTGAAGATGGAGTGGCGACTGTCGCAATCAACAGACCGCCGGCTAATGCTTTATCTAGCAGTCTTATTCAAGAGATTGATAAAGTATTGGACGAAGTGGAAAATGATGATTCTGTCCGGGTTATCGTACTTCACGGTGAAGGCAAATTCTTTTCGGCAGGGGCCGATATTAAGGAATTCACTACAGTGACGTCCGGCGAACAGTTTTCTCAGCTTTCCTCTGCAGGGCAGGACGTTTTTGAACGAATGGAAAGCTTTAAGAAGCCGATCATTGCCGCCATTCATGGCGCTGCACTTGGCGGTGGATTGGAGTTGGCAATGGGATGTCATATTCGGGTTGTCACCGAAAAAGCTAAACTCGGGTTGCCTGAATTGCAATTAGGGCTGATTCCAGGATTTGCCGGAACTCAACGTTTGCCAAGATATGTAGGTGTGGCGAAGGCAGCGGAAATGTTATTAACGAGCGAGCCGATCACTGGGGAAGAAGCGGTACGATGGGGACTAGCCAATCATGCTTTCCCGGATGAGGAACTGCTTCCGAAAACGATGGAAATGGCAAAGAAGATTGCGAAGAAAAGTCCGATTGCCATGAAAGCTGCACTTCGTATGCTTCAATATACGAAAACAGATTCGTTCTACGAAGGGGTGAAGGCGGAGGCCGGTTCATTCGGCGAGGTTTTTGTCTCTGAAGATGCAAAAGAAGGAATCCAAGCTTTCATTGAAAAAAGGGAACCACAATTCAAAGGGAATTAAATAAGCCAGGGAGGTTTGCAATATGAACATTTATGCATTGGTGAAACGTACATTTGACACTGAGGAGAAAATCGCTGTTACAAACGGTAAAATCGCTGAAGACGGCGCTGAATTCATTATCAATCCTTATGACGAATACGCAATCGAAGAAGCAATCCAAGTACGAGACGAACATGGCGGTGAAGTAACAGTCATCACAATCGGCGATGAAGAAGCTGAAAAGCAGCTTCGTACTGCATTGGCAATGGGAGCGGACAAAGCTGTTCTGATCAATACCGAGGACGACTTGGATGAGATGGACGAGTTTACTGCTGCGAAAATCATCGCGGAATACTTAAAAGACAAAAATGCGGATTTGATCCTCGCGGGGAATGTCGCAATCGACGGAGGCTCCGGACAGGTCGGGCCACGTGTTGCGGAATTATTAGGAATCAATTATGTGACAACGATTACAAACCTTGAAATCGACGGCACTTCAGTCAAAATCGTTCGTGACGTTGAAGGGGATTCTGAAACGATTGAAACGTCCCTGCCATTATTGGTCACAGCACAACAAGGATTAAATGAGCCTCGCTATCCATCTTTGCCAGGCATCATGAAAGCAAAGAAAAAACCGCTTGAAGAACTGGAATTGGATGATTTGGACCTTGATGAAGATGATGTGGAAGCTAAGACAGAAACAATTGAAATCTATCTTCCGCCTCAAAAAGCTGCAGGTCGCATCCTAGAAGGAGACTTGGCCGATCAGGTAAAAGAGCTCGTTGAACTTCTTAATAAAGAATCCAAAGTGCTTTGATTGAATTCATAGTGTATTCATATTGTAATGGGAGGGACTCTATATGTCTAAAAAAGTAGTAGTACTTGGTGAAGCTCGTGAAGGGGCATTGCGTAACGTTTCATTCGAAGCAATAGCAGCTGCGAAAACAGTAGCAGACGGCGGGGAAATCGTCGGCTTGCTATTCGGCGACTCAGTTCAAACATTAGGGGAAGAGATGATCAAATACGGTGCGGATCGTGTCATCACTGTGGAGCATCCGCATTTGAAACATTATACATCAGACGGATTCGGCCAAGCATTCATGGCTGTCTATGAGCAAGAGAAACCAGACGCAATCGTGTTCGGTCATACTTCATTAGGGAAAGATCTATCTCCGAAGATTGCTAGTAAACTAGCTTCAGGTTTAATTTCCGATGTGACATCAATCGAAGGAGAAGGCGATGACGCGGTATTCGTCCGTCCGATCTATTCCGGTAAAGCATTTGAAAAAGTGAAAATTAAAGAAGGTCTTCTATTCTTCACAGTTCGTCCGAACAATATTGAGCCGCTTGTAAAAGACGAAAACCGTTCCGGTGACGTTTCTTCCGTCTCTGTTGACATCACGAACTTACGCTCCGTCATTAGCGAAGTCGTCCGCAAGTCGACGGAAGGCGTTGATCTATCAGAGGCGAAAGTTGTCGTCGCTGGCGGCCGCGGTGTGAAAAGTGCTGAAGGTTTTGCACCTCTGGAAGAATTGGCTCAATTACTCGGCGGTGCAGTCGGCGCATCTCGCGGAGCATGTGATGCGGATTATTGCGACTATTCGTTGCAAATCGGTCAAACAGGCAAAGTAGTAACTCCAGATCTATACATTGCAGCGGGAATTTCAGGCGCAATCCAGCATATGGCTGGAATGTCGAACTCAAAAGTAATTGTTGCTATCAACAAAGATCCAGAAGCAAACATTTTTAAAGTAGCAGACTACGGCATCGTCGGAGACTTGTTCGAAGTCATCCCGATGATGATCGAAGAAATCAAGAAAATCAAAATGAATTAATAAGCAAAAGGCTCCTGCGGAAGCGGGAGCCTTTCTCCTAATTGAAGCAGATGTTTCGCCCGTCTATATTTGACATGCTATAATGCAATCATAGTTGGATTTACTAAAGGAGGAAAAGAATAAATGGCTATTACACATGCAACTGACCAAGACTTTAAAGAACAAACAAAAGACGGCCTCGTGCTTGTTGACTTCTGGGCAACATGGTGTGGACCTTGTAAAATGATCGCTCCTGTATTGGAAGAGCTTGACGGTGACCTAAACGGCAAAGCCAAAATCGTCAAAGTTGACGTCGATGAGAACCAAGCGACTGCTGGAGAATTCGGCATCATGTCAATCCCGACACTTGTCCTCTTCAAAGACGGAGAAATTGTCGACAAAGTTGTCGGTTTCCAACCGAAAGAACAACTTGCAGAACTGATCGAAAAACACGCGTAATGGATTACTTGAAACCGGGAACCTTTAGAGGAACCCGGTTTTTTGGTAGGTGAAGAAGATGAATGAAAAAATAGAGCATAAACTATCCTTGCTGCCGGACTTGCCTGGTTGTTACTTAATGAAAGACCGTCAAGGCACCATCATTTATGTCGGTAAAGCAAAAATATTGAAAAACAGGGTCCGCAGCTATTTTACCGGATCCCATGACGCCAAAACACAGCGACTCGTCGGAGAAATCGAGGACTTTGAATATATCATCACTACATCTGATATTGAAGCGCTCATATTGGAATTAAACCTCATCAAACAGCATGACCCTAAGTACAATATCATGCTGAAAGATGACAAAACGTACCCCTACTTAAAAATAACTTCTGAACGGCATCCTAAACTGATTGTGACGAGGCAACTTAAAAAGGATAAGGGGAAATATTTTGGGCCCTATCCGAATGCTACAGCGGCACACGAAACGAAAAAGCTGCTAGACCGTTTGTATCCTTACCGGAAATGCCATCAGTTGCCGGACCGCGTTTGTCTTTATTACCATTTGGGTCAATGCTTAGCCCCTTGTGTGCATGAAATAAAGCAAGAAACATATAAAGAAATGGTGGACGATATAAGCCGCTTCCTGAATGGCGGATATAAAAGCGTGAAAAAAGAGCTAACGGAAAAGATGGCGGCGGCTGCTGAAAATCTTGAATTCGAACGGGCAAAGGAATATCGGGACCAAATTGCTAATATCGAAGCGGTCATGGAGAAGCAAACAATGATGATGAACGACTTCACAGACCGTGACGTTTTCGGGTATGCAGTTGAAAAGGGATGGATGTGTGTCCAAGTATTTTTTGTACGCCAAGGCAAATTGATTGAAAGGGATGTTTCCATATTTCCTTTATATCAAGATCCAGAAGAAGAGCTGCTAACATTCATCGGTCAATTTTACGGAAAGAGCGGCCATCTTCTGCCTAAAGAAATTTTACTGCCAGAAGGAATCGATTTGGAAATCGTTCAACAACTATTGAATGTGAATGTATTCATCCCTCAAAGAGGCAAGAAAAAAGATCTCGTGAAATTATCGAATAAAAATGCTCAAATTTCATTGCGTGAAAAATTCCAGCTCATTGATCGTCAGGAGCAGAGGACCATCGGGGCTTGTGAAGATCTTGGAGAGGCGATGAGGATTTCTACTCCACTGCGAATCGAAGCGTTTGATAACTCCCACACGGGCGGTGTCGATCCGGTATCTGCGATGGTTTCTTTCGTTGATGGAAAACCGAACCGAAAAGACTATAGGAAATATAAAACGAGGACTGCGGCAGCACATGACGATTATGGGGCTATGCGCGAAGTGATCCGCAGACGATATGTCCGCGTATTAAGAGATCAGCTGCCGCTGCCTGACTTGATTATTATTGATGGTGGGAAAGGTCAGATGGAAGTTGCGCGTGAAATCATTGAGGATGAGCTTGGCTTATCTATCCCGATTGCGGGACTTGCGAAGGATGACAAGCATCAGACGGCTCAATTGCTGTACGGAAATCCGGTAGAGGTCGTGCCGTTGAAACGGACGAGCGAGGCATTTTATTTACTGCAACGGATACAAGATGAAGTGCACCGCTTCGTCATTACGTTCCATCGACAACGCAGAGATTCGAATTCATTGACATCTGTTTTGGATGGTTTGCCTGGAGTCGGACCGAAGCGGAAACAGCAATTATTAAAGCATTTCGGTTCCATAAAGAAAATTCGGGAAGCAACTGCAGCCGAATTGAACGAGGCAGGCCTTCCGATTAAGGTTGCGGAGACCGTGATGGAATATTTCAAGGAAGATAAAAAATAAAGGGCTCATATCGAATGTCGATGAGCCCTTCTTCTCTTCTAGGAATCCTCTAGATTATTTTTCTTTTGAAAGAGAGATTTTAGCAAATTGCTATTATACGTTTGTTTTCAAATCCCATTTCACAAGAAAACGGACTTGTTTTTCTTTCGGGAATTTTTCACCATAGCATTCAGTCAAATAGCCATTCAGTATTTGGAACTGTTCAGCGATGAAACCGGCTTCTAGCTGGTAAGATCTTTTTTCTAACAAAGTTGCGTCGCATTGCTCAAGAATGAACATTGCCTCGTCCTTCGCAGATTTGCCCTCGTAGGCGATAAGTGGACCCCAGCCGGCTTCCTGAAAGAAATCGGGAAGTTCGTCGATTGAGAAGATTGGGAACTTCCTTGCCACGTCTTTCCCGGACCAATAGAGGATTTCATCTTCATGTTTACCTAGAATGTTCGGGAGCACATGGTCTTTTATGATTTCATATCCTAATCGTGTCGGAGTTTCATATGTTTGTTTATCCAACGATTATACAGTCCTTTCGGGAGAATCGGTTTGCGGATTGAACTTTTTGACAGCGACCTGTAAAAAGCTCACATCACCTTGACCTCCTCAAAAGTGAGGAGTACAATGAACATGTTATCATATTGTACCATTAAGAGGCATGCCGTCAACGTCCTTCATTTGTACAAACAGTGACGACGCATTTCGGACATATCTCTTAAATAAGGGAGGGTAAAGACTTGTCGAGAGAATCAGATTTTTACTTGCGCCGACTGCATTCATTGCTCGGAATTATTCCGGTTGGGTTGTTCCTGACTCAACACTTGGTTATTAACCATTTTGCAACTCGCGGTGAAGAGGCATTCAATAACGCATCTAACTTTATGGGGAACTTGCCATTCGTTCTTTTCTTGGAATGGTTTGTGATCTATATTCCACTGATGTTCCATGCGTTTTACGGTGTGTACATAGCTTTCACTGCGAAAAACAATGTTCAGCGCTACGGAACTTTCCGCAACTGGATGTTCTTATTGCAAAGGATTACGGGTGTTTTTCTTGTTATCTTCATTGCGTGGCATATTTGGGAGACAAGAATCCAAAAAGCTTTGGGCACTGAAGTGAACTTCGACATGATGGCGAACATTTTGTCTAGTCCATTTATGCTCGTGTTTTACATTGCTGGTGTTATTGCGGCAACTTTCCACTTGGCAAACGGCCTTTGGTCATTTGCAGTTACTTGGGGGTTTGCACAATCACCAAACTCACAAAAAATTGTTTCATACATTACAATACTAGCTTTCTTAGTACTATCGGTAATTGGCATTCAAGCCCTATTGGCATTTGTTGTCTAATTGATCGTAGATAAATTACAGAACATGTAAAAAAATGAGGAGTGAAACAATAATGGCAAAAGGCAGATTGATTGTCGTCGGTGGCGGACTTGCCGGCTTGATGGCAACTATCAAAGCTGCGGAAGAAGGGGTCGGGGTTGACCTGTTCTCACTCGTTCCGGTAAAACGCTCCCACTCCGTTTGTGCCCAAGGCGGCATTAACGGCGCAGTGAATACAAAAGGTGAGGGAGACTCTCCAGCAATCCACTTTGATGACACTGTATATGGAGGAGACTTCCTTGCGAACCAACCTCCAGTCAAAGCTATGGCTGAGGCAGCACCAGGGATCATCCACTTGATGGACCGGATGGGTGTCATGTTCAACCGTACACCTGAAGGATTATTGGATTTCCGTCGTTTTGGCGGTACGTTACATCACCGTACAGCTTTTGCTGGCGCAACTACTGGCCAACAACTTCTATATGCATTGGATGAGCAAGTTCGTCGTCATGAAGTGGCGGGTCTTGTTCAGAAGTACGAGCATTGGGAATTCCTTGGAATCATTATGGATGATGAAGGAATTTGCCGAGGCATCAAAGCGCAAAATATGCAGTCTATGGAAATTAAAGCATTCCCTGCTGACGCGGTCATAATGGCGACTGGCGGCCCCGGAATCATTTTCGGTAAATCAACAAACTCAGTAATCAATACAGGTTCCGCAGCTTCGATAGTTTATCAACAAGGGGCTAAATATGCGAATGGGGAATTTATTCAAATTCACCCGACTGCCATCCCTGGAGATGACAAACTTCGTCTCATGAGTGAATCTGCTCGTGGTGAAGGCGGTCGTATTTGGACATATAAAGACGGTAAGCCTTGGTACTTCCTAGAGGAAAAATACCCTGATTACGGTAACTTAGTACCACGTGACATTGCGACACGTGAAATTTTTGATGTCTGCGTTAATCAGAAATTGGGTATTAACGGGGAAAATATGGTATACCTTGACCTTTCTCATAAAGATCCGCATGAGCTTGACGTAAAACTTGGCGGCATCATTGAGATCTACGAGAAGTTCACTGGCGACGATCCACGTAAATTGCCGATGAAAATCTTCCCTGCAGTCCACTATTCAATGGGCGGACTTTGGGTCGATTACGAACAGCATACAAGCATCCCAGGACTGTTTGCAGCTGGTGAATGTGATTACTCCCAGCACGGTGCGAACCGCCTAGGAGCGAACTCCTTGCTATCTGCCATCTATGGAGGTATGGTTGCAGGTCCGGAAGCGGTCAAGTATATGCGTGGTGTAAAACGCTCTGCAGACGAGCTTCCTTCAACACTATTTGATGCAGCTGTGAAAGACGAACAGCAAAAATGGGACGCAACGTTGAAGATGGATGGCAATGAAAATGCATACATGCTTCATAGAGAACTTGGAGAGATCATGACGGATAACGTAACGGTTGTTCGTTACAACGATAAATTACAAGAAACGGATTACAAGCTTCAAGAGCTTCTTGAGCGTTACGAAAACATCAATATCGTGGACACACAACAATGGTCCAACCAAGGTGCGACATTCACTCGCCAGTTGAAAAACATGCTATACTTGGCACGTGTCATCACATTGGGAGCATTGAATCGTAATGAGAGCCGCGGTGCGCATTACAAACCAGAGTTCCCGAATCGTGACGACGAAAACTTCTTGAAAACGACAATCGCAGAGTTCGATGGAAAATCTGCGCCGATCCTTTCTTATGAAGAAGTGGATGTATCCTTGATTCCGCCGCGTAAACGTGACTATTCAGCGAAGAAAGGAGATTGACATAAGTGACTGAGCAAACAACTGCTGTCCTTGAACAGCCAACTGCAGGTAAAACGGTCAAATTTGAAATTCAGCGACAAGATACACCTGATTCAAAACCGTATATGGAAAGCTTTGAAATTCCATATAGACCGAATATGAACGTCATTTCCGCTTTAATGGAAATCCGTCGTAACCCGGTGAATGCTGACGGGAAGAAAACGACACCAGTCAACTGGGACATGAACTGCCTCGAAGAAGTGTGCGGCGCATGTTCAATGGTGATCAACGGACGTCCTCGCCAATCTTGTACGGCTTTAGTCGATCAATTGACACAGCCGATCCGCCTTGAGCCGATGAGAACGTTCCCGGTTGTACGTGACTTGATCGTTGACCGTGAATTCATGTTCGATTCACTCAAAAGAATCAAAGCTTGGATTCCGATCGATGGCACTTACGACTTGGGCGAAGGTCCACGTATGCCGGAGCGTAAACGCCAATGGGCTTACGAATTGTCTAAATGTATGACGTGCGGTGTATGCCTAGAAGCTTGCCCGAACGTGAACGACAAAACGAACTTCATCGGACCAGCATTATTGTCACAAGTCCGCCTTTTCAACTCGCATCCAACAGGTGCAATGAACAAAGACGAACGTCTTGCAACGATTATGTCCGATGGAGGAATCGGCGAATGCGGTAACTCGCAAAACTGTGTCGTCGCATGTCCAAAAGGTATTCCTTTGACAACTTCCATCGCTGCAATGAACCGTGCAACGACAGTACAAATGTTCAAAAACTTCTTCGGAAGCGACCATATGGTTGACTAATTATAATCTCTTGAAAGAACTGTCCAGAAAGTCGAAAATGACTTTTTGCGACAGTTCTTTTTTCCAATAAAGATATCCCTCGCCTGAAATAAGCCATATATTTTGGAAATCTGATGTGATATTGGATGTTTGCTACATATTTGCTATAATAAAAGAATGAATGTTCATTCATTTTTAAAAAGGGGAGTGGGAATGTTGAGGATTGCTTATATTGAAAACATGGAAAAGTGGATTGAGGAGTTTACTTTTTCAGTACCAGTAACCGTACGATTTTCAGAAACGGACATGTATGGTCATTTAAATAATACAGTCACTTTCGCATATTTTGAATATGCTAGGATTGAATATCTAAAGCACGTCGGTCATATGCAAGATTGGCTGAATCCGAATGGAACGACAATACCTGTCGTCGCTGATCTGCAATGTGACTATATGAAACAAGTATTCTTCGATGAACAAATGTCGATTTATGTAAAATCGGCCTCTGTCGGCAATAGCTCCGTCGACATCCATTATTTGGGGAAAAATGCAAAGGGAGAAATAGCATTTACGGGAAGGGGAACGATTGTCCAAATCGATAGGACAACAGGCAAATCTGTTCCTTGGAAAGACGATCAAAAATCCGGTTTTTCCTTGTAAAATGATGAACGAGCCGGCACAGCCTAAACCATCTTCACATATTGTAAAGTGAACGTGGATAGGAGGGGGCGCGTCTTGACAGGAGAAATGAAAAACCGTTCTTTGCTAACAGCAAGGGAGCGAGAAATCTTTCATCTATTAGTAGATGATCATACGACGAAAGAAATCGCAGGACGGCTCGGCATTAGCGAAAAAACCGTCCGGAATCATATTTCGAATACCATTCAGAAATTAGGAGTATCCGGAAGGGCACAAGCGATTGTCGAATTGTTGCGATTAGGGGAACTGAAACTGAATTAACAAATCTATTGTTGTTCCTTGAATAGCTGACTCGTTATGAACCGTCATATATATGTATATGCTCAGTTCCCTGAAAAAACATGATATACTTATTATCCTTTTTAAAACTGTTGCGTTCTATGATGAAAAAGGTGACAATAAGTAGACAGTATTCGTTTTCAGGGAGCTGGTATATGTGGCGGAACATAACGCAATGAGTCTTGACGGTGCCGAGAACATTGCTCGGATGGAAAAGGAACTTCGATATATATCTGGGATCATTAAGCAACAAGGTCGAAAAATATTAAGCAATTATACGATTACACCTCCACAGTTCATTGCCTTGCAATGGTTGTTCGAGCATGGCGACATGACAATTGGAGATTTGTCGAATAAGATGTATTTAGCGTTCAGCACGACGACAGATCTTGTCGATCGCATGGAAAACAACAGACTCGTGAAAAGAGTGCGTGATGAACAGGATCGCCGCGTCGTACGTATCCACTTATTAGGTGAAGGTGAACGTATTATCGAAGAAGTGATTGACAAACGTCGGAAATATTTGAATGCAGTTCTCGAGGATTTTTCAGAGGTAGAAATAAACGAGTTTTCCCGATTGTTGACTAAACTGCACAAAGAGATGATCAAGGATTGAAGATCCCGAATAATGCACCAATCGGAGTCATTGATTCCGGTGTCGGCGGATTGACCGTCGTAAAAGAAATATTACATTTTTTACCGAATGAAACAATTATTTATATAGGCGATGATGCGCGTTGTCCATATGGACCACGTTCAGTTGAAGAAGTAAAGGAATTTACGTTGGAAATGGCTTCTGCTCTTGCAAAAATGGGCATCAAAATGCTAGTTGTCGCATGCAATACGGCTACCGCGGTGGCGCTGGATATGTTACGTGAACAGTTTCCTTTCCCCGTCTTAGGTGTAATTGAACCGGGTGCGAGGGCAGCTGCGCTTGTATCTTCAAACAGAAAAATTGTTGTATTAGGTACAATAGGCACAGTCAAAAGCAAGGCATATGAGAACGCCATTTCTACAATTTCATCAGATACGGTTGTTATTCCGCTTGCCTGTCCCGAGTTTGTTCCTCTTGTTGAAAGTGGGGCATATAAGCAAACGGACATTCAACCAATTATTAAAAGGACTTTGGAGCCGATTGCACATTTGGAGTTCGATACGGCCATTTTAGGCTGCACGCATTACCCAGTTTTGCATGAGCACATTCAAGAACAATTGCCGTTTGGCGTGAAAATTGTATCATCGGCATATGAGACGGTGCGTGATGTGGAGAATACCTTAACTGGATTAAGCATGGTTAATATCTCCGGTGAAAGAAAAGACCCGATATTTTATACGACTGGGAAACGCACTGACCTAAGAAAATGAGACAAATAAAAACACCTTACGTTGAAAAACGGGTATTGAACCTTAATACATCAACG
>NZ_JBQCKP010000008.1:0-193765 GCF_051966875.1 Sporosarcina sp. SAFN-015 | reverse complement strand
ATGAACTTTAGTTCTATTCGCGTCTTCGCTCGACTTCGCGCCTAGGCTGGCAAGCGTTTTCAATCAGGCTGAGGAAACTCCTGCCCATTACCACTCGCCTTAATAAGATCCAGTAATAATATCTCCGTCATTGCCTTCTTTGGCCTTCTTCACAACACGGTAACTGTTAAAACCGCTCGCTTCTTCAAACTCCTTGAAGATCGTCTTTTCTTCAGACATGGAAGGAACGACTTTCTTGAATGCTTTATATGCATTCATAAAGCTATCCCTTGCTATTTGAGTTTCATACGCTTTCTCTACTGCTTGAAAAAATGCTACTACGTCAATAATTTCTTCGGTCGTCCAATGATGACTTAAAGGATAATTATATTCCATTGATTCCCGCACCTTTCTTCATGCCCATTTTCTTCTGATTTCCTCTGCTTGCCTTACCATCCTGTCAATCAGCTCTGCTACGGTCGGAATGTCCTCAATCATACCGGCAACTTGTCCAGCCCACCCAAAACCAGCTTGTTCTTCGCCATCATGGATGAACCGACGATTTGCGGCACCACTAATATAGTCCTTCAATTTATCATAATCAGCATTTTCCTCTTCCATACGTAAAATTTTTTCCGTCCAATTCCCTGCTAGTGCTCTAGCCGGTGCTCCAAGTGTACGTTTTATGACAACTGTACCGGTCTCATCTGTCTGAAGAAGGGCTGTTTTGTATTCCATTGAAGCATGGATACATTCTTTTGTTGCAATGAAACGAGTGCCCATTTCAATCCCTTCTGCTCCTAATGCGTGTGCAGCCATCCATCCCCGTCCGTCCCCTATGCCACCAGATGCGATGACAGGAATTTTAACAGCATCAACCACTTGCGGGACTAACACCATAGTTCCGATATCATCACGTCCCAAATGGCCTCCCCCTTCCTGTCCGACGACCATTACTGCATCCGCACCGAGCGATTCCGCTTTGACCGCTTGTCTTTTAGCAGCGACCAATACAAGCTTTTTGACATCCACGTCTTTAATATAATCAAAGAACGGAGTAGGGTTACCACCTGTTACCGAGAGAACCTTCACATTTTCTTCGATTGCGACATCGAGCATATGCTCATATGGGCGTCCATGCTGGCCGATCGCAAAGTTTACTCCGAAAGGCTTCTTTGTTAGTTCCCGCACCTTTCTAATCTCCTTGCGTAGTGCGTCTGGAGACTCCAAACTCATCGCTGTAATCTGACCTAGCCCGCCTGCCTCTGAAACTGCTGCAGCTAAGTCAGCATAAGCAAGATAGGCTAATCCCCCCTGAATGATCGGATACTCAATATCCAATAGTTCCGTAATTCTCGTTTTCCACTCCATAAAAAGCTCCCCCTTATTCTCCTTGTTCCTGATCCTCCAAACCTTTTATAAGTTTAGGATCTACAAATTCATACCCTTTATCCCTTAAACCATTTACGATCGTCCCCAGAGCATCAGCAGTCCAATCCCTATCATGCATCAGCAAATTGGAACCGTTTCGGAGCAATTCAGTGTTCACCATAATATCAGCAATTTTCTCCTTCGTCATATACTCTTTTTCAAAATCATAGCCGTATGACCAGTTCATTAATTGCATGCCTTCCTCAATTGCAAGAGCTCGGCTGAAATCTGTATTCACGCCAAACGGAGCACGGAAAAATATAGGACGCTCACCTGTAACCTCTTCAACAATATCATTCACTGCAACGATTTCCTCACGTTGCTCTTCTTCTGATAATGTTTTTAAATTTGCGTGTGTTTTTGTATGGTTTCCGATGACGAATCCCATGTCATGAATTTCTTTCAAAACTGCTTTCTGTTCATCTGTATCGATAAAATGGCCATTAACGAAAAAGATGGCAGGAGCGTCTAAGCTCTTCAATGTTTTCGCCATGTCCAGAGCTCTTTTATCAGGTGCGTCATCGATTGTTAATAGGACGACTTCAGGATTCGCATCACCGATTGGCTGAATGGAGTATGTTTTCGGATTCAATTCGTAAAGAGGTGTTTGATCGACAACGTCAGTTTCCTCATCTGATTCAACTTTGCCATCTATTTCTTGCTGTTCTTCATCAGAAACGACCTCTTCTGAAGTCTCTTCCACTTCAGGGGATTGATCCTGCTCATCCATTCCTGCCGGCTTTGCTTCTTCCTCACTGCATGCTGCTAATAGCAACATCGAGAGAAGCGGTATGTATAACAAACTCTTTTTCATGGAATCCTCTCCTTTATCTAGATGTATAAATCAATATTTTTATCCTAACACGACTTAGAAGAGACCTACAAACGAACAGGGTACTAGAATTAGAAAAGCGTCCGAAAGGCACTTCAGCCATCGGACGCATTCTTTTAATCTACAATTACTTTGTAATCATATGAACTGGTTTACCTAAAGCTACTTCTGCAGCTTCCATGGAAATTTCACCAAGTGTAGGGTGAGCGTGGATTGTCATTGCGATGTCTTCCAAAGTCATTCCAGCTTCAATAGCAAGACCAAGCTCAGCAATCATATCAGATGCATTTTCTCCTACGATTTGCGCACCTAATAGAAGTCCGTCCTCTTTGCGAGAAACAAGTTTGACGAATCCATCAGTTGCATTAAGCGCAAGCGCACGGCCGTTTGCAGCAAACGGGAATTTGCCCGCCACTACTTCATATCCTTCATCTTTTGCTTGTTGCTCATTCAATCCGACTGTTGCTAGTTCAGGATCAGTGAAGCAAACTGCCGGGATTGCCAAATAGTCCACTTCGGACTTTTCACCGGAAATCGCTTCAGCAGCCACTTTCGCTTCATAAGAAGCTTTGTGTGCAAGTTGAGGCCCGGAGACGATATCACCGATTGCATAGATGTTAGGAATGCTTGTACGGCATTGCTTATCCACATCGATTAGACCACGCTCAAGGAATTTGATACCCATTTCTTCAAGACCGATTTCATCAGTGTTCGGACGGCGTCCCACAGTGACAAGTACATAGTCAGCTTCAATTTTTTGCTCTTCGCCTTTAGCCTCATATGTTACAACTACGCCAGTATCGGATTCTTCAACGCCTTTAGCAGAAGCTTTCACGACAATTTCAACGCCTTTTTTCTTCAGGCCTTTTTTAACGATTTGCGTCATTTGCTTTTCGAATCCGGCAAGAATATCGTCTGCCCCTTCGATGATCGTTACTTTAGAACCGAGGTTCGCATACGCAGAACCTAATTCAGTACCGATATAGCCGCCGCCGATGACGACCAAGTGTCCAGGAACTTCTTCCAAGTTAAGAGCGCCAGTCGAATTGATGACGCGTTTTGTAAATTTGAATGTAGGGATCTCAACCGGACGTGAACCTGTAGCAATAATCGCATTTTTGAACTTGTACGTCTGGGAGGATGTTTCATCCATAACTTTTGCAGTGTTTGCATCAACGAAGTATGCTTCGCCTTTGACAATGTCCACTTTGTTCCCTTTTAGAAGTCCTTCAACGCCGCCTGTCAATTTTTTGACAACGCCGTCTTTGAATGCTTGCGCTTTAGAAAAGTCTAGTTTTACATCAGTTGCCGAGATTCCCATGTCATCGGAATCCTTTGCGGATGCGTAACGATGCCCAACAGAAATAAGGGCTTTCGAAGGAATGCAACCAACGTTAAGACAAACACCGCCTAGATTTTCTTTCTCAACGATTGTAACTTTTTGTCCTAACTGAGCTGCACGAATTGCAGCAACATATCCTCCGGGGCCGGAACCTACAACTAGTGTATCCACTTCGATTGGAAAGTCTCCTACTACCATTTGTTTACGCCTCCATTAATAAAAGTTCTGGATTTCCGAGCAATTTCTTAATATGGTTCAGTGCCTGTTGTCCTGTAACCCCATCAATTACCCGGTGATCGAATACCAATGATAATGCTAACATAGGTGCAGCAACAATTTCACCATTTTTTACAACAGGCTTTTCAGAGATACGGCCAATTCCGAGAATCGCAACTTCCGGATGGTTAATTATCGGTGTAAACCATTGTCCGCCTGCAGAGCCGATGTTCGTAATGGAACACGAAGCGCCTTTCATTTCAGCAGGACTTAATTTTCCATCTCGCGCCTTTTCAGCAAGCTGGGTGATCTCTTGTGAAATCGCAAATACTGATTTCCGATCTGCGTGCTTGATGACCGGCACAAGAAGACCACGGTCCGTATCTGCAGCAATACCGATGTTGTAATAATGCTTTTGGATGATTTCCTCTTTTTCATCATCAAGAGATGTATTCAATTGAGGGAACTCACGCAGGGTAGATACAAGCGCCTTCACAACATACGGAAGATATGTGAGCTTAATATCTTTTTCAGCTGCGATTTCCTTGAATTTCTTACGATGAGCAACAAGCTCTGATACGTCGATTTCATCCAATAGCGTCACATGAGGTGCTGTATGTTTGGAATTGACCATTGCCTTCGCAATCGCTTTTCGAATTCCCGACATTTTCTCACGGGTTTCAGGGAAGTCACCTTCCAAAGCTACCGGAGCTGTAGGCTTCGCTTCTTGTTTTTGCGTTTCTACTTCAACCGACGTTTGAGTCTCTTCTGTCGTTTGAGCAGGCTGTTGTTGACCGCCGTTTAGGAAAGCTTCGATATCTTCTTTCAAGACACGACCATTTTTACCTGAACCTTGTACTTGACGGATATCGATATCCTTTTCCCTTGCAAATTTTCGGACAGAAGGCATCGCAATAACGCGTTTTGATGAAACATTGGATTGCTCCTGAGTAGAAGCCGCAACCGGTTTCTGCTTAGGCTCGTCCTTCTTCACTACTTCTTTCTCTATGTCTTGGCCTGCTTCAGCAGTTGCTTGGACTTGGGCTTCCGTCTCTTCCTTGCCCTCCTCCTCAACGCTTTCACTTTCATACCCCGGAGCGTCAAAACGAATCAATACATCACCAACTACAGCGACTGTTCCTTCTCCAACAAGAATTTCTTCGACTGTGCCTGTTACAGGTGATGGGATTTCCACAACTGCTTTATCGTTCTGGACTTCAAGAAGCGTGTCATCTTCATTGACTTTATCGCCTTTGGCAACAAACCACTTTACGACTTCACCTTCGTGAATCCCTTCCCCGATATCTGGCAAACGGAATTCATATGCCACAAAATTCACCCTTTCTTAATTGTCAGAGGTAAACTCTGAATCAGAATGTCAAAACTTTTTTAGCTGTTTCAATAATGTCGTTTGCGTCCGGAAGCCAAGCATTTTCTCCTTGAGCAAATGGATAGACTGTATCAGGAGCTGTTACACGTAAAACTGGTGCTTCAAGGCTCAAGATTGCTCGTTCTGTTATTTCAGAGACGACGTTTGCTGCAATGCCCGCTTGTTTTTGCGCTTCTTGGACAACGATTGCACGGTTTGTCTTCTCAACCGAACCGATGATCGTTTCAATATCCAACGGTTGAACCGTACGTAAATCTACAACCTCTACTGAATAGCCTTCTTTTTCAAGCGTTTCAGCAGCTTTCAAACTTTCGTGGACCATTGCACCATAAGTAATAATTGAAAGATCTGTACCTTCTCGCTTCACATCAGCTTTCCCAAGAGGAATTGTGTATTCCTCTTCAGGTACTTCTTGTCTGAATGAACGGTATAGCTTCATATGCTCCAAGAACACTACTGGATTTTCATCGCGAATCGCTGAGATTAAAAGCCCTTTAGCATCATATGGTGTAGAAGGAATAACTACAGTCAAACCTGGTTGGGATGCAACTATCCCTTCAAAGCTGTCAGCATGCATTTCAGGTGTAGCAACGCCGCCGCCAAATGGTGAACGAATCGTTACAGGTGCGTTAAATCTTCCGCCTGTACGGTAGGATTGGCGTGCCAATTGGCCGCTTACAGAGTCAATCACTTCATAGAGGAACCCGAAAAACTGGATTTCCATAACAGGACGGAAACCTGTAAGCGTCAAACCGACCGCAAGTCCGCCGATCCCTGATTCTGCAAGAGGCGTATCAAAAACGCGCTCTTCACCAAATTCTTTTTGCAAACCTTCAGTCGCACGGAATACACCGCCGTTCACTCCAACGTCTTCACCGAAGACGAGGACGTTTTCATCATTTTTAAGCTCCGTGCGCATTGCATCGGTAATCGCTTGAATCATCGTCATTTGTGCCATCGGTTACTTCGACTCCTTCTCTGTATACAGTTCAAATTGCTCTTGCAAATTGGATGGCATATCGCCCTTGTACATTATTTTCATGAAATCGGTCACTTTTTGT
This sequence comes from Sporosarcina sp. SAFN-015, assembly GCF_051966875.1. GTDB lineage: Bacteria > Bacillota > Bacilli > Bacillales_A > Planococcaceae > Sporosarcina. The sequence continues at coordinate 187,514 of NZ_JBQCKP010000008.1, read as the reverse complement.
TTAGGTGCTGCATCTGCCTTCTTGATGGCATCTTTAATTTCTTCCTTAGCACGCTCAATTACTTCGTTTTCCTTCTCTTCGTTCCAAATACCTTTACCTTCAAGGTATTTACGGAAACGGATGAGCGGATCACGTTTTTCCCATTCGTTATCTGTGTCGGACGTACGGTACCGAGTAGGATCATCTCCTGCCATCGTATGCGGTCCGTATCGGTAACACATTGTTTCAATAAGTGTTGGACCTTCACCATTAACAGCACGTTCCCTAGCATCACGTGTTGCAGCGTATACAGCAAGCGCATCCATTCCGTCGACAAGAATGCTTGGAATTCCAGCAGCTACACCTTTTTGTGCAAGCGTTTTAGCGGCTGTTTGCAACTCACGAGGAGTCGAGATCGCATATTGGTTGTTTTGAACAACGAAAATCGCAGGCGAACGGTATGCTCCCGCAAAGTTGATTCCTTCATAGAAATCACCTTGAGATGTACCGCCGTCACCCGTATACGTCATGGCTACAGCTTTAATTCCACGTTTTTGAAGTCCGAGAGCAACTCCTGCAGCTTGGATATACTGTGCACCGATGATGATTTGCGGGAATAACACGTTCAACCCTTCAGGAAAAGCGCTTCCTAAATAATGTCCTCGGGACCATAAGAACGCCATATGTAACGGTAAACCGTGGAATATAAGTTGTGGAACATCTCGATACCCCGGCAAAATGAAATCTTCCTTCTCAAGCGCGAAATGGGATGCAAGCTGTGATGCTTCCTGCCCAGCAGTCGGCGCATAGAATCCAAGTCTTCCTTGGCGGTTCAAAGAGATTGACCGTTGATCCAAGATTCTTGTATAGACCATCCGTGTCATTAATTCTGTCAATTCTTCATCAGATAAATTTGGATCCGCGTCTTTATTGACAATCTCGCCTTCTTCATTCAAGATCTGAAACATTTCAAACTGATCTTCAATAGAATGAAGCGTTTTCACCGGATCGAACTGCTTTTCTTGTTTTGCAGCCATATCGGCAACTCTCCTTTATATCTGTATTATTTTTTCTTGTTTCTTATAGTGATACAATCGACTTCCACTAATCAGTATACTTAAAGAGAGCAAATAGGTCAATCACTGTTATTGCTGACATTTCAGCGTCGCTCTCGTATTCTGAATTGCAATAAATCTAAATTCTGTACTACTACAATATACAATCTGTATTATAATAGTTTTCCCATAAAGAAAAAGCGGAGCCGCAATTGCCTCCACTTTATCCATTTCCTTTATTTTTCTTGTTCTAAACTTGAAAATACATCTTCTTTTAAAGAATTTACTTCTTTTGTCGCTTCATTGAATTCGGAAATAGCCTTTTGAACGATCGTATTTTGCTCGTTCACTTCTTCCACCTTCTGTTTCAAGTCTTCCAGTTCAACATCCTCAGAGGAAAGCATGTTATAAAATTCTTTTTGGATACTTGCAAGTTTCCTATATTCATCAATAAAGGAAGAATGATGATCATATCGCTTCTTCGCCGCTGCTTTCAGTTTCAAAATCTGACTGCCTTCACTGTCGGACGCGTCTTCCGCAATGGTGTCAAGCTCTTTGACGAATTCTTCCGCTTCTTTCATTGCCGTTTCCTCTTTGTCTATAAAAGAAAGTCTATCATCTAATAAACCTTCTAATTCATCGATTTTCGAACGCAGGTTGTCGATATCTTCTTTCGTTAGCTCCATCGTTTCGGTAAATGTCTTTTGTTCCGTTTTTTCCAGCTCGGTCAATTTACTTTGAGTATCACGATATTCTGTTTCAGATTCATTCATTTTTGTTAAGGTTTCAGAGAGTTGCTTTTCGGTTGACTGTCCGATACTGCAGCCGGATAATGCCAACATGCCGATTGCAACTAAACTAACTACTTTTTTATTCATAGCATTTCCTCCAATCTGAATTTCACTATAACTGTATAAGCAAACCATTTCAAGCATGCACAAAAACCTTTACCCTCTTTTCCCCATTGGCTTATAATAGAAGTACAGCATGGTTATCGAAAGGAAGAATACGTAATGATTTTAATGGAAGATATAGTTCGCGAAGGCCATCCGTCACTCCGTAAAGTAGCAGAAGAAGTGACATTTCCAATAGATGCGAATGAAAAAAAACTATGTACCGATTTACTCGAATATCTAATAAATAGCCAGAATGACGACGTGTGTGAACGGTATGGCTTGCGTCCAGGCATTGGCCTTGCAGCTCCCCAAGTGAATGTATCAAAGAGGATTTTCGCATTGCACATAGAAGAAGAGGGGAAAAAACCGCTTAGCTTCGTTGCCATCAATCCAAAAATTGTAAGCCACTCTGTCGAGAAAACTTATTTGACTTCAGGTGAAGGTTGCCTTTCCGTTGATCGGGATGTTGATGGTTTTGTTCCTCGCTATGCAAGAATAACTGTGAAAGCATTCAATCCGGATGGCATTGAATTTAAAATGAGACTTAAAGGTCTACCTGCCATCGCCTTTCAACATGAGCTTGATCATTTGAATGGCATCATGTTTTACGACCATATCGATGCCTCAGCTCCATACAAAAACATACCTGATGCCACTCCTTTTGAAAGAGACTAAAAAGGAATTTAAACTTGACTGAAATTTCGAATTCCTATATAATGTCTTTAAGGAGTGATATGCCCATGTACAAGCGCCTCAAACGTAAACTGTTAAAACGGCTCAATGGCATACTCGGCAAAAAGACGATCGCATAGACAACGCCCGCCAACAAAACTGGCGGGCTTTTCTTTTTATTTTTTTGCCACTCAAGATGAAAAAATTCATCATAGTTTATTTTAAATTACCGACGTGCTAAGATGAAGAGAAAGATTCAAACGAACGTAAAAAGGAGAGCTTACCATGATTTACAAAGTTTATTACCAAGAAAACGCCATGCAAGTACCAATTCGTGAAAACACAAAACATCTGTACATTGAAGCCGATTCTGAAAGAACCGTCCGCGAAAAGCTAAAGAGCCGGAAGTACAATATTGAACTGATCCAACTGCTCGAAGGCAATCACCTCGAATACGAGCAAGCATCACCTCATTTTGAGCTAGAGCAGGTTTAAGCAACATGAAACTAATTAAAAACAATGAAACAGCCGTTTTCGCCCTTGGCGGACTTGGAGAAATCGGCAAAAACACATATTGTGTTCAATTCCAAGACGAAATTATCCTCATCGATGCTGGCATCAAATTCCCTGAGGACGACTTACTCGGAATTGATTACGTTATTCCGGACTACACTTACTTAGAACGGAATGTTGAAAAAATTAAAGGCCTGTTCATCACGCACGGTCACGAGGACCATATCGGAGGAATCCCTTATTTGCTGCGAAAGATCAATATTCCGGTCTATGGAAGTAAATTGGCTCTTGGCTTGCTCCGCAATAAGCTTGATGAACACGGGCTTCTTCGAACTACCAAGATGATTGAGTTCAAGGAAGATGACGTATTTAAATTCAGGAAGACATCCGTCTCCTTCTTCCGGACAACCCATAGTATTCCCGATGCTTTCGGAGTCGTCGTTAAAACGCCTTCAGGCAATATCGTTCATACTGGTGACTTCAAATTCGATTTTACACCAGTCGGAGAGCCAGCCGACCTTGCCAAGATGGCGAAATTAGGAAGTGACGGAGTGCTATGTCTCCTCTCAGACAGTACGAATGCAGAAGTACCAAACTTTACGATGTCAGAGAGGAAAGTCGGCGATAGCTTGAATGAAATCTTCCGGAAGGTTGATGGAAGAATCATCTTTGCAACGTTTGCATCCAACATTCACCGACTTCAACAAGTTATCGAAGCGGCTGAACGTCATGGTCGTAAAATTGCTGTATTTGGTAGAAGTATGGATAATGCAATCACAATCGGCCGAGAACTCGGGTACATCAATGCACCTAAAGAATTATTTGTAGACACGCAGTCGCTTAACCGATTGCCTGCCAATGAAGTGATGATTCTTTGTACGGGAAGCCAAGGCGAACCGATGGCTGCATTATCGAGGATCGCTAACGGAACACACCGACAAGTGCAAATCCAACCAGGTGACACTGTCATCTTCTCGTCCTCCCCGATTCCTGGAAACACACTTAGCGTCAATAAGACGATTAATGCACTTTTCCGTGCCGGGGCAGAAGTTATACATGGCGCTTTAAACAACATCCATACATCTGGTCACGGTTCACAAGAAGAACAGAAGCTGATGCTCAGGTTGATTAAACCGAAATTCTTCATGCCTATTCACGGTGAATACCGCATGTTGTCAATGCATAAAGAGCTCGCCGTTAGCTGTGATGTCGAACCGGACAACGTCTTCATTATGAGCAACGGAGATGTGCTCGCCTTAACTGAGGACACAGCAAGACTTGCCGGCAAACTCCCATCAGGTGATGTATATATTGATGGAAGCGGAATTGGTGATATCGGCAGTGTCGTTTTACGCGACCGCAAAATACTGTCAGAAGACGGTTTGGTCATTGTCGTTGCCACTGTCGATAAGAAACGTAACAAAGTTGTCTCTGGACCTGATATCATTTCACGTGGGTTTGTTTATATGAGAGAATCCGGTATGATGATCAGCGAAGCACAACATCTATTATCCAAAGAATTAAATAAAAAACTAGCAAACTCTCCTGCGGAAGCAGGGTCTTTAAAAAGCGACATCATCGATATCCTTTCACCTTATTTATACGATCAAACAAAACGCAGACCAATGGTACTTCCAGTCGTCATGGAAGTCTGACTCAATAAAATGCCCTCATGTCTTATTGACAAGAGGGCATTGTTCATGTAACCAAAAAAGACTCTTCATCAATGAAGAGCCTTCTTCTCGAATTTATGAATATCCAAGTCAGAACCGATAACAATCAATATATCATTCAACTGGATTTCTTCTATCGCTTGTGGGGAAACCAAGATTTGCGCATCCCGCTTGATAGCAACAATATTGACGCCATATTTCGCCCTGATATCAAGATCAATCAACGTAAATCCGGCCAACTTCTCATTCGCCCGAATCTCTGCAATCGAATATTCATCGGACAGCTCCAAGTAATCCAAAATATTATTGGACACCAAATTGTTCGCAATCCTCTTCCCCATGTCCCGTTCCGGATGCACGACTTGATCCGCGCCAATTTTTTTCAAAACTTTTGCATGATAATCATTTTGCGCTTTTACTGTTATTCGACTCACACCGATTTCTTTTAAAATAAGCGTTGTCAAAATGCTTGCTTGGATATTCTCTCCGATTGCAACGACGACATGCTCAAAATTCCGGATTCCCAATGACCGGAGTGCAGATTCATCAGTAGTATCGGCCGCCACTGCTGTCGTCGCAATTTGTGCAAATTCTTCTACACGGTCAGGTGAAATATCGATTGCCATAACGTCAGCATCTAATTCCACCAATTCATTGACGATGCTTCCACCGAACCGGCCAAGTCCAATGACGACAAATTCTTTTTTCATTCAATTCCGCTCCAATCCGATTTATGGATGAAATTAGTGTATCACATTATTTTCACAGGAAAAAGAAAAGACGACCTAATAACCGGTCGTCTCATTGAATGAGATATTATCTATTCATTTCATTCAACATACGGTCAATTCGTTTTTGCAGCATGTGCATACCACTTCGTTCAGTTTGGGAATGCCGCAACTTCCCATATTTATCGAAAATATAATAGGCAGGCACGAATTGATTATCGAATGCATTCGTTAATCTCAACTTGCCGTCAACAAATATTGGTTGTGTCATGTTATGCTGAGCAGCTACTCTTTTAATTTCCTCCAAGTTAAGATCACCTTCCAGGCGTGGCATATGAACTGCAATGATATTCACTTTATCTTTATATCGATTATGAAATTGATTCATATAAGGCATCGCTTCTTTGCATTGACGGCAACTGATCGACCAAAAATGAATAAGTGTCGGTTTGTTGCCGATGAGATCTTCTTTTTCGTAATAACCATTCAACCAAGCCGTTGCTCCAGTCAATTCTGGCATCTGTTCATGCAATCTCATATTGCTTTCCTCCTCCACTTCAATAGATGGTTCACCACTCCCTATTCTATGCGCTTTAATTTGAAATCGGACTAGAATGTTTAACGGCACTTTGTTAAAGGGAACAGTATAGTAGGTGGCTTGCCACGAATAGAGAAACGTACAAAGGAAGGCAATGTCATGCCAATACTAAATAATCTAGAAAAATTAAATATGAGCCGCTCTCATATGACGTTCCTACTTCCTTTCAGCTTTGATCAGAAGAGAAAAACGGAGACGATCAGAAGTTTGGAATCGAGCGGATACACCTATTTTCGGATAGATGAAGCTACAATGGATGAAGGAGCTTTATACGGTCACGGAATTGAAGTTTTGGGTAAGGAGCTTGAACAATACTTTTATCCCTACATTGAACATAAACTTTTCCCTAGTTCTCCAACACTTAAAGGATTTCATCGATATACAGCATGTATCGAGAAGAAGCATGCGATGCAATTAAGAGAAGAGCTATATGACTTTTTCATGAGAAGCATCGATATTATTTTTTGCCCTTTCGGAATTGCTTTCCTCTCATTGAGAGTTGAAATGGAGGATATATCCGCAGATTTGAGCGATGTCCTCGATTTTATCCAACATTTTCGAGCAATCGAGCCAAATTTAGAAGAAAATAAAGGCGCGATGATTGTCATGCCTGAAACCGGTCAAACAATTTCCATCCAAGATTACTTATTCGAACAGCTATGCCCTTTCTTGAAAAAGTCTGTCTTACATGAAAAGAAATTGGATGGTCATTTTGGTTCCCTTCCCTATTTTGAAGATGAAAGGATGTTCGTTTCAACCTTTCTCATTACAGAAACAGAAGAGTCAATTTCTGAGGAGCATTTGTTCCGGATTGGCAATGTAAACGGTAAAACACCTGAAGGAGCCCCGTTCATTTCTGCAACAAATCCGGAATATATCCGCCGTTCATTGTCGGAAACATTGCATGATCGTTGGGCGCCCCATTTGTATATGATAGCGACCGATCATAGCTTTTCAGTTGTCTCTAATCGTCCAGCTAATGAATTAACAAATGAATTATCACAATTCATGGGAACGCATTATTATAATATGCTTCTTCACTACTTTTACAAAGTCATGCTGTTGCGTTTCTCCTTCGAATATAGTGAAATTGAATGGAAAAAAGATGAGTTTTACGTCAAATCACTTATCAAATTGATCAACGTTTTTTCATCTTGGTATTATTTCTTAGAAATTAGCACACGCACTGAAGGCAAGGAACTATCAGCCTTATTCAGGAGAACTTTTCATATCGATGCACTTTTCAAAGAAGTGAACACAACTTTGTCGGAATTGTATAAGAGCCAGGAAAACAGTCAAGCAACCCGTGTTAATACGCTATTGTTCATTTTGACGATATTCACTGTTATATCCGGTATTTACGGCATGAATCTCGTCATCCCGGATTGGGAAGCTCCTTCTGGTTGGAAGGAATATTCTTCCTATACGGTCTTCGAATGGATTTCACTTGCCACTGCCGTAATTGGAATCGGCCTATCGGCTTACTTGATTTTATCCACTTTCGGAAGGATCTTCTTGCAATGGCTGCGTAAAAAGAAACTTAACATACATGACGAATAGAATGACGATACGCCGGAATCCTCTAAAGGGATTCTGGCTTTTTTTAAATTCAACTTGATTTTCAAGCGCAATTTTGTATAATAAGGTAGGTTTATAGTAAACAGGAAGTACAGTAATACTAAACTTCATCATGTAAGGAAGGAATTGTCGACCATGCAAATCGGCAGTAAAATCAAAAGTCTTCGATTGAAAAAAGGTCTTACTCAAGAAGAATTAGGAGAGAGGACCGATCTGACAAAAGGTTATATTTCTCAGCTGGAGCGGGAACTCACCTCCCCATCCATCGAAACTCTCTTTTCACTTTTAGAGGTGCTTGGGACAACACCGAAGGAATTTTTTGATGAGCCTAAGAAAAATATGAAGGTCGTCTACTCTCCTGCCGATCAAACTACATACGTCAATGATGAGCTGAAGTATAGCATCCGATGGCTTGTCCCCCGCTCAAATGAGAATGAGATGGAACCAATCCATATTACATTCTCTACAGACGGGGAATTTAAACAATTTGAGCCATCCCTTGCCGAAACATTCATCTACGTTCTTTCCGGGAAGGTGGAAATCGAACTTGGGGAACGGACGTTCACTGCTGTAAAGGGCGATTCGGTCTATTATGAAGCATTTGACAATCATCGGATTTTAAATGCAAATGAAGGTCCGAGCGAATTGCTCCTCGTTGCGACAGAATCTTATTTATGAAGGGGGAAATACCACAATGACAAATCAGCCAATTATCCGTTTTGAAAACGTCATGAAGAAATACGGCGATGACACGACCGTATTGGATAATGTCTCATTTGAAATGGAGCGCGGAAAATTTTATACATTATTAGGTCCTTCGGGATGCGGTAAGACAACAATCCTGCGATTGATAGCAGGGTTTATTGAACCATCAGAAGGATCCATTTTCTTTAACGGTAAAAAAATCAATGACGTTCCGGCGAATGAACGCCAAGTAAACACTGTATTTCAAGATTACGCGCTCTTCCCCCACTTGAATGTATATGAAAATATTGCATTCGGTTTACGGATTAAAAAAGTGAAAAAGGACGAAATTGATTCGAGAGTTAAGGAAGCGTTGAGATTCGTCAATTTGGCAGGTTATGAAAATCGAGAAATTACAGAGATGTCTGGCGGTCAACGGCAACGAGTCGCAATTGCACGAGCTATCGTCAATGATCCTGAAGTCATTTTACTAGATGAGCCGCTATCCGCTCTTGACTTGAAGCTTCGTTCAGAAATGCAGTATGAGCTTCGTGAATTGCAGCAGCGCCTCGGCAAGACGTTTGTATTCGTCACTCATGATCAAGAGGAAGCACTCGCCATGTCCGATGAAATCTTCGTTATGAATATGGGAGCAATTCAACAATCAGGCACTCCTCTTGATATCTATGACGAGCCGATCAACCGATTCGTCGCCGACTTCATCGGAGAATCGAATATTGTTTCGGGCAGGATGATCGAAGATTATGTCGTTGAATTTACAGGTAAACGTTTCGACTGTGCGGATGCGGGACTACAGCCGAATGAAAAAGTCGATATCGTTCTTCGCCCGGAGGACTTGGAAATTACGACAGTCGATAAAGGAAAATTGAATGTGACGGTCGATACCCAACTGTTCCGAGGGGTTCATTATGAACTGTCGACATACGATCAGGACGGGAATGAATGGCTTGTCCATTCCACAAAGAAAGCGGAAGTCGGAGAGCAAATCGGACTTGATTTCAACCCGGAAGACATCCATGTCATGCGCTTGAACGAATCGGAGGAAGATTACGATGCAAGGCTTGAATCCTATGGAGTGAACGCCGATGAATAAGTCACGCCTGCGTTCTCTTTATTCGATTCCTTATACAGCTTGGATCCTGTTGTTCGTCCTAGCTCCGATCGCATTAGTCGTCTATTATTCCTTTTTCGACTTGGCAGGCAACTTCACGCTGGCGAATTACCGAAACTTTTTTACGTCCGTCTATCTTAAACTGACGATCAGCTCGTTTTGGTATGCATTCCTTATTACATTCTTTTCATTGCTGATCGCCTATCCGACGGCGTACTTGATAACAAAGACGAAACATAAGCAGCTTTGGCTTCTGCTTATCATTATCCCATCGTGGATCAACTTATTGCTGAAGACATATGCTTTCATCGGGTTAATGGGTCTATACGGCCCGCTGAATGCATTTTTGGAGGCTGTTGGCATTGGCAAGCAGCAAATACTATTCACGGACTTCAGCTTTGTATTCGTTTCCGTGTATATATTCATTCCGTTCATGATTTTGCCGATATTCAACGCTCTCGATAAATTGAACCCGGCGTTAATCGATGCTTCGCGTGATCTCGGTGCAAATTCTTGGACGACCTTTAGAAGAGTCATCTGGCCATTGACGACCAATGGAGTGAAATCCGGCATCCAAGTCGTATTCATTCCCGCTTTGTCATTGTTCATGATCACGAGGCTCATTGCCGGAAATAAAGTTATTACACTTGGAACAGCTATTGAACAGCAATTCCTAGTGACGCAAAATTGGGGAATGGGCTCGACAATCGCGGTCTTCCTCATCGTATTCATGTTCATCATCATGCTCGTCACGAATGGAAAAGAAAAGGGGGCGTCGGACAATGGAAAAGCTAGGTAAACTGCCTAAACTATATTTAGCGATCATCTTCATTACCCTGTACGCACCGATCTTCTATTTGATTTTCTACTCATTCAACTCGGGCGGCGGGATGTCCAATTTCGAAGATTTCACATGGGAGCATTACGCCGCTGTTTTTGAGGATAAGCGGTTAATCATCATCGTCCTCAATACAATCATCATCGCACTGCTTTCCGCGTTATTATCAACGGCAATTGGCGTGATAGGCGCTTTGGCTATTTTTTTCATGCGCAATAAAAAAATGAGAAATGCAGTGCTGTCATTGAATAATATTTTGATGGTCAGCCCGGATGTCATCATTGGGGCGTCATTCCTGATTCTTTTTACGATGATTGGCGTGAAGCTTGGATTTGCTTCTGTTTTGATTTCCCATATCGCATTTAGCATACCTATTGTCGTCATTATGGTATTGCCGAAGCTTTCGGAGATGAATATCTCATTGATAGATGCAGCCCTAGATCTAGGGGCGTCCAGGAAAGATGTAATGACGCGGGTCATTCTGCCATTCATTAAACCCGGGATATTCGCTGGATTCTTCCTCGCTTTGACGTATTCGCTCGATGACTTCGCTGTCACGTTCTTCGTGACTGGTAATGGATTCTCGACATTATCAGTTGAAATCTATTCGATGGCAAGGACTGGAATCAGTTTGACAATCAAAGCCCTATCAGGACTCATTTTCATCATTACGGTCGCTTTAGTGCTCGGTTACTATGCGATTAGCCGAAAATCGAAGACGCCTCTCGCGGGGGTGAAGAAATGAAATCCATTATACAATCAGCAATCCTTATAATTATTGTTTCCGGCATATTCCTTTTCATTAACGCCGAGTTGAGCAAAGGGAGCAAGTCAGGCAAAGGTACAATCACTGTCTATAACTGGGGAGAATACATCGACCCGGATCTTATCAAACAATTTGAAGAAGAAACGGGCATCAAAGTCATTTATGAAACATTCGATTCGAACGAAGGCATGATGAGTAAAATCGAACAAGGCGGCACGTCGTACGATATATCGGTCCCTTCTGAATACATGATTGAAATGATGAAGGATAAGGATCTTCTACTGCCAATCGACTACAGTAAGGTCCCGAACATTAAACATATCGATCCTTACTTTTTGGATTTGGCATTCGATCCAGGCAATGAATACTCCGTCCCCTATTTCTGGGGTACAGTAGGGATTGCTTTCAATCCTTCGTTACTTGAAGGACAAACATTTGAGAGTTGGGATGACTTATGGGAACCTTCCTTGAAGCAACGTGTCATCCTTGTTGATAGCGCAAGGGAAACAATCGGCATGGGTCTGAACTCATTGGGCTACTCCCTGAATTCGACCGACCTTGGAGAGCTCCGTGAAGCAACAGATAAACTGAAAACATTAAGCCCGAATGTGAAAGCGGTCATCGGGGATGAAGTCACTCAGCTGATGATCAATAATGAAGCGGCCGTCTCCCTTACATGGTCTGGTCAAGCTGCAGATATGATGTATGAAAATGAAGACATCGATTATGTGGTTCCTGAGGAAGGTTCGAATTTATGGTTCGATAATCTTGTCATTCCGAAAACTGCCAAAAACATTGACGGAGCACATGCTTTTATCAACTTTATGCTCGACCCTGAAGTGGCTGCACAAAATGCCGATTACGTTGGTTATTCGACCCCGAATGTAACGGCACTCGACTTGATGGATCCAGAAGTCGTCGAGGACGAGCGTTTTTATCCTGACGAAGAGACAAGAAGTCATCTGGAAGTGTATAAAAACTTAGGACTTGAATTATTGGGCGTTTATAATGAACTTTTCTTGGAGTTCAAAATGGATATGAAGTAAACTTATTGCCGTTCTTAAACCGGTCCCTCGGTTTAGGGCGGTTTTTATATTCTTGGAGCCTTTTCTGTTAAATAGCGTATTGCTTCTATGGTAAACTGTAGCAACGACAACAATAATTATAGAGGGGCGGATTGCCTTTGGCAGCGAAACAATCGAATAATGCAGCATTATACATATTAATGTTCAATATGTTCATCGCAATGTCCGGTATCGGTCTCATCATTCCAATCATGCCGGAATACTTAGGGACATTCGGTGTAGCCGGAAAAGTACTAGGATTCCTAATTGCAATCTTTTCGTTTGCTCAATTCATCTTTTCACCGATATCTGGGGATTTGTCAGATCGGCACGGAAGAAAGAAGATCATTATTTTCGGCTTATTCATCTTTGGATTATCACAGCTTGCATTCAGCATGTCTACTGAACTTTGGATGTTGTTTGTTTCCCGGTTCTTTTCCGGGATGGGAGCGGCATTCATTGTGCCGCCAATGATGGCATTTGTTGCTGATATTACAACTCTTGAAGGCAGAGGTAGAGGTATGGGGCTGCTAGGGGCTTCCATGTCACTTGGATTCATGATTGGTCCTGGAATTGGCGGGTTCCTATCTAAAATCAGTTTGCTCACTCCTTTTTATTTTGCTGCTGGGGCTTCCGTGTTCGCTGCTCTTCTTTCGATTTTCATTTTACCGAACGTCGCACCGGTCGTTTCGCTAGAGAAAATCAATCAGAAATCGGAAAATATTTTCAAGCAGTTAAAACGCTCGACGACAACTCCTTATTTTGTCATGTTGATCGTCATGTTCGTTTTCTCTTTCGGGCTTGCGAATTTCCAATCGACCATTTCTTTATATGTGGACCATAAATATGGCTATACACCTTCTCAAATAGCGGTGTTAATCACGGTCGGTGGGTTTGTCGGCGTTATTGTCCAAACATTTGTCATTAATCCTTTGTTTAAAAGATACGGGGAAATGCGTGTCATTCTGTTTAATTTGGTCGTTGCAGCTATTTCAATGCTCGCCATTCTGTTCGTTGATATCTTTTGGACGATCCTTCTTGTCGCAACGATTTTCTCGACGGCTACTTCCCTTCTCCGGCCTGCGGTCAATACGCTCGTTTCGAAGCTTGCAGGTGAAGAACAAGGATATGCTGCGGGTATGATGAATGCTTATATGAGCTTGGGAAATATGGTCGGCCCAGCGCTCGCAGGTTCTATTTTCGACATCAATATTACATTCCCTTACATCCTAGGTACCGCTATTCTCTTAATCTGTTTCGGAATTGCAACTGTGTGGTCTAGAAAACACCAACCCCTTCTCGCCTCGACGAGAACATGATAAAACCCTTATCTCCGTGAGCAGGAGATAAGGGTTTTTTCTAACGTTTCTTTTTCGCCTTCAATAATTCGGCGACATGATCTTCCTGTTTGACTGTCGTAACTTCATTCACATCATTCATCTCTTTTCGATCCAGCAAACTTGAAAACATACCGAATCTTCGAAGCGTAATATCAATGAAAAACAAGATCATCGCAGTTAATATAAGCCAATCCGCAATCGGTTTCCGATCCCCACTTTTATACGGATGCGAACGGAAAACCCGCTCAGGATCTTCAAGATGCTCGCCGCCCGTCCGCTCAGAAATTTTCTCAAGCAATGCAACATTTGGTTCTGACGGTTTATATTCCAAACTGTATGGAACCGAAACACCCGCTTCAAATAATCCACCCTTATCATCTGCAACACCGAAGAATACAAGACCAGGGTCCGCATCCAACGTTACTCTTACTTTTCCTGGCGCCAACGGTTCCGACTGGAATGGCACTTCATTTCCTTGCTCATCAACAATCGCAATTTCCAAAAAGGCCGATTTCCTGGAACTATCGGTAATCGTATACGTACCGCCTCGGTCGTGGGTGATCAAATAAGGGACATCTTCATAAGACGGCAGCAATCTCGAAACGGCCGTATTCCAAAAGCTAGAATATCCCTCCCATCTTGCCAGATCCCCGGACCATTTCCCCGTTGAATCGGATGTGAATGCGATTGTACGTCCGAGACCATACATCCACTCTGCAATAACTGGGTCTTCCTTAGGGCTTTCTGCCACGATTGTCGCCGTTCCTTTTGGTGTCGTTGCAATATAGGCATTCATTTGCGGGACGCCTTCCTGGAAGATAGAAGTCCACTCAGGCACGTTGCCCAATGAGACGTAGAAGGGGTCATCTTCAATATATGTCCTAGTAAGCATCGATGTTTCTCGGGTCAAAATGGCTGGAATCGTCGACTCATCAAAAGCGTTATAGAATCTCCCGCCGCCGAGTTCCGCCAATTCTTCCAATAATAAGCTGTCTGCATCGGTACCGATCGCAACAGTCGATAATGAAACATTCGAATTTTTGCCTTCCGCTATAACTTCTTCATAATCCGGAGGCATGGATGATTGGCCATCAGTCAACAGTATAATATGCTTCCTTTGGAGCTTCAAATCTGTCAAGTCCTCATACGCCTTTGCGACAGATGGGAAAATATCAGTCCCTCCACCTGCCGGTATGGACAAAATCTGATCCATTGCGTCTTGTTTATCTTGTAAAGGACCGACAGGGATGACTTCCCAAATTTCATGGTCAAATGCAGTGAAGCCGAAAGTATCATCGTTCCTTAGCAATTCGACCGCTCTTGCTGCCGCTTCCCTCGCAATAACAATTTTTGAACCCGACATACTGCCGGAACGGTCCAAAGTTATGACAAGACCTAGGGACGGCAGCTGCTCCTTCCCTTTCACTTCCATTTCCACAGGCAATAATCGCTCGATCGGAGACTTGAAATAACCTCCTAAACCATAACTCTCATCACCACCGACCATCATGAACCCAGTGCCGAAGCTTTTTACCGCCTGCTCAATGACTGTCATTTTATGTTCTCCAACAAGATGGCCAGGAACATTATCAAAAATAATTGCGCCATATCCTAAATATCCGGACAATGTTTCCGGCAATCTTTCTGCATCCACTATATCTACTTCCATAGCGTTTTGGTCGAGAAGTGACGGAATAACGGAAGGACTCCGCTCAGTCTGTACGACAAGCACTTTAGGAGATTGTTCAAGCATTGTGACGGAAAGCATACGGTTATTTTCTAGAAGTCCATCATCAGGTACAATTAGCTTTGCCTCATACTTCAGAAGACCTGTCCCACTAGCCTCATGATGAAATGCAAATTGGTTTGTTCCTTCGTCTAGAGAAACCGGTTCACTAATAATCTCCTCATCGTTCAAGTTGATCAGCAACTGGCCCACTGTCTGTGTGGATGACTCGACTTCAACACGCAGCAATTGCCTTTCTCCTTCATAAGCGGATCTAGGCGTCTCGAATAATGAAATGGAAGCATCTGCGACATTCGATCGTCTTAGTACGAACGTGTCGATTTGGATATGGCCATTTTCATATTTTGGCAATAGCTCTTCTATAGACCCTTCCGTCTCTAACCCGTCAGACAATAGCACGATCCTCGTTGCAAGACCGGTTTTTGCCACCGCAACAGACAAATCTATCGCTTTGGCAATATTCGTTTCACCTTTCGAGTCTATCGGTTCCAGCTTTGGCATTTCAATAGTAGCGTCGGTCAATCTACTATCTGACCGGAACGTTCCGGCGAATGAGTAAATTCCTACAGATTGATTCGCTTTTCTCGCCTTCAAACTTTCCGCAATCCATTCTTCTGCTAATTGACTCGCATCCGCCACAGAAACGGACCTATCAACAACGAATATGATCTGCTCCTCTTCATCTGGCAGTGTCACATATGGAATGGTAAGGGCAAAGACAATACAAAGGATCACAATGCTTCTAAGGGCATATAGAATCGTCCCTTTACGTGCAAAACGCATGTTGGATGACTTCCAAGCATACACCATGTAAATTGCTATCGGTATGAGCAGCAAAAGCCATAAAGGATTCTCAATTCGGATATCCACGACGTCTTTGCACCTCCCACTCTATTAATAAAAGAAGGAGCACCGGCAAAAGGAAAAGCCATCCAATCATTTGTTTACCTTCTTCTTTTTCAGTTCCTTCAGCAAAGTCCACTCCAAGTTTATAACTGGATCCATAGGAAATTGACTTCTCATCGTGTTCAAGCTCGACGGAAAAATACCTTTCCTTTCCCCCATCCATCAGCTTATAGATCCCTGGTTTAGACGGCGCGACAAAATTTCCGCCTGCTGGATACGTAGCGACATACTCATCATCAATCGTAAAAATTTCAATTCCTTCCGTTCCATTTCCCGTCAATAACGCTTTTCTCTCATTTGGCATGAAAATTCCAGCGATATCACTACTTGATCGCAACATTTCCATCGAACTCCAAAAGAATAACGGAAACGACGGATGCAAAGGCCAATCTGTCAGGCCAATATCCGTCAAGATGATAATATCGCCTCTCGGTGATTTCTGGATGAACGGTTTGCCGTCGATAGAAGCTAAAGTCGAATACCCTTCGAATGGTGGATAGAGAGCGCTCACATAAACATCATCTATTGAAGCAATCGTGAATAATGCATCATTTGATGATTCCACTGGACCCGAAATCGGCTCTGCCGTTGAATCATTTCTGCCGATCAACAGAACTGGCTCTGTTCCATTCTTCAAAAAGGAAGTTTCATTCGTCACGATCATTGCATGGTCTCTTGCTGACGTAATTTCATTCACAGACCCAGAACTAACGGTGAGACCGATCGCTTCAAATGCTTTTTTGACTAGCTCATGCAATTGACTGTCTACGATGACTTCCGATGATTCACTACCAATGACGATAAATGCTTCGTTGTCTGCAGCATAGTCATCTTCCGCCTCGATATGAACATGGAAAGCCGGAAGTAACGGTAAATCCTTGAATGAAAGGAGAGCGTCCGCATCTTCTTCAACTGAAAAATCTTGTTCAGCCAATTTATCTCCCGTCAATCCATTATTGACAATCACCTTCCCCGATTGTTTCAATAATGTTTGATTTGAAAGCTTAACAATCGCCTCTGTACCATCTACAGTATGTATGGCACCAATTTTTTCAATTGCAATATTGTCTAAAGGAACTTCATTGTTATGAACAGTCCAAGTAATCCCATTTTCACTTTCCATAAATATGGACCGATCGAGGAAATCTGTAAATATATGAACATCCGCTCCTGTTTGTGATGTAATTGATTTCACTATATCGAGCGACCTTCCAATATGCTCATGCTCATAATTCAATTCCAGCCCGTCAATCGAAGCTAAAACAAGCCGCTCATCGGTCTCTTGACGAAGCAACAAAGCAGGCTCTTTCCCAGTCGTTATGATAGAGAACGATTCACCAGCACGTTCTTCTGCAATCGATCGCATCTTCGTTTTACTTTTTTCCAATAATGATTGATCGCTATCATTGGCAGACATGCTTGCGGAAACATCTACGATAAAAACTGTATGACCATCCGCAACAATATCTTTCGGCAAAAACGGTTGAAGCAAGATGAATAACAATAGCAACAGTGCCGCCATCTGCAAATAAAATAAAGCGTTCCGCTGCAAATTTTTCAAGTACGGAGAAACTTTTGTCTCCCGCATTGATTGTTCCCAAAACAGTGTGGAAGATATTGTAGTCGTTACAAACTTCTTCCGAAAGAAATAATAAAGAAGGACGGCCAACGGGAAAATTGCCGTCCACACATTACTAATTTGATCAAACCCCACTTAGCCGCCCCCTTTCAGCGCAACCATCCTGCATGCCTCATCTTTTTTGTAAAACAATCCATTGCACCTTCTGATACTTCTGTACGCATTAGCTGGATTCCGTATTTTCTCGCCAATGCTGATAATCCCGCTTCATGTTTCAATTTCTTTTCTTTATATTCTTTGACGATTCGTTGACTCATCGAAACTTCAACGACCGATCCTTTTTCCACATCGACAAGGCGCACATCACCTTCGTATTCTGGAAACTCTTCTATCGGGGAGTGAACTGTCAAAATTCGTACATCCTTACATACACCGGGCAACCTTCTGAACAGCCGCTCCCATTTGTCTATCTGCTCCAAGCCATCTGTAATAATGAATAAGACTGTCATTGCCTTCGGAACATGCTTAATGAGTTGATCTGCAAATTCACCTTCGAAAATCGGTTCTTGTAATTGCGATACGAATTTTGAAAACGATGCCCGATGCAATGCCCCTTTTTTCCGAAAGAAATAATTCTGGTCAGCAGACCATGTCGAAAACGAAACAGTGTCGCCACTTCTTAACGCGATATGTCCTAACCCGATCGCCAGTTGACGTGCAAAATTCCATTTTCCATCCGTCCCCATCGATTTAGTGGAATCAAGCAGTATATGTACCCGCATTTCTTGTTCATCTAAAAACTGCTTGATGAATGGTTTATCGGTGCGCGCAAACACATTCCAGTCAATATGACGCAAATCATCGCCTGGGTGATATTCTCTGAAATCCGAAAAATCTAAAGAAGTTCCCGTTTTACTGGAACGATGCATCCCTTTATGATGTCCTAGCTTTCTCGCTCTCGATATGATGGATAACCCGCCTAAACGTTTGGATAATCGATCAGGGAAAAGTTCTTCTCTCATTACACTTGCGCTCCTTGGCGGATATCCTCCAATAATCGATCGATAAGTTTATCGACATCAATTCCTTCCGCTTCCCCCTCATAATTGATAAGGATACGGTGTCTTAAAGCCGGTTTGGCGACAGTTTTAATATCGGCAATTGATACGTGGAAACGGCCTGCCATTAACGCTCTTGCCTTTGCCAATCGAATGATGGACTGTAATCCACGAGGTCCGCTTCCGTACTGGACATATTGGCTCCAATCGTCTTCGCTGTCAGTTCGGTGATGTGTCGCCGATACTAGATCGACGGCATAATCCATCATCTCGTCTGCAATGACAATTGTCTTCGCCATTTCCTGGGCCAAAATAATCGATTCTGTATCCATCACTTTTCGAATAGATACAGTTTTCGGTCCGGTTGTTCGTAGCATTATTTCCTTTAACTCTTCCTTTACGGGATAAGGAAGTAGAATCTTACATAAGAACCGGTCCATTTGCGCTTCTGGCAATGGATATGTCCCTTCCATTTCAATCGGATTCTGTGTCGCAAGAACAAAGAATGGTCTGGACATTTTCCGGGTTTCACCAAGGACGGTTACGGTTTTCTCACCCATCGCTTCAAGCAAAGCACTTTGAGTTTTCGGAGTGGCACGGTTAATCTCATCGGCCAGCACCATTTGACTAAATATCGGTCCTTCTTTAAATACAAAACGTTGAACTCCGTCTGGATTCCGTTCTAAAATGCTTGTTCCTGTAATGTCTGCAGGCATGAGATCCGGTGTGAATTGAATACGGGAAAATGACAAATCCAACACTTCAGATATTGTGCGGATCAGCATTGTCTTTCCTAAGCCAGGCAACCCCTCCAATAAGGCATGCCCTTCTGCCAATATAGAATATAGCGAAAACTCGACAGCTTCCTGCTGACCTACAATGAACTTACCGATTTCTTCTCTCACTTCTGCAAGCGTACTGCTCATTTCTTCAAATTGTTCAGGTGAAAACGACATTTGTACATCTCCCATCCATTAATCATTCAATTGATGAAAAGTAATCAGAAAGGACTCGTTGTAAGTCCGCAGGAAGATTCATTTTATCTGACCCTTTTAAATAGGCGTCCTTATAACTTCCGACCACTTCTTGATATGGCCGCAATGTTCCACGTTCAACAAGGCCATCACGCTCATTCTCTTCAACGAATTCCCCTTCCCCTAGCTCACCGCCTACAACAGAAGGGTCATTGTAACTTCCTATTCTATCGAAGGGAATGGAAAGTAAGTCGCGTCCACCTTTCCCTGTTCCCGTGCCAGACCCTTGTCCTTGACCTTGTCCTTGGCCCTGTCCTTGACCTTGACCCTGTCCCTGTCCTTGACCCTGTCCTTGACCTTGGCCTTGGCCTTGACCTTGACCTTGGCCTTGACCCTGACCTTGGCCTTGGCCTTGGCCTTGACCTTGGCCTTGACCCTCGCCTTGACCTTCGCCCTGACCCTCACCTTGACCCTGGCCTTCGCCTTGACCTTCGCCCTGACCTTCGCCCTGGCTCCCTCCATTGTTGCCGCCGGATTGAGACTGTCCCTTGCCAGGCTTTGCGTTAGAACCCGTTTGATCAGTGTTTGCCGTGGACGGAGTTCCAGCACTTGCCAAAGCGGGAAGCGATGGGGCTTTACCTATTTTATTCAATGCACTTTGCGCTTTCCCCGCTTGTTGTGCGAGCTGGTCAACAAGCGATTTTAGTTCCTCAAGCTCCAATTCCTCTTTTTCACTTAAGCCTTCTTCAGAGCCTTCCTTTTTTTCAGTCAATCTCTGTTCCTTCAGCTTAAACTCTTTTTGCTTCTTCACTAATTCTCTTAACGTTTCATCTGTCGTTTCAGTCTCTTTCAGTTTCTCCGCCAGCTTTGCCAATTCTTTTTTCTGTTCAGGATTTTTTTCCTTCTTTCCTAAATCGGCCACTTCCTTTTTCAATTCCTCGATGATTACCTTTTCCTTAGCGACAGCTTGTGCTTCCTGCTGTGCTTCTGAAGGAAACATGAGCAGAAGGACGAATGTGGCGAGAAAAATTAGAAAACCTGAAAGCGTTTTTCCGTTAATATATCTTTTTTCTCGTTTCTTGAATTGCGGATAAGCTATGTCCACCGCCTTTTCCGCTCTTCGCACAATCGCCTGACCAAAATCCGAATGTCGAACGCGATCATCCAATGCGGTTACAAGTAAATTGTCAGGTACATAATGATCCAGCTTCCAAACAGCCTCTTCTCGGCTGACATTCTTAATGAACAGCACGATGATCGTTGCAACGATAGCTGTTATAGCAATCCCGAATGTTATCCATTCATAATGAGGTAATATGAACAGTCTGGAAGCAGCTAGGAACAATGAAGACAACAAGGCAGTCATGAAAAGTCCTGCTTGCAGCATACGGACAGATCGCTCGAAGCGCAATGAACTTAGGGCCCTTCCAACATATCGATGTAATGCTGATTTCTCTTCCATCCGTTTCACCTCATCACTTTAATCTTTTCATATTGACACGAAGTTTTTTAACTGCGATGAACAGCGCTACTGCAGTTAGAACCCCATAAAAAATCAAGTATCCAGCCCAGATCGGAAAATCGATATTTGTCATGTCTGAGATCGATCTGTTGAGCTCGGGCGACAAAAAAGTTGCGAATAATACCGCCGGATTGATCGAGGCTAAAAACTGCCCGATATATGACGGCGAAGTTACCGGAGTCCCCATATAGTTAAAAGCTTTCACTTGCATGACAATAATAAACAGAAAACCAGTTACTACCGAAAGGAAAAGCATCATACCGTATGTTGCAATCATTGAGACAACCGTTCTTCGAATTAATGTCGAAAACATGACGCCAATGCTACCGATTGCAAGCAATGTTACAAATAAGAAAAGGAATATTTTAACGAAATCACCAGGCGATATTCCTCCGAATAAAAAGACTAAGCTGTACACAGGAAGCCCCGCTACTATGAGCAGCAAAAGAAAAGCTACTGACGAAAGCATCTTTCCGGAAATGATTTGGAAAGAGCTTTGCGACGTCGTCAATAGAATAGGCAACGTCTGTTTCTCCCTTTCCGAGCTGATCGAACCCGCCGTCAAACCAGGGGCTGTAAACAATACGAGCCCTAGTTGGATATAGGAAAGAAATGCGAATAGGACAAAGCTTTGGCTCGGTCTGAAGTAAGAAGTTCCCGTCATATTCACCGTCAAAAAAATATACCCGAATACGAAAATACACATCGCCAACAGAAAGAAGAGGATGCCATTGAACCCTTTAAATGATCTGAATCTCAACTTCAACTCTTTAAAAAGAACCGGATTATTAAAATTCATCTTCAGTCGGCTCCTTTCGTAATTTCCATAAAGACGTCTTCCAAATTCGTAATATGTTCCATAAAGGAAACAATCGACAAGTCAGACAAGACTGCCCGTTTCAACATTTCAATCTGCTCCGTTTCCTCGCCTCTATAAACGAAGGAAATCCCTTCCCCGTCTTCAAGCTTTTCAATCGAATTGACAAAAGGCTGCTCTTCAAAAAACGCAATAGCCTCCTCAGTTTTACCCGCTAATCGGACTGTTATTGTCTTTTCACCTTGCAGTTTCTTTTGGATATCTGCAACCGAGCCATGCGCGATCAATTTGCCATTGTCAATAACTCCGATTTCATCACACATCTCAGCCAGTTCAGGCAAAATATGCGAAGATATTAATATCGTCTTCCCCATTCCTTTCAACGTCTTTAAAATATCACGCATCTCAATCCGCGCTCTTGGGTCCAGCCCTGATGCCGGTTCGTCCAATATGAGGACTTTCGGATCGTGAATAAGACATCTGGCCAAGCATAATCTTTGTTTCATGCCTCGTGACAATAAGTCGACATACGAATATCTTTTATGAGACAAGTTCACTAACTCCAGCAGCTGCGGAATTAGTTTCTTTCTTTCCTCTTCAGGAATTCCGTAGCTAGCACCATAAAAATCGAGATATTCATCAGCTTTAAGCTGATCGTAAACCCCGAAAAAGTCAGGCATATAACCAATCAGTTTCCGGATTTCTGCTGGCTTTTCCCGCACGCTTACACCATCGATGAGTACGTCACCAGAAGTAGGCTGCAATAATGTCGAAACAATTAGGAACGTCGTGGATTTACCAGCACCGTTTGCACCTACAAACCCAAATACAGTTCCTTCATTCAACGTTAAGTTCAGATCATCGAGTGCTGTGAATTGGCCGTACTTCTTCGTTAAACCTATAATTTCAATCATTTCTTCACCTCGCCATGCAGCTTGATTTCAGGAGGTTGACCTTCATTGCCATGTTGTTTATTGAGAAACTCCAATTTAAAAGTCACTTTTCCATCTTCGGTTATATAGTCATCAATTGAATCCAACGTCAATTTCCTTTCGGATTCAAGTGAATCATAGCTCTGCGTTTTGACATTCCAAATCTGCAAAGTGTATAGCTGCTTTTGAATTTTTGAAATATCCATCGATTTCCATACCGATACTTTTTGTATTAGATCTTCCGGCACTTGCCACCTTTGGACATACGTGTCCTCGTCAAAATAATACATATTCGCCGCATACCCAATTTGGTGCGCCTGTATATTATTTACTTCTGAGATAAGGCTCATCGACATCATTTCCGGATCTACAGTAAAGCTATCGCTAAATTCGACTTTCGGTGCGAACGACTGCGATAGCATCGTTAAGGAATCTATTACAGCTTTTGATTTTTCAAGTTCTATCGGCACGAGTTTTGTATCCGCATACCCAATGAGGGCAGGCATGGAAGTGTTGCTCATAAACTCACCAGAAAACGTTATTAGACTGTCTTTTCTCATTTGTAACAGATCATCCGTATTCGTTGGCATATTCCCCATATACATTGTGTTTGAAGACCTTTTCCTAATTAAAGTCGATGTCTTCAACTTTTCATTTACCTTCAACGTTTCTCCAGGACCTACATCTCCAACTTTGATTCGACTCGTCCCCGACCAAATCGCAAGTTCTTTCACTGGGAATGGAAAGTTATTTGTAATTTCACCTGTCAATTGTTTGTCTTTAACGGTCAATGAAATATCGAAATTTCCGATTGCGTCTAAAGTTGTTTGCCCATAGACAGTCGCAACATCCCAATAGCCGATGTCTCGTAAATGCAAGTTCGAACCTGTTGCACTTCTCTCAAGTACAGCACGTTTATGAGAATTGACGCCCATTGAGGATGGACCGAATAATCCCATGGAGTAAGGGGTGTATGTTGACATTGTCGTTTCTTTTGGTGCTGAAAAGACAAAGTCTCCTGCCTTATTCGTCAAAATCGATTCAACGAAATATCCGTTCAACCTTCCGTCTTGTTCAACTTCAAATACAGATGTTTGCTGAATTTGTGCTTGGCCGATGCGATCACGTGCGCCATAAGCGAATATGAAGATTGATACTGCAACAGAAATGGCAGGAATGATCCACCATGCATGTTCCCGCTTATCTTTTCGTTTTAGGATAATATATAAGACCGGGATGATAATAATGATGTAAAATATGATTACACCAAATAGAAATGGTGCGGATACTTTAAAAGAAGGGAAAAGTTCATTTGAATTTCCGATTGACCACCGTAACGATTCCATAGGATCATTGTAATAAGGCATCATGCCGTTTGCGATCATCGATTGAGTTGCCGTATCGAGTATGTTTTTCCATACCGCTGGTGCTCCATGCATTTTGGAAAATGGTTCATCCCCTACGGAAAAAGCAGTTTGCAAAACGAGCCCTTTGCCAAGCTGTTTAGAAGCAGCAAGGATATCCGCATCTTTCGAAAAAATAACTTTCGAATCAGGATTTAAAGCAGCTTTTGCAATTGTAATTTCTTGATTGAAATCTTCCCTAGACGTCCATTCATTTAATACTTCAGGATTAAGAGCTTTCTTTCCATCCAATGCTAACGGTAAATGTTCTGCAAATGCACCCGACTCTGCCATCAAATGATCGGAGCCACCAAAAACGATAATGCCTCCCGAGCGCACCCAGTTGACTAAAGCTTGCTGCGTAGCTGGCGACATATCGGCAATCGGATATTCGTCAATGATTATTATATCCGTCGGTCCCCACCCTGCTGCTTCCTCCAAATCCAGCGAAGCAATTTTTGAAACATCAATCAATTGAGTACTCGGATAATTCGTCAGGCGAAACCCTTTCAACGCAGACAATCGATCGATGTTGTCTGTGAATGCGGTGATGATTTTTGTATCGTCGTGATACATGGCGACGGTAATTTGCTGAGTCCCCTTATGATCGATTTCCTTGCCTTTTTTCCATCCACCTTCATAAAAGAAGATAGATTTGTTGTTCATGCCATACATATTGTAATCGAACATTTTAGGATTGATGAACGTCACAGTTTTTGATTCGCCCGCACCAATGTCGAGCGGAAAAACTTCCCCGATACCAGACTCATAAGACTGCTGTGTATCAATGACCATGTCGCCGCTAAAAGCGGAAGTTCCGTTATTTTCGATTTCAACTATGATAGGTGCACCTTTTCCAAATTTTGCTTTCCCGTCAAAGCCTGCAGTCACCTTTACTTTCAATTCAGGTGCGGCTGAAGCTTCTATTGTCGGCAGGAATAAGCAAAATACAAACATGGCGATTAGTAACCCCCACTGTTTTTTCCACATAATTGATTCCCCCAATTGGACATCGCCAATATTCTGTACCTTTCTTAATTAGTACGTAGCAAAATTAGGAAAGTTCCCGTCACTTCAATTCTTTTCTTAATTTTTCGGCATGCATGTTAAGTACTTCAGTAAAAGCACTCACTTGCTTGAGTTCAAAAGTAGAGTCATAGCCGATCAGCCATGTATCCCTCGTCAATTCGAATTCTTCTTCACTATTCAGCAAAGGAATTTTATTCACCTTCTCATCTCCTGCCAAAGTGATTGAAGGTAATATCGCATAACCAATTCCATTCAAAGCGAGTTGTTTGCACGTTTCAATCTGGTCAACTGTAATTTGCCTCTTCGGATATTGTGAAAAATGGCGTTGCCACCATCGTTGAATTTCCATGTAGTAATTGGAATCACTTTTAAATTGAATAAACGGTCGCTCAGTTTCCACTAATTCATCAATTGAAGTAATTTCCTGGTCGACTAAATAAAGACGGTCTCTAAATAGATATGATTTCCTGCTTTTCCAATCCACCTGGCCACGAACAATTCCAATATGCGCCTCTCCTTCATAAAGCGCTTTCACAATTTCCGAACTCCAACCTGTCATCAATGAAATTTTCGCATCCGGGTACATGCTTACAAATTCCTTCAATACTTGCGGCAGCCAAGTCTGTCCGACGATGGAAGCGCAAGCGATTTTAAGTGTACCGTGTACTTTATCCGCAAGAGATGCTATCATCTCGGCAGTTTCCTCTTTTTTCAGGATTGTCTCTTTTGCGAAAGCAATGACAAGCTCGCCTGCAGGAGTTGGCTCCAACCCTTTTTGAGAACGGATGAACAACATCGTTCCCCATTCCTTTTCAATCGTTTGAAGGCGTTGTGACAAAGCTGGCTGTGATAAAAAAAGCCGTTCAGCCGCCTTGCGCATATTGCCTTCCTCCGCTAATGCTTTAATGATCTCTAATTCAGTTGTCGTCATGACTAACCACCTTTCCTCTAGGTATCCGCAAGATAAGTAGTAAGCTGATGACTGCAAAAACAAGTACAGCCACATACACCCATTGCAAAGAACCATCGAGCGCGTGTTGTAAGGTATTCACATTCGAAGCAGGTAAAGTAGACCTCGCTTCTTCCGTCAATAAAAGATTTATATCATTCACTTTATAATCAAGATTTCGCTCCCGGAAAGAAGATAGTAATGATCCGTTCAAAACTGCTCCAAAAATTGCCGCCCCTATTGTATTTCCGAAGTTTCTCATGAACATGTTTGCAGCAGTCGCCGAACCCCTTTGTTCGCGGCTGACGGCGCCTTGAATGGTTACGATGAATGATGTGCTCGTCAATCCCATTCCGATTCCGACGAAAAAGCTTGAAAATGCAGCCCATAATGGACCAGAGTCACCTGTCATCCATACGAACATGAGTGAACCAAACACTAAGGAGATGCCTCCAGCAAACGACACAGCAAATGTTCCGAACTTGATCAACAAATGCCCGGCAACAGAAGAAGCGATCGGCCAACCGATTGACATCGCTGTCAATGTAAAACCAGCAATCATTGCAGTCTGTTCCATTACACCTGTTACGTAAGTGGGTAAATATGAGGAAACGCCGATAAGAATGACACCGGTTGTCAATGAAACGAGATTGGCATAAAGAATTACAGGGTTTTTCCAAATGTGGAAAGGCATCATTGGATCTTCTGCTTTCTTTTCCACCCAAATGAATAGCGTAAAGAGCGCTGCGCCTAAAATAAGGAGAAGGAGACTAATCGCTGAAGAACGACTAAAGGATTGTCCACCTTCAACGAGCCAAAATAGGATGATAGATAAAGAAGTCGTCAATAAGACTGCACCTTTAATATCGATTGCCGCTTTTCTGTCAGATGCAGGTTCATGTAGGAAGAAATAAATACCGACCATCGCTAACAAACCTAGTGGTACATTAACCCAAAACACGTATTTCCAATTCCAATATTGAACAATGAGCCCGCCGATTACAGGGCCGGATACTGCTGAAATGCCCCAGACGCTCGATAAATATCCTTGTATTTTAGCCCGCTCTTCTGTGGAGTAAATATCACCAACAATCGTTGTCGCTATTGGCATAACTGCTCCTGCACCCAAACCTTGGATCAAACGAAATACAATAAGCTGTTCCATCGTTGAAGCAAACCCGCAAAGAATGGAACCGAATAGAAAAATGGATAAGCCAATAAAAAATATAGGTTTTCGCCCGTAGAGATCTGCCAACTTGCCATATATCAGAACAGTAACCGTACTCATAAGCAAATATGCAGAGAAAATCCAGCTATATCTTGAAAACCCACCAAGCTCACCAGCAATCGCCGGCATTGCCGTCGACACGATTGTCGCTTCAACTGCTCCGACAAACATCGCTAGCATGACTGATATTAGGACAAGTGGACGATTTGTTTTTTTATGTAGTTTCATTCATATTTCCCCTCCCACAAAAAAAGCCAAGAAATAACAAAAGGCCCCTATTGGAGCCTTCTATTCAAGGTAAAAACCTTGTGATAACATCATCATTTCATGTAAAGATATTTTTTGAATTCTTTTAGTATGACTCTTCTCGTCAGTATACCCGCAAATGTGCCGTCTTCTTCAGTGACACATAGGAAAGTGTGATTAATAAGCAAATCTAATCCTTTTTGAAATCTATCGGTTGTTTTAATAGCAGGGATATCAGTTTGCATAATGTGATCGACTTTCAAATCTGCTAGCTTTTCATACTCGATCCGTTCCAATCCTAAGATGGAATCTGTAATCATACCAATCCCTAGCAGTCCCCTTAAATGGTTCTTTACATCAATGACAGGTATTGCAGAATAACCGGTTTTCGTCAGAACGAGAAGGGCGTGTTCCGCGTTATTGCCGACTTGCACACATGCCACTTTTTCAGCAGGAATAAGATAATCTGCAATCGGCACCTGAAGAAAATCCCTGTTATTTACAGAAATCATTGAAAATCTCTCCTTCTGATCATAAGCTGTCATAACAATTCTACAATCCTATCATACCATAAGAGGCAGTGAACATCCCATTGAAATATGTAAAATGAGCAGTAGTAGAAAACCTCTTCCTAATTGGAAGAGGCCCAGTAAAAGAAAATGACAAACAAGATGAATAGCGACACTACACCGATAACCCAGATGATTGGGTTTAAGGAAAATGGATGGTCTTCGACTGCTTCCGGTATTTTATCATCCATTTCACCGAATGATGTGGCGGCAATTGCATCCCATTTTCTAACTGCTTTCCATCCGATTACACCGCAGATAACAAAAACAATCGCTATCGGAATAATCCATATAGCCATTTGGGATCATACCCTCCCTTTGCACGAATTGAAACTAGGATGTGCAAGTTCGGGAATAAAATACTTAATTAAAACGGATACTGATTTAGCCATTGGCCGCCATCTAGTGTGACGATTTCGCCGTTCATGTAGGAGGCTTTGTCTGACATGATGAATGCGGCAAGTTCTGCGATTTCTTCTGGCTTTCCTACTCGGCCAAGCGGGACAGAATTAATCGTCCGTTTCACGGCTTCTTCGGATTGGAATAAACGTTCTGCCCCACCTGTTCGCTCAATCGGACCTGGTGCTATTCCATTTACCCTGAATCCATATTTGCGTCCCCATTCGACAGCAAGAGTACGCGTCAATGACATGACGCCTGCTTTTGCTGCAGCTGAGTGAACGACACCAGGGCCTGCATCCCAGGCATAAGTTGCTAGCATGTTCAATATAGCGCCTTTTTGTTCTTTTTTAATCCAATAGTTGCCTACTGCACTTGTACAGAAGAAAGTTCCATTTAGAACGATATCAATGACAGCCTTCCAGCCATTTGGAGAGAGTTCTTCTGCATGAACAAGAAAATTTCCTGCAGCATTGTTAACGAGCCCGTCGATTTTGCCGAACTTTTCGTCTGCAAATTCAACCATTCCTTGTACATTCTCGATATTACGCACATCCATCTGATAAGTATGTGCACGTTCCCCAATTTCTTCCCTTGCAACTTCTAAGCGGTCAGCATCACGTCCGGTTATAATGACATGAGCGCCTTCATCGGCAAATTTCTTTGCCATGGACTTCCCCATCCCGCTTGATCCGCCAGTTACGATGATTACTTTGTCTGTATACATGACAATCCCCCATTTCCAAGTGAATGAATATTCACTCATAATTGTATCATATTTATCTTCGCTAAACGACTACTTAAAAGACTTCCTTTACTGAAGCTCATTCGCCTCGGTGAAGGAAGTCTTATCATCTACTATGCAAAATACTTTTCCACGATTTCGGAAGCCGGAATCGCTTTGCTGAATAAAAAGCCTTGCGCCTTATGGCAATCCGCTTCTTTTAAAATCTTCGCTTGTAAATCCTTTTCCACGCCTTCCGCGATTACTTGCATGCCGAGACTGTGGGCAAGATTAATAATTGTCTTGGCGATTGCCTCATTCTTTTCATCAAGTTCAATGTCTTTGATGAACAAGCGGTCTATTTTAATAATATCAATCGGATATTGTTTTAAATAGCTAAGTGAGGAATATCCCGTTCCAAAGTCATCGACGGAAATCGTCACTCCGATTTCCTTTAATTTTTGCAGCGTTGAAAGCGTGTCCTTCATGTTCATCAAAGCAGACTCTGTTATTTCAACTTCAAAAGAGGACGGCTGGATTCCATTATTCTCGATGATTTGTTTCGCTTTCTCTGCAAATTCACCAGTTTGGAATTGCTTTGGAGAGATATTCACCGCAATACGGACAGGCCGGAACTGCTTGTTTTGCCATTCCTTCAGCTGTGCACATACTACTTCCAACACCCAATCCCCAATAGAATGAATGAGCCCTGATTCCTCTGCTATCGGTATGAATTGAGCTGGTGAGACAAAACCAAACTTCCTATTATTCCATCGTAAAAGTGCCTCAAAACTATCGATTTCACCTGTTTTCAAATTTACTTGTGGCTGATAATGTAGTTCGAGTTCATTGAATTCGATTGCCCTGCGCAAGTGGGCTTCCATTAACGCTGTATCAGTGAAGCCTGTATTCATTTCTTCACGATAAAATCGATAATGGGAACGACCGCGTTCTTTTACGAATCGAACCGCTTGCTCTGCTTTTTGAAGTAATTCTTCCAAGTTCTCGCCATCATCCGGATAGACCGAAATACCGATTGAAGAGGAAATGAAATACTCTTGATGCTTGAAGTAGAACGGCTTTGTAAAGTCACTCAAAATTTTCTGTGTAAGTTTCTCAGTTATCTCAATCGATTGGTTTTGCAGTAAGATGATATACTCATCTCCACCATTTCGATATAATTTCCCCTCTTTTGGGCAAACAATCTTTATTCGCTCTGCCACCATTTTCAAGATTTCGTCGGCACCATTTCGACCAACCGAATCATTAATTGTGTTGAACCGGTCCAAATCTAAATGGATTAACGATAGCTTTGCATCACTTCGGGAAGCATACTCAGCGTCAGCTTCAAAGTGTTCCTTCAATGCCCTGCGATTCCATAAACCTGTCAATTGGTCATGATAGGACAGAAATAATAGTTTCTCGTTGTTTTTTAGATGAAATGAAGTATCTCTTAATATTAAATGGATCTCCCGTATTTCTCCTCGGACAGTAACCGGAATCGTTTTGATGTAGGCGGATAAGTATTGCCCTCTCTTATGGAAAAACTTAATCCCTTCCATTTCAATAGATTCCCCGAGATATGCACGGGATAGGAATTTTTGGAATTCAACAGTTTTGTCTTCGCTGATCAAATCAATAACAGCACGACCTGACAATTCTTTCAATCGGTAACCGAAAGCTTTATGGACGGCAATATTCGCATACGAAATTCTACCATTCCGATTGATTGTTATGATTGGGTCCAAATTATGATCTATGACAGACATATACTTATGTTCGTATTCCAATCTTGCTTTCCGCTCCATCATCAATTCATCGTGTAGTCTGTTATTGTCCATGAATGCCTCCATGCATGTCGCTGCTCCTATGTACAATAATTTTGTTTATAGATGCCGAAACAGATTTTTCTACTTTATTTTACAAGTATACCTTTAATTTCGACAAAAAAATAGCCGTTTGCAAATATTTCGATTTTCTTCGAGTGAATTGCTTTGAAAAAGTTTTGAGAACCAGTATGATAAACGTAAGGAAAATCCAATACGAGAAGAGGGGGAATCAATTGAAAAAAGAAGATGAAGTACGACAACTTGCCATTGCCATATATACAGTGAACAGGCATGCGAAGACAGCAACGAATAATCGTGAGCTTTATACATTAAAAAACAAAGCCATCCAGCAGCTTCTACAGTCGGGAGATGCAAAAAAAATCGGCTTGCATTTCGTTGAAAATCCTCAGCTTAGCCAGCAAAGCTCCACTGTACTCGTGAAGTGCAGCGATTTCCTCTTTCATACCTTACCGGAAAAAGGCGACTTCACGTCCCTTCCTCATTTAGGCATACAAGACCAAACTTTCCGCAATCCGCAAGAGCGAATGAATTTGAATACAGCTAAAGATTTGTTGTCTGATTTTGTCGGAGTACAAAAAGTGTCGACAAGTCCAAAGAAAAAAGCATTTGTCCCGAAGCGACGAAAAGTATCCAACACACAATCTTTCCGTTCATCCTATTTGGACGGAAAATAACACGACATAAAAACGGGCTAATTCATCCAATCAACTACTGATTGGATGGATTAGTCCGTTTATCTTCAGTTATGCTCGTTTGTATTGCTTATATAATACTTGCGTTCCTTTGTCTCCATAACCTTCTTCGACAAGCTCATTATACATTTTTTTCGCCAATTGTAATCCAGGTAATGATAAATTCATTTGTTCAGCTTCTGCCAAAGCAATATTCATATCCTTTAAGAAATGTTTAACGTAAAAACCAGGTTCAAAATCCCCTTTGATCATTCTAGGGGCCAGGTTTGATAACGACCAAGATCCTGCGGCGCCAGAGGAAATGGATTCGAGAACGGTGTCAGCATCGAGACCCGCCTCTTTTCCATATGCTAAAGCTTCGCAGACGCCAATCATATTAGTCGCAATAGCAATTTGATTGCACATTTTTGCATGTTGGCCGGCACCAGCATCGCCTTGGTAGACAATTTGTCTTCCGAACACTTGCAATAACGGAAGAACTTCTTGGAAAGTCTGCTCAATCCCGCCGCACATAATCGAAAGTGTTCCGTTTTGCGCTCCAACATCCCCACCTGAAACGGGAGCATCGATTGAGGAAATTCCCTTCTCTTCAGCATCAGCAGCAATCCGGATTGCCAGAGCTGGACTTGATGTCGTCATGTCAATGAAAATCATTCCTTGTCGTGCATTTGCAAAAATCCCATTCTCTGAATAATAGACTTCCTCTACATCGGACGGGTAACCAACCATCGTCAATACGATGTCCGCATGGGCAGTTGCTTGTCCAGCTGTTTCAGCCCAGTTTGCCCCTTGTTCTACGAGAGATGCCGCTTTCTCTTTTGTCCGTGTGAATACAGCCACTTCATAATCTGCTTTCAATAAATGTTTAACGATACTACTGCCCATAACACCTGTTCCAATGAATGCAATTTTCTTTTTACCCATTTTAACCCCTCCAAGTTCACTCTCACTATCCATTATAAATGTTTTGAACAAAAAAAGGAGGACAGATCCTATAATAGGGTCCGTCCTCAAAAGGGGGAAATGAGAATGTTGCTGTGTTCAATTATAATGTCCCCCGTTTGAAAACATCTTAAACCTCTTTTTTTGAAAAAGTTTTTTTAATTTCTTCAAGCTCTTGAATAAACATAGAATGTTCAACTTCTGAAGGAGTTCGCGAACCATATCGTACATCATTATATAATGCTAAAACCAAATCTTTCTGCTTCCAGCCCATCCGTGAGAACCATTCTTTTACAGTTTCCCCGTGCATTCGACTATAATTATACGTTTGTGCTTCCTTCTCGAATTGCTCAAATGACTTCCTTACTTCATCTCGTGCAGACGAATAATCATACAACAACTGACTTTGCTCTTTAAGTTTCTCCTTTTTTCCTTTAAACGCGAAAGAGTAGTTTTCCATTTTATCAACTTCTCGCTTCTTCCCTTTTTTCCTAATAAGGAAAAATGCGATGATGACCAAGATGATAACTGCAACTGCCAAAGTAGTGTATTCGAAAATAGAAGAAGTATTACCATACGTAGTTAACTCATCTTTCATTTCAAAGTCAACATATCCACTTTCTTGTTCTGCAATCTTTTCTTCAAGACGTTCAGCGCCTGTATTGAGAAAATCTATTATGGGCTCCATCGCTTTTCCGAAGATCGTAAAGACACCACCAAATAGAAAGATGAATACACCTATTATTGCTCTCCTAACAGAATCTAGTGCAAAAAATACAACAACAAACATGAGACTACCGAGCCCGACAATATATCCGAAAATCCTTCCTGCTTCTCTCACCTGAAAATTGCCCAACTGCCTACTGTTCACGGTAATTGATACCATGCGGATGAAAAAGTAAAGGAATGAGGTAAGCAAATACAAGTATATCTGTTGTTGCATCAGTGTCTCGGGATTGTTATAAGAGAAAAAGAGACGTGCCAAGAAATACAGGACAACGAACACAATCGTGTTGACGGATAAGAAAGGCCATCCGTGAATACGCGACCCATTGAAATTCGCCTGGATTCTCCATAGGACATAGACGAAGAAAAGGAGAACATTCATGAATGGCGCGTTCATAAGCAGCAAGGGTGCCGTAATGACGATTGCTAATCCTACACCGAATCCTAAGGAATAGTCTCGATTGTAAAATACGAAAAAGGAGATGACTCCTCCGATGATTGAGATGATCAGCCAAATATATGGCATAGCAGTTCCAACTTCCCCTAAAAAGAAAATGAATAAATAGGATAGAAGGAACATTTCGACAATTATACGTTCAGAGAGGTTAAATCGGTTTCGGTCTTGTTCGTATTTTGTTTCTCCCAAATCCTTTCATTCCTTTCATGGGAATTATCCAAAATGACTTCATAACGTTTTACCCATTGTTTTGCGAGAGCCTTAACCCTGTCATTTTCATGAGTGATCAATACAACTGTCTGCGAAAGTTGTCCCGAGATTTCCATATGTTGCAGCATGTCCTCGAAACGTAATTTGGCATGCTTATCCGAAATTTTCGCTAGCATGACCATCAATTTTTGGAATTGTACTTTACCCGATCCGCTCGGCAACAGCAAATAAGGTTGTGCCCCGAAACTTCGAATGTTAATAGCAACGGAGTACGGAATATTATTTTTCATGCAGTAATCCGCATATGAAACAAGTTGTTCCACTTTTTTTTCAAAGTCTAAAAACCCTCTATCTTTTTCAATCGTATTCAGCATTAGAACGACGCTTTGCGAGCTGACCGGAAGAAATTCTTTTGTTTGCAACTTCTGCATCCTCGCACTTGCAGTCCAATGAATTTGGTCGAACCGATCCGTCGGTACATAATCTCTCGTGCCGATGGGTTGGAATGCATCCATGAATAGCGATTGTTTTTGTTCAGTTTCCCCCGGTTTGTAAGGCGAAGATTTTAATTCCCTACCTAGAGGAGTCACTCTTGGATAAACTAAGCTTTGATAATAAATCGGTTCATCCAACTCCATATTGACAAATCCGTCTCCAAAAAGGTGAGGAATTTCAAGCATTACTCTTGTCACTCTCGACAATCCCCGTTTTTTACCTTCAAGAGGAATTCGTATTTCCACTTTTTTATTACTCCCAATTGCAAAAGGTACAGTTAAATCATATATACCACTATAATGTTTTTTGTGATCAGATCTTGGCGCAACCGCATCTTCAAGCGATAGTGTGAGAGTCCCATTCCATATCGGAACAGGGCCATTTTGGAAGTCCATGACAAGTTCTTCGCCTTCCCCAATCAAAATCCTTTTCTGTTTCGCACGGAATTTAATTGAAAGGTCCTTTCCCACTTTTGAAAAGTAGATGTTTTGAAAGGCAAGCATCGCAAAAACCGCAGCAAAACAAGCGGCAAGCCATACTTGTAAGTAAACGAATGCATATATGAAAAAAACTGCGGTGATCGCCATTCCCTGATGTATTGATCGAAAGCCATGTTCATAACGTATCCACTTCATTAGACCGTCGCCTCAAGTGGCGCTGTGATGGAATTCGTGATCTCATCCAGCACTTCGTCGATCGTTTTCGTCAGTACCCCTTCCGTCGAAAGTTCCATTCTGTGCAAAGCTGCTGGAGGAAGAATGTTTTTGACGTCATCCGGAGTGACATAATCTCTTCCTTCAATATAAGCTTTCGTCCGGGAAGCCTGTAATATTGCAAGAGCTGCACGGGAACTTAATCCTAGCTCCAAAAAAGGATGCTCTCTTGTCGCTCTGACAATTTTTAATATATATTTCTCAATATCCGCATGGACTTTCACTTCAGCAGCTTCAGCAGCCCATCTACCGACAGTTTGCGCATCGATAATCGAATCGATAATAATCTGGCCAGGGTTTTTGCCGTATTGCCGTAATATTTCATGCTCTTCTTCAAACGACGGATAATCAATATTCAACTTAAACAAGAAACGGTCCAACTGAGCCGCAGGTAATGGGAATGTCCCTTGCTGCGATTCAATCGGGTTTTGCGTCGCGATAACCATGAACGGTGTCGGCAAGGATATCGTTTCCCCATCAATCGTCACTTGCCTCTCCTCCATCGACTCCAACAAACTTGATTGCGTCCTCGGAGTCGCCCTGTTTATTTCATCTGCCAATAATATGTTTGTCGATACAGGACCGGCCTTCAGGATGAATTCCTGTGATTGCGGGTTGAAATAGCGAATCCCAGTTACATCTGACGGCAACACATCCGGTGTAAATTGCACACGTTTGAACTCACCTTTGAATGCATTCGCAAAGCTTTTAGCCATCATCGTTTTTCCGGACCCAGGAACACTTTCAAGCAATACATGTCCTTGTTGCAATAAGGCGATGAGCATCAAGTCGAATTCTTTCTCTCTACCAATAACCGCTCCATTCAACTCATTTCGAAAGTCATTAATTGTTACCATAGAAACCCCTTCCTCTCTTTTCATCTAGCCATTCCATATATTCAGGCATCCGTTCACGAGAATTATATTCATTGATTAAGCTATCGAGCAGTTGACTAATTTTTAAAGTTTCAGTTGAAGATATGCCTTTTTGCCCAGCTACAATTATCAATTCTTTGCGCGTCGATTCAATCTTGGCTTCCAAATTCTGATTCATGCGCAATACCTCCCGAGAGTAGATATACCTAAATTACAATTATACATGATTCTATACAAAAAAAGTAATTCAATTTACGACATTTTCCGACAAATGAAAACGCTTTTTTTAGACTGAAACACTTTACGTAGAAGACTTTTTCAGGCAAACTATAAAAGATAATCTGTTTAAGGAGCTGTTTGATTATGAAGATCGCAGAAGTTGGCAATATTATAGAGTTTAAAGATGGTTTACAAGGAATTGTAGAGAAAGTGAATGAGAACTCCGTAATCGTCGATTTAACATATATGGAAAACTTCGATGAACTGGAACTCGAGGAAAAGACTGTCGTTAACCATAAACGCTATACGATCATCCATGGCAGTGACGAATGAAACGTTTTTGACCTTCAATCGTCCAATACATTGAACCCGATTTAGTGGAGTATGGGATACCGCTGAATAGTAATTGGACCAATCGGGTATGTAATAGCGTGATTAATGAATAGGAGGGTTTTCAATGAAATTTAATTGGAAAATCGTTTGCACTGGGTTTGCGGCTGCGTTTCTCCTTGCAGCTTGCGGTACCGACAATGCAGATTCTAAAAAAGGAACTACTCCGGATAATGAAGAGCAAGCCGTCGATGAGACAAACGGAAGCTCGACAGATGGCACTTCAACTGATACTGGAACAGAGGCCGGTTCAAATAACGAAGATGCCAATGAAGCCGCAGACAATATGGCAGACGCTGTATTGACGAAAAGTGACGCACAGCAATTTGCGATAGAAGTTTTGCCTGGATATACGTTGACAAGTGAGGAGCCTGGTCGTGATAGCTTGTATGCTGACGATAATCCTAATGCATTCATGCGGATTGAAACGCAACCCGCCGAGGATGGAACATATGATTATTTAGTGGACAACATGCAAGAAGTGCTGAAAGCGGCAAGCAATGGTGAAGAAGAACCTGAAAAATTGACAGATGTTTATACGGACGTTGCGGATAAAGGAATCAAGAATGCCAAGGCGTTCAAGGTAGATACGGAATCAGGCCCTGTGACTGGGATTGTTTTCGAAAAAGATGGCATGATTGTGAGACTTACTCTGTTTGACAATGCAGAAGAAGAATACAATGATGACTTCTTGAATATGGGACAGACAGTACAATAATCGGATGCCAACCGTAGTCAAAACGTGTGGTTTTACAAATAACAACGCCGAACAGGTTATGCCTGTTCGGCGTTCTCTATGCATGAAATTATGATAAGTTCTTTATAGATAGTCCCAATTTCCTCATCAATTCAATTGCTGTTTCCTGTTCCGTCTCCGTAAGGGCTGACATTAATTCATTGATTTTCTTTTCGTGTGAAGGAAAAATTTCTTCGATCAAATCCTTGCCTGCAGTTGTGATGGACATATATGTGATCCTTTTATCTTCCGTGCAATACACGCGTTCAATAAGACCTTTTTTTTCAAGCTTATCTACTACATATGTCATGGAACCGCTGCTAAGCAATATTTTCTGACCAATTTTTTGAATCGGCTGCCTTCCTTTATGATATAAAAGCTCTAAGACAGCAAATTCAGTAGGGTTCAGCTTATAAGATTCTATCAGTTTATTCGCCTCTTCCAGAACAACTTTACTTGCTCTTGAAAGGACGATGAATAATTTCAAAGCACGTTTTGTATCGTTTTCCATTGTTCGGATCCACCTTTTATTTTCCTGTCAGCGACTCGACTCGACACTATTATATATACAAATGGTTGAATGTGTCAAAACGAATTGTTTCAAGAGACGATGGACTGTTGGCTTTTCAAAGGACTTTCTTTAACTTTAGGAAAGTTCAATATGAATTTCGTGCCGACACCGACTTGACTTTCTACCGCTATCGTTCCACCATGATCTTCAACTGTTTTTAGGACGAAAGGAAGTCCTAATCCCGTTCCGCCGGGTTTCGAGCTGAAAAACGGCATGAACACTTGATTCACTTGATGGCGCGTCATCCCTTTTCCTGTATCCGTTATGGCTAGTATTAATTTCCCGTCAGCCTCTGAAAGATGAATGAAAAGTTTGCCACCAATTTGCATTGACTCTAATGCATTTTTAAATAAGTTCAAAAGGACTTGCTTTATTTTATCCGAATCGCCGAAGATAAGTGGATTACTGTTCAACTCCGTCTGCTGAATAACTTCAATTCCTTCCATAACCGCTTTCGGAGATAGTATTGAAACCATGTCTCCAACCAATACTTCTAATGAAAATGCAGATTTCTTTTTTTTCGAAGGCTTTGAAAGGACTAGCATCTCCCCAAGAATAGATTCCATTCTTTCGATTTCATCCTCGATGACAGAAATATATCGAATCGAATCCTCAGTTGCCGACACTTTGAGCAATTGCGTAAAGCCTTTTAACGTTGTAATCGGGTTTCTTATTTCATGCGCTATACTTGCCGCAATTTGTCCGACTGCGGATAATGAGCCTGAATGGGCCAACTGAACTTGAAGGTTTTCTTTTTCGGTAGCATCCGACAATTGAACGATAAACATATTAGTATCACTATCATAGTAGGTTATAATATGATAATATCTTATATCGTCCGGTGATCTTTGATACGTTGTTACAGATTGAATGCAACCTTGGTCCTTAACCTTTTCAAAATAAGTCTGAAGCGGTTCACAGTTGTCCGGATTTACAACGGCCATCACAGTTTCAATGTTTTGACCGATAAGTTCATCTCTCGTTTGATTGATAAACACAGTATGCATCTCATTTACATCAATTATTTCTCCATGCGGATCTACGAGCAGCATGAAATTAGATGATTGTTTGAATGCATTATAATAAGTTTTAAGGGATGGTATCTTGTTCATTCCAGGCACATCGAACATAGCTATAATCTTTTCGATTTCCGGTATATAGATTAAATGCATCTGAACTGAACTATTTACTTTTTCAATGAGATTTATTTTAATGATTTCCATCATCATATGTTCAGATTTTCCTGCTCGCTCAGAAAATCTTGTCCAGTCATGCATGGAAGCCGGATCGATGATTTCATTAATATTCTTTTTCTTTTCACTATCAAAATGCATTTTAAATGGTACATTCTCGGAATAGATGTCTCCATTAACATGCAAAATTATACTTGGTCGAAAGTTGTCATCCATTAGAAACGACACACTTTTCCTTATTTTATCGAAATCACTCAATTTGATACCTCCTGTGCCTATTACCAAACAGTATGTGAAACGACAAGATTTCATGCAAACTTTAATTTTTCAACCTAACTTTAATTGAATAAAGCATCTCCAATTCTGATTATTTCATATTATCAGTCGTAATAAAATAGTATCAAAAGACTAAAATACAAAATAGAATACTTAGTAAATAGTATTATAACAGAGGAGACTACATATGAGTATAGTCCTAACAACATTAAACGCTAAATATATTCACACGAATCTCGCTATTCGGTACTTGAAATCATATGCAATGCCCGAATATGAGCCGATTTTAGCAGAATATACGATTAAAGACCCAGTACTAAATATTGTATCAGATATTTATCAAAAAAGACCAAGTATTGTCGGATTTAGTTTGTACATATGGAATATTGAGGAGTCCATTAAAGTAATACGCATCTTAAAGAAAACAAACCCGGAATTGGTAATCGTCGCCGGTGGGCCTGAAGTGACCTACGACTTTGATAAATGGCTGGAAAAAGTTCCGGAGATTGATTTCATTGTCATTGGCGAAGGAGAGCGGACATTTAAACAACTTCTCGATTATCATTCAGGAAAGATCGGTTTACATGAAGTGCAAGGGGTCGCCTATTTGGAGGATGGAAAATTGAAGTCGACAGCTCCCGGAACTAAGCTTGATCTGCGTGAGCTACCATCGCCTTTCAGATTTCCTGAGGATGTCCCCCATCTCGGCAATCGGGTAACTTATATAGAAACGAGCAGAGGCTGTCCGTTCTCCTGTCAATTCTGTCTGTCTTCCATCGAAGTCGGCGTTCGTTATTTCAATCGCGAAACTGTTAAGGACGACATTCGATACTTAATGAAAAACGGAGCGAAGACGATAAAATTCGTCGACCGGACATTTAATATTAGTCGGAGCTACGCTATGGAAATGTTCCAATTCCTTATTGATGAGCACTTGCCCGGCACCGTCTTCCAATTTGAGATAACAGGTGATATTATGCGTCCAGAAGTCATCAACTTCCTGAACGAGAATGCACCTGTCGGCCTTTTCCGTTTTGAAATCGGAGTACAATCGACGAACGATTTGACGAATGAACTTGTAAAACGAAGACAGAACTTCGAAAAACTGTCCAGGACTGTCAATATGGTGAAAGAAGGCGGGAAGATTGCGCAGCATCTTGATTTGATTGCAGGGCTTCCTGAAGAGGATTACAATTCATTTAGAGATACATTCAATGATGTGTTTGCAATGCGCCCTGAAGAGTTGCAATTAGGATTCCTCAAGCTGCTGAGAGGGACAGGTTTACGAATTCAAGCTGAACAATACGGATATACGTATATCGATCAAGCTCCATATGAAATCTTATCCAATAATGTACTTACATTTGATGATATATTAAGAATCAAACAAACTGAGGATGTGCTTGAAAAGTACTGGAATGACAATCGTATGCCGCGGACAGTCGAGTATTTAGTTTCAAAAGTGTTTGATACTCCGTTCGACTTCTTCCAACAGTTTGGAACGTTTTGGGAAACGAGAGGTTGGTCAAGGATCGGCCATCAGCTTCAAGACTTGTATACAAGGCTTGAAGAGTTCTTGCTCGAATATGGAAAAGTGGATATGAATATCGTTAGAAGCTTAATGAAAGTCGACTATTTGGCTCATCATACATTCCAGCCACGACATATTTGGTGGAAGGATGAGATTGAGCCGGAGACATTGCTAGATATTGAGCGGTTGATTTTGGACGATAAAGAGTTGCTTGGCAAAATGACAACGCCAACACGACTCACCGAAAGAAATATTCGGAAACATACATTCATCACCCCAATCGGAGTACGACCAACGGAAGAATATGAACATGAGTTTACAGAAGAAAATGGCTACCTCGTCACTTTCTTCTGTAAAGGGCAAGCGCCACAATTCCATTTTCTACAAACCGAAAAAAGTATGGCATGATAAACAAGAAAGCATCCTCCCTATTTGAATAAAGGGAGGATGCTTTTTCATCCGATAATAACACGTTC
Source organism: Sporosarcina sp. SAFN-015 (assembly GCF_051966875.1). Classification (GTDB taxonomy): domain Bacteria; phylum Bacillota; class Bacilli; order Bacillales_A; family Planococcaceae; genus Sporosarcina. The sequence goes on along the minus strand of NZ_JBQCKP010000008.1, from coordinate 145,564 downwards.
TTTAGGATATGCGTAAGGTTTTTTATTCGTTTTTCCTCCTAACGTATAAAGGAACGAAATGAGACCGACACGCCCTATGAACATGAGAACCATAATAATTAATTTACCAATCACCGATAAATCCGATGTAATTCCAAGCGACATGCCGCACGTACCGAACGCGGAGGTGATTTCAAACAGAAGTGCAACAACAGGAACATCTTTTTCAGTAATAAGTAAAATAAGCAATGCAGTCATGACCATTACAGCTGCAAGCAAGATGACTGCGTACGAACGGTATACGTCAATAAGCTTAATTTCACGCCTGAAGATATTGATGACATTGTTACCACGTGCAAAGTTGATAAGGAAGAGGAGCGCGATGGCAAAAGTCGTCGTCCGTATCCCCCCTCCTACCGAACTCGGCGAAGCACCGATGAACATTAAGGAGGAAATGAAAATATCCGTGGCATCGCTAAATTGTGTAATATCGTAAGTTGTCAATCCAGCGGATCGCGAAGACACTGAATGGAAAAGAGATGCGAAGATCTTTTCATGCCATGCGAGTCCTTTGAAGGAGTTGAATGATTCCAGTATGAAAATGAGCAAAGCTCCCCAAAGAAGCAATAGCCCAAATGTGACAGTAGTAATTTTCGTAAACAGGGAAAATCGGAAATTCGGCACTTTTTTTGAGAAGAAGCTCTTCACTTCAATAAGCACCGGGAAACCGATTGCGCCAAGAACAATAAGGATCATGATGACGGTTTGCACAAAGTAATCATTGAAATACGGGTGCATGGATGATCCGGTAATATCAAAACCGGCATTCGTCGTCGCGGAAACTGACATGAACATACCGTTTAACAATGCTTCACTAAATGAATCATAATAATTCATGATATACATTGTTAAGATGATTCCACCTGTAATCTCTATTAAAAAGATGATCCGGACAATTTGCTTAATGAGTCCGACGACTCCAGCTAGTGAATATTGGTTATGATCAACCATGATCAGTTGACGTTCGCGCAAGCCGATCCGCTTTTTAACTAATAACCAGAAGAATGTTCCGATCGACATGATGCCAATCCCGCCCAATTGCAGAACGAGCATGAGCATACATAACCCGAAAACTGAATAGGTGCCACCAATACTAATAGGTGTTAAACCAGTGACACTGACAGCACTTACTGCGGTGAATAGGCTATCTATAAAGCTGACTTCGACGCCAGGTAAATAGACGCCAGGTAAATTCAACAAAAGAAAGGAAAATCCGATCGCCAAAAAATAATAAAAGACGATAACTTGCGCAGGTGTAAAACGATGTAGATTTTCCCTAGTGAATTTCATATGATCAGAACCTTTCTACAAAGAGGGAATCATCTTTTCATTTTAGTGAATTTCTAAAGAAAAAGAAAGAAAACAACCCAAAAAAATTTCGACCGGTACAATTATCATGTACCGGTCGATTCTTATTACGCTTGTTTTCGATTTTTAGCAACAGCTGTCAAATAACCGCCGACAGCAATGACTAATAGAACGACCCAGAAGATTGACTTCCAAAGCGTCGAATGAGGAAATGCCTCATCGATGATTTGCAATTTTGGATGTGACAACGTAAGCACTACCAATTTAACCCCTACCCAGCCAACGATTAAGAATGCAGCTGTTTCAAGGGATGGGAATTTTTCAAGCAATACGACGAACTGTCTTGCAGCAAATCGAATAATGACGAGACCAATGATCCCACCTAGTAGCATTACGACGAATTGGCCGCCATTAATACCGCCAATATGGAAATCTCCCAATTCCGGCAAAGTTACCGCCAATGCGACTGCAGCTAACATTGAATCAAGGGCAAAAGCGATATCTGCCAGCTCGACTTTTAAAACTGTCATCCAAAAGCCGGATTGCTTGCGCTGTTTCTTCACATCATCATGCCCATCTTTCCCTCTATCCAATAAGGCTTTGATCGATATGAATAATAGATACGCCGCTCCTAGCGCTTGTATTTGCCATATATTCACCAAGAACGTAATCATAAACAGTGCAGCAAAACGGAAGACAAATGCTCCGAGCAACCCATAAAACAATGCCTTTTTCTGTTGCACTTTCGGTAGATGTTTTACCATGACCGCCATGACTACGGCATTATCTGCTGCCAATAATCCTTCAAGTGCAATCAATACAACAAGTACCCATGCGTATTCCAACAATATTGCTTCCAACTTATTTCCTCCTTATTTCTCCAAATAAAAAAACCCTCACCTAATAAAAGGCAAAGGTCTCGCTAAGTCAGAAATTTATCCCGCATTAACTGGCTGTAAGATTCCCACTAGTGGGATTCAACAGACAGTAAATGCCCGATTGGTTCAACTAACAATCAGTGGGAAAAGCATCCACTGGTTGAAGTTTCACTTTATGTAATAAAAATCCTGCTATCATAACCGATGGCGCTTGCCATGTATTGACGACTATGAAATAGGTTGCCCTATAGCTACTCCCCTTTGACAACTGTCAAAAGAATTATTAAGTTGTTGAGTGCTTCTTTAATGATTATACCATCATATAATTCCGCACACAATTTATTCACCGATATTAATTTGGAAAGCTTCGTTGTCTTTATGTTCCTTAAAGAATTTTGCCATGACCGGGATTGATTCAATGAAATCCGCACATTCGATTGTACTGTTTTCAAGAAGCTTTTCGGCAACCGATGTATCGAAATGGGAATTCCAATTCAAATAATCCAATGTTTCAATCTCAACACCCATCCTTCGCTGGACATATAACGGTCTCATTGCTAACTCAACAATCTTTTTAGGTACTCTCCCTTTCGGTTTTTTTCCTGTTAAAGCAATTGTCATTGCCCTGAACACCTCTTCTACCGGATGGGGCGAAGGATCAGTCAAATGGACGGTTTTTCTGATGGCTTCTTCCTTGCTGGAAAGGTAAACAGAAGCATCGAGAATATAATCGATCGGAACAACATTGATGTGTGATTGTGTCCTTCCTACGTACGGTATGAAAGGCATCCACTTTAAACGGTCAATCATATTCATAAAAAAATACGGCCCATCAAACTTTATTGTTTCTCCTGTTATTGAGTGACCACGGACAATCCCCGGCCGTATGATTGTAACCGGCTTCTCATTTTTAAGTTCTTCAACTAGAAGTTCTGCTTCGAATTTCGTCTCTTCATAATGGTTTTTAAACGCGACAGGTCGAATAAGTTCAGTTTCAAGAAGTAACCCTTCTCTCAACCCCGCCACATATGCTGTACTGAAATACATATATCTATCAATCAACGGATGATTCTTAACAAATTCATTCATTTGACGTGTACCCTCGACATTCACCTTCCACGCAATCTCGGGCTTCACAGCAAGATCATAAATCGCAGCTAAATGCCATACAGTCATCTTAATCCCTCGTAATTCGGAAAGCATGCCCTCTGACAATCCAAGATTCATTCGTGTAATATCCCCGATTATTATTTCTACCGGGATCTCTTTGTTAACCACATTCATGATGTTATGAACTTTTTCTTTTGCACGCTCCACTTCATGTGCCATTACGAGTACATATACCTTTTTTGCTTCATCCCGACGGATTAATTCCTTAATAAGTTCAGTTGCAATAAAACCCGGAAATCCTGTAAAAAAATGCGTCCTCATAAATCCCCCTCGTTTCCAATTAAGTATAGCACTATAGTAAACTAGTTTACAGATATTATAAAGATAATTCTAATTATTTAAATAGATAAAATGCCTGGAGACCGAAGATTCTCCAGGCACTTTGTTATTTTGTTTCAACTGCGCGTTTTCTCGTTTCACGGTCAAACAAGCTATAAATGATTGGTACGATATACAGTGTGAGGAAAGTGGAACTGATCAATCCGCCAATTACAGCGATCCCCATCGGTTGGTTCATTTCCGTTCCTTCTCCGATGCCGAGCGCAAGCGGCAATAGCCCTAAAATCGTCGTTAATGCCGTCATTAATATTGGACGTACACGATCCTTCACCGAAGCGATAATGGCATCATATGAAGACATGCCCACTTCTTTTCGTTGGTTGATGTAATCAACGAGGACGATTCCGTTATTGACGACTATACCGACAAGCACAAGGACACCGATGACAGCCGTCACACCGATTGGCGTATTTGTCGCGAATAATCCTAATGCAACCCCAATAGCCATTAGCGGTACAGAGAACATAATGACAAATGGATACTTGAATGATTCGAACTGAGCTGCCATGACAATATAGACGAGGACGACAGCCAGAACGATGGCCATCAACATATCATTGATCGCATTTTCGAATAGTTCCCGATCTCCACCAAAGGACATTTCCGTCTCCGATGGCAAATCAATACGCTCCACTATTTCATTTACTTCGGCAGTCATATCACCTAATGAGAAAGATGATTTGTACTTCACATCAAAAGTGACAGAATGGGCTTGGTCAACCCGCTGGATGGAAACAGGTCCTTCCTCTATGGAAATTGCCGCAACGTCCTTCAATGCAACGAAGTTGCCTGTCTGTGTCCTCAACTTGATTTGTTTTAATTTCTCAATGCTATTTCTGTACTTTTCATCATATTGAACAATGATCGAAACGACATTTTCTTTTTTATCAACAAATTGAGAAGCGAATTGCCCCCGCGTAATCGAATTGACTGTTTGTGCGATTTGATAAGGAGCTAGTCCGAGATTGGATGCCTTTTCGCGATTTACCTCAATATGAATCTCTTCGATTGTATCTTGAAGATTATTTGAAACTTCAAGTGCAGAGTCCAATTTCCGCAGTTCATCATCTAGTTTAGCTACTGATTCGTTCAACCTTTCCTCATTTGTATCTTTCAATGAGAAAGTTAACGTATTCGGGCTTGACCCGGCTGCAGTTTGCATTTCAAAACCGATGCTAGCATCACTACCTACAAGATCGAGCACATCAGGCTGAACATCGTCGACAAGCTCAAATACCGAACGATCTCTCTCCGTAAGAGGCACAAGCTTAACGTACATTTCGGCACGGTCTGATTCTGACCCTCCTTGCGCCATACTTTGCTGTGTCCCTCCGATTAGACTGACGTAAACTTCGATTTCTTTCTCTTCTTTCAGCCTGGATTCTATCCTTTTCACGACGTCATTAGTGGATGATAAGGATGATCCATTCGGCATCTTTATAGAAATACTGAAGAAACCTTCGTCTGTAGCTGGCAGAAATTCAGTTCCAACCTTGAATAAACCGAAACCGCTGCCCGCAAGAAGAACAATCGTTAATAGCAAAATGACCGCACGGTTCTTAAGCGACCATTTCACAGACCGTTCAAATCTGTTTAATGTCTTCGAACGGCGTCTTCTCGCTTCGATATTCTTTCTCGGTTTAGTAAGCATTTTGCTAGCCAACATCGGCACGACAGTCAATGCAACGACTAATGACGCAAATAGACTGAAAGAAATCGTCAAAGCGAATTCAGTGAATATCTGCCCGATTAACCCGCTAATGAAAAACACAGGTACAAATACAGCGAGCGTCGTTAACGTCGAAGCGGTAATTGCACCGCTGATCTCTTTTGCTCCATCCCTCGCTGCTTCTGTCGGGCTCTTCCCCATCGCCAAATGCCGTTCAATGTTCTCGATAACGATAATCGCATTATCAACAAGCATACCGATTCCTAATGCCAACGCGCCAAGCGTCATAATGTTGAGCGAGAAATCAGCGAAAAACATAAGCACGAACGTGACAATTACAGAATATGGGATGGCAATACCGATAATAATCGGACTTTTAATTCCACGAAGGAATAAAAATAAGACGATCATCGCAAATAATCCGCCAAGCAATAGCGATTGCCCGATATTTCCAACGGCGAGCTTCACATAATCACCTTGGTCGAACAAAATATCCGCTTCGACACCTTTGTATTCCTCTTGGGCAAGAAGGTGATCCAACGCATCCTTAAATGCAGTAGAAACAGTCGCAGTATTGGCCCCTGATTCTTGGAGCACCGACATAAGTACCGCCTGTTGATCATTAGCTCTCGTTTCGGAAGTAGCTTTCGCCTCAAGCATTGCAACATCTGCCACATCTGCCACTCGCACTTTGCCGCCAGTTATCGGATTGAGGCCGACAACGACATTTCTAATATCAGTTATCGTTGTCAATGTACTAATGATTCTCGTCGTCAGTTGTTTTCCGTCATCCGTTTCGATCGGTTCCCCTGGCATTGATACATTGCTCGCTTGGATTCCCTGTACGATATCCGATTGGACGAGTCCAAATTCCTCAAGCTTCTTCTGATCTAAAATGACTTGGACTTCTTCCACCAATTTACCTGTAACGGTGACACTCGCAACCCCCTTCGTCCGACGCAGCTCTGTTTCCAGCTGCTCCGCAATGTTACGTATATCCGCTTCTTCCGAAGTCGTTCGAAGCGACAGCTGGATGACTGGGAATTGAGCCGGGTCAAATTTCATGAAACGAGGAGCATTAGCACCTTCTGGTATCTGCACTTGGTCGATTCGTTGCATAATATCCAGTTGCACGTCATCAATATTTGTTGACCAATCAAACATGAGCAATATGAAATTTGCGCCTTCTTCTGAAGACGATTGCATTGATTTTAAGCCAGGTGCTGTTGACAGACTTGCCTCAAGCGGTTTTGTCAGCTTCTCACTCACTTCAGTGGATGAGGCGCCCGGATAGTTAGTAACTACGACCGCCACCGGTGGATTCAACTCAGGAATGAGTGTCACTGGTATTTTGAAAAAGGAAACTGCCCCTAGAATGATGACTAAAAACATTGTCACAATTGTAAAGACAGGTCGTTTAATAGAAAAATTACTGATTGTCATTTGCACATCCCTTTCGTGAGATAAAGTGAAACTTCAATCAGTAGGGGTCTCCTTACCCTGCTGATTGTTAGTTGATCCAATCGGGCATCTACTGGCTGTCGACCCCGATTAATAATTATTAATTCCCCACCAATTTTTGAAGGCGGAGTGTTACAGCCAGTTATGCGGAACAAACGAATACTTCTATCATATTGAAAGAAGCTAATAACATCAATTGCGAGCCTAAAATTTCACGATATAAGTTATCGGTCATTGTCACAAGTTTATCGATCAATCTAGAGAAGTTATCGGTCATTTCCCGGAAGTTATCGATCATTTCCTAAGAGTTATTGTCATTTCGTTACCTTTCACCTATAACGTAAAAACGTTTTAACATTTGCTATGCAACTAAAAAAACCGGAAAGACTGAGTCTTCCGGTTAGGCAGATTAATTATAGTAAGCTGTACAATCGGATATCAGGATATTTATCGCCGAACCAACGTAGTGCAAAGTCGTTTTCGAAAAGGAAAACTAAATTGTCATAGCGGTCTTTTACGAGCATTGATCGTTGCCCTGCCATAGACTCTTTTACATCGCTTTCGTTTTCAATCCAGCGTGCAACTTTATTGCCGATATGCTCCATATGAACATCTACGTTATATTCGTTTTTCATCCGATGCTCGAAAACTTCGAATTGAAGTTGACCAACGGCACCCAATAGAACCTCTTCGGTATGCAATGTTTTGTAATATTGGATTGCACCCTCCTGGACGAGTTGAAGAATACCTTTATGGAAGTGCTTTGATTTCATGACGTTTTTCGCTGTAACCCTAACGAATAGTTCGGGCGTGAACTGCGGCAAAGACTCAAATTGGAAATTAGACTTCCCTCCGACAACAGTGTCGCCAATTTGATAGTTCCCCGTATCGTACAAGCCTATTATATCGCCTGCAACTGCTTCGTTTACCGTTTCGCGGTCATCCGCCAAAAATTGTGTCGTCTGCGATAACTTAATTGTTTTGGAAATCCGCGGTACAGTGACCGACATTCCTCTTTCAAATCCGCCCGACACGATCCTGACAAAAGCAATCCGGTCACGGTGGGCAGGATTCATATTTGCTTGGATTTTAAAAATAAAACCTGAAAACTCGTCTGAATTCGGATCGATAAGCTGATCGTCTTTCGTCTTTCTCGGTTGGGGCGATGGCGCAAACTGTAGGAATGTCTCTAAAAATGTTTGCACACCGAAATTTGTCAAGGCGCTGCCGAAAAATACCGGTGTCAATTCTCCTTTGGCTACTCTTTCCACGTCAAATTCATTGCCAGCTTCATTTAAAAGCATGACGTCTTCAAGCGCTTGCTGATAATACGAAGTATCCGTCATCGGATGTTCAACTGCCAGCTCTCCTTCTTCATTCAACGGAAGGAAATGGCTGTCCCCTTCGACACGCGCTTGTTCGATTCGGTTGTTGTATCGGTCATAGACACCAATGAATTCTTTACCCATACCGATCGGGTAATTCATTGCATACGATTCGATTTCTAGTACTTCTTCCAATTCTTCCATCAATTCAAGCGGCTCTTTCCCCTGACGGTCCATTTTGTTCATGAACGTAAAAATCGGGATGCCTCTCATCCGGCATACTTTGAAAAGTTTAATCGTTTGAGGTTCGATACCTTTTGCTGAATCGACCATCATGACCGCGGCATCAACTGCCATGAGCGTACGGTATGTGTCTTCACTGAAGTCTTCATGGCCTGGTGTGTCCAAAATATTGACGCGCTTGCCGTCATAGTCGAATTGCAACACTGAGGAAGTTACTGAGATTCCACGTTGTTTTTCGATTTCCATCCAGTCGGATGTTGCGTATTTGCCTGTCTTTTTCCCTTTTACTGTCCCTGCATCACGGATAGCGCCGCCAAAGTATAGCAGTTTTTCCGTCATTGTCGTTTTTCCGGCGTCAGGGTGAGAAATGATCGCAAACGTGCGACGTGATGCGATCTCTTCATGTATTGGTTTTTGCATTTTGTCAGAGCTCCTTCTTTTCCACTTTTTTAAGCATAGACAGATTGCAAATCATTTTCAACATTTTTTTCTCCATTACGGTAAGTCTTTTACGAAAAGGAAAAGAGCTGTCCAAATTGACAGCTCTTCATCCTCTATTATTTTTCAATATAACCTCTTCCAAACTTCTTCTCCGCTTCGTCCAGCGCGATGTCGGCGTCGGAGTGGGGTAGTTTTTCTCTACCGATAATTTGATAATCTTCGTGGCCTTTTCCGGCAAAGATGATAATATCCCCTGCATCCGCAACAGATACAGCGTGGCGGACGGCTTCCTCGCGATCACCGATGCACGCGTACTTGTCATGTTGCATGCCCGCAGCTAGCTCCGACAAAATCGTCTCATACGGTTCATCACGTGGATCGTCCGTCGTCAAAACGACATAATCGGCGACTGACGCCTTCTCCGCCATGATCGGACGTTTAATACGATCCCTATTGCCCCCTGTCCCAATGACAAAGATCAATTTGCTCTCGGCATCTTTATAAGGCAGAACCGCTTGGATCGCCTTCTCAATCGCGTCAGGTGAATGAGCGTAATCGACATAGATTGTCAATGGCAACTCCGTTTCAACTTTCTCCATTCTGCCTTTTGCAGCAGGGATGACTGCAAGTCCCTCTAGAATTATTTCCATATCTAGTCCCTTTGCGTATAGCGCCGCAATGACTGCGAGCGCATTATATACATTGAATTCGCCTATGAGCGCCATTTTGACTTCGAAGCTTCCAGCGGGTGAATCTAGGTAAAATGAAGTGCTATTCACTGTTAGCTTCACGTCCGTCGCGCGGAAATCCGCGTGGTTGTGAACTCCGTACGTAAATACCGGGAATGAAGTCATCTCCTTCATCCGCTCTCCCCACGAGTCGTCGGCATTGACAATGCCAAATTTCGACTGTTCCAGATCTTGTCCAAGCTGGGCGAATAAAAGTCCTTTTGCATGACCGTAATTCTCCATCGTTCCGTGGAAGTCCAAATGGTCATGTGATAAGTTCGTAAAAATCGCGATATTAAATTCAGTCCCAGCTAATCTTCCTTCGACCAGCCCGTGTGATGACACTTCCATTGTCATTGTCGAGCATCCGGCATCGGCCGCTTGCTTGATCATTTGCTGGGTCGTCAGAACATCAGCGGTCGTGTTTTCAGTTTCAAATAAAACACCGTCTAAATTGAAGCCAATCGTCCCTGTCACTGCAGATTTTTCGCCTGCATGACGTAAAACCGAATGGAGCATATTGCTGACGCTCGTTTTTCCGTTTGTCCCTGTCACACCAATCATTGTCATCCTTTTTGAAGGGTAGTTCAGAAAACGTGGTGCTAGCAAAGAGACCGCTCTTGACGTATCTTCCACATAGACGACCGACACCTTGTCCAAATCGACTTCGACAGAACTTGAAGCTACAATCACCCTCGCTCCGTTGTCAATCGCTTTAGAAACGTAAGCATGTCCGTCTACGGTAAATCCTTTTATACAGACAAACACTCCTCCGGCATTGACAGAGCGTGAATCGACTGCTATGTCCGTGACTGTGTCAGGTAAAATCCCGTCCACCTTCTTAATTGGCAATCTTGAAAATAAATAACAGGTCTCCATTAATAAATCTCCTTCTTTGTCTAACTTTGGGCGCTAGCGCCTTCTGCTTTTCTTAGTCCATCATTTCTGATGTTACATAAGCATGCAATAATTGTGCGGTCGCTTTCAAGGAATCGACATGAGTCCTTTCCAATGCATGGGACGATTCAATCCCAGGACCAAACAGCGCATGTCGTACATCGAAGCCCGCACGAATTGCTGCGGATGCATCCGATCCATAATAAGGATAGATGTCTAGCTTGAACGGGATGCTTCCCTTTTCACAAAGGGCAGTCAAATGCCTCGTCAAAGCATAGTGGTAAGGTCCACTTGAATCCTTCGCACAAATAGACACGGTATATTCATCTGAAGATTGTCCATCACCGATTGCACCCATATCGACAGCAATATACTCAACTGTTTCGTTCGGAATGTTAGAATTCCCTCCATAACCGATCTCTTCATTATTAGAGATGTAGAAATGAGTTGTATGCGGCAGTTCAGTTCCGTTTTCCTTCAATGAACGAATTAATTCCAATAGAAGTGCAGTGCTCGCTTTGTCATCGAGATGTCTTGATTTGATAAAACCGGTCGATGTCAATTCGAACCGCGGATCAAATGAAACAAAATCACCGACTTCAATGCCAAGCGCTCTTGTTTCCGCTGCATTCGTCACCTTTTCATCGATTCGCACTTCGATATTATCAGCATTCCGCTCTGCACTTCCCGAATTGCGGTAAACATGGACAGTTGTCTGGTGCATCAAAATCGTTCCGCGAACTTCTTTCCCAGAAGCCGTATGTATATGGCAATACTCACCTTCCACCGCATTCCAGTTAAATCCGCCAATCATCGCCAGTTTCAGTCTTCCGTTACTTTTAATCTCTTTTACCATCGCTCCGAGCGTATCCGTATGTGCGGTCAACAGACGATGTCGCGAATCATCTTTCCCAGTTAGAGTAGCTATAACTGCCCCTTTATTCGACTGTTTAAAAGGAACCCCAATCTCCCCCAGTTCTTCCATAATGACTTGCATTACTTTTGTAGTGAAACCTGATGGACTCGGTGTTTCCACTAACCTTTTCAACAATTCAGTTGTCCTCGTCTCGTTAAATTGTTGCATCATAAATTCCCCCTGTTTGTTTATCTGAAATTTCTGTTTCCGAAATAAAACAAATGATGTATGATACTTATATTACTACTACTTTCCGAGGTGTATCAATGGAAAACGGTCAACCCATTCAAATGAAAAATAAATATCTCATTATTTCATTCAGTTTTATCGTTTTCGTTCAACTTATTGCTTCTCCCTTTTTCGAAGAGTCGACATATATATTGCCAATCACAGCCGGTGTTATTTACAATTTCAGTCTTTTTGGCCTAATTTACTTCGATAAACTCAATCAAAAGATCATAAGCTGGCTAATTATATTGGGAAGCAATATATATATTCTCGCCTTACTGTTCGTCAATGCAGACTTTCCTTATCTTTTCTTTTTATTTTTCCCTATCATCATGTCACTCATCTTCAGCGACAAATACTTGCATGTAACAATGCTATTGCTAACGACTGTCGAATTGACCGTCTTATTGCAAGTGTTAGGTCCATACTTCCACCCAATGAGTAGTGCAAAAATGGTTATCCATTTCAGCTTCTTATTTTCAATTGTCTTATTGCTCCTATTTTTTTTCGTAGTAAAAATCGGCCCACAGTTGAAAAAGCTTCACTTTGAAAAAGAAGTGATGAGTGCAACTCTATCATCAAAAGATGGCTATTTAGACTCGTTTTTTGAGCATGCTCAGGATGCGATAGCGGTGTTTAGTCTCGATCAAAAATTGCTTGCTGTCAATCCTGCGTTCGAAGAAATGTACGGATGGAAAAAGGAGGAGTGTATCGGAAAACACATAAAATTGACACCTCCCTCCGAATGTAAAGGTATTGCCGAACGAAAAAAACTTTTATTGCAAGGAAGAAGCTTTAAAAACATCCGTACAAAAGAGATGCGTAAAAATGGAACTATATTTGATGCAGAAACGACCATTGCGCCGATTTTTGATAAAGAGAAGAATATTATTGCACTTTCCGTCATCGTCCGTGACATAACAGAAAAGCTCCAAGCAGAGCGGTTAAAAATTGAAGCGGTTAGACTGAATGCTATCGGGGAAATCGCCGCGACTGTCGCACATGAAGTGAGAAACCCGATGACATCGGTGAACGGATTTGTGCAATTAATGAATGAAGACCCAGAAAATCCGTACCGCGCCTACACAGAAATTATGGAAAGTGAAATCGAGCGGATCAATTTAATTGCGAGTGAATTTTTAATTTTGTCGAAGCCGAATATTAAACAGCGGAAAGAAATAGACGTTGAAAATAAAATTATTGAAGTCATCGACCTTTTTGAAGAGGAACTGAAAATGCGACAAATTAATTGTTCGCTCTATTTAGCAGAGTATCCGACCACTGTTTTCGGGAACGAAGAAAGCTTGAAACAAGTATTCATCAACCTAATGAAAAATGCTATAGATGCTGTGAATGATGGAGGAAACATCACATTTTACAATTCGATTATTAATAATATGATTTCCATTACATTGGTTGACAACGGTCAAGGGATGAATGAGGAGACGTTCAAACAGTTGTTCATACCATTCTTCTCCACAAAGGATGGAGCTACTGGACTGGGGCTCGTCATCACGAAAAAAATCATTCTAGATCATGGCGGCAATATCGAATTTAACGGCTTTCGAAAAAACGGCACTGAATTAACCGTCACTTTTCCGATTCATTCATTGAATAAAAGTACAAATCTTCTAACTGCAGCTGAATAATATTTTACATTAAGAGGCGAAGGAATATGCAGTCTGCATCCTTCGCCTCTTAATCTTTTTATTTCATTAGGGATTTCACAAGTTTGAGTTTATTGCCGTATGGTGGATATCCGAGGCGGATTGGCAACTTTGTGCTCTTTTTCAAAATTGATTTTGAATGGGTGAACAAATCAAAGCTTGCCTTTCCATGATAAGCATTCATGCCGGATGCACCAACTCCGCCAAAAGGCAAGTGAATATTCCCGACGTGTGAAACTGTATCATTAATGCATCCACCGCCGAATGATAGATGTTCCAAGAAATAATCCTGCGCTTGATTGTTTTCGGAGAATAGATACGCAGCAAGCGGTTTCGGCATTTGTCTAATACGTTGGATTGCATCTCCTAAATTCTGATACTTCAATATTGGAAGAACCGGACCAAAAATTTCTTCCTCCATCGCAGGTCCGTCCCATGAAACACCATGTAATATCGTCGGACTAATATATAGATCATCTCGGTCCGATTTTCCGCCGAAAACGATATGCTTTTTTTCTTTATCAATCATTTTAGCGAGTCGATCAAAGTGCTTCATATTCACGATCCTGCCGTAATCAACACTTTTAGCACTGTTCTTACCGTAAAAATTATGGATGCAGTCGATAATTTCCGTAAGAAGTTTTTTCATTACTGATTCATGAACGAGTACAAAGTCAGGAGCAACGCAAGTTTGTCCATTATTCACGAATTTGCCCCACACAATTCGTTCCGCGGCTCTTTTAAGATTCGCAGTCTGATCAACTATGACAGGACTTTTCCCACCAAGTTCCAATGTGACCGGCGTCAGTCGTTCTGCAGCTGCCTTCATAACAATCTTACCGACAGCTGCACTTCCTGTGAAAAATATATAATCGAATGGTGCATGGATCAGCGCAGTTGTTTCTTCGATTCCACCTTCAACGACTTGTATATAATCTTGCGGGAAAATTTCTGTGATGATGTCTTTTATGATTTTCGCGGTATGTACAGTCGCTTCAGACGGTTTGACAATTGCACAGTTTCCCGCCGCAATAGCGCCGACTAAAGGGTCCATAATTAACTGAAATGGATAATTGAAAGGTCCTATGATCAGTACAGAACCATATGGCTCTCGAATGATAAAGCTTTTTGCAGGTTGCAGATGTGCAGGCGTTTTTACTTGTTCCGGCTCCATCCACTCTTCTAAATGCTTCATCATGAATGAAATGCTCGATAATACAAAGCCCACTTCTGTCACGTAAGATTCAAATTGACTTTTTCCTAAATCCTTCTGTAACGCTTCATATATTTCTTCTTCTTTGTGACTGATTGCCTTCTTTAAGCGTTCTAGCATGTCCATACGGAATTCAACATTTTTCGTCGCTCCGGTATTATAAAAATTCCGCTGAAAAGTGATCATTGAATCGATTTTTCGAGTTATCTCCATTGGAATCCTACTCCTTCATCAAACTTAATTGTCAATATAGCAAAAGGACCGATTTTCATTTCCGACAAATTCCGACCAATTACGCAGTTTGGGGAAACATGCGCCAACATATACTATGTTTACATGATACATGATTTTATTACTGGTATATGATCGTTTCTGCTAATAATAACAATGCAAAACGGCTTATGAAACAGGTCAGCAAGCAATAGGTCTAACGATTCTTTTTCAATAGTGTGCGTTTTAGTCTCTCTCATTCACGGGTAAAGACATATCACATAACCACAAACTAATTATGAATGAAATGGAGGAAATGAACATGACAACGACAGAAACTTGGTGGGAAACAATTTTTGAAGGGAATCTTTCATTAGGTCTCAACAAGGAGCGCATCACGGACCTGGACAATGAAACTTTCCTCTACTTTGACAGCGAACATGAAATGGAACAAGGTCCCCACCAAACTCATACACATTAATTGACCAAGCTTCCCTTATGACAGGGAAGCTTTTTTGTTATTCTATGCTCCGCCATAAATACAACGCGGCATAACTTAAATTGGGAGACCAGATCGGAAAATTCGCTCGCATTTCGTCAACAGTCGGTTTGCGATCAAGATTCCATAGTCGCTTTAAGGCATTCTGAAGCCCAATATCCGCCAATGGAAATAAATTTGGCCGTCCAAGACCGAACATGAGGAAGTTTTGTGCAGTCCATGGACCGACTCCACGATGGACCACCATTTGCCGCGTCACTTCTTCATCGTCCAACTTTGAAAACTTTTCGAGATCCAACTTGCCATCTACAATCGCCTTCGACAATCCGATAACATACTCCGCTTTCCTTCCGCTAAATTGAAGCTTCCGTAAATCGTCCACTTCAAGTGCGGCAATCGATTCCGGATCCGGATATCTCCATACACCGTCTTGCTGTGAGCCGAAAGATTGCACAAAGCGCATAGTCAGCACGTGAGAGAACGCCAAGTTCAGCTGTTGGTGGATAATGATTTTCATTAGCGTACCATATAGTGAAAAGCTTTGGATGAGCGGAGTACCAGCATGATCTTTAAAAAGTTGTTCCAAATCGGTTCCCTCAAAATGGTTAGCGATCGCATCCAACGGGCGGTCAAAATGAAAAATGGTTTTTATCTTATTGACTTGTTTTTCGTCAACTGCATTCTTCAGTGTAAAGTTAGGAGCAGCTGTTGTTCCGATGCCACTGAGAGTGACGATATTCCCTTCTTCCATCGGAATGCGGATTTCTCGTTTTTCCAAATCGACTGCATTCACTGGATCCCCCGCTAATCGTTCTAGTGCCCTTTCAAAGTCATATATGAACGGAACTGTAAATTGTCTATCCATGATTATCACCTCTTCACTTTCCATCTTACCTTTTTCCATGGATAGAAAAAACTTTTAGAAATAGTGTTGACTTCTATGAAAAACTAGCTATAATAATAAATGTGCAGTAAGCAAGCAACACATATCTCCCGATTCCGTAGCTCAGCTGGGAGAGCGCTACCTTGACAGGGTAGAGGTCGCTGGTTCGAGCCCAGTCGGAATCATTGGGTGCCAAACCCTTGGAAGTATCGTCGGAACAACGATATTTCTCCGAAACAGATCTATTAGGCCGGATGCCTAGGGTCTGTTTTTTTGTTTTTAAAATTATGGCCATTTTTCACGTTTTTAGGGATGTAGACTTATTTGCATTCTTACACTTCATATACGGTAAAACTACCTTCATCATCAAACCCTGTAATTTCGATAACCCGATCGGTGAACTGTTCCACAGTATTTCTATTGCATCCTATTACGAGGGAGAGGACATTGAAAGCTTTCTCACGTTTTTTCTCATTGAAAGACTTTAAGAATGAATTCGTTAGACAGTCTTCTCCATCTGTTACAAAGACCACATCTGCCTGTTTAAAGCGACTTTCGGATATGACGTGTAACGCTTCCTCAAGCGCTAGTGAAAAATTCGTACCTCCACCTAGAAAGGTCCGTGCAAGCCTAGTTATTTCAGGAACCCTAATTTTCCCTTTTATATACTTGTGAGTTTGAACACGCGAAGAGAATAACACTAAGCAGAGATCCCTTCTCTGCTTCCTGGCAATCGACATAAGAGCTAATGTAAATCCTTTCGATTGGGTGTCAAGGCTGCTCATACTGTCCGACTGATCGAGACAAAGTACAATCGGACCCTTCTTCAATACTTCAAGCCCTCTCTGTTCAAATTGCATAGTGTAGTTTTCTGCAAAACGGCGAAGAAAATCCAGTTTCGTTAACGGATGGGTATAAAAGCTATATTCCACCGGAAGCAAGTTTTCAATGTCGCTTCCAACTGAAATACCTTTTCTTTCTATAGATTTGCTCTGTTTTGACTTTTGTTTGAATCGAGCAATCCGTTTGAATCGACCCGCCCAATCTGCAATTTCTATCATTTTCTTGTCGGATGCAAGTTTCTCCGCCAGTGAAATCTTATCGCGCAATGATACTTTTCTTAAATCCGCTTCCACATTTCCAGCAGTTATACCACCCAACAAAGATTTTAAGTTTTCATTCACCTGCTTAGACTCTTGTCGCGCTTGTGCCATCGCTTGTAAAAGATTTTCTCTATTACTTTGTACCGTTTGCTTTAATACTGCACTTAATTCATTAATTGTTTCCGTTTGCCTTTTTCGATCATTTTCTTGGAATAGAGACTTAGGAACTTGCCTTATTTGCAATTGAAAATGCCACAGCTGTTCTTGGAGTTCCACATCCCCCTCTACTTTCCGAACTAACCATTGGTTTATTTTCTCACCAAATACAATTGTGCTAATGGCGGATGACAAATCATGCAATCGGGTAAAGTTCCTAAAGTATAAGTAATATTCATCAGCCATAATAACTTCCATAATCAACTTATTAACTGAAAGAAAACCTTCAACATCCTTTGCTTTTATCAATGGTTTCATTTTAAATAAGGAAGCCCAAATATCACCTAGCAAAGGTTCAAACGTAGGCAATATAGATACATCTCTAAGCTTTTGGAGGCTTTGTGAGATTTCAAGAATCTCTATAAAACGCCTTCTATCGAAAGTATCCGTATTCAATACTGAACTGTTCTCATCGTAGGCCTTAATCCCCCTCACCAAAACACCCCCTTCACATTTTCCCCATTAAAATACATCGGCTCTAAAATTGAGTTCAGAATTTCTTGCTGCATCGATTTTACTTTGGAATGCAATACATTGATTTCCGATTCCCTTTCTCTATGACTCTTTTTCAACTCATTCAATTCGAGATCTAAAGCGTTTATTTTTTGATTTGCCTCCATTTTTGCCTCCACCGAATTATCCTGCAATATCATGTTAATAATTTCTATCGCTTCAGTTTGTATAGAATCGAGTTTCTGAATAACAGTGTCCTGTGCATGTCTACGAACAATGAATGATACTGTGTCTCTTTGTTCAACCCTCTCCCAAAGGACATGTTCAAGTATTATAATGTCGTCCACCAACACGACTTCTCTTTTTCGAATCAACGCTCTCGCCTGGAGTAAGCTCAGTGACTGCTGAAATCGCCGATCTGACGGTTGAATCCCTTCATCTCTCAACTCTTTGCGTATTTTTAAAATAGCCGTGTATACTTCATCTTGAATAACCACTCTTTCTGTTAGAAACTGAAGTCGTGTCAATTCCTCCATAGTCACGGTTGGCAATTGCATATGTCGTCCTGCATTTTTCATCATGAAAATAAAATTCGTATCTTCAACTATATACTCAATTTCAAACCTAAGTAAAAAACGATCGAATAATGCATCGAGCCCCTCTCCTTCTTCCGGGAATTCATTTGAAGCTCCGATTACTGACATTAAAGGGACTTGAATAGGCATTCCGTCATTATAAAAAACCCTTTCATTAATAATCGTTAATAAACTGTTTAAAATGGCGCTGTTCGCTTTAAAAATTTCATCTAGAAACGCTATATCGGCTTCCGGCATTTTTGTTTCTGTGTTCCGCTTGTATACACCTCGTTCCAAATCCTTCAACGATAAAGGGCCGAATAACTCCTCTGGCGTACTAAACCTCGTGAGCAGCCACTGAAAATATTTTGTACCTTGTATAATTTTCGCAAGCGCTGTCACTAATGCAGATTTCGCCGTACCCGAAGGACCAATGATGAGTATATGCTGTCGAGCTAATACCGCTATTAGAATTGCTTCAATCTCAGCTTCCCTCTCATAGAACCTGTTATTTAATGCATTTATGATTTCATCTAATTTTGATAGGTCATTCTCCATTCATCTCGACTCCATTCACATACTAGTAGGCTTTCAACAAGCTTTTCCATCTCTCCCCTGTGCTATTCTGGAATTTTTATTTAGAATCCTGCAATCATAACTCTCTCTTGCTCCTCTCAACTTCGATCCTAGCTAGTGGTCAATTTAAAATCGTTCGCATAGGCTAGTATGTATGTTAAAAAAACTTGTGTAAGGATGGATGAATGGATAGCAAGTCATCAAGAAACCGACAGCCAATAGGTCAAAATCCAAAGCAAGATCAATTGGATCAATTCCGTGTGCAAAACACCGGAAAACAAATGACGACAAACGAAGGCAGAGTGATTCCGAACGACGAACAGACCTTGAAAGCAGGTGTGCGCGGTCCTTCCCTTCATGAGGATTATTGGTTTTTAGAGAAAATGTCCCACTTCAACCACGAAGAGATCCCTGAGAGAGTCGTCCATGCAAGAGGTTATGGAGCATACGGGGAGTTTGAATGCTACCAATCTATGTCCAATTTCACGAGAGCGGGATTCTTACAGGAACCCGGCAAAAAGACTCCTTTGATATGCCGTTTTTCCACCGTACAAGGGCCGAAAGGATCTTATGATACGGCAAGGGATTTGCGTTGCTTGGGAGTCAAACTCTATACCGAAGAGGGCAACTACGATCTAACGACAATCGCCATGCCTGTTCTCATCATTCAAGATCCGATGAAGTTTCCGGATTCGATGCACGCCTACCAAAACAAGCAGGATGACGGAATACCGACTGCCAGCGGAGCACACGATAGATTCTGGGATTTTGTTGCAAACAACCCGGAATCCATTCATATGGTGACGTGGATCATGTCTGATCGAGGCATTATAAGAAGTTATCGGATGATGGAATCGTGGTCAATCAACACCTATTTATTCATTAATGATGAAGGGGTTGCAACCTTTGTCCGGTTTGTTTGGAAACCCGTCCTTGGAGTACACTCCCTGCTTCAGGAAGAGGCGTTCAAAATAGGCGGACTCGACCCAGACTTCCATCGGAGAGATTTACGGGAAGCAATTGACCGTGGAGCGTTTCCCGAATATGAGCTAGGTGTCCAACTCATTCCAATGGAAGATGAATTCAAATACGATTTTGATGTTCTGGATCCTGCTAAGTTCTGGCCGGAAGAGCTTATCCCTGTCCAGTTTATCGGCAAGATGACATTGAACCGAAACATAGATAATTACTTTGCTGAATTGGAGCAAGTGGCATTCAACCCCGCGAATGTTGTTCCAGGGATTGGTTTCTCGAATGATCCTGTCTTGCAAGGAAGATTACTTGCTTATAGAGATACACAGCAATACAGACTTGGCAGCGCCAATTATGATCAATTGCCGGTCAACCGTCCACTCTGCCCGTTCCACAACAATACACGAAGAGGCGTAATGAGGATGCGGATTGATGTGGACCAAGTGAACTATCATAATAATTCACTCGCCAATAATGCCCCCTTTACGGCGCCACCTGAGCAAGAGATCTTTATTCATTACCCCCAAAAAGTTGATGGGCACATCATTCGCGGACGAAGCCCTTCATTCAATGATTTCTTCTCGCAGCCAAGAATCTTTTGGAATAGCTTGACGCCTATAGAGAAACAACATACCATTGACGGATTCAGTTATCAGCTCGGGAAAGTCAAAAGTGAATCGGTACGCCAGCAAAACGTCGATCTATTAGTCAATGTGGATAAGGAACTTGCCAATATTATTGCAGACAATATAGGTGTTAATCGCCCAAGTGGCACAAATGTGCCCGTGTCAACAAGTTACCCATCTCTTAGCCAAGCAAGCACACCTAAGTATGCATATACTCAAAAAGTTGGTGTCTTAATAGGAAATGACTTTAATAGCAATGAAGTAATTAATGCACTTAAAGTATTGGAAGATGCAGGGGTATTTGTCGTCATCGTAAGTGAAACATTAGGTTCAGTCACAGGCAACGATGGCACGAAGTTAAAAGTTGACCAAACATTTCTCACCTCTAGCCCTTACCTACTTGACTCTCTCTACATTGTCGGCGGAAGTCACAAGAACCAGGCAAAATTCAATTATGAAATATCTGAGTTTATACAAGTAGCGTATAAGTTCTATAAACCGATTGGTGTGGCCACCAGCGGACAATCATTGCTGAATGTCTCAGATGATAATAATTTAGCAGGTGTAGTTTTCGCCGCTAACAATCCAAATTTCGGAAATGATTTTGTTACAGCTATTGCCCAGCAGCGTTTTTGGGATAGAACATAGTATAGATGTATGTATGATTCTTACCAGAAAAATCACCTCTCACAAGAAAGAGAGGTGTTTTTTTGTTTGGTCATTCAGAAAATCGCATTTTTTATCGATGATTACTATCTTCAAGCTTTAAATAAATTCGCGAATTCTATCTTTTAAAAATAATCTACGAAAAAAAGTTTGACAACTTTGTGAACAAGGTAAATAATATAGAAAAGGGGTGTTGGTAATGGAAACCAAATTAAAAATTTTGAATGCAGTTAAAGTTGTCGGCATCACAGTACTCGCCATTGGAATCTCTATTTTCTTATATGGATTTTTTGTAAGCGATTACAGTGCAATTACAGGTATCGGGATTGGAACTGTGATGGGAGCCATCTTCATCTTCCTAATGGGTGTCTTTTTTGTTGCAACAGAAGAGATGCATGAGAAAGCGGATAAAGGAATACGTGTTATTCAATAACATAGAAAAGGAGCACCCAAAGGGGCGCTCCTTTTTTTCATTTCATCACATATCCCAAACCAAAATCAATAATGTACCGAAAATCGTGACGAGGGCAATTGCAATTCCGTAATAGATATTTGCGTAGATTGCCACTTTGTCTTCCGACTCACCAGCATGCATAAAGCCGACAAGCTGAACAGCCGCTTGTATGAATGCTGTTGCCAAAAGAATCGTCATCCCTACCGCAAATGACAAATCCAAGAAATAGACAGTCAATGCAGCTGCAGTCAGAACTAATGAAAAGACAAATCCCATCACTTGTTTACGCGGGAATAATTCACTCATTTTACATCATTCCTTTCAAATAGATGAAGCTGAAGATGAAGATCCAGACTACATCTAAGAAATGCCAGTAAAGCGAGAAGATGAATGATTTATTAGCCGTTCCAGGCGTTATACCACGTTTTTTCACTTGCATAATAATGAACAGTCCCCAGAAGAAACCGACTGTCACGTGGGCACCGTGCGTACCTAACGTCGTCAATAGAATGCCAGTGAAGGCACTCACCTGAAGGCCGGCTCCAACGTGGACATAATGAGTAAACTCATAAATTTCCACTCCCAAGAATGCTAGACCGAGAAGCAATGTGATGGCAAAGAATGTCATCATTGCATTTTTTCTACCGATTCGCATTGCATGAACGCCAAGACCAATTGTAAAGCTACTTGTCAATAGCAAAATCGTTTCAATGAGCACCGGCGTGAGTTCGAAAATCTCTGCCCCTGCAGGTCCGCTCCCCGTCCGATTTTCCAATGTGAAATAAGTTGCAAAAAGCGTTGCAAATAGCATCACTTCGGCCCCGAGGAAAATCCAGAAGCCTAGTATGTTCAACTTATTCTGTTCTGTGCCATATTCGAGTGGAAGCGAGTTATCGATTTTCATTTGCTAACACCTCGCTATTATTTTCTGTTGCTTCAATTTCTTTAACGGAAATGTAATGGCCGTCGTCTTTTTCAAATGATCGATGGGCCATGAATGCAAAGATGGCAATCGTCGTAATGATCGCAGGGATCCACATGCTAAATATGAATGAGAAGCCCCAGACGAAGAAAATACAACTCATGATAAACGGCATTCCGCTGTTATTCGGCATATGAATCTTTTCGATTTCACCTTTAAATATCGATTTCCCTTGTTTCTTATGATCCCAAAACGCTTCAATGGAATCGACATGCGGTACACGCGCAAAGTTATAAGATTGAACTGGAGTCTGTGTCGCCCATTCAAGCGTACGTGCATTCCATGGATCAGAACCAATATTGCGGGATGAATGGCGTGTGCTGTAATAAACGTTATAGACGATTAACGCAAAGCCGATCGCAAGGCCAACTGCCCCAACGAATGACAGCATGTTCAACGGACCAAAACCAGTCGCTTCTGAGTAAGAGTACATCCGACGCGCTTGCCCATCCAAACCTGTGAAGAACATAGGGAAGAATGTGACGTTGAAGCTGATTGCGATAAACCAAAAAGCCCATTTACCGATTTTTTCATTCAACATGAAACCGAACATTTTTGGCCACCAATACGTAAGACCGGCAAGCATTGCAAATACAACACCTGGAATGATCGTGTAATGGAAGTGAGCGACTAAGAACATCGTATTATGATATTGATAATCGGCACTCGCCATACCGAGCATAACCCCGGTTACCCCACCGATAGTGAAGATCGGGATGAATCCTACTGAATACAGCATTGGAACTGTAAATCTAATTTTCCCTTTCCGCATCGTCAATAGCCAGTTGAAGATTTTAATTCCAGTTGGGATTGCAATCGCCATTGTCGTAATAGAGAAGATACTATTCGTTAAAGGTCCTTGCCCCATCGTGAAGAAATGGTGCGTCCAAACTAAGAAAGAGAAGAATGAAATGATCACAATTGAAGCGACCATCGATTTATAACCGTATAAGTTTCGTTGTGAAAACGTTGAAATGATTTCACTGTAAATACCGAATGCCGGTAGGATCAAGATATACACTTCCGGATGACCCCAAACCCAGAACAGGTTGGCCCAAAGCATATCCATACCGCCATTAGTCATCGAGAAAATATGAGCGCCGAATAGACGGTCCATTGTTCCTAACAATAATGTAACTGTGAGGACTGGGAATGCGAATACTACAATCGCATTTGTAATGAGCGCTGTCCAAGTGAACATTGGCATTTTCATCAATTTCATACCAGGCGCTCTCATTTTAAAGATTGTTGTAATGAAGTTAATCCCTGAAATCAATGTACCAATACCGGCAATTTGAATCGACATCAAGTAATAATTCGTACCGACAGATTGGCTGAAATCATTTCCTGCGAGCGGGAAGTATGAAGTCCAACCTGCGTCAGGCGAACCGCCGATAACGAATGAAATATTAAATAACATTGCACCCATAAAGAACAACCAGAAGCTGAGCGCATTCAGGCGAGGAAACGCTACATCGCGCGCCCCGATTTGTAGTGGTACAACAAAGTTCATTAATGCATAAATAAACGGCATAGCCATGAAGATAATCATTACAACCCCATGGGTCGTAAACACTTCATTATAATGTTGGGCATCCAACAATTTATTATCAGGTACAGCAGTTTGTGCCCGCATCATTAAAGCATCAACCCCGCCGCGGAATAGCATGAGCAAAGCGGCGATGAGATACATAATACCGATACGTTTATGGTCGACAGTCGTCAACCATTCGCGCCATAAGTAACCCCATTTTTTAAAATATGTTAAGCCTACGAGAATCGCAATTACGGTAAGACCAATGGCAACCATAGATGCGTAAATTGCAGGACTTGGGTGAGGTATGGCAAATCGATCAAAGTAATCCATACTTGTTGTACTCCTTTCGGAAATTTATTTCGAGACATTTGTAGTTTTAATAGAAAATCTCAAGCGCTATTAATGTTGATCCGAATGATCCATTTCCATGTTGGCATGGTCGTCTTCGGAATGATGTTCATGCTCCTCTGTGTCGCTAGATCCATGATTGTGGCCTTCAGGCGGCGGCAAGAATTTCAAGTGCGTTCCACTGAATGTCATTTGCCCAAGATGACCTGGTTCCAACAACTCCGTAAATTTCTCTTCTGTTAAAGGCTCGGCAGTCGATTTCACTTCTTCCACCCATTTATCAAATTCCTCTGCGGGCATCGCCTCTACATGGAAGATGTTTTCTGCAAAGCCTTTTCCGCTGAAGTTCGCATTTCTTCCCATATATTCACCAGGTACTTCAGCTGCCAAATGTAAAGTAGTGATCATATCCGACATCGCATATTTTTGTCCTCCGAGCTGCGGAATCCAGAAACTTGTAATTGGGCCATATGAATAAAGTCTAAATTCCAATGCCCGGTCTGTCGGGATATACAAGTAGTTCACTGTTTCAATATTTTCTTCCGGATAACTGAAATGCCATTTCCAGTCAGAGGAAGAAGCGTACACGACCAATGGTTTTTGGTCTTCATATCCTTTCGGCGTCGCCTCTACTTCATAATTCGATTTGACAGTTACGATAGAGAGGAAAATGATAATGATAACCGGAATTCCGACAATGATGGATTCAACAATCGGGTTCCCCTCGATATGCGGTGGTTCATAATCCTCGCTTTGTTTTGAAGCTCGGTATTTAAATACGACATATATCATTAAAGCAAAGACAGCAATTACAACGATTGCCATCGTTGCAATCGAAATCCAAATGACATTGGCAGTCGTTTCAGCTTGGGGCCCTTTCGGATCCAGCACCATTACTGGTTCACAGCCAGCCAACACTGCTAGAATACCGAAAACCAAACTTAATAACGTCCATTTCCTTTTCATGAAAGTACCCCTTTCCTTTGTTCTATTAGTAATAGAAACAGCAAGTGAAATTATTATATTTAGCAGTTCCTCGAACTAGAGATTTATCTTAATATAATATAATGCCAAAAACAATTATCAGATGCACAGTTCACAAAAACTTCATCCAAAATGGAATGAGTTCGTCACAAATCGTTCATTAAACGGCGATATATCTGACACATTTTATCCGCTCATTTAACAATTTTTAATTTAAAAATAAAGAAACTTATATTTATTTTCCAGAACACATTTTAGGTTATGAAACGAAGAAGTTATTCATTTTATATTAATCTGAATACTACTTTTCAACTTTTTATAAGACTAGTTTTTAAAGGGGTTGAACGTTATTCAACATTCTTTACCAACCTAAAATATTTCACAAAAAAAGGAAGAATACGTACCTAGTTCAGGTACACATTCTTCCTTTGTTTATACAATTTTTGTTGTCAGTTTGAAATGTGATCAATAAACACTTCATAATTATCTTCACGACAAGGCGATAGTCAACCTAATCATGATCATTGACTACCTGATGTTTGTCCAATGCATTTCAATCCTGCTTCATATAATGTACTAATATTGACAAGGGAGGTGTGAATTATGAGTGCAGGTGGATATGGTGGAAGTTCAAGCTTCGCGTTAATCGTCGTTCTGTTCATTCTATTAATCATCGTAGGTGCATCTGTCTTTTATGGCGGAGGTTTCGGTGGTTACTAAGTTAATGACGACCCTAAATATACGTCCTCTTTAGGTAACTTTAATTGTTATTCTAAGGAGCTGCGTTGCATTCAAGTCTATTCTCACCTCAAACCCTTCAAGCAACATATAGGATATGCAAACACCTTAACAAGTTTCTTCCTTCAATTAATAGAACACTTACAGACCATTGGCAGAATGCCTTGGTCTGCTTTTTCATTTTCTCAGCGATAAAAAAGCGAGATAGAGTTACCCATCGCATAGGTTCTCGCTTATGAACTATCGCATAGAGAAGAATAAAATATAATGATATACATTTATTGGACAGAACAAATAGAGAAGGAGATTTAGTATGATGTCATTTAGAAATAATAGAGGGCTTCGTTTTTGTCTATTTCCCGGATATAACTGGTGTGGCCCTGGCTGCAACGGGCCAGGTGGTCCAGTGAATGCAGTCGATGCTGCATGCAAAGCACATGATATTTGTTATCGCCAGTTTGGCAATCGCTGTTATTGCGACCGTGAATTCCTTCAACGTCTACTACCTTATATAAATGAAGACTCCCCAATGGGTAGACACGCGAGGATTTTCTACAACTATATACGATTTCAAACAACCTTCACTTGTGGCAGGTTCTAATTGTGACTTGCACATTGTCCCGGTGCCTGTGCAAGAAACAGTTATGACAATTCAATTGAATGTATAAAGTTTTTCACTATATTAGAATCAAAATACTATTGAAAGTAACTATCCAAGAACCCTTTATACAAACGTAGACAATCGTAGTAAATTAACTGAATCGTTCGTTGCACAGGCACCTACAATATTCTAAAATTCATCTCCCGGTGTTGTTAAATTGCTCAATTCTCCGACCGATTTCATCTCGTACCCGTTGAAAGAAAGCCCATTTCTCCTCGTCTGTCCCTGTTGCTTTTGCAGGATCATCGAAGCCCCAGTGATCACGTTTTATATGAGATGGTGTTACTGGGCATTTATCCGCAGCATCTCCGCATAGTGTAACAATAAAATCAGCTTTATTTATAATACGCATATCAATAAGTTCTGATTTTTGATTGGAGATATCAATTCCCACTTCGTTCATTGCTTTTATTGCGTTGGGGTTTACTCCATGTGCTTCAATTCCAGCACTTTTGACTTGCCACTCTATACCGAGTATCTTTTTCCCCCATCCTTCAGCCATCTGGCTACGGCATGAGTTACCGGTACAGAGGAAATAAATTATTTTTTTCTCCAAGTTACTCACTCCACTTTTTCTCTAATTAGATAATCAATAACCATACGTACAATCCAACTAGTGTGATGAAAAGCGTTGGGACTGTCAAAATGATTCCGACTTTAAAGTACGTTCCCCAACCAATTTTTACACCTTTTTGCGAAAGGACATGCAACCATAGAAGTGTTGCGAGTGAACCGATCGGTGTAATTTTAGGGCCAAGATCGGACCCGATGACGTTTGCATAGATGAGTGCCTCACGGATCGGTCCCGTTGTGTTCGTTTCCGCTATCGCAAGTGCGTCAATCATAACAGTCGGCAAATTGTTCATCACTGATGACAATATTGCGGCAATGAACCCCATTGAAACTGTTGCAGCAAAAAGACCATGGTCAGCTGCCAATTGAATAATACTTGCCAAGACACTCGTCAATCCGGCGTTTTTCAATCCATAGACGACGACGTACATTCCAATTGAAAAGAAGACGATCGCCCAAGGTGCACCTTTCAACACCTGTTTCGTTTGAACAGCCGGGCTCTTTTTTGCCATGACTAAAAAGAAGATGGCTACGATTCCAGCGATAAAAGATACTGGGAGCCCGATGAATTCGCTTGAGAAATACCCAATAAGCAATATGCCCAGCACTCCCCAAGAAAGCCGGAACATCCTGCCATCTTTGATTGCTTCTTTCGGTCGTTTTAATTCTGACACTTCATAATGTCCAGGAATGCTCTTTCGGAAAAATAAAAATAAGACTAGAATGCTCGCGATTAATGAAAATAAGTTCGGAACAATCATCCGTGAGGCGTATTCCGCGAAACCAATTCCAAAATAGTCGGCGGAAACAATATTGACTAAGTTGCTTACAACTAATGGCAACGATGTCGTATCTGCGATAAAACCACTTGCGATGATAAATGGAAAAATCATTTTCTCGCTGAACTTCAAATTTCGAACCATTGCCAATACAATCGGAGTCAGTATCAATGCAGCACCATCATTTGCAAATAAAGCCGACACAATCGCACCAAGAAGGCTGACATAAACGAACATTCGAAGCCCGCTCCCTTTAGCCAAACGGGCCATATGTAATGCAGACCATTCGAAAAATCCAATTTCATCCAGAATTAAAGAGATGATAATAATTGCTACAAATGCCAGTGTCGCATTCCAAACAATGCCCGTGACATCGAGCACATCCGTTAAATCAACGACACCGAATAACAAAGCAATGACTGCACCTGCACATGCCGACCACCCGATTGATAGGTTTCTAGGCTGCCAAATAACAAAAATAAGTGTAATGATAAATATTATTGACGCGGTTATGGCTGAATACAAATTTTAAGTCCTCCCTATTCGTAGTACATCCGACATCATATTATTTAATAGCCATCTGTACAATAGCAAATAAAATGAACCGGCCAACTCCTCTTCGGATAGCCGGTTCTCTCATCATTGGATTGGTACTAAAATTTCAACGACTTCTTCTTCAGCTCCCTCTTCAAGATAGAAAACCTCCATTGGAAATGATTTATCATACCATTTTTGTTTATAACCGTTCTCACCCATCCACGCAAATAATTTGGAATACCCTTGATCGATCGTCTTATTGGAGCAGCTGATTTTTGCATAATCCATCAGCGGAAGTGTAAATCCAATCATCCCTTCAGGTATTTCTGTAAGCTCCTCGACTTCCACACACGCGAAATAAGTAGCGACGATATCATTGCACATATACGGACTGATTAAGACTTGTTTATTTTTACAATTTACGACTTCGTCGATCCGCTTTTCAAAATCCATTTGAACTTTCATGGCAGCATTCGGGAACGACTGTGGAAAATTTGCTGTTATGCTTTGTCCAATCAATGCATATTCCCTTTTTACTACTTCACATACAAACGTAGCAACCGTTTTTACTTCCATCCCACTCTCTCCTTTGTAACTATTTCCTTATATAATTCTCTATTTGTTTTTGAAACTCCTTCCTTTATAGTAATATACAGGAGGTGTTATTGTGGAAATTTATTCGATACATGATAGAGAAGAGTTGTTCGAAGAGGCGGTACAAGCATTTTGGAAACAATGGGGCAACGAATCGAACTATCGGTTTTACAAGGATTGTATGAAACATTCATCTGTGACTGGCGATGAGGTTCCTTCTTTTTATATTGCCGTTGCAGATTCTAATATTATTGGTACATATGCGATTTTACGAAATGACCTCGTAAGCAGGCAGGACCTTTCCCCATGGCTTGCTTGTCTATACGTAGATCCTAAATATCGCGGACAAGCAATTGGATCACAGTTACTTGATCATGCAGTTGCCGAGGCGAAACGGAAAGGATTTAAGAAGCTATATTTGACGACAGACCATGTCGGATATTATGAGAAATATGGCTGGTCAAAGATCGATACGTGCTTTGATATTTTCGGGAATCCGTCCTCGGTCTATGAAAAATCATCCATATAAAAACTCCAGTGCTAGTCGCACTGGAGCATTTTTCATTTACAAATACGTGTCCAAAAATTCTCGAATCGCTCGATATCCTTTAATTTGGTTTTCACGTTTCGTGAAGCCATGACCTTCGTCGTCAAAAATGATGTACTCAACCGGAACACCATTCTCTTTCACTTTTTCAACAATATCATCCGACTCAACTTGCAACACTCGCGGATCATTGGCACCTTGCAAGACGATGAGCGGCTTATTAATTTTTTCCGCATGAAAAAGCGGTGAAATGCTACGGATATAATCAGTCTGTGTATACGGGTCACCGATTTTCTTGTACAACAATTCACGCATAGCTTCCCACCATGGTGGTATGCTTTTCAACGTTCGCTCCCAGTTGGATACTCCGAATATATTCACCCCAACTTCAAACGAACCAGGTTGGAATGCAAGAGCAGCAAGCGCCATATAACCGCCATAACTTCCACCAATAATTCCGATACGATTTTCGTCAATCAACCCTGTCTCAGTTAAAAACTTTTTGCCTTCAATACAATCAGCCAAGTCAATTTCACCGTGCTTCAAATCGGCTGCCTTGAAAAATGTTTTCCCGTATCCAGAGCTTCCGCGGTTATTCACTGCGAGCACTGCGTAACCATGATTCACTAAATACTGGATCATCGGATTGAAATCGACCGTCGACTGGCCTCCCGGACCACCGTGTACCCAAATAAGTGCAGGTGCTTTTTCACCTTTTTCTAAGTGTGGCTCGTAATAAATTGCCGGAATCTCAAGACCATCAAACGACGGATAATGAATAACCCTTGCATCCACTAAGTCATTCTCATCAATCTCGGGATTAAGTGTGTCAGTTAAGCAGCTTAATTCATTAGACTCAAAGTCATATACATACGAATTCGCAGGAGCTGTTGACCGGTTTACTAAAAACGCAATATACCGCTCACTCTTGGAAATGGATAATCCACTAATTTGTCCTTCTGGAAAATCTGCTATTTCAACATACTCTCCTGTTTCCGAATCAATTACTTTCACTTCGATTTTCCCGTCATTATTCACATAATAGTAAAGGTATTTATGATTTGGAGAAAACCGGGCAGTTAAAACATCCCAGTTTTCTTTCGCAACGATCTCTTTGTTTCCTGTTGATAAACAAAGCCGCTTCACATATAAAAACTCATGATCTTCATCTGTTAAATAATATAAATGAGTAGAATCCAAATCAAATGCTACTGGTTGATATTGAACATCTCCAACATGGTTAGATATATGTTTGACACCATCTTCTTTCGTGTATATAAACATATCCGAATCATTCGATGTCCGTGGCTTGTGGAGTGCAATGTATTTTTTATCATCGGAAATCGCCGAGACATAATAACCATCTTCATTTTTAAATAATATAGTCGGCTCCAATGTGTTGATATTCATTTCATACAAATCCATGAAACGCGGATCCCGATTGTTAGATTCATAGAAAAAGTATTTCTCATCCCGGCTCCAACGGTGAAATTCCGCTTTTTCTTCTTTACCAGGAGTAAGATCGATGCTCTTTCCATCTTCCGTTTGCATATACAAATGTGTTATCTCGTTCCCTCCTTGATCACTTCTGTACAGAAACTTGCGACCATCCGGGAAATAGCCTACAGGAATCTTCCAATTGTCAGCAGAGTCTGTCAGTTGCTCGATATTGCTTCCTTTCAGAGCAACCGCATACGTATTATAGACACCGGAACGATCGCTGCCAATTAAAATTTTTTCATCGTCAGGCGATATCGATACCCCAATTAGACTCTCGCAATTGATAAATTGTTCGATGGAGTACTTTTTCTTTACACTAATCATTTATTAGCCCCTTTTCCCTTTTTATACTACACCCCACAAATATTTTAAACTATTTTGACTACTAAAACAAATTGTCCCCAAAAGAAAAAGCATTCTCCACTATGAAGAAATGCTTTTCAAGGTTTGTATTAAATAAACGATGCAATGAAGATAACGATGATCGCTAAAGGGGCGATAAAGCGGACGAGAAACTTCCAAGCATGATTCAATCTACTATTCATTCGCAGCTCATCATCTGTTTCAGCAGTAGATAACACATGTCCGGCGAAAATGGAAATAAGCAGCGCCCCTATTGGAAGTCCGAACCGGCTCGTGAGGATATCTGCAAAATCAAAAAAAGTTCCTCCGGGCAGCTTCACATCTGATAATACACCAAATGATAAAGCACTTGGAATTCCGACGATGAAAATCAATACCCCAAATACCCATGCCGCCTTTCTTCTACGTTCCAGCTTCTTTTGAATTCCCGTCGAGACGACAATTTCCAACATCGAGATAGAAGATGTCAACGTCGCGAACAACATTAAAATAAAGAATAAAATCAAGAAGAATCCGCCAAATGGAATTTCATTGAAAATGGCAGGCAAGACGACAAAAATTAATCCTGGTCCTTCAGCTGGCGATTGCCCTAATGCAAATACCGCCGGAAAAATGACGATTCCCGCGAGTAGCGAGATGAAAATATTTAAGATCGATACATTGAAAGCGGATTGTCCAAGACGCTCCTCTTTCGGCAAATAAGATGCGTACGTCATCATCGCAGTGACCCCGACGCTTAACGAAAAGAATGCCTGTCCAAGTGCTAGCAATAATGTCTTTCCTGTCAAATACGACCAATCCGGCACAAATAGGAACCGGACTCCTTCCATTGCCCCGTCGAGCGTCAACGAACGTATCGCCAAGACGATGAAGAAAATGAATAGTAAAGGCATCATCCAGCGGCTCGCAAGCTCAATTCCGCCTCGGATCCCACTTTGCACGATCCAGATCGTCAAAATCATGAACACTGCTTGAGCAATGAGCACTTCTCCTGGATTCGCGATAATAGTATTAAATAGTCCTGCATAATCAGATACTTCAAGTCGGAAAAATAACGCCCTTGCTAGATAGGATAGAATCCATCCTCCAACGACGCTATAAAATGATAAAAGAATGAAGGAACTGAGCAATCCCATCCATCCAATCAAAAACCATGGTTTTCCGGGAGCCAATTTTTTCAAAGATGTGACGGCATCATGCTGTCCCCTTCTTCCGATTACAAATTCAGCTAACAGAATAGGCAATCCGATTGCCAATGTGCAAATGATGAATAGCAAGAAGAAAACACTACCGCCGTTTGTGCCAGCCATATATGGAAATTTCCAAATGGCACCAAGTCCGATTGCACTTCCGGCAGCAGCCAATACAAATCCAATTTTAGATGTCCATTGCTCACGTTGTTTCATATAATCACTCACTTTTCAAAATTTCTCCGATGAACATTGTATTAGTATAACGTAGAATGGATGGAATCCATACTATCTTATTATTGCGCATTCTTTACGCTTGTTTATTGTTTTAAGATGTCGTCAAAGGGAATTATGTACTCAACAAGGAGGTTTTACAATGGAACTCTTAAAAATAAACGGTAAGATCGACAAGAAGCGGCTAGCTGTCGGCATTCTAATACCGATAATCGGCGGATCTGTAACGGGATGGTTGGCGAATCGAAATGCCCAAGAAAAATACAACAAGCTCAAAAAACCCCCTTTCTCCCCACCCCCTTCAACATTTCCGATTGCCTGGACAACCCTTTATAGCTTAATGGGACTCGCAAAGTATCGTGTGGAGAAAAAAAGAGAGTATGGGTATGGAAATTCAAGCGCAATTCCCATTTATGAATTGCAACTCGGTCTCAATTATTTATGGTCTTTCTTATACTTCCGATGGGGACTGAGAGGAACAGCTCTTGTTGAAATGACCATTTTACTTGCAGCTATCGCTCTGACGACCTATGAGTTTTACCAAGTTGACCGGACGGCAGGATCGTTAATGATTCCCTATATCGGTTGGGTCGCTTTCGCTTTGTCCCTTAATTTTTCGACGTGGAAATTGAATAAGTAATGATAAAGAAAACCCTTGCCTGAAAATGGCAAGGGCTCTTCATTCATAATTGAATATCTTGGGGTTCTTCTCCCTTTTTATTCATTAAACGCATGGAATCTGGGGTGATTTTCAGGATGACGAAGTTAGGATCATCAGGTCCTTTAAAATAGGGTTTCATATGTTCATTCCAAACTTTCTCCTTCAAACCTTCTTCATCCGAAATCGTGACAGTTCCCATAATTTCAAGATACGCATCCCCAAAACCTTCTCCATCATACCCAATCAAAATATGCGTATTCGGATTCTCCTCTAGTTCCTCAACTTTGTCGGTCTCTTTAGAAGTTGCGGTGTAAAGCGTGAGATTCTCAGAGAAAAATGTCATATACCTGCTGAAGGGCTTGCCCTGTTGGACAGTCGCCATCGTTCCGACATAGCTTTCATCCAGGATTTTGCGAGCTGTTTCTTTTGCATCCATTTCAATCACTCCTTATTCAATATCTCCCCTTACTGTTCCTTTATTAAATGGAGACTAAACATTGAACAGTCGTCTGAAGAGAAGAAATGAATGAACTTCCTGCAAAGTCTTATATGATTTCATTTAAGAATAAAACCATAAAATCCTCGTCGAAATAATCTTTGCCGATTTTCAATGCTCTTTTCTCTGTTCCGTACGCTTCAAACCCTAAAGAGGAATACAATCTGATGGCAGACGAATTCGAGCTCACGACTGTCAGATGAATCTGCTCTATTCCTTTAAAAGTTCTCGCCTTATTGATTGCTTCATTCATAAGCTTCTTTGCAATGCCATTCCCACGCATACTAGGTGTCACGTACATCGCTACGATAGTTGCACGGTGTCTAAGTTTCAACGTTTTCTCCGTCAATAATGTAATGACACCGATCAGTTTCGATTCTTCGAAAGCACCAAATGTAAAGGATTTATCTCCTTGAAACCTATCCTTATATTTGTCGGCAGTTTGCTTTTTCTCCTCTTCATAGCTTGAAGAAAACGCCTCGGGATTCGTTTGCAAAGCTTCTAATCGTATTTGAAAATAAGCTTCAGCATCTTGTGGTGATAATTTTTTTATCTCCATTTATATCCTCCTTACTACATTGAATAACTATATTCATTTTACCTTTCAATTCAATTTTCCTGCAATCAACAACTAGTAACGTATAATAGATATACATAAGAATGTTTTCTAAAGGATGTGTCTATATGTCGAAGGAGCTTTTCATCACAACTGATTTGCAAAGGGAATGGATGGATAAATTAAGCAAGCTTGCACAAAAAATTCGAAGCTCGGCAGAACAGACAGACCGCCTTGCTCAATTCCCAAAAGAAAATATCCAATCGCTTGTTGAATTGGGTTATACAACACTTGCACTTCCGAAAGAATATGGAGGTGACGGAATCACTGTTACGGATATGATATTGATGCAGGAGACGATTGCGTCCTACGATGGGGCAACTGGATTATCCATCGGCTGGCATCAAGGCGTCGTAGGCGATCTTTATGCAAATGAACTGTGGGAAAAGAACAATTTGGACCGGTTTGCAAAGGAAGTTTTGAACGGTGCTCTAGTGAATCGCGCGGCGAGTGAAGCTCAAACAGGCAGCCCAACACGCGGCGGCCGGCCGCAAACAACTGCGGTCAAAAAAGAGGGGCATTGGGTCATTAACGGACAGAAAAACTTCACATCGATGTCGCCGGTCCTAACGCATTCTCTCGTGTCTGCATGGGTGGAAGAACAGGAAGGCATCGGATTCTTTCTCGTTAATCAAACAAGTGAAGGCGTATCAATCAAGGAGACTTGGAATACGGTCGGCATGCGTGGGACGGAAAGCCATGATTTAGTTTTAAATAATGTCATTGTAAGTGAGGAAGATTTCGTAGAGTTTAGTAAAGGTCGCCGCGGGGATAAATTGAACGGCTGGCTCCTTCATATTCCGGCATGTTATCTAGGAATTGCACAAGCTGCAAGAGATTATGCAGTGAAGTTTGCTGTCGAGTATAGTCCGAACAGTATCCAAGGGACGATTTCGGATTTGCCGAATGTGCAAAGTCATATTGGTCATATCGATTTGGAATTAATGAAAGCACGCCATTTTTTATATAGCGTCGCAGCCGCTTACGATAATAAGGAACGGCGAACGGCGATGAATCAAGAATTAGGCGCTGCCAAGCATGTCGTGACTAATGCAGCCATTCATGTTGTCGATCAAGCAATGCGCATCGTTGGCGCGAAAAGCTTGCAGGTGTCCAATCCGCTGCAACGATACTACCGGGATGTCCGAGCAGGGTTGCACAATCCGCCTATGGATGATATGGTCATTTCAAAAATAGCTCTATCCGCAATCGAGGCTATGAAAAAATGATCAAACGACTTGTCATAACAGGCTATAAAGCACATGAATTAGGCATCTTCAACGATAAGCATCCGGGCATCGGCATTATCAAAAAGGCGTTGGAAGACCGATTGACTCCCCTACTCGATATCGGTCTCGAATGGGTGATCATCAGCGGGCAGCCGGGAGTAGAAACATGGTCCGCGGAAACCGTCATTGATCTGCAAGACATGTATCCCGATTTAAAATTCGCCGTCATTACCCCTTTTCAAGAACAAGAGAAAAACTGGAACGAGGCGAAGAAAGAGGCATACGACTTCATATTAGCGCATGCAGATTATACGGTCAGTTTAACGAAACGTCCGTATGAAGCCCCTTGGCAATTCATCGAGCGTGATAAGTTTTTATTGCGAAATTCGGATGGGATTTTGATCGTGTATGATGAGGAAAATGAAGGCTCTCCGAAATTCATGAAGAAAATGGCGTTGAAATTTGCGGAGACAAGCGATTATGAAGTACTGACGATTTCAGCGGACGATTTGCAGCTCGTTGCTGAAGATTTGCAGAGGCAGGATTGGGATTGACAGGAATATGATCACTTATCAGGTTTTATGATCACTTACGCTAATTTATGAGCGCATATTGGCTCTCTCCATTTTAAAAGCTGTCCGCCAGCCTAACAACTGCTGGTGGACAGCTTTTCCAAATTACTTCTGATGCTTCTCCAAAAACTCCAACATCAAACTGTATACCTTAATTTCATTTTCCTTCTTCGAGAATCCATGCCCTTCATCATTCAACACAAGATATTCGACATCGCGACCGAGCTCATTCAACTTTGCGACAATCTGGTCGGATTCCTCTTTCACGACGCGTGGATCCTTTGCACCTTGGATGACAAGCATCGGTTTCACCATTCCGTCGAGATACGTGACTGGCGAATCTTTAATGAAGCGTTCTTTATCCCGCTCAGGGTCGCCTAACCATCTATCCATTATCGGCTTCCAATGTGGTGGAACGGAATTGACGAATGTAAATAAGTCGGATACTCCAAAGATGTCGACGACTGCTTTAAAATACTCTGAATGTCGGCCGTGTAGCAGTAAAGCCATATAGCCGCCATAGCTTCCTCCTACGAGAAATAGTCGATCCCTGTCGGAGATACCATTTTCAAACAACCAATCGATGCCCGCCAAGCAGTCGAGGCGAGGACCTTCTCCCCAATCCTGTTCAACCATTTTCGTAAATTCCGAGCCATAGCCTGTGCTTCCACGGAAGTTTGGTGCAAAAATATTATAACCTCTGTTCAAGAAGCATTGAAACATTGAACGAAACATTTTCCGTTCGGATGACTGGGGACCGCCATGCGGCCAGAAGATTGTGTAGCCATTTGCATTCTCTTCTTTCGCTTTGAATAAAAGAGCTTCAATTTCCAAACCGTCAAACGAAGTATAGGAAATGACACCCGGTTCGACCATGTCTTCCTCGCTGACACCGAGCACTCTATTTTCAGTAAGTCTTGTCCACTTGTTTTCATCTACAGATTTATAAATATTAGGAGGAACTGTTGCGCTTCTCCCTAAAATATACACATTTCCAGATTTTGCGACACGGAATTGATCAATTACATCGACCGGCAAGGAGCACTCTTCCAATCCTTCACCGTTTACATTCATACGATAATACTTATCCGCCACTCCTTTGATTGTAAGGAAATGGATGACGCCTGTTTCCTTATTCCATTTGATTGTAGTGACACTTTCTCCTTCCACTTCCAATACTTTTGAAAAGGATTTTGTCTTCAAATCGAATTTCGCTATATATGCATGATCACTCTCATAATCCGTTATAAAATGAATCGTGTTGTCATCGGTGAACACAGGTTCATAGGCGACATGCACTTTATTCGGATCCGGCGTTAAGTGGAATGTTTCTTCCCCGATATTCACGAAACTGACGACGTAGGTATTTGCAAAAGCCTGTGAGTAGACGAAAGCGGTTTCATCATCCGAAACTGCTGCGAGCTCCGTCGTTGATGTCTCGCCAATATGCAACAGCGTATCGACACCTGTTTCCAAGTTATGCATATGCGAATTTAGAAACATCGGATTATCGACAGATGTCACATAATAGATCCGTTTGCCATCATCGCTTAAATGACTGAAATAATACTTCTGATCCGCTTCGCCTGTAATTAATGATTGCGGCAATCCTCCTTCAAACGGAATAGCATAGATTTGATAATTTTCATCGCCATCATTATCATATCCCGCCAATACATACCGATTATCAGAATCGAACTTGATGAAATTGCACGATTCATCTTGATGCGCAAATAAGTAAGGTGATGTGCCAGGTAAATCCATCGCCCATAAATTCATCTTACCGTTAAGATTCGAGTTGAAAATAAGCTTCGTTTCATCGTTGTTCACTGCAAAATTAGTGATTGTGTATGTTCGGAAAAATTGCTCCACAGTCGGTTTTGCGAAAGGTATCATACTTATCCTCCTAGGCTACTTTTCTATTCAAAGTACAGTATATCATTTCTATACTTATGAAAGAATCAAACTTTACTAGTTTCTGAGAATATTTACACAGATGTTGTTTTCATTCAAATTCGCTTCTACTCTAGCATACGCTGTCATAGTGGGGGTGATATGGATGGAAAATGAAACGCAACAAACAAATGGGATGGCAATCAGCTCACTTGTTTTAGGGATCTTAGGAGTCGTATTAAATCTGATTCCTCTTCTACCTTATCTTTTGGGGATCTTAGCTATCGTCTTCGGTGTTACAGGGAAGAAAATTCAAAGTGGAAAAGGAATGGCGATAGCTGGCATTATTTTAGGTGTCATCACATTGGCAATGAAACTTCTCTTTTGGATATTCATTATCCTTCTGGGAGGTTCGGGCTATTAAGTGAATACAAATATGCCGCCCCGGCGAAATATTCGGAGCGGCTATATTTCATGACTTTTCCAATTGATTTTCCACCATGTCACCAATAAATGGGAGCTTATAGTAATTGTTATGATAAGCTTGATACATCATGAAAATCATCAGAGCAAAAGCAAGTGGGCTTAAAAGCAGGCTTGCAATTGCACCGATTATTGGAATGAAGCCCAATATGATACTAATCAAAAGTAAAGCGATCGCCAAGAATACAGATTGAAACGCGTGGAAACGGATAAAACGGTTATCTTTTTCCATGAATAGAAAAATAAGACCGATGATGAAGATATAACATAGCATCCCTCCAACATTCTCTGTTAATCCGATTGACGTTTTGTGTCCTTCAGCTTTAGGATCATTAGCCTTTGCTAGCTCTCCTTCATTCGTTACTTGCTTTTCTTTTTCATTTTCTTGCAATTAACAGCAACCCCCTTTCTTCCCTAGTATATTGAATTGTTGTAAGAATGATGCCTCCTTAAGTCTATTAGGACGTAAAGGGGTGAAAGAAACAAAAAAAGTCCGTCTGCAAAATGCAAACAGACAGGTCGTCAATTTAGTTCGGGTCGGATTGGTTGGACTTACCTCTCACATTACTTATATACGTCGTAGTGAGCTGGTAGCTTTTGTCGATTTTATCTGCAATGAAATGTGATCGTTCGAATAGAACCGATTTCAAGAAATCCAACTGTCTCATCATTTTATCTAGCAGTCCTTCCTGCTGTTCAATTCTTTCCACAATCCCGGTTTGAGTTTTCTTCTGTTCTTCCAGTGAAATGGAGAATTGATCCTGCTTCATGATTTGTTCATCCATTTTGTTAAGGAGTTTCTCTTGGTCGGCATCAAATTTATTTAATCGTTCCGCTATTTCATTGTTTGATTGGTTTAGCATGTTGATTTGTTCAACAAGTTCTTCATTCATCCTTCTCTTATTGTAGAGGATTTTTTGCAGCTCAATATGTTTTCGATCTAAACGTTCCAATGTTTCAATCGCTTCTTGTTCAAACTGTCGATGTTGTGATTGATAATCCAGTATTTTTTCAAAACGCATACCCGTTGTTTTCCATCGGTCAGACTGGACTCTTCTCTGTCTTTGAAGTTCCTTTTCCATATCGCTATATTTTTCATTCATCATATCGAATGCATTCTTTTGCTCTTTCATAGCTTCTGACAATGAATCGGTTCGATAGACGGCTTGGTTTCTTTCAGAAATAATATTGCCACTAAAGAGATTTGTATGGTTCTTCTTATTAAAAAACAATCCCATAAGTCAACCTCCCATCAATCGTTTTCTCTATGATATGACGGGGAGTATATATCTGTACAAAATGTGAAAACCGTCCCTTGGATAGAGACGGTTTTGATAATAAATTTATTTCTCAAAAACTTGATGAAGTACTTTTTTCGATTCAACATTATTCAAGTTTTTATAAATACAGTTATTCGGTTTCGTCCGAAGAGTTTTGGCAAATGAATTTGCAAGCTCCGCTTCACCGACTACGTATAATTCCTTCCAGTTTCGTTCTTTCCTCATTTTCTCAACAGTTACTCCTAATTCTTTATAAAAACGTTCTAGATTTTCGCGTAAACGATCATCAAGTCCGTCACTTTGGCCACCACCTGAGCCACGTTGCAACGAGGAACGGACGCTTTGTTGTTCTTTCCATACTTCCAGGCCTGAATCAAATGCATAATTCATCTCGTCATTGACAAAACCCATCGCAGTGTCCAAAATTCGAACATCTCCGAAACTTGTCAATACGATGCCCGCTTCTGGATACGCTTTCAACATATACTCCATTTCCTCGATTACCGGATGGTCCTCCCAATGGAAACTCGTCTTCACTTGTACTTGCACATAGTGGACGGACCACAATTCAGGATCTTCAGACGCAAAAATAACGACCCCTTTATTCAAGTCGTTTTGATGATCTTCGATTTCCTTTGTTACTTTTTCTTTCAGTTTCTTATACGCTTTAATTTCTTTTTCATCTTGGGAAGCTACCAAATACTCGTCGAGGCGCTTCAAACCGTTTTTTAAGTGGATTTTCCAAGCGCCATTCTGCTGTTCTGGATCTGCAGGGTTCGTATTCAAATAAACACTCAACACACAACGGGAATTACATTCGAATTCCTTTAGTTTTTTCAGTTCTTCACTAAGTGACATATATCCCGAACCTCCTCATAGTATGCTTCTTTTAAGCATACCCTATCCATTTCAATCTAAAACGGAAGATTCGGCAATAAGTCAATTTGGTTTAATCCAGTTTCACCCTCATAACCTGACCGGTTACCGCATCCACTTTCACTTCATATTTGACACCTTGAGATGTACGGATTTCGACTTCGTATAATAAAGTTCCGTCATCAAATTCCAATTCAGCCTTAACAACCTCTCCAGGAACACGTTGCAAGGCAATATCAATTGCTTGTTCCATTGAAATTTTCCGGTACCTTGGATTTTGCCAATGGCCATCCCAGTAATTATTATTCATGTTATTCAATCTCATTTAGCCCCCAAATCAAATTAGACATTCATACTCATCTTATTCAAGGAATAGTGAAATGTGCCCCACTCGGCATAAAACAACGCCAGAAAGCCATAGTAAGTACGATAGCAATTTGAAAGGAGCGATCATTTTGGGAAGAGATAACCACAATAATAAAACAGGCGGAAACAACACAAATTCTTTGCCGCAAACACCAAAAAACCAGAAGATCAAACCCGGCAATATGCAGGAGGAAATCGCAAAAGAATTTGCAGAGCTGCGAAAGGCAAAAAAGAAGAAAAAATTATGATGCTCATTACAGTATGCCCCTGCACTTGACTGTTGTAGGGGTGTTTTTAAGTTTTGCTCAAATTTGAGGTTGTTATGGCACAATCCAGTGGAATTATGCTCGATAAATGACGATAACTTTGTGAAATTGATCGATAACACCGGTGAACTGACCGATAACTTTGCTCTATCGACCGATAATTCCTATGTATCGGTCGATAACGATGTGAAAATGACCGATATGTTTCTTAGTATTTCCTCAGACTTTGCAATCCCTTGACTATTTCAAGAAATTACGTATAATCTAATGGAATAAAATAAGTAAAAATGTTTTCTAGGGTTCCGCAACAAGTTGTTGGCCTGGTCCGAGAGAAAACTCGCAGCTTAGCTGTGTCACGGAAGGATAAAAGCCTGGGAGAAACTGTCTATCAGTTGTCTCTCAGGCTTTTTTTATTTTAGGCAAAATAATTCCGGAGGTGTATTGAAGATGAATAAAGAATGGATCAAAGTAGTTGTCGCATCTTTCTTTGAAGTTTTGTGGGTGATCGGCTTAAAGCACGCGAATGACTTTTGGACTTGGGCAGGTACGGCTGTCGCAATTTTTATTAGCTTCTATTTAATGATCATGGCGGGACGGAAGCTCCCCGTTGGAACGGTATATGCCGTTTTTGTTGGTCTCGGGACAGCAGGGACTGTCTTATCCGAAATTCTAATTTTCGGGGAGCCATTTAAAGTGGAAAAAGTACTGTTAATCTTATTTCTATTAGCGGGAGTTGTTGGATTAAAACTAGTTACTTCAGACAATGTTCAGGAAGGAGATGAATCATAATGGCATGGATTGCTTTAATCGTGGCTGGCTTATGTGAAATGCTTGGTGTTGTCTTGATCAATAAATTGCATAAGGATCGTAATTGGCAGTCATTAGTTTTATTAATAGCTAGTTTTGGAGCAAGCTTTATCTTTCTGGCCTATTCGATGAGAACACTTCCTATGGGTACTGCATACGCAATATGGACAGGAATTGGTGCCTCTGGCGGAGCAATTTTAGGAATGGTACTATTTAAAGAATCAAAAGACTGGAAGCGTCTTGTTTTTATTGGCATGGTTTTAGGAGCAGCCATTGGTCTGAAACTTGTATCTTAGAGCTTATAAACAATCAAAGCCTAATTCCTTAGT
Source organism: Sporosarcina sp. SAFN-015 (assembly GCF_051966875.1). Classification (GTDB taxonomy): domain Bacteria; phylum Bacillota; class Bacilli; order Bacillales_A; family Planococcaceae; genus Sporosarcina. The sequence goes on along the minus strand of NZ_JBQCKP010000008.1, from coordinate 102,368 downwards.
CTATTGAAGAAATTGGGCTTTGATTATATAGCTTATTCATTTTGAACAACATCACTTGGAATGCTTCCTTGTTGCGAAATATCAACCGTCCAACCAATCATTGTCGTACTGTCTCTTACTTTGCACTCTTCAATTTTATTCAGAAGTAAAGAGAAGGCGGCTTCAACTTGGTTAACGTCCAAAATTTCCACTATGTCTACCGGATTAGAAAAGGGTTCTCCTGGACATTCAAGCAAACCATCTGTCGCCATGAAGATATGATTGATCCCTTTCCTTAATTCCCGGATTCCAGACGTGAAGCATGGAACAGCTTTCTCAAATGTATTCACTTGCCCAATCCATTCATAGAACTGCCTTTGATTTAACTGAAATTGACCTAGGGCAGTAAAATCGGGGTGGAAAACGTAAGCTACGCAATCTCCGATGGATAACCACCAAAGATAGTTATCCTTACGAATACAGATGAGACAAGCAGTCTCTCCTCTGACCTTCTTGCATTGACCAAGAAATTTGTCACTTTGAAAGATGGCAAGAAGCTTTTCTTGCACGTTGTGAAATCCCGGCATGGATAGTAGTTCCCTAAGTTCATACTCGTACTCTTTGAGCGTTTGTATGATCAGTTCAGCACTCTCAGCACTATAGTGAGCATCTAAAATCGCAGCGAATTCCCACACCTCACCTATCCAAACTATACAGCCATCTTCGTTTTTATATTGTCCCGCGGAAGAATTTCCTCCGAATAATCCAATCGCTACACGACCAATCGAGTGAACATATTTCTTGTCTATATAATCCTTTTCACTTCCAACCCATGAAAACTTATTGCTCATTGTTTGTCTCCATAAACGAACGCACCCGCTCACACAATTCGATTATTTCTCTATTCCCCCCTATTGGTGCTTCTGACCAATCACGAACAGACATCGGTCCACAATATTTTTCGGGAGTGCCCGGATAGCGCGGGACAATATGCATATGCAAATGTGGAACGGCATTTCCAGAAACAAGAGAGTAAATATGCTCCGCCCCTTCAGTAACCATTAAGGCCTTGCTCACTCTTGCCATTATTCGTCCAAAAGCAGCCGCTTCTTCTCCATTCATATCTCCAAGTGTTGGCACATGCCTTTTCAAATCAATCATCAAATGCCCCAAATAACTGGGTTGTCCATTATTATCTATATGTCCTACGTAAACAACATTATCTTCATAAATTGTGATACCAGCCGTCTGTATTTCTCCAAGGTGTTTCTTGCAAATAAAACAATCCATTTTCCCATCCCATCTCACCAACAAGGTATTTTACTGCTAGTCGATCTCACTACAAGGTTTCAACAAGATCCAATTCCTCTTCAATGCTATTCATTACACTGAATGCACCGACGGATTTATTAGAACAGACGACGAGACTGACATCTGTTTTTGGATAATAAGCTGAATGGAAACTGACGCCTGGGTCATATCCCATGACGTGATACTTAATGGCAATGTCGTTATTCTTCTCAATCCATACGCCATATCCATAATAATCGCCATCCTCTTCTTTGGCATGAGAAGTAAGCAATTGTTCAGTTAGTTCTTTCGAAAACAATTGATAGTTTAGTAAAGCGTTCCATAATTTCGCCATATCCTTTGCAGTTACAAACGCCCCACCATCAGAACCGCCTTGGACGGGTATTGAATACGCATTCGTCTTCCATGTACCATCTTCGTTGTCAATATAGCCAATTGCTGTTTTTCCGGGTAGTGAATCAAGTGCAAAATAACCGGAATCAGCCATATATGCCTTTTCAAAAACCCTTTGTTGAACATATTCTTTAAATGGAAGCCCGCTAGCTTTTTCAACAATTAAACCAAGAAGAATAAAACCTGCATTATTATAATGGAAACGTTCGCCAGGACTAAATTTCATATGTCCATTTTGAAATAGCGGCAAGAAATCTTCTAGAGAGCGTAAATGATACATAGGATTCTCAATCCATAAATCTTCGAAGTCATCCATTTCTTCCTCGTCAAAATAATCAGGTACACCTGAAGTGTGAGTGAGAAGATGATGAATCGTAATATTTTTATCGAAATTTGGGAAGTCAAATGAAAGAAACTCTGTCATCTTCGTATCAAAAGATATCTTCCCTTCCTCCACAAGCTGACAAATCGCGATTGCCGTAAATAGCTTGCAGCCTGAAGCAATTCCATATCGCGTTCCCACTTCGTTTTTTATATGATCCGCACGATTTGCATAACCGAAACTAGCGTCCACATAGGTTTTCTCTTTATCCCTAACAAAAACGGTGCCCCAAAATTGTATATCATTTTGTATCTGTTCGATTCGTTTCATTACACTATTTTTCATTTTATAATCTCCAAGCTTGTTGATTTCCAATAGATTTTGTTAGCTCCTGTTATAGCTATATACATGAGCTGATGTCCAACCCTTCAGATTCTATTACAATTGCTTTCATTCCTCTAAATGTTGTCGTTTCATGTCCTTCCCCTTTTTCCCATAAGACGACATTTCCTGCTGTAATCCTTGCCTTTGCATCCTCACCTGCTCGGACCCAGCCTTCTCCTTCTATTACGATCAGCATTTGCGGAACTGCCGCTACGTGATAACCTACTATTCCATTTTCCCCCAATTCCATCAGTCCTACATGAGAGGGCTGATTGGTCATTAATAGTTTTCTCATAATAAAGCTTGAATCGTATTGCGTAATGTTCTTTCCTATAACATTATTCAGATGTATAATTCTCAACTTGCGCCCCCCTTTGGACACGGAGAAATTCCGTAACAATCGGCAAATCTGGAGAGCTAATGTTGCTAGGCAGATCGTTGAATGAAAAGAATTGTAAAGACAACACTTCATTTTTCTCCGCAATTAATTCACCCTCAAAATTTTCACAAATAAATGTGGCTACTACGTTATACACTTCATCACCATGTGGATAACGATAATAAAGTTCCTTTCCAGAATAGACGTTGAATAAAGACAGTTCGTTTGCAGTTAAATTCGTTTCCTCATAGAGTTCCCGCTTTGCAACATCTTCCAAGGTTTCACCAAGTTCCATAGATCCACCAGGCAGTCCCCAGCAATTATTGTCTGTTCTTAGCTGAAGGAGAAGTTGATTTTCTTCATTTGTCACTATTACATTCGCTCCAACCATAATGATTGGCCGCGTACCAATCAGTTTTCTTAATTCACTAATATACCCCATGAAACACCCCTTATTTTTATCATTCTCTTTTAAATGTAGGACTCAATTCACTCCACACATCAAATCGATTTCCGTCGACATCTGAAAACACAAAATTGATTCCTGCATGCCCTCGGTTCTCAATCTCTCCCACCTGCACTTCACGTTCCTTTAAACTTTCACGAAGCAACTTTAAAGCCTCTTTCCCATCGACTTCAAAAGTTAGTGAAAAGCGCTCATTCCCATAAGCGTCTATAAAGTTGGTAGTCTCTTTTTCTTTCGATTTAACGAGAAAGAAACTTTGATCGGCCAAATCCAAAATTGCCTTGTCTTCGTCCTTATAATTCAATTGTGCATCCAATTTTTCAACATACCATTTAGCAGCTAGGTCAACATTAGATACAGGAATATACGTAGTACCAACCCTTAGTAATCTATTATTCATATGCTCCACCTTCCTTTTCACATCAACTAATTCAAATCGTTCGCAGACAAGCAGTAAATCTTCACTGAACTCCAACCCAACTTTGCCAAGCTCCCGCTTGAAATAACGTTCATGGATCTCTTTCCAATTCCGATAAGATCCATCACCTTCTGCCAAAGCAAACTCTTCCGTCACTTCATTCATCGGTATAATGGATACATCCACCGTTTTAATGATTGCAACCGGCTCTTCCAAACTATTTAGAATGATACTGTACTCCTCAACTACCGGGACTGGTTGATTTTCCAATTCATATAATACAAGCGCCGAACAAGTCGCCGTCTTCCGTCCGTCGATGACCGCCTGAGCCAGCTCATCTACAGCTTCGCCAAACATCCATGCACTGACAATTGTAGGACGTTCTTTATCTCCCCAAAATTGATTCCAATATTCCTTTGCAGCCTGATTCATTAGTTCTCCTCCCCATTTTCAGCAACTTTTTTCACTCGCTTTACAAAATCGACAACGACTTTGTCAGTGGCAAATAGTAAAAATAAATTTACGAACCATTTCAGCGGTTTATTTGTAGTCGTATAAATAAATCTAGTTCTTCCTTCATCAATCTTATCAAGTTCATAACCAGCTGTTATCTCGAACATACCACTGAGTGTAAACCCGACTTTCATCTTTTTTTCATTCGGAGAATTCAAATAGTCGAGTGTTTCAACCTCATACTCCATGACTCGCTTGCCTTCTCTATATTTCTGTAAATATATACTTCCCACCATTCCTTCTTTAATGGTAATGGGCTCATTTGAGACGACTTGCGGCATGATCTTTTGCATGTTCTCTAAAGTTCCATCTAAATACTTCCAAACTTGTTCAATTGGTGCATCAATCTCAATTTCCTTTGTCCACTGCTTCACTAATAATTCCCCTATTCTCGGATACTATTTAACCGTACTTAAAGTCCTATAATGTACTATGTTCGTAGCGGTGAAATCAATTGCACGTATGAGTTGTCATTTTTCGGACAAATGACGGCTGGCTTCATCATTCCACCAAAACTGATTGTCACTTGTTCTTCCTGTATCCCTTTTAATGCTTCTAATAAAAAACGCCCATCAAAAGTCATATCCATAGCAGGATTACCATTCACCTTACTTATTCTTTGGTGTTCTTCGATCGTTCCAATTCCTACAGAGTTTGTTGTAATTTTTAAAATGCTATTGTCAATCACTGCCAAGTGAACATTGTTATGCTTCCATTCTTCGGAGAAAACGCAAGCCCGGTCAATCCCCGATATTAATTCTTTCGTATCCATCGTAATTTCCGTCACAAAACCCTCCGGAATTAATGATCCTGTGTTTGGATAATTCCCTTCAATTAATACGGAATACAGGTTTGTATTCTCTGTGGAAAATACGATCATATTAGGCCCAATCGATATTTGTACTGTAGCAAAGCTGGATTCTTTCAATAGTAGAAGTTCGGTTAAGCTTTTATTTGGAACAACGATAGAATGGGATGCTTCAGTAAAATTGATTTCTATCTCTTTTCGCGATAAACGGTGGGAGTCAGTTGCAATACAAGTAAGTTTATTGTTGCCAAACTCCATCTTCACACCTGTCAACACTGGCTTAGCGTCACTTTTAGAAACTGCAAATATCGTTTGCTTGATCACTTCTTTTAATGAATTGAAATTGAGCTTAACGGAATGAAGAATTTCGATCTTCGGCAATTGCGGATAATCCGCTGCATGTAAACCATTCATTCTCGTTACAATATCACCAGATTTGATAAGGACAGACTGCAAATTGTCAGATGAAATCTCAATGTCATCAGGCAATTTTTTTAGGAGATTCATAAAATGCTTTGACAATACAACAACACTGCCGGTTTCATGAACCTCAACGACTGTTTCCTCATTTATTTGTATAGGGATTGTCTTTTCAATGAATAACTCTGAATTACCGCCAGTTAGAACGATTCCTTCACGGTTTGCTTCAATTTTAATCCCAGAAAGGATTGGTAGCAGACTTTTAGTTGAGCATATTTTATATAATTCCGAAACGATTGCTGTAAATAATGTGTTCTTTATAATAAATTTCATGGATATATTCCCCTTAGTACTATTTCAGTTATCAATCTCAACTTTATGCCATACCGACTTCCAATTCTTCTTGCTAATGCGTTGATAATAATATTTCATTCGCTCTTCTGTTTCCCTGAAGTAAGGCGTAGGTCTTATGTGGAAGCTGACGGCGTCTTCTATTCCATGCGGAGCAGTCAACACTACCTTTCCGTCTTCCAGTTTCACGCCTAATGCAGTAGCTGTTTCAGGAAATTTGGCTATTGCTTCAGTGGATGACGAATAGGGAAGATCATTGTTCACAGTATGCATTCTAGCTTGATTTTTTACAGACCAAGGAATTGCAGGCAAATGTCGCTTTAATATATTTTCATAATTTTTTTCAATTTCTTCATCTATGTTGGATGGATCAAAATAAATCACATCGATATCCGGTAAAGGTGTTCTTTCATTAAACTCATGTAGCACATCCCAAATTTTTGATCGTACGAAACCCGCGCATACCCACCAATCAGGCAAATTCAAAGACTGTGCACTCCGTAAAATATCCATCATCCACTTATCTTCAGAAACCAAGCGGATGACATCCTCCTCATCATAAATCATAATACGACTGCCTTTTTTTCGATCCTTACATGAATCAATTCATGCTTTACTTTAAATCCAGCAGCTAGATAAAGTCTTATAGCTTTCTCATTTCCATTATCAACACATAAAGAAATTTCTTTAATATCCTCATAAGCGAACAATTTGTCCAACGCAAAAGTTAACAGCTTTTTGCCAATCCCTTGTCTGCGAAATCGATCCGAAACAGCAATGTATTCGATCGAGCCTTCACCATGTTGAGGATCAGCTTCGATATAGACATAACCAGTCAATTGTTCATCACTTGCAGTGATAAACAATTGATTTTCTTCACTTAGTCGTCCGAAAATTGTTTGTGCACTGAAATAAGTTGATGGAAAAGCTTGTTCATGCAATTCTACAAAGTCATCTTTATAAGCAGAATTGTATTCTTTTACTCCTCCCTCAACGATTTTCTCCCATTCACTCTTCTTGGCAGCTAGAACTGTATGACGCCCTTGTGATTTCCCCCCATGTGAAATGGAGAATTGTTTTGCATATTCGTTTTCACAGTTGAGGAAAAAGTTATACCGATCCACTCGCGAGGCTGATAATGCAGTTACTTTCTCCCAAAGTTCATTAACAAGATCTGTATGAATAAGTTCATCATTCACAAAGGGTCCCCATACTTCTGCGCTTCTTTCTTCTAAAACGATGTCTAGTCCGATGGCACCTATAATTTCTTCTTTCTCATAAGCGACCATGAAGGAATTCGCCAAATCTAAGTCTGAAAAATCGCTTGTAAGCGTGTCGAATATCTCTTCTATTGCTTCTCCGCAATAGCCGATATGTTGGCTCGTCTCTGTATTCATTTTCGCAAGATAAGTGGCCAAATCTTTTGTCCTTCTTGGTGATTCTATTACGAAAGTCATCCTTTATTTCCTCATTTCATATAAGCATATAATGTTTCTGCAACTTCGTACTCAGCAAAATTATAGATTTGAAGCGAAAATGGACAAGTAGAATCCACTTCTTTTTCAATGAATGAGATGTTGTGTATTTTAGCATCTTCTAATTGTTTATATATCAATTTATCCAAATCACTGATTTGTGAAAGGTCATCAACACCTAGCCAACCCAATTCCCAACTTTTCTTATCAGTTTCATACATTAAACTAAAAGCATTAATTTCTATCCCGTCGACTAAGACATAGCTATGTTCTTCCAACAATCCATCCATTGCAGCATGCCTCCAGCTCTCAATCGGCAAATTCGCAACAGGGTTGTCGGTATGTGTTTCTGTATACGTTTTTTTACATAACTGAATAAAACTATTCATTATTGCTTCATTTGTTCGTATCTCGCTGATTGATAAAATTCGTTCATCCTGCACAGATTCACCTTTGGGCAATATAGGCCCGATATGTATTATCTCCGTTTTTCTAATCATCCTGAATTGATTTCGGGTTAATATATCTTTTACTTGATAAAATCTGTCGTCCAGCAAGAAAAATAAAGGCTGCTCATATTTATTTTCCAGCTCAGTAATCAATGATTGAAGTACCTGTTCATCGACTCCATCCAGGTTATAAGCAAGTTGGACATAAATACAATTTGGATGCCAAGAAGATTTATGTGTTGAAGCAGCGGCAAGTTTTTGAGCTGCAATTTGGACAGTAAATATATCTTTGTGCAATTTGGCGGAAATGCTACTGTGGAATCGTTCCTTCAAATCACGATTCTCCCAGAATACTTTGTCGATGAAATTGCTTAGTTTGCTTAATTCATCCTTATCACTTTTATCAAACTTCCTTATTATCAATCCAATACTCCTTCCCATCATCACTGCGATACATAAAACCATAGTCGATGAAAAAACGTCGAATGGTCGCAAAATCAGGATGAATTTCTTTGAGAATAGCGTTTATCTCTTTTTCCAAATACACTTTTCCAACTTCAAATCGCTTAATTATTTCTTGGGCAATGATATACTTCCTTTTGTCTTTGCTTGGAAACGTATCTAGCGGACCATCTAACCCTTTTCTAAAGTAACTTTTTAGCACTTTCTCTCTTTCTATTTCTGTAACTTGAAATTTTTCTACCATCTCTATCATTCCTTTGTATTTTTCATAGTGATCACTTAATATGTTCCTACACTCCTACCATGTCATGTCCAGCTTGTCCGCATAGAAAGTAATGGCTCTCCCATAAGATTTGATATCCGGATCGTTTGAAGTTTGCACTAGGCAAGTGAGGAGAATCTCCATCGCCTTTACGTGTTCTCCGACGTTATAGAGTGTCATAGCATAGAACGTTTTCAGAACATTGTTTTCTGGAAAGCGCGAAAGGCCGTTTTCAAAGACAGCCTGCGACTTTTGATAGCTTCCCAAAGTTCGGTATGTACTGCCGAGTCCAATAATTGCACCTAACGTATCTTCTTCGTTCAATCCTAATTGAAGAGCTTTTTCATAGTAGGGAACGGCTTGCACTTCCTTTCCCAAAACGTCAAAACTCCATGCACATTGGTAATTAATTTCGGCATTTTCCGGATCATTTTTTGCCAATTCCTTTAGAATTTCATTCGATTCAGTAAGTTTTCCTTCACTTCTCAATAAAATGGCTTTGTTAAGATTCACCTTCATTCATTCCCTTTCTTACCCTTCAAGCATTGCTAAATAAGGAATTTCCTCACCATCCACAACTGCAATAAGGACCGGAGTATTTGTTTCATATATAACAGTCCCGACAGGAAGCTTATTTGCATTTCCATCTCGGTATCCAAAAGCTTTCTTTTTCTGTTTTTTTATCTCTACTATTTGCTCACCTATTGTATAATCCAATTCAAGTACCCATTTAACTCCTTCAACATTTGAATAAACAATTCCTTCGCACATAAAAATATCGGCCTTGTCATTAGATAGAAAATCCTTCGGTGTTGGATTCCCCTTGTAGGCCTCTTGGATGCTGGAGCAACCAGCTAGACTAAGAAATACAAAAGTGGCTATGAGCAAAAGTCGTTTCAATGCTTAGCCCTCCAATGCTTTGCTTTTAGAAATATCATCGAAATGAACTTTTGATATTTCAAGAAGCGCGAAGCTGTTTTTGGCTATCATTGTTTTAATGCGATCAAACTCTGTCCACGCAAGTGCAAACTCATCGTCTGATATGATTCGACTGTTGTGCGCAGCTTCTAATTCGTCAATATCTTTCTCTATTATTTCCCCACTAGGCAGCACGATCAGATCTAAAAACAAATCATCCATCCATGGTCCATTTATTGAACAATAGCTATTCTCTCTGCAAATATCGATATACCATTGGACAATTTGACCGGTTGAATTAAACACCGTTGTCACAGAAAAATGCTTTCCATCGGGGAAATGCTGCAGCCAGCTATATCCCTTATCTGCGATGCAAACTGCCCTTCCCATATATGTTTTGTAAAGAGGCGCAGCTACATCATTCATTTCAAGCAGGGTTACATATCCTTTGAATTGTGGTGTGGAAATATATGTTTCTGCATACCCCCTATCCACTATCCGCTTCCAATCATATCGACTTCCGTATTTGCGTTTTAGCATCTCTGCTTCACTCTCCGTTCTGCATCGGCCTTGCGTTATAATTCTGAATCTCTTCTATTTCGAATAAATTCTATTGCTAAATGATAAGCAGTGACCGTAAACAACTGAGTGATTTCCTTGTTTCGAATCATTTCCTCCATGCTAGCAAAAGGTAAATGTTTTACTTCCAGAACTTCCGTCTCATCCAACTCTTGTTCATGTATACGTTTTGCACCAGTCATTAAAAAAGTGATTACTTTATTCGTTTGGGTGGCTGGATTGACCATGAACTCCCCTAAATGAATCAGCTTTTGCTCCGAAACATAGCCAGTTTCTTCACGTACTTCACGTCGAATCGCCTCTTCATACGATTCGCCTTTCTCTACTTTCCCTGCCGGAATTTCAAGATAATAATCGTTTCCTGGATGGCGATACTGCTCTACAAGAATGATTTCACCATCTTCCGTCAATACGATTGCGTTCACCCAGTCCGCATACTCATTTACGTAGTAATCTTCAATAACTGTTCCATCGGACATTTGACAAGTATCTCTCCTCAAATTGCCAAATGGTGATTTATACTTGTATTCACTGTTCAACAATTTCCATGTACCCAACTGCTTTCCCTCCATTACAGCCTATGTACTTTTTGATGTAAGACCCAATCTTCCAACACTTGATTGAATAAATCCGATTTAGCAACTGGAAAACCGTGTCCGATACTAGGGACGAATAAAAATTCAAAATGTTCGTTCGTCTCGACAATCTTCCGAACGGATTTTTTCACAAGCCCTTTCTCTTTTTCACCAGCAGTCACTAAAACACGGGCAGTGCTTTTCGAACAGTTTTCCGGAAGTGAGTACGCCATATTTTCTTTGAGAACATTAATTAGTGCGTCGGCATTCATTTTCAAGCTTTCTTCATAATATTTATTGAAATACGCGCCATCCATATATAGTTGTTTCGCTTGAGCTTTGGCGAATGTCTTATTTTTAATAAGTGGAAATGTCATCTTTATTGTCAGGGGAATGAAGGGGATCATGTACTTCATCGGAATGACTACCGCACTGTTGATGACTGCAGTTTTTATTAAATTTGGTGCCAGACTCACGATTTCCAAACAGATTTGAGCGCCAATTGAAAAACCGATAATATGTACGTCTTTCTCCTCTTTCTTCTGCTCAATCAACTCCATAATTTCTAGCGCATTTTCATGGATAGAGAAGGAGGTTTCATTATTCCTGTTCCCATGCCCTTGCAGTGTAGGAACTAAGCAATGATACTCACTGAAATACGTAATTTGCTTATCCCACATCCATCCGCCAACGCCGCCCCCGTGAATGAACACGAGGAGCGGTCCTTCTTTATTGCCAAATTCCATATAATCTTTATGCAACTTGATTCCCCCCTTAACTGAACCGTAAAATATGTGTCGTTTCAGAAGCAGAATCATCAAATGAAAAGCCGCCTGCGCGATAAAAAGCATCCGCCTTCGCTGAATCTGTTCGGACAGTAATTTCTTTGAAGTGCTGCTTAGCGTGTTCAATGATCGTTTGCAACAATAATGTCCCGACCCCTTCTCGTCTGACAGCTTCAAGTACATAAAACCTTCGCAAACGTCCTACATCAGCTTCTTGTGAAAACGGTGATTGATTGATGCCGCCGATCGCCACTACGGAATCTTCTTCATTTTTGACACAAAACAATACTTCGCCTGGCTTATTGAACGTATTGGTGCCATCCTCAAATTCATTCACAAGCCGTGTGACGAAGCGATAACCCTCCTGTTCACTTTCTTGTACGAGTTCTTCGATATCCAATTCCCGTAAATCGTTTACCTTCTCGACGATGTATTTCATTTGCTCTCCCCCTCAATTTAATGTCTATAATATACATTCAACAATGCATTTCAAAAAACCTGCCATTTCCTAATTTTCGAGAGAATTAAAAAAGCCAGTTCGTTGCGGAACGTGGCTACTGCTTAATATTCATATTGCACCCTCATTGTCGAGCGGACGCTAATTTGCCCGCCTTCGATCGGTGTTGATACACTTTCTGACATAGCTGCTTTGAAAAATGGAGTAGACTGACTACCATTTTCGACTTCAGTGACTCTTACAGGTTGTGGTGCAATTTGGAGTTGTAAAGTGTCGGCAATAGTTTGGGCTTTCATCTGAGCATTTTGTAAAGCCTTGACTATAGATTCCTGCTTATACCGATCAACATTTTCAACTGAGAATTGTATATTGGAAACCCGATTCGCTCCATGCTCTACCGCCGTATCGATTACTTCCCCTACTTGCTGAATATTAGTAAGTTTAACCGAGATGGAATTCGAAACTTCATATCCTTTAAATATTTGTTCCCCATTCACATAATCGTATCTCGGAAATATTGAGTAATTTACGGTTTGAATATTTTCTAGTTGAATGCCCAATTGATCTAATGCTTGAATGATGTTAGTCATGATTGCTGCGTTTTCCCGTTGAGCTTCGCTAAGTTGTTCACTCGTCGTGTTTACTTCCAATTGATTTACAGCTGTGTCTGGCAAGGCTAAAACCTCCCCTTGACCGACGACGGTAATCGATCGGGCACTTTGTCGGACTTGTTGTCGGATATATGGGTAATACACATTATCCCTCCTTGCTTTTTTATCATCATATGCCAGACCAGTTGTAATAATTATTATAGGAACTTCGCTTTGAGCACTTAAGATCAAATTAAAAGGGCGTCACAGAAAGTTGTTTAGACTTTCTGGACACCCCCTCTGTGACTTATAAAATCTTACTAAAAAAAGCCTTTGTTCTCTCGTTCTTCGGATTTGAAAAGATTTCATCAGGCGTCCCTTCCTCTACTAATAACCCTTGGTCCAGGAACAATACCCGATCTCCCATTTCCTTCGCAAACCCCATTTCATGAGTAACAACGACCATCGTCATGCCTTCCATGGCCAACTGTTTCATGACATCCAATACTTCCTTCACCATTTCCGGATCCAATGCAGACGTCGGTTCATCAAATAACATGACTTTCGGCTTCATTGCAAGCGCTCTTGCGATAGCAACCCTTTGCATTTGTCCACCGGATAGTTGTTCAGGGTAAGCATTCGCCTTATCGGACAGACCTACTTTCTCAAGAAGCTGCATTGCCAATGCTTTTGCGTCTTGTTCATTCATTTTCCGAATTTTAATAGGTGAAATTGTAATATTATCAATGACTCGCATATGAGGAAACAGGTTGAATTGCTGGAAGACCATTCCAACTTCCCGCCGAATATCATTAATATTCGTTTTGGAATCATTAATTTTCACGCCATCTATAAACACTTCGCCCGCAGTAATTTCTTCAAGGAGGTTGAGGCATCTTAAAAATGTACTTTTCCCCGATCCACTCGGACCAATTACACAGATGACCTCCTTCTCCTTTATGTCGTAATCAATACCCTTTAGCACATCTAATTTTCCGAACGATTTGTGCAAATTTCTTACTTTTATCATCGCAATCCCCCTCCCGGTTCCGAACGTCGCATTGAAAAAACAGACCTTCTTGAGGACGGGACATAACTATTGCTGAACCTTTTTTCGATATAATTAATAAGCTTCCCACAGATAAATGTCAAAATGAGATAAAGGACGGCGACCGTTAAATATGGCTCCCAAAATCTTGAATATGCACCCGCGACCACTTTCCCAGCATACAGTAGATCGCTCGCAGCAATGACTGTGACGAGCGAAGAATCCTTCAACAATGCAATCAATTCATTGCCGAGCGGTGGAATCATCCGTCTGAATGCTTGCGGAAGGATGATCAATTTCATGGCAGTTTTATGCGGCATCCCGAGAGAACGCGCAGCTTCCATCTGTCCTTTATCGAGCGATTGAATTCCAGCACGGATAATTTCTGCGTTATAGGCGGCACTGTTGAGCATAAGTGCTAGCGATCCCGATACAAAAAATCCTAATGAATGCCCAAACATACTAGGGATCAATGCGGTATGAATCAATAATATTTGCACGAGTAATGGAGTTCCTCGAAAAAAATCTACATACATTTTCGCAGGAATATGGATCCACTTCCGCTTCGATAGTTTGCCCATTCCAACGATCAGCCCTAATATGAATCCTCCTATATATCCTACCGCTGTCAATCCGAGGGTTACCCAAATCCCACGAATAAACAGTTCCCGATAGCTCCATATATTTTCAAACATTTCAATTCGTAAACCTAAAAACTCCATGAACATCACCTCCAAGATGTGTATAGATGTTGCTTATAAAGATCACTCCACATCAAAGCCGGTGATTTCTTTCAACTTTCCATTTTCCTTAATCTTTTCTATTCCTTCATTTAACATATCTAGTACTTCCTGATTCCCTTTCTTCACCATCAACCCATAATATTCTTTTTCAAAACTGTCATCTTCAATTGTCTTCACTTTCACATTAGGGTTATTTGCTTTGTAATCAATGATTACTGCGTTATCACCAACAGAAGCATCCGCATTACCGTTGATCATTTCAGTAATAGCAAGAGGCATTGTCTCTGCGGCTACAATTTTCGAGTTTGTCTTCCCTAATAAATCAGCTACAACAATATGTCCTGTCGTATTGATTTGGACAGAAACACGCTTATCAGCCAAATCTTCGAATGACTCGACATCCGAATCTTCAGGTACAAGAATCAATTGATTCGCTATAAAATAAGGATCGGAGAAATCATATGATTGCTCCCTCTCCGGAGTAATTGTAATTGAAGAAACTGCGAAATCAACTTCCCCATTATCGACCGCCGGGAATAACGGCTCCCAACCATAATTTTTATATTCCACTTCGAAACCTGCAGCTTCCGCGATTGCATTTACGATATCAATATCAATACCAATAATATTCCCCTTTTCATCCATATACTCCATTGGCGCATATGTCGCGTCCGTGCCGACAATCAATTTTCGTTTTCCGCTTGTCTCATCGCCGCCAGATCCGCTCGTTTTTGTAGAACCTGTTCCGCATCCGATTAGAACAATGGATGTGCACACCAATGCGATGCCAACCAAGAAACGTTTTACTGATTTCTCCATTTGGACTCCCCCTTATTTTCTACTAATTTACAGAATTGATTGATACTTTAATTGATTATATACGAAAACGCTTTCATTCACAACTGAATATTTTCAATTAACAGTCAAGGGCGAAACTTCAATTATTCAAAACAAAAAACTGCTCCGTCGACAACGGAGCAGTTTTTATTAAAAGATCGGCAACGTAACAGCTACCATCAGTAAAAATAAAATAGCTATATAATTGACAGAGTAGATGAACATAACATATGCCCATCTGTCATCGTTTTTCGTAAAGAATCCACGAATGGAGACAATCAAGAATCCAATATTCAATATCGTAGCAAGAACGATGAATAGCATTCCGAGTGATCCTAAGTAAAATGGCAACGGAAGCAAACATGCGATGTAGACGAACATTTGGCGCTTTGTCACCTTGAAACCATGAACGACCGGCAACATCGCTACATTGGCCGCCTTGTATTCATCGTACTTCCTCATCGCGATTGCAAATGTATGCGGCATCTGCCAAATGAATAAAATGATAAAAAGCATGATTGGAACGATATGCCATGTTGGTGCAATTGCAGCCCAGCCGATCATCGGGGTTACCGCACCTGAAACACTTCCGATAACCGTATTCAATGTATATTTACGTTTCGTCCACATTGTGTACATGATGACATATGTGAACCAACCGATGAATGCGTAAATCGCTGCCTCCATCGTTGTAAATAACAGCATGATCATCCCTAATGCCGAAAGGGAAATACCGATCCCTAATACAGTCTTTAAAGGAATGTTACCAGTTACAGTCGGACGCTTTTGAGTCCTTTTCATAACCGTATCGATATCTACGTCGTACCAGTTATTCAGGACGAGCGCCCCACCCATCAGGATTGTGCTCCCAATAATCGTCAGCCAAAACAGTTTGCTGTTCGCAAATAAGGAGCCACCAGTAAAATGAAGGGCAAGCCAAAAGCCGACAAACACGGGCAATGCATTGGCAAGCAAAACCGGTCCCTTGAAAAGCGATTTCAAATCCGCTATCAACGTTCCTGAATTTTGATCTATGGTTGTGCTATTTTCAGTAAAAGTTATATCCATATCTTTCGTCATATCTATATACGCTCCTCAGAGGTATTTTGGCAAAGTTTCATCCCTTCCATCATATCATTTCATCCGTGATAATTTAAAGATTTACGGATTTTTCTTTAGAAATCCATTGGTTTCCCTTTAAGTTTGACACAATTTATTCAAAACTGAACTGGAAAATAAAAAATGGCTTCGGATTTACGAAGCCATTACACCTATAAATAACAGAAAAATGAATATGAAAATATACATTAATATAATAAGTGCAAAGATTCCACCCATCACAATCAAGTACGCCTTTGCAAATGTATTTCGCGGATCCTGCTTATCTGCTGCCCAAATAATGAGCATGACGAAGCCGACTATCGGCAAACAGACAAGGATTAATGTTAATATCCAATCTTTCAACGACATCTGTTTCTCAGTCTTCATATTTGTCACTCCCAAGCCATTTCTAATAAAGGTTACATTCTATCCTACCATAGTATATGTGACCAGATTGCAAGTTATATTAGATATAATGGAGAAACAGCTGATACACTTCAACCCGCCGTTTGATTCATTTCCCAGTCTGTTCAATCAAAGGTTCAAAATTAACTCTTGAAACTTTTGATACACGCACTTTCTGCCCTTCTTTCAACTGCACTTGACTTTGAGAGCCTGTCAATTCTCCCCCCAGCAATTCAAATAGTTGAGGGTCTTTTCCTTCTTCCAAAATCTGTACAAAGCCATACCCATAGGGGATGCTAATTGAATAGTTACCCGGCTTAATGTCCAACCCGACATCCCAAATTCCAGCTGTCAGCTCGGTGGAAAGCTCGGTCTTTACGGGTTGAATCGTTACTGTGTTATAGCCGCCGTCAAAAAAGATGGTGAACGTTGAATCGATGTCGGCAGTTAAGCTAGACACTCCAGCTTTGTCCCCTACGATTTCCCGTAAGAGCAAGTTGTCATCTTCGTCATATATATATATATTCCCAGATGGGTGACCCATCAATGCGTATCTTCCTGGCTCGATCGTCAGCTTTGCCCCTTTTTTTGTCGGCATCGGTCCATAAATTCTTTTTGCCTCTTTGTTGCTTCGATCTACGGTCGTGAAAATGGCCGAATGAACTGTTCCGATGATTTCATCTTTTGTCTCTCCGCTAATTTCGTAGTTGTCTGCATATGCGGTTATTCTATCTGATCTCGTTCCTTGTAAGTTGTGGCAACCGGATAAGATCAACGTACAAACGAACAATCCTGCTAATATCCTTTTCATCTTTTCTCAGCCTTTCAACTTGATTGTATTGGTGCTGTTTCTACTTTCCGAATATGCAATAGCTTATTTCTTCCATATAGGATAGCGATGACAAGTATATTCAATACTACAAGCCAACTGTACGCATGCTTGAAATCAAGTTTTTCAATCCCGTATTCCATCGCTGCATCGCCGCTCAGCACTTCGCTAATATCAATGAACTTTATTGGATATAGCCAATTCGTCTCTACTCCTGCAACTAATAGAAGTTGCGGAGAAAACAATATAAATAAGATAATGACAATTGCCGCGTACAAGTTTTTTGTTACAAGATTAAGTAGTAGGAAGGTGAACAAAAGTAATAGGGCAATTAATCCGAACGCCACTAACATGTAAAACAAATAGCGCAGCATAGATACTGCAATATAATTAGCGTCCTGATAAATAAGGATTGGAGTCCTAAAATCTCCCCACCCCGCTTTTCTCGCTACATAATAGCCCCCTATCAATATACTTGCACTAAGGAAGAACATGATTTGGACGAAATGGACGCTTACTTTACTAAATGCTTTTTGCATGGACGTAATTGGAAACCCTTGCATTACGGAAGGATGATGTTGATCATTTACAAGCATGCTGCTTCCTGCAAATAATACGAGCAAGCAAAACATGATTCCGCTAATAATGCTCAATGCAGCCGGTATGTAATTACTAGCTTTAAAAGAATTCTGGATGAGGGGAAGTTCATGCTCTTTGTGATAATGGAAAAGCGCATTTTCTTTTAGT
Organism: Sporosarcina sp. SAFN-015; assembly: GCF_051966875.1. Classification (GTDB taxonomy): domain Bacteria; phylum Bacillota; class Bacilli; order Bacillales_A; family Planococcaceae; genus Sporosarcina. The sequence continues at coordinate 84,362 of NZ_JBQCKP010000008.1, read as the reverse complement.
ATTTCATCAACTGGAACAATATACTCACGCTGAATTCCTTTGTTGCCTCGTCGATGCAACTCTAGACGCAATTCATTTAACTGAAGTCCTGCATCAAAAAACTTTTGAAAGTTAGGTCCCGCACTAAAAAAACCACGAGAAATTCCCTGTTCTTCATTTCGTAAGTAAAGCCTTTGCATATTAATCAGTGAAGATTGTTCAATCAGATTCTCACGAATTTCTTTTCCTTCTTCTGTTTGCCAAACAGAACCCGGAAATTTATCTAAAATCTTAGGAAAGTTCTCTGCTTCCTCATTCTTCTCTTCCCTTATGTCTATTAAATCCAATTGACTATAATGTGAATAATAAAGCGGGAAAAACAGGACTAGGGCAAGACCTAACAACCAATTTTTCTTATTTAGTACTAATAATCTTAATTCGAATAATAAATACTTCCAGAACATAATTGGATCTTTCCTCCTTCCCATTTTTTAGTTTGCCAAATAAAAATGGCGTTTATTAATGAAAAGTGAAACGATATACAAGACAATTTCAATGATGACGTACGTAATGACTAGGACGAGGATTCCTTTTGTATAAGTAATCGTTTCCGTGTTCAATAGAAAATTCTTTTCCCCATCGATAATTTTTCCAAAATCAAAATATGTTTGTGGAAACAGGCTAATATCCTTACCAAACAATTCTTTTGTATAACGTGATACATAAAGGCGTTCAGAGAACAAGATCAAACTGCTGATGAATAGAACAATCCATTCATTTTTAAAAAGCAAGCTTAAAACAACATTCAACCGTACGAATAGGATGACTAATAGCGGAAGGACAACGAGTGTCTTCCCTAAATAGGCTGCCAAGGAAATGACACTATAGTCTTCGGCTGTAAACGTTTTTTGCTGAATCATGATGGGAATTGACAAATCGAAATGACCGAACCCGAACTGAATCGTCATAATGAGTACACCGACAGTGATCACGCTACAAATGAATACAATTGAATAAAGAAATGCTGACAATGATTTCAAATTCAATTGACGATACCAAGATAATGGCAGGCCTTGGAGGACGGTTTGATGTTTTCTGTCCCTTGATAAAATGTCACTGCTCACATAAATTACGCAAAATATAAGGAAGTAAACCCCATAGTTTTGTAGAAAATTTTGCAATGTTTGCAACCCTGTTTTTTCATACATCAACCCAAATGTGATAGGGTGATCCTTTTTAAGATAATCCTCATATTTCATCATCGTTTGCAGATAAGCATGCTCTCGATCTTTGCTAGGAAATGGCGCGGTCTGGAATAAAAACCGATCTTCCATATACTCGTCCGGATTGCCTTGCAAATAGATTGTCCTTAGTTTGAGCAAGCGCTCATAGTTTCGATCTTCAAAAGACTGCAGCATACCGGAAAACAAATCGTAATTATAGTCATTTGTCGCATAAACAGGTGAACCTACCTGACGATCATAGGAATAGCTATGCCAAGGGTAAACAAGGCCGGTATTACCGATACTCTTCCATAGTTTTTGCTGGTCTTCCAAGTACGCTAAATAAGCTTCCGTTTCCTTTTGATTAAACGCTTCCTTCGTATCCGCAAACGGCCATAATAGTAAACAATAGCTAAATAATAAAACCGTGATGAAAAAAACAAATGGAATCGTACGTCTGCTTTTTGCTGAAATTAAAAATTCATGCTTTAAATAATATCGATTCATCCCAGCTTCCCCTTTAATTTATCGTTATTTTTATTTATTTCAAAATAATATATTATATTTCACTATATACATATTATTGTAATATTTCAATAGCATGTGGCTATTAGAAATCTTATAGCCAGTAAGCAAGTCTGACGTAGTAGATTGCTTAATCTCTTTTAACTGGATTTTATATACGTTCGTATATATGAACAGATTACCGGCTATGTTAGAAATAGTTGAAGCGAAAGGATGAATGGTCGGATATGAAGAAGTGGATTTCTTTCTTTATCTTCTGTTGTTTCATGATATTGAGTGGATGTAGTAACCAAAATCTTGTTCCGAAATCCGAAGCGAGCAATGTTGTCGATACATATGGCATCACTTCATTTTCCGTAACGATTGATACAAATGAAATGCAAGAGGCATTGAATGCAAGCTTTACGGAGAAAAAGGAAAGATCAGAGGCGGAATATACGAATCAGAAAGAAGAGATAACGCTACATGGTAAAAAGGCTTTGAAAAAAATAATGGAAGCGTTCGAAAAAATGGAACCTGACCCAGAAGCCGAGGAAACGGAATTAATAAAAAATGCCGCAGAAGCATTTGGATTTAAAGAGTATAAGATGATTCGGTTGGAAGTAAAATTCAAAGGATATGACAGTAAAGAAATCATGTTCTCCAAATAACGATGGATATCGAATTCCGACCGGATTTCGATATCTTTTTTATATTGCGGCTAGATATCCATAAAAAAGGGTAAAGCATACGTAAGTTACTCAGATTCATTGACGTTTTCAAGGAGGCAATTTATATGGAATGGAAAGGTAGAAGAGGCAGCAGCAATGTGGAAGATCGGAGAGGTATGGGAGGAAAAACGCTCGTTGGCGGAGGTATTGGCGGCATTGTCATGCTCCTCATCGTCATGTTTCTCGGTGGAGATCCGAGTGATATGCTCTCCAATCTGACAGCGTCTCCTGGAAATACAGAATACGTAGAGACAGAACAGGATAAAGAATTAGCTGAATTCGTTTCAGTCGTTTTAGCGGATACTGAAGATGTTTGGACAGAAGTTTTCGAGAAGGAAGGAATGGAATATCGTGAACCGATTCTCGTACTTTATTCGGGAAGTGTCCAATCAGCATGCGGGATGGCTGGCTCAGCGGTCGGTCCGTTTTATTGTCCCGCCGACGAAAAATTATATATCGATTTAGGTTTTTACGATGAATTGCAAACACAGTTCAAGGCACCCGGCGATTTCGCGATGGCATATGTCATTGCGCACGAAGTCGGCCACCACGTTCAAAAACTATTGGGTATTAGCGACGAAATGGCGAGAATACGAAGCCAAGTGAGTGAAGAGGAATATAATAAATACTCTGTACGACTCGAATTGCAAGCTGATTACCTTGCAGGAGTATGGGCGCACCATGCGCAAGGAATGGGTGTCTTGGAAGAAGGCGACTTGGATGAAGCGCTGAACGCAGCTAGTGCAGTCGGTGATGATACGATTCAGAAAAGGGCACGCGGGTATGTCGTACCTGAAAGTTTCACTCACGGCACTTCCAAACAACGTAAGAGTTGGTTTTATAGGGGCTTTGAAGCAGGGAATCTTGAAGAAGGAGATACATTTGGCGCTGGGAATCTTTGATCGTAGAACCGAGAGTGAAATAATGGAGCCCTTGTGCGATTTATTGAGCCCTTATTGAAATAATGGAGCCCTTGTGTGATTTATTGAGCCCTTGTTGAAATAATGGAGCCCTTGTAAAACAAAACAGGTAGAAGGAGAGAATGCTTTTGAAGTGCACTCCCCTTCCACCTGTTTTATATTTTATACAATACTTGATACTTTCTTCGATTGGCTGTCCAACTCGGATGCTGATGAAGCGATGGCTAAAAAATCTTCCATTGCCACTTCAATCCTCTGCTGGCATCGATCCACGTTTTCTTGAGCCAAGGTTGTCCCTTTGGAAATGTTTTTAATTTCCGTCGTAATTGCTTCGACTCCTTCACGTACTTCCACAATTGATTTTTCAACATTCGCGGATAATTTACGTACCTCTTTTGCGACGACGTCAAATCCCCTTCCATGCTCGCCTGCACGCGCCGCTTCAATTGCCGCGTTCAAAGCGAGCAAATTCGTCTGAGCCGCAATTTCTCTAATTGTTTTCACGATATGCTGGATGCTTTCGGCATGCAATTGCAGATTACCCAGCGTATTCGTATTCTCATGAGAAATTGCCGCGATATCTTCGATGATCACTAACAATTCCTTGCTTCGTTCCATTCCAATATCGGCACGTTCGGTTAATCCTTCCGCCATCTGCCTCAACTCTTCAACAACAGAGGTAATGGAATTTTGCCGTTTCGTAATATTCGAAGCAACTTTAGAAATGCTAATGACCTTTCTTCCATCGTGACTGAAAACCGGCATATAGGTCGCTTCCAACCATACTTTTTCGCCGTTTTTATCTTTCATTTCAATTTTCCCATGTTGGCTGATGCCCCGCAGAAGCTCTCGCCAAAACTTGTCATACTCAACACTTTTCACATATTCATCAAAACAAATGTCGTCATGACGAATTCCGATCATTTCATCTTTCGTATATCCCATTGCATTCGCAAAAATGTCATTCACATAAGCAATTTTATGATCCAAATCATATCGGATAATCGCAAGATTCTTCTCAAGAGCTTTCACGACATGATCATCCGTTACTTGTTCAATTACCTGTTTCACCATTTCATTCCCCTCCTACTTCCTTCATACGAACTGACTTTTCACTATTGTCCGGAATATCTGAACCTACTACTATTTAACCATAGTCGGGGATGAAGTGGAATACCTTGGATATTGTTATAATTCCATTTTTTCTCATAGAATGATAAGTAGGTAACTAGGAGGTGAAGTTTTGGAACATTCATTTCAGAAACAAGCTTTGAATGAACTGCAATTCTGGCTTCAAATTTTAGGCGATCATAGCCGCTTTATCCACGACTCGCTAGCTCCCGGCCAAACTAAATTTATCAACACCGCCTCAGCATTCATAGATCTTTTCGATACATTATTGAATCGTTCAAAACAATCAATGAACGAAACTGAATTGGTGTCCTTGGCCGGTCTCGCCAAAACGGAAAGCGAAGCAATACGAGAATTGAAGCTGACGATTATAAAGGAACAATTAGTCGGCAACATTAAAATTTCCCTAACTCCTTCATTCATCAATCATATGGTCAATGAAGTAGATGAAGCGATTCGGGTTCTCTCGTACTTGGAAAAAGGAGAATCCCCTTCCATAGTCCACCCGCTTCACCATGACTTAATATGGCTGCTCGATGCTGCAGGTCATGCCGGTGCAATTGACGCAAATATGGACCGTGTTGAAAAGCAGCTGAAGAAAAAAAGCAGAAAGTTCATGAAAGATTGGGAAGCATTTTATTTGAAGGCTGTAGAAATGACCGGATTTTTGCGTACAAACGTAGCAAGATTTCCTGCCTTGGAAAAATTCCATAACGACGTCCACCTCGAGATGACCATCTTCAAAACATTCTTAGATGAACTCGAAGAAATGGGATTAAAAAAAGAGAATTTAGGAGCGCTCACTCCATTGATGGCCGACCATATGGCGCGCGAGGAGTGTTACTATTTATTGAAACTGGCAGAGACAGCCGGCACTCCTGATCCTAATTGCGATCCGGCAAAGGAACGAGTGCAAGGGTAATAGATTTCTATGAACCTACTACGACTGCATTGCTAATATTCGCTAGTGCCGTTAAAATGCTGGACCCTGTAATATGGCTCGTCTTCGGATTATCCGGAGACGGGTTGTTTTTGATTGTCATCTCAAATTCGCCGAAAGCTCCCTTTGCTGCCACATGATGAATATTTTGTGTGACGGCAGGATCGGCAATGATTCGTACACGAGTTTCTTCAACGCCAATGCCCGCAAGCGACAAGACGATTGCGACATTCGCATTTTTAGGGAATTGTTCAATCGCGTCACGGGCTGGTCCTTCAAACAACATTTGCTCCGCAGTAATCTTTTCCGCGGTTAATGAATGGGCAGGCTTTCTAGTAGTTAGTGTGACAGAATCGAGCCCGCCTGCTAGTTTAGCTGCCTTCAGAACATCCAATCCACCAATTGCCCCCGATGGCAAATAGATGCGGTTCCCACTATTTTGCGCAGCCTGTTTTAGTAGATTGCCAAAGTCGGGATCGGCGAACGCTCCAATGCTGATGATCATCAGATCTTTCTTAGCGATGGCATCAAGTGCATATTTTTTTACAGCTTCAATGTTCGAGCATTCGACTACGATATCGATATCAGTTTGCAAGAAGGAATCCAGGTCAAAGAATGCCTGACATCCGTATGTATCGGCGAACGCAGGAAGCTCAACTCTAGCTTTCTCTCGTTCATCCAGAATAGCGATGATTTTGATGTTGGGTAGAAGTTGCTCTTTGTTTATTTTTTGAAGGAGATAAGTGCCTAGGTTTCCTTTTCCGATTATGCCTATTTTGATTTGGATCAGTCCTTTCGCTTTTATGGTTAGTATACAGTAAAACCCCTTGGCTTTGGCCAAGGGGTTAAGTAAATAATTCTATTATCTTGCAATAGTGATGTTTGCTGGTACTGCTAGTTTATTTCCAGCAGCATCTTTAATTGTAAGCGTATTTAGAGCTTTCAACTCTAAAACTTTTTCTAGATCAGCGTTGGAAAGGTTGTCTTCTAGTGTGAATGTTACAGTTGTAACACCATTCTCATTTGCAGGAGTTGTTACTGCTGTTTTAGATGCAACAGTAGCTCCGCCAATTAGAAGTTCAAAATCACCAGTTCCTGAAGTAGTCGTAACAGCTTCGCTGAATGTTAAAGTCACTTGGTTTGTTCCTACTAGTGTAGCAGACGTTACTGTTGGAGCTACATTTTCTTTAACAGATACAGTATTTGTAAAGAATGGCTCCATTACTTTAGTTGAACCAAGTGCTTTCACGTTTGCAATGTTGATGTTGCGAGTTCCTGTGAAGTTATTTGAATCTTGCTTCAATGTAAGAACTGCAACTTGCTTACCATTTGCAACAGGATTTAACTTAACTGATTCAACGACTGCACCATCAATTTGATAATTAGCAACAGTCGTCGCAGATGCTCCGTCTACCGCTTTGTCAAATGTGACATATACTTTATTGTTATCATCTGCATCTTGGACAACAGATTCTACACCAACGACTGCATCGCTTGCAGGAGTGTTGTCTTTACCACGAGTAAACGTTACTTTAGCTGTGTCAGCAGTTACGCCTGATTCGCTAGCAACATTTGCAAATGTCAAATCAAGTGTGTATGCTGCGCCTTCAACGTCAAACGTAGTACCAAGGAAAGTATCTAGCTCAACGCGAACGACTTTCTTATTTGAAGCGTCTTTGTAGCTAATTGCCGTAGCAGATAGATCATTAGCAGCAACCGGTGTAGTTACATAGTTTTTAACATATGAACCAACTCCGTCTACCGTAGGAGAATTGCCAAGCTCAACATTCTTATCAAATGTAATTTCAAGATATTCTTTACCGTTTGTTTCATCTGCAACAACTGTGCTGGATGCAACTTTTGGAGCGTTAATATCTTTTACAAAGCTAACAACTCTGCTAACCGAATCACCAGCTTCACCGCTAAGATCTACAAAACCGTTGATAACAACAGTTTTCGCTTCGTCAAGAACAGCAGAAGAAGTTACATTATAAACAGTTGGATCGTTCGCATCTTTTTCAACTTTCGATGCTGCTGTACCGCCGATTGTTACAGTCGGAGCTGTTTGTAATTCCTCAGTGAATTTGATTGCGAAAGATTTAGCGCCAGTTTGAGTAACAGATGTTACAGCTGGTTTCACTCCATCTTTGTCACCTTTTTGGAATGTAACAGTTGTAGGATTTGGTGAGATTAAGTTTCCAGCTTGGTCTTGAGTACCAATGAATGTAGCAATCACATCTTGGTTAGCAGCAACGTCTGAACCTAGAGTGAAAGTTACTTCTTTAGCTCCTGCTTTAAAGTTGTTTGTAACACCTTTTGCAGAACTTGCAACCGCTGAACCATTTGCTAGTTTATAGCTAACATCTCCAAGTGATTTAAGAGGTTCAGAGAAAGTTACTTTGAACGTACTAGCAGAAACTCTTTCAGTATTTACAACTGTTGGAGCAGTTTTATCTGCCGCAATTGTAACCATTTCTTCATATTTAACGATTTGTTTACCGTTGTATGATTTCAAACCGTCAATGACGACATCATAACGTTTAGAGAGAACGTTTTTTGCAGTAATAGTCAATGTTTTACCGTCATTCGACAATTCGCCAGTAAGAGCTCCAGGAGCAACTCCGTCAAGAGAAGTTAACTTAACTGCGTTCGCTTTAAACGTTCCGCCTTTACCATCTTCAAACAAAGTTGCTTTGTCAACTGGGAGGTTGAACTTAACTTCAACTTGTGTAGCGTTAATTCCTTCAACGGAAGCAACTTCGAGGTTTGTCGGCTCTGCTACAACTACTGTAAGTACTAAATCCTCAGCGCTGTTTCCTGCTTCGTCAATTGCGCTGTATGTCACTTTGTATGTTCCATAATTTTTTGTATCGATGGCAGTTAGTCTTTCGCCAGCTTCGTTTGTAATAACAGAAGTGACTTCGATTTTTTCGTCAACGTTGTCAGTTGCAGTTACAACTGGAAGTGTGAATTCTGCACCGTATGCAACGTTAAGAGTTTTTTCGCCAGTGTATACTAGTTTTGGTGCTTCAGTGTCAGCTACTTCTTCTACGTTTACGTTAGAAGTTTTGTAGAGGAATGAAGCGAATTGACCGCGTGTTGTTGTGTTTTTAGGGTTGAATTGCGGTGCAACCGGGTTTGTAATATCGAAGTAGTCTAGTACGTCGATGTATGGACGAGCTTCCGCTTTTGCTTTCGCTAGGTCTGTTACATCTTTGTTGAATTCTTTTTCTTTTACGAGAGTTACTAAATCTGTTTTATGGATAGCGTCATATGCTCTTACAAGAACGATCGCCATGTTTTCACGAGTGATGTCAAGTCCTGCACCGAGTGTGCCATCCGCATAACCGTTAAATACGCCATTGTCTTTTACCAACGCAGCATATTTTAGGAGTTCGTCATTTGATTTAGATGTAAGATCTTTGAAACGTGGGTTTGTCTTGTAATCTGCTGGAACTTCATAGTCTAGTGATACTAGCCATTTACCCATCATTTTTACAACATCAGAACGAGTCAATGTTTTATTCGGTTGGAATGTACCGTCGGGATATCCGCTAATAACTCCTGCTTCTACTAGTGCTTTAATAGCTGGTTCGTGCGTATTCCCTTTCACGTCGGAAAACTCTGCTGCACTAGCTACTGGTGCTACTGCTGTTGCTACCAATGCTGCTGAAGCCGCACCGATCATGAAATTACGATATTTTTTTGGTTGGTTGTTACCCATAAATAAATTTCCTCCTCTGAGATGTACTAATAAGTTGAGAGCAATGCATCCCATATACGTATACCCTCGTCAATCATTATTAATCATATTTTATAAAATTGATAGAGGTATTAACTGGTTATAGTTCCAGTCTACCACTCTATTTCATAATTTAAATAGAAAATAACCGTCTGATTTTTTACGCAAGAAAGCTATAATCCCACAGCTTCAAGTATTCCCTATGACATCTCACATATTATTTTTCCTTTTCTTTTTTATTCCCCTTTTTCAAAAACATTTGATAGATCGGTTTTAATGATTTTGGTGTGAGTTCTATATCATTTTCATGTGCATATTTGATGGCATGTCCTAAAGCGATCGTCATTCCGCCAGCTACACTTGCGCCTGCCACCATGCCTGCACCGGGAACTATCTTTACAAGTTGCCTGAAAACCGTCTTTCCAATATTCCCTACAATTGTCGCGATAATTAATTCTTTCGCGTTATCCTTCGAAATCGGTTTTCCATATAAGGTTGAGAGTTTTAACATAAGACTGACTTGTAAGGCAGTCAAAGGAACGAAATCGGAACCTGGAATCGGAACGGCACCAATTGTCGCTGCGGATGCACCTGCCGCGAGGATCCATCTATTAGCGATTGCAGATTTATCGGCCATGTTTGCCGCCATTAATATATCTTTTTTTTTCGTTTCTAATAATGAAAGCACTTCTTTTTGCAGCAAATCGATATTTTCACCTGTCCTTGAAGAAATCGGCGTGACTGGATATTCGTAACCTGTATGATCCTGCACGTATTTTACGAGGCTTGGAATATCTTCGGCTGCGTCAATTTTATTTAATACTAGAATAAGATCTTTATTCACTTTGGCGATTCTCTTCAGTGATTTCAGCTCAGTTTCCGATAAAACTGTTCCTGCTGCATTTAAAAAGAATAAAATCAAATCTGCCTGTTTATAAAATTTCATCGTTTCATTTGAGTGTTCGCTGTAAATATCATCCAGACCTGGAGTATCGACGAAGATGATTTTATCTTTATATGAAAACTTCTTAATCTCCTGTGTTTCTCCGGGCTTTGCCCCAACCTGTGCCACTTCGTTGCCCATGAGGCGATTAATCGTCGATGATTTGCCAGCGTTCACATCACCGATCATGGCGATTAGAATTTCGCTTTCCAATTGTTCGTTAATTTCGGATGACTTCTCTTCGAAAATCTTGTCAAAGTCCTCATCTGACATCCATTGTCGACTCATTTGGATCACCTTCCTCTTTCATTTAGTAATGATCTCTTCCTATTCATACGGATAGTACTGCAATTAGATTCAATTTCTTATTCATACCCTGTCTGAGATAAAATTAAAAAGCAAAAGAAAAAACCTGCATGTTTTCCATACAGGTTTTAGCATAACGCGTATTATGCTTTTTTCATCATTTTCTTAATCAGGCGGATTTGTCCTCTATGATTCAGTTCGTCTTCGAAGACGTGGAACCATTTGAAAAAGTTGTTGGCAGGCAAGTCATACCAAAATGGTTCTTGTTCGAACAGCCAAGCATCCGGTAGAGACTTGAATTTCTCAATTGTTTCTTTTCTTGTTTCTTCTAATTGATGTAAGTAATAATCAATGGCATGTCCTTTTATCGTTTCCCGAGCATGATCTCCCAAATCTAACCCAGGGTTAAGCCTATCGATATCTTCTTCTGTAAAATCCCGGTTTTCGAATGTTGCTATTTGATAAGCTTTTTCTACTGAAACAAAATGAGCTAAAAGCATGCCAATTGAGTTGCCGTCATCTGCATATAAAAAATCCAATTCATCTACCGACAGATCTTTCACTTCATCAATAGTAGTCGCTCTCGTATAGTCCATCATCGAAACTAGCTTGCCGAATTCTGCGCTTAATCCTTCTTTTTTATCAATAATAAACAACGTTTCCTTATTCATTATGTCTTTCCCCCTTATCTAGTAATTCCTTAAACCATTTCGCACATTGGTATGTGTTTTCCCAATCTGGATCCTTGTCCTCTATTCCCCAGCATGCATACAAAGTTGACATGGAGACTGCTGCTCTCAAAAGCTTTTCGCGATCTAATTGCAATAGTTCACTTATAAGATCGACACGCAACTTCAGCAAAGCTTCAGGATCTGGCTTTGTGAAAAGATGATTAATCATGAATGAAACAACATCTAAATACGGACTTCCAGCAACCCCTTTCGGATCAATTGCAAGCCAGCCTCTATCAGTTGAAAATAATATGTTCTCGTGATGCAAGTCCCCATGCAGCAGCTCGCTTTTCATTGAGATTTGCTGTATTTCATGCAAGTAGCCTGCCGCCATCTCGACCCATTCGTTTGGTAATGGACCATCGTTAGCGTCGTAGTTGCTTTTATATTTTGCAAATGCAGTCGCCCAGCTTAAGACTGTTGGAAAATCGCCTTCAACAGGTAACGGTCGACGGATTTGTTTCCAAACATGGCAAAAGTTTTGAATGACACCTTCTTCATCCGTTTCTGTGCATAGCATCGTTCCGGGCTGAAGCTTTTCGAGCAACATAGCTCCTTGTTCCGCATCAGCTTTTACTAGTTTGGCACACCCTTCTCCGTTGTAGAGCTGCAATGTCCGTATTTCGTTTTCAAAATCGAAGCCCGCCAATCCCATCTTCAATATGTATTGGTCATTGTTTTGATCTATTACGTGAATGACGTAGTTATAAGAAAGGTTCGTGACAGGTTCCTGTAGATTCAGTCCCCAGCTGCTTGCAATATTCGTCACCCTAGATTCCAATGTTTGTAGCCAGTCTCGCCCAGCTGTACCGAAGCAGTTTGTGATTTTTTCTTTAAATGAAATAGGTATGTCCATATGAGTTCCCCTTACAATAATTTTGCCATATAGTATTCGTCGACATACTGACCATTCACGAACAATGAATCCTTTTTGACCCCTTCTTTAATAAAACCCGCCTTTTCATAAAGCACTATTGCAGCAGTATTATTTGACATCACGGTCAATTCAACACGATGAAGTTTGTTCTGAATTGACCAATCGTTTAATGACTTGAAAAGAGCCTTGCCAACTCCTTGCCCACGAAAGGCCTCTGAAATACCAATGACTATATATGCAGAATGCTTATTTCGATTAGCAGTCCCAGCTATCACCATCATATAACCAACCAATGACTCGTCTATTTCCGCAACGAGTATCGTCGATGCATCGGCCCCAAGCGACTCGATACGCTTCTTAAGTTGTTCTGCGGATAACTTCCTTTCACCTGCTTCGTAGAGCATCGTTTGCGATGTTCTCTCCACTTCTCCTATAAGTTGAGATAATTGATTTGCATCATTGATTTGAACTTGTCTAATTATCATTTGAAATACACACCTACACTTTGCTCAATAATAGGTTCAAAATCGCCTTATACACTTCCGGCTGCTTACTATGGATCAAGTCTCCAGCAAACGGCATAGTCGCTACATGTATATTTCATCCACCAATTGTTTCAATTTTGTCCCAGTAATATGCAATCTCCTTAAACTCCTCTCCTCCTATATCAATCCATGTTGTGTCTATAGGAATCCCACCAAGTGATTCGTAAAATGCTTTAGATGGATTGTTTTCTAGAACCCAAACAAGCATGGAGTTAAAGCCTTGCTCTTTCAAGTTTCCCGCAATTTTACGCGTCAATTTTTTACCTATTCCCAAACCTTGTACGTCTTTCAAAAGATAAATTGCGTAAAGTTCTCCATCCGCTTCATATTTACCTGTCCGTTCCTTGCCCCCTGTTGCGAAACCGACAATCTTGCCATTTTCATCTTCAGCAACATATAGCGCATTATGCCTAATGCCTCTGCTCCAATTCTCTGCACGCTGTTCGTACGACAATTGCTGAAGATAACTGTTTGGAACAATATCCTTATAAGTTGTCCTCCAACTGTCCACGTGAACACGGGCAATGCCTTCCGCATCGTCTAGTACGGCTTCTCTTATTTTCATCTTCATCACCTCTTACACTATTATTCTCAGTTTACAGTAAATAGTGAAATAATAGAATTGATTTCAGAAAAGAAATGGAAAGTCAGCTTTTTTCTTGCCCGTTGAACAATTATTGTTCATTTCCTGAGAGATATCGATCATTTCCCATAAGTTATCGATCAATCCAGCAAACTTATCGATCATTTCCCAAATTTTATCGTTCATTTCCCAGGTTTTATTGTCATTTCGTGACCTTCGACCTAACAAAATCTCACAAAAAAAGCGCCACATTGCCAAATCAATGCGGCGGCAGTATTATGCAAATCTTCTATGAACCTTTTTTCCATCATATGAAAACACGACTTGTTTATTATCCACATATGTCTCTAAATGCACGATGCGTCCCCATAACTGATGAATATAAGGGAGGACGTTTTCCAAATACGGCACATCCAACTCCGTCTCTTCAAATTTATGCACTAAGTAAAGCTCACCATTTCGGATGTAATCTCCGTCATGGACAACAATATAAGGGAATCCCCCATTCACACGCTGCGCGATGAGACGGTCTTGTACACTACGATATTCCTTATCCGAAATTTTATAATGGCTTCCTTTTTTCTCGAATATATATAAATCCTCTTTTTGAACGAGCTCCTTCGTCAAATAATTTCGGATGAAGGAAATGTCGGAGTCCATCTCTCTTACTTCAAACATCTTCTCTCTACCGGACCTAGGCATGATTCCGGACTCGAGCATCTCTGCTGTCGGGTCGTCATATCGTCGCTCAATGTCCTCAAATATCTTCAACCCTAAATAGTATGGATTGATGGACGTTCTGGAAGGTTGGATTACGTTTGCGTTTAACTTCGCAAACTCGATCGTTTCATCCGTTGTCAAATCCATTTCCCTTAAAATTCGCTGATGCCAATACGTTGCCCATCCTTCATTCATAATCTTCGTTTCCATCTGCGGCCAAAAATATAGCATTTCCTCACGAATCATCGTTAAAATATCTCTTTGCCATTCTTCCAGTTCACGACTATTCTCCAATATGAAAAGCAATAAATCCTTTTCTGGAGTCGGAGGCGCCTTTTTTCGTTTCACTTCTGTCGGAGGCTTCAATTTCTTATGATCCATTTCCCATAAGTCATCGTATGCTGTCTTCCGGATAACCGGAGCGTTATCTTCCTGCTCCACTTCTTCAACTCCGTGACGCCACCTCACTAAGGAAGGATCGATATGTTCTTGGATGGCAAGCACCGCATCCAGAAAACGTTCAACTTCATCGTTTCCATAAATCATCTCATAATCAGCAATCCGTTCAGCGGTTGCTGTCATGCTTTCGACCATGTCCCGCCTCGTATTTGCGAAGCGGGCGTTATTTTTAAAGAAGTCACAGTGGGCAAGAACATGTGCGATGATCAGCTTGTTTTGAATCAACGTATTGCTTTCTAGCAAAAACGCATAACAAGGATTGGAATTAATAACGAGCTCATATATTTGGCTCAGTCCTAAATCATATTGGAGCTTCATTTTATGAAACTGTTTTCCGAAGCTCCAATGCGAAAATCGTGTGGGCATTCCGTACGCGCCGAATGTATAAATGATATCTGCTGGACAGATTTCATATCGCATCGGATAGAAATCCAATCCAAACCCTTTGGCAATTTCCGTAATTTCTTCTACAGCATATTGAAGGGCCTTGTGCTGCGTCATACGGATCCCTCCAAGCTTTTATGGAAAAACTTTTTCAATGCGTAATAGACATCTTTGTTTTCTTTTAGCACATAATGACGGAATTTCGGATTTTCGATTTTTTGATACGTATTCATAAGAGTGGAATATCGGCTATGCGCATTTACTTCACCGTAGCCGAACATATTTGAAACTTCCATAAGCTCTTCTACTAAAGACATGCATTTCCCATTATCAGACGACATATTTTCCCCATCTGAGAAATGGAACGGATAAATATTATAACGGGATGGACTGTATTTTTTTGTAATGAGTTCAAGCGCTTTTTCATAAGCGGTTGAGCAAATTGTACCCCCGCTTTCACCCTTTGAGAAAAAGTCGGTTTCCGATACAACTTTTGCAATCGTATGATGAGCTATGAATTCAATATCTACTTTTTCATATTTCGTCCGCAAAAACTTCGTCATCCAAAAATAAAAACTTCTTGCCATATATTTCTCAAAAGTGCCCATTGAAGCGCTCGTATCCATCATCATGAGCACGACAGCTTTCGATTGCGGCTTGACGACTTCATCCCACGTTTTAAAACGCAAATCATCATTATAGATCGGCATGATTTCGGCGTTTCCTTCCATTGCATTTCTCTTGAACGCAGCAATGATCGTCCGCTTTTTATCAATATTTCCAATGAGCCCTTTTTTCCGAATGTCATTAAACTGAATATCCTCTTCAATAATTTCTGCTTGTTCCCTTTTTTCAAGATCCGGTAATTCCAGCTCTTTGAATAAAGTATCCTCTATTTCTGCAATCGATACTTCCGCTTCATAATAATCCTGACCCGGCTTATCGCCCGCCTGCTTCCCTTTTCCAGCGCTTTGACTGCCGTCGCTCGCAACGATATCTCCTACTTGACTATCTCCGCCGCCTTGGCCGACATGCTTCGATTTATTGTGGTTGTATCGAATTTTATATTCATCCAATGATCGTATTGGTATTTTTATGACGTCCTTGCCATCTGACATAACAATACTTTCTTCACTGATCAATTCAGGCAAATTATTGTGGATCGCTTTTTTCACTTTATCCAAATGTCGTTTCTGATCCTGATATCCTTTTCGGTGAAGCGACCAGTTTTCCTGGGAGACGACAAAAGATTCGCTCTGCTCTTCATGCATTTCTATTCACCTACTCCAGTCCACTCATTTTTTTATTATATGCAACGACTGGCGGGTATTGATATGGGTGGATTCGATTACCTGTTCAACAAACTGCCGACGTACCGTAACAACTCATTTGCCGAAATAGAATTATAGCCATATTCATCTATGAGCCTTGCGACAACTTCATTGACTTTTTTCAGATGCGTTTCGTCAGGCGTCGTCGATGAAGTAGTAATTTTAACTACATCCTTTAAGTCGGCGAATAGCTTCTTCTGAATTGCCTCACGCAGCCGCTCATGGGATTTGTAATCGAATCGTTTGCCCTTCCTTGCATATGCAGAAATTCGAATAAGAATTTCTTCGCGGAAAGCTCTTTTCGCATTTTCCGAAATACCGATTTGCTCTTCAATGGAGCGCATAAGCTTTTCGTCCGGATTCATCTCTTCACCAGTGAGAGGGTCTTTCAACTTATGCTTATTGCAAAAGGCTTCAACATTATCTAAATAATTGTCCATTAATGTCCTGGCAGATTCTTCATACGAATAGACAAACGCCTTTTGCACTTCTTTCTTCGCAATTTCATCAAATTCCTTACGTGCAATCGAAATATAGTTCAAATACTCTTCTTTATCTTCCTTAGAAATGGATGCATGCTGATCAAGACCTTCCTTCAATGATCGCAGCACATCGAGTGCATTGATTGCATCAACTTCTTTACGGATGATAGCTGAAGAGATCCGATTGATGACGTATCGTGGATCAATGCCGTCCATACCTTCGTTTGGAAATTCCTTTTTCAACTCTTCCAAATCGGCTGAATTGAAGCCTTCCACATTTTCACCATCATATAACCGCATCTTTTTCACAATATCGATTCCTTGCTTTTTCGATATTTTTAAACGTGTCAATACGGAGAAGATAGCTGCAACTCTAAGAGCATGAGGAGCTATATGAATATGGGCCATATCGCTTTCCCGTATCATTTTTTCATATATTTTTTCTTCTTGGCTCACTTTCAAGTTATAAGGGATCGGCATGACTATGATCCTTGAATGTAGGGCCTCATTCTTTTTATTGGAAATGAATGCACGATATTCTGTTTCATTCGTATGTGCAACGATCAATTCATCCGCACTAATTAAGGCAAATCTTCCTGCTTTGAAATTCCCTTCTTGCGTCAACGATAAAAGATGCCATAAGAACTTTTCATCGAGCTTCAGCATTTCCTGGAATTCCATCATTCCTCGGTTCGCCTTGTTCAGCTCGCCGTCGAATCGATAAGCGCGTGGATCAGATTCAGAGCCATATTCGGCAATTGTCGAAAAGTCGATGCTTCCGGTCAGATCCGCAATATCTTGGGATTTCGGATCTGATGGTGTAAATGTTCCAATGCCGACCCGTTTGTCTTCTGAAAAGAAAATCCTTTCAATGAGCACATCCTCAATCCGTCCATCATACTCTTTTTCAAGACGCATTGTATTTAATGGGGATAAGCTTCCTTCAATTCGAATGCCGAATTCTTTGTAGAAATCATCTCGTAAATAATCCGGGATTAAATGCAATGGATCTTCATGCATCGGGCATCCTTTAATCGCATAAACCGCACCTTCATCCGTCTTTGAATATTGTTCTAATCCACGCTTCAACAATGTGACAATTGTCGATTTCCCTCCGCTGACGGGACCCATAAGCAATAATATCCGTTTTCGTACGTCGAGTCGTTTCGCTGCTGGATGAAAGTATTCATTGACAAGCCGCTCGATTGTATCTTCGAGTCCATAAATTTCATTTTCAAAAAAGCGGAATTTTGTATAGCCATTTTCTTTCGTCTCTCCGTGGCTTTTGATCATCTCATATACTCTCGAATGTGCCGTCTGCGCTACTTCTTGACGTTCTTTTAAGATGTCTAAGTATTCGGCGAAGGTACCTTCCCACTTCAACTTGCTTTCTTCTTCACGCAAATGTTCCAACTTGCGCAAAATATCCATTCGTTTCCCTCCATTCAGGGCCTGGTTTCAATCATTGTATGCAAGGAGGCTCTGTAAAATGAGGCTTATAAAAACACAAGCTGTGGTCATTAAAAAGAAAAACCAGCAGAGGAACAAAAAAAGTTCCTCTGCCAGTTTCTTTTAACGAGTAAATGACAACCACAGATCAGTTTTCTGGATATGTTTTTTTAAGAAATATGACTGATTGTTCGATGAGCTCTTGTAGAACTTCGATGTCGACATCGTCCACTTTATTAATGTACACGCACGCTTTTCCTGATGTATGCTTTCCGAATTTGGAAAGGAGTTCTTCACGCTCGGTATCACCCGGAGCGAAATAGAGGCTGATTTTCGCTTTGCGGGGTGAAAAACCGACTAACGGAGCATCCCCCTCGTGACCCGTCTTATAAACATAATGATAAGAGCCGAAACCTATGATGCTCGGTCCCCACATTTTTGCTTCATAACCGGTCGTTTCTGTGAAAATGTCCAGTAACCGATAAGCATCCTCTCTTTTTTTAGGGTTTTCGACGGCTTCGATGAATTCAATAACATTGGCGTCTGTTTCCTTCGTTTTTTGTTCGTACATTTTTCATCCCCCTTCCATGAATCTGAATGATGCAATTACTTGATATTACGGTGAAGTTATACTAACGTTAAAAGCACGATAACTCCTTTATTTACCTACTACTATAGAGGTTGTTATAACGTAGTGCAAAGCGGAAATAATTTATCTTGACTCGGAAGTTTTTTACTCTATAATTAAAATGATTTTCTATACAAACGCGGAGGGTGGCAGTTGCTGCCTGAAGTCTAGACGATAACGAAAAAGGAGGGATATTCAGGTTGGAAAATAAGCTGAAGTTATACGGCTTTAACAACCTCACCAAAACACTTAGCTTTAACATCTATGATGTGAGCTATGCAAAAAGTGAGCGGGAGCAAAAAGACTATATTGCCTATATCGATGAGCAGTACAATTCTGAACGATTGACAAACATTCTTTACCATGTAACTGAAATCATCGGAGCCCATGTGTTGAACGTGAGCAAGCAGGATTATGATCCGCAAGGTGCAAGTGTCACTATCCTTATAACGGAAGAGACGCTGCCAGTCGCGTTGATCGATGAATCTTGCAATCGGGGGGCAATCGACATTTTGAAAACCCGGGATTCGGTTGTAGGTCATTTGGACAAAAGCCATGTAACCGTCCATACGTATCCTGAATATCACCCGGATAATTCGATCGCCACATTCCGTGTCGATATTGAAGTATCTACATGTGGTGAGATTTCCCCTTTGAACGCTTTAGATTATCTTATTGGCAGCTTCGATTCGGATATTATTACGACTGATTACCGTGTACGCGGGTTTACTCGGGATGATAGAGGGAAGAAGTTATTTATGGACCATAAGATGACGTCGATCCAGGATTATATTGATGAAGAGACGTTGCAAAAGTATGATGCCATCGATGTCAATGTATATCAATCCAATATCTTTCATACAAAACTGCTGATTAAAGACATCAATTTACAAAATTACCTTTTCAATACGGATGTATATGAAATTCCTCCGAAAGAAAGGTTATACATTACAAACAATTTACGTAAAGAGATGATTGAAATTTTTAGCGGTTCCAATATATACGAAGAGTGAGAGGACGGTGTTGAACATTCTTTCACAGCAGAAAGCCCCGATTATGGAGGCTCTAAACAAATATAAGAAGATGCGGGTCGTTCCTTTTGATGTCCCCGGCCATAAACGTGGCAGAGGAAACGAGGAACTGACCGCTTTTTTAGGTGAGAATTGCATGACGGTGGACGTCAATTCAATGAAACCGTTAGATAATCTGATCCACCCTGTTTCTGTCATACGGGAAGCCGAGGAACTTGCGGCTGAAGCTTTTGGGGCAAAGCATGCCTTTTTCATGGTGAATGGGACAACTTCAGCTGTTCAAGCGATGGTGATGACAGCTTGTAAAGCTGGCGAAAAAATCATCATGCCCCGCAATGTGCATCGGAGTGCCATCAATGCTCTTATTCTAAGCGGAGCTATCCCTGTCTATGTCAATCCAGGCGTAAACAACGAACTCGGAATTCCATTAGGCATGTCCGTGGAGGAAGTTAAGAGAACAATCCTTGAGCATCCCGATGCGAAGGCGATTTTGATCAACAACCCTACTTATTACGGTATCTGCTCCAATATGCAAGCAATTACAGATCTTGCCCATCGCCACGGTATGCTTGTCCTTGTCGACGAAGCACATGGAACGCACTTTTATTTCAGTGACGATTTACCTGCTTCTGCAATGTCTGTTGGTGCTGATATGGCTTCTGTCAGCATGCATAAATCTGGTGGTTCATTGACACAAAGCTCATTGCTTTTAATAAATAACGATGTTAGTGAAGGATATACGAGACAGATCATTAATTTAACACAAACGACAAGCGGATCGTATTTACTCCTCTCCTCCTTAGACATCTCACGGAAAAACCTCGCCTTAAATGGTAAGGAAATCTTCCGGAAGGTCAGGGAGATGGCACAGTATACCCGAAATGAGATTAACAAGATCGGCGGCTACTATGCTTTCTCGGAGGAATTGAAAAATGGCGATACCATTTTCGATTTCGATACGACCAAGCTTTCCGTTCATACTCTTGAGATAGGATTGGCTGGAGTCGAGGTGTATGACATTCTTCGTGACGAATATGACATCCAAATCGAGTTCGGAGACATCGGCAACATTCTGGCGTACATATCAGTCGGAGACCGCCGTTTAGATCTCGAACGGCTCGTCTCGGCGCTGGCTGAGATTAAAAGGCGCTATAGTCAAGATAAAAGTGGATTGTTTGATCATGAATATATTAATCCACAAGTCGTTTATACACCTCAAAAAGCGTTCTATGCACCGAAGGAAACTCTTCCGATTAATGAAAGCGCCGGCCGTATTGCAAGCGAATTTGTCATGGCATATCCACCAGGCATACCAATTTTGGCGCCTGGCGAAATGATCACTACGGAAATTTTGCAGTACATCCAGTATTGCAAAGATAAAGGAAGCTTCATGACAGGTACGGAAGATAGTAAAATCGAGCATATTAATGTTTTGAAGGAGTCTGAGCAATGAACTTATGGTTTAAGGAAAATCATTCGCAGAACGTCCAATTTTCAATGAGAGTCAATGAGCATCTATATACAGGGAAAAGTGAATATCAGAAAATCGATATTCTCGAAACAGCAGAGTTCGGTCGTGTTCTCACGTTAGACGGATATGTCATGGTCACCGAAAAGGATGAATTCATTTATCACGACATGATCACACACGTACCAATGGCGACGAATCCTAATATTAAAAAAGTGCTTGTCATCGGTGCCGGTGATGGTGGTACAATCCGTGAGCTGACAAAATATGATTCGATTGAGCATATTGATATGGTTGAAATCGATGAAATGGTCGTTGACGTATGTCGGGAATACCTTCCGCAAACAGCAAGTAAACTCGATGACCCACGCGTACATCTTCATTTCGAGGACGGACTGAAATTTGTCCGTTCCCGCAATGATGAATACGATCTGATCATCGTCGACTCGACGGATCCATTCGGGCCGGGAGAAGGCCTATTTACTAGGGAGTTTTACGGCAATTGCTATAAGGCGTTAAATGAGGATGGCATTCTTGTCAATCAACATGAAAGCCCTTTTTATGAGGAAGACGCACTTGGGATGCAGCGTGCGCATAAACGGATTATCGGATTCTTCCCGGTGTGCAAAGTATACCAATTGCACATTCCAACCTACCCCTCAGGCCATTGGTTGTTCGGTTTCGCATCGAAAAAATATGATCCAATTAAAGATTTGGACGCAGATGCTTGGAATCAGCTCGGGTTGCAAACGAAGTATTATAACACCGACATCCACGTCGGTTCATTCGCATTACCGAACTACGTAAAGGAGCAATTGGAAGATGTTGAATAAAAATATCGAAACATTCATCGGATGTGACAATGAATATGACGAATCAGGCATCGTCGTTTTCGGCGCTCCTTTCGACTCGACGACGTCATTTCGTCCAGGCACAAGATTCGCAAGCAAAGTGATGCGCGGAGAATCATTCGGAATCGAGACGTATAGTCCATATCAAGATAAAGATTTAGAAGACTTCCCCGTTTATGACGGAGGAGACCTCGAGCTGAGCTTCGGGAACACTGAAAGAGCTCTGGGACAAATCGAGGAGTATACTAGCAAAATCGTGAAGGACGGCAAAATCCCTTGCATGATCGGCGGAGAGCATTTAGTGACACTTGGATCAGTCCGAGCTGTTGCTGCTCAATATCCCGATTTGCATATTATTCAATTCGATGCGCACGCAGATTTGCGTGACCATTACCTCGATGAGAAGCTATCGCACGCGACTGTCATTCATCGTGTATGGGATATCCTAGGAGACGATCGGATTTTCCAATTCGGCATCCGTTCTGGAGATCGTAGCGAGTTCCACTGGGGTAAAGACCGTGTATTCACGAATAAATTTAATTTTAATGGACTAGAAGAAGTCGTTGAAAGATTACAAGGGAAACCGGTTTATTTGACGATTGATCTAGATGTATTAGATCCATCCGTCTTCCCTGGCACGGGAACACCTGAAGCTGGCGGCGTCAGTTTCATGGAATTATTGCAAGCGATTTTGACAGTGAGCGGCCTCAATATAGTTGGCTGCGATGTTAATGAACTGTCTCCGATCTACGATCAAAGCGGAGTTTCAACAGCAGTCGCTTGTAAAGTGCTTCGTGAACTTTTATTAGCTATTCATGAATAAAAGCGGAGGGCGCTTGCTCAGCTGCGACAGGCATAAGGCGAAGATACGGAGTGGTGGTCTTTACCACGAAGTAGCTTTGACTTATGACCCGAGCGAAGCGAACAGCGAAGGGTTCGATTCGCCGTATTTCTGCGACTTTTGCAGAAATTAAGGCAGCTTCCTAGCGCCCGGAGCTAGATACAAAAATATTATTGGGTGGTGTTTTGATTGGGTAAAGCGTTAATCATTGGAGCAGGTGGAGTAGCAAGTGTTGTTGTCCATAAATGTGTACAAGTACCTGATGTGTTTGAAGAAATTTGCATCGCAAGCCGGACAAAATCGAAGTGTGATGCATTGAAAGAAAAGCTTGACGGCGGTCGCACGAAAATCCAAACAGCGCAAGTCGATGCAGATAATGTCGATGAGCTAGTTGAACTGATCAATAGCTTCAAGCCGGACATCGTCATTAACGTCGCATTGCCGTACCAAGACTTGACGATCATGGACGCATGCCTTGCTACAGGCGTACACTATTTGGATACAGCAAACTACGAGCCTCTCGATACGGCGAAATTCGAATATAAATGGCAATGGGCATATCGTGAAAAATTCGAAGAAGCCGGTTTGACTGCAATTCTTGGCTGCGGCTTCGACCCAGGCGTAACGGGCGTCTTCTCTGCCTATGCACAAAAACATTATTTCGACGAAATCCATACGATCGATATTGTGGATGCAAATGCTGGTGACCATGGCTATCCATTCGCAACGAACTTCAACCCGGAAATCAACATCCGTGAAATCACGGCTAACGGCCGTTATTGGGAAAACGGTGAGTTCATCGAAACTCCTCCACTTTCCGAAAAACGCGTATATGACTTGCCTGAAATCGGACCAAAAGACGTCTACCTACTCTACCACGAAGAGTTGGAGTCCCTTGCACAAAACATTAAAGGTATCAAGAAAATCCGTTTCTGGATGACGTTCTCGGAAAAATATTTAACGCATTTGAAAGTGCTAGAAAACGTCGGTATGACTTCGATCGAGCCGATCAATTTCGAAGGACAAGAAATCGTTCCATTGCAATTCCTGAAAGCTGTTCTTCCTGACCCTGCTTCTCTAGGGCCTCGTACAAAAGGAAAAACAAATATCGGTTGTATTTTCCAAGGCGTGAAAGATGGCGAAGAAAAGACATATTACGTCTATAACGTATCCGATCACCAAGAGTGCTACCGCGAAGTCGGTTCGCAAGCAATCTCCTACACGACAGGAGTGCCAGCGATGATCGGCGCGATGCTCTTACTAAAAGATGAGTGGAAAAAACCTGGCGTGTATAACGTCGAAGAGTTCAATCCGGATCCATTCATGGAAGCATTGAACGAATACGGTCTGCCTTGGCAGGAAGATTTCAACCCAGAGCTGATCGATTGATAGGAGGCACGCAACAAATGAAATTGAATTTCGATCCACATGCAGTCCCCTCCCCTTCTTATGTAGTTGACGAAGGGCTGTTGATCAAAAACTTAGAATTGCTGAAATCGGTTATAGACCGGACAGGCTGTAAAATTCTTTTAGCCCAAAAAGGTTTTTCAATGTTCTCTGTCTATCCGCTCATCGGACAATATTTGAATGGGGTAACATCAAGCGGTCTATTGGAAGCGAAATTAGGATATGAAGAGATGGGGAAAGAAGTGCATACGTACTCTCCTGCTTATTCAGAAGCAGACTTTGAAGAAATCCTCTCTTATTCCGATCATCTTGTTTTCAACACGTTCGATCAATGGAGACGTTTTAGGGATAGAGTGAAAAACTACCCGAAACATATTGAATGCGGTATTCGGATCAATCCTGAGTACTCTGAGATTGAAGTCGATATGTATAACCCGTGCTTTACTTTTTCACGATTCGGCGTAACACTTGAGAACTTCGAACCGGACGAATTGGAAGGCATCAGCGGCTTACATTTCCATACAATGTGCGAACAGAACTCCGACACGCTTGCTAGGACAATTAAAGTTGTCGATGAAAAGTTCGGCAAGTATTTGAAAGATATGAAGTGGATCAATTTTGGCGGCGGACATCATATTACACGGCCCGATTATGATATCGAAACACTAATCGAGTCCATTATGTTCATGAAGGAAAAGTATGGTTTGGAAGTGTATTTGGAGCCAGGTGAAGCGATTGCGCTGAACACAGGATTCCTCGTATCAACTGTGCTTGATACGATGCATAACGGCATGCCGATTGCCGTTTTAGACACCTCAGCTTCTTGCCATATGCCTGACGTTTTGGAAATGCCGTACCGTCCTGAAATCGTCGGTGCAGGGTTGCCTAACGAGAAAGCAATAACGTATCGATTTGGTGGGCCGACATGCCTAGCGGGTGATGTCATCGGCGATTACTCATTCGATAAGCCACTAACGGCTGGCGATAAGCTAGTCTTCTGTGATATGGCTCATTATTCGATGGTGAAAAACAATACGTTCAACGGAATGGAATTGCCTGCAATCGTGTTGAATACTGTAGCGGACGGTCCGAAAGTAATTAAGGAATTCGGCTATGAGGACTTTAAAGAGCGATTGTCATAAGAATAAAGAGCTGCCTACTCTATAAGAATGAGTAGGCGGCTCTTTTAACTTTTATCGTTCTAAGGAAGCACTATCTTGTCCCTCTTACTCATACAACTAGTATCATAGGTACCATGCAAAAAAATTCTGATGATACTAGTTGCTTTACCTTTAAGGTGCACCGGTGAGTTTGCTAATATCAGTAGAACCAAAGATGACTAACAGCAATAAAACAATTAGAATGACTACGTTAATGAATGAACTTCCCGAAAAACCTGTCGTGTTGTCCGCCGTGTTGCCCGTCGAGTTTTCTGTCGTGTTTCCTATCGTGCTATTGCTCAAGTAACGACGTACCATCCTTATCTCCCCTGTCCTTTATTCATACGACTTTGAATCCCTTCAAAAATTTCATCGATTGTAATATCCCCATTTTCATTTAAGAAATCAGCCATTTTATTACCATTCTTCGACTCTTCCTGGAATGCTCCGAGTAAATTCACCGTAATTGTCGGACTATTACGGTAAAGTATGACAGAATCTACTTTTAGCTTGCCCAAAACTAGAAGTGATGCTGCAATGATCTCCAAATCTTTCCCTTTTAACAGGTCGTTTAGAGTATACGATGAATTGATCTTGTCATTATTATTCTTTCTATACAATTCAACCACTTCCTTTTGAGGGTGCGTGACTTGGTCGTCATACTCCATTGTATGAGCTGCTAGTTAGAGAAGTGTGTACAATTATTGGTTGCCTTGTTTATCATCATATAAAAAGCCCGAAACACCGCTTATTGCAAGCAGGTTTCGGGTTTTTTCACTATCATTGCAGATTATTCAGCACTTCAAGTATATCTTCTGATACATATGTTTTATTGCCGCCAATCAGCTCGGGTGCAACCGAGAATTGTTGTAGGCTCTTATTGTAACCGTACATTTTCTCTCCACGAGTAATTGTAAAAGATACATTTCCTTTTGTTAGTAGCGCTCCATTCGTTTTCGGCTGCGATAGAACGAAATAGCCGAGCTCTTCCGCAACTTTGCGTAATGGAATCATTTTCACGCCATCCTTCATGTAATGGTCGTTTTCGATTATTTCTAAAACAGATGCCGGCATTTCAGATGTTTCTGGAGTTTCCTCCACTTCTTCACCTGTTCCTTCTTCAGTCAATGGATCAAGGGCAATGATTTTAGTCGGAGGCGTTTGTGGCGGTAAACTTTTCGTTGTGATCGAGTAAAATACGACTAATTCTTTGTCTTTTAGATCAGCCATTCCAATCTTTTCGCCTTGCTGATTCAAAAGCGTCGTTTCTTCTCCAATATTCAGCTTCAATTCCTTGTCCAAGCTGAGGAAGTCATCATCGAATTTACCGACTTTAACGCTGCCCGGTTTTTGTTCATCCATTACGAAGAAAAGTTCCGGTGTAATTTGTGCTGGATAAATCAAGATCATCGGCTTGTTTTTATCGTAGTATGCTTCTACTTTCAAGTTCTTTTTCAAGTCGGCCGGTTGAATTTCTTCTGTAGTAGCGCTATTGAATAGAAGCGTCTTGTCTTGGATTCGAAAAATCGTGATAAGCCCTTCTTCATTTTCGACAGTTACCATTACATCATTATCTGTGTTTTCGATGTTGGTAATAACTCCAGTCGCTCTCACGAAATCCGTAGAATCTTTCACTTCTTCACTTTCCATCTGAATCACTTCCTCATTCGCCTGGACTGCAAAAGGTGCCCATGCGCTTCCTGCCAATAATGCGGTTAATGCCACTGCTCCAATTTTTTTCATGTTCTCTCTCTCCTCAATTCGAGTATTCAATGAATCAGACGGACAACATTGGTAAAAGTTACATTAATTTTTGCAGGGTCACTTTTTCATTTCTCCCGGCCTTCATTCCACATATAAAGAAAAACAGTGAACCAATAAGTAGAATGAGCATCGGAATATTCCAAGAAGAGGTTACGTCGTGAAGAAGTCCAAATAGCACCGGACCCGTGGCTGCTAGCAAGTAGCCCGATGATTGTGCCATGCCCGATAACTCTGCGGCTTCTATATGCGTTTCTGTCCGCAATGTGAAAAACATCATCGCCAACCCGAACGATGCCCCGCCTGCAATACCAATACAAATCATCCATAAAGGAACTAACGAAAGTTCTCCGACGTAAACACCGCCGTATCCAATCAAGTATAATACCGAAGTGCCGATGACGAGCATCCGCTGATCTTTCATTCTTCCTGCTACTATTGGAATGATGAATGTCATCGGCAATTGTGCGACTTGTAAAAGGGAAAGCATCCATCCTGCTTTCTCGACTGTTATTCCATTAGAAACGAGTATTTCGGGCAGCCATGCCGATGTACAATAAAACAACAGCGACTGGACACCCATGAAAAACGTAACTGCCCAAGCAAGCGGAGAACGCCATAAGAAAGGAGGCTTCTCCGCTGACGTTTTTTCAATTCTTGGTTGCACGAGTAGTTTGTTTTTCAGCTGCGGCAACCATAGTATGACTGCCAACATTGACAAGGCAGCCCAAACACCTAATGCGCCTTGCCAACCAAAATTAGTTTTTATGACAATTGGTGCGCTAATTCCCGAGGCGGTCGTCGCTGAAATATTCATAGCGACCGAATAGATCCCTGTCATTAAACCAATATGTAATGGAAAACTTAATTTTAATAAAGCGGGTAATAAAACATTGCCGAACGCGATTGCGACACCGATCAGGAAGGTCCCGACTACTAAAAAAAGAATTGAACCTGCCGAGCGGATTACAATCCCAACTGTCAGCAGACAAAGAGCGGTGAAAAGAGTCAACTCCATGCCAAATCGTTTTGATAGTTTCGGTACAAACGGAGATATAAAAGCGAACGCCAACAGCGGGATTGTCGTCAAGAAGCCCGCCAGCACATTTGAAATTCCTAAACTTTCACGTATTGGGCCGATAATCGGTCCAACGGAAGTCAAAGGTGAGCGTAAGGTTGATGCAATAAAAATAATGCCGATAATTAATAACCATGTTTTTTTCTGAAAGCTAAGCTTCTTTGAGTATCTATGATTTGCCTCTAACTTCAACGAATCGCCTCCTTTAAATTCCATTCAATGAGCATACCATAATGAGCGTGCTTTCTAAAGATATGACGTAGAGTTTTGCGCGAGTTCAGCCTACTTATGATCACCTCAGGACTATTGACCATATTTAATTCCATACATAGATACTACAAAAAACGAATCTCCCTAGTTTTGAGAGATTCGTTTTTGCACTATATAGTCGTTGGCACGAGCAAAATATCTGTCAATATGGCAACCGCTTGATCGATTTCCTCTTCGGTCACAGTTAATGGCGGCAGCATACGGATTACGTTGGAACCGGCTTGAACGACAAGCAATCCTGCTTCTTCCGCTTGGCGAATGAAAGGCGCGACGTCTCCTTTGCAATCAATCCCAATGAGCATTCCTTTGCCACGGATATCATACTGTTCCGGTGGCAAAATCTCACTCAGATTCCGTATCAAAACATCAGATTTTTCACGGACATTCTTCAAGAACTCTTCCTCGAAAACATGTTCTACGACAGTTTGTGCAACAGCAACAGCGAGAGGATTTCCGCCGAAAGTTGTGCCGTGCGACCCTGGCCCAAATGAATCGTACAAAGCGGATGTGCCGAGCATCGCCCCGATCGGGAAGCCCCCGCCCAATCCTTTAGCAAGTGTCAAAATATCCGGTTTCAATCCCGTCTGCTCATAAGCAAAACGAGTGCCGGTCCGTCCGATTCCAGTTTGTACTTCATCGATAATACATAAGATTCCTTTCGACTCGCAAATGTCTGAAATGATCGAGGCAAATTCAGGCGTGACTGCGTGAATGCCCCCTTCGCCTTGGATCACTTCCAGCATTATCGCTGCCACATCATCATCGATTGCAGCTTCCAGCATCACAAAATCATTGAATGGAACTGTCTTGAATGTTTCGAGCATCGGTCCGAAACCTTGCTTTATTTTATCCTGTCCAGTTGCAGCCATCGCTCCGAAAGTGCGACCGTGAAAAGATTGTTCAAAAGTGATAATCGTCGTCTTGCCTGTATGCTTCCTCGCAAGTTTGATGGCTGCCTCATTTGCTTCAGCTCCGCTGTTGCAAAAGAAACTATGAGAGAAATGCGTGTCTTTCATAAGAGCCGACGCGAGCTTTTCCTGTTCCGGACTTTCGAATAAATTCGATATATGCCAAAGTTTTTCGCTTTGAGCTTGAATCGCATGGACGATAGCAGGATGCGCATGACCTAAACTGACGACAGCTATGCCGCTCGTAAAATCGAGATATTTTTTACCATTCTCATCCTCTACAACCGTCCCGTCACCTTTTACGAGGTGCACCGGTCGACGTGCATAATTGTTGAATAAAGTACTCAACTGAAAACCTCCTCAAATCCAATCGTCGTGCCGACCAAATGCTGATTGACGATTTGGACGGAAGGAACCCCTGCATCTAGGCAATCCATTGCGGCATGCACTTTCGGGATCATTCCGCCATATATATCCCCTACATCAATCCAATCCGCTATTTCAGCCGGAGAGACAGCTGTTTGAATTTCACTTCCAATCTTTATTCCCGGTGTGTCTGTTACAAAGATAAGACTTTTTGCACGCATAGCAAGTGCGACCTTGCTTGCGACCGTATCTGCATTAATATTGAGCGGCTTTCCACATTCCGTCGCACCGATACAAGAAATGACAGGAACGATTCCAGATGCCAGTAATTTCTCAAGCAATCTATCATTCACTTTCTGGATATTCCCGACAAATCCGTAACGTTTTTCATCCAACAAAGAACATGTCAGCAGCTTGCCGTCGAATCCACTCAATCCGATTGCATCAATGTCTGCACAATTCAACTGATGAACTAAAAAGGGATTCACTTCGCCGATCAATACATCTTTTACGATAGAGATCGACTTATCACAAGTGATCCGTATGCCATTGTCAATGATGGACTCAATAGCATTTTTCTTTAACTTATCGTTGATAGAAGGCCCGCCGCCATGAACGATGATAATTTCATAGCCTTCATTACGCATTTCGTGGAGCTTCTTATAAAATCCGCTTTGCAACCCTTCGAGCATGCTTCCACCAAGCTTTATGACAATCCGCTTATGATCGGTAGGAAGCATTGATTTGGACGTAATCATATGTCAAATCGCACCCCCATGCTATTCCGTTGCCGCTTCCTTTATTCAACCCGACGAATATTTTCACTTCCGGTTGTTTTAAATAAAGAAGCAAATCTTCTTCCGAGAAATTGACCGGTTCACCATCTGTTACAACTGTCGTGTCACCAATTTTAATCGTAATTCCTAATGGATCGACTGATGCTCCGCTATAGCCTACTGCCGCAATAACCCTTCCCCAGTTCGCGTCACAGCCGAATACTGCAGTTTTAACTAGGGGAGAGCCGACGACTGTTTTGGCGATTTTTCTCGCTTCCGCATCCGATATAGCTCCATCGACTTCCACTTCGATAAGCTTCGTTGCCCCTTCCCCATCCTTTGCAATCATTTTTGCAAGGTCTTGAGCGACCGCATGCAATGTTTGAATGAATGAATCCCATTCTGGATGCGCTGGAGTTAATGGTTGATTTCCCGCCAAACCGTTAGCCAGTACAAGAACCATATCGTTCGTGGAAGTGTCTCCATCTACAGTAATCGAATTGAACGTGACATCTGTAACGGACTTCAAAGCTTCCTGCAAATGAACGGAGTCGATTTTGGCATCTGTCGTTATGAAGCCGAGCATCGTTGCCATATTCGGTTCGATCATCCCGGACCCTTTCGCTGTTCCCGCAATCGTAATTTCCTTGCCATCCACTTCCATGCGATAGGCTGTGTTTTTCATGACGGTATCTGTCGTCAAAATCGCTTGTGAAAACTGGATAGAACCTTCTAAAGTGCTTGTAGGTTGTAGCTGCTTAATCCCTGCCAGCAAAGGTTCCATATTTAATTTCTCTCCGATGACACCTGTTGACGCCACACCGACCAAGTTTGCAGCGATACCTAATTGTTCTGCCGTCTTCTCTTGCATCGTTAGCGCATCGATCATGCCTTGCTTCCCAGTGCATGCATTCGCGTTGCCAGAATTGATAATGACTGCTTGCATTTGTCCGGTTTGCTGCACAACTTCCTTCGAGACTACAAGAGGGGCCGCTTGTATGGCGTTCGTCGTGAAAACACCCGCCACACTTGCAGGCACTTCACTAAGCAATACCGCCAAATCGTGTTTCTTATGCTTCAGTCCGCAGTGGATGCCGACCGCTTTGAATCCTTTCGGTGTCGCGATATTCTTTCCTGAAACGCGTTTCATCTGTTGAACTGCTACCGCCATACCAATTCCTCCTCTTTAAATAAATAATGGAACTTGCGTCAAACCTGTCGTTTCATCCAAACCAAATTGGACGTTCATATTTTGAACCGCCTGCCCGGCAGCCCCTTTCACTAAATTATCAATGACTGACACAATGGTTGCCCGATTTGTTCGCGGATCGACTTTCACGTGAATATCGCAGTAGTTTGAACCGGCAACTTGCTTCGTGCAAAACTTGCTCGATTCACTTATGACTCTTACAAATGGCCGTCCTGCGTATGATTCCTTTAAACAACCTACGAGCTGCTCTTTTGTGACGCCTGAGTTTACTGGCGCATAACTTGTCGCCATGATGCCCCTCGTCATCGGAATGAGATGTGTTGTAAACGTCACATGAATTTTCTGAGCACCGAATTGGGCTATCCCCTGTTCAATTTCAGGAATATGCTGATGTTCGTGAATCTTGTAAATGGAGAAGTTCTCATTCGTCTCACTAAAATGCGTCATCGGGCCTGGTGTGTTCCCTGCTCCTGACACACCACTTTTCGCATCAATGATTAGTGATGATGCATCAATCAACTTTTCTTTAATTAACGGCAATAAAGACAAGAGTACTGCAGTCGGATAGCAGCCGGGATTTGCAATAAGCTGTGCTTTACTGATTTCTTCTGTATTCCATTCCGTCAAACCGTATGCGCTTTGCTCGACCGCTTCGACCGGTGCAGCTGCTTTCTTATACCATCGCTCGTATTCAACAGTATCTTTCAATCGAAAATCTCCGGACAAGTCAATCAACTTCGGACTACTGGCAATGAGCGGCGGCAGCAATTTACTTGTCACTCCAGCTGGTGTGCTTGCAAATAACACATCGTAGCCGGTCAACTGTTCATGATCGATTTTTAATAAAGGCTGATCATACAGATTTTTTGTATGCGGAAACTTGTTGGAAAACAAAGTCCCTTCCTCGGATGATGTGAATAAATCGAGTTGTTCGACTTCCGGATGATTATGCAATAATCGTATCAATTCAAGACCGCCATAGCCGGAAGCACCGATGATTCCTACCTTCATGTCCCCACCCCTTTAATCGTTAAAATTAGTATACGTATGCATAAATATAAAGTCAACTGTATTATTATAAATTTATCCGCAATTATTAATTCCTATTTTAGAATTGGAGTTTTGAATTAGAGGAGAGTATGCTATACTATCGTTATTATCAGGTACTAATATTAGGTGATAGTTTTCTACCGATTGAGGAGGTTACTATGGAAGATTTATTAAAGTTAAAAGGGAAGAATATTGTCGTAATGGGTGTGGCAAACGAGCGAAGCATTGCATGGGGCGTCGCGAAGTCCCTATTTGAAGTGGGAGCAAATGTCATTTTCACGTATCGCAAAGAACGTTCACTTGCCAAGCTCGAAAAAGCGTTGGATAGCAATGGACTTGAACCGAAAATGATTGTTCAGTGTGATGTGAATGAAGATGAAAGCATTCAACATGCATTCACACAGATTGGCGAAACACTTGGAACAATCCACGGAATTGTTCACTCAATCGCTTTTGCGCATGCTGAAGATCTGAAAAATGATTTTGTGGAAACGACTAGAAGCGGCTATGCATTTGCACAAGATTCCAGCTCCTATTCATTGGTGGCGACCGCTAGGGAAGCACGTCGCTATATGACGGAAGGTGGCTCGATCATTACGATGAGCTATTTAGGTGCTGAACGAGTGCTCGACGGTTATAATGTGATGGGAGTTGCGAAGGCTGCGCTTGAAGCGTCCGTCCGCTACTTAGCAAATGATTTAGGAAAGGATGCTATACGCGTCAATGCGATTTCAGCAGGCGCTGTCCGTACGCTTTCCGCGAAAGGCGTTCCTTCCTTCAACACGATTTTGGGGCAAATCGAAGAAAAAGCTCCGTTGAAACGCAATATTACGAATGAGGAAGTCGCGAAGATGTCGATTGCGATGTTAAGCGATCTTTCTAGCGGTGTGACCGGCGAAATAATTTACGTCGATGGTGGCTACAATATAATGGGATGAAAAAAGGAGCTTAACGGCTCCTTTTTTTAGTGGGAACAATCGAATTTAATGAGTCATTAGTCCCGAAATGACTATAAGCTCTCGGAAATGACCGATATCTTTATGGAAATGACCGATAACTGGCCGGAAATAATCGTTAAACTTGTGAACTTGATCGATAAGCAGAGACGAAACATTCCCCCCTTCCCATCGTCTTACTAATGAGGTGAAATCTTATGAAAACAAAGCCAATTTACGTCGAAATCGAAATTGATTCAACTATAGAAGAAGTTTGGGATGCCTCTCAAAATCCGGACTTGCATTCACAATGGGATTTACGTTTTTCGTCCATCACTTATTTGCCGAAAAAAGGTGATGAGCCACAAATGTTTACATACAAACGAAGCGTCACTCCTTTTCTTACCGTCGAAGGCTGGGGAAAAAGTACGGGGACATTTAACAAAGGAGATGGCACACGGTCTTCCTCCTTGCATTTCGGAACTAACCAATGGTTCTCACCAATCAAAGAAGGGAAAGGTTATTGGAAATACGAGCAACAGCAAAAAAAGACAAAATTCCTGACGCAGTATGATTATGACGCGAATTTCGGATCGCTTGGAAAAGTGTTTGATGCATTCGTTTTTCGGCCGATGATTGGCTGGGGAACCGCTCTCAGTTTTGATGTGATGAAAAGATGGATAGAAAAAGGAGAAGCTCCCCGCTCCCAATACTTCCGTTTTTTTACGACATATGGTCTCTCCGTACTATTTGCATTAATTTGGATCTATCACGGGCTTATTCCTAAAATTATCGGGAAGCATCCCGAAGAAATACGGATGCTGGCGAATACGTTTCCATTTGATCCATCACAACTGACTTTATTACTAATTGGCATAGGTGTCGCTGAATTGCTATTTGGGGTTTTTTGGCTTGTTTATAAGAGAAAAAAGCATTTATTCGCATTGCAGCTCGTCGTCTTTCCTTTGCTCACGATTGCGGCAATCATTGCAGTACCTGAAGCAGCAATGCACCCTTTCAACCCGGTGACGTTCAATTTGTCGCTGTTTGCCCTATCACTCATTGGGTATTTTAGTAGCGATGATACTCCGACTGCAAAAAGCTGTAAAAGAAAGAGGTGAATACGTTGTCCATTTATAAAAAAGTTCTAGGCAATGACTTTAATAAACTGCATCCCATGCTGCAACAGCGTTATGATTTTGCAGGTGGACGTTCATTTGAAGCAACAGGCACGATGATAGAAATCAAAGGAGGACCGAAATGGCTCTATCCCCTATTTCGGCTCGGCGTCAATTGGAAGCTGCTCTTCCCCGAGCGCGGTAAGAACATTCCTTTCTCAATTAAGAATAGAGCGCTGATTGGGGCTAATGGTGATAGTCAAATTCATTGGGAACGCATCTTTTACTTCGGCATGAAAAAACGCTATTTCAATGCGCTAATGAGCTTGGACGAAACCCGTCTTGTCATAAAAGATTATCTTGGTGAGCCTCCTCTCGTCTATTCCGATTTGGCTTTCGACGTATCTGATGAAGGAGCGATAACAATTCATTCTTTGAATCAACGACTTGTTCTTGGGAAAATAGAAGTGCCATTGCCTAAACTATTTCAAGGGCTTGCAACGGTGACGGAATGCTTCGATGAAATGAATAACGTTTTTCGCATCGCAGTAATTGTACGGAATCCACTAATCGGTCATCTGTTTTCCTATGAAGGGGCGTTTGTTCAAAATGCGTAAATACGTAATTTTTCATTTTCTACTGTTCATCGTCATTGCTGTTTTCAGCAAAAATCCGTGGCCGTTTTTACTGCTAACAATTGCACAAATCGTCTATGTGCCAGTAGCTCTTCGTTTTATCATGAAGCGCGGAGATTGGTTTTCGAAGTACTATTTTCATGTCGCGATTCCTGCATATGCTTCAGTTGCTATGATCCTGATCTTTTCACCCGAATGGGCTGCACTTCCGGCACTTATCTATTTTGCGTTCACTACGATTATTGCATTATACGGATTATCCCGGTTCCTCCGCCGCGGATTTACAAACATCGAAGAGTTTTCAATTGATCTCGGGTTAATGTACATTGCACTTGGTGGCGGTTGGTATTTTGCTTATGTGGCGGATATTGATACGGGCTTCACTCCTTTACTGACGTGGCTGACTGGCATTCATTTTCATTACTCCGCATTCCTATTGCCTATTTTCATAGGATTTCTTGGGAGATTACATAAGCCGCGATCCTTTTCGTTTTATAGCATTCTTTTATTAGCCGCTCCAATGGTTGTAGCAATCGGCATTACATTTTCAAGGTGGATTGAGCTATTTTCCGTACTTCTTTACATCGTCGGGTTAGCTGGAATGATTGTGATTGCTTGGCGAACTGACTATCCAAAACGAACGCAGAAGTGGCTTGTCGTCACTTCATTTACATCTCTCGGTCTGACGATTATGTTCTCGCTCTTTTACGTACTCGGGAATGGATTTGGCCTTACTTCCATCACAATAGAATTCATGCTCCGTTTCCATGGCGTCTTGAATTGCGTCATTTTTGCACTGTTCGGCATCGTCGGATGGCTGTTATCCGTTCCCTCACCCACTTTTCGGCAGCCAAACTTCCCGGTCAGTCGGATAAAAGGAAAACAAAGAGTTGAACAGCTTGGCGCATCTGGAAAGTATAGAGGCCTTGTAGATGATATGAAATTATATGAAGTTAGCAAAGTTTCTCCTCGTATAATGGATTTTTACGAAAACACGATTGATTACCAACTTTTTGCTACTGTTCATTGGAAAAGATGGTTCTTGCCATTTGCATTCATTTATTCATTCATGAGCAGGAAAACAGAGCAGATCAACTTGCCGATTCATCGTAGAGAGGTGGAGATGACAGGAGACATTATTACTCTTTCACCTAATTCGGATGGCAGACATGCTGTCCGTGCATGGATTAGGAAGGTCGACAATACCTATGCATTCATCGCCCTTTATTCTCACCATAGGGCTTCCACTGGTAAGGAGTTCATGAACATTGCATTGCCGCTCCCTTTTTCCACGATGACAGGGGTATTGGAACTACATGAAATCGGGGATGCTTTGCAGTTAACGAGCAGAAGAACCGATACGGCTTCAGATGCTGGAATCTACTTGACTTCAAAGTTTGGAAAGTATTTTAGACTGCCGCTGGAGGAAAACTTTGTCGTGCGGGAAGCTGAGGACGGGTCGATGACCGCGAAGCATGAGATGTGGATTTTTTCGATACCGTTTTTGACGATAGAATATAGAATTCATAAGGCATGAAAAAAGCCAGAGGAAATTCCTCTGGCTTGGCTCTCGCAGCATATTAGCTTACTCGCCCACTTCCTTCATTAACCCCTTATTCCCTTTCGTTAAAATGTTTTCGTAGTCGATATAATCGTAAATATCATCAGCTATTAGATCGCTGAATACGGAGAGTTCCTGAACTGTTAGATCCTCGATCGCCTTCTTTTCCGTTTCGCAATAAATGATGATTTTCCCGACTATTTCATGTGCGTCGCGGAATGGCGTGCCTTTTGCTACTAAGTAATCGGCAACTTCGGTTGCATTAAGGAAGCCACCTTTGATGGCTGCTTTCATATTGTCTGCATTCACTTGCAATGTGTCGATCATCTTGGACATGATTTCCATGCAATCAAGGACCGTATCAAGTGCATCGAAAAATTGCTCTTTATCCTCCTGCATGTCTTTATTATACGTTAGCGGCAAACCTTTCAATGTCGTTAACAAAGCAAAGAGAGAGCCATATACTCTACCGGTTTTGCCGCGAATCAACTCCGCTGCATCGGGATTCTTCTTCTGCGGCATAATGCTGCTTCCCGTAGAATATGCATCTGCCATCGTAATGAACTTGAATTCCTGGCTGCTCCATAAAATAAACTCTTCGCTTAAACGGCTCAAATGCATCATGATGATGGAGAAGTCGGACATAAGCTCTAGCATATAATCTCTGTCGCTTACACCGTCCAAGAAATTATTGACCGGTTTCGAAAACCCTAATACCGACGTCGTAATGTCCCGATCAATTGCATGTGTCGTTCCAGCAAGCGCACCGCATCCTAATGGATTTTCATCGAGCAGCTCAAGCGCGTTGCCAACTCTTTTCTTGTCACGTTTAAACATTTGCTCATACGCTCCTAAATGATGGCTAAACGTAACGACTTGCGCGCGTTGTAAATGTGTATATCCTGGCATGATGACGTTATTTGCAGCAGCTTTAGCGTGCAACGAATCAATCAGCGTCTGAAGGCCGTCCATCACTTCAACCGCTTTATTCTTTGCATAGAGGCGCATATCGACCGCCACTTGGTCATTCCGGCTGCGTGCAGTATGAAGCTTCTTCCCCGTTTCCCCGATTCTTTCTGTCAAATGCATCTCTACGAAGGAATGGATATCCTCATAATTACCTTCGACAACGAGTTGACCATTCTCGATGTCATTTAAAATGGATTCCAATCCTTCAATGAGCAATTCCCCTTCCTCTGGCGTCAATAAATCACAATGGACGAGCATCGTGACATGTGCCAAACTTCCAGCGATATCTTCTTTGTACAATCTATGATCGACAGGCAACGATGTATTGAACTGCTCCATTATTTCATCTGCACGACTCGTAAAACGTCCACCCCAAAGTTTCATATATAATCAACCTCTCGTATGTATTTTTATTCATTTTATTGTATTATAATAAACCAACTTAACAAATGCAATGAAATTCGCCATTTCCTTGCTCCCTACTTACTGGAGTGCTATGATTGATACATTGACGAAAAAAGAGTGATGACCATGATAGAACTCAATAATAAACGCAATAATAAATTATATTCCCATGAATCCCTGACAACAATATGTCAGGGGTTTTTGTTTCCCCGGGGAAAATCATTTTGGAGGCATAGTAAATGACAACTAATCAAAACCATTCCATCGCGTCTGTTTTTGCAATTTGGATCAGCTTGATGAGCAATATTGTGTTGACTGTTTTAAAAATTCTCGTTGGCGTCCTGTTCAACAGTCCCGTGTTGCTTGCGGACGGCTTCCATAACGCTGGGGACGTTGTTGCATCTGCAGCTGCCCTTACGTCCATGCGGTTTCCCAAAGGCCTGCTGATGATGACCATCCATACGGTCATGGAAAAGCGGAGGTTATTGGATCAGGCATCGTTGCGATTATTTTAGGAATTGCCGCCATTTATATTGGGTATGAAGCTGTTAAAACATTTTTTGAGGAACCAGCTAAAGCAAGTGTGATTGCATTAATCACCGCAATCATCTCCCTTGTTTGGAAGCAGGCACTTTATATATACACGATGCGCGTCGGAAAAAAAGTGAATAGTAAAGGATTAATTGCAACGGCGTACGACCATTTGGCGGATGTCTATGCTTCCCTAGCCGCTGTCGTCGGTATCGGCTTGGCATTGATTGGCGATGCCTATCAGATCCCCCTGTTGTCGTACGGAGATCCATTTGCAGGTGTGATCGTCTCCGTGCTTGTCCTCAGACTTGCATATGAAATCGGGATAGAAGCGATGGATATACTAATGGAAAAGAACGTGTCGGAAGACCGTCTTCAGGAATTTGCAGCGTTAATCCTAACCATACCTGAAGTGAAACGAATCGACCGATTGCGCGCACGTGAGCATGGTCATTATGTCCTCGTCGACTTGCGAATCGGCATTTCTGGAAATTTGACAATCCAAGAAGGCCATGATGTCTCAAGTAAAATCCGGAATTTGATCATCAATGAACACGCCGATGTGGATGAAGTGCTCATCCATTTGAATCCCTGGTATCCGGGTGAATAGAAAGTGTGCTAAGAAGTAAGGTATACTGTTGAATGAAAAGGAGTGTCTACCATGTTGAAAGATAAAATTGCGCAACTAGTCGCTGAGAACGGGCCATTGTTCCCGTTTGAAAAAGAATACGCTGTGAAACAAGGATTGATTGATGACAACGCTGAGTTTGAAAATAAAGAATGGATTTTCCCAGTCATAGAGAGATGCCTAAAAGAGACAGAAGAGGTCATCAAAGAGGAATCGGATTCATTTATGAATAAACCTGTCTCCTATTTCTCCAAAAATGCCGAAGAGTTTTTGTATGTTGAATCAAATGCTTTTGAAACGATTGGGGTTGATGGAATCGCTTTTGAGATGGATGATGTTTTCGAGACATCGACTGTCCTTTTCGGATTGAAAGTACAGAAAAAATGGGGTTCTTTCCTGAAGGATTATTTAGAGGCGAATGTCGGTTCAAAAACCTATAGTGCCATGTTTTCAGACCAGGACGGACTATGGGATATCAATATACCGCTTGATCAATTAGACGGCTTCGATAAAGAAATGTCAATAAAAGATGCTATGGATCTCGCCTACCGTTTCATTTTCAAGTTGCTAGCAGCAATCGAGGCAGCAAATTGAAGCATGCATTCGAAACGGAAACCCGGGAATTCATTTACACATATGTAAGGCAAGTAGACGAGCATGATCTTTGCCGATTGGAAATGAGAGCGTTCTTCGGCTTTGACAGTCCGATGAACGTCATTACAAGTAAAGTGAAGATTGACCCGAGCAGGAGCCCTTTCATGAAGGAGCGTCTCGAAATCCTGTTCTCCGAAAACGATTTGGAAGAAATAATAAAGCAAGCATCTGAATTCGTCAGCCATAAAAC
Source organism: Sporosarcina sp. SAFN-015 (assembly GCF_051966875.1). Classification (GTDB taxonomy): domain Bacteria; phylum Bacillota; class Bacilli; order Bacillales_A; family Planococcaceae; genus Sporosarcina. Next base: position 43,951 of record NZ_JBQCKP010000008.1, on the reverse strand, counting down.
ATTCAAGGTGACGTGCTTGAACTCGATTGCCCTTGACTCTACTGCCAAGCTACGTCAACCGGAAAGGCGCAGCATTGAGCGGGAAATTGGAGAAGTAATTCAAGGGGAAGCAGAACTGCTGGAGCCGGAAGTGAACTTTGGAATTGTTTTCCTTGGAGGAGACTGGCATTTCGGCATTTTGCAGGAGAGCGAGCCGATTTGGCGATTTCATATGCAAAAGCCCCATATGTATTCCACTGCTTTAAGCACCCGTGTCGCAAGAGCTGTTGCTAATATTGCTGTCCCCCATCCTGAAGGCATTAAGGCGATCGATCCGTGCTGCGGAATTGGAACCGTTTTGGTGGAAGCGCGGTCCATGGGTATTGACATGGTCGGTAGAGATATCAACCCTCTCGTCTGTCTTGGCTCGAGAAAGAACCTCGCCCATTTCGGATTGGAGGGGGAAGTCGTAAAAGGCCCTATTTCCGAAGTGACAGATACATATGATGCAGCGATTATTGATATGCCCTACAATCTGTTTACACATATTACCGCTGAAGGACAACTGGACATTCTAAAGAATGCTAGACGGATAACGAAGCGACTCGTCGTCGTCACGATTGAACCGATGGATCATATGATTACGGAGGCAGGCTTTACGATTGTTGACCGCTGTGTAGCGAAAAAGGGGACGTTCGAACGGCAAGTCGTTGTTTGTGAATGAATGAGGAGTATTCATGTAAACAAAGGGGTGGGGTGATTGAGAAGATTTGCGAGTGTCATGTTTCTTAGTTGTTTAATGATTCTTGCTGGATGCAGCTCTATTTCTAAGTACGATGATGAAGATGTTGCTGCTGTTGTAAGAGGGGAAGAAATCACAGTCGGTGAGCTGCGGTTTTTGTATGAGGATGATAAAGTTTTAGAGAATCTTGATGGGATGATCAAAGCGACATTAGCCGTTCAAGAGGCGAAGAGATTGGGTCTTGATGTCTCTAAAAAACTACAGGAAATCCAGGAGACAAAAAATTCAGTTCTTGAGCTTTACCCTCCAAAGGAAGACGTGAGCGAAAAGGCAAAAGACATGCGTCAATTTGCAGAATCACAGGCTAAAAAGTTAAACATGGATTCCGATGAGTTCATCGTTAAACATTATGAAATCATGAGTGAAATGAGCGCCTATATGATTGCTTACATTGAAGAGAAGCTTGGGCAGCCATTTGAATCTGTCGCAGTTGATGAGGCTGAAGGATTCGACAAAATAGCAAATGAGTTGTTGAATAAGTTAGTGGAAGATCATAAGGATGAGATTGAGAAATTTATAAAATAGGCATTTAGAAAAGCTGTATAAAGGACAAAACATATTTAAACGATAATATGTTTTGTCCTTTTATTAATTGGCCAATAAGCCCTCACACTATCACATTTATTTCCTCTTACTTATAGGAATTAAGATATCAAAATGAGGATTATTAAAATCGCGGTCATTTGGATATCTTTCGTGTTTTATCGGTAGTCTATCGTAATATTCCACATTGGGCTCAGTATAAGGCTCGTAATCGCTTGCCTGAAGCCAATGATAGATATTATCGTAAGTTTGACCAATGTTTTGATCTTTTTGATGATGTATCGTCAAGTAGATCATTTTCGGCACAGTTATTTCTACCATACCCTCGGGAAGCTGTTGTTCTTCGGTAACCTCATATACAGAATAGTGTACAAACCCATCCGGTCTAAGATGATATGACAGTCCTAATTGCATTTTGGGATTGATTGCATGATTTAACTCCCCTACTCGATTACTCATGCTTGTAATAAGTTCTTTCAAAGTACTAACTTCTGTGTATGGACCTTCCCACTTTAGTCCGATTCCTCGATATTCGGGTATCTCAACTATTTCATAACTAGAGTTTTTCATTATAATTCCCCTTTGTATTTTATCCATATAATGATCCATTTTGATTTCCCTTTTGTTGAGTTATGTTATGCGATTTATTTCCTCACCCACTCATGTTCTAAAATGCTGTATAAAAGAGAATCACGCCAACCATCTTTCAGTAATAAATCCTCACGCATCCTACCTTCCTTTATCATTCCTACCTTTTCTAAGACCTTTGATGATCCTATATTCCTTGGATCACAAGTCGCGTAAATACGATGTAAATTAAAATTATTAAAACCGTATTCAATTAACAGATTCGCTACTTCTGTCGCAAATCCCTTCCTCCAGTATTGAGGATTTACTATGTATGCTATTTCTCCGACGTTATTGCTAAAATCTCTAATATTCATCTCACCTGCACCAATCATTTCTCCACATTCCATTACAATTACTGCAAAGACAAACCGGCTCCTCGGTTCTTTTTTTGCATCTATTAGAACTTGCTTCACAAAATCCTTAGATTCTTGCTCGGAATTTGGCCCCCAAGGCTGATATTGACAAACGTTTTCTTGCGAGGCATATTTGTGAACATCTATCCAATCTATTTCTTCCATTTCCCGAAGAATAACTCTTTCGCTTTTTAGGTAGTTGATCATATACGATCCCCCATTCGTTCTTCTAATAAATAGCAGTTGTTTATGATGACTTCTATGAATTTATAATTATGATTATTGGCTTTCATACCAATTCAACGCCCTGTGTTCCAATTCCTTTACGAATGGCTTTTTTGCTTTGCTGTAAAAAGCTGTGTCATCATATTGCTTAGCTAACTCTTCTTTCAAATATGTATATCGCTCTACTTCTTCGGGATGAGTTCTTAAGTAATCTCTCATAACTAGATGTCTTTGAATGTGTGGGTTATCCTTCTGATAAACATGAATATGATGGGTTCTGTTTTCCCCGCCTTTACGAAATAACCGCCGACCTTGAATTCCCCATTCGCCTGCAACATCATATCCATGTGAATGCATCTTTTCATTAAACGTATCGATTTTATTGATGTCATTTACGAGACACATCATATCAATGACGGGTTTTGCCTTCATGCCAGGAACTGAGGTACTCCCGAAATGTTCAAATTTGATGATTTCCTCCCCGAATAGACCTCTTAAGAAAAGAGCTTCATCATTGAACATTTGAACCCAATTTTCATCATACTCCGACAGCCTGATCTTCAAATAAATTCCTCCTGAATTTAATCGGTTCCAAACCCTATTTCACATGTTCGACTTTACATATCCAAAAAACGATAATTCACCGTTTTCGTTCTCCACAATACTGTATGGATGGACTTGATCAAAATATTTTCGGACAAATCTCCCTTCACCTACTGGATAGATTTCAATATGGAGATTGCCGGAGAATCTCGTAAAGTATAATTTGCCGTTAATGAATTCTATTTCAATTTTATCTATCAAGTATGTCCCGCAATATTTTTTCAGCTGACTTTCATTGAGTGGAATCTCTTTATGAATTACCGGAACATCTACTTCAACATGATGCATAATATCGGAAATTGCATTACCCAGTCTGTACTGATTTATCGCCTCATTATTGGAAAGAATAATGATACATAGATCTTCATCGAAAAAATTTTGCATATAAGTACTGATTCCTAGATGATCCCCTCCATGGGAATACTTGTCTGTGCCGTAAACACGTTGATGCTCGAGTCCATAGCAATAATTATTTTTGTTCACACCAAAAAACCTAGAATAAACTTTCTCGGACAATAACTTCCGATCCCGCAAACACGTATACCATTTGTACAAATCATTGCAGTTCGAAACGATGGCACCTGCACCGATACTATATTTCTCATTATAATACGGACTTTTTATTGTTGTATCAAAATCTTTTACATAATTACTTGATCTGTTTTTAATCGGTTTGCAACCATCATCAACATTGCTGCTCATCAGATGTAAAGGGAGGAATATGTGGTTTCTTAGAAAATCTTCATATTTTTCGCCTGAAACATTTTCTATAATCCACGCAAGCAAATTATAGTTCGAGTTATTGTAATCATATTCCGTTCCCGCATCTATCGTAGGCTTTTTATTAATATACCTTTGGAAGAATTCGTTTCGTGAATAATCCGTTCTATTGTAACCAGCAAAGAAGTCATTATTGAAGTTTGTGAAGTTAAACAAACCAGAAGTATGTGATAATAAGTGATGGACAGTGATCGATTCGTCAATTTGCATTTCAGCAGGGAGGTATAATTGTGCAGGTTTATCGATATCTAGCACTTTCTTATCATAAAGTAGCATAATCGCAAAGGCGGTAAACTGTTTTGACAAGGAAGCGATAGAGAAGCACGAATCGATTTCATTTTTTATTCCAAACTCGATACTCGCATAGCCGTATGCATTTTCAAAAAGCACTTCCCCTTTTTGAGTCACTTGAATAACTCCGTAAAAATCCCACAACTTTAGGTATTCGTTAATATATGCCTCTAGTTTTAATTGTTGTGCTTCCATAAGTTCACACTTCCTTACCACTAAAATTCCACATAAAAAGGTTGAATACTATTATCAAGACAGTACTCAATTCTTTGCCTGAAATTCCCTAGAGTTACCATCTCTAAAGCTTGCTCTATAGAAAAAAATCCAACTTCTAAACTTTCCGGAGAAGTTGTTAATTTGCCTCCAATTGGCTTAGCTAAAAACAACGTATTACAGATTGATTTGTTTACATTTTGAAATATTCCACAAAACTTGAGGACTTCAATTTCAATACCGGACTCCTCTCTAGTTTCCCTAATTGCGGCATCTTTCAAAGACTCGCCTTCCTCAACGATTCCACCTGGCATTTCCCAACCTCTCATCGGTCCTTTAATTAACAGGATTTCCTTTTGGTCATTGAGTACAATAGTTGCAGCTGATACAAAATGTTTAGGTGGTGTGTAAACTTGTGTAGTATTTTGGCCCAAAGATATTGCCCCCTCTATTATGTTATTTGAGTTTCTATATATTTTTTAAAATAATATATCTTATAATCACCCGTATCAGAGGAAAACTTCAGTACATTTCCATCAGTAGGTATCCCTTTGAAATAGGCGCCAATACAACCGGTAGTACATCTATGACCGGCTACAAGAATATTCCGTTCATCATTTCCATACTGTTTTTCAAGTTCTTTCATAAAATCAAACACCCTTCTAACAAATTCTGCTGGTTCTTCAACCCCTTTATAAATTGAGGAATCTGGTAATGATCCAACCATCTTTACTTCGCTGATATGTAACCCGTCAGCTTCTCCTAAATCAAATACGTCCAATCGATCATCCACAACAGCTTGTAGCTCGGTAATAATTTCCGCAGTTTGTACAGCTCTTTCTTGTGGGGAAGAAAAAACAAAATCAAACTTTACTTTTTGTAATATCTCTTTTAATGCTTCAGCTTGTTGTACTCCATGCTCGTTTAGCGGCACACCCATTCTCCCCTGCATTTTTCGGTCTTTATTCCAATCTGTTTGTCCATGCCTTACTACATAGATCATGGAAAACTCCCCTTTAATATGTTTTCTTTTCTAACCTAGCACCGAATTATTCCGTTCAATCCTCATCCTAAAATGGTTCATAATCCTGATCTGCTCTTCTGTTAACTTTTCTTTATTCCAGTACATATGCAGTGAACTACCCACCACTTAACGCTTAGCGTTTGAACTGGGGGCTTCTCGACTTATCGCTGCTTTTACTAGCCAACGAAAACTGACCGAGCTAACCCTCTTGTTCCAAGAGTTCTGTTTCATCAGGACAAATCCAATATCAACCGTCCCTCGTTCTTGATGTTGATAGCGGCATTCCAATCCCGATCGATAACGAATCCGCAATCGCAATTGAACGTCCGTTCGGAAAGGTGTAAGGCAGCATGCATATGACCACAGGCCGAACAGGTCTTGGAGGAGGGGAACCATTTGTCAATCTTGATGAGTTGCTTGCCTTGTTCATCCAATTTATAACGCAAGAATGTCGTGAACATCCCCCATCCGTTGTCGGCAACGCTTTTGCCGAATCGGAAGGCCTTCGACATCCCCTTCATATCAAGATTTTCGATGACGACACAATCATATCTGTTTGCTAATTTTCTTGACTCTTGATGAAGGAAGTTCTTTCGTTGGTTTGCCACTCTTTCGTGGAGTTTGGCGACTTTGATTCGCTGCTTTTTCCAGCGGGAGGAGCCATTCATCATGTTGGACATTTTTCTTTGTTCCTTTGCCAGTTTTCCTTCTGCCTGTCGATAGAACCGTGGATAATAGGCTTTCTTACCCTCTTCGCTTTCGACAAAAAGTCCATCCATGGCAAAATCCAATCCGACGACATGGTTGATTTCTTTTTTGACCGGATTGTGTTCGTATTCTGTGAGTATGGAAACATGGTATTTTCCAGTGGCTGAACGGGAAACGGTGCATGACTTGATGACATGATGGGATGGGATTTCGCGATGCTGTTTCATTCTAAGGGGTGTGAGTTTCGGTAGTTTGATATGACCAGCAAGAATCTTGATGTTTCCGGTGACCATGTTTGTCGTGTAGGACTGTTTAGACTTACGATTCTTGAATTTCGGATACTTCGTCTTGCCTAAGAAGAAATTGGAGAATGCCCTTTGCAGATTCAACTGGGCGTTGGCGAGTGCCAGGCTGTCAACCTCCTTGAGCCACTCAAATTCTTTCTTGTATTTGGCGGGAGTAGGAAACTTCTGCTTCCTCAGTAATGCCTTGTTGTCTTTGTATTTTTCATAGGTTTCCTTGCGTTCCGCCAGCATTTTATTGTAGACAAATCGGACACAGCCGAATGTCCTGACCAAAAAGTCTTCCTGCTCCTTTGTCGGAAAGATTCGAAATTTGTATGCTTTATTTGCCACTCCAATCACCTCATTTCAGAGTAATAGGAATACTTGTTCCTATTATATCAATGAAAAGCGGTGTTGGCTATTGCCAACCGAAATTCATCTCCCTCTTACCGTTGGGTTTCACCCTTCACACGCTTGAAGAGGGAGAACTCTTTCGGAATTTCATTAAAAAACAGATATTTTCTTATACTCTTGTTATCTTACACTATATTGCCAATTTGAAATCAAATGTTATAACAAACATTATATAGGAAGGCAGTGTCCTGGGAGTAAAAGCGGTAGGGTGACGTACTTTGGGCGCAGGATGGCTTGCTTGGACGTGAGTCGAACTGCTTTGGACTCGTAACGGCCTACTTTGGGCGTTGGCCACTATCCGAGTCAAAAAAAGCAGTCCAGACGATTCTCTGGACAGCTCCCTTTTCGTTATTTTATTTTGAGATTTCAACAGTGTAGTCTGCTAACAAACGTGCACCATAGCCTGTTGCTGATTTAGCATAATAGCCTGATGCGCTTGACTTGCTCATCATACCCGCCATGTCAACATGAAGCCATTTGCTGTTTTCTGGTACGAAGCGACGTAGGAACAGTCCTGCAGTGATGGAGCCCGCAAAGTTCAATGAACTGATATTGTTCATGTCTGCGTAATCACTTGCCAATGACTTGTCATAAGCTTCTACTAACGGCATCGGCCAGACGTAATCACCGTTTCTGTCTCCCACTTTTTTCATGACGAAAGATAATTCTTCATCCCCAAAGACACCGCCAATTTCAGAACCTAATGCATTTACGATCGCACCAGTAAGTGTTGCGATGTCAACGATGTATTCCACATTTAATTCTCCTGCGCGGATAAGTGCATCCGCCAAGATGAGGCGTCCTTCTGCGTCTGTATTGCCTACTTGAACTGTTTTTCCGTTTTTATAACGTATCACTTCGCCAGGGAATACGGAATTTGCATCCGGTGTATTTTCTACCATTGGAATTAAAGCAACGACATTCACTTTCGCCTGTGAATCAACGAGAAGCTGCATTGCTCCTGCAACTGCTGCAGAACCTCCCATGTCCATACGCATGCTGCTTAAATCTTTTCCGCTTTTCAGGCTGATTCCGCCTGTATCGAATGTAACGCCTTTTCCGACGAGCGCAACAAGCGGTTTGGACGCATCTCCCTCATAACGAATCTCAACAAATGATGGATTGTATTTACTGCCACGGTTTACAGTCAAGAGACCGTTCATTTCCATCTCTTTAAGCTGCTCTTTGCCGTGTACTGTTATTTCAACGTCTTTCCCTTCAAACTTTTGCTTCAATACTTCCGGATACGTTTCAGGATTCAAGACATCTGACAATTCATTCATCAAGTCACGAGAGAAAGCAGTTGCTGCTGCACGGATTTTACCCGATTGAACAGCTGCTTGCGCGTCATTTCCATCGATTTCAAGCTCAGTACTGAATCGCTCTGCTTCAGATTTATATGATAGGAATTGGTAGGAACCGAGATCCCATCCTTCTGCAAATGCAGTTGTGACTTCCACTTTGTCCAAGCCGACAAACACATTTCCTAGTACGTCTTCCTTTACAATCGCCTTGTCCACTTTTTGTCCTGCCAATTCACGCGCAATGTCACCTGCTGTCGAACGAACTTTTTCCATGTTTGCCTTTTCAGCTTCCTTTATGACGACATAGTGTGTGTCATCGATTAAGACCGAGCAATGAGTTGCTTTTTGCTGCGCGACGAAATTTTTTCGTGCTTCGTTTCCGCTAATCAATTCATCTTTTGCGAAAATGAGTTTTACTTCTGTCATTTCCATTCCCCCTACGGCTATTTATTTCGATTACAGAAATAGTTTACCATAAGTCAGCTATTTTAAAAGAATTATCTTTTTTCGGATATGACTAAGAAGAACGTCGCAACAGGACCGAATAATAAAGATAATAAAAACCAATTCAGTCCGCTTCTATTTTTCCCTTGCGCGATTCCTGCGTTGATTAACGCTAGTGTACCCCATCCTACAAAATAGCTTCCTTCCATACTATTTCCCCCTCACTTAGATGTCTGTTTTTCCTGCCTGTTCTTTGAGAAAACCAGCCGCTTCCTGTACATCGTTCGTGCAGTAGAGCGTCTTACTCGCGTCCATTACGACCCGATCTTCCGCGTCAATATAATCTGCAAGCGGAATCGTATTAAAAAACTTTTTCCATTTATGCTTTTGCTCAAGCAGTTTAATTTCCTTCTCAACATCCTCATTGATAATTTCATTTATCATAAAAACCGTTTCATTCATGTCCACTTTTGGAAAACGCTTTGAAAGGATATTCAATTGATCTTCATCCCAGCTAGCCTGCACTAAAGAAGACGTAGATCCAACATTCTCAGCTACATCCATCAATTCATCCGTCCACGTTTCATATTGGGCATCGTCAAGTTCTTGGACCGATATGATGCCAACGTTGAAATAGATTCTATTCGCTTCTTCCGCTTTCGATTTTTTTCTGCCAAACATACAAAACACCTCCGTACTTGCTACCTTCTATACGTCTCATCACAAGAAAAGTTTCGGTGTAAATATTTTCTACAGTACCTTGCAATGAATAATACCATGTGTTATATTGTTCCTAATCAGTATGTTTGATAAGTCAGTAGTGTTCAATAAACAGTACTGGAAAGGAGAATGATCCATGAATATCCAATTTAAAAAAGGCGTATTGAATCTATGTGTCCTCGTGCTTTTAGACAAACAGGATCGCTACGGCTATGAGTTGGTACAGAAAATATCCGACCAGATTTCGATTTCTGAAGGCTCTGTCTATCCGTTGCTTCGCCGCCTGACGAAAGAAGGTTATTTTACGACATACCTTCAGGAATCGACGGAAGGGCCTCCCCGTAAATATTACAAATTGACGGAGGCTGGGCGAGAGTATTTGCATGAACAATTGGATGAATGGCGCAGTTTTACGGATGGGGTTAATACATTGATCGAGGAGGGCGTTCGCCATGACTGAAAACCAATTTATCAACGAGCTTGAAAACGCTTTGAAACGTTTGCCTACTGATGAAAGAAACGATATTCTCCAAGATATCCGCGAATATTTCTCGGATGGCCGCGAGGATGGGAAAGCGGAAGAAGAAATTGCAGCTTCTCTTGGTTCACCTGCAAAAATTGCGGCTGAACTATTGGAAGCGTACCCATTCAAAGAGACAGCCGAGATGAGTGTGAGCCCGACAAGCGAAGTGATTACACTACAAGATAATAGTTTTACAAAAGTGGATATCGACGTACAGCATGGAGCACTCACCGTCTTCCCTTCCGATACGACTGAAACGAGAGTCGAATTGACGGGGTCTAGAGAAAAACTGGAGTTAACGGCTGAAGTTCTCGGAGATACTCTAAGAATCAAACTGAAAAACAAAGCACACTGGTTATTCTTGTTCAATTTCAATACGAAAGGTGTGGCATTGAACGTGTTTATTCCAAAGAAATTGTATCAATCCATTTCCATGAAATCGGATAATGGACGGATCAACGCCGAAAAATTGATTGGGAAACAAATCGAGTGCCGCACTGATAACGGACGTATCGAATTGGCTGAACTTGCAGCAACTTCTCTTGAAGCAGAGACGGATAACGGCCGGATTGAAATTTCGAAAGTGCAGTCAGACCGCCTGAAAGCAAAAACGGATAATGGTCGGGTGACGCTTAGAAATATCGAAGCTGATACGATTCATGCTGAATCGGATAATGGTCGCATTGAGTTCGACGAAGTTGAAGGCGAGCTGACGGCAATTACGGACAACGGCCGAATCATTCTTGCCGGGGAACATTTGGATCGCAACATCGATTTCCAAACGGATAATGGAAGCATCGAAATTACAACGACACACAAAGCGTCCAACGCGACGATCTTGGCAAAAACCGGACACGGGCGAATTGATGTTTACGGCGAGCGGAATTCACGCAGTCGCTTCGGAGCGGAATTGCATCAAATTCGATTGAAATCTGATAATGGAAGAATTACAGTAAAATGATTCCTTAGTCCCTTTTTGGTGATAACTGAACAGATTCAATAGATAACTACACACATTCGATAGATAACTATTCCAAAAACAAAGAGGGCGAAACTTCGCCCTCTTTAACTGTTTATAGAGTTCTGATAATCACTATCATTGTTTTTAAAGTTCTCGGCACCAACCCGTTTTTTAATTTCCTCTTCACTTAATGGCGGTGGAAGTTGATCTGCGGGAATAATCTCTTCCTCTTTGTACACTTGGTTCCTTTCAACCGCTGCGTTCCTAGCATTAATTGCACGTCCATAACTTTCAGACTCTTCTATCGTCATATTTCCTTCCTCTTCCATTTTCATTCGTGCCCCGCTCCTTTTTCCATTTTTATATTTACTTACCCTTCTTGAATGAAATGAAAACGATTGAATATGATATAGTGAGGCATCAATCCATGTATAGTATGATTATAGAAATTCGCTTTCATACTTTAATTGAAAAGAGGTCTTGCCATGGTTATGGTTTTTGTGGATGCAGATGGCTGTCCGGTCGTCAATGAAACGATTTCAATTGCAAAGCAATTCAAACTGCCTTGTACGCTTATTTGCGATACAGCTCATGAAATGCATCGGGAAGGTGCGGAGACGATTATCGTTTCCAAAGGTGCAGATGCTGTCGATTTTGTTCTAGTTAATAAAGTTCAAAAAGGTGATATTGTCGTCACCCAAGATTATGGATTAGCCGCCATGGTGTTGGCGAAGCAAGGCCATCCGATCGATCAGAACGGCAGACTGTATACAAATGAAAACATTGACCAGCTTTTATTCGCAAGGCATACTGCACAGAAAATCAGAATGGCGGGAGGACGACTCCGGGGTCCGAAAAAACGATCAAAAGAAAACAATGAAAGATTTAAAGAGAAATTTCGAGAGCTATGCAAATTACTCCTATCACCAACCGATTAAGGCCCGCTCTTTTGTCGGGCTTTCATATTCGATTCTCCTCATTCATAAACTATTGTAATTTCTTCTACCATTCTTCATCCAACTTTCAACGATGTTTAGTAACTGACTGCTAAGGTAACAGAATGATAAACATATCGGAGGTCTTTCCATGCCAAAAATTCTTTCCGTCAGCACCGTATTGCCCCCTCACGAGGTGAAGCAAGCGGAAGCAGTTGCATTGACCCGCTCACTTTTCAGCCGGAAATTCAAAGATATTGAACGGCTTTTGAACGTATTCCAAAACGGTGATATTGAAAAGCGGGATGTTTGCATGCCACTTGAGTGGTATGGCCAAGCACATGATTTTAAAGAGCGGAACGACTTATACATTAAGCATGCCATCGATTTAGGCGTGCAAGCTGTACAAGCCTGCCTGCAACAATCAAGTACGTTGACTAATGAAGTCTCCCCTTCAGAAATTGATGCCATTTTCTTCATTTCAAGCACTGGTATCGCTACGCCAAGTATAGAAGCTCGCATTATGAATAGGCTTCCTTTCCGTGATGACTTGAAACGGATTCCGATATGGGGGCTAGGCTGTGCAGGAGGGGCTGCCGGCGTGAGCCGAGCTTTCGAATATTGCAAAGCATTCCCGAAGGCAAATGTGTTAGTGCTCTCCATCGAACTTTGCAGCTTAACGTTTCAAAAAGACGATTATTCGAAAAGTAATCTTGTTGGGGTATCATTGTTTTCCGATGGAGTCGCTTGTGCACTAATATCAGGTGATCAATCCGAAATTGCTGTCAACATCCCTGTCCCTTCCATCATCGGCACAACGTCAAAATGGATGCCTGACTCCGAGGACGTCATGGGATGGGATATTCAAAACAATGGGCTATACGTCATTTTTTCGAAAAGCATTCCATCGATCATCACTAATTGGCTCGGGCCGTTCGTACATGAATTCCTTGGTTCTTACAATCTTCTAAAAGATGATATAAATCATTTCGTAGCACATCCTGGAGGCAAAAAAGTATTGACGGCGTATGAGGATTCATTGGGTTTCGATAGTTCAATGACTGATATTTCGAGGGATGTGTTACGAAATCACGGTAATATGTCTTCCCCTACAGTCCTTTATGTACTTAAGCGATTCATGGAAACGGAACCATCCGCGGGCGATTATGGATTGATGGCCGCTCTTGGCCCAGGTTTTTGCGGTGAATTGCTATTGTTGAAATGGGAATGAGGTGCCTGAATTGATATTCAGTATTGTCCTAACCATTGTCATTTTGCAGCGAATCATCGAATTGTTCATCGCTAAGCGCAACGAAAAATGGATGAAAAGCGAAGGTGCTTTTGAAGCAGGCACATCCCATTATCCATTTATGGTCGCGATGCATGTATTCTTTTTTATTGTGCTCATTGCGGAAGTTACATTCCTCCACCGCCAGCTTTCGTCTTTATGGCCCATCTGGTTAGGAATCTTTTTAGCTGCTCAATTTTTGAGGATATGGTGCCTCACTTCGTTGGGAAAATATTGGAACACAAAAATCATCGTCCTCCCAAATGCGCAGGTCGTCCGGAAAGGACCGTACAAGTGGATCCGTCATCCGAATTATATTATCGTCGCAACAGAATTGCTTGTCCTTCCGTTATTATTTAATGCTTTATTTACAGCTATCATCTTTTCACTTCTTAATATTTGGATGATGTCTGTCCGCATACCCGCAGAGGAACAAGCACTTCGGAAAGCGACGAACTATACGGAAGAATTTCAGTTGAATAAATGACAAAACACCGGGAAGTCTCCCGGTGTTTTGTTTTTCAAGTCGTACGCGTCAATGTTTTCCCCATATACCCGAAAAGAATCGTCAAAATCGGCGATAGCAGGCAGAAGAAAGCGAAAAACATATAGTCGATTGTGGAAACGCCCAACACGTCAGAAATGAAAATACCGCATACACTCCATGGAACGAGCGGATTCACAACCGTTCCTGCATCTTCCATCACTCGACTCAAGTTTTTATTCGCCAAGCCAACTTTTTCGTACTGTGTTTGAAACGCCTGCCCTGTCAATAAAATTGATAAATATTGTTCGCCAATCAAAACGTTTATGCCGATGGCTGTCATTGCCGAAGCCGTAATGACAGAAGAAACTTTCTTCAAAAGCATTTCGACCTGTGCCAACAAACTTTGGACAATCCCTAACGTAAATAACAATCCTCCCATGCTCAGAGCCAATAGCACTAAAGCTACTGTGAACATCATGCTCTCCATTCCGCCACGTGTGAGCAATGCATCTACATCCGCCACACCCGTCGTGGAAACAAATCCGCTAAACAATATGCCGAGCACTTGCGAAAATCCAATGCTTTGATGGAGGAATGAAAGAGCAACCGCCACAGCTGAACTGATCGCCAGAGTAAGAAAGGCAGGCACTTTCGCAATCGTCAATACAAATAAAGCAACAAGTGGAATGACCGTATACCAATGGATCATCCCTGTTTCCAGCAATGTTTCTTGAAAAAGCGCAATCTTGTCGAACTCTCCTGTCGTGACGGATGGCGATAATACTCCAAACAAAAGTAAGGATAAGAAAAATGCAGGAATCGTCGTCCACCCCATATTGCGGATATGCTCGAAAAGATCGACTCCTACAATCGAAGACGCAAGATTCGTCGTATCGGACAACGGCGACATTTTATCCCCGAAAAACGCTCCCGAAACAATAGCACCCGCCGCAATTGGCAGCGAAAGTTCAAGAATGCTAGCCATTCCGATGAATGCCACACCGACCGTTGCAACCGTTGTAAGGGAGCTTCCTACCGAGACGCCGACAATCGCGGTGACGACGAAGACAATCGCAAAAAAGAATGTAGGTGTGATTAAGTGAAATCCTGCGTAAATCAACGTAGGAATCGTCCCGCTCATCATCCAGCTGCTTATGAGGATGCCGATGAAGAAAAAGAGGAAGACCGCTCCCATGCCGGCTCCAGCGCCTTCCACCAATCCTCTTTCAAGTTTCTTAAAAGGGATCCTTTTCAACAGGCCATATCCAATCAATAAAAGAATCGAAAATAGAATCGGCAAATGAGGAACGGAATCGAATGTAATTATACTGACACTGATCATCGCCACGATGCCGAAAACAAGTAGGGCAGATTCCCAAAATGCTGGCGAATGGATCGCTTTTATTTGAAACATATCATGAACTCCTCCTTAGATCTATACTAAACAGAAAGAACCCCTTCCATCCCTTGGATAAGGGACGAAGGAGTTCTCCGCGATACCACCCTGATTGACGACAGGCAATCCTGCCGTCCACTTCATTTTCATCGGAGAAAAGCTGTCGGTGTACTTCATGCCTGCTGCTGCCTGAACTTGCACTATCCATTCAGTCTCTTTTTGCTGCCCGCAACAGGATTACTATGTCGACTCTCCGAATATTATTCGTTTCAAACTGTTGAATGATTATGTTTGTATATTACCAGCCCTGACGGATAAGTCAACAGTCCTTCAGTCCGATTTTCAAATTCAACAAGAAAAATTGCCATCCCTGTCGCATAAACAGGTATGGCAACTTAATAATCCTATTCTTCCCAGCCGTACACTTTCCGGTTCCAGTGGCGATGTGCAGCTACAGCATTGATAAAGTTGTCTGCAAATGCACCATCATTCTCGTTCACAATGATGCCAGGCCCCGCTTCTGCGTCAGACACCTCAAAAAATATTTTTCCAGTAGACGCGATGCCAATCGGCTTGTAATGCTTATATGATTCATTGATGAAATCGACAATATCCATTGTGAATTTCTTCATATTGTCCGCCTCTCCGCCAACTACATAAATTGCATCGTATAACGTCGGATGGACAGTTAAAAACGTTTCATCGATTTCAACCGCCAAATCATTTTCACCATAACGGACACCGAACTTATCTCCAACGAGGTCTACGCTCATCCCCGCGTTTAAGCACGAAGAAACTAACGTTTCTACCTCATCTCCATCGAATCCGCTTCCAATCAAGATTGCCACTTTACGCGTTTCTGGAAGCATAGCTGTTGTCAGTTGACTTAAAGCAGGCGATGACTCTGTGATAGGCGATTCTTCGACATCTGTTGGAAATTCAGCCCCAACAGCTTCAGCCAACGCCGTTGCCAACCCGACATCCACATTGGCAAACATATCAACGATTTGCTGTCTGACACTCCTACTTTTCACCTTGCCGACTTCGAAGCTGAAGGCATCGACAATGTGCTTTTTCTCCGGAATCGACATACTGTTCCAGAAAAGCTTCGCCTGTGAGAAATGGTCGGCGAATGACTCACTGCGTGCCTGTATTTTTCGGCCTTCGACTTTTTCTTGATAATGAACATATCCGCCTTCCTCTTCCGATGAAACGGTAGGCGTATTGTCCGCCAATGAATTTTTATGGTAGCTCACTTGGCCGACATTGATCGTCTGCCTGCCGTACCCGTCGCGCTGGTTATTATGGAATGGACAAACAGGACGATTGATCGGGAGTTCGTGGAAATTCGGTCCTCCCAATCTGATCAGTTGTGTATCCGTATACGAAAATAATCGCCCTTGCAATAATGGGTCGTTCGTGAAGTCGATGCCCGGCACGACATTGCCAGGATGAAACGCGACTTGCTCGGTTTCCGCGAACACATTATCCACATTCCGGTTCAATGTCATCTTGCCGATGATTTTGACGGGCACTTGCTCTTCTGGCCATATCTTCGTCGGGTCTAAAATATCGAAGTCGAACATGAATTCATCTTTTTCTTCGATAAGCTGAACGCCCAATTCAAACTCGACGAAATCTCCTCTTTCAATCGCTTCCCATAAGTCTCTCCGATGGAAGTCGGGATCTTTACCGTTGATCTTTTGGGCTTCATCCCAAACTAAAGAATGTACCCCGAGTTTCGGCTTCCAGTGGAACTTCACGAAATGAGCATTTCCTTCGTCATTGACGAATCGGAACGTATGCACTCCGAAGCCTTCCATCATCCTGAAGCTTCTTGGGATCGTTCGGTCGGACATATGCCACATGATCATATGTGCCGATTCCTGATTGTTTGCAACGAAATCCCAAAATGTGTCGTGAGCCGAAGCGGCTTGCGGCATTTCATTATGCGGCTCTGGTTTGACTGCGTGAACTAAATCTGGGAACTTAATGGCGTCTTGGATGAAAAACACGGGGATGTTATTTCCAACGAGGTCATAATTCCCTTCTTCCGTATAAAACTTCACGGCGAATCCACGGACGTCCCGCACCGTTTCACCGGATCCACGGCTACCTGCAACGGTCGAAAACCGTGTAAAAACGGGAGTCTTCGAACCTGGTTCCTGTAAGAAAGCTGCTTTCGTATATTTTTTCATCGACTCATATAATTCGAACTCCCCATGGGCTGCGTACCCTCTAGCATGGACGACCCGCTCGGGAATCCGCTCATGGTCGAAATGAGTCATCTTCTCACGGAAATGGAAGTCTTCCATAAGAGTTGGTCCCCGGTATCCGGCTTTTAATGAATGCTCATCTTCCGAGATTTTCAACCCTTGATTCGTCGTCATCTTCTTCCCTTTGTCGAGTGATCGATATTGTTCCAATTGTTTATCTTTGCTGTTGGCATCTACGGAATGGTTTCTATCCATTTCATTTCCTCCATTCGGTTTTAGTAGTCTCCTACTCTATTCCCGTCAAGAGATTCTCCAAACAAACAGCAAATTACCATAATTGACCGATGATAAATCCAAGATATGCTAAAAAGGCTCCTAATCCGAGGGTCAGAACACTATAGAGAATCGACTTTTTCCGTTGATTTCTCTTCCACAACTGAATTAGCTCCTTCATAAGCGTAGAAAAAGTCGTAAGAGCGCCCATCAAACCCGATGCAAGAAAGACTGCCCATAGCAACGGTAACTCGAATCCCAATATAAGACCGATTAGGAAAGAGCCTGTCAAATTGACGATCAGCGTCCCGATGGGAAACCCTTCCTCTTTATTCATCTTTGCGGAAATGAAAAATCTGAGGATGGCTCCGACAAATCCACCTGCTCCAATAACGACTGCTTCAACTACCGTCATGCTTTCACCATCCTGCGACCAATCATAAAGCCGAATAGACCTATGGCAAGCCCCCCGATAACACTTACCGCCATATAAAGTACAGCTAGCATCAATTGCCCATCTTGCATAAGGCTCACCGTTTCCATGCTGAAGGCGGAAAACGTAGTAAATGAACCGAGGAATCCTGTTGTCACCGCCATTTGAATCTGTTTATCTGCCGTGATCCTTTGAAGGGCGCCTGCACTGAGAAGACAAAGGATAAATGTTCCGATCAAATTGACAGTTAATGTCGACATCGGAAAATCTGATACATCTTTAAACAACCTCCCGATCCCTACCCGGCAAATTGCTCCGATCGCCCCAGCAATTCCGATATATAGGGCTTGCTTCATAGATCCACCCTCTTCAAGAGACGACGTAATAAAATCGTTTCAAGCAACAGCTGCTTTTCATTCTGCCCGAATTGGATTTGTATATTCTCTTCCCCAATTCCATTGATGACCCCTCTTCCGAATACACGGTGTACGACGTGCATACCGACGGATAATTCTGTCCTGTTAGCAATTCCATCAGGATCCGGCAATGTCGACAAATCAGCCTTCTGCAATTTTTCAGTGTTTCTCTTTTCAGGCTTCATTAAAATCGCCCGAACTTCATTCAAAAATCTTGAATCGTCTTTGGGCTTCCCATTCGCCTCTCGATAAGACAGCAACTCTAATCGTTCTTTTGCCCTTGTCATGCCTACATAAAATAGTCGTCTTGCTTCCTCAAGCAACATCGGGTCAGTTTCGTCTTCTTCGGATGGGATGATTCCTTTTACCAAATCAATCATGAACACACGCCTAAATTCCAATCCTTTGGCGCTATGAAAAGTCGATAACGTCAATGCATTTGCGGGTGGATTGAATTTCGCCTGTTGCACCGCCTGCTCCAATTCCTTCAAGCGATTCGCAAAATCAACCATTGTGCGCACTTGGGACGCGATTCCTTCAAGCGTATCAAGAATGCCAAGAAGCTGATCGATCCGATAACCGAATTTTGCCGCCCGACTTTTCAAAGCTTCCTCATATTCAAGTTCATATCGGATCATCCGGATTACTTGGGCTGGCCGCATATCGGGAATTTTTTTATAAACCTCAATGCAAGCATCCAATTTTTCGATTTGACTGCCTTTCAACTGAACCGATTGGATGAAAGATTCAAATACATTTCCGGATGTCGCTTTATTCATGAACCGGGATAACATATCGCGTGAAATGAAGAGATTCATTTTCATAGCAATTTTTGAGAAAACATCCTTCCTTTCTACATTAAAGCTGAGCCGCATAAAATTCAAAATATCTTCTACTACCCAATGGGAAAAGAATTTATCATCTGCGTCTTTCATGTAGAAAGGGATTCCCCTTCGATGAAGTTCGTTGACATACATTGTCGAGGAAGCATTATTTCTAAATAAAACAGCGACTTCTTCCAAGTTTTGCTCATCCAATAATTCATATGTAACATATTCCAATAGCCGTTTTGGGTCTTCGAATTGCTTCATGACAATCGGTCCCGCTCCTTCATTGTCTGTCCGCATCTCTTTCTTGTACCTTTGCTTATTGCGTGTAATGAATGTAGCTGCAGTTTCTACAATTTCTTTGGACGAACGGTAATTCTGCTCCATTCTAAGCAATTTTGCATCTGGGTACACTTGCTTGAAGTTCAGTAAGTAAGCGGGATCTGCTCCGCGCCACGTATAGATTGATTGATCATCATCCGCTACGACACAAAGATTGCCATGATGTGCAACAAGATGCTCGACAATCCGGTGTTGAACAAGAGAAGTGTCCTGGCTTTCGTCTGTCAAAACGTAGTCATACCGCGAGCGGAATTTTTCAGCAAGTTGTTCATCGACTCGTAACGCCTGTTCCGCAATGGACAGCATATCATCAAAATCGAGCAGAAGATGCCCTTGCGTTTTCGATTTAATTTGCTCATAGCCAAGCGCAATTGTACCTGCCTTGTCGAATGGAGCTTGAACTTGTTCCCATTCGTTGAAAGGAATCATCCTGTTTTTCAGAAAACTGATAAATGTCGACAGGGATGTCAATTCATCTTCTGTTCCTTCTTCCCGAACAGTTTCTTTATACAGACGTTTCAGCAACGACATTTTAGTGAGAGGCTGTTTCTGATTCCCTCCACCTTCAATCAATTCAAATGTAACTCCCGTCTTTTGCAAATAGGTTCGGGTAATTGTAAATGCGAGGCTATGAATCGTCGAAAAATCGACTGGAGAATGCTGTGGGAAAAAACGTTTAAAACGTTCTGTCATATCGCGTGCTGATGCTCGACTGAATGTAATTGCTTTTATGCGTTTCGGATTCGCATTCTTCTCTTCAATCAAATAGCCGATCCGCATAATCATCGTTGTCGTTTTCCCCGACCCGGGACATGCTAATAAGAGCAATGGACCTTCCGTTTGCTTAACGGCTTTTTTCTGGACGTCGTTCAATTGTATATGTAGTTCATTCTTTTTCCTTATAAAAAAATCAGTCATTGCATTGGTACTCCTTCTTCTTACGATGTTCTTAATTTACCATACGAACGCACATTTTGTAGACTTTATGGTCGCGAAAAAAACAACCTCTGCAATTTACGCAGAGGTTGTCGATTAAAAGCCGCCTGACTCGAGCCTATCGTTTTGAATGTCCACTTTTTTCTTCTTGCTGCCTTGATACGCTGTGGAGGCTACTTCGTTCGTATGCCGCTGTTCGTCGGTATACTCGGTTCCCGCAAGTTGAGCCCTGTTCGTATTGTCTTTAGTGCTGCTCTCATTGTTTTTATGTTCTTTAGACAATTCAATCGCTCCTTCTTTGGTAGTCTGTATAGGAATACCCTTTTAAAGGAGAGTTAATCCCAGTTATTTAGGGACGCCGATTGAATGTAAGGGATAAAACCTGAAACCGACCTTTCCAACGACCGAGGCTTCATCGATACAACCGATTGCTCGGCTATCCGTACTGTTCCTCCGATTATCGCCCAACACGAAAAGCTGTCCTTCAGGCACTGTAACTTCAAAGTCCTCTGTCAATTTTTGATCTTTGAAAAGTTGTTCCTTATTTGCTTGGATATAGTCCTCTTCATACTCTTTCCCGTTAATGAAAAGCCTGTCATCTTTCATGACAACTGTATCCCCCGGCAAGCCGATCACCCGTTTAATATAATCTTCTGTCGAACCGGGCGCATGGAAAACTACTAAGTCAAAATGATCAAGTTTATGGATTTTTGAAATGATGACTCGGTTTTCCGATTCGAATGTCGGTTCCATGGATTGACCGGAAACGATGACTGGTGAGAATAGGAAGTGCCTAATGACAAACACGAGAACGAATGCAACTGCAATCGCTTTAATCCATGAGAAGATTTCAGAAGTTGTTTCTTTTTTCATATGGAAGCCCCCGATCTTACAATTTATATAGTATATAGTATAGCCTAGTCAACGTATGAATGGTTCACATTCAGAGAACTTGCTGTAAATGCGCAGTGCAATTGAACAGATGGCAATGGTTTTCTTCATCGTTCAGCTCGACAATTGTCACTGATGTATTATCAAGATTTTCTTCATAGACAGTTTCAGTTACAAGCTCATTCAACATCCGCTTAATGAAGCTCCCATGGCTGACGACTAACACATTTTTACCGGGATGCTTCTTTTTGATTTCATCAATTGATTCCAACCCCCGGGAAATGATGGACTCTTGTGATTCAAATCCCATGTCGAGTTGTCTCCAATCTACCCCCCACTTCTCGATACGCTCCGCTTCAGTCGTACCTTCTACCAAACCTCCGCCGATTTCACGCAATCTTGCATCTTCGACAAGTTCTACACCAGGTATTTTCGCAGCAATAATTTCTGCTGTCTTCTTTGCCCTTAGGAGATGACTCGTATAAATGACATCCCACTCCCCAGTAGACAACCTGTCCGCTACACGCTCCGCCATTTCAATCCCTTCTTCATCCAACGGGACATCTGAACTGCCTTGCGCTCTACCTTCCTTATTCCATGCTGTCACACCATGCCTGACAAACCCGATAATCGTCAAATTGACCATTCCCCCTTACAGTTTTTACTTTAAACAATATAGCCGAGCGAACGAAGTACGTTGTTCATGAATGATTCAATGTACAAATACACTTCCTCCCGCTCTGGTTCTTGATAAAGGTCATGATAAAGCCTTTTCCATTCCTTATAATGAAATTCGGAAAGATTTTGGCTCAACAACCATCTTTTCGCAAATGAAACATCGGTAATTTTATCATGTTCTCCTGTCTGAATAAGAACTGGCGTGTCAAAAATGCTTTCTTCATGACTTGTGACGGATTTCATCGTCGCAAGCAACTCGCGATACCAAGATGCGACGACTACAGAACTATAGTCCCTATCATTCTGAAATTCTATGTACATATCGTAATTACGCGTCAGTAATTCAATTGTAATGTCATGGTTCAATTTCATAGAACTTGAAAGTTTCGTCAGTACTCCTGAAAACTTGGATGGCTGATGTTTAATGGAGAGCCAAGGGGAACTGAAAATGAAGCCCGCGCATTCCAGCTTCTCGCGTTGCAGAATATGCATGACAATCGTTGCGCCAAGTCCGTGTCCAAGCACGAATAAAGGCAAATTATCCTGCAATGCAATATCAATCAATTTTTTTACATGCTCCACATATGACTCAAACGGTTCGTCATGGATCCGCCTCCCACTTTCAGAACCGTGTCCGGGCAAATCGGTTGTGACGACATGGAAACCCCCGTTTCGAAGCTTTTGGATGAGCCACGCATAGCGCCGATGATGTTCGTAAGCATTATGGACAATCGCAATCACTGCTTTTGGTTGTCCTTCCGCCTCCCATTTCCACACGGCACTCACCTCCCCTATCTGTAGATGTTTTATGTTACGATAAATTATACATGATTTTTAGAAAAGGAGAGACGTTCATGATTTATCCTTACAACGGAAAAACCCCACAAATTGATCCAACCGTCTACGTTGCGGATTATGCAACGATTACTGGCGATGTAACGATCGGGGCAAACAGTTCCATTTGGTTCAATACGGTCATCCGAGGAGATGTCGCCCCGACGATTATCGGTGAGCGAGTGAGCATCCAAGATTTAAGCTGCCTACACCAAAGTCCAGGAAAAACATTGCTGATTGAAGATGAGGTTACAGTTGGCCATAAGGCGATTTTACATAGTTGTATTGTTCGTAAAGGTGCACTCATCGGCATGGGAGCCATCATTTTGGACGGAGCTGAAATCGGCGAGGGAGCATTCATCGGTGCAGGCAGCCTCGTACCACCAGGCAAGAAAATACCGCCTGGTTGCCTAGCTCTTGGCTCACCAGCGAAAGTCGTCCGTGAATTGAATGATGAAGATCGAGCAGAGATGGAACGTGTTTTGAATAGCTATGTTGAAAAAGGCAAGATTTATAAAGAGATGCAAATATAAACTAGGTGCTGTCCAATTGGGCAGCATCTTTATTTATTTAATCCCATTGATCATCACTTTTTATCACTATTTATAACGCTATAATTTTCGTTAGGTTCCTCCTTTTAAATTATGACGCTTCGTGAAATTAATGAGCCTTTACGAAATTCTTTGATTCCCTGTTCTATTGGCTAAATAAAAAATCAGCAGTACTCATCAATTATTCGATGAAGTGCTGCTGATATTCTTTCAAATATTAAACAGTCAAGCCAGCCTTTGCGATCAAATCTTCCGCTTTGTCTGTCTGCTCCCAAGGGAGTTCAACGTCAGTACGTCCGAAATGGCCGTATGCCGCTGTCTGTTTGTAAATCGGACGGCGAAGGTCGAGCATTTTAATAATGCCGGCAGGACGTAAATCGAATAGTTCACGTACGATTTCCACTAGCTTACTTTCCTCGACTTTTCCTGTTCCGAACGTATCGATTGAAATGGAAACTGGTTTTGCAACACCGATCGCATAAGCCAATTGAACTTCACAACGATCCGCAAGTCCCGCAGCAACGATATTTTTCGCAACATAGCGCGCAGCATATGAAGCAGAACGGTCCACCTTTGTCGCATCTTTTCCGGAGAATGCACCGCCACCATGACGCGCATAGCCACCATATGTGTCAACGATGATCTTCCGGCCAGTCAAACCGGCATCCCCTTGTGGTCCGCCGATGACGAAACGGCCGGATGGGTTGATGAAGTATTTTGTTTCTTCATCTAATAATTCTGCTGATACGACTGGATAGATGACATGTTCTTTAATATCACGTTGAATTTGCTCTAAAGTGATATCAGGATGATGTTGAGTAGAGATTACGATTGTGTCAATCCGAACCGGGTTATTATCCTCATCATACTCAACTGTTACTTGCGTTTTACCGTCTGGTCGCAAATAATCAAGCGTATCGTCTTTTCTCACTTGCGCAAGTCTGCGTGAAAGTTTATGCGATAAGCTGATCGGCATCGGCATAAGCTCAGGTGTTTCATTGCAAGCATAACCGAACATTAGCCCTTGGTCTCCCGCTCCGATCGCTTCGAGCTCTTCATCCGTCATTGTCCCTTCACGTGCTTCAAGTGCTTGATCGACACTTGCCGCGATGTCAGGAGATTGTTCATCGATGGACGTCAATACAGATGACGTCTCCCAGTCGAATCCGAACTTAGCGCGTGTATAGCCAATTTCCTTCACTGTATCCCGTACGACTTTCGGGATGTCAACATAAGTTGTTGTCGTAATTTCTCCGATGACTAAAACGAGTCCTGTTGTAATTGTCGTCTCACAGGCTACACGTGCATTCGGATCTTCCTCTAAGATGGCATCCAAAATGGCGTCAGAAATCTGATCGCACATTTTATCCGGATGGCCTTCAGTTACCGATTCTGAAGTGAACAATCGGCGATTTGTCATTGTAATTTCCTCCTTAAAAGCTTGCAAATATTGATACGGTACTCTAATTGTCCCAGTAAGTTCAGCGCCTAGAGAGTCGACGTCAACATACACAAGGATTAAGGGCTTGATTCATTCAATAAAAAAGCCCTTCGCTCACGTAAATATACATGAGGAAAGGCATAATTTCAAAAGCAGCACCTTTCACTCTTATCGTCCAAGGAATTCACCTTGCTCCAGGTTTGGCACCTTCTCGCGGCCAATAAGGTCCACGCAGGTTGCCGGGCTTCATAGGGCCTGTCCCTCCGCCAGCTCGGGATAAGAGTATCCGTTCAA
This sequence comes from Sporosarcina sp. SAFN-015, assembly GCF_051966875.1. Classification (GTDB taxonomy): domain Bacteria; phylum Bacillota; class Bacilli; order Bacillales_A; family Planococcaceae; genus Sporosarcina. The sequence goes on along the minus strand of NZ_JBQCKP010000008.1, from coordinate 18,912 downwards.
TAAATAATCCTACGAAAAAGTTTGTACTTTGTCAAACATTTTATGCATATATACTTGAGTTTTGAATTAGTATAGATTATTATTCTAAATGTGTTATACTATTTACGAAATGTGATGAAACCCACCAACTGGGATTACATGCAAAGGACGGTACTTAAAATGATTTCAGCTAAAATTGAAAACGGATTACACGAGTTACTTTCAGGCAACAACGTAAACATACAGCCTTCAGTGGCAGAACTGGTTGAAAAAGCAACTTCCCGTGGAGAAGCGAAACTTTCTGCAGATGGCGCACTTACTGCAGAGACAGGAAAGTATACTGGCCGTTCTCCTGAGGATAAGTATATTGTCGAAGAGGAATCTTCAAAAGACAAAATCGACTGGGGCAAAGTGAACCGCCCGATTTCATCTGAAATCTTTGATTCATTATATAAGAAAGTCTTAAACCATTTAAAAGCTAAGGAAGAGCTATTCGTATTCAAAGGATTTGCAGGAGCGGATAAAGCGTCCCAGCTGTCTATCCAAGTCATCAATGAATTCGCATGGCAAAACTTGTTCGTCAACAATCTTTTCATTCGCCCTACTGAGGAAGAATTGAAAACGCATGAAGCTCAATTCACGGTTATCGCTGCTCCGACATTCAAAGCAGATCCGGCAGTAGACGGAACGAAATCCGAAACCTTCATCATTGTATCACTTGAGAAGCGTATTGTGTTAATTGGAGGTACGGAATATGCGGGAGAAATGAAAAAATCGATTTTCTCCGTTATGAACTACTTGCTGCCTGAGCACGGCATACTATCCATGCACTGCTCTGCAAACGTTGGCGAAGAAGGAGATGTCGCTTTATTCTTCGGTCTTTCTGGAACAGGAAAAACGACGCTTTCAGCAGATGCTAACCGTAAACTAATTGGTGATGATGAGCACGGCTGGTCCGAAAACGGAGTCTTCAACATCGAAGGCGGCTGCTATGCGAAAACGATCAATCTCTCAAAAGAGAAGGAACCAGAAATTTACGGAGCGATCCGTTTCGGTTCAGTATTGGAAAACGTCGTCTTGGATGAAAAGACTCGCAAGCCCGATTACGACGATAATTCATTGACTGAAAATACGCGTGCAGCATACCCGATCCATAATATCGAAAACATCGTGATGCCATCGGTTGCAGGACATCCGAAAGCAATTGTCTTCTTAACAGCGGATGCATTCGGCGTATTGCCTCCAATCTCCAAATTGACGAAGGAACAAGCGATGTATCACTTCCTAAGCGGTTTCACTTCGAAGCTAGCAGGAACTGAGCGCGGCGTCACTTCACCGGAAGCGACATTCTCTACATGCTTTGGTGCCCCTTTTCTCCCATTGCCTGCAACGGTCTACGCAGAAATGCTAGGGAAGAAAATCGACGAGCACGATGCACAAGTCTTCCTTGTCAACACGGGTTGGACTGGTGGAGTTTACGGTGTAGGACATCGTATGTCTTTGAAACATACACGTACAATGGTCCGTGCAGCAATCGCTGGCGAATTGAACGATGTGGAATACGAAGAGAATGCAATTTTCGGTCTTGCTATGCCTAAAGCAATTGACGGCGTACCGACTGAAGTATTGAACCCTCGTAACGCTTGGAGCGATCCGACAGCTTACGATCAAAAAGCGAAAGAGTTGGCAGATCTTTTCCGTGAGAACTTCAAGAAATTCGGTCATGTTTCTGAAGAAATCACTCAAAAAGGCGGACCAGTCGCTTAATACAAAGACAGTGAAGATCCAGGCGCTATGTTGCGCCTGGATCTTTTTTTATATAGCTTTTTAATACGTTTAACGACACTTTTCTAGGGTACTTTTATTGTATCTGACTAATTCTTCGGTCACGTAAAATAATGGAGTGGATATCTTGAAAGATAAATTAATGAGCATGCTTGGCGAGCGTAAAAATGAAATGATTGAAATCCGCCGCCACTTGCACGAATACCCCGAGCTGTCATTTAAAGAAGAAAAAACAGCTCAGTATATAGCAGACTTTTACAAAGGCAAAGATGTCGAAATTCAAACGAACGTTGGAAATGGATTCGGAATTATCGTTACAATTACAGGAGGAAAACCAGGCAAAACAATTGGATTGCGTGCAGATTTTGATGCTTTGCCAATCGTTGAAGAAACACCAGTGCCTTTCAAATCGAAAAATGAAGGGATCATGCATGCTTGTGGACATGATGGACATACAGCCTATATGCTAATATTGGCGGATTGTTTAATTCAACTGAAATCGGAAGTAGCCGGGACGATAAAAATTATTCATCAACATGCTGAAGAAGTCCCACCAGGCGGTGCAAAAAGCATTATCGAATCAGGATTGCTGGATGATCTGGATGAAGTGTACGGCATTCACCTATTGCCAATTGCTCCAGTTGGAATGGTCGGCTTCAACAAAGGCTATGCTTTCAATGGACGGGCATATATGAAACTAAAAATACAAGGCAGAGGCGGACACGGTTCCTCCCCTCATTTGGCGAATGACGCCATTGTTGCCGGAGCTCACTTCGTTACTGCCATTCAAACAATCATTAGCCGTAGACTTAGTCCTTTCGATATTGGGGTCATTACAATTGGATCGTTTGATGGAGCGGGTACATTTAATGTTATTAAAGACAGTGTAGTGCTTGAAGGCGATATTCGTTATATGACGGTTGAAACGCAAGAAACGATCGAACGGGAACTCAAACGTCTCGCCAAAGGAATTGAGGCGGAGTTCGATGTACAATGTGACCTAACATATACACCTGATTATCCGCCATTATATAATAATCCTGAACTTACAGAAAAAGTCGCTATCACTTTGATAAATGCAAATGTGAAAGAAATAACAGAGGTAAAAGAAGTGCCACCAATGGCGCCGTCCGAGGATTTTGCATACTATGCCGAAAGATTCCCGGCTTGTTTCTTTTATATTGGTTGTACTCCTAAGGGCGTTGACAAACCATATTTCAATCATCATCCAAAATTCGATATAGACGAAGACGCACTTCTCGTTGCTGCTAAAGCCGTTGGACAAGTAGTTTGTAGCATTCAAGGTGAATAAAACATAAAAAAACAACCATCATGGTTGTTTTTTTATGTTTTATTCATTTCCCTGCTGTCTCATCCAATCACATAAATCCCTGACGATTTGTGCATTATGAGCTGACGGAAAGTAATGGGTATACTCAGGGAAGTACCAAGTATCGTACTGTTTATCTTTCTCACGTAAAGCATCTTCGAGCAAGATTGCCTGTTCAAATGAAACATTATCATCCTTCATTCCGTGGATGATCAAAACAGGGGCATTGATTTCATCCACCTTGAATAACGCAGTCCGTTCCCGGTATGCATCAGGCATACTATTCGGCGTGCCGCCAATGACCCGCTTCATCATACGGCGCATATCTTCCCGTTCATTATATGTAAAGATTACATCCGAGACACCGGCCCATGTTACAACTGATGTGATGTCCTCCCGTAAAATCGCTGTCCAGAGTGCCATAATGCCGCCACGGGAGAATGCATAAAGATGGATACGTTCCTTGTTCAACTTCGGACTTTGCTTTATGACTTCAACAGCGTTGACCGCGTCCTGACGATCGTCCCCGGCAAACTCGTCTCGCCCTTCCCCACCTCTGTTTCCTCGGTAATATGGAGCAAAGACGACAAAACCTTGTGAAGCGAACTGTGCAATTCTGGCAGGTCGGACCATTCCGACATGCTGAATGCCCCCGCGCAAGTAAATGATCCCTTCATAGTTGCCACCGTTAATCGGTTCAGCAAGCAACCCTTTCACTTTAAGCCCATCCGACCAATACGTTATTTCTTCTAGATAGATTTGTGGATTTGGGGATGGATATTCTCTTCTGTGCAAAATTGCCCCATTAGGAAACATATGAATCCACCCACTTTCGAATTTCAACCATCCCAGCATCTTTCATATGAAAACTCAATTCATCGCAGTTTGACAATTGTTCATCCGTCATCCAAAATGCACCTTCTGTCTCAAACAGCTGGGGGTTTTCTTCAATGCTGAATACTTTCCCTGTGAACACTGCCTTGCAAAATGTTACATTGCTCATTACGACATATTCAGCAAACTTGACGAGATCTGTAATTGTCACACCAGTTTCTTCTATCGTTTCTCGTATTGCAGCTTCAGTAAGTGTTTCCCCTTCTTCCGCCTTGCCTCCAGGAAATTCTATTCCGCGAACGGAGTGGCGTGTCACGAGCCATTTCCCTTCATGTTTCAATACAACGAGCACATGCCTCGCTTCCATGCCAAAACGATTTTCACCGAAAGTCAGCTCAACATGCGCCCCTTGTAAATCTTTAAATATCGTTGCTATATGAGTCACGTCCTTTCACAATCAATTGGATGATTGAACAGGAGCAGATGGAATCTTTGGTGTTCCCTTCGTAAAATACGGCAGCTGTTCAATGAATTTCTTCGTTTCATCATCGCTAAATTCATGAACCAATGCATAGAGCATCATCGTCCTTCGATCAACATCATGATTATCCCGGTCATAATGATATGGGACATACGGCAAATGTGATCGTAGGAAATTCCGAAATTCTAATCGGTCCATTTGGCTAAACAATTGATGAAAAACTGGAACAAGTTCCCTACTCATCTCCACTTCGTATTCCCATGGAGACGCATGCTTATGTGAATAAACTTGTTGATTCGCAATCGAGACGTACATTCTGACTTTATCGTTTTCCATATGAGCACCCACTTTTTTGTCGTAGTATGGCTCATATCAGATATTCGATTCAATGCGTTCAGATGGAATTCACTTCTTCATTTGCTACACGTTCGACAGCACTCGCTACATTAGCATGTACGGCTGGATCTAATGGATGTGGAACAAGATCACCTGGTTTTGTACTATCCAGAATTGCTAATGCTGCAGCAATTAGCATCGGATATGTAATATCTTTCGCGTGAGCATTTAAAGCACCTCTGAAAATTCCAGGGAACCCAAGAATATTGTTCACTTGTCTGCCATCCGCGGCAAAAGCGGCTCCAGCTCGTAAAGCAACTTCAGGATCAATTTCCGCATTTGGATTGGACAGTGCCAAAACGATTTGCCCTTTACGGACCATCTCAGGCTTAATTAACCCTTGCACGCCAGTCGTTGCAATTACGATATCACAAGTTTGCATAATCTCATCAACAGAATTCAAAGCAGTACCGCCATGTTGCTTCAGTCTATCAATCGCTTCGGGATTAGGATCAACACCACGCATTTCCTTCACGCCATATGCCATTAGCATCCTGCTAATGGCGAGCCCTGCAGCCCCTAATCCAATTTGACCGACAATGGATTGCGATAGTTCCACACCTGATTGCCTGCATGCTGAAAGAACGGAAGCGAGTGTGACGACTGCGGTTCCATGTTGGTCGTCATGCATGACAGGGATTTGAAGCTCAGCTTTCAATCTCTCTTCGATTTCAAAGCAATGAGGCGAACCGATATCCTCCAATAGAATTCCGCCGAAGCTTTGGTGAATATGCTTGACGGTTTCCACGATTCTCTCAGGATCGCTCGTATCAAGCAATATTGGAATTCCGCTAATGCCAGCGAATTGATCGAACAAGACCGCCTTTCCTTCCATGACAGGCATACCGGCGACAGGACCGATATTGCCGAGCCCTAAAATTGCTGTTCCGTCCGTTACGATCGCAACCGTGTTAGAAATGCCTGTAAAATAATCTGCTTGCACCGGATCATTTTGTATCACTTTACAAACATTGGCGACTCCCGGCGTGTAAATTCGTCGAAGGTCTCCTAATGAACGGACTTCCACGCGGCTCTTCATAGCAATCTTACCGCCCTCATGCGCATGCAAAACATCATCCGTTACCGCATGCACATGAATGCCTTCTCCGATTGCATTAATAGCAGTAACAATTTTCTCCAATTGCTCCTCACTCGTACACTGGATGGAAACGTCCCTTATTGTCGATAACGTTCCTACTTTTATTGTTTGGATATCCCCAATATCGCCTTCTAAAACACCGATAGCTGTTGCGACTTTTGCAAAATTCCCCGGTTTGGATGGTGTTTCAATAATTAAATTTCTTATAAATTGGATTTGTGTCATGATGTCGCCTCCTATATGATCCTCTCACTTCTCGTACCCCATTTTACACATATTGAGTAGCTGCAACAAAAATAAAGCACGAATTTCCTAGATTGCAAGGAAATTCGCGCTCTTTACTTCAAGCCTTTACATCGACAGCCGAACCTTTATAAGGATGGACCGCCGGTTGATCCTGCATACTTTGCAGCATGTCTGTCACTGCAGTTGCATTCACCGATAAAGCTTTATTCATGACACTCAATTGAACTGTAGATTGCAAACTTCTCAATTGGCTTGCCATGATGGAGTTCATGTTCATAAACCATTCCTCCTTTACAATGCTACTATCGGTGAAAAAATCGATTATTCAAGAATGCATGCTCATTTATTCTCTTCTCCAAGAAAAGCATTTAACATCCATTGATGCTTCTCAATGCTTTGATACGTTGCATTTAATATGTCCTCTGTCATATCGTCACCGATTTCCGCCGCATATTCCATTCCTTTTTTCAAGGATTTCATAATTTTATCAAAATCATCAGCGATTGTTTTCACCATATCCTCGGCTTGTTCATCGCCTTTCGCCTCTTTTACGACAGACTGCTCCAAATGCTCCTTTAACGTAGCAGTTGGAGTTCCACCAAGAGTCAACACTCGTTCGGCGATTTCATCCATATGTGCAGTCGCTTCGTTATAAAGCTCCTCAAATTTTGCATGCAACGTAAAAAATTGTTTCCCTTTTACATACCAATGATAATTATGCAGCTTGGCATACATGACTGACCAAGTAGATACTTGTACATTCAGTTCTTCCATTAATTCTTTAGACATAAAAAAACCCCTCTTCAAATTTATATTTACAGAGCATCTCCCTGTTAATTTACCACTGGAACAAATAAAATAAACATACATGAGAAAGCAAGGTGTTCACCATTGAAAACAATATTAATCGGTATTATTAAGACATATCAAAAAATCATTTCTCCACTTACTCCGCCATCATGCCGTTTCTATCCTACTTGCTCGCATTACGGTGTAGAAGCGCTTCAGAAACACGGCGCTTTGAAAGGTTCATGGCTGACGATTCAACGGATATTGAAATGCCATCCTTTCCATGAAGGCGGCTTTGATCCGGTACCGGAAAAACTCGAAAAGAAAAAATAAATTGATGACCGGCAATTGCCGGTTTTTTTCTTTTCAGTTGCGGAAACTATTGTTAACGTGTATTATAAGGAAGTGTTTAAATCGTAATCATTACTATTAATACAGTGGAGGATTTATTTATGAAGAAAAGAGCACTCATTCTTCTGGCACTCATCATGACTTTGCTCATTGGTGCATGCGGGACTAAGAATGTAAAAGACAATACTGGAACAGCCAACGAAGGGAAATTATCTGTCTATACGACAGTATATCCCTTACAATATTTTACCGAGCGGATCGGCGGGGAGTTAGTCGATGTGAAATCAATCTATCCTGCAGGAGCGGATGAGCATTCATTTGATCCGACACAAAAAGATATGATTGCGCTATCGGATGCGGATCTGTTCTTTTATATCGGTCTAGGACTTGAAGGATTTGTGGAAAGCGCTCAAAAGACGTTACAGAATGAACATGTTGAATTAGTGGCAACTGCAGAGTCCATATCAGAGGATCAACTTGAAGAAGGACATCATGAGGACGAGGAAGAAGGGCATGAGGAACATGGACATGAACATGGCCAATTCGATCCTCACGTTTGGATTTCACCAGTCCTTAGCATCGAACTAGCTTCTTCCATTAAAGAATCGCTCATTGCAAAAAAGCCCGATGAGAAAGAAACGTTCGAAAAGAATTTCGATCTGCTCGAAAACGACTTGATCGAGTTGGATGAGCGGTTCAAGGAAATGGCCGCCAAGGCCGAAACGAAAACGTATTTTGTCTCACATGCCGCATTTGGGTATATTGCGAACGAATATGGATTGAAACAAGTAGCAATCGCTGGATTGAATTCGCAAAGTGAGCCTTCACAAAAGCAGCTTGCACAAATTGTCGAGCAAGCTAAGGAAGAAAATGTACAATATATTTTATTCGAACAGAATGTTTCATCGAAGTTAACAGAAGTCGTCAGGAAGGAAATCGGCGCGGAATCATTAATGCTTCATAATTTAGGTGTGCTCACACAAGACGATATAAACAATGACGAATCATACTTCACATTGATGGAACGGAACTTGCATGTTTTTGAGCAAGCACTACAAGCCAATAAATAAAAAAGTGGAGAGGGGGTTAAAACCCCTCTCTACTTTTTATGTATTCCAGTAGCCGCCCACTCTTTCAGTTTACGACGGAGAAGTTTATTGGATGCATTCCGTGGCAGTTCATCTACTAAATGGAATGCTTTCGGAATCTTATATCGAGCAAGCTGTTGTACACAATAATCTTCCAAATCGGTCACTGATACATTTTTGTAACCGACGATGAAAGCGACTGGCACACTGCCCCATTCAGGGTGATCCTGTCCACAAACGCCCGCCTCTTTAACGTGTGGATGTGAAATAAGGACGTTTTCGATTTCTGCAGGATAAATATTTTCTCCTCCGGAAATAATCAAATCGGACCGTCTATCGACGATGAATAAATAGCCATCCTCATCGATATAACCAATATCCCCTGTCGGCAGCCAACCGTCCTCTAACGGATCTCTTTCCGAAGCATGGCCGATATAGCCTAGCGTCACATGTGGGCCCTTTATGAGCACCTCACCAAAATCTCCTGGCTGTTCTGCATCTCTAATCTTAATCCGATTGAAAAATAAAGGTTTGCCTGCGGATCCGGACTTCTGCAAAGCGTCTTCTGAGGAAAGTGTTGCGGTTTGTGAACTTGTTTCGGTCATCCCGTACGTCTGCAAAACAGGCAACTGATAATTTGCGGCTCTTCGCAAGTAATCATCCGGTACCGGACCTCCACCTGCCAACATCGTCTTGAAGGATGGATGAGCAACTGATCCTTTTGTCTCAAATTCTTCGAGGATCCTGTGCAATCCTGTTGCCACAACAGAAATTCTTGTCGCAGTTCCATTTTCTATTTCATCCACAATCGAAATTGCATCAAATTTTTCATAAAGCCGTACACCCATCCCATAAATGACAGATCGAGCAAGAATCGAGAAACCGCTAATATGGAATAATGGCATCGTGCAAAGCCAAATGTCATCATCCGCTAATCCTAAATTCAAGACGGAAGACAAAGCGCTCGATGTATGATTGCCAGCTGTTTGTCGGACACCTTTCGGAAAACCTGTCGTCCCTGACGTATACATAATTGTAATCGTCCGTGACGGTTCCCATATTTCAGTAACCGTGAAACTTTCTTTACCACTTGATTCTATTGCGGAAAATGTCAGCTTGGAAGTGTTTATCTCTTTGATACGATCAAGAAATTCATCATCGACAATTAAAACTGACGCGTCACAATCATTCAATTGCCAAGAAATCTCTTTCGATGATAGCCTGCTGTTCAACATGACAATTTCCAGACCTGCTAAAAGACATCCGTGAATGACAAACACCATATTCGGCGTCGAACGACCCAACAAAGCAATTCGATCACCTTCATTCAACCCATTCCATCTTAACTTCTGTGCAATTTCTGATGCCTCTTCCAATAGTTGCCGAAATGTCCATTGCTCTTCTCCAAATGAAAGGGCCATGCGATTCGGCGTTATATATGCTCTTTGAAGCAACCAATTAGGAATCATACACTCACCTTCCGTCGAATAGAAAAGCTGCCTCGTAAAAAAGGCAGCCTTAGATAATTTGGTATTTATGACAATATTAAGGGAATCGTGGGAATTGACCGAAGTCAGGCTTGCGCTTCTCTTTGAACGCATCGCGTCCCTCTTTCGCCTCATCTGTTGTGTAATAAAGCAAAGTAGCATCTCCGGCCATTTGTTGTAGACCAGCAAGTCCGTCTGTATCGGCATTCATTGCTGCTTTAATGAAACGGAGCGCAGTCGGGCTCATTGAAAGCATCTCCTCACACCATTGGACCGTTTCGTCTTCCAATTGCTCATAAGGGACAACAGTGTTTACAAGACCCATGTCCAAGGCTTGTTGTGCATCGTATTGGCGGCATAGATACCAAATTTCTCTTGCTTTCTTATGGCCGATAATACGTGCCAAGTAACCTGAACCATATCCTGCATCAAATGAACCGACTTTCGGTCCTGTTTGACCAAATCGAGCGTTGTCTGCTGCAATTGTCAAATCGCATACGACATGCAATACATGACCACCACCGATTGCATAGCCTGCAACCATCGCGACGACAGGTTTCGGAATGACGCGGATCAATCTTTGCAAGTCAAGGACGTTCAAACGAGGAATTTCGTCATCCCCTACATATCCTCCATGACCGCGTACCGATTGGTCGCCTCCTGAGCAGAATGCTTTCTCGCCTTCACCTGTTAGTATGATAACACCGATACTTTCGTCATCACGCGCACGAGAAAACGCATCAATCATCTCCATTACAGTTTTAGGACGGAATGCATTGCGTACTTCCGGACGGTTAATTGTCACTTTTGCAATGCCGTTGTACTTTTCGTATTTAATATCTTCATATGTACGGATTGTTTCCCATTGACGAGTCATTTTTTTCCTCCTCCAATTGTTATAGATCCATCAAATACTCCATAATCATTGTAGCAAACAATCGTGGTTTTTCCACGTGAATTGCATGACCCGCGCCAGAAACGACTATATGCCGCCATGTAGGAGAAAGGTTGCTCATTTCCCGGGCAATTGCTACAAATTTCGCATCGAGCTCCCCCGTTATAAGAAAAACAGGATTTGATATCGAATTAAGGGCTTCCCAATAGGAATTCTGACTGCCCGTTCCTATACCTAACAGACTGTTTGCAAGCCCAATGGTATTTTGCTGCAGTCTTTCTCTTCTGACTTCCTGCCTTTTCTCTGCAGGAAGACTTTTTTGCGATTCAAAAAGGGGGATATTCTCCCATTTTTCGACAAAAGAAGCAATGCCTTCGTCAATAATCTTACTAGCCAACAATTTGTCTGCTGTTTTTCGCTCCATCCTGTCATGTTCTTTCAAAAGACCTGGGGATGAGCTTTCTAGAATCAATGCTTTAACACGGTTTGGATAATGGATCGTATATGCTAGTGCAATACGACCACCCATTGAGTAACCTACCAAGTAAAAAGAATCTAATTTTAAATACTCAAAAAGCGCTTCCAGATCTTCAACCTGTTCCTCCATCGAATAGCGCTCCGCATTGTCGGGAACAGTTGTTTTCCCGTGTCCTGTCAAGTCAATGGCAATTGTCCGATATGATCCTTTAAGTTCATTTCGAACTTCTGTCCAAGTAGCAGAACTTCCTGTAAACCCATGTAGGAAAACGATGGCGGGCAAATGACGATCGCCCTCCATCTTCACATGTATTGAAAGTCCACGCACTGGAATTTGAAGATTATTCATCTCCATCCAGCCCCTTTGTAATACCTGCCCAGTACGAGCGATGAGCTTTTACATTCAACGGTCGGCTCGTGAACACTTCGATGATACGGACATCCTTCGTCTTTACTTTTTGAAGTTCAGCTTTGAACTCTTCTGCAGTACTAACTGCGGCGTATTGGGCGTCATACATGGCACCGATATGTTCGAACGTTAATCCTGTCGGTGTTCCAAACAGCTCCTCGAAATGGTTTTCCACAGTCGATTGGGGAAGATATGAAAAAATTCCACCACCGTCATTATTCACTATGACAATCGTCAAATTCGTTTTATGGAATCGCGAGACGATTAATCCATTGACGTCATGTAAAAAGGATAAATCGCCAATGAGCAAGTATGTCGGTCTGTTTCGTGCCGCTTCGATGCCGAATGCCGTAGATATGACACCATCTATACCGTTTGTTCCTCTATTGGAAAATATCGTAACGTCTTTCTCTGTCTTATAGAAAAATGTGTCTACATCACGGATCGGCATGCTGCTTCCGCTGATCAGATCACTTCCATCCGGAAGCATATCGAATAAAGTTTTCGCGATAATCCCTTCATCACCAACTAAGCCTTCATAACGCCGAGTCTCTGTTTCCACAAACATATCGGCCGAAGACCACATGTCAGTATAGGAAGTCGCTTCTTGCTGTTCTGCAACTTCATACACGGACGCAGGCGAGGATTGCAGGTGATGCGTGACAACGCCTAGTGAATCCCTGAACTCCGGTGACTCATCCAAGGCCATAAACACTTCCGGCCGACTTTTTTTCAAAAATAACATTAGTGGTTTCGATACAGGCTGCGCTCCGAAACGGATCACTGTATCTGGTACTGCATTCATTTTGAATTTCTCACTTTTTAAGATCGCATCATAATGAGCGATGCATAGCGATTTACATTCCTCAGGCACTTCCGAACGCAAGTTGGATAAAGGATCACATAGTACAGGCCATTGCAGCCGTTTTGCAAAATCCCAGAATGCATCTTTATCGAATCCAACCGGCAATTCCCCTGCAATGATCATTCCACTTTTCGCATTTGAAAAGAGATTCGAAAGCGCTTGTTTTTGATTAACCGATAATTCAATCTCGCCGTGAATACTTTCAACAAAAGTCGCTGCACGTGCTTTCCTATCAAAATCGATTAGCAAAGGCTCACGAAGTGGAATGTTCAGATGGATAGGTCCCATCGGTTTGGTCAAAGCAACGGACACGGCACGATTGACATGCCTTTCCAAAAACCGATCAATTTCCTCATTATCTTCTGCTAATGGAAGATCCACACTGAATTTCACATGCTTCCCGTACATATTCAATTGATCGATTGCCTGTGGCGCACCTACACCTCTCAATTCATGTGGGCGGTCAGCCGTCAGGACAATTAATGGAATGCGGGCATAGTATGCTTCAGTGATTGCAGGATGATAGTTAGATGCCGCTGTTCCCGATGTACATAAAAGAACAACCGGTCTGCCTGATGCTTTCGCTAAACCTAGCGCAAAATACGCTGCTGACCTTTCATCGACTTGCATATATGTCTGCAGATTGTCTGATGAAGCAAATGCATAGGCAAGAGGCGTTGAACGAGATCCTGGGCTTATGACCGCCTCCTTGACACCTGCCTGCAGCAACGTATCAGTCATTCGCAATACATGGTCTGTCAAAACCTGTCTTTCATCCATTCAACTTTCCTCCAAGCGCCCGCAAGACCGGTCTCAATTTTACCCAAGTTTCATCATATTCCAATTCAGGAACAGAATCTGCAACAATTCCTCCTCCAGCATATAAATACGCTTTGTCCTCATTAATAAGTGCTGAACGAATGGCGACTGCAAATTCTCCATTGCCTGCAGCATCGGTCCAACCGATAGGAGCAGCATAAAAACCACGATCCATCTCTTCTTCCTGCCGAATAATCTGCAAGGCGACATCTGTCGGAACTCCACCTAACGCAGGTGTTGGATGCAATGCATCTACAAAAGAGAATATATCGTTCTCCTGTCCAAGTGTTCCTTCAACAGGTGTATAGAGATGTTGAATATCTCTTATTTTCATCAGCTTCGGTGTTTTAGGAATGAGTACTTCACTACAATATCTATCAAAAATATTGGAGATCATGCTCACGACGTGCTGATGCTCTTCTCGGTTCTTCCGATCGCCTAATAGCTCATCACCAAGCGACTTATCTTCTTGAGCTGATTTCCCGCGCCGAATCGATCCGGCAACACATGCCGAGTACGCTTTCCCATTCTTAATTTCGATGAGACGTTCAGGTGTTGCACCAAAAAAGAGCGACTTCCCTTTTTGAAGCCCGAAGTGATAACTCTCTTGCTGTTCGTTTGTAATTGCGTGCAATACGTTGACGCTATTGACATCTTGTTCAAATTCAAGCTCAAGTGCCCGGGCAATGACGACTTTGTCCGCCCTTCCTTTACGAATCAAATCAGTAGCATTTTCCACCGCGCTCATATATTGCTCTTTCCCTCGTTCTGTTGTAGCAACGATCCTATTGTGATTCGTAAAATCAAACTCCTCCACCTGTGCATTATGGATCAGTTTATCGCGCTCGTCCCGGAGCCTTTCAAAATCCAACGCGGCTTCTTTTTGATCCGTAATCATATTGATGGAGATCATCGTTTTGCCATCCTCGATCTTCAATTGAAAGGACGGAACGACGAAATAACCGGACGGGAATTCATTCCACTCCGATTCGATCCTGTTTTTCTCGTCAAATGAAAATCCCCCGAAAAGAACAGGATCGATATCCTTTTCTTCTTTTATTAAAATGGAGCAAAGCTGTTTCCATTGCTCCGATATGTCTTTAAAGCGGCCATCGGTTTTTCCGTTCGCCAACGTATAGGCATGTCCTATCCCGACAAGTGTTAATGTCTTGTCCGCATTTTGCCAATAAAATCGTTTGTCTTTGTATTGAGAAGCACCCGCTTCAAAAAAAGACAAAGGCGATATCCTTCCCACTTCGACAGTTTCCGTGAAGAAGCGTGTACTTGGAGAAATCACCACTTTTTGCATTTCACGTACATCCGTCATCTTGTGACCCATCGTTTTCTCTCCTTCATCTTCAATCCTCGTCTTGCCAATTGAACTACTTACTTTTTTTGTAGAAGAATGAGTTCCTTAGTTCCATTATATCGGAATTTCTTCAATCTCGCATAGATAATGCAAACAAGGATACCTCTTTGTGACGTTTTGGAGTACAATGGATAACGGAAACATAAGGATAGGAGAGAATACATTGCAACATACTATTAAAGCTGATTCCGGATGGCGAATATGGTGGCAGCTTACTAGACCGCATACTTTGACTGCTGCTTTCGCTCCGGTTTTCCTAGGGACAATGATTGCTTTAACTCACGGAAAACTTCATTTTCCTTTATTTCTAGCTATGCTCATTGCCAGTCTTTTCATTCAAATGGCAACCAATATGTTCAATGAGTATTATGATTTCAAACGTGGTTTGGACAATGAAAATTCGGTTGGAATTGGTGGCACGATCGTTCGGAATGGCGTCAAACCTAAAACAGTTTTGAACATTGCACTTGCATTGTACGCAGTATCCGTTTTAATCGGAATTTATATATGTATGGAGACGTCTTGGACACTTGCCCTTGTGGGAGCCGTTTCAATGCTTATCGGTTACTTGTACACCGGTGGTCCGCTCCCGATCGCTTACACGCCTTTTGGAGAGCTTGTATCCGGTGTTGTAATGGGAATGCTGCTAATCTTAATCGCCTTCTATATTCAGACCGGTGAAGTGACAGCAGATGCTGTGCTCATTTCCATACCAAGTATGCTTCTCGTCGCTGCCATAATGATGTCCAATAACATCCGCGATCTAGAGGGTGATAAGGAAGGCGGCAGGAAGACATTAGCTATACTTGTAGGAAGATCCAAAGCAATATCAATCCTCGCCTCATTTTTTATCGTGTCGTATAGCTGGATTATCATACTCATCGTTTTAGGATATGTAACACCGTGGGCATTGCTCGTTTTTCTAAGCGTTCGAAAACCGATGAAAGCTATTGCTACTTTTCGCGCTTACCAACTTCCTCTGGAAGTAATGCCAGCAATGAAGAATACAGCTGTCACAAATACGTTATTTGGTTTGTTATTAGGAATCAGCATCCTAATCGGCCATATCCTATAAGTACACCTATGGACTTGCCAATTTGGCGGGTCCATTTTTTCTGTATTTGTATTCCATGTTTAGTTCATCGCTTCAAAAGGAATTAAGAAGATACAAAGCTTTCATTGCTATGAACTGATTGGACACCGACCATACTAATACAACTAATATAAAAGGATGTGCTGAACATGTTAACAGCTGAACAGAAATCAATGCTGAAGAAAAGCTTATTAGAAATGAAATCACAATTACAAAAAACGGAAAGTGAAACGGATATTAGAGACTCTGCAAGAGAAGAAATAGGGGAATTATCAACGTACGACAACCATCCAGGAGATATGGGCACTGAGTTATTTGAAAGACAAAAGGATCTGGCCCTACACGTCCATGCAGGCGATGAATCCGATAAAGTGGAGCATGCTTTAACCGCCCTCACTAACGGAACATATGGATATTGTGAAGTGTGTAAAGCTGAAATACCGTACGAAAGGCTAGAAGTACTTCCTTACACGACATACTGCATAGATCATACACCGGAACGAGATATCCCGAACGATCGACCATCGGAAGAGGACGTATTAATAATGGCCAACCCTAATACGTTCGCAGACAGAAGAGAAACCGCTCATAGGGAACACAATGAAAGAGACAGTGAAGACAGCTTTCAGGAAATTGCTAAATTCGGTACATCCGAAACACCTTCTGATTTTACAGGCGACCATGATGATTATAATACCCTTTATGACAATGAACTGATGGATGGTGCAACCGAAGAGATAGAAGAGTTCGTCAGTACCGATATCACTGGGGAAGCAAGAGGCTTTGTCCGGTCAGAGATGTCTGAAGAATATGAAGGGGAATTAGACGAGGAAGGAATGGAATCACCTCTCGGAGATATTCCGTATCATCAAAGAGACAGCTACACCGGAGATAAATAAGATAACAAAACTGCTGCAGATATCAACTTTCTGCAGCAGTTTTGCGTTGGTATGCCCCACCCTTCCATAATCTTGCTCAAAAAATTTTGAATGGGTTTATAACAATAGAAAAACAGGTGATGAAAAATGAAATGTTTTTCATCACCTGTTTAAGTGTGGACTTCGTAAACAGTCCATCTGTATGACCCCTACGGGATTCGAACCCGTGTTACCGCCGTGAAAGGGCGGTGTCTTAACCGCTTGACCAAGGGGCCAATTATTATGGCGGAGAAGGAGGGATTCGAACCCTCGCGCCGCTTTCGCGACCTACGCCCTTAGCAGGGGCGCCTCTTGAGCCACTTGAGTACTTCCCCGTATAAAGTTGGCTCCGCAGGTAGGACTCGAACCTACGACCGATCGGTTAACAGCCGATTGCTCTACCACTGAGCTACTGCGGAATATGATGGGCCTAAGTGGACTCGAACCACCGACCTCACGCTTATCAGGCGTGCGCTCTAACCAGCTGAGCTATAGGCCCATGGAGCGGGTGAAGGGAATCGAACCCTCATCATCAGCTTGGAAGGCTGAGGTTTTACCACTAAACTACACCCGCAAGGAATGGTGGCTCAGGACGGAATCGAACCGCCGACACAAGGATTTTCAGTCCTTTGCTCTACCGACTGAGCTACTGAGCCACATTGACTTGGAAAACTGATAGTTTCTATAAGAGTCACTTAGAAATCTACAATCATCAAATCGTAAATACTATGTAATGAAATAAATGGCGGTCCCGACCGGGATCGAACCGGCGATCTCCTGCGTGACAGGCAGGCATGTTAACCGCTACACCACGGGACCATTTGGTTGCGGGGGCAGGATTTGAACCTGCGACCTTCGGGTTATGAGCCCGACGAGCTGCCACTGCTCCACCCCGCGATAATGTTAGTTGTAGGAGTTTTAAATCCTACGCATATTGCTGTGTTTTGGGACTTAGCTGTAATTTCCTTTTAGGAAATTACACAAATCTCATTCTGCGTGATGAGATTTGCTCCACCCCGCGATAATGTTAGTTGTAGGAATTTAACACTCCTACATATTTGGTTTTCCAAGGAGCCACTATTGTACTTTTGAAATAAATGGCGGAGGAAGAGGGATTCGAACCCCCGCGGGCTTTAACACCCCTGTCGGTTTTCAAGACCGATCCCTTCAGCCAGGCTTGGGTATTCCTCCGTGATGACTATTCAAATAGTGGTGGACCTTGCAGGACTCGAACCTGCGACCGGACGGTTATGAGCCGTCTGCTCTAACCAACTGAGCTAAAGGTCCTTTAGGATGGCGGCAGAGGGGATCGAACCCCCGACCTTACGGGTATGAACCGTACGCTCTAGCCAGCTGAGCTACGCCGCCAGGAAAAGTATTAATATAATGGTGGAGCCTAGCGGGATCGAACCGCTGACCTCCTGCGTGCAAGGCAGGCGCTCTCCCAGCTGAGCTAAGGCCCCATTGTAAGAAGTGGTCGGGAAGACAGGATTCGAACCTGCGACCCCTTGGTCCCAAACCAAGTGCTCTACCAAGCTGAGCTACTTCCCGTTTTACAAGAATGAATGGCGCGCCCGGAAGAATTCGAATCCACAACCTTCTGATCCGTAGTCAGACGCTCTATCCAATTGAGCTACGGGCGCATTATAATAAATGTTTGGTGCCGAGAACCGGAATCGAACCGGTACGGTAGTCACCTACCGCAGGATTTTAAGTCCTGTGCGTCTGCCAGTTCCGCCACCCCGGCAAATCATTTGGAGCGGAAGACGGGATTCGAACCCGCGACCCCGACCTTGGCAAGGTCGTATTCTACCACTGAACTACTTCCGCATTGAAGTGCGGGTGAAGGGAGTCGAACCCCCACGCCTTACGGCACTAGATCCTAAGTCTAGCGTGTCTGCCAGTTCCACCACACCCGCATATTCATATCAAGACAGAGAGTCAAGAAATGGTGAGCCATGCAGGATTCGAACCTGCGACCCTCTGATTAAAAGTCAGATGCTCTACCGACTGAGCTAATGGCTCATAAAAATGGTGCCGGCGATAGGAGTCGAACCCACGACCTACTGATTACAAGTCAGTTGCTCTACCAACTGAGCTACACCGGCGAATCATATTTTTAAAGTATTATGGTGGAGGATGACGGGTTCGAACCGCCGACCCCCTGCTTGTAAGGCAGGTGCTCTCCCAGCTGAGCTAATCC
>NZ_JBQCKP010000007.1:0-200898 GCF_051966875.1 Sporosarcina sp. SAFN-015 | reverse complement strand
GTTTAGAAGGATTTCTACAAAAACAACATTATCCCTACATCCGCCTGAATCCGTTGGAGGCTAAGCTTCAGATGGCTTCCATGCGCCGGCATAAGACAGATAGTAGTGATGCCCATGAACTGGCCAAATCCCATTTTAAATCAGATAGGCAGGAAACCTATGTACAAGAAGACTACTTTGAACAGATGCGGGCACTGGGACGCTACTATGATGATCTAGAAAAGGAGATCAGGCATAACTACAATCGCTTACACGCTTTCCTACAATTAAGCTTTCCATTGTTTGAAAAGGTGTTTTCGAAAAACTCAGCCATGTTTTTAAATATCGTGCAGCTTTATCCGCACCCGGCATGTTTACATAAGCTTTCAAGGGAGGAGTTGGGCAGCCAGATCAAAAGGGCAACCCGTAAGATCATATCTACTCAAAAAGCGGAGGAGAAAGCAGTTCTACTGATTGCCGCTGGGAAAAACTCATATTCGGCTATTGGTCCGAAGGACGTACGTTGCGAACATTTAAGGCACTATGCAAAACGTATCGTGGACCTAGTAAATCAGAAAAAAGATATCATCAAACAGATGGTGGAATTATCAAAGGAAAGAGTGGATTTCCAAGTGCTCGTGTCGTTCCCGGGAATCGGAGAAACTACAGCTGTAAGAATCATCGGTGAATTAGGTGACATTCGACGCTTCAAGAATCCAAAACAGATCAATGCATACGCAGGGATTGATATTCAACGACACCAATCGGGCAAGCTCCAGTACCAGGACCGGATTAATAAACGGGGAAATCGAAGATTGAGGAAAATCCTTTATTTCATGGTGATGTCGATGATCTCCTTGCGGGCAAAGACTAAAAACACAATCGTGGATTATTATGATCAATTGAAAAAGCAACCTCAGAGTAAGCCTCATAAGGTTGCGGTAATCGCATGTGTGAATAAGTTCCTGAAAGTCGCATTTCACCTTATCCAACATGACGTCCTGTATCATTACGAATCAGCCAAAGCTTCGTAACAGGATAGCTTCACTATAGCACATATGACCTTACGAAAAAACAAATATTCGTCAGGGCTATTTGGCATACTCATTTTTATTTTGGAAGCACCTGTTGCTTGGAGTGCAGGCGCCGACTCCTGCGGGAATAGCATGAGCCTTGAGACCCCGCAGGGCGCACGCCTTTTGCGACCGAGGAGGCTCAAGCCATGCCCGCGGAAAGCGAGCGCCGGAACGGAAAGCAACAGCCTGTTGACATAAATATACATCTCTGATTCATTCAAAGCTAAAAAGAAATTATTAAAACACTTGACTGCAGGTAAGGAAAGCGTCCGTCCGTAGCGCAAATCAATCTTCACTAGTTAATTCAATTATAATGTAAAAAACTGTAGACAAACGCCAAAACTTCTGGAATTTGTCTACAGTCATGAACGGGCCCATAGGAACCGTTCCATTTACTATGCAATTACTTCTTTATTAATCTCTACTTTATTTAATAAAGATAAAATACAAAATGAATAAAATGAATAAACCGTACATGATCGGATGGATTTCTTTTCTTCTTCCGCTCAGCAGCATTGTAATCGGGTAGAAGATGAATCCGATTGCGATACCTGTTGCGATGCTATATGTCAATGGCATCGCAATGATTGTGAAAAATGCAGGTACTGCGATTTCAAATTTTGTCCATTCGATATTCCCAAGTGTCGATACCATCAATACTCCAACGATGATAAGTGCGGGTGCAGTCACTTCGGGAGTAATGACAAACAATAATGGAGAGAAGAATAACGCTAATAGGAATAGCACACCTGTAACAATAGAAGCAAATCCGGTTTTTGCACCAGCTGCCACGCCTGCTGTCGATTCGATATAAGAAGTCGTTGTCGACGTTCCGAAAATCGAGCCAGTTACTGTCGCGAGCGAGTCGGCAAGCAATGCCTTTCCGGCACGTGGTAATTTTTCGTCTTTCATTAGACCCGCTTGTGTAGCCACGGCTACTAGTGTTCCTGCTGTGTCGAAAAAGTCGACGAATAGGAAAGTGATGACGATGACTAGAAATTGGGTTGTCATTAATGATGCGGGATCGTTGAAGAGCGCTTCAAATGCTGCACCGAATGTTGGGGCAACGGACGGCACTTTGTCGACTACCTTCGTCGGAAGATCGATCAAGCTGACGATCATTCCTAAGATTGTCGTCAAAATCATTCCATAAAATATAGCTCCTTTAATTTTCCGTACCATCATAATGACAGTGACGACCAAACCGAAGATGGCAAGCAATGTAGGTCCAGCAGACAAATCGCCAAGTGTTACGAGCGTATTTGGATCGGCGACGATGATTTTCGCATTTTGCAGACCGAGGAAGGTGATAAAAAGACCAATACCCGCACCGACCGCAAGTTTCAATTGAGATGGTATTGCATTGATAATCAGTTCACGTAATCCCGATAAAGATAAGATAATAAAGATAAGTCCAGAGAATAATACGCCTGTCAAAGCTGTTTGCCACGGAATTCCGTATGTGAGCACAACTGTGAATGCAAAGAATGCGTTCAATCCCATACCAGGAGCCAAACCGATAGGATATTTTGCGATTAGACCCATAAATAGCGAACCGACTGCTGCTGCCAATGCAGTGGCAACGAAAACAGCGCCTTTATCCATTCGCATAGCATCAGGTAGATCAGGCACTACTTCCAATGAAAGCATGATCGGATTGACTGCCAGTATATATGCCATCGCAAGAAAAGTAGTAAGTCCCCCGATGATTTCCCTCCGATAATTCGTTCCAAGCTTTTCAAACTCAAAGTATTTCTTCATGATAACCGTCCTTTTATGTAATTTTAAATAATGGTGATCCTTGAACAGTTCGGAAATCCATTTTAACAACAAAAAAAGGAAGTATACGATACTTACTCGCATACTTCCCCATGACAACCAAATTAAAACGATTTCCGCTTTAATTCAATCATCGTAGTCAGAACATTTACGGCGTTCTGGTAGAGACTTTTGGGCCATATCCCCAAAGATATACGATGCAGTTATTCAATTTTTATTTATTCCCACTCAATTGTGCCTGGTGGTTTTGCAGTAATATCGTAGACCACGCGGTTTACGTGATCGACTTCCGATGTGATTCGTGTACTGATTTTTTCAAGAATGTCCCAAGGGATGCGTGCCCAATCCGCTGTCATGCCGTCTACGGAATGCACTGCACGCAAACCGACTGCATAGTCGTAAGAACGTTTTTCATTCCTTACTCCAACGCTGCGGATGTCCGGCAAGATTGCGAAGTATTGCCAGATTTCCCGATCAAGTCCGGCTTTCGCGATCTCTTCACGGAGAATCCAGTCGGCTTCACGGACGATATCAAGTTTCTCTTCCGTAATTTCCCCAAGCACCCGAACACCAAGGCCAGGACCAGGGAACGGCTGGCGATGAACGATGTCAGAAGGCAAGCCTAGCTCTGCCCCTACAGCACGCACTTCGTCTTTGAATAGTGCTTTCAATGGCTCAATCAATTCAAACTCCATGTCCTCTGGCAATCCGCCGACGTTATGGTGGGATTTGATCACTTCATTCGTTGCTGTTCCACTTTCGATGATGTCTGCGTAAATCGTACCTTGCGCAAGGAAGTCAATTCCTTCCAACTTCGCAGCTTCTTCGTCGAATACATAGATGAACTCACTGCCAATCGTTTTCCGTTTTTGTTCCGGATCAGTGACACCTTTCAGCTTGTCCAAAAAGCGTTTGCGAGCATCTACTTTAATGAAGTTCATGTGGAATTTATTGCTGAACGTTTCAACAACGCTTTCCACTTCACCTTTTCGAAGCAGTCCGTGGTCAACAAATATGCAAGTGAGCTGGTCGCCGATTGCACGGTGGATTAATGTCGCTACAACCGATGAATCAACGCCGCCGCTAAGTGCGCAAAGGACTTTCCGGTCGCCTACTTGAGAACGGATTTTTTCGACTTCGCTATCGATAAAGCTTTTCATCGTCCAACTGTCTTTTGCTTTACAAATTTCAAAAGCAAAATGACGTAACATTTCTTTTACATCCTCCGGTTGTCCTACTTCCGGATGAGATTGCTCGTTATACGGATATTTTTCTTCTTTTGCAAATGCAATTGATTTGCCGTTTGAGCCTATCTCAAGTACAGGGATGCCTAAGTTGAGCACTTCAGGATTGACGCTAAGCCCAGCATCTTTGGATCCGCCAGACAAAATAATTCCGACAGCCTGCATGTTTTGAATTTCCTCAGCTGTAACGGTATGAGGATGCAATTCACTGTAAACCCCCAACTCACGGATCGTGCGTGTGATTAGTTGGTTATATGCACTACCGAGATCCAGAACGACAATTTTTTCCTGTTCGATTAATAAAGGAGCTGTCGACAATTGATCCACCTCTTCCAATTAAATTCCGAAGCCTCATAAATCAGCAAAGACGCGTAAGAAAGTCCTTCTTTCCACGCGTCTCAACATTCTACTGCAGGCAGAAACAGACATGGCTGTCCTGCCTTCATAGACAAGCCATTCACGGTGGCCTGGTAGAAACGTCCGAACCATATTATCGGACATATATGAGGGCATATCGGTTGTTCTTTTTTCTCATCTTACGCTTCTGATGATTAAAAATCAACAGGTAGCCCTATTGATTAAATCTTCCCATATTTCCTGCAAGCTTGCCCAATCTTCATGATTTGTATAACCGCCATAAAGACCTCTTTCATAAGCTTCCGTAAGCTGTCCCATTCTGCGGCCCCCGAAATGCGAATCCACCGATTTCGCATATTCGGATAAAGTCATGCTGTTCGTCCGTTTAAATCCAAACCGGTCCAGCTGTTTCAAAAGACTTTTATATTGTTTTGTATACAAATCCCAATCCGCTTTCTTCTTCCGATACGCATTGATCAAAAGTTTAGGGATCCATTTCCCACGATGCTGATAAACTTTCCAGGCAATAAACAGAATGATTCCAATGCCCAGAACTCCAACCCATGCATTTTCACGCAAGAACTTGTTCGTTTTCCCGAAGAAAGCGACGAAGCTATTCTCTTCATCTTTCTTTTCCGAAGCTTTAGCCCGGTCTACTTCAGGCTTCTCACGCTCTTGCATTTCAGGTATTTCAGGATCACTTACATCCATTTCCAAGTCATATTCGATTCCCGTCGTATTCGAAAATCCGATAGTCGGTTCGAAAGGCATCCATCCGAAACCTGGAATATAAGCCTCTACCCAGGAATGCGCTTCATTATTCGTCACCGTATATTCAATCTTGCCTCTTGAGTTTGTTTTTCCTTCACCTGGAGCGAAGCCTTTTACCCAGCGTGCTGGAATATCGGATGCACGCAGCATGACGACCATGGACGTTGAGAAATTATCGCAATATCCGCGTTTCGTATCAAAGAGGAATTGATCGACGTAATCTTCATTCCCTTTTGGCACAGCCACATTCTGCTGATCATATACGAATCCGTTCCTACCAAAATACCGTTCAATCGATTTCGCTTTTTCATAAACGCTCTCCTGATTTCCGGTAATAGAAAGCGCCAATTCGCGGACACGGTCCGGCAATTGCTCAGGCAGCTGCAAAAATTCGTTGAAATCCTCGGATTCCAACGCATAGTCATCCATCGAAGTTTCGCGCAATGCCTTCAAGCTGTATTTCTTCTCAACGAGGTCAATTCCGAATGAATCAAGCTCAGTGCCTTCTCCATCCTTCATCACCCAAAATTGGCCCGTGTCTTGCCGGTTTTGCAAGACGACGTCTGTCCTCGTATGAATTTTGGACGTGCCATAAGGATAGACGAGATAAGGCAGTCGTTCATTCATAAAGATTTCGGCGTGGAGAAAATCGTTTTCTTCAAGTAAACTATCTGCACCGTCATAGGCAAGCAATGAACCTGGGACAATATTGACGGGCATTGTATTTTCAGATTGCTGTTCCCAGCCTTTTGAAGTGTACGTATTTTTCGTTTCAATTTTCCAGTATTGCTTCTTAGGAACGGTCGCTTTAAAGACAACCGTATTGTCTTGCGCAAATGCGCCACCTAACTTTGAATCGTCCGTATCATACCCGCTTTTCGAAACGACACTGCCGCTGCCGATCCCCTCTCCTTGGACGATCGATTTCAAGAAAGGGACAGGATCAGCCCATACCGGCCCCCGTTCTGGCATGAAACTCGCGAATGCGCTGCTGCAAATAACCGCGAATAACAGTGGCAGGGAAAAAGCGGCGAACATTCCTGTGTTCATTTTCCGTCCATGGCGATCGGAAATTCGGGAAATCGTCAGCAATCCAATCAATAATAGCCCCGATACCATAATCCTAAAAATCGCCCCGTCCGCCGAGTAGGAGCTGAACGTATCCAAAACAGCGATGAAGATGACTGTCATTGCATAGAAAAGGAGAATACTTTTCCGCACTTCGATCCAATGGCGTATCAAATATATCGTCATCCATAACAGAACGAAAAAGAGGACCGTCCGGAATGGATTCGTAATGCCCTCCCAATTCCACGCGGCGATAATTCCGATATTCGATAACAGATCGTTCATAAGCATTGCGACTGTTTCTTTCGATAGAATGGCAGTTTTGAAAAACACATAGTGAAGAGACCAAAATAGATAGATAATCTTCAGCGGAACGGATAGCCACCATCTCATCTTGAGCAACCCAAACAGGAAGGAGATAGCGATGAAATAAAGGAAGACCGATATATATTCCGTATCGGTCAATTCAATGACAGGCAAGAGCCATTCCCAAAGCAGGACGAAAGCCAGCACATACATAAGTATAAGGAAACGCATATCCGTTCTTCCTTCATTCATTAACTAGCCACCTCCTTAAATGCTTGCGCAAACTGCTTTCTGCTAAGTGCATGAATTGTGATCCCTTTTGCCTTCGCGTATCTAATTTGCTCTTGCAGCTGTGTAGGCAAGGGCAAGGCAATCTCCGTGTCAACGAGCACAAAACAGATGACCGATCTTGTATTTTTTACGAAGCTCATCATCGATTGGAGGAATGCCCAATCAGGATGGCTTGTCACAATAACTATACTGCCAGCAGATGCTTCAAGTGTAGACGATAGCGGCTGTACTTCTTCTTCAACAACCGGTCTAACTTTAGCTAAATGTACAAAAACATCTTGCAACTGGTCTGATGAATGGATGAACGGAAACATAACCGTCTCTGCACCTACGGAAGCAAAAGCGATATTCGCCTGATGGTTTGTCGCCTCTTCAACAATGGAGGCCGCAAGCTCCACCTGCTCTTCGAAAAGGTTTGACTCCCTTCCGTCCAGCAGGACAATAATATCTTCCGACTGTCGATCTTCAAATTCTTTCGTCATGAGATTTTGCGTACGGGCGAATGACTTCCAATGGATCCAAGTGACCCGGTCACCGGCCTGGTAATCCCTTACTCCTGTCGCCATCGTTGTATCTTTCACAAGCGAGAACGGGGACACGAGTGATCCGCGGTCGTATTGAGCGTTGATCGGTACGTATTTGATTGACGTCGTATTCGGATAAACAAGAATGACATCTTTCAATTCCAGAAATGCCCGCTTTTGGATCCAACCAAAAAAATCGGAGACTTCTATTTCAATGCCTTCTACAATATGCTCCCCTCTTGGAAGCTTATCGATCTCATACGAGAATTCCACACTTTTTTTGAAACCGAATAGGAAAATATGTTTTGAAAGTTTTTTCGTTTTCAACTCCATAGCAGGGTCCGCCCACTTTTCAATCGCGACTGTGTATAACAAAGGGAACGGAAATGTCCGCGTAAGTTTAACCGTAACGGCGAGCTTCCCTCCACTCTCAATCGTTTTTGTCCGGATAAGGCGTTCAGCTTTTATATTATTCATCGGATAAACGAATAAAGCGATTGAATACAACAGGAAAGGAGTAAGCATATAGAAAATCGTCCAACTCACTTTGCCGCCTTGGAACATCGCAAAAACATAGACGGAAAAGAAAAGGCCGACGATGAAAACGAAGCGGCCAGTCATCGATAGCAATCTTTTCCCTTTACTCATTTCAAACCAACCCGGTCGATCGGCACACTTACCCGTGTAAGGATCCGTTCGACAATTTCATTTGCAGTTATCCCTTCGTACTTCGCTTCTGAACGAAGGATCATCCGATGGCCAAATACAAATGGTGCCAAATATTTCACATCATCGGGCGTTACATACGTTCTTCCTTTAATGAGCGCATATGCTTGGCAGGATTTCATGAGCGCGAGGGATCCACGCGGACTCACGCCGAGATAGACATGGGCATTGTTACGGGTTTCCGATGCACAGTCGACGATATACGTTTTGATTGTATGATCGACAGTCACTTCTTTCACTGCTTGTTGGAGCTCCGCTAGTTCGTGAATCGAGAGGACTGTTTCCAACTGCTCAATCGGCACCGATTTTTCTGCTCTGGAAAGAACTTCAATTTCTTCGCCTCGTTTTGGATATCCCATTTTCAATTTGAAGAGGAACCGGTCCAACTGCGCTTCCGGCAATGGATACGTCCCTTCATATTCAATCGGATTCTGTGTCGCCATGACGAAAAACGGTTGCGGGATTCGGATCGTTTCCCCATCCACCGTTACGGAGGATTCCTCCATGCTCTCGAGTAATGCGGCTTGCGTCTTTGGAGACGTCCGGTTGATTTCATCAGCTAGAACGATGTTCCCGACAATCGGCCCCGGTCTGAATTCAAATTCCATTTCCTTCGGGTTGTAGATCGAGACGCCAAGTACATCAGATGGCAATAAATCCGGTGTGAACTGTATACGTTTAAAAGAGGCGCCGATCAATTTTGCAAGCGCCTTTACCATCATTGTCTTCCCTACTCCCGGCACGTCTTCCAACAAGACATGGCCGCCTGCAAGCAAGGCGGTGACGCTCAGCTCCGCGATATCCCGCTTTCCGATCATTACCTTATCTATATTCGAAAGAACTTTGTCGATCACTTGTGCGTAAGTCATTCTTTTTCCTCCCATTCCAGCTTCTCTCTATAACGTGCCCATAATTTAACAGAAACATGTCCGAAAATTTACAAAATGTAACTTTATAATACCGTAATAACGAATAGGCTACAACCTATTGAAAACACTACTAAACAAGATATGACAAAAATACGCATAAAAACAGATGAAGGAAAGCTTCGTGCATTCCTTCATCTGTATATTTCGCGAGCTATTGAAATTCATTTCCAAAAATCATCGAATATCGTAATCGGCATATGTCGTTTATGTTCCGACCGTTTATAATGCTTTTCGATCGTTTCAAGAGCTTTGTCCGAGACCGGTTTCCCTTCCAGGAAGTCATCAATCTCCTCATATGTGACGCCAAGCGCAACTTCGTCAGGCAATGCTGGTTTTTCGTCTTCGAGGTCTGCAGTCGGCACTTTTTCATATAAATGCACCGGGGATCCGAGCTCTTTCATGAGCTGACGGCCTTGCCTCTTATTCAAGCGATAGATTGGCATGAGGTCAGCTGCGCCGTCACCGAATTTTGTGTAGAATCCTGTCACTGCCTCCGCCGCATGGTCGGTTCCGAGAACGACACAGCTATGCGATGCTGCGATCGAATACTGGACTTTCATCCGCTCCCGAGCTTTCTCATTCCCTTTTGTATAATCGGAAATGATGATTCCCGCTTTCTTCAACGCTCTTTCGCTTGCATCGACCGCCTCTTTAATATCGACCGTATAGAGCAAGGAAGGTTTGATGAAATCAAGTGCATCCTGCGCATCATCTTCATCAAATTGTTTTCCGTACGGCAATCTAACGGCGATGAACTTATAGCGATCCGTATCGTTCTCTTCATTCAATTCATCAACGGCCATCTGCGCAAGCCTTCCGACGAGCGAGGAATCTTGCCCACCCGAAATACCGAGAACGAAGCCGTTCACAAATGTATTTTTCACTGCATATTCCTTCATGAAATCAATCGATTTGCGGATTTCCTCTTTCGGATCAATTGACGGCATGCTTTTCAGTTCCGCAATGACCTGTTCTTGGAATGTCATTGTCCGCACCTCCTCATCTCATTGAGTACTCATCCACCATGTCCTGCACTTCACGGATATTGCGCATTTTATTATCCCAACATTTCTGGCTCAAATCGACCGGATATTCTTCCGGATTCAAGGACCGTTTATATTCATCCCATAATAGATCCAAATTTTCGTGGGCGAATTGTCGCATTTCATTCAATGTAGGATTTTTGTAAATCACTTTCCCGCCTTCGACGACTTTCGTATGCAAATTTACGGCATCGAAGTTTGTCACGAATTTGGAAATGAACGTATGAACAGGATGGAACATTTTAATCCTTTTTTCAACTGTCGGGTCTTCGTCGTGCATCGTAATGTAATCGCCTTCCGCTTTGCCATTCTCACGATCAATAATGCGATAAAGCTTTTTCTGACCAGGCGTTGTCACTTTCTCGACATTGGATGAAATCTTGATTGTATCTTCCATTTCACCATTATCATTCTCGATGGAGACAATTTTATAGACCGCCCCAAGAGCAGGTTGGTCATAAGCCGTGATCAGCTTTGTGCCGATGCCCCAAACATCTACTTTCGCTCCTTGCGCTTTCAAGTTCAAGATCGTGTACTCGTCCAAATCGTTCGACACAACAATTTTCGCATCTTCGAAACCAGCAGCATCGAGCATGCGCCTAGCTTCTTTCGAGAGGAAAGCGATATCCCCGCTATCGAGTCGGATACCGACGAAATTGATCTTATCACCGAGCTCTTTCGCGACTTGAATTGCTGTCGGGATGCCGATTTTCAAAGTATTATACGTATCGACGAGGAATACGCAGTCCTTATGACGTCTCGCGTACGAATGGAATGCTTCATATTCACTCCGGTACGCTTGTACTAAAGAGTGGGCATGTGTGCCAGCAACCGGAATCCCAAAACGTTTTCCTGCACGGACATTGCTTGTCGCCTCCACTCCTCCGATGACAGCTGCTCGTGCTCCCCAAACCGCTGCATCCATTTCATGGGCGCGCCTGCTCCCGAACTCCATGACAACTTCATCTTTGACGACTTGCTTAATACGACTAGCCTTCGTTGCGATGAGTGTTTGGAAATTAACGATATTGAGTAACGCAGTTTCGATCAGCTGAGCTTCCGCCAATGTCGATTCCACGCGAAGAATCGGTTCGTTTGCAAATACAAGTTCCCCTTCCTTCATCGAATAAACATCGCCAGTGAAACGCATTTCTTTCAAATAATCAAGAAAATCATCCTGGTAGCCAAGCTCTTCCCTTAAATAGGTCAAATCGCTTTCACTAAAATGGAATCCCTTCAAAAAATCAAGGATCCGTTCAAGCCCTGCAAAGATTGCATAACCATTTCCAAACGGTAAATTTCTAAAGTATAGCTCAAAAACCGCTTTCCGTTCATGGATGCCATCCGCCCAATACGATTCCATCATGTTAATTTGATAAAGATCTGTATGTAATGCCAAACTGTCATCTGCGTATTTCGAACTCATGCCAAATCTCCTTCTTCCGAATTCTTCTGATAGGTACAGTATACACTATTTACCCTTAATTCAATTGAAATTAACATACGCGTTTCATCCAAATACTTTCAACCCGACCGCTCCTCCGATGATCAAACAAAGGAATAAAATCCGTTTCCATCCGGCCGCTTCCTTGAAAAACAAAATGCCCATCAACACAGCACCTGCCGCACCGAGTCCGGTCCAAATCGCATAGGCCGTTCCCATCGGAATATCGCGCATCGCGAGTGACAAAAACCAAAATCCGACCGAAAATGTTCCGACAATGAGCAGCAGGCGGGGCAACGATCTTTTCTGCAAATACAGATTGATGGCCATGACGCCAAAGATTTCCCCGAAACTTGCTAGGACCAAATATACCCATGCCATTTCAATCGCCCCCTTCCGACTCTTCAGATTCGACCGTTGTCATTTTGATCCCGATCACACCTATGATAATAATCGCAATAAAAATTAACTTTGTAATAGAGAACTCCGCATGGAAAAACAGAAAGTCTATAAGAACAATTGCCGCCGCTCCGGAACCGGTAAACACCGCATACACCGTCCCAGACGGCAGCTTCTCGCACGCTTTAATAATTGCATAAAAACTAATGATGATGGCAACGACGGTTCCCGCCCATTCGAGTGCATTATCGGAATAACGAAGTCCAATCACCCAAAAGATTTCAACGATTGCTGCCAATAAAACATAAAGCCACGCCATTGGAAATCCTCCTTCTCATTTATCCACCACCCATCATTATAGCAAACGTCAATGGACATTCATTTCCGAAACTTCTTGCAATCTTTTGGGAAGCATGATAACTTTAGATAAATCTTTTTTCTAACAATACTATATTTTGATTCTTATCACGAGAGACGGAGGGATTGGCCCGATGAAGTCTCAGCAACCAGCCCGATTTTGGTATGGTGCTAATTCCAAAAGGCGTAGAACGTCTTGAAGATAAGAAGATTGATTTCAACTATCGTTGGAGGCCCTCTTCTTATTTAGAGAGGCCTCTTTTTTTAATAGACAAAGGAGATGGACAACTTGACAAAGCAGAGCATCAACACGAGATTGGTACAACTAGGAAATCAGAGCGACCCGAGAACTGGAGCGGTCAATCCTCCACTTCATTTTTCGACAGCGTACAAGCATGACGGATTGGGGCTTTCTACCGGCTACGACTATACACGCACAAAAAATCCGACTCGGACGATTCTCGAAGAAGGCATCGCCAATCTTGAAAACGGTGACCGTGGATATGCATGCAGCTCGGGCATGGCGGCGATCCAGCTCGTCATGTCCCTATTCAAATCCGGAGATGAGCTAATTGCTCCCGACGACCTATATGGGGGCACATTCCGTTTATTCGACCAATACTCGGACTTGTACAACATCCGGACCTCTTATTCATCTTTTGAAAACGTCAAGGAAACGGAAAAGCTAATCACTGAAAACACGAAAGCGATTTTCATCGAAACACCGACAAACCCGCTCATGCTTGAAATCGATATCGAACAATATGTAGAGCTTGCAAGAAAGCACGGCTTGCTAGTCATCGTCGACAATACGTTTTTGACGCCATATTACCAACGTCCAATCGAGCTCGGTGCGGATATCGTCATCCATAGTGCAACGAAATATATTGGAGGCCATAATGACGTGCTTGCCGGACTCGTCGTCGCCAAAGGAGAAGAGTTGTGCAAACGTTTAGGCGACAACCACAATGCGATTGGCGCAACGCTTTCTCCGTTCGATTCATGGCTTGTCATCCGCGGTTTGAAAACTTTGCATGTACGAATGAAACAACATGATGCGAATGCGAAAGAGCTTGTCTCCTATTTGGAAAACGAACCGCTTATCGATGATGTGCTCTATGCAGGTAAAGGCGGGATGATTTCATTCAGGCTGTGCAAGAGTGATTGGGTCGATCCGTTCTTGCAAAACCTACGCTTGATCACATTTGCCGAAAGTCTCGGAGGAGTCGAGAGCTTGATCACGTATCCAACGACGCAAACTCATGCGGATATTCCTGAGGAAGAGCGTGAAAAACGCGGCGTCGATAAACGACTATTGCGCTTCTCGGTAGGATTGGAAGAGGCAGAGGATTTAATTGCCGATCTTAAGCAAGCCATTGCCATCGCTGCTGAAACGACGGCTGTCGGGCAAAAATAACAATAGGGGAAAGAGAGTGATTCTAATGTCAGTTGAAACAGTGAATGAAATTCAAGCAGCACTTCAATTATTGAAAAGCAAAGAGTGGGTGGATTTGACCCATACATTCGGTCCGGATTCACCCCACTTCTTCATGTTTGACGACGCCAAATTCGAAACGCTTTTCACCCATGATGATGGCTTCTTTGCACAAAAGTTTTCATTCCCAGGGCAGTATGGAACTCATATCGACGCCCCTATTCACTTCGTCCGCGACACACGGTATTTGGACCAGTTGGAGTTGCATGAGCTGGTCCTGCCGCTAGTCGTCATCGATAAATCGAAGGAAGCCGAAGCTGACAATGATTTCACATTTGGAATCCAGGACATCTTAGACTTTGAAGCGGTTCACGGAAAAATCGGTGAAGGCACATTCGTAGCATTGCGCACAGATTGGAGTAAACGTTGGCCTGATCACAAGGCGTTTAACAATAAGGACGAAGATGGCAACAACCGAATTCCCGGCTGGGGATTGGACGCATTGAAATTCCTTTTCGAAGAGCGCAGCGTAAAAGCGGTCGGCCACGAAACATACGATACCGACTCTGCTGCGGACTTCCGCAAGAAAGGAAAATTGGAGGGCGAATATTATGTCCTTGACCAAGACACATATCAGATTGAATTGATGACCAATTTAGATAAGCTGCCTGCTACAGGAGCCATCATTTTCAACATCGTCGCAAAACCAGAAAAAGCATCCGGCTTCCCCGTCAGATCATTCGCTATCCTTCCTTGACCAGGGGAGCAAAAGAAAAGGCCGCCTCTTAGTACGAGACGGCCTTTCTTTTCATATTATTTTGCTTCAGCTAACGCTTTTGTTTTTGAATAAAATGCGATGAAATTGTTGACAACATTATCTAAAAAGTCAATTGTCGCTTGGTCTGTCAATTGACCATTCTCGTCCATTTTCTCGTGTACAGATCCGATATACACTTCATTGTTCGGCAATAGTGCAGGAGAGAGCATTGGGTTCGACAAGATTTCACGTAAGTGGATTTGAGCACGTACACTTCCTAACACGCCCATCGATGAGCCGATAATGAAAGCAGGCTTGTCTTTGATTGCGAAGTTGCTTCTTGAAAGCCAGTCAACCGCATTTTTCAATACACCCGGAATCGAAAAGTTGTATTCAGGTACCGCAAAAAGGACAGCGTCTGAATCCCTTACATTGTCCAGGAAATCCTTTACGTCTTCAGGCTGATTGTTTTCTCGTTCAACGGAAAACATATCAACATTATTAATGAAAACAGGCGTGATCTCTAGCTTGTCCGCATATTTCTTGCGGAGATACTCAACCAGTTTCAGGTTGTATGAAGTCGGGCTATTACTACCTATGATTGCTTTTACTTTAATTGCCATGATGTTGGACTCCTTTATAGTTGCTATTTTACCACTAGCATAGCCACAATACGACAATGCATGTGTCCTATTTGAAGCTAGTGCAATCGTTACTTGACGCTAGTGATTGTCTCACATTCAAGATATTTTTTAAAAGAATATGCTCAGACGAAAAGAGCGTTCTCTCTTTTGTATGAGGGAACGCTCTTTTGATTAGTTTCAGTAACTGAAGAAAATCGCCCAGAACGGAATGTTTTTCCGCTCTTTTCTTTTTCGTTTGATTGCTTTTTGGCCAAGTCGATACTGCTCGACTTCCAGTCGCATTTCTGCCATTTGTCGTTGAATTACTTCTCTATCAATTGTATACATATCATTATTCTCCTAATTGGAGAGGGACCTTAAACGAGATTACAATCGGCGTCCACCTGTCGTGTCGCCATTACTATCTATCCATTTTGGAGATTCCCACTCCATCAATTTTTTGTTTTTTATTTGTTCATAACGTTCATGTTTTGCGCCTTGATAAATCATTTTTGCTTTTCCTCCTTTATTTTTTATTTGAATCAATTCACTTGCGTGGTGCATCGCTATCCACTTTTCAGAGACTCCACCTTCAATACTTTCTGCCGCTGTCCTACTTTCATCATCAGAAACACTCCTTTTCGTTTTGTATTTATGCTACACGCAAAGCGTGAAAACACCGAATTTTCCTTCAAAAGAAGACACAAAAAAGCACACGCCTTTTGCATAAGCGTGTGCTCATATAAAAGAACGGCATACCATGCCATTCCTCAGTCTATAATTAGAAGGAGAGTTTAGTCAGGCACGGATCAAGTATGAAATTAGATTGGATTAGCATTGCGTTTTTCATGTTTCCGTACCTCCTTTTCATAATTTAGAATAACTTACTTCTCCAGGATACCATTACCATTTATTCATTGTCAATAGGAAATTCCAAAAAAATATTGATTCCCAACAATAGGGTTGGCAAGTGCTTCTTAGAATAGTGTATGATAATGATAAGAACTGCTTCCAGAAATGAAGGAGGACCATCATTATGAACGAAGCTAAATTACAAAAGGAAGCGATGCACGTTTTAAAGCTGACGAGCAGGACTTTCTATATTCCGATTAAGTTATTGAATCCAACACTGCGAAAAACGGTAGGCTCTGCCTATTTATGCATGCGTGCGATTGATGAAATAGAGGATCATGAGGAGTTGCATCCGGAGAGCAAACAACATTTGTTGAAGGCTACGAGCAAGCTCCTGCAAACCGACTTATTCGACGCTGCTGAGTATCGCGCTCTTCTGAAGCCTTATGAAAACTTATTGCCGGAAGTGACGTTGCGACTTGGCGATTGGCTATCTGTATGCCCGACAAGTATCGTGGCGAAAGTGAAAGAGTCGACAAGCATTATGGCGGACGGCATGGCGAAATGGGTTGGAAGGGATTTCCTGATTCAAACGAAAGAGGATTTGGATGACTATACATACTATGTAGCAGGTCTTGTCGGTGTGATGCTTTCCGATATTTGGGAACAGTATGACGGAACGAAAACGGATCGGGACTTGGCGATTGGGTATGGTCGAGGATTGCAGGCGGTGAATATGCTGCGCAATCAGGACGAGGATGCGGAGCGCGGCGTCCGTTTCCTTCCTGAAGGATGGGACAGGCATGACCTGTTCGAATATGCGGAGCTGAACTTGAAAAAGGCTGATGAATATATCGAGTCTATTTCAAACAAAAACATCTTGACGTTCTGCAAAATCCCCCTTGCGTTGGCGAAGCGGACAATCGGCGCGTTGCATGGCGGGCATGAGAAAATGAATCGTGCAGAAGTAGAATCGACCGTGGATGCGATTTTGAAGGAAGTATAATGTTGGGAGTTATGAGCGCTTGGCAGGAGTTATGAGCGCTTTTCCCGTTTTATGAGCGGTTGGCGGGAGTTATGAGCGGTTGACAGTTTTATTTAACGAAAAGAGAGGCTGCTACGGTCGTAGCAGCCTCATTTATTATTTTGCGGATTCTTTGATGGATTTTCTTTTTGTTGTTGTTTCACAGGTGGTCCTTGATGGTCATTAGGCTGTTTATTCAATGATGATGAGTGATCTGGCGGCCCTTTTTTATCTGCATGAGGCGGTACATTTTCACTTCTATGATCGTTCTGCTTCTTTTCCTTTTTCTCCACCGGCGGACTTTGCTGAGCTTCAGGCTGATTTGTACGCTTCATCTCCATTTCTTTTTGTTGCGGAGTTGAAGGTGGCGTGCTGTCTTTCTTCGTTTTTGGGGATTTGTCTTCCAGCTTCTGTTCTGACTTTTTCTCTTTCTGATCCTTTTTACTAGCAGGTTGATTTCCACTTGAAGACTTTTCATTTTCTACAGAGTTGAATTGATGAATCGACATTTTTTTCTTGTTCGCCACTTTTCGTTTCTCTGGCGTGCTTTCAGCAACTTGCAAATTCAAGTCGTCATACTTTCCACGCACTTCCTGTACAGCAGCTCCAATCACTTGACGCGCTTCGTGCTCCTTTTCGGCAGTTGGGTAGACTGTCGTAACTATAATTTGATTGTCATGCATCGATAATTCAGATATGGCCCTATCGAGCACGGAAAGGATTGGACGGTTCTTCCATTCTGCTAAATCGTCCTTTTGCGCTTCATTCAAATAACGCAAGGAAATGACATTACCTTTCCGGTTCACTCCAAACTCCATTGCTGTGCCAGATTCCAATTGTACATACGCCATCACTTTATCGTTTAAAGGGCTCAATGACGACACAAAGAAAAATAGAAGGGCTGCCGCAACTAAGAAGGCTCCAGCTAAACGCGTCTTCGGTCTTCTTCCGGTCATAAAAGACGGAGTAACGAGTGCGAATTCAGCTTCCTCACCGATCTCGGGTGGATCCCCAAACGGAACTCCCCGCAGAAATTCACCTTTCGCCGTTAGGAACACCATATATTTTGTTTTCTTTTCGCAAACAATGCCTCTATATGTCCGCATCATATGAGTTCCCCTTTTACGTATTCCTTTATGTATATAAAATCGTTGTTTAGCAACAGCGTAACCGCAATGATGTATTTCCGGTGTCGCTCAATCGTTTTCCTGGAGACTTCGACAATCTCTTCCAACTGCTTCATTGGTAGTCTCTTATTCTCCATAAGATGATTATAAAACTCTGGTGTCTCCGCTATGATTTGTGCGAGTTGAAAAGCGGTCTTTCTGGAATCAGCGTGTTTTGGTGATACTGCGGCAAGCTCTTTGAATGATAAGCCGTATTCATCAAGCAATCTGCCGTACTCGGCCAGCTCTTCCCGACGTTCCTTCGCTCGACGTTCTTCTGAATAAGAAAAGATCGATGATTCATCGAAGACATATTCGTTGGCCATTTCATTTTCATCGTCATCAATCGTTAGAAGGACGTTCGCATTTCTCACTGCTTCTTTTCGTATATAATCGATCAGCCGCCGTTTCATGATCAAATGGGCAAATGTCTTCAGTGAAGCATTTTCCTCCGGTTTGTATTTTAAAACCGCCTCGTGAAATCCGACCATTGCAATACTGAATTCTTCATCGCTATCGTCAATGAATCGATTGCATACGAAAGAAGCCGTCTTTTTCATGAACGGAGTAAATGCGATGAGAAGCTCATCCATGACCTTCTCATCGCCAGTCTTCGCCTTCCATACAAGCTTATCTATTGCTGTATTAGATTCCTTATTGAAGATCCCTTGTATGATGGACAAAAGCATGGACAACCCTCCGTTTCCATCAATTCCGATTGCTTCGATTGTAAGTGGACAATCGGAAAATGGAAAGCAGTAAACTATGGTAAATTAGTTTTTCTTCTCTTTTTTCTCTTGTTTTTGCTGTTCCTTTGCAGCTTTGCGCTCTTCCTTCAATGCATCACGTTCAGCTTTTTGAGCAGTTTTCAATGCTTCTTTTTCCTCTTTATGCTTTGCGTTCAATTCAGCTTGAGGATTTTTCGCTTTCACTTTAGCCGGCTTTTCTTCTTTCACCGGTTCTTCTTTCACCGGTGCTTCTTCTTTTACAGGCTCTTCAACTTTCGCTGGTTCTTCAGTTACCGGCGCTTCTTCTTTAACTTCCTCTTCTGGTGTTTCAACTACAGGCTGCTTGCTTTCCCATTTCGCAATGGAACGTTCCATATTGCGTTTAATGGCCGCTTTCGCATTCTGGTTTCCAGCATTTTCATATGCTTTTGCCAAGGCAGCAAGATTTCCTGCTGTATAGCCTTCCGGAATTTCAGGCAATTCGTTTTCATCTGTTTCAGTCGCTTGTTCTTTATCGGATTCTGTTGTTCCCTCTTTGTCAGTTTCCGTTGTTCCATTTTCTTTGTCCGTTTCAGTCGTTGTCTCGCCTTCGTTCGTTTCAGATGCAGCAACGTCCGTCTCCGTGTCATCTGCTTTCACAACTTCTCTAACCGGACTTACAGGTGAGACTGTGTCTTTTCCAATTTCGCTAAGATCGATAACTTCAGTTACTTTTCCACCATCTGCAAGTGCATAGCTTGTCCCTCCAACTGTCAATCCCGCGATAAGCAATGCTGCTCCTGTTTTTCTCCACTTCTTTTGCATATCAATCACCTCGTCTAAGTTGTTGTCCACTATCGGACATACTAGTTATTCGAAGTGGATTCTCTTTTTATGGGGGTCGACATGAAAAAAGTTACGAGATTAGCAGTTTACACATATTTTCTCGTCAAGTGGATAGACTAGTTAATTGAATAAAGGAGGGATGAACATGCCAAGACCTTTACCGAATGATTCTGCAGATAATGTGGACCGATTAAAGAAGACGATTAGCAATATGGAAGCTGCGAATGAAGCAGCGAAAACTGCTGAGGGTGCAGAACTTGCTTCCATCAAGGAGAAGAACGAACGCCGAAAAGAAGCGATTGACGGATTGCAAGAAGAAATCCATCAGGAAAACAAATCGCGGATCAACGGATACATTTGAAAAAGGCACTCGGACGACATAATCGCCCGAGTGCCTTTCACTGCTTATAACGTCTAAACTCCGCTTTTGTATTAAAACATCTTCGTCGTCCAGTTTTCTCCGTTCCACACATCCGTCACAACGCCTTCGTAGAAATCAGGCTCATGGGAAATGAGCAACACACTGCCCTTATATTCCTTTAACGCGCGCTTCAATTCTGCTTTCGCATCGACATCCAAGTGGTTCGTCGGCTCGTC
Source organism: Sporosarcina sp. SAFN-015 (assembly GCF_051966875.1). Lineage (GTDB taxonomy): Bacteria > Bacillota > Bacilli > Bacillales_A > Planococcaceae > Sporosarcina. Next base: position 180,598 of record NZ_JBQCKP010000007.1, on the reverse strand, counting down.
GAGAACGAGCAAATTCGTTTCCCTGTTAATGAGCTTGCAAAGGCGAACTTTTGCCCGCTCTCCACCACTCAGCACTTTCACCTTGCTCTCGATATGCTTCGTCGTCAATCCGCAGCGCGCCAACGCGGCACGCACTTCATACTGCGTGAAATGCGGGAATTCATCCCACACTTCTTCCAAGCAAGTGCGATTATTCTCCGACTTTATCTCCTGCTCGAAATAGCCGATTTCAAGATGGTCGCCAAGCTCGACAGAACCCGCAAGAGATGGGATTTCACCGAGAATGCTTCGTAATAGCGTCGTTTTCCCGATACCATTCGCCCCGGACAAAGCAATCTTCTGCCCGCGCTCCATAGTCAAGTTGAGCTCCTTTGACAGCGGCTCATCATACCCGATGACGAGGTCTTTCGTTTGGAATAAATAACGTCCCGGCGTACGCGCAAGCTTGAAATCGAATTGCGGCTTCGGCTTTTCAGCATCCAGTTCAATGATATCCATCTTATCGAGCTTCTTCTGGCGGGACATCGCCATCCGGCTCGTTGCTGCATTCGCTTTATTGCGCGCAACAAAGTCCTTCAAGTTGGCAATTTCCTTTTGCTGCTTCTTATATGCAGCCTCTACTTGCTGCTTCTTCATTTCATGGACACGCAAAAACTCATCATAATCCCCTGCGTACCGTGTAATTTGCTGGTTTTCCATATGGTAGATCAAGTTAATGACGCTGTTCAAAAAAGGAATATCATGCGAAATGAGGATGAATGCATTTTCGTAGTTCTGCAAATAATTACGCAGCCACTCGATATGCTCGACGTCCAAATAGTTTGTCGGCTCATCAAGAAGCAGAATATCAGGCTTCTCAAGGAGGAGCTTACCGAGTAACACTTTCGTACGTTGCCCGCCGCTTAAATCGTGGACGTCACGGTCAAGCCCGAACTCATCCAATCCAAGTCCATTCGCCACTTCATCCACTTTGGAATCGATAATATAAAAGTCGTTATTCGTCAGCTCATCTTGCATCTGCCCTGTTTCCTCTAGCAGCTTCTCAAGCTCATCGGCATCGACTTCGCCCATCTTCGCGAAAAGAGCGTTCATCTCCGCCTCCAGATCATAAAGGTATTGAAACGCAGTCCGCAGCACATCACGGATGCTCATCCCTTGTTGTAGCACGACATGCTGATCCAAATATCCGACGCGCACACGCTTCGCCCAAGCGACCGTTCCAGCATCCGGCTCAAGCTTACGCGTGATGATATTCATGAACGTCGATTTACCTTCCCCGTTCGCACCGATCAGGCCGATATGCTCCCCTTGCAATAAACGGAACGAAACATCATCAAAAATTGCCCGGTCCCCGAACCCATGGCTTAAATTACTTACTGTCAATAAACTCATATGTTGTACACCTTTTCCTTCTGTCAAAGTAAAATCAAAAAATCAGTCTAAAAACGCATAAATCATACAAAGATGCATACGTCCTTCATTATATAGCCATTTCCCAATTCGGGATAGAGAAGATGCAAAGTTTTTTCATCGTCAAATGGCGTTCAGTACACGCAGCGCGTCGAGAACACTATTTAAAAAATCGGGCAGCTTCCCCATGTGCTCCTCATTGATTTTCGCCTTGAATTTCACTTCAATATTGTTCAAGTAACCGGGTGCGTCCTCTCCGTATATGAAACTTAACGTTTGGGTAACAAGAACTTCATTTTCCCATATGTCATTCAATGTTTCCTCGATCTGTCCGCACTGCTCCTCTTCTTCTCGAACACGCTTCAGAAAGCGTACTGTCAATGAACAGCCAGGATTTTCTCCGGGTGCTTCCAATATTTCATCCGCCAAGTCTTGTAAAGATGCCTCCAAAATGATTTCGGCAGACACATCTTCCAAATGAAAAAGTGTAAATTGTAAAATGAATTTCCGTGCTAGAACCGCGAAATCCATTTGATCTGATCGGTTGACGATCCGTATATCGCGATCGATCGTATCAAGATCATACACCCGGTTTTCAAATGCGACTTTTAAGTTTTCGAAAACAGTTGGATCGTACATATTGGTTCCTCCAAAACAGATGTAATTGTTATTTCTATGTAACCATAATCGATCATAAAAAGGAAATTGCTCTTGATATTTATGTCGAACCATGGTAGATTGGTGAATGGAAATTTCATAACTTCAACATATATGTATAACCTCAATAATACGGTTTGAGGGTCTCTACCAGGAACCATTAACTCCTGACTACAAAGGTAACTTACTTTGCAGTCGGGATTTTTTTATTTTATAGAGGAGGATTTTTTATGGATTTACGAGTTTTAATCCTTGCGATATCAACGATTACAGTCGGACTTGTTGAATTGATCGTCGGAGGCATATTGCCAATTATCGCAGATGATTTAAATGTTTCCATCGGGACGGCGGGGCAGCTCATTTCGGTCTATGCGCTTGTGTTCGCCATTGCCGGTCCGGTTTTATTGTCATTGACCGCTAAAATTGAGAGGAAAAAGCTTTATTTAGTTACGATGGTGATCTTTTTCGCCGGAAACATTATGACCTTTTTCAGTCCCACTTTCACATTTGTCATGATCGCCCGTGTCATTACCGCGACGAGTGCGGCACTGCTCATCGTCCTTTCCTTGACGATTGCCGCTCGGATTGTTGAAGCGCCTAAGCGTGCGAAGGCCATCAGTTATATTGTGATGGGGATCAGTTCTTCCCTCGTGCTAGGCGTGCCACTTGGCATTCTCATTACGAATGCGTTCGGTTGGCGCAGCGTCTTTTTAGGAATTGCGGTTCTTTCGATCTGCTCATTCATTTTCGTTTCTATTTTCCTTGGGAAGATTCCGATGAGTGAAGTGCAGCCCCTTTCCATGCAAATCAAATCACTCGCAAATAAAAAAATCGTCTTCGCGCACTTGGCAACGATGTTCATGCTAGCCGGCCATTATACGGTTTACGCCTACCTTACACCATTCTTGGAAATGAATTTGAACCTGAACCAATACTGGATCAGTATCTGCTATTTCCTTTTTGGAATAGCAGCAGTAGCTGGCGGAGCGTTCGGGGGGAATCTTGCCGGTTGGGTCGGATCAAAGAAAAGTATTCTCATTATTATCGGTTCTTTCGCCTTGATCTTATTCGTATTGCCCTACTCGACATTTTCGTTTCCGTTCTTCATTGTCATCATGATGATTTGGGGAGCATTAAGCTGGGCCCTTGCACCGCCGCAGCAGGATTATATTATCGAGACCGATCCCGTTTCGTCTGATATCCATCAAAGTCTAAACAATTCCGCATTGCAGGTCGGGATCGCATTGGGTTCAGGAATCGGCGCTGTCGTATTAGGCCAAACCGATTCGGTCACAAGCACAACGACTGTCGGGGCTGGAGTTGTCGTCATTGCATTTTTGTGCGCTGCCGTTTCGATATCGATGGCAACCGGCAAAGCAAGACGTGCGAAAGAAGTACAAGCCAATTGATGAATAAAGTACAAGGGACCTCACCTAGATCATGGTAGGTCCCTCTTTTTTTATTCTTCGCTTCTTACTCTTTCAAATATGAAAGATCAATCATGCCTTCAATATCACTGCTCGTCACATATCCGGCTTCCTTACTAATGTCCGCCATTTCTTGAATGACTTGCTCATTCACCTCGGTCGTAACTTCAAGCTTTGCAAATGCGGCAGTTGTCTCTTCTTCATTGATTTCCTTGCCCGTCAAATCTTTTATATGTTGAATGACCAACTTTTGAGCTTCCTCCGGATTTTGTTGGATGAACTCGACTGCCCGCTTGTGCGCTTTCAAATAAGCGCTCGCAAATTCTTTGTTCTTCAAGAATTCATCGCTTGCTGCAACGACTGTGTTTGTCGATTCCTTCCCCCATGCAAAAACATCCCAGTCCAGGATCAGCTTGCCGTTCGCCTGTGTTTCGAGGATATTTCCCCACGGCTCTTGTGTCGCTGCGGCATCGACTGCGTTTTGAACAAAAAGTGTAGCGGTGTCAGCAGGCGCAGCTGCGAATAATTCGACTGTACCGCCGTTCGTGGTCGTTTCGAGATTCACTTCTTTCAATGCTTTTCGAAGCATGACGTCTTGTGTGCTTCCAATGACCGGAATGGCGACTTTTTTGCCATCTAGATCGGCAAGTTCCGAAACGCCTCCGCCTTCACTCGCGACAAGAACAGCTCCTCCGTTCACTGCGCCAGAAATCAAACGGAACGTCGGGTTTTTCACGTAGAAATTCAACAATGGACCAGGACCGACTGTACCGACATCAATCGATTTTGTCGTCATCGCTTCCATGAAAAGACCACCATTGCTGACCGTCTTCGTTTCAATTTTCACATCATCCCCAAACTCTTCCTCAAAATAACCGTTTTCAAGAGCAACGATTGTAGCGATATGAGTCAAATTCGGGAAGTACCCGATTTTAACTGATTTTTCGCCTGAGGATGAAGAGCCGCAAGCAGTGAGGATTCCCATTACTAAAACCGTTAACAACGTCATAATCAATGACTTTTTCATTGTCGACATCTCCTTTGTATGCTGGTTACGCAAGACCCCATTTTTTCTGTACAGAACGCTCCAAACGTAAAAACACGACATTATCCATAATCGTTCCTATTACCGCGATGATGATCATAACCGAGATGACAAGGTCCATTTGACCGAGAGACCGCCCTGTTTCAAGTAGTTGCCCGAGTCCTCCTCCTGAGCCGAGCAATTCCCCCGCCATCAATGCCCTCCATGAAAATGCCCAGGCAATGCGAAGACCCGATATTAATTGCGGAACGGATGCCGGCAGGATGACAGTTCGAATGAAATGGACCCCAGTTGAACCGAATGTTTTAGCTACCCGTTGGTACAGCGTCGGCACATTTTGAAATCCACTCGTCGCACTGACGGTCATCGTCCATGTGGCACCAATCGTGACGATGAACAGGATCGAGAAATCATTCAATCCGAACCAGATGATTGCGAGCGGGAACCAGACGATGCTCGGAATGGATTGCAACGCAGTAACGAGAAAACCGAGTGTATCCTCCACTAATTTATATCGCCAAATGAGATAGCCCATAATGACACCTAAAACGATTGCGATCGCAAATCCGATCAGCAGGCGGCTCATGCTTTTCCCGATTGCCGCTACAATTTGCCCATTCACAAGACCGTTAAAAAGAGTTTCCAACACTTGTGTCAAACGCGGAAACATGAAATCTGGCAATACCGAAAGTCTAGATGTGACTTCCCATATCACCGCTATCATCGCGATGAAGATGATTCGTCTTAAAGCTGTAGTCATCACCCATTTCCTCCTTTAACACCTTTTCAATTTCCTCCTCCAAAATGGCTAAAATCCGTTGTTCTGTATGCAATGTCACACTATCGGGCAACACGCCGTCCGTTGAAGTCGGAACTGGAATGATTTCCTTCACCTTTCCAGGACGCGTGCCGAACACGATCACTTTTTCCGATAACAACACAGCCTCTCGAATATTGTGCGTCACGAAAAAAATCGTCACTTTCGTCTTTTTCCAAATCTCCAGCAATTCTTTATGGAGCACCATTCTCGTCTGTTCATCGAGCGCAGAGAAAGGCTCATCCATCAGCAAAATATCCGGTTCCATCACTAAAGCTCTCGCAATAGATACTCTTTGCTTCATCCCACCCGACAGTTGATGCGGGTACGAATGGATATAGTTGCTTAAGTGGACCATTTTCAACATTTCGATTGCCTTTGCCTCAGCCTCTTGCTTCGGCATCTTCTTCAGCAGCAAGCCGTATTTCACATTTTCCAACACGGTTAACCACGGGAAAAGCCCGGCTTCCTGAAAAACGACGACTCGATCGGGACCAGGCTTCTTCACTTCATTTCCTGCGATGCGAATGCTGCCTTTATCCGTCTTCTCTAAGCCTGCAATCATATAAAGCAGCGTCGATTTGCCACAGCCAGAAGGACCGACGATGGAGACGAAGCTCCCTTTTTCCATATCGATAGTAATGTGATCCAGTACTAGAACCTGCTCTTTTCTTTCATTCGTGAAACTCTTCTCGATTCCATCGATTGTGACATACATTTTCCACACCTCTATTTATCTTATTTGTTTAGTCGGAATTAAACTTATGAAAATGGAGAGGATGCTTATTCCTCTCCTTTAGTCATCAAATAAATCGCTCGATAAATACCGTTCGCCATTGTCTGGCGCAATACAGACAACAGTATCAGCTGGGGTCAATCGTTTCGCCACTTGCATCGCAGCAAATACGGAAGCACCCCCGCTTGGACCGAGCAGCAAGCCTTCACGCGCCGCCAATTCGCGTACCGTTCGATAGGCGTCCTCATCTTCGATCTTGAAAATCTCGTCGTAAACGGATGTGTTTAATATCGATGGGATAAAACCGGGGCTCGTTCCGACAAGCTTATGCTTCCCGGGCTTCCCGCCAGATAGTACTGGAGAACCTGCCGGCTCCGCTATATGAACCGTAATATCGCTGTCGTGTCCTTTTAAAAACTCACCAGTCCCTGTAACTGTACCGCCCGTACCCGCTGTACAAACAAACGCTGACAGTTTTCGGTTCAACGATTCCATCGCTCGAACGATTTCCGGTCCTGTCGTATACCTGTGAATATCCGGATTCGCTACATTTTCAAATTGCATCGGAATGAAGCTATTTGGAATCTCCGCTGAAATTTCCTTTGCCTTTTGAATGGCTCCCGGCATTTTTAAATCACTCGGTGTCAACATGACCGTTGCACCGTAAGCTTTTAAAATATTGATCCGCTCGAGTGTCGAAGAATCAGGCATGACGATAATTGTTTTGTAGCCTCTCGCTGCAGCATTCATCGCGAGTCCGATCCCTGTGTTTCCAGACGTCGGTTCAATGATCGTATCTCCCGGTTGTAATAAACCCGCTTTTTCCGCTTCGATTATCATATTGTATGCCGCCCGGTCCTTGACGCTTCTGCTCGGATTGAAATATTCAAGCTTCACATAGACGGCTGCACCTTGTGGATCAGGAAGGCGATTCAATCTCACTACAGGCGTTTCGCCTATCAATTCGGCTATATTATTCACTACTCGCAAGCTGTCCAGCTCCTTCATTACGTATGTTTAGTAGATTATAGCAGAATAATCCCTACAATGCATAGTAATTTAGTGGGTTTTTTATGTTGTGGACCTTCCTTCTAACATGCGAATATGATAATTCAAAAAGAGGTGCCATAGCATGGCCGTAATCCGGACTGACAATTGGCTCGAGGAATGCAAAGGAGACCCTTCGAAAGTTTGCGCTAAATTAATCAACTACTTCACATCAGCTTCCTCATCGGATATTCATCATCACTTAACGACGTTTGGCATGTACAAGACTGCAAAACAAGGAAGAGAGTTAACGAAGAAATTGCAGGAGAAAAATGCATGGGGAATGTTGTCGGATGAAATAGGGCGATTGAGAAGCAAATGGAAAGGTCCTTCTGTCCCTATCTTTATCTTCCCATCGGATTCCAACAACAGCGTGTTGATTCGTCAATTCAAAGGAAAATCGGGGCTAGCTTATGCTGATAAGCTTTTTTTATTCATTTCACCTCATAATACGGAAACTGAAATGAAGGCGTTACTTACCCATGAGTACAATCATGTGTGCCGATTGAACAAGTTTCCGAAACGGGGAGAAGAGTACACATTATTAGATACGATCATTTTGGAAGGGTTGGCAGAAGCAGCTGTGGCAGAAAGATTCGGGAAGGACTCTACCTCTTCGTGGACTTCTCTTTATTCCGACAAACAGCTGGCCCGATTGTGGAAAGACTTCGTCAATCCAAACAAACATCATGTGAAAGAGAGTGCTACCCATGAAAAAGTGCTATACGGCCTCGGCAATTGTCCCCATATGACTGGATACGCTGTCGGCTATTATTTGGTTCAAAACTTTTTAAGAGCTAAAGACTTGCATGTAGCGGATCTTTTTACACTTTCATCCTCCGAAATTGGACAGCTGTCGTAATACTGCTTTTCACTCTAAACGAATGCAACGGTGTGTTTGTCCCCCTTGAAGAAAAATCCCTCACATATGATGTATTATGTTCAATCGAAATGGGGTGACAACACGATGTCAGTTCAACAATACCATTCTTTGTGCACTAGGCATATCGGAAGAGCTGTCGTTATTGGGACTCGGGATGGACGAACCCATAGGGGGATTATTCAATGTGTCAGGGGCAATAAAGTCTATTTAGAGCCATTCGGTCGTCAACGAAATTTGGGTGGTTTCGGATACGGTTTTAGATATGGATATGGCTTTGGAGGACGTGGATTAGCGTTTGGCTTAGGAATTGCACTCGGCTCCATCGTAACCTTCGCTTTGCTTCCGTTCTTCTGGTAATTATAAAAATAAAAAGAAGACTTCTCACATATGAGAGGCCTTCTTTTTCATTTAAACGACTTCCGGCTTCACTTCTACTTCTGTTTCAAGAGGCTCAACAAGCGCATACCGTTCCCATGCTCTGCTTTTCCAACGCAGCATCATTATGATGGCGCGTGTCCATTCATCTGCCGCGATAGCTAGCCATACTCCGACAAGTCCTAGGTCTAGCACGAACACGAAGAAATAGCCAAGCGGCAAACTCATCATGACCATCGATAGAGCTCCCATCAAAACCGGGAATTTCGCGTCGCCCGATGCACGGAGCGAGTTGATGATGACGATATTGAACGTCCGTCCTGTTTCCAGCAAACATGCTAATAACAACACAGATGCTCCAAGCTCGATAATTTCCTCATTGTCGGTGAACAGGCGCATAAGCGGATAACGGAACGTCATGACAATCGCCACTAACACGACGGTAAAGACAAGCGCACGCTTCAAAGAGGACCAAACTTGCTGGTACACTTCATCCTTTTCTCCGCTTCCAACGAGTCTGCCGACGATGATTGCTGTCCCGAGGCCGATTGCGAGTGCAAACAAATAACTGAACATCGAAATGTTCGTCGCATACTGTCTCGCAGCAAGCGCCTCCGTACCGAGATAAGTGACATAGTAGAGGAATACGATTTGGCATGCTTGGTACAGGATCTGTTCGAACGCTGAAGGCAATCCGATGTTCAATATCTTTTTGATGTATTCCTTCGACCATGTAAAGTAATAACGGAATTCGATACGATATTCAAGCACTTTGTACAATAGCCAAATGAAGACGAACATCGCGATTACACGGCTTCCGACCGACGAAATCGCCGCTCCTTGCACGCCTAGCGCAGGCATCCCGAACTTTCCGAAGATGAGCGCATAGTTCCCGATGACGTGAATAATGTTCATGCCGAGTGATACGAACATCGTCTGTTTCGTAAATCCGTGAACACGAATGACAGCTGCAAGCGAGTTGATGATCGCCTGTAGGAAAATCCCACCTCCAACGATGACCAAATACGCTTCCGCATGTGCAAGGACATCCCCTTGCAAATTCATCGTTTCCATCATACGGCTCGTGAACAAAATGAAGATGCCACTAATGCCAAGTCCTACTAATAGATTCAAAGAAACTGCAAGCGCAGAAATCTTCGACGCTTCAATAAAACGCCTAGACCCTAAATATTGGGCAACAACGATTGCTGCACCGTTACCGACTACTTCTAGTACAAGAATTGCGATTTGCACATATTGGTTCGCTGCCCCAACGCCTGATACCGCATCATCAGACAGCGCACTCAACATGAACGTATCCGCCAATCCCATCAACATGAACAAAAATAACTCAAGAAAAATCGGCCACGTCAGATGAAACAAATTCAGTTTCTTCCCCGGGCCGTTGGCTGCAACTGCTGCCATCTATATATCGCCTTCATTTCTATTTAAGATATTCAAAACAGGAATTAGCTTATCATAGAAATCGGCTTATTGACAACGGGTACGCCTCCATTTTTTTCAATTTTTCATAGTCATGCAAATCGTTTATTGTGCACTCAAGATTTCTTTCACATTTTCCCCATCTGCGGACATCTGATAGATTCGATAGTCAGGCTGCCGCCCTCCGAATTGACGGTCCACCAAAAAGTAGATTTTATTATCCTGCCCTACGGTTGGTTCAGACGCATACTCCTTTAAATGGGTCAGTTGCTTCGTTTCATACGTATTCCAATTGAAGCTGAACAACTCGTACTCGAATATGCCATCTTCTCCAGTGCCCCCGACTGCTTGGTAAATAATTTCTTCCCTATCCGGCAACAGTACGAAGTCATATAGATCTTCCTCCCCCGCCGGATCACTTATGACCGTTTTTTCGTCTGGCGCATCGAGTGGGATTTTAAAAATACGCTGCTTGGATGCAAATACATCGTCCGCTGTTTGTACATGTTCATCGTCATCCGTTTGGACATACACGGATTCATCTGTCGCCGATACTTGCAATGACTGCATATTGTACTTTTTCAGATCGGTATATTTTGTCTGCTCAAGCGTTTGAAGATGGAAGCTATGCACATCAAAATCATGTGGCCTTTCGCCTACAATCGGTGAATAGTTCGTAAAAGTCGCGGCGTGCAAATAAAAGAGAAGCTCCGAATCTTTCGGGTCAAATGCCAGTTCCGTAATTATTCCTTGCTCACGAAATGCAAGTTGATCAGCAGCCGTATCCACATTCAAAAGATGTACGGAGCTTTCACTTTCTGGACTCATCTCTTTATCTGTCACAATATATGCTAGTCTTTTACCATCTTTCGAGAAGCTGATATCTAAAATTGTTTGATCGACAGGAAACTGTACAATCGGCAATTCATTCCCATCAGGCAAATAAATACCTGCTTTCCCGTCATCATAGGCAACATATGCAATCGAACCATCTACAGAGACATCGAAAGTGGCAGTCAGCCCATTTTGCTTTTCATTTTCCTCTTTTTCAAACAAGAACCCTAGCACAACGAAAACGATCGTAACGAAGCCGATACTACCAATGAGAATACTGATTGATTTATTCATGCCATCCCTCCTACAACTCCAAACACCCAAAATCCGACCGCCGATAATACGACTGCTGTTTGCATGAACAGAATCGCATACGCCCACAGTTTCTTTTGCTTCGAGAGCAACTGCAATTGGCTTGCATAGGAAACAATCCATAGGACAAGCGGTATAAACAATATGAATACTTTTGGCGACATATCACCGAAAAATAAAAACGCCCATAAGAAAAACAATGTAGCGAAAACAATGAATATACCTGTTGTGATATTTATAAAATGAAATCGTTTTGCATCCTTCACTAGCTGTTGGCGTTTTGATGAATAATCGTAAATCGTCGTCCGATACACAAGAACGATCGCAAGCAAAAGAATCAATCCTGCAATGATTGACAAGCCGGTCGACAACGGCGGATATACGTCAGTCGCCAATAAAAATCCATAGAAAAAAGTCATGATATGAATGAGCAGCATGCTATTCATCCACAATCTCCGATTCAATGAAGAAACCGGCCGAACCGTCATAACTAGTATTGCGGTGCTAATGAAGACGGCAACGATTAACCAAGGGATATGCGCATCTCCCATTACAAATAACTGACATGCGTAAACGCTATACGCGAAAAGCAGTGATGCTACCGATAATGAAAGCATCATTTCCCTTCGGTATGGGTACATTGCCTGTTGCAGCTGCTTGCCAATCTCCCGTTCCTCTCCAAAGTTTGTCATGGCGGTTCGCATAGCCTCCTCTTCTGATAATCCTTGCTTCTGATAATCTATGAATGAACATTCCAAATGAGAGAGCAGTTCTTCATACAAGTCTTTCCGCTCCTCATGATTGCTGTCGGTTTCCCGGACAATTCCCTCGACAAACCGTTGAAAGGGCTGCTTCATAGCAATCCTTCCGAACTTTTATGCACAAGCGTATTCATCCACTCCCAATTTTCGCGCTTGCTGTCCAAAGCGGCGCCGCCTTCATCGGTCAGTCGATAATACTTTCGCCTGCCGCCCTCCGTTTCCTGCCAATAGGAGTCGACCCACCGTTTCTTTTCCAAACGCTTCAACGCAGAGTAAAGAGTCCCTTCACTCATTTCATACGTATCGTCACTGACCTTTTTCAACACTTTAACGATTTCATAGCCGTACATATGCCGTTGCGCGATGAGGGATAATAATATTAAATCGATGCTTCCTTTCATCATCTCTTGATCCATTTCAATCACCTCTCTATCGACATCGTAACACGAGGTACCTCGCAAAGCAATGTAAATGGTGTTTTATGGATTGCATTCGACCATACATAAGAATGATTCCTTGAAGTCAAAAGGACCTACAGAAACGTGAAAAAGCTTTCCGCGACAAAAGCGGAAAGCTCCAAGTATATTACTACTCGCTCTATATGGATTTTATTTTTCTTCTTCAGGCTCGTCTGCCCCGCGATAACGCTTATACGGTAGCACATTCCACGTCCGATAATCGAAGTCTGCTGCACGCAGTACTTTCGGAATGTCGCCCAAGATTTTCTTTGCCACTTCCAATTCCCGTTGTGCTTCCTCTTTATCCTGATACATGAATTCATCCGAAGCGGCCTCAGGAGCCTGCTTCACTTTCTCCTCCAAGTCCTGGATGACCATCTGTTGCTGAGTATGCAATGATTCTCTTGCATCCATCACCCATTCAGGCTGCATGCTCCGGTTCGTGTCGCCCACATTCGAATACTCCTCGAAAACTTCCCGATAAATACGGTCGGCATTCGCCCGGACATCCAAATTGACCGCTTCCAAATCGTCATTCGTCAAGTCCTCGACCGACAGTGACGCTTTTCGAATCCGTCCTCCAAGCCTCGTCCGTTCCAAATAGAACGGGAACATACTCTTAATGATCTTCCCTACTGGAGAGATAGCGCTTCCAAATTCATCAAGACCTTTTGGCTGGACGCCCTGGATCGCAATCCTTGCCGATTCCGGACGGACGATTTCCTTCGGCGGCATAATTCCATGACGAAGCATTTCCCGGATACCTGTTCCAGAAATATTGATCCGATATTGAATATCGTGCGGGCATGATTGTTCTGTCGCCGGGCTATCGCAACGCGTGCAATAGAACACTTCGTGGAAAAGCCTTACGTCAATGCCGAGCTCTTCCGGATTGAACTGGTCAAAAATGCTATGGCTTGCATACTTATCGTAATAATCTCCGATTCCTGCATGATCCCGGCCGATAAGCGCATGAGTGCAACCATAGTTTTTCATAATCAGCGCATGCAGCACTGTTTCCCGAGGGCCCGCAAAAATATACGTCACCCGCAGCGGAGCAAGAATGGACCGCCCTTTCGGATAATACGTATCCAGCACACTTCGATAGGACAACATCCGGAATTCATGACGCGTATATTCACGTTTTGCCATTTCGACTAACGGCTGAAGAAGCAAGCCGTCGATTTCTTCTAACGCGTTTTTATGGATATATTCATGGCCCCGATGCAAAGGATTCGCCCCGGTAATGAATCCCGCTGCAGAGCGGAATTTCTTCACCTCGTAAAATTCATGCCACGTATCTTTCGGCTCCAACCGCAGCTTTTCAAACGGCCCCCAATCGACACGGCGCAATAATCGGATTGGTCCGCCTAGCGCGACGTCGCCCATACGTCTATAGATCGCGTCCACCCCTGGATGATTTCGATCAGTCGTGCCGAATAGATGTGAAGCACGGTATTCCTTATCATAATCAAAAACATCTTCGATCTTCAAAATCGCAACCGGCTCGTTTTGTTCGTCGGAAAGCGCCACTTCATCCCCCACGGAAAGTGTCTTGATGATTTCCTTGTTGCGATTGCCAATCGGAGCAAAGCTTAGCGGAACAGGCCATACTGTACCGTTCGCCAACCTGCCTTCGTTCAATACAGATTTATAGTCGATTTCATTCATGAATCCTTCATTCGGAGACAAGACCCCTGTTGCAATCATTTCAAGCGTAATGACCGCTTCCAAGTCGACCATGATGGAAGGTAGCAGCCTAGCTCTTTCCAGCTCCTCCTCCCTCTCAACCCCCGTCAATACTTTGTCCACCAGTTTCCCCCCATGTGGTTGTTGAGGGTAATTGGCAAACCGATTTTCTGTTACGTTCAACATCCCTTCTCCTCCTCATTCCATTTCATTCTAATAAAAACGTACTCTCTTCTGAATATTAACATACTTTCAAGTTTGTAAATAGGTTATTATCTGAAATTAATAATTTTTCTCTTTTTAGGGAGCGTCTTACGAGTTATAGAGGCTAATATGGTAAAATCCATTTATGAGCTTTTACGGAGGGAAATTTGAATGAATGAGTTTTCGAAGAAAGAAACAGTAAAGTTAGGATTATTAATGTTCGCGCTATTTTTCGGCGCTGGCAATATGATCTTTCCACCGTTAGTCGGACAACTAGCGGGAGATAACGTCTGGATTACAATTACAGGGTTTCTCATTACCGGAGTCGGTCTTCCTTTTCTAGGCGTAGTCGCAGTCGCCTTGAGCGGCAGCCAGTTAAGGGATCTAGCAGGCAAGGCTCATCCGCTGTTCGGAATCGCTTTTACAATCATTGTCTACTTAGCGATTGGTCCTTTTTTCGGGGTTCCACGTACAGCTACGGTTTCTTTTGAAATGGGACTGTCTCCTTTTCTTTCTGAATCCTCGGAAAGAATCGTAATGTTTCTGTTTACGGTACTCTTTTTCTCAATTACGGCATGGCTTTCCCTGAAGCCAAATAAATTAGTCGACCGTTTCGGAAATGTGCTGACGCCAATTCTACTTACCCTCATTGCTTTCATCGTTACAGTCGGAATCCTCAAGCCTGCCGGAACAAGTGGCCCGCCACAAGAACCATACGTCCACAATCCATTCATAAACGGTTTCATTGAAGGATATTTAACGATGGACGCAATTGCTGCGCTCGTATTCGGCATTATCGTTATTAACGCGATTAAGGGAAAAGGCATTTCAGACCGCAAAGCAGTTGCCTCCATCACGATGAAATCTGGTATTTTTGCGGTTGTCGGGCTTTGCCTCGTCTATGTGGGACTTGCATACCTCGGCACCACTAGTCGTTTAATCGCTCCAAATGCGGAAAACGGCGGAGAAATTTTAACTCAACTTGCGTTTTCGTTAATGGGAACGACCGGACAAGTAGTGCTCGGAACAGCTGTATTTCTTGCTTGTTTAACGACTTCCGTAGGACTCGTCTCGTCCTGTGCAGCCTTTTTCTCAAGTACATTCCCGAAACTTTCGTATCGAACGGTTGTCCTGATTGTCGGCCTCTTTAGTACAGTGATTGCGAATATTGGGCTTACGCAATTAATTTCGATCACATTGCCGGTTCTTGTCGGGATTTATCCGCTTGCAATCGTGTTAATTACGGTCAGCTTCTTTCATAACCGATTCAACGGTTATCGGGAAGTGTATTTATTCGCGTTAGCGGCTGCAGGGGTTGTCGGCTTTTTCGATATGCTGAAAGCTTTCGGTTTGCCTATTGCTCCTGTCGCCGATGTTCTCAGCTATTTGCCGCTTTACGAAGAAGGGCTAGGATGGATTGTCCCCGCGATCGTGTTGGGAACACTCGGCTTTATCATTGGTTCCCTTCGGAAAAATGCCAGTCAATAGAAATGAAAAAAGGACTCACAGGAGTCCTTTTTCATTTACCTTTCTTCCGAAGGTTTCTTCCTAATACGAAAGAAAGTCCGAGAAGACATGCCATTCCAGCTATTTGCAATGGATCGCGTGTCGATTTGAATTTCACCCGCTCCGGCGTAATTTCATAGACGCCGACCGGTTTAACTAAAAAGCCCCCACCGCCGCCATCCGCGCCATTGCCATCTCCACCGCCGCCGAATCCATATCTTAATTTCGCAACAGGCAACACTTTCGTTAAGCCAACTTCTATCGGTTCGCCAAAAACGAGAGAGACGTCCTTATGATTGCCAAATTTCTTGAACACCGTCGTTACAGGAGCCTCCCTAAATTCCTTCCGACCCACGCTGCTTTCAACTTGCACTTGCCCTTTTTCTTGCACTTGAACTTCTGCTTTCGCTTTCTCTAGTTGTTTTTCCACTTGCTTCTTTTCCTCCACTAGTACCATTCGCTAATCACTCCTTTCCTACTCTTTCGACGTCTTGCTGTCACTTCCCTTTTTCAAGGCATGTATTTTGACACACCGTCCACACTGTATTAACGTAGAATTCAGAATTCCTTTAATACTTGCTGTTCTGAATAGGAGGCGTCAAGGTGAAAAGTATTTTCACTGCATATTTACGTGCTTCGTTAATCTTTAAAATTTCAATCGCCTTAGTTCTTGGGATTATAGCAGGTTTCTTATTAGGGGAACAAGCCGCCGTCTTGGCACCGTTCGGCGATCTGTTGCTCCGTTTGCTCACCTTTCTAATTATCCCACTCATTTTATTTACACTCATCGTCGGCGTGAATCAGACGAATATTGCTAATTTAGGACGTATGGGCAGCAAAGTTTTCATCTACTACACGGTGACTTCTGCGCTTGCGATCATTGTAGGTTTGCTTGTCGCTAGCATTTTGCAGCCTGGAAAGGGAATGAGACTTACCGGCAATGAAACATTCGACGTCCCGGAAAATCCGGGCATCGTCCAAGTCCTTCTCAATATCGTCCCGTCCAATATCGTCACGGCATTTACGGAAATGAATCTACTCGGCATCATATTCACAGCTCTCGCATTCGGAATTGCAATTTCCGTTATGCGTTCCTCTGAGAAACATGTCGGGCTGGGAGAGTCCTTACTGACAACAGTCAATTCGTTGAATGAAGCGTCCCTTATTATATTGAAGGCAATCCTTCAATATGTGCCAATCGGCATTTTTGCAATTATTGCAAATACAGTCGGGAGCCAAGGGATCGATACACTTATTTCCTTAGGTGGTATGATTGGCATCTTTTATATTGCGTTGCTCGTTCATATCGTGTTATATGTCATTCTTCTACTTCTTTTTAGAATAAAACCGGGGTCTTTCTTCAAACATGCACGCACGCCAATCATTACCGCTTTTGTTACCCAAAGCAGCACGGGGACATTGCCGCTCACATTAGATGCTGCAAAAAAGATGCGGGTTTCCAAAAGCCTATATGGCTTCAGCATTCCGCTCGGTGCAACCGTCAATATGGACGGTGCCGCGATCCGCATAGCCGTGTCCGCCGTCTTTGCAGCCAATGTCGCAGGCACCACACTCACAATTTCCGATATGTTGATGGTCGTATTGATCGGGACGCTCGCCTCAATCGGGACAGCAGGAGTTCCAGGCGCGGGCATCGTCATGATTGCGACTGTGTTCGTCCAGCTCGGCTTGCCGATGGAAGCGGTGGCTTTGTTAACTGCGATTGACGCGCTTATCGGAATGGGTGCAACCGCCGTTAACGTCACGGGCGATCTCGTTGGGACAAGATTGATCGACCAGCATGAGAAAAGAAGGCAAATATGAAAAAAGCCAAGCAATGGATGTACCCTTGCTTGGCTTTTCTATTCATTCCATCAGCTCTGAAACTATTTCGTACGAGCGGAGTCGGTCTTCGTGGTTGAAGATGCCTGAACTAATAATGCATTCGTCCGCCCGCGTCATTTCCATGAACGCTTCCAATTTGCGCTTGACCGTTTCAGGACTGCCGACAATCGTCGACGGCCATTCCAACAGCTCAGTGACTACCGCTTTCTCAAGTTCGGACCAGACAGCGTCCACGTCATCGATCGGTGGCTTGAAGTGCGTCGTAATCCCTTTGCGGATATTCAAAAACATTTGCTGGTGAGAAGTGGCAAGCCATCGCGCCTTCTCATCCGTATCTGCAGCAATAATATTAATGCCAAGCATTGTATACGGTCTTTCAAGATCCTTTGAAGGCTTGAAATTCCGATGATATAAGTTCAATGCATGCATCATATATGTTGGGGCAAAATGGCTTGCGAATGAAAATGGAAGCCCAAGATCAGCAGCAAGTCTTGCACTAAAGTCGCTTGAGCCTAGCAACCATATCGGGATGTTGCTCCCTTCTCCAGGGATCGCCCGTACACGTGCGGAAGGATCATTCTTGAAAAAGGTGCGCAGTTCGTCCAGCTGCAAAGGAAAATCGTCTCCGGTGCTTTGCAACGTCCTTCGCAGCGCGTAAGCTGTCGCCTGGTCGCTGCCAGGTGCTCGACCAAGCCCGAGGTCAATTCTGCCAGGAAATAACGCATCTAATGTTCCGAACTGTTCAGCAATGACGAGCGGTGCATGGTTTGGAAGCATGACACCTCCTGCCCCGACACGGATCGTCTTCGTCGCACCTGCCACATGACCGATAATGACGGACGTTGCCGAACTTGCAACACCGGGCATATTATGATGTTCAGCAAGCCAAAAGCGGTTAAACCCCCACTTCTCTGCATGCTGGGCAAGATCGACGCTGTTTTTGAAAGATTGCCCTGCATCGCTTCCTTCGTTGATCATCGCAAGATCAAGGATCGACAAAGGAATGCCATTAAATTTTTTCGCTACATCATTTATCAATTGCCTCACTCCAATAGTTTAAGTCTAGTTTTTGTCAGCTTTATCACTTCCATTTCATGATAACCCTTCGGCTCGTCTACTTCCATTGAATGGTACTGACGCGTGTGCAAAAAAAGGAAGCCCAACAAAGGGCTTCCTTTTATAACATGATTCCTGTAACTGCCGCAGTCAACAAACTGACCAAAGTCGCTCCATAGAGCAGCTTCAACCCAAATTTAGCGACTGTATTTCCTTGTTCTTCGTTCAATCCTTTAACAGCTCCTGAAATGATACCGATTGAGGAGAAGTTCGCGAATGATACGAGGAATACAGAAATGATGCCGACCGTCCTGCTTGATAAAGATGATGCCATATCTGACAAATCAATCATCGCCACGAATTCGTTCGTCAACAACTTTGTCGCCATGATCGTACCGGCTTGTACAACTTCCGATGCCGGAACGCCGACGATGAATGCTAATGGCGCAAACACATATCCTAACGCAGTTTGGAAGCTAACACCTACTGCCGCTTCAAAAACGTTATTCACCATGCCGATCAATGCGACAAAGCCAATAAGCATCGCACCAACGACGATGGCCACTTTAAAACCATCTAAAATATACTCGCCCAACATCTCAAAGAAGGACTGGCGTCTTTCTTCCTTCCCTTCGATAATATCCTCTTCCTCTGTCACTTCATAAGGGTTGATGATATTCGCGATGATAAATCCGCCAAAGAGATTTAAAACGAGTGCCGTAATGACATATTCAGGTTCAATCATCGTCATGTATGCCCCTAAAATGGAAGCGGATACTGTTGACATAGCAGAAGTACACATCGTGTACATCCGGTGCTTCGGAATATGAGGCAATTGTTTCTTAAGGGAAATGAATACCTCAGATTGTCCAAAAATCGCAGAGGCGACCGCGTTGAAAGACTCCAATTTCCCTAGACCATTGACCTTGCTCAAAATAGAACCAAGAAAACGGATGATCAACGGAAGCAACCTTATATACTGAGCAATTCCGATGAGCGCAGAGATAAAGACGATTGGCATTAAAACATTCAGGAAGAATGGGATTGCACCATCATTCGCAAGTCCTCCGAATACGAAGTTAATCCCTTCCGCTGCGTAGGCTAAAAGTTTCTCGAATACGCCCGATACGCCTTTAACTAGAACAAGACCAATTTCCGTATTCAATAGGACGAAAGCCAAAACTAACTGCAAAACGATCATGATGATAATCGGTTTGTATTTAATCTTCTTCTTGCCATTGCTTGCTATGAATGCAAGGAAAAAAATAACAAGTAACGCCGCAATGAATATGAGGAATTTCAAAGCGGTTTCCCCCTCTCTATGTGCATAAACTGTTGTTGTGCGGAGCAAAATCACATTTCTCATATGTTCCCGAAAACTTTATTCCGTAATCGTTTTAGTTATTCGACAAATCGGTCGTTTATATACGAAACAAATACTCATGACCAACTTCCGAAATGTCAAATAAGCATGAAAATGTTATATTTTTTTCTCAACTTGAACATGATAACATAAATTCAACAGTAGAGTAATTGACAAAATTAGTACATAAAAAAACAGAGAGGCATTTAATAAACCCTCTCTGTTTTTCAATTTTAATGCATTTTCTATAAATTTATTAACAAAAAAATTTACCTTTTCAGTATCCTCCGCCCCAATAGGCAGCTCCAACAATTATTAATAATATAAACAAAACGACAATTAAAGTATAACCGCCGCCATACCCTCCACCTTGACCAACTTCATTCGACATTCTTCCACACCTCCAAAACACTTGATGATGTTATTCTATGTAGTCACTTCATCCATGCCCATGACATTCCCCTAGTACGACCTGCACAGCTTCGGGAAATAAAAAAAGAGCTCCCACGTAACCGTGAAAGCCCAGTAACTTTCAAGCAATTGAAGAATTGCTCTCCTTCATAATATGCCTTCCACCATATACGATACGCTCAATTTCTCCGCTACGGTTTTCAACGAATTGCAAAATGCCATCATTCTCATCTTCATCCATAAAAACATTGTCCCCTATACATTTTAACTTCCTGCTCGCTTCATTCGATTCAACAGTGAGCCGGCCATCGTTCAATGACACCTTTACATTCATTCCTTCGCTTGAAATATAGGAGCCTATGAATTTCTGAAGGTCCTTGGCATCAACTTCTTTCACCTCATACGTTGACGAGGAAGCGTTTAATTCTCTGCCTTCCGTAACATTTATCGCGCTCATAAGAAGATCAGCCGCCGGAACATCCGAAACATTCGTCAAAATCACGCCCGCCTTTTTCTTCTCGATAACGGCACACATATACGATGACACGCCTTTTAAGCCGCCTCCATGGCTGATCAATGTAGAACCGAAATAATCGGGAATGACTCGCAGACCATATCCGTAGCACTTGCCAGGTTCGTATTCGATATGCGGATGGATCATTTGCTCAATGCTTTCCTTCGATAAAATCCGTGTTCCGTCGACGACGCCTTCATTCCAATACATTTCTAAATAGCGGAGAATATCATTTGCCGTCGATTTCAAATAACCGACCGAACGCATCGACGGCGCATCCCACCAAAGCGGTGCTTCATACACATGCGAGCCGTCCTTCGCTTTCATGTAAAGTGTCGCAACATCATCGGTACGGTCCAATCTCTCCATCGCAAAAAAGCTATTTTTCATGCCCGCAGGCTTTACTATATTTTCTTCAATGAACTCTTCATATGGTCGTCCGCTCACTCTGCTAATGATGACGCCAAGCAACCCGTATGAATCATTCGAATAACTGTAAAACTGACCTGGTTCGCCGAGCCATTCAAAATCGTCTGTCGCCATGAACGCAAGCATTTCGTCGTACGTCTCGATATGTGGTCCTGGATTGTTCAACAGATCCAGTCCGTAATCTTTTGCGGAAGGATCTTGTTCAATGCTATTTTTCCGGGCATACACATGCGTCGCGAGAGGTGGATAACCTGCAGTGTGAGTCATTAAATGATGGATCGTAATTCGCTCCACTTGTGTTCCTGGCTTCTTCAATTCTGGCAAGTAGTCAACGATTCTATCATGCACTGACAACTTTCCCGTCTCCTGCAGTTTCATAATGCCCGCACTCGTAAACGACTTAGTCATCGATGCAATTCCAAAAACTGTATCACCCGTCGCGGGCAGCTTCCGCTTAACATTCCGATAGCCTAAGTTCTTCTCATATACCCGCAGCCCGTCCGTCTCAATGCCAATCATCGCCCCTGGAATCAAATGCTTCTCAACGAACTCTTGCGCATACGTATCAAATGTATTTACCGCTATAGTTTCCCCCATTTTCATTCCCCCTGTTTGCTTTTCCATACTAAGATTATTCGCCGTTAAGCATGATTTCCCTCTTTTATTGCCGTATCGTCATCCTCTGGCGTCGCAAAAACGCATAATTCGTTTATTTCACGCATAAACTCCACAAACACGCATAACGGTTTTTAATTTATAAGATTCATTTGGTCGAGTGCCTCGGCAAGGTGGCGCGGAAGTTGTTATCACCGACTCGCTGTAGTTTATTACCGACTCTGATGACTTTATCACCGACTTGGCACCCTTTATCACCGACTCGAATGAATTTATCACCGATTGACTACAATTCGATGTAAGAAATGAAAAAACCAGATGAGGACTTTCCCTCATCTGGCATAGTCATACACCTCGCTTCCAATTTGCGCAATCATTTCCTGCGCCTCATCTTCCGCACATCCTTTGGAGAGCACAGTGACCGCCATGCATCGCCCGCGCACGTATAGCAGCGCACATTCATGCTTAATTCCTTCAACATTACCGCCCTTCCCAGCAAACTCCCACTCTGGAATGGCGCCAACAATCGGGGTATTGATTGCAGGCAAGCTGTCGATAAAACCATTCGAAAGCTGTTGCTGCTTCATAATGCGCACCATCTGCTCCGATGCGTGCAACGAAACGCACTCACCCTGTGCAATCTTTGCCAATAAAGCAGTCATCTCAGAAGCGGTTATTTCATTGCTACGCACCCGATTTGCTTGAACAATCATCAATTTGTGATGAATCTCACTTCGTTCCATCCCTAGTTCTTTCAGGAAAGCCTGAATCGTTTCCATCCCAATCAGATCAATCAACATATTTGTCGCTGTATTATCGCTTTGAATGATCATCAATGTCAGCAAATCATAGATCGGCAACTCAATGCCTGGTGACATGAACTGCAGCACACCACTCCCGCCGACGATATCGTCTCTTCGTAACGGCAAACGATCCCCTAACCGGACGACCTCTTTTTCCGCCGCTGCAAATACCGCAGCCATAATTGGAACTTTGATGATGCTTGCCGCGTAAAAGCATTCATCTCCATTTATTGAAAATAAGGTGCCTTCATTTACATCCTCTACCGCAACGGCCCATATCCCGTTCGCATTCTTCAAGCGACCTTCTACTTTCTCCTGCAGCGCGTTCATCTTATCCCCCTCTTCTTTCAATGAACTAACGATGCGCGCAACGTCGTAATACCGTTTTCCACATATCCTTTCAAGCAAGTGAGCATATACACCCAGCCTTCTTTTTGACCAAGCATTTTAGCAATGATGTCGGGGTCGTCCGCATTCATTCCCGACTCAGTCACTACAATCAGTGTACTTCCGTCCGTTTCCTGGAATGTCATCGTCACAGTCGTTTCTCCCCAGTTGAAAACAATTTTCTTGTTCTCGTTAACTTCCAATACGTGAATATCCCCTTCGGCACCATATTCCTCATACTTCCAAGTGATCGTCTTGCCTTGTTCAACTCTGCTTGTACCTGATGAAAACCAATATCCGCCCATTTGTCCCGGATCGACAATCGCTTCGAACACGTCACTTGCCGGTTTATTAATTTTCATTTTAGTTGTTATGTCTGTATTCATTGTAGGTTTCTTCCCTTCTGCGATTTCAGATGTGATTTTCGTAACAATTGGTTCTTCGTGAGAAACAATATAGACGACGTCATCAATACAAGCTAGCGCATATAATACAGGCCTCTTGCCCGGATAATCAGGAATGGACAGATTCCACTCCTTCTCCAAATAATCTATGAACGTGGACTTTTCATAAATCCTGAACGCATCTCCCCTGAATCGTTCATTGTCATTCCAGCGAGTATAAATATCTACCGCCGCAAGAAATGTAATATAGTAAGGAAAATCAATCTGATATGTCGTGACCTCTATATCCGGTTGAGGATGAACACGTAAATGCCAACTTTCCTTCGCTTTATTCACAATGAAACGCAAATTGACCCCTTCGCTTTTTGGGACGCTTACTTGTTCAAATGAAATAGAGTATCCTTTTTCATTCACCAAGTCCTCAAACGTCAAACTGTCACCCCCATATAAACTTCACTCTTTCATGTATTCGATACAAACGTGAAAATCCCTCTACTACTTTCTGAAAACGATAGAAGGTTCTGCATTAATAGTTTACTATGAGAAGAAAGACAATTTTCAGTCGAGAGGTGCACAGACATGGATATTACGATAAAACCTACACAGCAACAGCTAGAACATTGGATTGAAAAATATGTACCAGAAAAAGATTTATATTTTTTGCGAAAGAATGATCTACCTTTATTCCAAAATGATTTGCAAGGTGCTTTAGTATTTCCGAGATCAGAGTTCTTCAATCATTCCTCTTACAACGGCATTCAAATGGTAAATAGTTATATGTATTGGATGATTTCTAAAGAGGCTGAGTACGTCATCGTTACACAACCCGAATGGATCGACTCACTTTCCTTCGACAAGAGACATGCACTATTCACGATGCAATACGAGTTAGGAAGAGGGTTAGTCGGCCCGCTCTCGTTGTTGTCCGAACAAGATTCATTTCCGAAGGACTACATTTTAGAAGTAAATGGGGAAAGAATCGGTGTTTTACAAAGGGCGATGTGGATGAAACTGCCCGCTTCCATCAAAGAAGAAATCGTCCGCATAACTGCACAGCAATACGATGGATGGACATCGTTGCAGCCTCCTTCATCGACTCCTTCTCATTTGCTCAAATATGCCAATACATTTTCGACCGAGCCAGGCGCCAATTGCCTCGCCGCCACGCTATTCGCAATCAGTTCCGAGCCTGCGCTTGACGAATGGATCATCCATGAATGGGTTCATGGCGAAACCTTTAAGCAGAAGGTGGCACAAGCTTCATTCACGATAGTCGAAGACAACTTTGAGACGGATGACGCAGTCGTCTGGATTGATGAAAATAGCAACGTTCAACATGCGGCCTACTGCATTGACGGACAGTTGTTTTTCAATAAAAATGGACAGACATTTTTCAATCCATGGAAAATTGTTGACTGGGAGGAATTAGAGGAGTCTTGGAAACGGTATACACCCTGCGTGTATCGAAAAAAATCGTAATCAAAATAACCCATCCAGCAAAGCGCAGGATGGGTCGTTTTCATTCAATATCCGGAATCCTCAGATGTCAAATTGTCCATCATTGTATAATCATAACGCTGCAACGGCTTTTCCGCCGGGCCTTCAATTACTTCGCCTGTGAATGTAAATCTAGATCCGTGGCACGGACAGTCCCACGTCCTATCGCCGCTATTCCATTCGACTTCGCATCCGATATGAGTGCACGTCGTATCGACGATATGGATTTTCCCGTCGTCATCCCGGTAGGCACCTTTCCGATGTCCATCGAGTGTTACGACCGCGCCTTCTCCTTTGGATAAATCATCTGGGTTCGTTTTTGGCGAATCAAGCTTACCTTTGATTAATTGACCAACGACGTTTGCGTTCTGGACGAGGAAGTTTTTCAAGCTTGGTTGTGCATAGAACCTTGTTGGCGTATACAATTTCTCAAACTTGTTCTCTTTCCCGATCACCATATCGCGGAATAACAATGCAGCGGCCGTCCCATTCGACATTCCCCATTTCCGGAAGCCCGTCGCAATTAGGATATTTGGATTTCCTGATGTGATTTCACCGATGTAAGGCAGTTTATCCAAAGTGACCAAGTCCTGTGCCGACCACCTTTGTACAATCTTCTCAAGACCGAAAACCTCTTCGCCGAATTGCTCCAACGCTTTGTAATGCTCCATCGTCTCCACCGGACTTTGACCCGTCTTATGGTTTTCTCCGACAATGAGCACCAGCTCCTCGCCGTTATCCATGACAGACCGGAAAGAGCGTGTCGGTTCATCCGCGCTAATGAAAATGCCTGACGGGAATTCTTTCTTCGATTTCACAGCTAACGCGTATGAACGGTCCGCATACATCCTCGTGGAATAAAGACCAGTTCCCTCGTAGAACGGAAAATGCGAGCAAATCAGCACATGCTTCGCGGTAATCCGTTTTTCATTGCGCGTCAGGACAGCCGGCCGCTCCCCCGTATCAATATTAACTGCCACTGTATCTTCAAAGATTTGCCCACCCTTTTGTGTGAATAAATCAATGAGTTGCACCAAATATTTGGTTACATGAAATTGCGCCTGGTTTTTCATGACAAGGACATTTTGTACGTCAATGTCAAACGGAAGGCCATCGACCAATCCGCCTTCGATTTGAAGCCTCTCGTAAGCGTCCGCTTCCTTCTTGATCTTCTCTGCGTACTTCTCGGTGACGGAGTAAATATACGCATCCACAGTTGTGAAATCACAGTCGATTTGATGTTCCTCCACCGTTTTTTTGATGAATGCCAGTGCTTCCATATTCGCATCGTAATACAGCCTTGCTGTAGTCCGCCCCATGTTTTGGATGAACTCATCATAAATCAAATCATGTTGCGCCGTAATTTTCGCCGTCGTATGCCCCGTTGTCCCGTTCAACACCTTATCAGCTTCAATGACCGCAACTTTCAAACCATCCTGGGCCAATAAATATGCGGATGTAATCCCGGTAATGCCTCCACCGACAACGATAACGTCTACGTCGAGATCTTCATCCAAACTCGGAAAGGTCGGAAAGTCGACACTCGTCCTCCAAAATGATTCTGGATGCTCCGGCAATTTCCCATTGCTTTGACTGTTCATATCCTGTCCTCCTGTACAATGTACTGCAGGTAGGATTCCCATTGGTTAGCAGAATGTAAACATATGGCGCATTTTTAATCGGAAGAGGGGAGCTTGGGGGAATAAAAAGAGCTGTCGTGTGAGTAATGGAGCCCTTGGCGAAATAATGGAGCCCTTGTGCAATTAATTGAGCCCTTGGCGAAATTAATGAGCCCTTGTGCAATTAATTGAGCCTTTGGCGAAATTAATGAGCCCTTGTGCAATTAATTGAGCCCTTGGTGGAATTAATGAGCCCTTGCACGTTTAATCGCCTGTGAGACGGGGACATTCCACCATCTCACAGGCATAACTTCTTCATTTCTCCTTCAGCATCCGTTGCAAGTAGGCGTCCGATCCCCCTTTAGGGATGCTTAAATTTGCCCACTCCTCCCCTTTTATCTGTTTTCCAATGAACATAATCTGTCCGATATGGGCTGCGTAATGTGCCATTTGCCGTTCAATCGCGTCGATGACGGAATGAGCCTGCCCGCGAATATGAACGGTTTTAACCAGGTCATGCTCATTCAAGCTTTCGAGCGCATTCAAAAATACACGCCAGCCATGTTCCCAACAATCTAACAGCTCCGCTTTGGACATCCGTTTCATCTTGAATTCCCCGTCCCGATTCCGATCCGGCTTTTCACCATCCGCCGTCAGAAAATCCGTCCACCTCGAAACCATATTACCGCTTATATGCTGAATAAGAATCGCGATGCTGTTTGATTCGTCGTTCATCGTCCAATGAAAATGTTCTTCATCCAATTGAGCAAAGGTCTTGTCACCTTGCCCTTTCAAAACGGCAAACCGTTCCCGAACGACGCGTAAGTATTCTATTCCAATCGTCATAGTGCCCCCTCCTTTCTCTACTGTATTCGAGTCATTGTTTATAAAATCCTTCAAATAATAATCAATTGAATGAATAGTCATTCATATTGTGGTAGTCTACTAGTAAGTGAATCATGCAATAGTAAGGGGTGAAGCTCTTGTTTTTGAAAACGAAATCAAAGAAGGATGAGATAAGTGGTGTCCGTTTTATCAACGGGGTCGTTCATTTCAATAGCGTGAAGTTGAATGTCCATTGTTTTGAAACGGACGGGGTGTTGATTGACACGGGATCCCGAACATTGGCGGAGGAATTCAAGCCTTTTCTTGAGCAGGCGGACGTTGACCAGGTCGTGATCACGCATGCCCATGAGGATCATAATGGAGGCGCAAACTATTTACAAAACGAACGTGGATTACCAATTTTCATGAACGAAATGACGATTGATGAATGTGTGCGAAAAGCGGATTATCCTTTTTACCGGAAGTTCTTCTGGGGAGCGCGTCGCCCTTTCTCGGCAAAGCCGATCGGTGAAACATTCCATTCCAGGAGCGCCGAGTGGTCTGTCATCCCTACGCCGGGACATGCAAAAGACCATCTTGCATTTTTAAACAAGGAGACCGGACAGCTGTTTTCCGGGGATTTGTATGTGCACCCGAAAACAAAGCTCATTTTACGTGATGAGAGCATTCCTACGATTATTAATTCCATTGAAAAGACGTTGCAGTATGACTTCGGGGAAATGTTTTGCTGCCATGCGGGATATGTGAAGGATGGGCGGATGGCGCTACAGAAGAAACTTGCGTATTTACAGGAGCTCAGGGAGGAGACACTTAGCCTACGTGAGAAAGGGTACGGTGCGCGCGAAATCCACTCGCGACTTTTCACTAAGAAATACCCGATTACGCTCTTTTCATTTGGTGAATGGAATTCGATGCATATTATCCGCTCGATTATTAATGAAGGAAAAGAATGAAAAGCGGCGGGCATCCAATTACACTTGGTGCCCGCCGCCAATAATTTATTTACAAAAACAAGCCCCCAACCCCACCCTCACTGCGTTCGCAAATTAGTACATGGTCGTTACAATTACATTCTACTTGTACTCATGTCACGGTACTGGGCGTCAATTGTTCATGACGGATTTGAACCGATTGGTATAGCCCCGTCTACCTACCATTAAGTCCGACTTTCCCAGTCGGCGGGTTTGTACTCACCTTTGCGATGCAGCTACCGACTTGCTGATCACTTACGCCTTGGCGTTAGTGCGTCCAGATTTTATCGGGCGCGCCCGATCATCTTCCTTTAAAAATCTGTGATCTCTAAATCAAATCGATGCTCCAATTCATTCCTTGAATCTTCGTGTCCATCTCCCTAAACTCCTTCGATAACTGGTCGACCTGCTTTTGAATGGACGAAACGTCGACAGTGCTGATGATTTTGATTTCCGTTCGGCTATATCGGTCGTTTCGGATCGACGCTTCCTCTGCAATTTTCGCGAAGATCAACCGCTTGTCCCACTTCTGGTCACGCTCAACCAATGCATCGGCAAGTGTTCGTGTGTCGTCGAATTGGACGGAGCAATTCGTTTTATTGATCCGTTGAATTAATGTCGTCAATTCCTTCATATTGCTTTCGAGCTCCGCCAACATAACGTTCGGATCCTCCGCAGGCTGTTCCCCTTCTTGGATTTTCAAGTTCATGCTGATCCGCCTTTTCAGCTGCTCGTTTCTTTTTTGCAAATCCGCGCGTGCAATCAATGCCTCCGCGAGTTTCATTCATACCACTCCCTTTGTTCAACTTGTCGTTATATCTTTCATTCGACACGTCTCGCTAAAAGTCCTTTGTTCTAAATCTCTTGGACAATCATAAAATGAATGGATTCCAACTATCACACTACTAAAGGAGATTCGAATTATGTATGCCATCCATTTCTATGAAAATAACAATTACGTTCTCAACCAAGTTCTCAGAAACATCCCTG
Source organism: Sporosarcina sp. SAFN-015 (assembly GCF_051966875.1). Lineage (GTDB taxonomy): Bacteria > Bacillota > Bacilli > Bacillales_A > Planococcaceae > Sporosarcina. The sequence goes on along the minus strand of NZ_JBQCKP010000007.1, from coordinate 151,244 downwards.
CCGTCGATGAAAATGTGACGCTGAAAGGGCGAAAAGGCAAAGTGATGAGGATCGAAGAAATAAAGGAAAACGTCTATTATGTATTTGTCGAGTTCGAAAAAGTAGTGGATAAAAGCAAGACGGCTGCACTAGATGTGAAAAAGAAAAGACGATAAGAAAATGCCGAATGAGATTGTCTATTCTCGTTCGGCATGTTTTTAATTACACAAGTACTTTCGTAACGAATTGATCAATGAAATATTGTGGGTTCAACTTTTCACCTGTCGCTTTTTCAATCTTTTCATTCCACTCGTATAATGCCCCTGGCTTGAAATATTCCTCGATCAAATACGTACCTACTTCAGGCGTGAACATATCCTTTGAGATATTGTTCTCAATATAGGAATGCAGCTGCGACGTCGTCAATTCGCCTAGCAAATAGTTTTGATAATAAACCGGGACGAGCGTGAAATGGATTTTCGCCGCCCAATGCGGATAGTCGACGTTTTCAGGCGGATTCACGAATTGGACATTCTGAACGATTTTCCACCAAAGCTTATTCAAATCCTGATCCGGATTTTCGTACAATTCGCGCTCGAAGAAAGTGAATGCCATAATCCAACGGCCCGCAATGAGCATTTGCCTACGCAGCGATTTCTCGATGAGCGGCGTCAGCTCTTTCACTTCTTCTTTATCCAACCCTAAAAACTGGTGCAGCCAAGCAGGATCTTTCCCGAAACGGCCGTACAGCATCGCAATTGCTTCCGTCGTTAATGTATGCGCGCATGTCCTTAGCAAGTATGGGAGTGTCGGATCGACATATTTGAAGTAAACCGCATGGCCGAACTCGTGCAGCATCGTGACGGACCAATAGTCGGAAGGCACGTTATTGCATAGCACGCGGACGTCGCCTTCCCGGTCGATATCCGTGCAAAACGCATGCTGGTTCTTTTTATCACGCGGATAAAGATCACTGTTCGCCAACATATCTGTAATATCCATGCCCATGCTTTTAAACGTTTCGATCGTTAATTGCTCAAGATCTTTCCCTTCATAGAATGGGTCCAAGTCCAGTTCCTTGGAAGGCGGTGCTTCTTGGAAAAACGGATCAGCATAATGCCAAGGACGAAGATCGTCGATTGAAATGCCGAAGCGCTCCGCCAATTCGCTGTCCATCTCATGCTTCATTTCACGGAACGGCTCATCCGAAAGCTCTTTCAACTTATGGAAAATCGAAAAGATTTCATCCCGGTCCAGTTCCTGATGCTCGAAGCTCATTTCATGATAGTTTTTAAAGCCTAACGAACGCGCGACTTCATTCCGTTTTTTGACGAGGGTCAACAGCTTCTCTTCGACTTCTTTCCCGATCTGCTTGCTCGCATGCCACGCCTCTTCGCGTTTAGCTGAATCATTATTTTTAATTAAAATTTGCCGAACATCGTTTTCCGATACGGGTTTACCGTCGATTGTCGCACGGAATGTATTAAAAATACCGATCAATTCTGTCGAGCGTTCTACCATTTCCTTTAAATCCGCTTCTGCAATCTGCTTTCCTGCCATGCCAGTACGGAGGCTTTCGAGCTGGCGTCGTTGCACTGCCGTCAAATCATCTTGTGCTAAATACGCCTTCACTTGTTCGAAACGTTCCGGATTCGCTAAGTATTTATTAAATTCCGTTTGCGCTTCTGCTGTCTTTTGATTCCATTCGTCTTCCCCCGTCGTTGCCGCCATCCAAGAACTGCTTGCGCTCGTCATATGTAACTCTTTAATTGCTTTATTTTGCTCTTCCAAAAACTGTTCAACTGTCATAGTCTCTTCCCCTTTTTTCTGTCGTTCTCTTTTCATTCGATGCGGCGCAGCAAATATCCTTCTTATTCTGACAAGTTTCGCCCGACGATGCGTCCGCTGAATAGGCATCCTCCTAAAAACGTCCCCTCCAATGCGCGGTATCCATGTACGCCTCCTCCTCCGAAACCGGCGACTTCCCCTGCCGCATACAATCCCGGTATAGGATTTCCCGCTTCATTTAACACACGGCCGGACAAGTCCGTTTGAAGACCACCTAACGTTTTCCGGGTTAAAATATTGAGTCTGACTGCGATTAACGGACCGTTTTTCGGATCGAGCAGCTTATGGGGCTTCGCAACGCGGATCAGTTTGTCTCCAATATAATTCCTCGCTCCGCGGAGTGCAGTAATTTGCAAATCCTTTGTGAATGCATTATCCATCTCCCGGTCCCTTGCGAGAAGCTGCCGCTCGATTTTTGCAGTGTCAATCAAATCATCCCCCGCGACTCGGTTCATACCTGCAACTAGTTCTTCCAACGTATCCGCAACAATGAAATCTTCACCTTGATCCATGAACGCTTTGACAGGAGCAGGCGGGCCGGGAAGCACCCTAGATAACACTTTTTTAATGCTTTTCCCTGTCAAATCCGGATTCTGTTCCGAGCCGGACAACGCGAATTCCTTTTCGATAATCTTTTCGGTGAGAATAAACCATGAGTAGTCATAGCCCGTTTCCTTTATTGCCTGCAACGTCCCTAACGTGTCGAATCCAGGGAAATTCGGTGCAGGGAACCGGTTTCCTTCTGCGTCTAGCCAAATGGAGGAAGGTCCAGGCAAGATCCGAATGCCATGAGAAGGCCAGATCGGACTCCAATTCCGGATACCTTCCGTGTAATGCCACATCCGATCTTTATTCACAATTCGACCGCCCGCATTTTCTGTAATCGCAAGCATACGCCCGTCGACATGGGCAGGGACGCCTGAAATCATTTGCTTCGGGGGCTCCCCCAATCGCGATGGCCAATTTTCACGGACGAGATCGAAGTTTGCGCCGATCCCGCCGCTCGTCACAACGACTGCTGGTGCTTCGTATGTAAATTGCCCGATGACAGAACGTGAACTCGTTTCCCCTCTTTGGACGTCGCTCGGCTCGAGAACAGATCCTCTCACCCCGATAACCGTGCCGTTTTCGTTTAGTAATTCATCCACCTGATGCCGCGGCTTATAGTCAACGAGACCATTGCTAATTCCATCCCTGACCATTTTTTCGAACGGTTGCACGAGCCCCGGACCCGTCCCCCACGTTATATGGAATCTAGGCACTGAATTGCCATGCCCTTCAGCTAAGTAGCCCCCTCTTTCAGCCCAGCCGACGACAGGGAAAAAACGGACGCCAAGCGAATGCAGCCACTCCCTTTTTTCATTCGCAGCAAAATCCACATACGCTTCCGCCCATTTCATCGCCCACTGATCCTCATCTTCTATTCGGTCGAATCCTGCGCTCCCCATCCAATCTTGCCATGCGAGTTCCTTGGAGTCCTTTATGCCAAGCCTCCGCTGTTCCGGCGAATCAACTAAAAACAATCCTCCGAACGACCACCACGCCTGCCCACCTAGAGACGACTCCGGTTCTTGGTCCAGTAGGAGAACTTTTTTACCCGCTCTAATCATTTCCGAAGTCGCCACCAAACCGGCTAGGCCGGCTCCAATTACGATGACATCATAATTCATTCCGCAACCCCCAATGTTAATAAATCCCACAATTCTATCCTTCGCCAACTCCATTTCCAATTCCTTCTTTTCATCGGGCAGAGCAGCGTATACTTCTTTCGCTGACGCGCATAGTACGTAGAGGAGGTGAGAAGTCGGTGAATAAAAACAATAAGAAGACGATGAATGAGAGAACGCATAATAGCTTTGACACTTACAAAGAGGCACACAACACTAACAGCAATACGAATAATCCGGGCGAAAATCGCACACAGGAATTCGGAAAAGACTTTGACGCAAATGCACGCAATGAGCGGCGGGATGATAGAGAACGATAAAAAACAGGTGAGGGAAATCCCTTCACCTGTACATATTTTGCTTATAGAATCTCGAATTGGAAGTGGGAGTGCATTCTTGAGCGCGAGACCTGTATTCTTGAGCGCATGAACCGCATTCTTGAGCGCAGAACCGTATTCTTGAGCGCGAAAACGTATTCTTGAGCGCAGAACCGTATTCTTGAGCGCGGAACTTTATTCTTGAGCGCGAAAACGTATTCTTGAGCGCAGAACTGCATTCTTGAGCGCGAGACCTGTATTCTTGAGCGCAGGAACCGTATTCTTGAGCGCAAAACGTATTCTTGAGCGCAAGACCAGCATTCTTGAGCGCAGAACCGTATTCTTGAGCACTGTGTCTTCTTACTTGATTTTATTCAAAAAATGTAACGCCCAACTGATCCAGAACCCATTTCGGAACGACGAATCTTGCTGTCATGAGCGGATCGACGATTTGGCAAACTTCCGACTGGCCGACTGCACTCATTAGCATTGTCACTTCGCTTACTGGAAGAGAAGCTTTCTCTGCAACGCGCTCTATCATTTCCACTGCTGCTGTTTTTGCCGCTTCGTCTAACGTCGGAGCAGACACGATTTGAGTGAACACTTTTTCATTTTCGAGCATTGGATGGCGCAAGGACTCGCCTTTGATAACTTCCAGTGTCACAGTCACTTCGCCCGCAACTTCAACGCCCGACACGCTGACTTCTCCATCACCCATTGCGGCATGCAGATCGCCTAACGCGAACAATGCTCCTTCCGCAAACACCGGGAAGTATAACGTGGCGCCTTCCGTCACCATTTTATTATCCATATTCCCGCCATGCGCGCCTGGTGTTCCGCAGTTCACGCCTTCCCCTTCCGGCGCAACGCCGATGACGCCGATCATTTTATTCAAAGGAATTTGGAGATCATTGAACTGGACATAGCCTTCTCGGATCGGCAATATTTTCGATTCCATTTTTGATAATACATGCCCCATCACACCTAATTCGGGACCGACAACCATGACACCTTGGTCCCCGATGTCAATTCGTTCGATTTTCACTTTCAGCACGTCTCCCGGCATTGCGCCTTCTACGAACAGCGGGCCTGTTGCTGGATTGATTTTATCCCAATCAATCGCAGTTACTTCCGTATGCTCGGATTGAATTTGATTTTGAAAACAATCGTACGTTTGAATCGTCACCGTCGAACCTGCCGGAATCGTCCGTATCGGTTCATGCACTTTATTGAAATCATAAATGATGCCTTCCTCATACCCAACTTTCATCATCGTATCCCCTTCCACTGCAAAATAGTTTCCATGAGTATACTAAACTTTATAGATTTATACCAATGTCATAGAACAAACTCCATACCTTCCTCCGCAATACGAAAACCCTTCAATTCAAGTTCCTTCCGCACCGTTTCACCCTTACGAATTACAGGATTCGAGTGATTAAGATGAATGAAATAAATCTCTGTTTGTTCCACTAAATCTTGTAATCGATCCATCGTTTCCGTCATGAGCGGATGAGGAATTTCCCGGTAATCCCGGCCAATGTTTTTAAGGTCTTCGGTGGAATGAAATGTGCCGTCAAGTAAGCAGATATCTGCTTCTTTGCACGCTTCATAAATGTCTTTATCCCATTGTTCCCATCGATCGATATCCGGAATGTACAACACTTTCTTCTCTGGCCCCGTAATCCAAAACGCAAATGTATCAGAGAACTCATTTCTGTGCGGAACATCAACAGGTGTAACGGTGACGTCCGGTGAAACACCAATCGATTGACCATCTTGCATTTCTTGTAAGTCGATATTGTCCAGTTTTGTTAATTGACTCCAAGGCGCTTGTTCTTCCAACATTTTTTTCATCTTCACCCCTGCGAGTACCGGGATCTTTTTTGCACCGATCGCTTCTCGCCCTAGGAATAATAACCCGGGATAATGGCCTAGATGAGCATGTGTCAAGAAGATGCTCGTCATGAGTTGCCCTTGCAGATTGTGCTTCATTTGGACCCTTGCCATCTGCTCCTTCATATCTGGCGTTGCATCTATCAAATGCCATGACTTTTGTTCAGGCAGCACAATGGCTAATGAAGCTGCAGTGCGCCTGAACTCGGGATTTCTGATGGCTTCCGCGCAGTTTTCACAAAAGCAATTCGGGTGCGGCAGGCCGGCATCTTGTGCCGTTCCTAACACATGTAAAATGACCTTGCTCATAACGATATGGCTCCTTCAGTTTTTATTTCTTCTTTCTCTCGATAGCTCTTTTTCGTAATCGTCCAGCCGGTGAAACCAAAAATGATATTGATAAGCGGGACTAGAAACGCAAAGAATGCATATGGGATAAATTGTCCTGGACTGACCCCTAGAGTACTTGCTGCAAAAATCGCAGGAACACCCCATGGTACGAGGTTAATGCCTACCGTACCAGCAGCTTCAACACATCTAGACAAGTTTTTCGTATCGATTCCCATCTCTTTATACGTATGGACAAATGTTCTTGCCGGTAAAATAATCGCTAAAAACTGTGCTCCACTTGCGAATGCCACGACAAAAGTCGAAAGAATGGTCGTGCTGATTAACGTTCCCGTTGAACGGACACCTGCTATCATTTTTCTTGTGACTACTTCAAACGCCCCTGTTTCTTCTAAAATACCGCCTAAAGCAGTGGCGATGACTAACAGCCCGACTGTCCCCAACATTGATAAAAGACCGCCTTTATTCAACAAAGAGTCCACAGTAGCGATCCCCGAATCCACTGAAAATCCACTCGTCATCACTTGTGCAATCTCAGAAACGGAAGAGCCTTGAACGATTACGGCAAGTACCGCTCCTAATAACCCTACAATCATCAACGCCGGAATAGCCGGTACTCGCATCATCATCAAAACGATTGTAAATACAGGCATCAGCAGCAGTAGGGGATGTATGGTAAAGACATCACCAAGTCCCGTTTTGATTAGATCGATGCCATTCGTATCCACAGTATGAATCGCTGCACCTGAAAGACCGACAAACCAATACAAAATAAGTGCAATCACAAATGCAGGAATCGTGTCCCAAAGCATGTGCTTGATATGGCTAAACAAATCTGTTTCAGCCATTGCAGGAGCGATGTTTGTCGTATCGGACAGCGGTGATAGTTTATCACCGAAGTAAGCCCCTGAAATGACTGCTCCCGCTACAAGCCCTGGAGGAAATCCCAGCCCCTCTCCAATCGCCATGAAAGCAATCCCGATTGTCGCAATGGACGTAAATGAGCTTCCTAATGTAATTGAAACAATTCCAGTAATGAGCGCCACGAGCGGAATAAACAAGGAAGGTTCAATGATCGATAAACCATAGTAAATCATCGTTGGGATCACGCCACTAGCAATCCAAGTTCCAACAATGATCCCGATGATCAGTAAGATAAATACTGCGGGCAATGCCCGGGATACCCCATTCACCATCATTTTTTCGATTTTCTCCCAACGCCAACCACAAATTCTTGCAACTACTGCAGCAGCAAACACTCCAATGAGCAACGGGATATGCATCCCAGCTTTCCAAATGAAAATCGAGGAAGCTGCCGCGACTAGTAATGCAAATATTGGGATAATTGATGCTGCAAAAGTCAGTTCTTTTTTCATTGATGACATCTCCTTCTCCGTTGACGATACAATTTATAGACAGCTAAAAAAATAAAAAAACCCCATCCATCCCTTGGAAAGGGACGAAGGAGTTCTCCGCGTTATCACCCTACTTGATGGACCGATACAAAATCAGCCATCCACTTCATGTAAAATTGAGAAAAACCGATAGCGTACTTCACCCTGATTGCCGCCTGAACTTTCACCACCCATTCAGTCTCTTGTTGCTGCACACAATCGAACTACTGCACCATCTCTCATTATCTATGTAATTGAAATACTTCTACGTAAAAGTAATTGCTATGAATCTTATCATGCTCATCAGGGATGTCAAGTCTTTTCTTTAGCTAGCAACCGAATACTTTTTATTCTGAATTATATCATAACTAATCCGGTGCCTGTGCAGCATGCATTTGCCAGTGATTCAATAATAAAACCCACCCCTTGTGCGAAGGAATGGGTTGAAGTTTATTTTGTGAAGTCTAGTTTTTTGTGCAATTGATACATGATCATTCCGCCTACTGTCATGGAGAGCAATTCTCCGACACCGACAGTGAAATATGTGAGCCAAAACGGGAATCCAAGCATGATTGATAATTGGCCCGCAACGGTGAACATGGATAGTGCAAAAATGATAGCCGTCACGCCCATTTTCAGGGCATCGTTCTTAATGTTCCTCGTCGCTCTTCTGCAGAGCAGTAATACTAGCAACGTCGCAATCCCGCCGATCGGCACATCTAATATCCATGTAGGCGACATGAAATTGGCGAGGACGACACCTGCTGTAACTGCCACGACGTACCTTTTGTTGTATAGTGCGAGGTAGTTGAACATTTCCGATAGACGGAGTTGTATCGCGCCAAAACTGATGACTGAAAACAGCACGGTCACCGCGACGTATAAGCCGGCAATGAGTGCGGTCTTCGCTAATTCACTCACGGCTGTCCGTGGTGAATCCTTGAAAGTAGAGATATTCATTTGTCATTCTCCTTTGTAAAATAGCGCGGGGCTATTTTAGTCATAACTACGGCCAAAGGAGGAATAGGCCGAACGCCCAAACCGAAGTGCCGCAGTGCAAACAGAATTTGCTTGCCCGCCTATTATAGCAGAAGAGAATCCCCTTGAATATACCTATCGCATAATCCAGCCGCCATCCATCGGAATGACAGTGCCATGGATATAGTCTGCAGCGTCGCTTGCCAAATAGAGTGTCAGCCCGGCAACTTCCTCCGGCTGCGCCCATCTGCCTGCAGGAGTTTCTTGAGCGACCCACTTCGCCATCTCGCCGTCCCCTTCAAAATCAGCCTTGTTCATCGGCGTTTCAATTGCTCCCGGAGCAATTGCATTCACCCGGATCCCTTCCTTGCAATAATCATAATCCGTCTGCTTCGTATAGCCGATGATCGCGTGTTTGGATGCAGTATAAGCCGCGCCTCCCCCTCCCGCGACGAGTCCCGCAATCGAAGCCATATTCACAATGGCGCCTGATTTATTATCCAACATATGAGGAAGCACAGCATTCGTCACGAAATAAGTGCCTTTCACATTCGTATCCATAATCCGGTTCCATAGAACTTCGTCCGTTTCCAACGTTTTCGCATAGCCATCCAGGACGCCTGCCGTGTTTAATAAAATATCAATCCGTCCATATATCGAAATCGCTCGTTCAACAGCCGCCGCGACTTCGGTTTGATCGCTCACACTGCCGATTTCATAAGAAAAACGGGAAGAATATCGCTCTTGCAAATCAACCAACCCTGATTCTTCCACATCAAGCGCAAATACATTCGCACCATTATCCATAAAAGCGATGGCCTGCGCACGGCCGATGCCCGACGCCGCTCCTGTTACAAATACCGTCTTCCCGGCGAATTCTTCAAATTTCATAACCCTTTCCTCCCGCAAAAAAAGCCCATGATTTCTCATGAGCCCTCAGAATTTATTCCACAATGATCCAATCATCAGCCAATAGATCGCATACCGTCGGTGTAAACATCGTATACCCTTCGCCTTCAACGTCGATCAAAAAGTAAGGGTTCAGCTTCTTCCCTTCATGCTCTTCTTCACCGACTAATTTCACGTACAATTCAGCTCCGCCCCACCCGCTGCGGATCACTTTTTCGCCAGCTTTCAAGCGCGGCAATACTTCTTCAAACGTCATTGATAATCATCCTTTAAACGTAGTATTCATTATCATGAAAGTATACTGGATTGGCTGCGCTTTTACAATGACGCCCCTTGCTTTATTAACATAAACACTGGCTATCGGGTTAAAACCTTCAGAGGGAAGGGTAGGATAAAAACATAACCCTATATCCCATGGAAAAGGGGAATTCATCTTCCAGGAGGTTAAAATGAAGGACAATAAGCATGAGACTGCGCATAACACTTCTGACATGGAAAACGACACGACATTGACAAATCGGCAAGGGCATCCCGTCACGAACAACCAAAATTTGAGGACAGTCGGCAATAGAGGGCCAGCCGCTTTAGAGAACTATGACTTTATCGAGAAGATTAGCCATTTTGACAGGGAACGCGTTCCTGAACGGGTTGTACACGCGCGAGGTGCTGGTGCTCACGGATATTTTGAAGCATACGGGACAGCGGGCGATGAACCTGTTTTCAAATATACGCGTGCTAAGCTTTTTCAGGAAAAAGGAAAGCAGACGCCTGTATTCGTCCGCTTTTCTACCGTTATTCACGGCGGGCATTCCCCTGAGACGCTTCGGGATCCGCGTGGGTTTGCGGTGAAGTTTTACACGGAAGATGGAAACTGGGATTTGGTCGGCAATAACTTGAAAATCTTTTTTATTCGCGATGCGATCAAGTTTCCCGACATGATCCACGCGTTTAAACCGGACCCGATTACGAATATCCAAGATAGCGAGCGGTTCTTTGATTTCTGTGCAAGCTCGCCTGAATCATTCCATATGGTAACATTCATCTATTCCCCTTGGGGCATACCTGCAAACTATCGCCAAATGCAAGGCTCCGGGGTAAATACGTATAAATGGGTGAATAGCGAAGGCGAAGCTGTTTTGGTGAAATACCATTGGGAACCGTTACAAGGGATTAAAAACTTGACGCAAAAAGAGGCCGAAGAAATCCAAGCGAAGAACTTCAATCATGCGACGCAAGATTTGTATGACGCAATCGAACGCGGCGACTATCCGGAATGGGAGCTGTACGTCCAAATTATGAGTGACGACGAGCATCCTGAGCTCGACTTCGATCCGCTAGACGATACGAAGCTGTGGCCCAATGACCAATTCCCTTGGCGTAAAGTCGGAAAAATGGTGTTGAATAAAAACCCAGAAGACTACTTCACCGAAGTCGAGCAATCCGCTTTCGGGACAGGTGTACTTGTCGACGGACTCGATTTCTCGGATGATAAAATGCTGCAAGGGCGCACGTTCTCGTATTCAGATACTCAGCGCCACCGGGTCGGGGCAAACTACCTCCAATTGCCGATCAATGCGCCGAAGAAGCGGGTTGCGACAAATCAGATGGGCGGTCAGATGCAGTATAAAGTCGACCGTGTACCCGGTCAAAACCCACATATCAACTATGAGCCGTCCATCTTAGGAGGACTGAAAGAAGCTGAACAGCATGGGACAGAACATACGCCATATGTAGAAGGCAATCTCGTCCGCGAATCAATCGATCGCAATGACAATACGAAGCAGGCGGGAGAAACATACCGCGCATTTGAGGACTGGGAAAAAGATGAACTGATTACCAATCTCGTGAATGACCTGTCTAAATGCGACCCACGGATCCAAGAAAAAATGGTCGCCCTTGCCGAAGAAGCCGACGACGAATACGGCCGACGCCTGCGGGAAGGCTTGGAGAACGCCAAATCCGAACATTCCAACTTAGGAGAAGGAGCCCCTCTCGGCAATAAAGACGGAGAAAAAGCACCAAAAATGGCCGAAGAAAAAGGACACGAAACAGACGGCTACTAACTTTTTGCGGTATCTCCTTCTTCGGTGCCTGTGCATGGTGCAATTATGACAATTCAACATTACGTATGAAATTACGCAAGGAAGCCCACCAAACATTGATTTGGCTGGCTTCCTCGTTTTTTATATGCAATTGTAGTGCATTGTCTGAGTTGTTTGCTGCACAGGCACCAGTTTTTCACCCAAAAAGATGTCTTACTTTTTCCAGTTCTTCTTTATATGGAATTATGTTTAATTTAATGTTTTCCTCCAACTCTTGCAGTTTATCAAGTTGCCAATCCATCATCTCATCCTCATTCCATTCAGAGATAAATAGCGCGTACAAATAAACTTCACGCATTTGCAAACAAATGAGAAGTTGGTCATACATTTCGGAAGTCAGCCGTCTACTTGTAGCGTAACCATTCAAAAAGGAAGTTAGGAAATCATCCGGAAAGCTTTTTGATTCAGGATGGAATGCTGTCCCCGTCCATAATGCATGATAAATCGAGACTGCCAAATCATGCACATAAAAATGATAGGCACAGTCATCAAAATCGAAGAAAATCAACCCGTTTTTATTCAAATGGAAATTGCCTTGGTGGAGATCATTATGGATAAGCCCGAATGTGTTCGGGTGTCTCTCCCAATTCACCATTTGATGCACCAACTGCTCTTGTCGATGTTTTACCCAATCATTCATTGGCCTCGCATTCTTTTTGACACTGTCCAAATAGACAGGTCGATCGAGCTCGTCTACTTCTACATTATGCATTTCTGCGACTTGGCTTCCCCATTTATGGAAAAACTCTTGATTCCATTCATTCAAATTCGAAACATCGACCGGCCGTCCTCCAGTATGGTGGAAAAAGGTAAGCCAATAAGCGTTGTCATCCATATCCAGTGGAATGATTCGATCATGCCCTATAAGCGTTATCGGCTTCGCAACCGGCACGCCAGCTTTATCCAATGCAATTATCCAATCAAGTTCCGCCTCCAACTCATTCCTTGCCCTGCTACGTGAACAGAGCCGCGCTACCATCTTCTTATTAATAACAAAAACTAGGTTATGGAATCCATCCGACGCGGGAACTATATCAATCAAGCCCCCGCCAAGTAACTCTCCAAGTTTCTGTTTTACGTTTTCTCTCTCTGTTTTCAGCATACTCTCATTCCCATATCATTAAATTGTTTAGGTATTAAAACATCCCATTCTCGTTCGGCGAGTCTTCGGGGACCGGTTGACCGACATCCCACATTTCTACGATTAGTCCATCCGAAAAGCGGAAGATATGAACAGCCGCGGCTCCCAGGTCATCAGGGTTCTGTTTAATGTGAGAAAAAACCATCACCATCTCCCCCTCTTCAATCGTCTGTTTCACCTCGAGCGTTTTATTCGGGCTCATGTCATCATTCTCTTTCATCGCCTGCTTCAGCGATTCTACATCCCCAGGGAAATATGGATTATGGTGGCCGAGTTCAGGGCTTGTGTACTTTTCATACGCTTCGTCAATTTTCCCCGCGACGATCAATTGAAGATAATCCACCGCTTTGTCTTTATATAATTCCATGTAATTAACATCCTTTCGTATGTTGTACAGAAGTAAATTCTCCATAAAATCCGGAAGTCCTTTATTTCAAATAACCCAACATTCACTCCCTAATGAAATTAACAAATCTTTTACCATAGATTCATATCAAATTAATAATTCATCCCTATGATTAGTGTTGAGTTTACTACTTTCATTGAGGGGGATTTCGACATGAAGCATCGTTTTGGAAGGAAAGCAGCGGGCATCTCCATGGCTGCTGTTGTAGCCTTTTCCGCATTAGGTTTTGGCTACAACAATATTACTGTGGCGAAAGACAAAAAGAACGAACCTACGAATGTCATTATGATGGTGATGGATGGAACGAGTGCAGGGGCTACTTCACTAGCAAGATGGTATAAAGGCGAGGACCTTGCAATGGATGAAATCATGATCGGAGGCGTGCGAACGCATTCCGCAGAATCAGCAATCACCGATTCCGCACCAGCTGCAACCGCATTGGCGACGGGCCATAAGAGCAATGATAAAATTGTCGGGCTTCTTCCCGAACTTGTAAATACACCTGGGGTTGAGGCGGTTGATCCAGAGGATGCCTTCAAACCAGTTGCAAACGTCTTAGAAGGAGCAAAACTGTTAGGAAAGTCGACAGGACTCATCTCCACTTCCGAAATTCAGCATGCAACACCTGCGGGCTTCTCATCCCATGCAGCACACCGCAGCAACTATCAGGATATCGCTGAGCAACAAGTGTACCAAGGTATCGATGTTGTGCTTGGGGGAGGAAAAGAATCTTTATTGCCAGGCGAAGCGAGAAATTCCCGTGTCGATGGTGAAGATTTGACACAAGTGCTCGATGCGCAAGGATATGACTTTGTCGAAACACGTGATGAGCTGCTCCAAGCAAATTCGGATAAAATTTGGGGTTCTTTTGCTCCTTCAGCACTCGCCTACGACATTGACCGAAATGCAAATGACGAACCATCTCTTGCCGAAATGACGAAAAAAGCAATCGGTACTCTTTCCGAAGATGAAGATGGCTTCTTCCTATTCATTGAAGGAAGTAAAGTCGATTGGGCTGCGCACGCAAATGATCCGATCGGGATTATTAGTGATGTATTAGCTTTCGATGATGCGGTACAAGAAGCGCTGGATTTTGCGAAAGAAGATGGAAATACAATGGTCATCGCGGTGAGCGACCATGGCAACAGCGGAATTACAATGGGGAATGTCAACACAAACTCCAACTACCCTGAAATTCCAGTTTCCACGTATATCGACCCTTTAAAGAAAGCGACGATGACAGTTGAAGGTGCATTAAAGCAATTAAACGACGATCGCTCCAATATGAAAGAAGTAGCGGAATTATACGGCTTGGATAACTTGTCAGAGGAAGAAATCGAAGCGTTACAAGCTTCAAAATCATTACAAGCGGATATGTCTAAAATGCTTTCAGAACGCGCAAACATCGGATTCTCGACAGGCGGCCATACTGGGGAGGATGTCTTCCTTTACGCCTACGGTCCATCGAAACCGTATGGATTAGTAGATAACACTGATATCGCAAAATCTATGGCTTCATTCCTAGGGTTTGATTTGAATGAAGTAACGGACAAGCTGTTCGTCAATGCAAGAGAGTCATTCGAGAAAAAGGGCTATCTGACACGCATTGATGTGACAGATGAGCATAACCCTGTATTCATTGCAGAAAAGCAAAATAGTAAGATCGAACTTCCTGTGAATAAAAACGTGGCATTCGTTACGAAGAAAAACCAATCATACACAAAGACACTTGATGGTGTAACTGTTTATAACGGGAAAGATTTCTACGTATCGGAATCCGCATTGAACCTATCAAAATAATAACGCCTGTGCAAGATGCATTTACAAAGAATCATCGGGGTGTATTTATATTCAAGTATAGGAAAGTGAAGCACTGATGTGTTTCACTTTCCTTTTTAAATCCATCCTTTTTCGATCGCAATCTGTACAGCTTCAGTCCGTGATTCTGCCTCAACCTTTTGAATGGCTGAGGAGACATAATTCCGTACCGTCCCTTTCGTCAGAAAAAGTGTTTTGCTAATTTCTTCTGTCGTGAGCCCTTCATTTGTTAGTCGGAGCACTTCCGCCTCTCTTTCGCTGAGCGGATTTTTCTCCTGCATAAAAAGAATTGCAGAAAGATCAGTACTAATCACCCGCTCCCCCTTCATCACCCGCCGAATGGATTGGATGAGGAAGTCAATCGGTTCATCCTTCAATAAATAGCCTTCCACTTGGGCATCTATCGCTTTTTGCAAATAGCCTGGACGGGCAAATGTCGTAACGATAATGATCTTGCAAGGCAATTGAGCAGCACGTATTTTTTCAGCAACTTCCAACCCACTTACATTCGGCATTTCAATATCCAAAATACAAACATCCGGAATTGTTTGCTCGATTGTATCGTATGCGGTTTTTCCGTCGGACACGGCTGCAATGACCTCGATATCTTGCTCAAATTGAAGTAACGATGTGAAAGCACCGCGCACCATCTGCTGATCTTCCGCAATAAGTATACGAATCATTTTATCCCCCCCCTTTCATGGTGGCGTAAAGGCAGTCGGAGCGTGACGACAGTCCCTCCTGTCTCTCCATCTTCCATAGCAGCCGTGCCTAGCAATGCTTGCATCCGCTCTTTCATCGACTGCATGCCGTTTCCGATAGCAACATGTCCCAAACCGATGCCATTGTCAGCGATCCGAATCGTAAATGCATCGGTTTCCATAGTCAGCCTGATTTGACAGCGCGTCGCCTTGCTATGTTTAATAACGTTTGTCGCCGCTTCGCGCAATGAAAGGCTGAGCATCGTTTCTTCCACACTGGAAAGCAACGGTGGCTCTTCCACTACTTCGACTGTCGCTTCCATTCCGGCTTGTATAAGTATCGTTCTAACCTGTTCAATTTCCTTGTCCAACGGAATGAATTTCATATCAGATACAAGCTCCCGCACTTGCTTCAATGCAATTCTTGACGAGGATAGAATATCTAATAATTCCTTCTTGGCCTGTTCCTTATCATGATCAATCCATTTGGCGCTTAGTTCGCTTTTAAGCTTGATCATCGTCAAAGTTTGCCCTAACGTATCATGAAGATCTCTCGCGATGCGATGCCTTTCCTGTTCCTCGATATACTGCTGCTCAAGCTGATGATTGGCGACGAGCAATTCATCTTTCAAATGAAGGTTTTTACTCCGAATGTATATCAACAGTGGATAAACCATTTGCAGAATCATAACGGGAAGAAGAAATGTATGAGCCCAGCTGAATCCGACCTTCGATTGCATGAAAAAAACAGTAAGGAACATGCCTCCGATTGCCGCTATCCCAATTCCTCGGTGCCAGTGACTCTCCGCCCTTCCTAATAAATCCGCAAAAATAAACCCGAATAGGAGTACTGGCGGATTAATGTATACCCCAAAAACTGTGAGGATTGCAATGCCACCTAGCACAGCTAGCAGTAGGCGGACGTCTCGATGCCATAAGGCAATATAGTACGAGAACAGAAAGATGGCTAATAAAACGAGGCGGACGGGCAGCACGAGAACGCTTTCCGCTTCTAGCACAATAAAAATGAGAAAAACAACCGATATGGCGTCAATTATCAAGTAGTGCTTCATTTGCTCTTTCGGATAAATCCTTAATCCCATCCTGCTTCCCCCGTTTCACTTTGCTGAAAGCATCCCGATCACCCGTCTCCGAACCATTTCCATCGGACCTAATGCAAAATGGCGCAACCAAATCGAAGCAATTAGAAGTTGAATCAATGAGATGCTTAACCAAATCGATATGATTTGGAAGGAACTTAATTTGCCTCCTAACCCGAATCCCCATCCATAGAAAAGGATAGAGGCAATCAAATTTTGCATGACATAGCAGCTTAACGACATCTTCCCGGCCTTTTCAAAAGGTTTCCAAAAGAAATTCCATTTCTTCCATTCTATCATTTTTGCAATAATTGCTACATAGCCAAGTGAGACGAACGGGGCGAACAAATAACGTGTTGGCAAGTCAAAGGCACCCCCGGCCATGCCTGCCCTTTTCGAATAGCTTGCCTGTATTTTAATTCGACGCCGACTCCGAACATGATCGTCAGCAAGCCTAGTAATTTACCATTCACAAAAAATAAAACGACCATGCGAATGAAATCATTTGTTTCCCACCAGCCTGAATAATCGCCCGTCGTAATATAACCCAAATCCCCCAAATGGGCGAAAATCCATATATTCGTACCTAACGTTCCCAACACGGCTACCCCTCTTAAAATATCCAACAATCGAATACGTTCCTGATGCGCTTCCATACCCTTCCCCTTCCTTCAGCTTGAATTGTCTCAATTGTAGCTGACAGGATGCCTTGCGAATATTCACAGGAGTAAGGAGATCGTTATGACACGTGTCATAAAAAAACGTCCAATGCCGGATTAGCATTAGACGTTTTGTCAATGGAAGAGGAATCGGTGCCTGTGCGACACACATTTGAACAGGCACCTTAATCTTTATACGGATCGTGTTCGTTGGCGCCGGCCATGCAGACGCCTACTGGTTTCAACACGTGGAGGACGTCGATTGTGTCTTCGTGTGCGGCTAAGACGTCACGCAATTTACGATAGACAAATGGACTTTCATCCGTTCCCCCGCCACGTAATTCCACGCCATACTTTTGAATCGCTTGATCCATCCTCTCCCGAGAAATCTTCCCGCCTGTCCGCGTACGAGTTTTCCAATTCATCCGACCTGCCGCTTCCGTTCGGCTCATAATTCTGCCCGCTCCGTGAACCGTACTATAGAAAGCATCAGCGTTCGCCTCATTCTCTTTGCCGCGGACGATGACGGAAATGTCGCCCATGCTCCCGCCAATAAACCCCAATTGACCTGGAGCAGAAGGGGTTGCTCCCTTTCTGACGACGATATACTCCTTGCCGAAGTGAGTTTCTTTCCACGCATAATTATGATGATTATGTACCTCGAACACGGAAGTCGCCCCTAAGATGGAGAGCACTTCATCGATCACATAGTTTCTGCCCGCATAAGCATATTTCCCGCTTAACGTCATCGCACGATAATATAGATCTCCCAATTCACTATCCAAATCAATCAAGGTAGGCGCTTGTTCCATGCTTTCACCCGGTGCGCGATCGGAAAACTCCCGTCCAATTGCCAAGTTCAAAAACCCGCTCGCCGTTTTATGGCCGAATCCCCTGCTGCCGAAATGATTTGCCACCCATACATCTCCCGTCTCCTTCTCCAGTAAAAGATCGACGAAATGGTTCCCGGCCCCAACAGTTCCCAATTGGTCCCTCGCCAATTTCTTCAAACGATCGTGCTCCTGCTTGCCGATTTCCTGATACACGGACCAATCCGGATCGTCAAACAATTCATGGTCAATCCGCTCGTTATTCCTCCGACCGACGCCAAATGAAATGGATGAAGCAATTTCATCCATAAGACGCGGGATATCTTTTTCGATATCCGTCCACTTCAAATTTGTCCGGACCGCCTTATTCCCGCAGGCGATATCATACCCGACGCCCGACGGTGAAATTTGACCGTCATACACGATCACGCCTCCGACCGGCTGGCTATATCCATAATGCCCGTCGGCACATAGTACACCGCCAGCTACTTGACCCGTTCGCAAGCAATTTTTAAACTGTCGCAACGTATTATCATCATGCACACCAAAAATCTTTTTCCTCATAAAAGTACGCTCCTTTTTACGGTGCCTGTGTAAGACACATTTATGACAATTCAATCCAGTGAGTAATAATCCAACAAAAAATATAGAAATGCCGACACTATGAGATTTGATATTCCGTTTATGCAATTGTAGCTCATTTTCTGAATAGTGTCGTGCACAGGCACCAAAATGACGGGTCGGCAGGATAAAATTAGGACTTTACTTTCTCCTTGGACTGAAATTAACGTCCTCATATGTGCATCCCATTAGGACTTTCCACATATTCCCTATCAAAAAATTACACTTAAGAATCATTTTCAGAACGGTTCTTTTTCCCATAGAAAAAACTGTTAAAATTATCTAAGTAAAGTCAATGTTAAAGGGGCGCAAAAAATGAACAAGAAACAAATTCTATTCAGCAGCATAGCCGCGGCAATGCTTATGCTTAGCGCATGTGGACAAGAGAAAGAGAAAGAAGAGGAAGTGTCCGCTGCCGAACAAACTGAAAATGAAAAAGCAGACAAAACGAACGAAAATGAAGATACCGAAGCAACTGAAGTAGAAGAAGAGGAAACAGAAGAAGCGGATGCTTCCGATAATACGCAAAACGAATCAGCTGAAAACATCAATCCTACGATAGAAGAAGAAACGGGCGGCGACGTTGAAATCGTCTACACAAATTCAAACCCAGGCCTGACACACGAATACTCGGACAAAGTGAAAATTTCCATTGAAGAATATCAAATCGTCCACGTGTCGAATATGAACGAATCAGCCAAGTATAATTTCGATGACGAAGACGAAGGATATGTCATTACATACAAGCTCGGTTTTGAAAACAACTTGGACGAAGACGTGTACTTCAATGCAAGCACAATGATGCTATCCGATGATGGCACTGAAAACTTGTATATGAAAATCGGTCTCGTTGATCGGGAAGATTGGCTGAAAGGCGATAAAGACAAAGCTGGACGTCAATACGCCCCAGGAAAATATACCGGGATGCAATCATACACGATGACAAAGGCACAATATGAACGTTTAAGTGCTCCGACATACACAATCGACATTCCTATGCTCGAAGATGATTTCAATAAAAGAATCGGTAAGGATGCCGTCTTCAAAATTCCATTCAATGCAGAAGGCGCAGAAAAAGCATCGAATAGTTCCGCTTTGTATGCAGATAGAATGGTGACGGACACGATTGCAGACAAGGAAATATTCTTCGCGAAGGAAGACATAAACGAAACACAAAAAATCGATGGTGTAACCATTACACTTGAAGGCGTTCAGTACACTGACGTCACACCGACGAAAGCGCACGCTTCCCGTTTCACTAATTTCGGCGATGGCCCGCTCGTTGCATTGACGGCAAAGCTCCAAATTAAAAACGACAGTAAGGAAGCTATCGCAAAATCATTGATCGACAAACGATTGATCCTCGACCAAAACCGAGGAACTATGTTGTCACAAGGCATGCTGGAACCTTTCCTTCATGGCGATCTAAACCCTGGCGAGTCGGAGGAAATCTTAGCGGTATTCTTGTTCCGACAAGACGAGTTCGGTCTGTTGAAAGAATTGAAGCTCCAATTCGGCCCATTAGCAGACAGCAATGCAAAAAAATTATTCAAAGAAAAATCGGTGACGTTTGACTTGCCGATGAAATAATAAACAAAACAAAGACCGCCTACTGTTAATAATAGGTGGTCTTTGCTATTTCAAATCGACTTTAAATAAAACAATCCCCCATTAATAACATCGATTTTTATTTTCGTCTCGTACTGTTCCTCGATTGCTTTCTTCTCACTCTCGTAGCATTCAGGGCGATCTTCATCCTCGATTCCCCTATAGAAATATTCCAGCACAAGAAGATCTTTTCGAAGTCTTTCCTTTGCCTCTTCAGCCCATGTATGATCATCTTGCTGGATAAGGTTTTCAATTATAGCTTCGAGTCGCGCCACACCGTTCAGCGGTTTAATGATATACGGTAGATGATATGTGTTTGGCGCAATCGTACTTACCAAATCCAATCCACCTATTGATTCTTGAAAACCGTTGATAATCATGCCATTCATTAAATTGATGCCTAGCGAATACAAGGTTTCCTGCGTCCGATCACTTGAATACGTTATTTTATAATTAACCCCTACCCAAGGCGTCAATATCGTTTGTGCGCCAGACGCATTGACTGCCCTCTCATACATTTGCACAAATGAGCCGAGCTCCTTCGTCACCTGGAACAATTGATTGAGACGATTCGACCCGTAATGCACCACTTCCCCGGCAATGCTTTCCATCAGCCTATTTTTATCGGTAATCAACGTCAGTTGTGCAGGATTCGGTTCTCCCCCCGTGCTCTCCACATACTTCCAATAAAACGGACGATTCATTATTTTTTTATCCATCTCGACCGTTAATTGCACGTTGATGAAATGTTCATTTTCACGCAAAATATCGCAATTGTTTTCAATGAAAAATTGCCGTACATATTGATGGATCTGTTGTGGATACATAAGCATCCTCCTTACATCTAGATCGTCAACTTAAATTCCGATAGGATATCATCCAGCTCACCGACGACTTTTTCAAAGACGCCAATTTTCACATTGAGCAGCTCCAATATATGATCCTCAATTGTATGTTTAATGGCCAAATTGTATATATTAACATCATGCTCTTGCCCTAACCGATGCACACGGCCGATCCGCTGTTCCAATTTCATCGGATTCCAAGGCAAATCATAATTGATGACATGATGGCAAAATTGCAAGTTGATCCCCTCACTGCCAGATTCCGTGGCAATCAACACTTGCGCTTTTTCCTTGAATAAATACTTCATCCACTCACGTTTATTTTTGCTGAACTTCCCATTGAACGGGACACTGAGAATTCCTTTTTCATATAAATAGGCTTGCAAAAAGGCTTGGCTCGCCCGATATTCCGTAAAAATGATGACTTTCTCGTCATTTGCTTGCGAGATGATTTCATACGCCTTTTCCGCTTTTGTATTCACTTGCAGCGCGGCTAATTTCCGAAGCAACTCATCAATATACGAAAGTTCCTCCGGATTTGTACACTTCTGCCGCATTTCATTCAATGTGAAGAACGCAGCTTCTTTGGAACTGCAAATTTCCTTTTGTAAAGTAATCATGGAAAAGGCACTTGAAAAGACGGAAGACACATTTTTCAATTCTAAAATCATGTCATACACTTCTCTTTCCGCCTCACTGAACTCAAGCGGAATAATTTGCACACGGCGGTTCGTCCATTCGATTCCTGTGTCATGCCTTGAATTTCTCACCATTACTTGGTTAATCAATTCCTTTAAAAACTCATCTTCCTCCACATTATGCTTGCTTGCGGAAAAGACGGACTGGAACGTCTCGAAATTTCCGAGGTGGCCAGGTTTTAATAAAGAAATCAAATTGAACAACTCAAATACATCGTTTTGAATCGGCGTCGCTGTCAGCAACAAACAAAACTTTTTCTTCAAGTTTTGCACGAACTCATAGTTCTTCGTCTTTGGATTTTTTAATTTATGCGCCTCATCGATAATAATTAAATCAAAGTCCTGATTATAAATATTCTCCTTATGAGGACTTCTTTTCGCCATATCGATGCTCGCGATGACGATATTGCAGTAGTCAAGATCATAAGCCTTTTTATATTGAATCGCCGGAATATGGAATTTTTGATTCAACTCGTCAATCCATTGATTCATAAGTGAGGCGGGGACGAGAATGAGCGCTTTTTTCACGAGGCCCCGAATTAAATACTCTTTCAATATTAAACCGGCTTGGATCGTTTTCCCGAGACCTACCTCATCGGCAAGAATCGCTTTTCCGTTCATCCGCTCAATGACCGTTTCTGCCGCCTCCAACTGATGGGGGTAAGGCTTCAGTTCAGGTAAGTATTTTGGGCATTGAAGACCTTGGAAGTCCGTTATCAATTTCGCTTTTTCTACGTCATAGCACATTTTATACAGCGTCCAATTATCCCATGCTTGGCGGTTTTCCAACCGTTCGGCAAAGCCCTCTTTCCAATCGGACGACCATTCAATCTGCATAAACATCCCCTCATCCGATATTTTCTTGTTAGATTGTCCAAAAACGAAATTCCTATGTATGTTGCCATGTGTCGTAGACGGATTATCATTTTTTTCCAAAAAAAGCCCTCCTCCATAAGGAAGAGAGCTCACTATTTCAATTATTCATCCAATGTTAACAGCGCAACACATTCCACATGCACAGTATGAGGGAAAAGGTCAACCGGCTGCACTTTTTGAAGTGTATAGCCGAATGGCAGCAATTCCGCTGTATCTGTCGCGAACGTATCCGGATTGCAAGACACATAGACGATCCGTTTCGGTTTTGCGCGTCCAATACGGCGCATCACTTTGCCGCCAGCACCGCAGCGTGGAGGGTCGATCAATAATAGATCCGCCAATCCCCAGCTTTCATGCACTTCGTCAATGCCACGCCGTGCATCCCGAGCGAGGAACGTCGTGTTATGCAAATTATTATCCGTCGCATTCCGCTTAGCAGATTCAATTGACGTCTCGACAATTTCAATTCCTGCTAATTCTTTCACCCGTGCTGCAAACGGAAGTGAGAACGTACCGACGCCGCAAAAAAGGTCGATCATTTTTTCGTCTTCCTTCGGCTCGCCCATTTCAAGCGCAAGTTCGACTAGTTTCTGCGCTTGAACAGGATTCGTTTGGAAAAACGTATCGAACCAAAGTCGGTAGCGGTATCCGCCCAGTTCATCATAGATAAAGTCGCGTCCCGCCAGAACGAATGTTTCTTCGGATTGTGTTCGATCTGCCCAATCCGTGTTCACAAGCCAAAGAAGGCTTTTCACATTCGGGAATTTATTTGTGATGCGCGTAATCAAATCTTCAGCAGCCGGCGCCAATTCACCAGCAGGCGCTTCTGTCGCGAACAACGCCAGCATGATTTCTCCGGTTTCAAACGATTCCCGTACCATCAAGTGGCGGAGAAGCCCTTCATGTTTATCTTTATTGTAGCCTTTCAAGCCGAATTCTTTCACCCATTCGCTCACTTCCATCGTAGCATCGACTATTTTTCGGCCAGCAATGAGACATGTTTCGAGCGGTATAATTTTTCGGAAGTTTCCTTGCTCGTGCAAACCAAGATCTCCCTCAGGTGAAAACGTAAATTCCATTTTGTTACGGTAATGCCACGGATTGTCCATGCCTATCGTATCGCGTACTAGCTCTGGATCCAGCCCCTCGCGTTGCAACGCTTCCTTCACATGATTCGTCTTATGCTTCAGCTGGCCTTCATAATTCCAGTGCTGCCAAACACAGCCCCCACAAAGCTCAAAATGCGGACAAGGCGCATCTTGCCGCTCTGGACTCGGAGTAAGAATTTTTTCAGGCGATACCTTTCTTCTTCTCTTATCCGGTTCGTCCACAACAACTTGAATCTTCTCTCCAGGCAGTGTGAGCGGAATCGTCAGTTTTAGCTTTCTCGGATTTGAACCTGTTTCACTCTCACGCCAAATGACAGCTTGTCCATTTCCCTTCTTATCCAAATGGTCTATTTCAGCAACTAGCGTTTCTTCTTTTATCGTAGTCAATGAATGATCCCCTTTCACTTTTGTTCATCTATTTTACGGCTTAGCTCCATGCTGGCCGACTCCTTCAAAAAGAGACATACTTATCTAGTATAAAGGAATTTGTGCGGAATGAAAATGGGACGAATTCGAGGAGGAATAAACCATGAAAATATCCCTCTTCCAAAATTGGAAGGGGGACTCGTTTTAGATTGTTATAATAACTTTCCCTTGGGAATGACCCTTCTCAAAATATCGAAATGCTTCATGAATCTCACTTAAAAAATAGGTTCTATCAATAACGGGCTTTACTTGACCCTCTTCAATAAGCTCTTTCATCACCATTAAATCTTGTTGATTGGCCCTCTGCAAAAAGGTAATAAATTTCTTTTTTCCAATCTTCGATAACCAAGATCCTAGCATCATTGTTTGATACATTTGATTTTCTGCGCCGCCGACATGAATGAATTTCCCATTCTCTTTGAGCTTTCGTTTATAAGTGGAAATTGATTGTGATCCATTCACTCCGATTATTACATCATAGGTATGTTCATAGTTTCCAAAGTCTTCTTTTTGATAATCGATCACATGGTCAGCTCCGAGAGACTTTACGATGTCTACGTTTCTCGTACTTACCACAGCCGTCACTTCAGCACCAAATGCTTTCGCTATTTGAACAGCAAATGTTCCTACACCACCTGAAGCTCCATGAATCAACACTTCCTGTCCAGCCCTCACCATTCCTTTATCCCTTATAGCTTGTAGAGCTGTAATGCCTGCCATTGGAACTGCTGCAGCTTCTGTAAATGATAAATTACGAGGCTTTATCGCCAAACTTTTTTCATCAACGGCTACATACTCGGCGAAAGCACTCCAACCGCTGCTAGATAGGTCTCCATACACCTCATCTCCGACTTGAAATCGTGTAACTTTTTCACCTATCGCCTCCACGGTTCCAGCCATGTCCCCGCCAGGTATAGGATATTTAGGTTTCATCAGGCCAAATACAAACCGGGCTGGCAGAGGTTTTCCTGTTAATAACACAAGATTACCAAAATTAATTGATGATGCATGAATTTTCACTAGTACTTGATCTGGCTGAGGTGTGGGTATAGCTATCTCACTTAGTTTCAACGTATCCGGTGTTCCGTATTTTTCAGAGAGTATCGCTTTCATCTCCATCTCCTTTCTTTTTCAATTTATGTTCCAAGAGGGCTCATCATATCCGGGTGCAAGTGACTATCAACTATATTTATAAAAAAGAGACCTGGATAATTCCAGGCCTCATTACTTCTCACTTACTCCAACTCGTCATCCCCGTAGTAGTCAAACAAATCGCCAACATCTGCATAAATCTGATACCCATTCTTCCATTGCTCCTTCAACCACTGGATCGCACGCAGCATCTCAGGGCTATGTGCAGCGGCCTTTTCTTCCAACTCCGCTGCTTCGTCCAGTTTAGCGTAGCACAGTGCAGGATCTAGGAATGATTCAAACCATTCCTTGTCGTCCTCTTCGAGAGGATCCGTATAAAACATATCGTCATCCACCGGCATCATCTTTGGCCAATCAAGCCCGAGTCCGACGTCTTCCATTAGTTGTCTCATATCGAGTGCGAGCGAATATAGCCATTTATTGCTCGCGATATCTTCTTCCAAAATTCGAAGCTTGTATTCCTTCGTGTTTTCCTGTTTAAAAAGCTTTTGGAAGATGCCTGCTTTCGGTGTGACATCAACGATTGTGTAATTTCGGAGCGCAGTCAATTTAACATTGCTTGCTAGGTGCTTCTCTCTGTTATCAGGATGATTTTGGGCGTCCAGCATAAGCAGCGATTCAAGTTCCTCCTGTTCGCCGTACGTCAGCTTGGACGTCATTTCCTTTTTTCTCAGTTTCGGCAAGCCGATTGCCACTTTCCTGAAGTCTTCCGTTTTCATGCTCATTGTCCATCCCCCATTTCTTTATTTCAGGTTACCATAATGTGAAGCCGTCCATTATGCTTGGCAAATGAAAACTGCCGTAAACTTGAAACTATTCGAGCCCTTTTCCGTATAGTAAACTAGCATACAGATGATTTCAAGAAAGGAATGTGATCAATTATGAGGTCCGCCAACCCGAGTTTAGGGGCAAATACCTTTAAAGGACTTCGGTCAGAAAATGGCATGCCAATGACGATTCAAGGGACAGTGAACAAGACGTTTATCCTGTTTTTATTGTTATGTGCAACCGCCATATTCACATGGCATCAGTACTTTTCAGGGGAAGATATTCAAGCATGGCTATGGATTGGGCTCATCGGCGGATTCATCGTAGCCCTTATTACAATCTTCGTGAAAAGGGCAGCTCCCTACACGGCGCCTCTCTATGCATTGTTAGAAGGGCTCGCAATCGGAGGGATTTCTGCTATGTTCGAGTCCCAATTTGAAGGGATCACAACGCAAGCAATCCTTTTAACACTCGGAACGTTATTTTCATTGCTGTTCGTGTATCGATCAGGTCTCATAAAAGTAACAGAGAACTTTAAGCTCGGAGTCGTTGCTGCGACGGGTGCAATATTCTTTGTATACCTCGCGGATTTCATCCTTCGTTTCTTCGGAATGGAAGTCCCTTTTATCCATGAAACAGGTCTCGTCGGCATCCTTATTTCTATCGCCATTGTAGTCGTTGCCGCGTTGAATCTTGTACTGGACTTTGATTTCATCGAAAAAGGGGCGGAGCAGCGAGCGCCAAAATATATGGAATGGTATGGCGCATTTGGATTGATGGTTACATTAGTTTGGTTGTATTTCGAGATTCTGAGGCTTCTATCCAAAATTAGAAGCAATCGATAAGGTAGGTGTTCGTGAAATGGGCTTTTCCCCGTTCGATGATTTTATGTTTAGTGCTATGCCGATCATGGGGGTTATCATATTCGCCATCGTCATTGGCGGATTCATTTTTGTAATTGTAAAAGGTGTCGGTCAATGGTCCTCCAATAATAACTCGCCGCGCCTGACCGTTCCTGCGCAAGTGAAAACGAAGCGCACGCATACTTGGGGCGGCAGCGGCGATTCGTCGGCTAGCACGAATTACTACGTCACCTTCCAAGTGGAAAGCGGCGACCGGATGGAGTTAGGTCTGTCCGGAAAGGAATACGGCATGTTAGCTGAAGGCGACATCGGTATTCTAACATTTCAAGGCACACGGTATTTAGGGTTTGAACGAAATGGCTCAATAGATTAATACAAATCCATCCATCTGAGTAACCCACTCAAGGATGGATTTTTTCATTTTAAAAACGGGTTCACTACTACCTTCTACCCATTATTTAATTTTTCTAACAGTTTCATTGGTATACTATTGATTATTTTCTGTTAGTTTGATACCTTTACCAATATGGCATGCTGGAAATCTTTCTAACTGTGAAGAGTCGATTAGGGGGTCGACTCTATTAAATTGCGGCATGACATACATTATGTGGCAAGGGGGATGAAAGGGAATGACAGTGAAGATGAAGAAAGCGGATATTCCTGTCAAGCGGCAGACGCAGCTAAGGACAGACGGTCTGCTAGATTATGAACGACTTATCGAAACGGAAGAGTTCAAGCATTTGGTAAGAAAGAAAAAAAGCTTTATGATGCCCTATGTAATTGCTTTTTTTGCTATTTATTTATTGCTCCCCATTTTGACGGGTTATACGTCGATTCTTGAAACAAGGGCGATTGGCTGGATGACGTGGACGTGGGTCTATGCGTTTGGCATGTTCATCATGGTTTGGGTGTTCACACAGATCTATGTAAAGAAGTCGAGAGAATTTGATAACGACGTTGAGCGACTGCTCGAAAAACACGTTCGGAAATAGGGGGAATGACGCATGGGTTTAATGTCTTATGGAATCTTTTTTGCAGTTATCGTCTTAACGCTATACATCACATATTGGGCTGCTAAGCAGACGCGGACAGCAAGTGAGTTTTATACAGCAGGCGGTTCACTGACAGGCTGGCAAAACGGGATGGCCATCGCAGGTGACTATTTATCGGCTGCCTCGTTTTTAGGAATTGCCGGAGCGATTTCACTGAACGGCTTTGACGGTTTTTATTACAGCGTCGGCTGGTTGACTGCTTACCTCGTCGTATTGTTTTTAATTGCGGAACCACTTCGGAACCTTGGAAAGTACACGATGGCAGATATGATCGGTTCACGGTTCGGAGCGAAGAAAGTCCGTGGCGCCGCTGCGCTTAATACGATTACAATCGTCCTTTTCTATATGCTTGCGCAACTTGTCGGGGCAGGCGCGCTTATTAAGCTATTATTTGGTATCGACTACTGGATTTCCGTCCTCATTGTCGGTGTCATGATGATGATCTATGTATTATTTGGTGGAATGACTGCTACGAGCTGGGTACAGATCATCAAAGCAATTTTGCTAATGATTGGAACCATCGTCATTTCATTCCTCGTTCTTATGAAATTTAATTTTAACTTTGTCGGCATGTTCGATGTCATGCGGACAGCGACACCTCACGGAGAGTCATTCCTTCATTCCGGGGTCGTCTATAAAGATCCGATCGGTCTCATTTCGGTGTTGCTTGCGCTCGTACTCGGAACTGCAGGATTGCCGCATATCCTTATGCGCTTCTTTACGGTTAAAGATGCAAAGACTGCTCGCTCTTCCGTTGTATACGCTGTATGGATCATCGGGATTTTCTATGTCATGACGATTTTCCTCGGCTTCGGTGCTGCCAAATTCGTTGGTGCAGATGCCATTATCGCGGAAAACTCCGCGGGCAATATGGCCGCTCCGATGTTAGCGGGGGTGCTAGGTGGGGATATGCTTGAATCATTCGTCGCGGCCGTTGCATTCGCTACGATTCTAGCAGTCGTTGCAGGCCTCGTGCTGTCCGGCGCATCAGCTATCGCACATGATATTTACGCAGAAATTATTAAAAAAGGCAAAGTGACAGAAAAGCAGCAAGTAAGAGCAGCGCGTATTGCCGCGATCGGTGTCTCAGTTGTTTCTATCTTACTTGCACTTGGATCGGAAAAACTCAATGTAGCGTTCCTCGTGTCGCTTGCATTCTGTATTGCGGCGTCCGCGAACGTTCCGACGATTCTTTTCACGATCTACTGGCGCAAATTCAATACGACTGGCGCGGTTGCCTCTATGCTGACTGGGCTTATTACTGCCCTCGTCCTCGTCGCGGTCAGCCCGAACGTCATCAATCCGGTTGAAGGTGCTGCATTCTTCGTCGGCGATCCACTATTCCCGTTCGTCAATCCGGCTATCATTTCCATACCTGCCGGATTCATTGCCGCCATCATCGGTACGTATGTAGGCGCGAAACGTATGGAAGCTCAAGAAGTCGCCTACGCGGAAGTCCGTTTCAAAGCGGAAGCAGGATTTCGCGGATTGGAAGGACAAGCACCGAATTGATTGTTTGAATGAATTGCAAAAGCCCTCTGGAACTGAGTTACAGTTCCGAGGGCTCTTTTTTAGCACACATTATACTTATTAGAATTTTACACCCTGCTTTTCAGTCAATTGACTGTAGGGTTGAAGTTAGTTTGGATGTTCAAACACAAGTTATTTAAGTCCCTTTTTACCTAGCTTCTCATTACCTCGTTTAAAATTACCCGTAATTTTCGCTAACAATAACTGGACTTCAGTTGGGTTATCCTCTACATTCCTAATCCTTGCAATCAGACGGTCTGCTTCCGTACCATTTACAATTTTTATTTGTTTGCCCTCGTAGCTGATAATCACTGACTCTTTTTTCGTTATTTGATAAGTAAATGGTTCCTCACCTAACCGGTTTCTTTTATCTATCCCACCCACACTACCCTCTCCCCGCTGGTTGCTTTCTTAAAAAGACGGTGCCTGTGCAAGACACACTTATGAATAATGCGCTACGCCTTCACGTTTCATTTCTGTCATTTTGTATGGGTCGAGCAAGCGGTTCAGTTCTTCAAGAGTGAGCACGTTGTAACGCAGGCATAGCTCTTTCAGCGGGACGCCTGTTTCGAATGATTCGCGTGCAATTTTCGATGACATTTCATAACCAATGTATGGTGTCAGAGCGGTAATTGTTCCGATACTTTTCTCCACATACTCCTGCATTTGCTCCACGTTTGCAGTGATGCCGCTAATGCAGTATTTGCGGAAGACTTCGAGACCATTGTTCATGACCGTCAATGATTGTAATAAATTATAGACTAGCACTGGCTCCATGACATTCAATTCGAATTGACCAGCTTCCGATGCAAGGCTAATTGTATGATCGTTGCCAATCACTTGGAAAGCGATCTGGTTCATCACTTCCGCCATGACTGGGTTCACTTTCCCTGGCATGATAGAAGAACCTGGCTGTCTTGCTGGAAGATTGATTTCATTTAGACCTGCTCTAGGACCTGATGCCATTAGACGTAAATCATTTGCCATCTTAGAAAGATTGATCATGCAAATTTTCAAAGCGGAAGAAAGCTCTGTATACACGTCTGTGTTTTGCGTCGAATCGACGAGGTTTGCTGCCGATTTCAATGGCAAGCCGCTAATGGAACGAAGATGCTCCACTGCGTTTTCGATGTATTGAGCATTTGCATTCAGCCCAGTGCCAATTGCAGTGGCACCCATATTAATTTCGGAAAGATGTACTCTTGTACGGCCGATACGTTCGATATCGCGTTCGATGACACTGCGGTAGGCGCTGAATTCTTGTCCTAGTCTAACAGGAACGGCGTCTTGCAAATGGGTCCTTCCCATTTTAATGACTCCGTCAAATTCGTCTTCTTTTACCTTTAGCTCGTCCACAAACTTCGCCATCGTCTCCAGCAGCTGGTTCACCATTTGATGGGTCGCAATTTTAATCGCTGTCGGGAAAGCATCATTTGTCGACTGGGACATATTTACATGGTTATTCGGACTGAGGAAGCTGTATTCGCCTTTGTCACGCCCCATGATTTCAAGTGCACGATTCGCGATGACTTCATTCGCATTCATGTTGAATGAAGTGCCTGCGCCTCCTTGTATCGGATCGACGATAAACTGATCTGTCAACGTTCCTTCAATCACTTCTTCTGCGGCTTTGACGATGGCAAATCCTATATCTTCGGGCATATCATTCACGGCAACATTTGAAATGGCCGCAGCTTTTTTCACAATTCCAATCGCGCGAATCAATTCTGGATGCATACGCTCTTTCGTTATTGGAAAGTTTTCAGTCGCCCGTATCGTTTGAATCCCGTAATATGCATGATCGGGAACCTCTTTTTCCCCTAAGAAATCCTTCTCAATTCTTCCCAGTTTCATTTATACCTTGTCCTCTCATTATGGAAATTGCCAAATAGGCATACGATGAACATTGCTCGACAGTTTTTTCTGTCTGCTTCATGTACATCGTACGCCTTTTATCGCAGGAATGCTATCGTTTTATTAGTAATTGTTAAGAGAAAAACAATTCTTCATTCAGAACCGCATGCAGATTAATTTCAGACGCTTACTTAAAATACAGTCGTCCACTCTGCCCGCTTCTCCAACATCTTTTTTGCCGCTTCCTTTGCACCCTCAAGACTATGACTTGCAGCCCATCCGCATTGGACTTCATTGCATGCGGGCACTTCATCAGCAGTTAAGACGTCATTCAATGTCTTTTCCAATATATCGAGCACATCATCGTAATCATCATGATTGATGAGCGCCATATAATAACCCGTCTGGCATCCCATCGGACTAATGTCGACGATTCTGTCCGAATGGTTCCTACTAAACTCTGCCATCATATGTTCCAATGAATGAATTGCTGGCATTTCAAGATGCTCCCTATTTGGCTGGCAAAAACGGATGTCATACTTACGGATAACGTCGCCATTGATCCCTTCCTTTACCCCTGCGAGGCGCACAAACGGGGCCTTCACTTTTGTATGGTCCAAGTTGAAGCTCTCCACATTCATCTTCTTTTCTGTCGTCGACATGCCCATTTCCCCTTTTCATTCTATAATATCCTATTGATTTACTAAGATTTAATATAGAATATCAAAATTCTGAATAGGTAGCAAGATGAAACAAATTCATTTTAAATTGTCATTGCAATTGAATACCAATTTGTATATAGTGTATATAAAGTATATATACATTGTTTTTTCAAGAAAGAGGTAGTTGCATGCAAATCATCATTTCCAACACTTCAAAAGAGCCAATTTATGAGCAGATTTACGTGCAAATAAAGAAGCATATTTTGACGAATGAATTACAAGCGGGAGAGGCTTTGCCATCTATGCGCCAGCTAGCCAAAGACTTGGATATTAGCGTCATCACAACAAAACGGGCGTACGAAGAACTTGAGAAAAACGGTTTTATTTACTCAATCGTCGGCAAAGGATCGTTCGTGTCTGAACAAAATAATGAAATGATTCTCGAGAGAAAAATGAAAGTAATCGAAGAGCAGTTGATGGTAGCTATTGAGAATAGCAAAGAAATAGGAGTCGGATTAGCCGAGTTACAAGAATTGCTAACATTGCTATATAAGGAGGATATGTAATGGAAAACGTAATTGAACTGCACAATGTAAATAAAACCTTCAAAGGATTTGAGCTGAAAGACATGTCTATCTCCGTAAAGAAAGGCTTTGTTACAGGATTTATCGGTGGGAATGGAGTAGGAAAGTCCACAACGATCAAGTTGATCATGAATTTATTGCAACCGGATAGCGGAGAGATTTCTCTTTTTGGTCTGGACTATAAAAAGCATGAAAAAGAAATTAAACAACGAATCGGCTTTGTATTCGATCACAATGTTTTTTATGACCATATTACATTGACTGAAATGAAGAAAATTATAAAACCAGCCTATCAAAACTGGGACGATACTATATTTCATCAGTATGTTAATTTGTTTGAACTGCCGTTAAAGAAACCGATTAAGACCTTTTCGAAAGGTATGATGATGAAGGCTTCATTAGCTTTTGCGTTATCCCATCGCGCCGAGTTAATTATTATGGATGAACCAACATCGGGATTAGATCCTATTTTTCGTAGGGAGCTGTTAGATATCCTCCATGACCTTATGCAGGATGATGAAAAAACAATTTTCTTCTCAACACATATTACGACAGACTTAGATCGAATAGCAGATTATATAACCTTTATCCATAATGGACAGCATATTTTCACAAAAGAGCATTATAAAATCGAAGAAGATTATGCGATTGTAAAAGGCGAAACGAACTTATTAGATCGTGATACAGAGCAAGAATTTTTAGGTATTCGAAAATCCAATCATGGTTTTGAAGCATTAACGACAAACAAAAAGCGTACGGCAAATCTCTTTGGTGATACAGTCATTTTGGAGAAACCAACACTTGAAGATATTATGCTGTATACGAAGAAAGGAAATGATAACTATGCTAAATCTTATTCGTAAAGATATTCTGTTACAGAAAAACACATTAGTCATTCTATTGCCTGCATTATTGATCGCTTTGTTAATAGATAGATCTATTATTTGGGTAGGCGTTTTATTTAGCTTCGCCATCATTATGCAAAGTTTTGCGTTGGATGAAAAACCCTCCACCAACCTTTTCATGAATTCTTTACCGTATACCCGTAAGGAAATCGTCAGTTCTAAATATATAGGGGCATGTGTTTTTACTTTCATCATTTTATTGACGATTGTGGTAGGGAATATCATTATTCATAGAGAAATAACTCACTTGGATCAATTACTCTTTATAGCAGGCGTTATCGTCGTGTTTATTTCATTTGCTTTTCCATTCTCCTATCTATTCAAAAGTCAGTATTTGATGATAGCCTGCGGTGTTTTGTTTGTCCTTTATGTAGTACTTGTCAATAAGTTCATACTAGATTTGAACGATCGATTGCGTGCGGGTGTGCAAACAATCCTATCATTTGATAATTCTCTGTTATATGCAGGAGGGATACTAGCAGCAGTACTTCTCTACATGTTTTCTTGGATGCTTTCGATAAGGATTTATAGTCGGAAGGTGTTTTAAAGAGCTTTGTTCACCACCTCAAATATGAAACTTTAATTCAAGGAACTAACGGACGTGTGGTGTAGCAAGATGATCGCTGCCATTTACCCGAAAGGAGGGAATTAATTTGAAATGGGCTGACTATAAAAAACAAATAACTGCTTTGACACCGAGAGAAGTTCATGAGATTGAAATTGTCGCCCAACTCATTCATAGACGGATCCAACTTGGCTTGACGCAACAAGAAGTTGCCGATCGGGCAGGTTTAAAACAAACGGCCATTGCACGACTAGAAAAAGAGCATGCAATTCCTCGTTTGGATACATTAGACAAAGTGGCTCAAGCTCTTGGACTTCGTCTTACCTTGGTTGAAGACAGTTTATCCGAAATGGAATCGAGTAGTATGGAACATATTTGATATCCGATTTCAATTACCCTTCAATAAAATAAAAGGAATGAGTGCATTTGTTCATTTGTGCATTCATTCCTTTTTTGTCCATAAATATTCAAAGAAGATATTACCATTACACTCTCTGAGAACTACCATACTTCTGCTATTACTTATAATTCGATAAACAGTTCATTAGGCATTTTGTATTCTCTCACTTGGTCGGCCAGGCTTTCTAAAGCATGCTCTACGTGCAGCTGGATCAGTCTCTCAATCTCTTTCATCTTCTTACTTTTCATTGCTTCTACGATTGCCAAGTGTTCCTCTGGCCCCCTCGGTGTCGAAGGAAAATCATCGAAAAAGCAATCAAATAACATTAAATATATATCAGTTTTATTCAATAAAGTCTCCATAAATTCTTCAAGAAAGGCATTGCCAGCTTTCTTGACAGCTACCATATGGAATCTTTTATTCGCCTTTAGATAATTGTCCATATCTTTTGCTCTAAGAGCTGAACTTTCTTCTTGAATGCAGTTGGTCATTTCTTCAAAGTCATCTTCATCAAGCTTATATAACGATGCTCGGATAGCCAACAACTCTAATTCCAAGCGGAGTTCGTATGCCTGTACTACTTCCCCCTTAGTAGGATTAGCAACAAATGCGCCCCGATTGGGGATCATATCTACCATTCCTTCTTCTGAAAGTAGTTTAATCGCGTTTCTAACCGGGGTTCGACTAACTTTCAATCCCTTCGATATTACCTGTTCAACCAATTGAGTGCCAGGAGCAAGCTTTCTATTCAGAATGGCACTTCGCAATCGAAAATATACCATACTCTCCATTGAAGACTTCTTCACCAATATACCTCCAACCCGATTAATATTTCTGAAATCATTGACTAATTGAATCTTGTAACTTATCATATAGTAAATGAATTGTACTACAATTTAGAACTACAATTCAAATACTCTTTTATTAGTTCTAAATTATCGGTTCAAAAATAAGGAGGGATATCAATAAATGTAAGCGTTTACTTTTAAGATAAAAGGAGGCTAAAGGATGAAAAGAACAATTTTACTTATGTTCACAGCTATTTTGACTTTAAGTATTATTAGTGGATGCTCAAAAGCAGAAGGAGATACAAAAACTAATAAAAGCTCAAACAAAGTCCTTGAGAGAATTGAAAAAAACAAGGTGATGAGAGTCTCTTTCGAAGGGACATATCCCCCATTTAACTTTTTAGATGACGATAATAACTTCCAAGGATTTGATGTTGATATATCGAATGAAATTGGAAAACGACTTGATGTTGACGTTGAATTCATTGCTACTAATTGGGATGGACTGATCGGTGGACTGAAAGCTGACAAGTTCGATATTATTATCGGTCAAATGACTGTAACTGAGGAGAGGAAAAAGAGTGTCGATTTCACAGATCCATATGTTATTACCGGCTCTGTCTTGGTTACCCGAAATGACACCGATGATATTAAAGAATTAGAAGATATCTCAGGGAAAAAAGTTGGTGTCGGCGGAGGAACAACATTTGAAGAAGTAGCAAGAAGCGTCGACGGAGCCGATGTCAAACTTTATAAAACAGTAAGCGATTATCTTCAAGATTTATCAAATCAACGACTGGACGTCATAATTAACGATCAATTATTGATCAGCTATAACATCCAAGAAATGGATCTACCAATTAAAATTGCAAGCGATATTTTAAACAAAGATGAAATCGCCATGGCAGTTAACAAAGGGAATGAGGACTTTATCATTAAAGTGAATGAAGCTCTTGCGGCTATGAAAGAGGATGGAACTTATAAAGAAATATATAAAAAATGGTTTGGAACAGATCCGCTAGAAAACTGATAAACAATGTAGTGGCATCTTTATAGATGCCGCTACGCCTATTTGAAAACTACATATTACAGGGGGGAATTAATGTGCATGTCGTCGTATTAGGTGCGGGAATGATCGGAACCACTGTCGTCCGAGAAATTAGTAATTTTACAGAGATTGAGAAAGTAACTGTTGTTGATGTTAGAAAAGAAGGAATAAAAAAATGTCTTGAAATAGCAAAAAGCACAAAAGTCCAAGGTCAATCGGCCTCCCTCGCAACAGAAGAGGATATAGCAGCCATTTTATCAGATGCAGATTTAGCAATAGCCTGTCTTCCCCACTCCTTAAGTCTAAACGCAATCAAAGCCGCAATCAGTTCCCGTTGCCATCTTGTCGATTTGGTCGGATCAAATTTCCCAGAAAAAATTGCACTTAATCAGGAAGCAAAAGAGGCCGGTGTAATTATTATACCTGGTTCTGGCGTGGCTCCAGGTATAACGAACTTCTTGGCCGCTCAGGGAATTGAATTGCTCGATGAAGCAGAAGAAGCAACCATGATTTGCGGAGGGATCCCGCGGCATCCAATTCCCCCTCTTTGGTACCAAGTTGTCTTCCGATTGGAAAGTGTATTAGGTCTTTATACAAAACCAGCCATAGCTCTAAAAAATGGTGAAGTAGTAAAGTTACCACCACTGACCGGACTTGAAAAAATAAGTTTTCCTGACCCCGTTGGCGAATGTGAAATGGTGAATACTGATGCTCATAGCACCGCATTCACCCTTAAAGGTAAAGTCAAAAATCTTTACGAAAAGACCGTTCGCTATCCGGGCCATTGGGAAAAAATGAAGGTGCTTGCGGAACTAGGATTTTTGGATAGTCAGCCAATTATGTTTAATGGACATTCAACTATACCGAGAGCCTTTACAGAGTCTGTGCTAGCTCCAAAATTAATTGGCTCTTCCAATGAAGACGTCACAGTAGTCCGTGTCGAAGTAAATGGAATTAAAGATGGAATCCCAGCAAAGCATTCCTGGGAGATAGTAGATTTTTATGATAAAGAAAGAGGAATAACTTCAATGGCAAAGACAACTGCATTGCCCGCAACCGTCGCCGCCAAATGGATTATTCAAGGAAAAATTTATGAAACAGGAATCATGCCACTGGAAAACTTGATCATCAATGAACGGTTTCAACCGTTTGTAGATGAACTTAATGAGTTAGGCATTCAAATAAAATACAATGCAAATGCCGCGTCTACCGTTTAGAAACTGATAGGAGGTGAGCAAATGGATGCCACAATCGTAATCGATTCTTTGCCGGCCCTTTTAAAAGCAGCACTCATGACAATTTTCCTTGCCGTCCTTTCAATTCTGTTTGCCTTAATCATTGGCTTTTTAACAGCATTGATTCGGATAATCAAAATTAAAATATTGTATCAAATTGCAAGTGCTTATGTATCTATTATCCGCGGGACCCCATTACTGGTACAGATATTTGTAATCTATTACGGACTTCCTCAAATAGGGGTATCTTTAGATCCAATTCCTTCAGGTATCTTAGCTTTAAGTCTAAATGCAGGAGCATACTTATCGGAATCATTCCGGGCATCCATACTTGCAGTTGATAAAGGACAGATGGAAGCCGCTATGTCTATGGGAATGACATACTGGCAAGCCCTCAAAAGGATTATTTTGCCTCAGAGTATTCGAATTGCAATTCCGACCTTATCCAATTCATTCATTGTTTTGATCAAAGATACATCTCTTGTGTCTGTCATCACGGTCACGGAATTACTTCAAATGTCTAGCTTGGTTATTGCCAAAACATTCGAACCACTTACCATCTATTTAATGGCAGCAGCTATATATTGGGTTATCATTACCTTCTTTACCACTCTATTAGATAAGTTCGAAGTAAGGAGTTCAAGACATCTAGTACGCTAAGCAAAAGGTCAGGAGGCGAGAACCAAAATGAGTATTATCCAGGTGAATAATTTAAAAAAGCGGTTTGGTCAAAATGACGTTCTTTGCGGGATAGACTTAACTGTAAATAAAAGTGAAGTGGTCGTCATCATGGGACCCAGCGGTTCTGGCAAATCAACTTTTTTACGTTGCCTAACATTTTTGGAAGAGCCTTGCGAAGGAGTTATAAGACTAGGGAATCAAGAAATTGATGCCAAGGCAAGGCACGATCGTAAATACAAAAAAGCAATTAGGGATTTGCGTAAATCAACGGGATTTGTCTTTCAATCCTTTAATTTATTCCCACACAAAACAGCACTTGAAAATGTTATGGAAGGACCTATTACAATAAAGGGAAAAAACAAAGCCGAGAGCCGTGAACTAGCTTTAGAACTTTTAACTAAAGTAGGACTTAGTGATAGAGCGGATCACTATCCCTCCCAATTATCAGGAGGCCAGCAACAAAGGGTAGCAATAGCCAGGTCACTATCAATGAGTCCTACAGTCATGTTGTATGATGAACCAACGTCTGCACTAGACCCCGAACTTGTTCGCGAAGTGCTCTTAGTAATCAAAGACCTTGCAGAGGAAGGGATGACGATGGTCATTGTTACGCATGAAATGAATTTTGCGAAGGAAGTGGCAGATCGGGTCATCTTTATGGATGGAGGATTAATTGTAGAACAGGGTACTTCTGAGGAAATATTTAATCAGCCAAAAGAAGAACGAACTAAGAGATTCCTTACTAAAGTGAATTAATAAAGAAAAGAAACAGGCACCTGAACAGTATGTAATTGTTTAGGTGCACTTTCCGAAGTTAATAACTAAATATTGAATGTCATACTAGAAAGTCGGCTCCTGTAAAACAAAATTCTCTCCAATTATTATTCATTTTATATAGGTGAAATCTGTTTATCATATTCCCACCTAACACATCACGTCATGTCGCCTATATGCTTCATAGCCTCTCGCCTGCTTAATGGCTTCAACGTATTTTCTTCCACAAACTTCTTCACTGCAATTGGGTCTGTTTTCGCGTATTCCCTTAATACCCAACCAATTGCTTTTTGAATGAAAAACTCATTTGACTGCGTATGCTGCAAAATAATATCGAATAGAAGCTCCGTATCTGTTTCTTTTTTGAACTTTAATTGGTGCAAAATAGCGGAGCGGTTTGTCCACATATTATCGGATTGCGACCATTCAAGCATCACGGTTTTACCGTATACGCGGTCCAATTTGACGACATGACCGACAAGATGCGGCGCGATTGAATCAACACTATCCCACCATGATTTCGTTTCGATGAATTTCAATAGTTTCGGATAATCGGCGGTAGTGAAGTGTTTCTTCATTTTATCGAGCAAGGCAATTGCGGCATATTGATATTCTCGCTCGGGTAATTCATATAGTTTCCACGCCTCGTTAAAAATCTCATCCACTTCCGGAAGAGCATATTCCTGAAATTGCGCACGCAACAGCTCTTTTCGCAACGGACTTTTAATGCCGAGAAACGGGAAATGGTGTTTCATATATGCTTTCATCGGATCTGCATTCTCAGCATTACGGCACATTTCAAACTTTTCGACAATCCCCTTATGATTCCATTGTTTTTTCACTGACGTCAACTCCACATGATTGCTGTTTCACCGTTCAATCCAAAATCTCCTAACGACATTGCCATGCGGTTCCGTAAAACTCGCATCTTCCACGCCACCGTTGTTTATTATAACCGCAGCGGAGCCGATATTGTCTTCATTGCATGTGACTAACACAGAGCGGATACCTACCTGATCTGTTACCTTCAATGCTTCAGAAAGCAAATAGGTCGCATACCCCTTCCTCCGTTCAGACGGGCGGATTCCGTAACCGATATGGCCATCGACTTGAAGTAGATAGTCGTTCAAGCTATGCCGGATGTTGACCATCCCAATGATCCGTTCGTCGTCATCGACTAAGAAATAATTCGTATTCGGGACTCGATTACCATGCCTTGCTTCCTTTGCTGCCAGTTCCTCTAGGTACACTTCGTAGGGGATGTCCTCTTTCAAATGAAAGCTGCTAGGCGTCATCCGGTCTTCATCCCACTCTTGCATATATGCAATATGTTCCGCTTCCCATTTCAAAGACGGTCTTTCGAGATGCATTGCAACTCCCCCATTCTACATTCCATACTGGCTATTTTGCAGTTCTTCCCCGGTAAACAATCAGCGTAACTACATTTAATAAGAGCGTCACAACAAGCAGTACGGTAGCCGCTATTACCACCGCCCTCATAGTATCCATAAGAGCTGCCCAATCCTTGATCTGCACGAGATGATAGTTATAGTAAATCTGAAAACAGACTGAAATTGAACAAGCACTCAAACTCATAATGGAGAATGCAACCCAGTGTTTACTCATTCGCATGAGAGCAACAACCGGCAGTATCCAAGCAATGAGACCGAGCACAAGACTGCCGACATTCAACCAACCATACATATTCTCTCCCCCTTTTCATGTCCCTCCTTTGTAATGACTTTCTTTTGATATCCAAGGTTTCATTTATTAGCCTTCATAGGATAGATCAACCGGAATTACGAGAAGACCAAGGTCATTTACTTTAAATTTCTCAAGTGCCTCCTGAGTGGAAGTTACATAAGTGACGATGAGTGTTCCGGTAAGAACCGTATCATGGTCATCCCACATTTCAATATTGTTTCCCTCTACTATATGAGAGTCCATCTTGTCTTCGTACACGTAGACCGCGGATGGTGTAAAATGAAGAATGACGGCATATGTATCATTACTAACGTCTTCAATTTCCAATTGGCTATTGTAAGGATTGTTCTTCTTGAAAAACATATACTCACTCCTTGCTGTTAAGTCTGTCGATAAATCTCTAGAAGGTAGATAGACTTCATCATCCGTTAAAATAAATTGTAGCATTCCACTGCTTTTTCATCAAAAACTCTTGAAACTTGATTGGAGGAACTATGAATAAACTGAGGAATCATGATGGTTTATTTGACTTATATTCATTAACTAAATAGGAAGTGCGTGATATGCACTTCCGTAACGTTTAATGCTCATGGTCGTGGTCTTCTATTTGCTCTTTCAAGATGTTTAATAGAAGGAAGTTATCATCGGTTGACCCTTGCTCGCACCCTTCCAATGTATAGATGAACAATTGCTGTCCCTCCTCTGAAACGAGATCAGTACACGACATGTTCACTTTGGCAGGGTTGTCTCCCCGTTCTTTATTTTTTGACCGATCAATTTCCAACTCGAATTCGGATCCGTTGAAAGATAAATCGTACAAAGTCGGATTTCCTTCAAGAGTGTAGTTGGCAATCCGGACAAAGGCTGCTTCATCGGCTTTGACACTTTCCAAAAACTGTTCAAATCGATCAAAGTTGAAAATGGGGCCATTCATATTAATGACATCCCCATTTTTCACCGCTTTTTCGCTATCATATGAGCAAGCGGCTAGTAGGTATATTCCAAGCAACAAAAGGAAATACAACTTTTTCGGCATATAACCCCTCCAATGACGTACTTCTTGCTACGCCTACACTATATGCGTCAATTGGGCTCGTTATCACGTGCCAATTTCTCCGTTTCCCCATTTAACCGAGTGCCTTCATAATTGATATCCCCTAATGATTCATTGCTATAATAGTAGTAGACAAATGCATTATCTCCAACTGTTCTATTAAAATTGATGGCCCCCATAGTAGTCGAGTCGGCAGTGACTTTATCAAAAGACTGCTTTTTATCCACTACAAGGCTCATATATAATTTTTGATCCGGCTTGAATTGCAATGTCTGTTCAGTTATTTCCAAAGTCTTGTCCTTTTCATTGCCAATCCACATTTCATCTGTGATGGACCAACCCCAAAACCCTTTGGATACGGCATATAGCTTGAAGCCATCATCATAAGACCTTATTGCCAATTCCTGCTTTTCACTAATGACATGCATAACACCCGCTTCGCCTTCTACACCGTTCAACGCAGCATCCGCTGTTGAATTTACGATGTATTCATCCCACACAAAGAGCTTGAATAAAACGATGCCTATCAGAATGAGCAAAATGCGGATTTCTTTTCTTCTTGAGTTTTTGTTTTGCATACTATTCACCCCGCTTCATATCTTACTCACTTACTATCCCAACATGCTAGCAAAACCATTATTCCTTAGAGTGCTAAAATATGTTTTTGGGAATCAAATGAAAACCAATACATAAAAATAGGTGCCTGCGAATGCAAATCAGGCACCTTTCACTTTCCTCTTTCTTCAACTGTAAAACCTCAGTAGCATTAAAAGAGCAGGTATCATTGCTGCCATTAACAACACAATAACGCCTGCAAATTTATTCCCAGAACGCCAAATCATACGTCCATAGATTGCCGTATAAACCATGACATACAAAAATACGAATACTAATGGAAATGGCAATACAATCACTCCTTTTTCCCTTCAATTTTTTGAGGCTTCAATTGGCTGCCAAAACTTTCAATTGTAATTTTGAAATCTACATGTACGTCTGCATCACGATATTTTGACTGCCAATCATACTGTAAAAATTCCGGCATCGTCCAAAATTCACGGCGCGCCGCTTCATACCAGACGAAAGGTTCTGCACCATATTCTTCTTGTGTTTTAGTGATGAGACTTGAAATGTTATCTTCCAGGTTTTTACGAATCTCTCTCTTTAAAAGCTCTTGGTTTCTTTCATCACTTGCATAATCCGTTAAACTTGGAATCGAAAGAACTTGAACTTTCAGTGGGACGGTGACATGCACCTCCGGAGTACTTTTTTCCACATTTATTTTCACATCCGTACGATCTTCCTTTATGAGCCTTGCAGTAATTCTATGACCGGCCTTTTTCGGATCTTCAAATGAATCTATATAGTGATGGGCCAGACTTTTTTCCCGTAACAGGAGTGAGCTTCTTGTTTCCTCTCCGGTTAAAACATCAATCATTTTACCTTCCTTTAACACTGCAGAACCAATCATTTGAACAGGATCTCCCTCTTTTTGCGGAACTTGTCCTGCTTCATAATTATCGGGACTTTCCCGGTATCTTTCATCTCTCTCCGAAGTCGCATAAATAGCTAAAAATAAGGCGCCTGAAGTTCTTTGAAAATAACGGTTTAAATCGGATACCGGAACAAACCCTGTATCTTTCCATCTGTCGCTCATAAAAGAGTAATATTTATGCGGACGCGTTTCCATTCGGGAATGATTGTTATTAATAAATTTCATTGCTTTTTCTTTGCTTACAATCATAATACTTTTTCTCCGTATTTCCGGATCACGTACGGAAGAAGCGATGACA
Source organism: Sporosarcina sp. SAFN-015 (assembly GCF_051966875.1). Classification (GTDB taxonomy): domain Bacteria; phylum Bacillota; class Bacilli; order Bacillales_A; family Planococcaceae; genus Sporosarcina. Next base: position 107,559 of record NZ_JBQCKP010000007.1, on the reverse strand, counting down.
TTGTGAAAGTAATCGCTTTTCGCAAATTCTTCTCCTATTATGATGGTCAGCAATTGTGAAAGATCAATTTCCCTTGAGACGATACTATTTGCCAATTCTTTCGCTGCTAAAATATCTGTCGCAGTAATCGTTAGGATGTCACTCGGTGGTTCAGTTTGCGACATCGACAAGCTTGAGGAACCGACTTGCGGATTTTCAATTTGAAATGTGACATCGACCATATGGTCTTTGTCGCTTTTGTCAATCCCTAATACGACAACATATCCTCGTTCTTCCAACTCCACTTTATCCCAGCAGCCTGATAAGACGAATGACATCGACAGCAACAATAAATATAGCTTAGGCCGTTTCATTTTCCATCTTTCCTTTCCGGCGATCCACTATCCATAAGACGAACGGAAAAAGCATCAATATAATTGAGCTAGATTGGACTAAAGATTCCCTAAGTGTGTTTCCAACAAAAATGTTTGGTGATATTAATCCTATCAATATTACAAGCCCCGTCAATGGCAGCAGCAACTGTTCAAATTCATGCAGATGCAGCATTTTCGATAAGAAATACGCCGACAAGTACAAGTAAATCGAAAAATGAATAGCCGAAGCAACCGTCGCACTAGCTAAATAAATGGATTCTATATGGCTTATTGTTCCGATGGTCGCTAGGCGATTTACTTGTTGAAAAGGATAAGCGATATTTTGACTTGCCGGATAGTCAAAAACTGCCACATACACTATCATGAATACAACAAGCGTAAAGACAGAAATGATCCATCCAAGCAAAGAGCCAAACCGCATATCTTTATACGTTTTGACAAATCGAAACAGCACTAGCAGAAAAATGCTCTCCCCATAAATTGAACTGTGAACTGCACTTTCTTTCAGTATTGTTTTTAAGCCCGGACCCGCAATCGGGAATATACGAATGAATGAAATTTCCTCCCACACAAAACCAATGAGAGCAAACATAAGAATTAACAATAAAGGCGTAAAGATCCAAGCAGTTCTACCGATATTCTCCAATCCACGTTTTGCTATGTAGAAGCTTGCCCCCAATAGCATGATATAGAGGTATGGAATAGGGGTTTTCGGATAAAACATCGTGTTGAAAATGTCCGTATAATTCCTACTATTAATCACCGTGGCACTAAAAATAATGATGAAAAACAGGAGCATGATGAAGGAGCCAATTCGTTTCCCCATCAGCATAAATATAAGCTCTGTCAGACCTGTATTCCTTCTTTTCACGATTCTTAACAGAATGAGGAAGGGAATCAGCATACATAGAAAGGAAATAATAGGCATCATCCATGCCGCATTTTTTCCGTATTTTAAAAGCAAGTCCGGAGTTGTATCCATGACTTGAATAGTAAATAAGAAAATGACGATGCCTACTAGTTCCCTTTTCCGAATTTTGCCGTCGCTAGCCTTAATCATCATTTGAACCTTCTTTCGATTTATTGCCCCTTTGTTCATTTTGGCTATTCGAATAAAAAGGAAGCAAAACCTGTTTCCATACTGGCGGACGGAAAATCAAACCTTTTGGTGAACGAAAATAAGGAGCGAACGGTGCAAAAAAAGGAACATTATACGATTTTAAAGACACCATATAAGTGAATAGACAGGCAGTGGCTAAAAATATCCCGAAAAAGCCAATAAAATTCGCAATGAAAATAAAGGCAAAACGAAGGATTCTAATCATGAAACCTAAGTTCACATCTTGGATGACGAATGAGGACAACCCTGTAATTGCGACAACGATGACTAGGATCGGACTGACAAGATTCGCCTGTACTGCAGCTTGCCCTAATATGAGCGCCCCTACGATGCCGATCGTTGGACCGATTACCGACGGAATTCGTATACCTGCCTCCCTTAATATTTCAAATACGATTTCCAGTAAAATGATTTCCCATAAAACCGGGACGGGTACGACTTCCCTTGTTGCAGCGATAGCAAACAAAAGATCCGGAGGCAGCATTTCGATATGGAACGTACTGACCGCCAAGTAGATTGCGGGTGTATAAAGGGCGATAAAAATAGCGATTACACTAATAACGCGAATAAAGTTCGCGTATGCCCAGCGGAGGTATTGATCTTCAATCGTATGGAATAAACTCCAAAAAGTAACGGGAACGACTAATGCGTATGGCGAGCTATTCATTAACAACACAATATGACCATCTAAAAGAAAGGAACAAGCCCGATCTGGCCGTTCTGTCAACAGTGTGGAAGGTACGATTGAATAGGTTCTGCTTTCTACATATTGTTCCAGTATGGAAAGATTTTGGACGACATCGCTTTCGATTTCACCAATCTTTTTTTTCACTTCGTTCAACAGTTCCTCGTCAGCAACATCTTTTATATACATAATCGAGATTTCTTTTAAGGCACTATTTCCGACCGTCATCGATTCGCTTACCAGCCGACTATCTTTAATCTGTTTTCGGATTAACGACTGATTGACTAGCATTGATTCGTTGAATGATTCTTTCGGTCCTCTGACTACATTCTCCACTGTCGGTTCGGTTACACTCCGGTTTTCAAAACCTGCTGTTGCCACAGATAGTACTGTTTGCTCTTCTTCCAATAAAATAAGGGTGTTGCCTCCCAATAGATCGTTGACAGCATCATCGAGTTTCGCAAGTTTCTTTGTACCTGTTGCCACGAACACGCGATCCGCTACGTCAGTCATGCCGCTCTCATCTTTCGGGAGGTCAGCTGCGCTCAATAGTGGTTCGACAATATATGCTTCAACCGTAGTTTTATCGACGGTTCCTTCAAGGAAGACAATAACGCCTTTTTTTGCCCCCTGCAAAATAGAAATATTTCGAATTTTAAGCGATTGATTGGTTGGATATGAAAATGCTTCTTTTATAAGATTGACATTCATTTCAAGGTCATTAATAAAGGATTGCTTCATTTTCTTTTCGTCTTTTGAAGGGGTACTGCTTTTGGGTGTGCGCACTTTAATTCCTCCAGTTACTCACCAGTTACGATAGTACTCGTCGAATTGCAGGTGATTTATTCAAAAAGCGGACTGTAACTTAAAGCATAAGGGCACACGAGTTTTCGACAATAGGCATATACTGAGGCATCGAAGGAATACGGAGGTTGCCTATGTATTATTCTTCTTTTCCCCATGGCTACGGCTATAATTCCCAGCAACCGGCTTTCATACCGGTTCACCCGGGATATACGGCGATACCCTCGGGTACACCGCAAAATGGAGGGAATCCCTATCCTCCAGTAGATACGCGGAAATTCAATGAGTCGGCACAACGGTTCAAGCAAGTAATGAATCAAGCAAATCTATTCATCGGCACAATAACGTCTTCCAATGATTTCGCCCGCAGGTTCATGGACGCCGCCCAACGATCTGACAAAAGCGAAGTCGAACGACTCGTCCGCTCAACAGGCGTTACAATCAAATACACCCTCGAGTATACGCCCAGCGGCATCCGAATCGATTTCACAAACAGCGATACCCAAAACAACTGCTGCACCTTACGCATGGCCCTCAGCTGGTAATTTCATCCTCACAGGTGCCATTGCGCAGGTGATGCCTGTGCATGGTACTTTTATTTATGACAATTCATCAAAGTAGAGATATTTACATTTAGTACACATGGGAATGATTCGGATGGCTTTTGAATTGCTCGCTTTTCGTATATATTTTAATAAGCAAAGTACATAACAAAAGGAGCCCACCTATGAACAGATTTACAAAAGTATTCCAAGGCACCGCTTTTACTAGCAACTCACCGCAAGAGGTCAACGTTTTACATGACTGTCTCTTTTGTATTAATGACAAAGGTGAAATTGCGAAGGTTTTACATCCTGAAGATGCAGCTTACAATGAAGTTATCCATGACTATGAAAACACAAATGCTTTCCATCGGCTCGAAGAAGGTATGTACTTCCTCCCCGGTTTCGTCGACCTCCATATCCATGCGCCGCAATGGATCCAATCAGGTACTGCACTCGATATACCATTGAATGATTGGTTGAACACTTACACGTTTCCAACGGAGGCAAAGTTTGCGGATGCAAATTTTGCTAGAATAGTGTATGAAGATGTTGTGGAAACGTTGCTAGCAAACGGTACGACAACAGCCCTTTATTTTGCAACGATCCACAAAGAAGCGAGCATCGTCTTAGCAGACATTTGTGCGAAGAAAGGACAGCGTGGACTTGTCGGGAAAGTCGTTATGGACGATCCTGAACAGACGCCCTCTTTTTATCGTGATTCCGATACAAAAACAGCTCTTGCTGAAACGGAAGAATTCATATTAGCTGTAAAAGAGATAGGGAAGCAAGCCAAACAAGGCGTCTATCCCGTCGTCACTCCTAGGTTCATTCCAAGTTGTACGGATGAAGCACTACGTGGATTAGGCGAGCTGGCAGCCAAATATGATACCCATATCCAATCCCATTGCAGTGAGAGCGACTGGGCACATGGCTACGTCAGGGAGCGCTTCGGCAAAAACGATGCACAAGCGCTTGATGATTTCGGTTTACTACAAGAAAAGACCGTTATGGCTCACTCCAACTTCCTGACGGATGAAGATGCCGAACTATTCGCCGAAACAGGTAGTGCCATCGCGCATTGCCCAATTTCCAATGCGTATTTTGCAAATAGTGTTCTCCCAGTAGCCCGATTCATGTCGATGGGCATTGACATCGGACTAGGCTCTGATATTTCAGGCGGTTTCTCGCCAAGCTTATACGACAATACAAGGCAAGCGGTCATATCTTCACGAATGTTGGAAGATGGCGTAGACACTAGTCTATCAGCAGAACAACGTGGTGTTCCTAACTCCCGCATTACAATTAATGAAGCTTTCTACCTCGCAACTGCTGGCGGCGGTGAGAGCCTTAGCCTTCCGGTCGGGCGCTTGCAAGAAGGATTTGCTTGGGATGTACAAGTCATTGACACGAGAACGGCAAATGCACGTCTACCGCTTTACGATGCAAATGAAAGCAAAATGGACATTTTTGAGAAAATCATCTATTTAACGCGCCCCGAAAATATTCGGGAAGTATGGGTCCAAGGTGAATTGGTTCATACCCGTTCCTCATGATTAGCTGCACGTTGCAAATTGTGCAGGCACCCTGCTAAATTACCTCTAGTTGGTTTTGTGAAATATAAGTATAATTGAACTATCGAATAATGATAGGGGTCATGGAATGATTACTTTGAATCAGCTTCTATTAGAGAAGAGAGACTTACATTTATTATATTTGTACAATGATGAAAAGGAGTATTTCCGCCAGGTTTTGACGTTTATCGAAGAAGGGATAGCTGCTGGAGAACAGGTGATAATCGTAGAAAATGATAAAATCACCGCTGGACTTCTCCGGGACCTTAATCGCCGTCATTCCGCCTCGGATTTGGATGTCGTCCATTTCGTCAACAGCCTATACTTCTACAGGTCAAGCGGCAGTTACAGCCCCCCTGCAATTATCGAGTTCTTTCTCGAGACGATTCAACCCTATGTCGATAAAGATGTCCTCTTCAGATCATGGGCGCATGTGGAATGGTCAAGCAATGAGGAGCCTCACCATATTGTTAAAGAGTGCGAAACCGCTTGCGAGGAAATTATTAGCGAATATGCTTTTCCACACGTTTGTGCGTACGGCAAGAAACGAATCTCTGCGGAACTTGCCGAACTATTAGTGAGCGTTCATTCCTATGTCATAGCAGAAGAGGACCTTGCGATCAGCCAACAGGATTCGCGTTAACTACCCGTGCCGGCTTGCATAAATTGTAAACAACGCCACTCCATGCCTATAATGAAACCACGTATATACAGGAGGCGAGTTGTATGGATAAACGTGTACAAGCTATTGCTGATAAGGCGAGCATGGAATTCGGTCTTGACCATTATCACCTTGGCCGATATTCATTTTACACAAAGCGCAATGGGACAGATTATGAATTAAATATGGAGTGGTTTCCAAATGATACGGAAGCCCCTATTGAGGAAGATATAAACCCGGATGGCACCGTGAGCATTGATTACAACATCCAGCAGGACCGTTTTCAAAGTGTCATTTTTACAAGGGGGACAACCTTTTCAACGGTCCGTCCTTTTACAAAAAAGACGATCGAAGAAGCAGCCGCTTGGTTGGAAAGACAAACGGGCCTCGTATACGAGCAGGATTTCTTTGCAGAGCAAGCAAGTGATAACGGATTCCAGTTCACATCCCGCGTGGACGGCATCCGGCTTTCCCCGAGCTTCCAATTGAATGTAGAGTTTGACGATGACGGGAAGCTTCTTGTCTTCTCCGCTTATGGCGATGCACCGGACCTAAAGCTTGTCGAAAAGCAGGAATTCAAGCTGACCCTTGAAGAAATCGAGCCGACCGTCAAGAAGCATCTCACGCTTGTCAACATTCCTTCTGAAGCGGAGGAGAAATTCGTGCCGGTCTATGCAATCGATGAAGTGTATGTCACAGCGGACGGGAAACGCTGCATCCCATTCTTATCAGATGAACGGATGGCCAAAGTGGATCATCTCATGGAGTGGGACGAACCGTTAAGAGGAAGCATCGAACGTCAATTCATTAACTTTGCGGAAGATGTGACCGCGGACGAAGCTTTCCATAACGATAGACAGGATAACTACGAACTGACGAATGAACAAATAGTTGCGTGCATTGCACTTGTCCATGATGCACTGCGGATGGAGTACCCAGACGATAGCGGCAAATGGAGATTGAAAGAGCTTCGCATAGCCCATTCATATATTGAGGCTTTCTGTTATACAAACAAAGCCGAAAACACACTTTTCCGGCCAAAACTCGCCCTCATTATCGACAGGGAAACAATGAAAGTCATCAATATGATCGACAATGAAGCGATGTTCGACGTATTCAATTCATTCACCCCAGCGCCGGAGCCGCGCATCGATCATGAAACAGCCTTCGAAAAGATGGTTCCGTACATCACGTTGGACCCTGTCTATGTGTATGATGCGGAGCTGAAAAAATACATCTTATGCGGGCTGCTCGACTCTGAACTAGCTATCGATGCTGTCACTGGCGAAGTAGTAGAACTTCGGGATTTATAGGAGATAGGTCAAAAAAAAAACAGCCTCCACTGGCTGTTTTTCTATTTTCTATTTAACATAGTAATTCCTCAACCCGATCTGGATATCATCCACGTCGGAATCATGAATGAAGAACAGGGATTTAAGAACCTTACCATCACTGCCTTTCATTGTAATCGTATTATTTTGAATCGTATACGTTCCTTTCTCGTCTTTACCGGTATGGCTCGTATGTGTAGAAGGATTACTATTTGCCGCCAAGCTCCCGATGCTCACACCTGAAAGCTCGAACGTTCCATCCTTTCGAAGAGTTAATTTATACGTCCACGAGTTTGCGGCCGGCGTAATGCCAATCAAGCCCGAATACCCCATATATTTGTACGTATTATTGAACTTCGTTCCTTTAGGCACAGTCTGCACCTTATCCAACGTGATCCCATTTATGACGAGAAAACCGCTATCCGATTTTTTAATCGAAAGGGATTTCCCGTTGCTTAACTTCAACTGTCCTTTACTGATCGAGTAGTTGAGACATTCTTCCTTTTTACAATTAATCGTCTCTGGACCTCCATTTGCAGGCACGCCGATAAATACTTTTTTATTCGGCAAGAATGTATACATATCCCAACACATGCCGCCACATTCATACCCGCCGAAATCACTCCGGAACCCTGCATACATCCCGCTTAATTTATTCAAATCGACAGGCGTCTTTGGTTTTTTCTTTATTTTCGCTTGGGCATCTTCTTTTTTCTTGGCAGCTTCATCCTTCGCTTTTTTGTCCATATACTCTTTGATTAAACTATCAAGCTCTACCATATCAATATTGCTTTCCTTAATGAATTTCCGGGTCAGCAATGAAACTTCGGCGTTATACGGGTCCCAGTACACCACAGTCCCTGTCGCATCACCTACAAATTGAAGAGGCACTTGCAAAGCTCCGTCGATATTTTCAGCCGCAGCTTCAAGTGCAACCGTCTTGCCATTTACTGTCGCCGTCTTTTCTCCGACAATTAACATAATTGTCTTCTCGCTATCTTTCATAGTAAGCAACTGTTGCTTCGGCTCCCAACTAACCTTCATTCCTAATGACTCAAATACTGCCCGTACTGGTACGAACGTTGTCCCATCCTTGACCTTAGCAGGTGTTTTCGTTTCCAGCTCTTTCGTATTCAAAAAGATTTTAATAATAGAATCTGAAGAGCTTGCCGATGCTTTCAATTGTTGCGCACCTAACCCAATGACCAATATTGCTGCAAAGCAAATAATGAAGCGGAAAATCCGTACAGCCAATTATAGTCTCCTCTCTGATTGAACATTGAATATGTAGTATATGTGTACTCGGGAGATTTGATAGTTATGAACGTCCACCACGAATCGGGGCGGGAGGAATGCCATTGAGGGAATAAAAAAAACACAAGAATACGTTCATTCCTGCGTTCACAAAGTGGTTCTTATTTAATTTCATCCTTCTTACTCCTGATCAAACCAAAGTAATTCTTTATCATCCACGTCACCGTTATAATTAATCAAAATCTCTTCACCGGCTTTTATATCTGTAAACGCATAGAAATCAAACGTATGCTTTTCAAAACTGATTTCATACGTAGCGTTGGGCTTATAAGAATGGTTGAAAAGCATCCCGTAGCCAAGCAAGATCGCGGAATGATTAACGCCATATTCAAAAGCGTAATCAGATAATAGCGTTTGCTCGATATGCGGATGTTGGTCATTCGGGTATGCAATGACAGGAGCTTCATGCACCATCGTTCCTTTGAGAATATCACACGTCGCAAATACGCCTCTGTTGAATTCACCGTCACTGAGTGAAGATGTTTTTATTTCAATCATGCTGTCCACCTACTCACTTAAAAAATTTACTTTCTAACTATAACACTAATTGACGCCGTGAGTGGTTTTAATTACTTACTGAAATCGAAGCAACCAATTGAACAGATTCCCAGTAAGGAATAAAATGAGCATGATCGAGGCGCCAGTCAGGAACAAATATTTGAGACGCAAGCTATATAGACCTTTCGTTTCTGCGCTAGAATTGCTATGCTCGAACCAACGTTGTTGCCTACATTCCTCGCAAAAGAATCGAAAATGATGTTGTCGTATTTGTTTGGAGACCAGCCCTTTTTGTACGGTGATAGCCTTCTCACGCTGAAAAGTGAAATGGAACTTCCAATTCGTTTCCGAGAACTTGATGTGCTTCTCGTGCGGACATTCGATCGACTGGAATTTATAATAAAGTTCGTCATACCAATCTTGGCTCACTAGTTCCTTCTTGTAGTGCTTGACACTAACAATGACTGTTGCGGTTAGCAGGATCACAACGAAACCAAGCAAAATAAATATCATGGTAAGTTGCCTCCTTTAGGAATTACCTTTGTATTCCATAATCTGTTCGCCTTTCGAATCATATTCACCGATAAACACAAATCCCAGCCTCTCGTACAATCGGATAGCATCTGTATTCTCAGGATAAACACTTAAGTATATAGGCTGCTCTCCATATTCATCTACTACTCTTTTCATTAACAACTCCATGAAATGACGGCCGTATCCTTTGCCTTGAAAGTTCTCATCTATCATCATCCGGTCGATCCACAAATTGCCGCCACCTTTGCCATCTCCCAAATAACCGTACATTGCAAATCCGACCGGCACGTCATCGACATATAATCCAACCGGTCGAAATTCCTTCCATTGCTCTGCATCCATCAAACATTCCTCTATCGTCTCGATGAATTGCCTTTGACCTTCAGCAACGTGCAATGATAAGATCTCTTTCTTTTTGTCATCAGTCACCTTGCGTATTTCCCATTTCACACTTACCGTCCCTTTCTGAAAGCACTGTTTGTTACTACATTACCATAATTATCTTTCAGAACAATTGCGTAAATTGTGTCGGTGCCTGTGCAAGATGCATTTATGACAATTCATTGAAAATAATAAAAATGCAATAGAAAACCCATTAAACATGATCGTCTTTAGGTCTCCTATTGCATTTATACAATTGTAGTGCATTATCTGAATTGTGTCTTGCACAGGCACCTGTTTTTATTTCAAATAAAATGTCGAGCTATCGATCATTTCTACATCTTTTCTTTCCTTAATTTGTTCGACTAACGTAAACAGAGCTACGTCCTTTTGTTTCGCCTCAATCATACAATCAATCTGCGGGACTGAACCTTTGATTTCATGTAGAAATGTGAAAAACATATCCACATCAACAGTATCCGCATGGTGACGGAATTTATCTTCGCTTTTCGGACTGGAAATATGCATTTTGATTGGAAGTGAAGAGGCTTTCCACGTCTGTACGACACGGTCCCAGTCGTTTTCCCAGTTTGGGTTTCGGTGGAATGCCAGATGGTGATGGTAATCAAATACGAGAGGAATCTCCAATTTCTCGCAAAGATAAAGCGTGTCTTCAAGCGTGAAGGATGTATCGTCGTTTTCCAGCATAATCATCTTTTGAATTGGCAGTGGAATTTCACTCCAATTTTCAACAAAACGCTCCAACGATTTTGCCGTGTCTTTGTAGTTGCCGCCGACGTGTAGAACACATCGATGGGTCGGATTTATTTTCATCCCGCTTAATAGCAAATGATGCATCTTTAAGTTGTTTACTGAATTGATGAGTACGTCCTTTTTCGGGGAATTCAATACGACAAAATGGTCTGGATGAAAATCAACCCTCATCTGATGCTCTTCGATAAAGTTACCAAGCTCAGAAAGCTTCCCTTTCAAAGGCTTCATATAATCCCAACCCGCAAGCTCATCATGGGTGGCTGAAGGAATCAGTCTTGAGGAGAAGCGATAGAAATGGATGTCATTAAAGAGATTATGCTTCAGTAGTCTAAATGTGTTTTCCAGATTCTCCAATGCAATCCGTTCCAATTTACGGATAGCCGCTTCACGGTCCTCTTGTTTTTGGAACTGTGCAAATGTCATCGTTTTAGACGGTGATGCATTTGTAAGCTCCATACTCATCGCCACATATCCCAGTCGTACAATCGTCATGTTCCACCTCGTCTCTTCCGTCAATGAATACCTAAACGGATGTCCGTTCAAGATAGTCTCTTCCCTACTTGGACAAATATACGACGCTCTTTGTCAACACGGAAAATGGCGAACAAAAAACACCAACTCTTTAACGACTTTACGGTCGAAAGGTTAGTGTGAATAAACAGCAAAACTCTTATTAAAAAAACTCATCCATTAGTTGATAGTAGTCAACCTTAGTTTCATCCAAACCAGCCATCCCGTAGCCTTGGAGAAAGAAACACACATATTCTTTGCCGAAATTACTGGAGATGCTTCGTATCGCCAAAGCCAAATCTTGATAGTTGTCAGCTACTCCTGCCCTACCCCAATCAATGTAGCCGCTCACTCTTTTATTTTCCACAATGACATTCGGCAAACAAAAGTCACCATGCGTAAAAACGAGCTCCTCATGTAATGGCCTTTTCGTGATGAGCTCTTTAAAAAGGTCTCTAGTCTTCCTCCCTTTTCGCACCTTATCAAAATCATCTTCATCGACCAATCCTTGATTCACCCTATTTTTCGCCTCTTCAATCTTCACACCCAGACTTTGATCAAAAGGGCAATCGTCGATAGGGACGCGATGAATTGTTTTAAGCCCAGCACCTAACGACGTCAAAATCGCAGGCAATGCTCCTTGATGTGATGAATCCGATGCATTAACGCCTTTCACTTCAGACATTAACAAATATTCATTCGCTTCGTCTTCGCCATAGAAAATCACGCGTGGCACAGGCAGCTTTCCTTCCAACCACTCCAATTTCTCTTTTTCTGCAAATAGCCGTTCAACAAAGTTTTTCCGTTGCATTTTTAAGTAGCGATTCGAGTGGGAGCCTCTCAACAAAAAGGTCATCGCCTCCGAATGTCCGATTGTAATCGGTTCCCAAGAGAACCCATCTGTCAATTCCGCTAAACTTGAAGGAACATCTATCAAATGAATCACAGCCTTTTCGCAATCTATTTATAGTTTCCACATTACTCGACAGGTACCCTAGATAGCAACCTTCACTTTCCACATCACCTTTCCCAAAAATCCAGCTACCTTCATTCCGCGTGCATAAAATAGGAATAGACATCCGTTTTAACAACGGCTACATATAGGGAGGTACTATTGCACATGAAAAGAACATTGGGGAAATGGGAGCAACATGTATTATTACAGCAAGACCCATTTGTCGCAGAGCATATTCCTGAAACGACCGTTTACAGTAAAGACAATTTGGATGACTTATTGAACCGTTATCCGTCTGTCTTCGTGAAACATAATACGACAGGCCAAGGCAGAGCAATCTTCAAGATCCGCAAAAACGACGGTGGGAAATACTATGTAAATGGATTTACCATTCAAGGAACGCCTGTCCGAAAATCCATGTCGAACGCCAATGAAATTCAGGAGCTCCTTCATCCATTTATTAAATTCGGGAGAGAAAGCGGCCTGTATATTATTCAAGAAGATATTCAAAGCTTCACTGAAAATGGACAGCCTTGTTCGATACGAGTTCATATCCAAAAACTAAATGGCGCATGGGTCATCGGCGGGATGTATGGGACGACTGCAATGGAACATGTGTCGGAAAGCGGGATTGTGAATCTCCATAGGGGCGCTAGGGTGATGACTGTCTCCGAAGTTTTGTCCCAGACGAAAGTCAGAAATCAAAAGAAGACAGTTAATAAGTTAGAAGATATTGCACTGGCAGCCGCAAAAGTCATCTATTCCGTTCTGCCTAATAGAGAATATGGAATGGACTTCGGTGTGAATCAAGAAGGTACACCTATTTTATTCGAAGTGAATACGACACCAGGCATCGGCGGATTTGCGCAAATTGAGAATAAAGCCATTTGGAAACGGATTGTTGCCTTGCGAAAAATGCAGAGCGAGTTAGATAAAACGTAATAGTGAAAGTGATACAAAAAGGTTTTATTCGACAAATACACGCAACTCTTTTCAAAAAGTGTCGGTATTTCCCGGGTAATAGTATCTTTTGTCGGACATCTACAAATTCCTGTTGAAGGTTTCGAAATATTGGAGGAATTATTACAAAGTCCATTGTTATTTAGTATAATGAATGCACCAATATATGCAGCGATTTATGCATAAAGAGCCGAAGGAGTAGACGATGTCATCTAAAATTCAGTTTTTACTAGCTATGGTTATCTTCGGGACAATTGGTGTATTTGTAAGATACATTGATTTATCCTCAAGCGAAATAGCTTTAGTACGTGGTTTTATCGGCAGTTTGTTTTTAACGGCAGTCCTTATCATAATGAAGAAGAAAATTCCATGGACCATGGTAAAAGTAAATGCTGTAGTAATCGTACTTTCGAGTATTGCATTAAGTGGAAATTGGATTTTCTTTTTCGAAGCAATCAAGCATACAACACTTTCCAATGCAACATTAACCTACTATTTTGCACCAGTTATTGTCTTGATTCTTTCCCCACTTTTACTTAAGGAAAAATTATCAGCGAAGAAAATTATCTGCATCGGTGTCGCCATGCTAGGCATGCTTTTCATTGTCGGGAATGGCCGTGTCAGTACATCTGGATTGAATGATCTAATCGGCATCGGGTATGGACTTCTGGCAGCTGTATTCTACGCTTCCTTAATGATCCTGAATAAATTCATCAAGAACATGGATGGCTTAGAAAAGACAGTACTTCAACTTGGAACTGCGACAGTCCTTCTAGTGCCATATGTTTTCTTCACGGAAGGATTCGGGATTTTGGAAGTATCGAGTGCTTCCATTCCATTTATACTGATTTTAGGGATTGGACACACCGGGGTTGGATTTTTGTTATTCTTCTCTGGTATGCAAAAGTTAAAAGGACAAAGCATGGCTGCACTAAGCTATGCAGACCCCATCACCTCATTAGTCATATCAGTTATGATCTTGCAAGAACAAACGACATTCGTTCAACTACTTGGTGGGGCATTGCTTTTAGGTTCAACATTTGTAAGCGAAAATAAGTCAATCACATTACGGAAAAGGTTAAAACCGGTTTCATAATACAATCACTAGAAATATATGAAGCCCCTTTTTAGGGGTTTTATTTCTTTTTGAAGAAGTGACACCCACCGGGTTACCTATGCATATGTATAGCGATAGCAACTACCCTGGGAGGTGCACTGCATGGCAAAAGCTGAACTGCAAACGCTGCTTACACAAACGCCAGAAGAAGGGTTTGCATTAGCAATAAAGCTTGCGCAAAAAGGGGTTGAAGTCACACAGCCTTCAGAAGATACTAGAAAACTATTGCGTCCTGTTTATTCGAGAGATCCGGATAGCTTAATAGCAGTATCACAAGTGATCGCTATTCATTATCAAACAATTGCAGCTGCAAACAACTACTGGAGAACCTGGACACCACAGTATTGGCAAAACTACTAGTAGAAGGGCACGCAAAAAGCAGACATGCTCGGCATGTCTGCTTCCTGTTCATTTTTTCAACGAATGCTTTTTCCCGTTCACATCAACAATTTCCACGGTTGCCGCTGTCAGTTTCATATCCTTCGCTTGGATACTCGATAGTTTTTTCGTTTTCCCGTCCAGCAAGCTGTATGCAAACACACCTTTTTTATTGAAATAAAACATCGTGCTCGGGTCGAATTTGACGGACTTGTTATTTTGCGTAATGTTAGTTGAAAATCTTGTGGACCCATCAAGCCGTTCGAAAATGACGCGTGCATCGAACTCTATCACTTTTACTGGTTCCATTTTGTCTGGACTATAGTGGTAAAGGATTAGTGTCTGGTCTATATTTACGGATTCGTCGAAGATCGGATTGTAATCGAAATACCGTACGTTTTTTTCTATAGTATAATAGTAGTCATGTCCATAGACGTTGAAATTCCGCATACTCATTGCATGATCCGCATCGATTCCCATGTCCATATACTTCGTATTATTTACTACTTCATTTTTATTCGTCTGAAATACACCATACGCATATGGATAATCGGCCACTTGAGATACAGCGGCCCAGTATGGAACGTATATCATGTTGTTTTGGAGGATGATCGGAAACCCTGTTTCCAGGTGGACGTCAAAAAGTCCATCTTGTGTCGGGAAATCCTGTTCCGTCAGCAGTACAGTTTCCTCTTTCGTCTTTTTATTAATCTTTACGAGCTTTTCGCCCTTGATCGTATACTGGAACCCGTCCTCTTCTACGACAATCCCCTTCTGGCTGACATAGGAAAACGGGGTAGGCAACTTCATCTTGTCGTCAATCGCTCGTGCAAGGAAAGAAGAAAACTGGGCGCGCGTAACCGGATTTCCTGGTTTGAACGTACCGTCCTGGTAGCCGCCTGCTATCCGATTCAGTGCCGCGCTGTTAATATCCCCGAATGCCCAGTGTGCCGGCGAGACATCTCTAAACATCGGTTTCTGTTCCAATGGAAGGTCGAATGCCCGGCGTAGAATCGCAGCCATTTGGGCACGCGTCGTCTGTTCTGCCGGTCGCATATAGCCGTTTTCCCCACGCAGGATTCCCTTTTCATTAATGGTCGCAAGCGTCTGATAGTGAGTCGACTGTTTCGACACATCCTTGAAAGTGACAGTCGGGTTTTTCGCCAATGGAATATCAAGCGCCTTTAGGAGCATGGAGGAAGCTTGTGCACGGGTGATTGGTTCATTCGGCCTGAATGTCCCATCCGGATAGCCCCCGATAATCCCCTTTTTGTATAGGAACATGATGTCCCACGAAGCACCATTGCCCTTCTGCATATCCTTGAACGGAATCGGATCGTTGTACGGCGGATATTCTGTCTCTGCGTCAACCGTTGATGTTACTGAAAAGAAAAGGAATAAAGTTAGAAAAGAAATGAAGATTTTTTTCAATTTCGTACACCTCTTTCTATTGATATGCTTGCGCATTCGTCATCCCTGCAGTCATACCACTCACATTCAATCACATATGCGTGTCGATTTCTTCATAGATCTGGACATTGATAATAGGTCCCAATGTCTGGACATGCACGCCGATTCCAAGTAAATCAGTCTTGTTATGGTCTGGAAGTTTAATATTGAAGGAACCTTTTTTCTTACCGACGGCATGGAATACATTGGTTCCCGCATCTCTTGTGACAGTGGCAATCTGTTCAGCATCTTTCGGTAAGACATGCTTTCCAATATCATATGTTGCGCCTAGATCCACTGACGCAGTCGGCCTTTCCTCCAATGTCCGAATGCTGTAATAAAAATGCGGTGTAAGGCTTACCGCTTCGATGCCGTACCGTACTTCTTCTCCATCCTCGAATCGGACCGTGGCAATATATCGACCCGGCTCATCAATACCAAAGCGGATATTATAGTACTTGCCCTCACTATCAGTTGCATCAGATTCCCGGCAATCGGAAGGACTGAAAGAGATACACTTCCTGAACGCCACATTGTCAGACAGTTCCTTTCCGTCCATCGTGGCAAGGGATATGTTTTGGACCTGTTTTTTACCCCTTACATCAAGGATAGCCGGCGTTGTGAGGAAATCTTGCGTCTCTTCTAATGTCAGCTTTAACTTGCCGTCCACTTCTTTGACGTGCGCATAATACTTGCGATAGTATTTTTTATCAGGATTTCCCGAATACACTAATGCGACTTGGAATGTACCTTCCCCCTCTTTCAGCGGGACTAAGTGGATCTTGTCTGCAGTGCTGCCCATTGGTTTATCACTTCCTACAACCGCATGGTACAAGCCGGTATCCTCATGGTTGGAATCAAACATTTTAAACTCTTCCCAACCGAAATCACTTGCCCGTACGGTTACAATTTGCGACTTCGCTTCTTCGGTCGCTTTCAACATTTTGGCTGCTTGCCCCCTTGTGATGGGCGAGTTCGGGCTGAATGTTTCCGGAGTCGTTCCTCCCGTGATGCCAAGTCTGTAGATGGATATAATGCTCGGATCGTGACCCGTTCCCCGTTTCACATCTACGAATGGACTTTTATATGACGTGAAGTCATAACGAGGCAAATCAAAAGCTTTCACAATTATCGAAGCCATCTGTGCACGGGTGATCGGATCGTTCGGACCATAACGTCCATCACCATAACCGCTAATGATGCTTTTTTCTGCAAGCGCTGCAATCGCTTTGTAATAGCCATTCGCTGTCGAGACATCTTTAAACCCTGGATTCTTCACGTTCGAAGTGTCCAAGTCGGTCATTTTGGCGATGATAGCAGCTGCCTGCCCTCTCGTAATGGAGTTCCCCGGTTTAAAAGTGCCGTCCGGATAGCCCCCAATAATTTTGCGTTCTGCTAGATCATTAACCGCTTCAGCAAAATGTTTTGATGAGGGTACATCTGAAAATCGCTCTTCCGTGCTAGCAGCAATTGTGCCGGATAAAGGCAGACTGCAAGCAAGCAGCAACGCCCCTAATCCAATAAATATCTTCTTCCTCACTTTCAATCTCCCTTTCTACTTTACAGAATTATTGAGGTGGCTGCGCATGCATTGCACAGGCACCGTGAAAAGGTACCGTGAAACCAGATTAGCGCGTCCTATATATTAAACGGTTGGTTGACGGTTATTTTAGGGAGGTTGCCAACCTGGTTTCTATAAATGATGATATCGGGGGTCCCATCCCCCTCCAGCATTATTCTTCTATTACCCAGCGACCTGCATTTACATCCCATTTCATATGAAACACTTGCTCCGCTACTCCTTCTCGTCCATATTCGTAGCGGATTTCAACTTCATTTTCAGAAACAGAAGCGGTCGTTCGATACGATGCCTCTAAGAACAATTCACCTAACCTCGTCAGTTGCGAAAACAGAGGCGTTTCCGGCAAATTGCCATAGCCTAACAAATCGTCATACAAATACAAATCAAAATACTGTTCCGGTGTGTATTCATCCGCAAGCTGTCCGGTTAAGTAATCGATATAAATCGAATCAGTACCTTCTTCACTCGCTACGCCTACTACTTGCCCGTAAATTTTGTGTACAGGTGTAATTGTCGCCCCTTGTACTGTTTCACTTGCCGGGAAATGGTTTAACAATAAATATTCCCGCGCATTCAACAGCTGGTCGTATCCGCCTACAATTTCGACTCCGTGTTTTTCATAACGATCCATAAGGTCAGATTTTACCGGTTTGCCGTTTATGCGCAGCTTGCCATTTTTCAATACGACTCGATCTCCTGGAACCGCAATCACCTCATAATAGGCATCATTATATGTCGGCAAATGGCTCGTCGTATTCGTCATTGTGCGAACAATGTCGCCCGTCTCGTATACAACTTCGTCGAATAAATTCGCTTTCCGCTCGATGACTGTATGGAAAGTATCCGAACTTCCTTTCAATGAAAACTGTTCTTTATCCACATAATGCAGACCATCGACTTGATCAAAATGCGGAAGCTCCGCGAATACTTCATAATCAACGGCTGACAACTGTTTCTTCTTCTGCAATGCCGAAATTTGCGCCAAATCGTCCAGCGGGTCATATGGGGTGCCCGGCCCTTGATCTGCCGAAAGATAATTCGTAGGGTCAATCGCAAGAAAAAGAACGAGTGCCACGACCGGAAGCGCCGCGGTGACAAACAGCACTTGCCAAGAAAACTTTCTCGCCGGTGCTCTATTCAATTGTTCATGCACACGCTGCTTAATCCGCCTTTCCTGCAGCGTTGTATCGCCCATCATTTGATCGAGCTTACGCTTAAAATCATTCAATTGCTCTCTACCTCCTCTTCCTCAAAAAATTCCTTAAGCTGCTGCTTTGCCCTCCGCAGCCGCGTTTTCACAGTATTTTCGTTGAGCTGCAAATAGGCTGCTATTTCCGTGATCGACTGCTCGTCATAATAAAATAAAATTAGCGGCTCCCGGTACTTTAACGGCAGCTGAAAAAGATTTTTCTCAAGAGATGCCAGCCGCTCCTGCTCCAACAAAACTTCATCTGCGCCTTTTTCCGAAACAAAAATTGTATCGAACAGCACATCTTTTTTATGCTTCCATGAACGCAAATAATCCTTTGCGCGGTTGGCCGTCATTTTCGTTAAATACGTCTTCAACGATGCCTCATTGCGAAACTGGTCACTCTTTTGAAAATACGTAACAAACACTTCTTGCACAATATCCTCGGCAGTCGACCAGTTCTTCACATATAAATAAGCGATGCGCACTAAATAACGCGAATGCTCATCGATGATTTTATCAATAGTACTCATTTACGAATCCTCACCCTCTTTCACTACCAAGTCATGTCCCCTTCCACATACGCAACGAATTGATCGAACGACTTTTTCTCTGTCACACCGTATCGGCAAACTTCATAATTTGACATCTTTCGATTGGCATACCCTTCCGTCGTCGTAAAGCCAATCAACAACCCTGCCTCTTTCGCCGCCGCAATAAAATCCTTATTATAATGCCCAAACGGATAGGCTAACGAAACCGCTGCCGGCACTTGCGCAACATTTTGCTGTAAGTCCAATAGGATTTCTTCCTTTGTATGATCAAACACAACACCTTCTCCCGTATCCCCGTTCAGTGCATGGAGTTCATCCGTATGTGCTTCAAATTGAAAAACATCCGCCAGCTCATCCAAATCTGCAGCTGTAAAAAACTGCAGCGGACCTTCCGCATCAAACAACTGCGTCCCCTCTGCCCGGCCCGTACGTGAAGAAATAATATGCTGTAGTGCAGTAAAGCCGTATTGTTTTAAAATCGGATAGGCATATTCCTTCGTCGATAACAAACCGTCATCAAATGTAATCAGCACTGCCTTGCCCGGCACGACAAGACGTCCTTCCAAATAATCATAAAGCTCATGTGCAGTCAACGTCTCAAAATGGTGCTCCGCCAAATACTCCATCTGCTGCTCAAACGATTCCAACGAAATTGTGCTATTCATCGTCTTCATCAACTCTAGCGGCAACACTTGATGATAGACAAGTACAGGCATTCCCTCATCCATTTCAACGGACTGTTTATGAATATAACCCGGACGCTCCCCTATCGTAAGGATATACCAATTTTCTTCCTCTCGCACGATTGGATAGCGATAACCTTCCTCAAGCTCCAGTATAACGCTGCTCTGCAAGTCGGGATTTTCGTAAACGGCGGTTTTTTGCAATGAAAGAATAGCAGCCAACCGCTCCTTATGTACAACTGTCGATAGCTTCATTGATTCGACTGTCCCGTGCCCCTTCCGGACAAAGGCAGACATATTTCCAAGCCGAAGCTCATAATACACTTCATCTTCACCGACAATGGCAACCGGCTGATTCGCCTCCAACTCGCCAATCTGCTTCAAGGCTGCACCTTTCATATAAATCGGCTGGCGTTCCTGCAATGTCAGTACTTGCTCAAATTCTTTCTTCATAATAAAGCGGTCTCTATCTTGCGCAAAAGCTATTCCTTGTGACTCTACGAAAAACCATATCGCACCTATACTTATAATAAATACAAACAAGCACACAAGTATCAGCTTACTAGAATTCTTCCTCATACCTTTACCTCCACTGTCATTCAAGCAACGTACAGACGGAGATTTTCAAAAAAAGTTTCAAAGGTTTGTAAAAAAGTTTTTTGGGGTTCTTTGAGAGATGGTTTTGGCAGGTCAAAGGTCACAAAATGACGATAAAGTTGTGAAAATGACCGATAACTCTTGGGAAATGAACGATAACTCTCCGAACTTGATCGATAACTTCCGGGAAATGACCGATAAACAGCAGGAAATGATCGATAATAACCCGGACAGACGACTAGAAGTTCAAGTCTAGATAATAATGAAACGTTTATCGCCCGCCGGCCGTATACTAGCTAACTACAAATGTGAATAGATGGGGTGAGGAGATGATGAATAGAGTTTCTCGCTGGAAAACAGGTGCATCCATATTTCTTTTTGCGATCTGTCTTGTCTGTGCAGGCTGCTCGAAGACCGATGAACAAGATAACATCATAGAAACGGTCAAAACGGTTGTTGAACTGCAAATGAATGCACCGAAAGAAAAAGCAGTCTTCGCGAATTACTTCTCGGACGATGAAGGAAAATTCGAGGAGGAAGTCGCTCAATACATGACGTATTTAGAGGAAACATACGGACCTTACTTTACGGAGAGCACTTTCGAACTGTACACGCGAACGAATGAATTCGATATGTTCCATACGGTAGCCGACAGATACGACTATCAGTTACAGGTGAACGATGTCATTGTGGAGCAAAACGAAGTGACGCCATCGAATTATAACTTCACGGTCAAGCTTGATTATGTAGATAAAGACGGGGAGACAACAGCAATCGAAGTTACAGGTGTTGCCATTATGCGTGAAGATAAAATCGCTAAAATGTCATATCTCGGCGACAAGCAATTGTTGAGAAACCTACTTAGCGGCGGCCTGAAATAATGTGAATGTCTCCATAAAAAATGAGGAACCTATCAAATGTAAGTTTGATTTGGTTCCTCATTTTTATCATTTAGTAACTGTTATATTCCTTACAAACTAGTTTATTTATCTTTTTTCCTCGCACGTGCCTCTCCGCCTTTTCGTCCTGCCTCTTCCTTGCTCATCTTGCCGTCATTGTCATTATCATCACGTTGCTTGGCACGCGCTTCTCCGCCTTTGCGACCTGCTTCTTCCCTACTCATCTTGCCGTTATTATCATCGTCGTCACGTTGATTGGCGCGGGCTTCTCCACCTTTTTTGCCAATTTCTTCGTAAAATTCTCTTCCATGAGATTCAGAAGTAGCTTCTCCGCCTTTTCTACCGATCTCTTCATAAAACTCTCTTCCATGCGTTTCAGCAGTCGCTTCGCCGCCTTTACGTCCTGCTTCTTCCACTGTCATTTTGCCTTCATCTGATCGATTACGTTTGTTGTTGTTAGCCATTTTTTATTCCTCCTCTGTTTTATCCTTACGACTATGTTCTTCCCTAGTACTCTTATTTAAAACATCATATATTTTCCGAATAAGGCTTACTGCATATGTAAAGCGCTATCTTTCTTGCCTAGAACTAGTAGATGTGTCGCCTGAAAGTGATGACATCCTATTTCCTATCGGAATACCATACAGGAGATGAAGAATAAGGAGAGAAGTGCATTGCAGATTTATGTCGTCAAACAGGGGGATTCCTTATGGGCAATTGCCCATCAATACGGCGTTACTGTAAATCAAATTGTATCGGCCAACCAATTGGAAAATCCGAATGCATTAGTCATCGGTCAAGCCCTTGTCATTCCGACCGTTTCCCGTTCAACCGCCTCAAAACCGGTTATTGATGTGAATGCCTATACGATCAATACTGGGGAAACAGGCGCGCGGGAAATTCAAGAAGTCGGCCGTTACTTAACGTATTGGATGCCATTTGTGTATAGCGTGAAAGAAGATGGAAGTTTAACGGATCTCGATGATGAGGAAATGCTCAAATCTGCTGCAGCTGAAGGAATCGTACCCATAATGGCAATCACAAATTTCAGCGCTACAGAAGCTGGATCCGATCTTGCCCATACTGTTTTATCAAGTCGCGAACTTCAGGAAAAGGTCATTACGAATGTGCTCGCTGTTATGAAAGAGAAAGGCTATGAAGGATTGAATATCGATTTTGAAAACGTATATCCTCGTGATCGGGAGCATTACAATGAGTTTTTGCAGCTGGCAGTCAATCGGTTACATCCTGAGGGATATTCTGTATCATCAGCTCTTGCTCCAAAGACGAGTGGTGAACAAAAAGGATTGCTATTTGAAGCGCATGATTATGAAGCGCATGGTAGAATCGTCGATTTTGTTGTACTGATGACATATGAGTGGGGATATCGAAAAGGGCCTGCCCAAGCAATTTCACCTATCAATGAAATAAAACGAGTGCTCGACTACGCTGTCACCGTCATTCCGCGAGACAAAATTCTGTTCGGCTTTCAAATTTATGCACGTGACTGGCTGCTACCTTTCGTTGAAGGGCAGGAAGCCGAAACATTCAGCGCACAGGAAGCTGTCCGACGAGCGATTCAACATCAAGCAGCCATCCAATATGATACAAAAGCACAATCTCCATTTTTCCGTTACGCCGACGAACAAGGGCGTACCCATAAAGTATGGTTTGAAGACGCCCGCAGCGCACAAGCGAAGTTCAATATGGTGAAAGATTATAAGCTTCGAGGCATCAGTTATTGGGTCCTCGGATATCCCTTCCCGCAAAACTGGTTGTTGCTTGGAGATAATTTTACGATACGGAAGAGAGTGTAAATAAAAATCGTTAAGGTGCCAGACTCCCGAGCAATGCTAAATTGCTCACGTCCGGTACCTATTTTTATATACATGCCTATCCCATCCAGCATAATAAATAATTCCTAAAATATACTGTAATACTTACGTGATTGAATAGAGCACTCCCCTACAGATATTTGTAGAAGAATGTCGAATTGCTCATTGACAGAAGAGTTTTCCTAATCGATACTTTGAATTAACTAAAATTTTCAAAAGAAGTTTAGTTGATTCCAAATAATTGAAAGGTGGAGATGCTCAAATGCTACTCGCAAAGTACCCTCGAAGAATCTATACGCACGCAGCAACCCCAATCGAAAAGTTAACCCATCTATCGAGACTATTGGGTGGTCCTTCCATCTACATAAAACGAGATGATCTACTTGGACTTGCCGGCGGCGGGAATAAAACGAGGAAACTCGAATTCTTAATTGCCGATGCGATTCAAAAAGGAGCAAACACGATCGTCACTTGCGGTGCTCTCCAATCGAACCATTGCCGACTGACGTTAGCCGCTGCCGTAAAAGAAGGTTTAAAATGCCAGCTCGTTTTAGAGGAAGGTGTTGCTACACCTTATCATCCAGATGCAAACGGCAATAACTTGCTGTTTAAATTAATAGGTGCTGAATCAATTAAGGTTGTGCCTCATGGATCGGATGTAATAGCGGACATGCACGCATTAGGAGAAGAATTAGCGGCGGCGGGCAGAAAACCTTATTTAATCCCAATCGGAGGATCTAATGAATTAGGATCGGTTGGATATGTGGCGTGCGCTCAAGAGATCCTACAACAAACTTTTAACACTGGGCTTGTCATTAACGATGTAGTCGTTGCGAGCGGCAGTGGCGGAACACAAGCAGGACTGATCGTTGGTTTTAATGCAAGCAGCGCGCCGATTAAAGTGCATGGCATCAATGTTTCCAGGCCAAACGAAACACAAATTCCGAAAATCACAGATTTAGTACAGCAAACTGCGGATTATGTAAACGTGAAAGACAACCAATTAGCTACTAGTGTCCACTGCTACGACGGGTATGTTGGCGAAGGCTACACCATTCCGACACAAGGGATGATTGAAGCAGTACAAATGTTGGCGAGGACGGAGGGTATTCTGCTCGATTCCGTTTATACAGGAAAAGTGATGGCAGGGCTTATTGACTTAATTCGCAACGGAACATTCAAGAAGGAAGACAACGTGCTGTTTATTCATACAGGTGGATCCCCGTCCTTATATGCAAACCATACTTTATTCAATGAGGACTTGTTTACTTTATAAAGCTTGAAGTGAGGTTAGCTTATGAAAATACCTTTTACGAAGATGCACGGAATTGGAAACAATTACATTTACCTCGATGCCATTGTACATGAATTCGATGATGCCATTTTCAGTCAACTGGCGAAAGATATCTCAAATGTCAATACAGGCGTAGGATCAGATGGCCTCATTGTCATCCATCCGAGTGACGTGGCGGATGTTGGAATGCGGATTTTCAATAAAGATGGATCGGAAGGACAAAGTTGCGGCAACGGTTTACGTTGCACAGCAAAATATGCTTATGAAAACCATCTCGTTTCTAGCAATATCTTTCGGATCGAAACGAAGGCGGGAATTGTCACTGTCGAAGTATACGGCGAAAGAGAGCGTGTAGAGCAAGTGACAGTAGACTTAGGTTCGCCTCTACTGAATCGAAGTCAAATTCCGATGCACGGTCCTGACGATAACCGAGTGATTGCGGAAACGTTTCAAGTTGCGTCACAAACATGGCAAGTGACGGCATTATTTTTGGGCAATCCAAATGCTGTGTTTTTTGTCGATGCGATTGAGGAAGCCCCTTTACATGAGTTGGGCGCAATCGTTACTGAAGATCCGCGTTTCCCAGATCGTGTGAATGTCGGATTTGTTGAAGTCCTCTCTCGCCATGAAATGAATTACAGAGTATGGGAACGAGGTTCCGGCGTGACAGAAGCTTGCGGAACAGGAGCAAGCGCAGCAGTCGTCGCTGCAGTTTTAAACGGTTTTATCGAAAAAGGGACAGATGTCACTGTCCATTTGAGTGGTGGTGATTTATGCATTACATGGGATGATGATGATCATGTTTGGATGACCGGACCAGCGGAGACAACGATTCAAGGGGTCTTCCATTGGAACCGTCAAGCTTCATAGAAATACAGATTCTACATTAAAGGGGGAACAGTTGCATGGCAAAAAAATTGAAAGCATATCGCTTCCCGCTCATCCTTCTAGCTTCCATTATCATCGGATCCATAATTGGGCTGATTTTTGGCGAAAAGGCGAGCGTCATTAAACCGTTTGGGGATTTATTCTTAAACTTACTCTTCATGATTGTTGTTCCACTTGTATTCTTTTCGATTGCATCAGCTGTCGCGAATATGGACAGTATGAAACGGCTTGGGAAAATCATGGGCTCCATGCTTACGGTTTTTATCATTACAGGGATTTTTGCATCCATTGTGATGTTAGTAGCCGTTCTTATTTTCCCAGTTGGATCCGGGGTTGATATTCCCAGGGAAGTTGTAGAAAATACGGAAGTGCTGTCGCTATCCGATCAACTTGTAAATACGTTTACTGTTCCGGACTTTGTCAATTTATTCTCACGTAAACATATGCTCGCGTTAATTGTATTCTCGGTGTTATTAGGAATCGCAACCGGGTTGACAGGCGAGGCTGGAAAGCCATTTGCCCGCTTTTTAGAAAGCGGCTCCGAAATCTTCATGAAAGTGATTCAACTCGTTATGTATTATGCTCCGATCGGCTTGGGTGCCTATTTTGCAGCATTGATCGGCACCTTTGGCGGAGAACTGATCGGTGATTATGCGCAAGCCTTCATCCTTTATTACCCTGTTGCTTTTCTATATTTTGTGATTGGATTTACGCTTTACGCATTCATTGCTGGCGGGAAAAAAGGAGTTGTCCGTTTTTGGAAAAACATTCTTGCACCTGCTGCAACTGCGCTTGGCACGGGAAGCAGTTTTGCAACCCTCCCTATTAACTTGCAAGCAGCAAAACAAATCGGCGTACCAAAGGATATTCGGGAAACTGTATTACCGCTCGGCGCGACAATTCATATGGATGGATCTTGTCTTTCTGCCATTCTCAAAATCGCGTTCGTCTTCGGCGTGTTCAATATGGATTTCACAGGATTCGGCACTTTCTTGACAGCAATTGCGATTTCCTTACTGTCAGGTGTAGTGATGAGCGGAATTCCTGGCGGCGGCTTTATCGGTGAGATGGTCATCGTTACACTGTATGGTCTACCGATTCAGGCATTGCCGATGATCTCAGCAATCGGTGTCGTTGTTGACCCACCTGCAACGATGGTTAACGCAACTGGAGACACGGTTGCAAGTATGCTTGTAACAAGGCAATTGGAAGGGAAAGACTGGATGGAGAAAGTACATGTAGAATAGGAGAAAATAAAAGTGCTCAGATTTCTGAGCGCTTTTTAGTGTAATAGTCTACTATCTTATTGAACTAATGCACCCGTTCATACATTAGTTTTCCGTTTCTTTTTCGTCTCTCTCTTTGATATATCTTTCGTACGCATCTTCCACCCTGTCATTACTATTAGGTGGTACTACTTGTTTATGGACCTCACTAATTAAAATAAATGACCTAAAGATGACTCCAACAATTATTGCACATAAGATGTAAATTCCAATAGGACCGAGGAATGCCAAGATACCTAAAAGCCCAGCTAATAGAATGGATAACAACAACTTCACACAAATCCCCCCTTAATCTGACTACCTGTACTGTATTCCACTTAAAGACTCGATTGTTGACCATAACTTAAGAAACACTCTTCACTTAAACTGCCGCGTTAGTTCAATAAGAAAAAAGGCTTTACTCCTTCAAGTAAAGCACCCGTTGATTGAACAAGAAAAATTGAGCATTCGATAATTAGGCACACGAATTAATTTCCTAATTACTGTCCCAGGCTACTGCCGCCCCTTTGCAATCCAATAGGGGACAAGTTTATTTACCCTCTCCGCATTCTGATCCCACAAGTGATCGAACGTCACAAGTATTTTCCCTTCTCTCTTCCCGCCTTTTTTCCCACGCTTGTATGTGTACCGAATCTCGGTTTCGGTTTGTTGAACAAGTGTGACCTTACCGAAATTATGTTCAAGGTGTTCAGTCAATTCAGAAGGAAGCCAAGTTGAAAATCCACCCATATACTCCCCATGCTCTTCTTTTTCGTCGTCAATCTTAAAACGGATTATGGCAAGTGGATTACAATCAAAAAGACCATCTAACATAATTACTTCCTCCTCTCCAATGAAAATAGTCTACTGACCTGATCCGTTTAGTTTTGAATCACTAATCTTCAATTAGAACCATTCAGAATCTAATTTGTCTGAAGCAGCTCAACGATCTTCAAGTAAAGCACCCGTTACTTCAAGAAGTCTTATCGAACTTCAATTACAAAAGCATAACTCGAACTTCCCTTTTTCCATCTTGCATGGACATCGTAAATGTAAACACCTTTTTCTTTTGGTGCTAGCAAAACATTATTACTTAACGAAACGCCTTCCACTTCATTATCATTAAACCATCTATTTACTCCCAATGTATTTGCGTTAGGTTCTTTTTTAAATTCTATTTTTAATTCAGATTCAGACGATACAATTACAGGTTTAATTTTATGATGTTCAATTAGCATTGGGGGAGAAATCGTATCCGCACAAACAGAATTAAATAAACCATCCCAACAATATGAACCTCGTGCCACTTCTAGCTTCTTTTCATCAACAGTTATAGTCAGTTCAGGTGGATTGTTATTAAATAACCCGATAACGAAGTAAATCCCAATACTTAATATAACTAATATTATTAAAGTGATTATCGCCTTTTTCATAAATGCCCCCTTATTAGTTTTGAATCATCTTTTCTTTAACTCTACTGCCCCGTTAGTTGAATAAGAAATTTAATTTTCGACTGTTTTTATATCGAATTTCATATTGTCTAACCTCCAAATATCAGCATCAGTATTAGAAAAGACAGTTATTTCAAGCTTTTGTCCAATGTTATATTTCTCTACATTTTCAACGGGTATTTCGTATACATTTCCTTCTCGTCTACCCTGAGAAACCCCGCCATACTCCTTCATAATCAACATTTCTTCTTCAACAAGAATTTCTTCTACTGTACCTGTGAAAGTAAAACTTTCTTGATAATCATCCGAACAGCCAGCAAAAAATAAACAAATCAATAATGTAAAACTTATTGTGAATTTAGTTTTCACAAGGCACCCCCTTGAAAGATTAGATGCATATTACGTACTAAAGTTTCAAATTGTTGTTAAACTAACCTGCACCGTTAGTTGAAGAACGTCATTTCGCAATCTTCCATATATTTTAATATGTATTTTTCAATTACCTGCTATATTTTTCTATCCAATATTCAATCAGCAAGTGTTTAACAAGGGAATTAGCAAATGCACATAAATTTACGTGCTCTTATTAATCCCTGTGCTAATTCTGTTCCAGTATGTCTATTTAAATCATCTAAACGTTGATATCACAAAACCGAACCCGTTAAGTAATTATCTATACGTTTGTGCTTACCATATTTTATTGTTGTAATTTCTTCCATAATCGTGCCAGTTTGCGATGTTAGCCTGTAAAAAAGACGTACAAGAATGGAATTACAAAAGCTATGCCAAGACATATAAGAGCTGCTAATTTTGATTGTTTTGTAATTCTCTCATCGCTTTTATGTAGATTTTCGAAAAATGACAGAGTAAAGAAGAAACTTATAAAAATGAATAAGACTGACATAAATATTATTCCAAACCATCCTGCCACTCCATAACCCCCCTGAATCTATTAGTATAAATTTACAGGTACCGACACATAAATCTTGAGTTATAGTACCTTCTTTTGTTATTCGGATTTTAACCCATTTGAATCCCATTCTGGAACCGATTGTCGAAAAATTACTTTTACTGTATTTTATTTTACGTTTGATCAATCCTTAAATCGATCTTCTAATTCCTTTTCAATTTCCTCATCACTCACCGGTACAATCTCTTCTTTTACCCCGTATTTCTTTTTGATCAATTGCCCCACCTCGGACCGATCAATTCCATCCTTTACTGCTGCAAAAATCACGATATACAGGATGAATAAACTAACTAGCCACAGTATAATAGTTCCCCATACCATTTATCTACGCCCCCCCTTTATTCTTTATTCCTTTTATCGGCTTTCAAATGCGCATCCAAGATACCTGCCAATTTCTCTTTCACTACTTCTGACGTGACAACACAGCTGACTTCGGAATACTTTGTCATAATCCACAATTCATACCCGCTGTTCACTTCGGGAGAATCTCCGTAAAAACGGTGGTTCTGATCGATTTCCTCAAAATGATAGGAGTGAATATTCTTCCACGAAACAAACTTGCCTTGACATAACACCCCGTCCTCCACGACCGCAAACAGATTCCAAATGTGATTAAAATAGATTAAAGCCCAGATAAATACAAAGTCGTAAGGCAGATTGATAGTTGTATCTAACAATTTATAAACAGCCAAGATAAGGAAGATCGATAGATTGAAACCTAGCCATGTAAGAGCAGACTTTTGTTGAGAAATAATAGGCCGCTCAATCGTTTTTTTCGGCTGTACCCGGATTACTTGTAAATCTTCCTCTGTGACAGGGAAAACAGTAGGCTGTTTCATTTTAATGACTAACCGAAAGAACCGGAAACAGAGAAATAGAAATAAGATGCCCGCTAAAATGTCCCTATTAGTCATCTTATTATTCTTCTAACGATGCGTAACACTCCATGCAGCATTCTCAAGATAAATGATCCTGCCTATTCATAAACCTAACGACTCGCATGCCTTCCCTTTGTTCAAGCAAATGGATTCCCGTATCCCCAGTAGGAAATGCGACATCTCCTACAGGCAGTCTGAGAAATGCATTGATCAGATTAGAAATCATTTTGCCATGGGAGACAATCGCAATCCGTTGATAGCCTTGATAATCATGGAGAATCTGTCGAAGTATCCGTTCTGCTCGATAGCGTAGGTCAAGGGCTGATTCCCCGTCTTGTATCGGAATATGAACCGGCCTCCCGCCTTCAGGTAACGGATGCTTGATCGCCGCTTCTTTTCTCGACATTCCAGCTAACACTCCATTATTGAATTCCCTTAAATCATCATAAAATCGAATTTCACACCCGATTGCCTCCTGCAAGATTTGCGCTGTCCCACTTGCCCTTTTCAAAGTGCTCGATAAGATGATTTCCGGAGGATATTCTTTCGCAACAGTCGCTGCCATTTTTCCCGCTTGTCTCTCCCCTAATTCAGTTAACGGAAAATCTGCTCTTCCTTCATGCACTTCCAATAAATCCGCTTCTGATTGGCCATGTCTGATTACGAGTAGCTCCACCCAAATCCCTCACTTTTTTAAATCAATCGCAACTATTTTACCATATAATTACTTG
This sequence comes from Sporosarcina sp. SAFN-015, assembly GCF_051966875.1. Classification (GTDB taxonomy): domain Bacteria; phylum Bacillota; class Bacilli; order Bacillales_A; family Planococcaceae; genus Sporosarcina. The sequence goes on along the minus strand of NZ_JBQCKP010000007.1, from coordinate 76,782 downwards.
GAAATATTTTTCGCAATAAGAAAAGAAGTATAATTTTGAGTTTCTATAATAATTCATAATGAAACCTATCCTAAGTAAGTAACGGGTTCGGAAGATGGAGAAAACTTCAAAAGGTACAACATTTGGGGACACAGCTCACTTGTTAAAACAATTGCTGATTAGATATTGGAAAGAAAATATAGAAGGTAGATGATAGTTTTATGATAAAATATATTGAATATTATGAAATGATGTTCTTCAACTAACGCAGCGGGTTAGTTTAAAAAAATTATAAACAGGGGTGGTTTTAAAAACTAGGAAGTAAGAATGTATGTTTATTTGGTTGTACCAACGCCTATCATAGCAAGATCCTTATATTTTATGGCGAATGAAATTATCACTATATTCATAAAAATAAAGGAGGTTATCAATGGATGCTTTTCGTGGTTTTCATGTAGATATGTCAAATTATCCAAGTGCAATTTTTGCCTTTCTAATCGTGAGACTGATCTTAACTGGATTACTGAATGACAAAAAAGAACTAAAAGAAATAGTGACCGTAGTCTGGGACCTGCTATTATTTATATTTATTTGCTACTTTACGTTTAAATATCGTGAATATATGCTGGAGGATATTGGTTACAAGGTATATTTTGTTTGGTTGCTTATGATAGGCTTGCTTGTATTTCATGTCAAAGATATTTATTCGCTAATCAAATCCAAGAGTACAAAAGAAGAAAAACAATGACTATCATGCACTTCTCAGCATTTTTCCTTACCGAACTAACGGTGCAGGTTAGTTGAAGAAGTATTTGTCTAGATAAAAGCTAAAAGGGGGAAATAAATGGAAAGGTTATTAATTATGGCGGCTCTACTGGTATTTGTTTTAAGTGCCTGTGTTACTAACAATGCGAAGTCAAATACTATTTCTGCTGTTGAACTAACAGAGAGAGAGAATGCGATACTCTCGACCACTTCGGATAATTCATTTGTTTTTGATTTCAATGTTGACAGTGAGTATGAAGAAGTATCAGTATGGATTGAAAAGTACGAATTAGGTAAATTGGTTAATAATAGAATAAGTTCTATAACATCACAGGTAGAGGAAAATGGTTCTGTTATTTTTGCAACCTCAAAAGCAGTTGGCAGAAAGCAATATACCTTTAATATTGGAATTAGCAGTAATAATAGCATTGGTTCTACAAGTCGCATCGAGACAAATTCAGATGATTTAGATGCTATGTCAAGTGTTTGGGGCAACATCCAAGGAGAGAACAATTCAATTGAAGGAGAAGTAGTATTAGCAAGTATCTGCTATTCAACTGATGGTCATATGAGTAGTCTTACTACCGATTTTTATCAAGATGTTGATGGTCATATGAATGAGTTAGAAAAATATGACGTAGTTTATCTTCTGAAAGCTGAATTTAATAAGTGAGGATTGGAATTGTGTGAATATTATTCAACTAACGGGTGCTTTAGTAAAAATGCATCGGCAATCTTTTTTCTCATTGAACTAACGAGGCAGTTTAGTTGAAGATTGATGTTTAACTTGTGTTCAACAATCGGGCCATTCTGTTGAATACTAACAGGCGAGAAATAAAACGGGTGCAATTGTTAAATCGGGCGGCTACCTTTCTGCTAACGGGTCAGGATACTTGAATAACAAAGAACGAATAATAGAATTTTTCGAAAGTAGGGAAGAAACATGATTGAATTAAGAAAAATTACCCACGATAATTTTGAGGCAGTGTTGAAGTTAAGCATAACAGATGAGCAGAAAGGAAATGTGGATTCCAGCATATATTGTTTGGCTAGAGCCTATGTGAGGATGCTCAACGACGAAAAACCTCCTATGATCTTCGCTATATGCAACAACGATGAAGTCATAGGATATGTCGATATTGGATTTTACGAACTGGCGGAAAGTTCAATTTTACGTGAAAAATATGGAGATAAATCTACTTATGGACTTAATCGCTTTATGATTGATAAAAAGCATCAAGGCAAAGGATTTGGCAAACAAGCAATGATGAAAGTTATTGATTACATCAAGTCGTTTCCACAAGGAAAAGCCAATGCAGTTGCTACATCATATTGGATGGTAAACGAAACCGCCCGGAAGTTGTTTGCGTCTGTCGGTTTCGTTGAAACAGGAGCGATATGGGACGGACAAACAGGGGGTAATTGGAATGCAGAAAGAAAAGATATAGAGTATGCAGAAGTAGGTGCCAGACTCGGATTATAAAGCAGTTTGGAGGTGTCATGGTATGTGGGTTGCAGACCTAATAACTACGGTAGTTGAATTAATCGCAGGTATTTACGAATCAAAGAGAAAGAGGAGAGATAAACGTTTGAGAGAGGGAAAAAGGAGTGTACTAACTGAAAAAGAGTAAAATCACATTAATTACTACTATTATAACTTTATTTGTTATAACCTCTCTATTTATCAATAACGCCTCGTTAAAAGGAGCTACATCCGAAGTTCCACCTACGATAAGTCCCCAGAAACAAGCGGAAAATGCAAAAGAAATGGATAATGTTGAAAATCTCATTTATGGAGACAGTGGAATCATAAAACAAGTAGAGCTAACGGGTGCTTTGCTTGAAGATGTCATTCTTCAACTAACAGGGCAGTTTAGTTGAATAAGGATTTATAGAACAAATATCAAATAAAGAGATTATTACTATTTGAAGCGAGATGATTTAATTTAAAAAGTTTATATGGATGGTATTGTTCTTAATCTTATCTGTAATGCTCTCAGGTTGTTCAGCATCAGAGGTGATTCGGGTTGGCACTCCTTCTTTTAATGACAAAGGAAAAGCAATAAGTTTTGATAGGGAGATCAAGGACTCTGAATCAATCGAAGCTTTGAGGTCGATCATAAAAAAAGTTAGAGAGATTGAAGAACCGAATGACTTAGATAATGAACCAGAGACATTTTTCTCACTTGAAAGACCAAAGGAAGGCATTGCCGAATTGTGGTTGTATGTATACTATCAAAACGATGGTAGTTCAATTTTATATAATGAAGGTGTAAATGGTTACTTTTCCCTTTCTAATGAGCAAACTAATGAATTAAGAAGTATATTGGAACAATAGTAATTCTTTAGTCTTCAACTAAAGGCTGCTTTACTTGAAGATTGATAAGATGCTGAGGAGTTCAATTCTTTTAGAACTTACGGGGCAGCATTCAATAAGTAAAAAAGGAGTTTGTGTAGTGGGGCTTGGTTAGATTTGTACTTGTCGGATTAATCTTTTTGGTTATTGCCGTTATTCTTGTCTTACTCTTAGATATTACTTTAACTATTTTTGGACTGCCATTGAATGCATTTACAGAGAGTCTGTTACAAATACTCATTTTATGTTACGGGTTATTGAAGTTCGGTATTAAAGAAGGAAGTATTAATAAGCATAAGAATTTCGATTTGCCTAATTAAGAGTTTATTGCTTCACTAACGAGTGCTTTAGTTCAATAAGGATAGTAGCATATTACGCAAAAAAGCGCTCAGATCTGAGCGCTTTTACTCGTTTTTCAAATGGCTAAATCGCTGTTGAAGTATATGCTGATTAACCTTTCAGCTAAGCAAGCCTTGTTATCATTTATTTAACTCATGCTTCTTCCCTGCCGTATCTGTCACGATCAGCTTCTTATCAGTAACTTCCATCCGTTTCCCTAGAATTGTCGAAAGCTTGGTCGTTTTCTTATCTAGCAGGCTGTACTTGTAGACGCCTTTTTTATTAAAATAATACATCGTCGAATGGTCGTATAGTACGGACAAGTTTTCTCCACCAGCCTCGCGGTTTAGGTAAGGTTGGTTGTGAGACTCCTCGTAAAAGTCGAACGTCACACGCGCATCGAAGGTGAGTTCCTTTTTCTTATCGCTCATGCCGTCAAGAGCGGTCGAGTAAAGTACAAGCTTCGCCTCCTCAAAAACATCCGGGCCTGCTGTACGCGGCGTGTAGGAATCCGCATTCGTAAAGTACATGCGATCATTCCATATGAATAAATTACGGAATGACTCACCTGATGGCTCTTTCATAATTTCAAATCCTAGTCCATCCGTTTTCATCTTCATGACAGCGAAAGCATAGGGAACTTCATCCGCTTCCGCAAACCCGCCTCTCCAGTAAGGGATGTACAACTCTTCGTTGTAAAGAATGATACGGGTGTTATCATGCAAGTAAATGACCGAGTCAAAATCCCACTTGCTTTCCTGAATCTCTTTGTCTTTCAATAACACTTCCCGTTTGCCGGTTTCCTTATTTTCTTTGATAACTTGGTAGTATCCATCTGAATCCCGCTTAGTGAAATACGAAAACCCATCCTGTTCAACGCTCTTCCCTTTCGTACTCACGTATGTATGATAGTTGCTAAGTTTCATCTTATCATCCATCGCGCGCACTAAAAATGCAGAAAACTGAGCGCGAGTAACAACATTGCTCGGCATGAATTTACCTTCCGATCCGCCTGCAACACGCTGCTTCGCAATTCCATTAATGTCCTGATAGGCCCAGTGAGCTGGCGTCACGTCAATGAATGTCGCCTGCTTGTCTAGCGGCATGTCGAATGCACGGCGCAAAATTGCAGCCATTTGTGCACGTGACGTCTTTTCCCCTGGGCGCATGAAACCGGCGTCGCCTCGTAGAATCCCTTTCTCGTTTACCGTCGCTAGAATCTGATAATACGGCGACTTTTTCGAAACGTCCTTGAACTCCACAGACGCACTTTCTGTCAACGGTATATTCAATGCCTTGATCAGCATGGCAGAAGCTTGTGCACGTGTGATCGGTTCATTCGGACGGAAAGTGCCATCCGGGTAACCGCCTATAATATTGCGTTCCGATAAGTACATAATCTCATTCTTCGCCCAATGCGATTTCACATCTGAGAAATTCGTTGCGGCGTTTACCTGAAGTGGAAGGGCCGCCAAAAAGAGCAGCACCGCCACGATGGCAGTCAGTTTACTTTTCATCATCATTGTCCTCCAATTATAAAACTACTTCTCAAGCAACTAAAACCCAGTCGACACGCCCTCTACTTCAAGCGGTTGGTTGACAGCTTCTTCTGGACAATGCCGACCGAGGTTCCGTACTACTGCGTGTTTCATTTCCGCCTTTTTGAACTCGGGGGTGCCGTCCCAGCAATTGCTGTTCCCAAATAACGGCACGATTATCTTCTTCATCATGTACCCCATTGTTGTCAATTTAGCACTGTACAGACGGAGTTTTTCAGAAAAAGTTTCAAAGGTTTTTAAAAAAATTTCAACATGTACTTATTTCATCTAAAAACGACAACCTTTCCCCGTTGAGCTCCGTTACTATTAGGAAGAGGCGGTGGAGACAATGGAGCAGGTAGAATTGGAGAAAATCATGGATGCGCATGGTGAACATCTATTAAGAATGGCTTTCTTTTATTTGCGTGATCGCGAAATGGCGAAAGATATTGTGCAAGATGTTTTCATTTCCTTTTATACTTCATCGAATTATGAGGAACGAGGGACATTACGCGCGTATCTCACAAAGCTGACCGTCAACCGTTGCAAAGATCACTTGCGGAGCTGGTCATTCCGGAATTTGCTGTTTTCGCATAATTGGGCGGAGACAATACATACGCAGCAAGACCCGCTTGTTTTGAATGAAGAGCGAGCAGAACTCGCCATTACGATATTGAAGCTGCCGATAAAGTATCGAGAAATTATCATTTTTTATTATTACGAAGGCTACAAAATAAAAGAAATCGCCGCTTTATTAAATCTATCCGAAAACACTGTGAAAGCACGAATGGTGAAGGCACGGCAGCTACTGAAGGAAAAACTGAAACCTGATGATTGGGAGGTGCTATCTAGTGAATGAAGTGAAAAAAGGTTTAGATGCCGTGTCCGGGATTACATCGGAAGACTTGGGAGAAGTGAAACAAAGAGTCCTTACCGGAAAACAGAGGCAGAAAAAAAGAAATCCAATTCCAGCGGCAGTTACCGCCCTTGTGGCCGCAGCAATCTTGTTTTTTGCATTCAACGTTCTGCAGGACGGTTTTTCCACTGCGGATGATGAGAAATATGAGGTCAATGAACTGATCTATGACTTCATGCTTCGGACTGAATCGGCCGGCAATGAAGCAGAGGCTTCCGACGAGATGAGGCAGACGGTTTTGCAGAGCATGTTGCAAATTGACGCTCTAATTGATTATGCCAAAACGCTCGGCTACACGGAAGACATGGAAGCGATCGATGAAACCGTGGCGGAACAACGGGATGCTTTCTATGCTGATTTGGAAAAAGAAGTAGAAGAGAAAAAGAACGACATCCTTCAAGCGCAGACGGACGCTTTTGGAATAACGTATGATGAGTATTTCAATGTCCTGCTTACGTGGACAGCCAGGGCTGAAAGGGCATCCAATTGGCTCGTTCGCCATTCACAGGAAGAATCTATAACGAGAGGTGAAGCGATTCGTTTATTTCAGAATAAAAACGAGCGTGCCATCAGTGAGTTCATGGAACAAAAATCGATTCCTCCTTTTGACTTGTCCGTGAAATACGACGAACTCGAAGGGACAGTAGCCGCAATCGAGGGTGACCAAGTCCTAGTCACGCAAGGCTTCGTAGAGGACGCTCCCTCGAAAAAGGAAAAGTTGTTACTAAAAGGACTCGCTTCCCGGTTTGTCATCGATGATATGTCGGAAGAACTTGTCCCCGGCATGGAAATCAGAGTGGTTTACGATGCACTTGCTTACCCCGTCGGAACGCAAGGAAACCCCATTGTTTATGAGAAGGTGATGGACTGGGAAAGGATCGAATCCCCCGATTCCAAATATCTGCCTAATAGTGACGAGGGACTTTCTGAAGCGGATATTGAAACGGCTTTTGAAATGTGTGTACGAGCGCTCACTGACTATTATAAAGCGGTCTGGAACGGCTCGGATATCGACTTGAATATGTTTGTGACAAATGAAAACCTCAAACAGTATATGCAAAAGAAAGTTCAGTCCCAATCTGATAAGTACGCCCATTTTAATAATAAGGTGAAAAATATTGAGATTAGCGAAGCGTGGGAAGTTGAATTTACGGATGATGCGGATGGAGGATTTCTCTACTTGCACTTGCCTGTCGCAATTAATAAATACCAAGGTGGTTATGGTGAACCTACCGAATTTCTTGTCCGTAATGAAAACGGCAAGCTAGTTATCGTTGATTGGTATACAGGTGCAAAAGATAGTTATGATTTCATCGTTCGCGGAGAAAATGAAACGATAGACGATCCGGATATTTGGAATGACCGGGAATGGGTAAAAAAGTTTACGAATATAACTGATTGAATGTAAGCAATAGAAAAAATCATCCTATTGGAGTTCTCACTCAAGGATGGATTCAGCCTGTTGACAAACGCTCGCATCCGTTGTTGCTCGTCTCGCTCGTCCGCTCATGAACTTTAGTTCTATTCGCGTCTTCGCTCGACTTCGCGCCTAGGCTGACAAGCGTTTTCAATCAGGCTGAGGAAATTCCTGCCCATTCCTACTTGCATTAAAAAGTTGTTTTCCGGTCCATTATTGCTTCATTACTAAACTGCCTTTTCCTTTTTCCACCATCAAATATAGACGATGCAATGCCCTACTCGTTGCCACGTAGGCCAATTTCCGGTCGTCGTCCGTCGGTTGATAGTCATTGAAACCGGCAATGACAACTGCTCTGAACTCGAGCCCTTTGACGGCGGAAGGAGTGGTGATCACTACCTTTTTGCCCGTCGGCAGTTCGCCCGCAGTCTGGATGGCGACAGAGAAATACGGATCGATCATATAATGGTACCGCTCAATCATCGATTCATCCTTCACAATGACAGCGACCGGCTCGTGATGGTGTTCATAGACGGCTTCTTCCAGAATGGCAATCAGTTTCTCCTCTTCTGTCCCGGCCGTGAACTCCGTCAGCTGAACCGGTTCGCCCTCCCGGAACGTTTCCTTCGAAAGTGAATATTTCCCGTTCGCGAAAGGCTCAATGATTTCATTGCTCACATTAACAATTTGTGCTGTGGACCGGTAAGAGGCTTTCAATTCATGGAGCGATAGGTCCCCAATCCATTCACCTAGCACATTCCAGTCTTCCAGCGAGCTTGCTCGGTTCAAATTCTGTCCGAGATCCCCTATGAGCATAATGCCATTTTTCCGAGTGAGTGCATGCAGTTCCGTAATTTCATACGGCATATAATCTTGCGCTTCATCGATGATCAAATACGACAGCAGATGAGCTTTCGGAGACCCGTTTAACAGCCTGTCGACATGCAACAATGCCGGCAAGTCTTCATAATACACACCGAACGGATCCTCTTGCACGGGCAAGACCCCTTCCTCTCTCGCTGTCTGGGCCGCGGCTTCACAACACTCAAACAAGTTTGCTTTCAAGTTCTTTTTCACATAGCTTCGCAGCTTGGCCTGATCTGCATCAGACATGACGATGTCTTCCTCAAACGCAAAACTCGGATAGCGACTACTGAAACTGTAATTGTAATTGTACTCCCGTTTGATCGCACCCATAATCTGTCTGTAATACGCTCGTTCAATTCCCGCGAGGCTTTCTTTGTACAAAGCGTCGAATAGCATGGCTTTCCGTTCGTCAACAAAATCTTGCTTTTCTGCAGCAAACTCCTGCAGCAGCTGTCCTTGCACTTTTTCCAGCTGTGCTTTCAAGGCGGGCTCATCCAGGAGACCGGCCGCATTCAACACCTCATCCGTTTGCGATGCGATATGCTGTAGAATAACCTCTTCCCGCTGTTCACGCATCCTCCACTTCATCTGGTGTCGCCATGCATCCATAATGAATGACTCGTCCATCACTCCGAGGATACTGTCCTTTAAAATAGCGCTATGCTCCTCCATTTTCTCCTGGACAGCATGCTGGATGGCCGCAAGGAACTGACGCCGGCTTTCCTCCATCTTCTTTTTCATCGCAGCGGAGGCGTCCTCTGCATAACCGACCGCGTCCTGCGTCCATTTTTTCCCCAATTCGGTGATACGCTCTGACAGAAACTCGCTTTGGAAGAGAGGCAGAGTGACAATTTCCTGCTTCTCCAACTCTTTCGCCTGTTCCCGAACCCATTGCTTCCATTCGTGGGACGCTTCATTCCGATCTTTCAACTCTTTTTGAAGACTCTTCAGAAAGAAGTTGAAATAGAGGTTTTCCCTCTCTTTCAGCGACAGGTCAGGATACTTCTCCATTTCACGCAAAATCGGCAAGATAGGAACAGCAATTGTACCTACCAAAACCTGTGCAGCCCATGTACGGAGATCATTGAGTTTCCTCATGGTCGTCCTTTGTACAATCGACTGGAACTCCAACGATCCTTTCGCTTGAATGAGTTCAAGCTCGTTTAAGCCATGTCGCTTTATATTAGCCGGTGATAAGCCAAGAATATCGCAAGCCATGTTAAGGAATGTCATCTGTTTAATGCCGAAGTCCCCTAGCGAAGGAAGTACGTTTTTAATATGAGCCAAGAAGGCCTCATTCGGTCCTAAGATGGCCACACGCTCCGGCGAAAGATCTTCGTATTTGTATAACAGATAGCTTAATCGGTGTAAGGCGATTGCGGACTTCCCGCTTCCCGCCGAACCTTGGATAATGATCGGCTTTGTCATCGGAAGTCGGATGATTTCATACTGCTCACGTTGCAACGTCGCGACAATTGCTTGCATGTCCACACCACGTTTGTCCGAAAGTGCGGAAATGAGACCTTCATCTTGGAAGTATTGGCTCGATGCCGTAAGTGGAGGATGGAGCTTATAAATACTTCCTCTTCGTATATCTATCTGCCGGCTGTAATCGACGATGACATTGCCAAGCGTCTTATGGGAAATCGGTTGGCCGACTGTCCGCAAATAATAGAGCGAGGCCGCTTCCGCTTTCCAGTTCGTCACATAGCCGTCGATGCCTTGTTCCCCGATATACATCGTTTCCGCGCCGTTTCGAGTGACATAATCGACACGCGCCAAATACGGGGAATCTTCAATTGTTTTTAGTCGGCTGTTATGTTCGTATGAACGTTTCCGTATAATCCCTTCAGCATAGGCAGATGCATAATCCACACTATATGTACTGTCGAACTCCACTTTTCGGATCGGTCTCATTAAGGACTTTACTTTACTAAGTACTTTCCGCAAAAAGCCAACCTCTGAGTTGTCATCACGTGGGAAAAACGAGGCTTCACTATAAGCCGGGAATGAAGGTGCTTTAGATACTTCTTGCACCTTCGATTCTTTTAATGTAGAAACAGTCTTCAGCAACTCTTTTGACATCGACTGCAACATCTTCTTTTCATCGATTTCCTTCTCGGCATGCATTGGTTGGTCATCCACTTGTAATTCCGGTACTATGTCAGCCGCCTTCAAAAACTCGTTTTCCTCTTCTTCCAACTCCATCTGTACGGTAATGGCTTCCTCAAGGATAGTCATGACAACGTCCTTCATCGAAACACTGTTGTGGATCGCTTGTTCAAAACCGGCGTCTTGCTCCATCGTAATCGGTGCAGGCATCTCCAATTTTTCCAAAAGTTGTTCCAGCTGTTTGAATTTCATTTCTGTTTCATCCAACTGTTGAGCTAAACGATTGTTTTCCACGATTCGTAATGAATGGCTCATCTGCAAAATAGCGTACTTTTTCTCTAATTCCTTAAGTAAGGGCGCAGCCGTATTTGACTGAACTTCCGCCTCGAGCCGATCTGCCCTAACTTTCAACTGTTCGGCCGCAGCTGTCATCATACGAAGTCGTTGCTCCACCTTCGCGGTTTCCGATTGTGCCAGTTCATAGGCATCCTTTGAAACGAGCCCCTGGCCAACTGCTTTCAGCCGCATTGCCAACCGTTGAATTTGCTCGTCTTTCTGGTCAAGCTCTTCTTTCGTCGGCCGCCTCTCCATTTCTCCTTCGAGCGTCCGGATCATCTTCTTATAGTTTTCCAGTTCAGCAGACTGCTTTTGAAATAGCTCTTCATATCTTTTTTGTTCTGCAACTAGTTGCCTATTCGTTTGATCTTTCATCTCTAAGTCGAAATACAGTTGTTGATTTTGCATTTCAAGATAGTGGATATCCGGATCTTTTACTGGATTGGCTACCGGTGAAGCGCTTTTCACTCTTTCTTCATCTATCGTTTTCAGCTCTTTTTCCTTATCATCTCGCTTAGTAGATAAGAATCCGAACAACCTCATCATGTCACCCGCTTATAATCTATTAGCCTACTTTTTTCATATCTCTATATATCCTACATTATACCTGATTTTTTGAAATGATTCCTTATTTTTCTGTAAATAAACCCCGAGGCAAGTTAACAAAGAAAGATGAAAATGATTACTCTTTCTAAAACATGCCCTAACAATATTCTTGTGAACTATCTAATATTTCCAAAGAAAAAAATATAGACAATGTAAGCGCTTTATAGTAACGTATAAGGAAACTTAAAGGAATTTGACCTTAAATCGATTTTTACAATGCAGAGGGGGTGGAAAATTGATAGTGACAATAGGTGTTGTCGGGCCTGCCGAATCGGTCGGTAAGATTTTGTCAGTTGCGGAGGAGTTTCCGAACACGAAATGCATTCCTTTCATATACGAAAATGTGCGCGAATTGCCTGCATTGATTGAGCAAGGACGCCTAATCGTAGATCAGTGGCTATTTTCCGGAATTATGAATCATATGTACGCGTTGCAACATGGCTTAGTGAAGCAAGAGCAAGCGAGTTTTCCTTATTTGCACGGTTCAAGCTTCTTCGGAAAACTATTGGAAATACAAGCAAAAGAAGGTCGGATCATTCGATCGGTCAGCATTGATTATATTACGGCTGAAGAAGTGCAAAAAGTAGTCTCCTTTTACGACTTAACGCATCTTCATTTCGAAACGATTCCTTCTTGTAACGGTGATGGGAAAAAGATCGCTTCCCTTCACGAAGAACGGTACAAAAATCAGAAAACCGAAGTTGCCATTACTGCTATGAAAGAAGTATATGATCGGCTAAAAGAATCCAACGTTCCCGTCTACCGGCTGACCCCCTCCTACATGTCAATTAAGTTATCAATTGAACTGCTCATTAAAAAAGCGCAGTCAAAACGCTTTGAAAACTTGCAGATGGCCGTGATTGGATGCCAAGTGTTAAATGCCAATGATAATATCGAGAAATCGATCTTTGAGTGGAAACTTCAAGACTTAGTCGTTAAAAAACACCTTTTCACATTGACGCAGAAATTGAATGGATCCTTCGTAGAAATTGCAGACGGACTTTACTCGATTTATACGACGAAAGGCGAAATCGATGAAGATATTGAATCATCCTTGCTTACGACGATCGAAACGTTCAAGTTAAATGATCAATTGGATATCGGTTTTACAATCGGCTATGGACAAACCGTTTTAGAAGCCGAACAACATGTGCGACATGGGCTCAATCAATTAAAAGCGGATGAAGAGCCCTCTCTTCTAATCGTGAAAACGAAAAAAGACATTACGCAAAAAGTACGCAGCGATTATGCAAGTATGTTGAACACGACCGAGTTGCGTACAATCTTGCAAGAAAGATTCCAAATGACGGACAGCAACGCTCGAGATGTGCTGCGGTTGGCGTTTTATTGCCAGAGATACAACAAACAGGAATTCACTGCTGATGATGTGGCGCAATGGTTCTCAAACACGAAGCGAAACGCCCGCCGGATTTTACTAGAATTGCAGCAAGCCGGTATCATCGAAATTTACGATAAAACGCAAACAACACCAAGAGGACGCCCTAGCAATGTGTACCGTTTTTCGGACCAAGAACTCCTCTTCGGAAAGGAGGAGTAAGCGATGCATCATCTGATTACGTGGATTGAAGAAAAGCTGCTGCAAGTCAATCTTGTCAACACGATGGACCAGGCAGACGGGTTTTCACGACTTGGCTATACGAAGGAAGAGCAGGCATCTCAGGAACAATTCCGCTGCATCGCCAAGGAACTTGGACTTCAAACGCATCAAGATGCGGCAGGCAACCAATGGGCTTTGTGGAAAGTCGATGATTCAGCAAGCTGGATTGCCACCGGTTCACATCTCGATACCGTTTACAACGGCGGAGGTTACGATGGCGCCGCGGGTGTAGTGGCAAGTCTCGCTGCAGTGAAACTACTAAAAGAGGCGTCCTTCCAACCGAAAAAGAACATTGCCGTTATTGCATTTGCCTGCGAGGAAGCTGCGCGCTTCCATGTTTCTACGATTGGCAGTAAAGCAATTTGCGGGATATTGGATAAAACCAAACATGCTTCTCTAGAAGATAATAACGGCATCACCTTGAGGGAAGCATTTGCAAACTGTGGTTTGGACTGGGAGCTGCTACACGAAGCCAGACTCGAAGATCATCAGCTTGAACAATTTGTCGAATTGCATATTGAACAAGCATCGAAGCTGGAGAAGTCCGGAAAGGAATTGGGAATTGTCCGGGCAATCGCGCAGCCAACTCGACTCCGTATCACTACTGTCGGGAAAACAAACCATACAGGCACTACGCCGATGGAAGAACGCCAAGACGCACTCGTTGCCATTGCACCAATCATTACGTTCATTGAGGAAGCAACGGTTGATATCATCGCACAACAACAAGTTCCGCTTGTGGCGACGGTCAGCACGATTCAAAACAGCCCGAATGCAATAAGCATGATTCCAGGGGAAGTCGTGTTAGGCGTCGATATCCGAAGTACGCGTTTACAAGAAAAACACGAACTCGTGAAAAGAATTACCGACTATGCAAGATCCATTGAAAAGGATCGGCCGGTTACGATTACCATTGAAACGCTCGTTGATGATGAACCGACCCAACTCGATTCATCCATACAAGCAAAGCTCACACATATTTGCGAGAAAATCGGCTTGTCTTCATTGCCGCTAGATAGCGGGGCTGGACACGATGTTATGAATTTGGCCAAACGCTGGCCGTGCGGGCTCTTATTCATCCCATGCCGAGATGGAGTTAGCCACCATCCGTCAGAGCACGCCGATAGTGAAGATCTCTTGAAAGGAACTAGGGTGCTAGCTGAATATTTACGAGAAACAACTGGCAACAACTCACTTTCATTAGAATAACAACTAGGAGGACATCAAATGAATACATTCATCAAAAAGTATATGGAAGAAAAAGCAGATTACTTTAACGAGGTATCCGCCTACATATTCCGCCATCCAGAAACACGATTTGAAGAATATGAATCTGCCGCATTTCTATCTGCAGAATGCGAAAAACAAGGATTCGAGGTTGAGCGCAATCTCGCAAATATCCCTACTGCCTTCAAAGCAACGTATGGTTCCGGTAAACCCGTCATTGCGTTTCTAGGTGAATATGACGCTTTACCAGAACTGAGCCAAACGCCGGGAACCGCTGAAAAAGAGCTCGTTGAAGAATCACCTCATTTCGGACATGGATGCGGGCATAACTTGCTCGGTACAGGCGCATTTGCAGCGGCTTGCGCAACGAAAGCGTATTTGGAAGCGAACAACTTAGAAGGAACTGTCGTCTTTTACGGCTGCCCAGGCGAAGAAGGCGGATCCGGGAAAACGTTCATGGTGCGAGACGGTGCATTTGAAGGTGTCGATGCGGCACTGACATGGCATCCGTCACCCGGCAACGCCATTATGAGCCGACCGACATTGGCAAACTACCAAGTCGCTTTCCGTTTCAAAGGAATTTCTGCACACGCAGCAAACTCCCCGCACCTCGGTCGTAGTGCACTGGACGCTGTTGAATTAATGAACGTCGGTGTCAATTATTTGCGTGAACATATCATTCAAGATGCAAGAGTCCACTATGCGATTACGGATACAGGCGGTTTGTCCCCTGCTGTCGTGCAACCTCAAGCGGAAGTTCTCTATTTGATCCGTGCACCGAAAAACAATCAGGTGGAAGGGATTTATAAACGGATTTGCAAAATCGCTGAAGGTGCTGCACTCATGACGGAAACAAACGTGGAAATCGAATTCATTAAAGCATGCTCCAACTACGTGCCAAATAGAAGTTTGGAACAAATCCTTCATAAAAACTTGAAAGAAGTCGGAGCTGGCGAAGTGTCAGCTGAAGAAGAGGCGTATGCAAAACAGATTTGGGAGACGTTCTCATCTGATGAGCAGGAATTTTACTTAGACGTCATGAATGGATTTGGCTATATCGGAGACGGCAGTGAATTCGAAGGAAAATATTTGAATGACCGAATTTCTGATTATGTAGCATCCGAGGAAATTTTCTACGGCTCGACAGATGTAGCGGATGTCAGCTGGGTGCTTCCTACTGCCCAACTCACTGCTGCAACAAGCACTCTTGGAACTGCTTTACACACATGGCAAATGACTGCACAAGGGCTTTCCGATTTTGCAAACCGCGGTATGATGCGTGCAGCTTCCGCTATGGCTTTGACAGGCATCGACCTACTCACTTCAAGCGAAAAACTTGAACAAGTGAAAAAAGAACATGCTCAATTTGAGCACCAAAACCCATACAATCCCCCTATCCCGAAAGATGTTAGTCCATCTACGCTGGGCGGAAAAAGAATCTACTAAAGAGGTGAAATGATGGAAAAGAAAAAAGGTTTATTCCAAAGATTTTTGGATGTTGTTGAAAAGGTTGGTAACAAACTACCTGACCCGTTCGCATTATTTGTCGGTTTAGCAGTGTTGATGATTATTACTTCTTGGATTTTCAGTCTTTTCAACGCTTCCGTTGTCCATCCTGGCAAGGGAGAGGTCATGCCGATTAAGAGCTTGATCTCCGCTGAAGGTTTACAATTCATGTTGTCTTCAATGCTCGATAACTTCACTGGCTTTGCACCGCTTGGCCTTGTTGTCGTTATGATGCTCGGGATTGGATTAGCAGAAAAAGTTGGTTTGCTAGACTATGCAGTACGTAAAACGATTTTGAAATCACCTCCTTTCTTACTAACTTACACAGTCGTATTTGTAGGGATCATGGGGAACCTTGCTTCCGATGCTGCCGTCGTGCTCATTCCGCCACTTGCAGCCTTAGTCTTCTATAAAGTCGGACGCCATCCTTTGGCCGGACTTGCTGCCGGTTTTGCTGGTGCAGGCGCTGGGTTCACTGCAAACTTGTTTATTGCAGGAACAGACGCATTACTTGCCGGTATCTCTACAGAAGCCGCGCGCATTATGGATGAATCATTCACAGTATCACCTGTAGATAACTGGTTCTTCAATATCGCTTCTGTTATCGTGTTGACGATCGTCGGCGGTCTATTAACTTCCAAGTTTATCGAACCGCGTCTCGGTACGTATAAAGGCGAAGCATTGGAAGACGAAGAAACCGAAGAACATCCGCATGCTAAAAAAGCGTTTATAAACTCTGTCATTGCAGGTCTTATCTATATTGCCGTTGTCGTAGGAGCTATTCTTATTCCGAACAGCCCATTGACGAATGAAGAAGGTGGATTAATTCCTAGTTCACCATTCTTGAGCGGTATTATTCCGATCATTTTGTTCTTCTTCATCATTATCGGGATCACATTCGGAATTTCTATTGGTAAAATCAAGTCTAGTAAAGACGTTAGCCATTACATGTCCGAATCCGTCAAAGACTTGTCCAGCTATATCGTACTCGTTTTTGCAATCGCACAATTCACTGCTTATTTCAACTGGTCTAACCTAGGTACATGGGTAGCCGTTAACGGGGCAGAATTCCTTGAAAGCGTTAACTTTACAGGAATGCCGCTCATCATCGGTTATATTATTTTCACATCACTCATGAACTTCTTGATCACATCCGGTTCAGCGAAATGGGCAATTGAAGCACCTATTTTCGTACCGATGTTCATGGAACTTGGTTACCACCCGGCATTCACACAAGTCGCTTATCGTGTTGCCGATTCATCAACAAATATCATTACGCCGCTCTTCCCTTATATGGTCATCATATTGGCATTCATGCAACGTTACGATAAGAAGGCAAGCATCGGAACGTATATGTCCCTCATGATTCCGTATAGCCTTGTTTTCCTAGTTACTTGGATCATTTTGATCATCGTATTCTTCTACTTAGGAATTCCATTTGGACCTGGTATTCACGCACGCTTATAATTGATAGAGACTTTCAACCATTATAGGAGGCATTATTATGCAACTAGAAAAGCAACTCATTAACTGGAGACGTGACTTCCACCGATTTCCTGAACAAGGTTTTCTAGAAATACGTACGGCATCCATCGTAGCAAGCATATTAGAATCCTTAGGTTTTGATTTACAGCTCGGCAAAGAAGTGATGAAAGCAGACGAATGCATGGGGAAACCCGACGCTGCAAAAACGAAAGAACATGTCGCATGGGCAAAAGAAAACGGAGCTGTGGAACGCTTCCTCCCTTATTTTGAGGAAGGGTTCACCGGAATCGTCGCAACGCTCGATACGAAACGTCCCGGCCCTACTGTTACGTTCCGTGTGGACATGGACGCATTACCGATTTTAGAATCTGATGCGGCACACCATACACCTGCAACCGAAGGATTCCGTTCTACTGCGGAAGGCTCCATGCATGCATGCGGACACGATGCACACACTTCCATCGGCCTCGGACTTGCTACTTTGTTAGCTGAAAAGCAAGATGAGCTAAGCGGTGTCATCAAGCTGATCTTCCAACCAGCCGAAGAAGGCACACGCGGAGCAAAAGCGATGGCTCGTGCAGGGGTTGTTGACGATACAGACTTCTTCATCGCTTCCCATATCGGAACCGGCGTGCCGCAACATCATTTCGTCGCTTCAAATAACGGCTTTCTTGCGACAACGAAGTTAAATATTACGTTCACAGGAAAAGCTGCTCACGCAGGTGGTGAACCGGAAGTCGGCAAAAATGCATTGCTTGCCGCTGCAAGCGCCGCATTGAATATGCATGCCATTTGCCGTCATTCCGGCGGGGACTCTCGCATTAACGTGGGAGAACTCCACGCCGGATCAGGAAGAAACGTCATCGCCAACCGCGCCACTCTCATCGCTGAAACACGCGGGGAAACAAGCGAAGTGAACAACTATATGAAAGAACAAGTTGAAAACATCGTAAAAGGCGCTGCACAAATGTATGGCATCGAGTACTCGATCGAAACTGCAGGGGAAGCGATCAGCTGCAAATGCTCCGAAGACTTGGCAAAGAAATTAGCCAACATCGCCGAGCAGCACGCTTTCATTGAACAAGTGGAAGTCACGAGTGAAGCAAACGCAGGTTCAGAAGACGCCACCTACTTCTTGGAAGCGGTCCAAAAGCGTGGCGGCCAAGCAACATACTGCATTTTCGGCACCGACCTCGCTGCCGGCCATCACCACGAATGTTTCGATATCAACGAAGATTCCCTCCTCCCTGCTGTCGAAATTTTATTTGCAGCAGCGAAGGAATTAAGCCACTCAAAGTAAATGAACGACTTGAAGCCGTCCCATTCGAGAGAAATCTTGAATGGAACGGCTTTTTTTATTGTCGTGAAATTGTTTTCGTTGGTGGCTCGATTCTGCGACTTCGAGAATCGGATATTGAGCGCAAATTTGGTTAGGTCCTAAGTCACGAAATGACAATAAAACTCGGGAAATGATCGATAACTTTGTGACATTGACCGATAACTCTCGCGAAATGACCGATAACTTCCGGGAAATGACCGATAACTCACTGGAAATGAACGATACTGTTGGATAAAATTAAAACCTTAAACAGCAGTCAGACATTCTGTAATGCGACTGGGTCGAGTGTTAAAATAGTAGCAATTACAACCAATGGAGGTATGTCATGTCACGGAAGCACCGTTTTGTAAATTTGGATGAAGTGGAAACGACAAAAACATTTACAGATTTTCGCCGTTGGCAGAAGGAGCGCAAGATTAATAAAAAGGATCTTAGCATCCGAATCGAGCAGGCACCATACAAGCAAATCGAAGAACTAAAGAGCAATCGAATGGACACGTCGATTACATGGATTGGGCATTCCACGTTTTTCATTCAGATGAATGGCCTCAATATGCTTACCGATCCTGTCTGGGCCAATCGTATGGGCTTTCAGAAACGACTGACGGCACCAGGGATTGCTATGATGGATCTGCCTGAAATCGATGTCGTCTTCATTTCCCACGGACATTATGATCATTTGGATTTTCCAACGATCAAAAGATTAAAAGGAAATCCGACCTTCTACGTTCCAATCGGGTTGGGACAGGCTTTCAAAAAGCGGGGGTATGAAAAAGTGATTGAGGCCAATTGGTATGATTCGTTCGAACAGGCCAACATGACTTTCTCATTTGTCCCAGCGCAGCATTGGGTGAAACGGACACTCACTGACACGAATACATCCCATTGGGGCGGCTGGATTATAGAAAATCAGAAGCATTCCATTTATTTTGTTGGAGATACGGGATATTTTCGCGGATTCAAAGAGATCGCAGAGAAGTTCAATATTCAAACTGTGCTGATGCCTATCGGAGCCTATGAGCCGGAGTGGTTCATGAAAGTCAGCCATATCAACCCGGAAGATGCGGTAAAGGCCTTTTTGGAGTTGAAAGGTCAAACATTCATCCCGATGCATTACGGGACCTATCATTTGGCTGATGACACCGGCCCTGAAGCCATCTCAAGATTGGATGCCGAGTGGAACAGATTGCAATTGGACGCTTCTCAATTAAGGAAACTACTTATCGGGGAAACTTGGTGGATCTAAGCAATTAGATTGAATTAAATGAATCGGAGTTGGAAATAATGAGTAAAAAATGGTGGAGTTGATTCCCTTGGCAAATAAGTATTATGAAGACAAGAAAGTATTTTGCTATATCTGCCGCAAAATCACCTTTTTTACTTACAAAGATTCACATAACAATAGCGGAGTAGAAAGTCATTGCAGTGAATGTTTAGGGATTTGGTTTGAATGGCAAAACAGGGCCGTCGAAAGAGAAATGAAAAAGTGGATTGATTATAATAGCACCAAATTTTCTATTGGGAGATTTATTAATTTGGAAAAGTGATGGTATGCAATTGCGGAATTGGTTGATCATTTGTCAAACATCATTACTATTTGTTCTTCACATGTCCGTTTCGAACGAACTCCAAATCTTGTTTGCCAATACTCTTTAGAGGAAATAGTAAAAGACAAGTGTAAGCTACTATTCTACAAAGGGGCACTATGCTATGGCCAACCAAAACGAAGACATCGTTACCTATTTTCAAAAACTAGATCGTGCCTTTTTCATGGATGAACTGAAGGAATTTGCATACATGGACGAGGCCATTCCAATCGGGCATGAACAAACCATCTCCCAGCCTTCCCTCGTGCTCGAAATGACATTGGCCCTCGATTTGCAGCCAGATTCTAAAGTGCTGGAAATCGGAACAGGATCCGGCTTTCAGACCGCACTACTAGCAGCCTTCTCGAACTCCGTTTATACGATTGAACGAATTGCTCCTTTGCACGAACGGGCGAAAGAAAGATTGGCTAAAGCCGATTTCACGAACATCCATTTCAAACTGGATGACGGCAGCGCCGGTTGGGAAGAACACGCTCCCTATAACCGAATCATGGTAACTGCCGCCGCTGCCCAAGTGCCACGCGAGCTTATGGATCAATTAGCGATCGGTGGAAAAATGATCATTCCAGTTGGAACAACACTTCATCAGGAACTGTTGCTTTTGGAAAAAGAGGAGCACGGAGAAATTCATTCGACAGTGTTGGAAGAAGTGAGGTTTGTTCCCTTAAAGGGGAAGTACGAATAAAGTGTGAGCTACCAATTATCCCATCGTTAGAAAAAACGACAACTGTTCTCGCACCAATATCCACTCCATTCCATAATTTATGTACACAAAAAAGACCCTAACAAGTAGGGTCTTTTTCCAGCTAAAATTAAGCTTTTTGAACGTTAGTAGCTTGTAGGCCACGTTGTCCTTGTTCAACTTCAAAAGTTACACTTTGACCTTCGTCTAAAGTTTTGAAACCGTCGCCTTGGATTGCAGAGAAATGTACGAATACGTCTTCTCCACCTTCACGCTCGATAAAACCAAAACCTTTTTCTGCATTGAACCACTTAACTGTACCTTGTTCCATATTAATTGCCTCCTAGTGCGGTCTTCCACACATGTGATACTATCCTTGCTCAAAACCTTAGACGAAAAGCAAAATATATTCAGACAAAATATATTTTCAATCTGAATTAGAACAAAAATAATTCTTCTTTATAATAACAGGTATTAGATTAAATAGCAAATAGTACGACTGCTAATTCTTTCAAAGCCATACGAATGCTTGAAAGATCGCTTATAAAAGCACCAGACACCCGAAATTTGAAATTGCCCGGGTGCCGCGTGCTTTTTTGAACTTCTATTCACGGATGACAAGTACGTCACATTTTGCGGAGCGGACAATATTTTCAGAGACGCTGCCCATGACGAAGCGTTCAACTGCATTTAATCCTGTCGCTCCACAAATAATTAGATCTGCATTCAGTTTGTTCGGCAGGTCCGTTGCAATCATTTTTTTCGGCGAGCCATAATCGACAATCACATTGACTGCTTGCACACCTGCTTGAACAGCTTCCGCTTTGTAGTTGTGCAGCATTTCCTCAGCAGATTTATAGGTTCTTTCAGCGATCGAACGGTCATAAGCCTCAACTGAAGAATACGATCGTGTATCGACGATGTTGACCAAATTCAATGCGGCCCCGTTACGATGAGCAATAGCTACCGCCTTTTTGAAAGCCTTTTCCGACTCTTTAGATCCATCTATTGCGACGATTATTTGTTTGTACACCAATGACATACTTCTCACTCCATTCCTATTCATATCGACTACTTCGACAGATATGGAGCATTTCCTTCCTTCCTAACGAAAAAGGTCCACAAATTTCGACAAATTAATTACAAAACTCGGATTTTTTAATGTGTCTATTTCTTCTTAAACCATTTGTCCAATAGCTCATAAAAAGTAATGTTATGACTCATAATGATGAACCATAGGAACATAAGAATAGTGACCGTTAAGATTCTCGGTTGTCCTTCGACAATAATTTGCATAGGTACGATATACAGCATACCTACTACACCGAAAGCAATGGACATCAACTCAATATACAATTTGAGTTTCAGAAAACCCATCCTTTGTCCCTCCTAATCCCCTGTTTTGCTACATGGCAATGACTTTCACACTTTTCTTACTCCTATCATACCACCTCATCTGAAATTTTAACGGATAATTTCAATAAAATACTTCTCACCCTCCATCGTCAACAGGATGGAAAGACGGATTCTGTTTTGCGTAGCTTGTCTACAAATACCCATATAGGAAACGGTTAAGCTACTACATTCGAAATCCTTTCGATGACACACAAAAACTCCGCCAGTCAATAACAACCAGCGGAGCCTTTCAATTGCATTATATGGCTGATTAGCTTTCAGCCCAGTTTCTCTTAAAGTCAGTTGCCTGCGATATTTAGGCACCAAGTGAAATTTTCCCAAGCGGAATACCAGCCGGTGAAAAATTCGTGCGAATCATCCCAACGAACTTCGAATTTCTTATGCCCTTCTACCTCGACCAAATATAACGCAAGGGTATTATCCTTCTTGGATATCGCAAGCTGCATGCCGTTTTGAAGTTCCTCCTCAGTTAACGGTACATCCGAAACCGAGCGCAGTTGTGCTTGTTCAAATACTTGCTTGTTACTGATTCTATAATCCATAATTAGCCTCCACTACAATAACTATTCTTTATACCAGTTCAAACGTCTTCTGCAAATCATTGAAGTACAGTAGTTTATTTTATATCTATTTGCCGATGAAATCAAAGCGAAAACAACAATGCGGAGCGAATTTATTTATTTGATGAAGAGCAATATATTTCATCTAATTTATTTACGGATAATTTCAATAAAGTGCTTTAAGATCCTCGCCGTCAGTCCCCAAATCGTATAAGAGCCATACTCAAAAAACCATTCTTCTATCGCTCGGCCCCTCCATTTGTAGTTCGCGCCATTCCTGATTTTCTCGAAAGGAAAATTCGAATCGGGCGAGGGGTGTACAATAACCGAATGCATATACGGCTCGTGATCGAGCAGATAGTGAAGCGGCACGGTGAACACTTCTTCCACCTCAGATGTATTGTAAGATCGAATAATTTCCTTATAATTTACGATTCCCACAAACGGATAGACTACAAATGACGGAGATGCAATGTAAGGACTTAGCGATCCCAAAACTTTCACAGTATCGGGGTTCACCCCAAGCTCTTCATGCGTTTCCCGTAAAGCCGCGAAAAGAGGCGATTCGTCAGTTGGGTCAATTCGACCGCCAGGAAAGCAAATATCCCCAGGTTGGCTCCTCATTATAGACGAACGGATTTCGAACAATACACACCATTCCCCTTCCACTTCGACAAGTGGAATTAAAACAGCCGAACGGAAAGCTGTCGCTTCGCCAATAAATAACTCTTTATTGGTCCTCAACTTTTCTTTCCATTTTTCTTCATTCATGAAATCATCCCCCTATCTTCTGCAAGCCTTTTCTAGTACTTATTATAACTTACTTTTCATCATTTCCAGTAATCATGAAGAGATGGTCGTAGTGTTATGTATGAATTTCAAGACAATTGCCAAGACAATTTTATATCACTATACGGTTCCAAGTTGCCTATAGATTTGTTACATTTTTATAATGGGCCAAGTGTGTTTCATTCCACAAAGGGTATCTTACTCAGATAAGACCCTCAGGATTCGTCCTCGAACCAGTGACTCCGGCCTGTTTAAGGGAGAGGGAAATAGCATTATTAAATCATCCTCTCAACGTAAAGGAAAGGTGAAATTGCATGATGGAACTCAACCAGATAACAACATTATTTCTAGCAGCAGCACTGTACCTGCTCGGCACGATGCTTGTCAACCGGATCGGCATCCTTGACCGATTTCTCATTCCTGCGCCAGTCGTTGGCGGTCTGTTATTCGCGATTGTCGCGCTCATTTTGAAATCTACAGGCATTGTGGAAATTTCATTGGATACTTCCTTGCAATCCATATTCATGATCGCCTTTTTCACAACAGTTGGTCTCGGCGCAAGTTTTAAGCTGATCAAGCTTGGCGGAAAGCTATTGATCATCTATTTGTTACTGTGCGGCGTAACCGTTTTCATGCAGAATGTTATCGGCGTCTCTCTTGCGAAAGTCTTTAATATCGATCCGCTGCTCGGCGTCATGAGCGGCGCCGTGTCAATGAGCGGTGGACACGGAGGGGCGGCTGCATACGGGCAGACGATCGAGGATCTCGGCACCACATCCGCTGTGACGATCGGGATGGCTGCAGCAACACTCGGACTCATCTGCGGCAGCCTGTCAGGCGGTCCTGTCGCACGGCGTTTGATTGGCAAGTATAACCTAAAGCCGAAAGAAGGCAATGTGACAGAGTATGTAGAAAAAGATGAAAAGCCGATCGCCCAGCATTCTTTCATGGTTCAAGTAACGATGATCACGTTATCGATGGCAGGCGGGACAATCCTTGGCGACATGTTCACAGAAGCAACAGGCTTCGTATTGCCCGCTTACATAGGCGCGATGTTCGTCGCGGTGCTCATCCGAAATATCGTGGACCGTTTCCTTCCTGGAACCGTTAACATGAAGGAAATCAACTTGATCGGAGATGTGTCACTCGCCATCTTCCTATCCATGGCGCTCATGAGCATTAAACTATGGGAACTTGCGGGCCTTGCGCTTCCGCTCGTCGGCATTATCCTCGTCCAAGTGGTCTTCATTGTCGGCTTCTCCGTATTCATCATGTTCCGCGCGCTCGGCAAGGATTATGATGCAGCGGTCATGATTTCAGGCTTCCTTGGGCATGGCCTCGGTGCCACACCAAACGCGATGGCCAATATGGGAGCCACTGTCAATAAGTTCGGCCCTTCGCGCACAGCGTTTCTAGTAGTCCCGATCGTCGGCGCGTTTCTAATGGACGTCATCTTCAGCGCACCAATCATCATCACAACTATTAACATGCTGGCACCTAAATAATTTGCGGTGCCTGTGCAAGAAACATTCACGACAATTCAACCAATTCGCATAAAAATTCAGTGCAACAAAGAAGAAGCTGTTCATTACAGCTTCTTCTTTTTATTTATGCAATTGTAGTGAATTAACTGATTTGCTCCTTGCACAGGCACGCGATTTTGGTACTCTAATAGACTATTGAATGATGACTAGTTTATAGATATAGTATAATTTGATTGATTATTGTAAAATTAGTGATAAGTAGTGATTTACAAAGGGGAGAAGGTTGAATATGTCCTTAATGGAATCAAATGAAATTATTAGCGTTGCCAAACTTCGTGACATGAAAGTCCCAGAAGATTATACGCAAGTTGCCAATCTCTTCAACATCTTGGAACCCAATTCCACAACAGCTCAATCCCTCGAGGAGGAAGACCGGCATATTCCAACCGCTTCCAATCTGAAGTGTAATGAAAATGGCCTCTTGGTCGGTTTCGGTAGAACAAGAGTTGTGGCGGAAAACGGAGAAGGGGTAATCATCGGGTATGGTGCAGCGTTTCGTGCGCCGTGGACAGACCCCGGTCAGGTCGGAAGTACGTTCTGTGTTCATCCCGATTATCGTGGACAAGGGGTAGGCGGTTTGCTTCTCGCCCATATTGAAAACTGGGCAAAGGAACAGCAAGCATCCATCCTTTTATCCACTGTCCATGATTGGATTGATGCCTCCCTTCCCTTTGTTCAAAAACGGGGATTTACACTGGATGCGCATGTGTTTGATTTACATCTTGACCTTCGCTCTACTGACCTGGCGAATCATGAAAATTTAGTAGAACAGGTAAAAAGGTCGGGCATTCAATTCAAAACTTTAGCGGAGCTGCAAGGAGAAGATTTGGAGCAAAAATTGTATGAGTTGTGCGTGGAAACAGCGAAAGATAATCCGGGACAATACGGAAGCCTTCCGCCGATTGAACAATGGCGAAAAGAGTTTTTGCCGGAAGACACCTCGCGCAACGACTGGGTTTTTATCGCATTGGACGGAGAGCGTTTCGTGGGAGTCACTCAATTGTTCACCACAGAAGAAGAGGGAGTGCTGTATACAAACTATACGGGGGTTCATAAAGCATATCGGGGACGCGGAATTGCAAAAGCGTTGAAACTATTATCGATTGATTGTGCGATAAAAGAAGGGGCACATACGATGACGACGGATTCCGAAGAAAATAATGCGCCGATGCAATCCATCAATCGAAGCTTAGGCTATGTGCCTGGAAAAGGCCATTACCGGATTCTGAAGCAATTCATTAAATAAGTAGTGAACCACCCTTGAGTTCAACAATTGCCAAGGGTGGTATTCATATTTCCTGAAACGACTGGAATTCATTTCAATAAAAAGACCACATCTTGTCTTTTCGATCTTTCAACTCCTTCAGGACAAACGCCCGGTGCTCGACCAGTTCCGGAAACTGATAAAAGAAGTTAATCTTTTCTTCTGGCACCGTTTGAGGGCTGTCATTGTAGGGCGTTAACATAAAATAAGCAAAAGACTCCGCAATATCTTCCAAAGGATGTACCGTAGCATACGTTGTCACAAAGGAATCCTTATGTTGCTCATAAAAAGCAATTCGTTCTTCCACAGTTTTGTAACCAGCTTGTAGCCAATACTCCTCATAGTCCTTCAAAAAGGCTTGATAGTAGAGAGTCATATAACTGTCAGCGTTGTAACACTCTTTATAAAACTTCAAATGATATTGATCTGCTGGACACGTATCCGAAATGACAAAATCCCTTTCATTCCATGTGAGCAAATGGCCATATTCATGAATCAGTATTGCCACCGTGGCAGACTGAAGCCAATGCGGGACCATATTAGAAGGCATCCCCAATTTCCCCTCATAAACATTGACATGAGGGTACACATTCTCTTGGAAATCAATAACTTTCAGATTCACTTTACTCCGATCGAACAAAGCATGTACAAGTTCAGCGATGCCTTTGAAGATACTCGCGTCCTCGCCTTCTGTCAAAACGATTTCATCTTCATTTATTTCATAGCGGGCGATAACCGATTTATCAACTTCCTTATCATTCGCAGCAAATGCAAGATCAGATTCATCTTCTACCGTATTCACCCTCAAATACGACATTTGGTCTGAATGTTTGAGTGCTCCTGAAAAACTAGTAAAATGCTCGCTTCCATATTCATCCCCTACATCACGGCATTCCCCTACTGTCTGACATATCTCCGAATCAATCGGCTGCGACCAGTACTCATCGACGACCGTTTCATCTTCTTGTTGGGCTTCGACCTCTTCCACAATTTCCGTCTCCACCAAATCAGCAACCGCCTTCTCTTCCTCCTCACATCCCGCAAGTAAAATCACAATCGCAGCGAATCCCCCTATGATTATCCTTTTGACCATTCTCATCTCCCCATTCATTTTTATGAAAACGACAAGATCGCATTACTCGGTATACGGACAGGATTGTCAAGAAGTTTCAAAATAGTATAGGATTTGCAGGTCTTGTAGTTCTCACTTTCTAAGTAAATCTCATTTCCCGCAAACGGGTACGATTTTTTCCATGAAAAAACACCAACCCTTTACCTTGGGCGGTGTTGGACACTTAGTATCATTGTTGTATCGCTTGTGATAGTTTTGAAGTGATTCGTACATTTTCGAAAGAAATCCCTAACTGTATCGCCATCAAGGCAGTTTCCGGTCTGATACCGGACAATGTTGTTTCGACACCTATCAACTCCAAAGACTGGATGAGCCCAGATAGCTGTCGTGCAACTATATTATCCATCATAACCATACCAGACAAATCTATATACAGATTGCTTATCCCTTTAGCCACACATTGCTCCAATGTGTTCTCCATAAGTAATAGCGCTCGGTCAGCATCTAACTCTCCAATAATCGGAAGCAAGGCTGTGTGATCACTTATCACAATGACAGGAGAACTTAATTCATTTATAACGTCATTTTGAAATCGCAGTTTTTCTTTTAAATATCTGTTCCTCTCATGTGTATACCAAACAATCGCCTGATCCGTTATTTTAATGATCAGTTCATAATAATGTAAAGCGGATTCAATGGTCATCGACTCTTTATTCGCATTGATAAACTCTTTAATGAAACCAAAATACACATTCCGCGTTCTCATAAACTCTCTTATGATAAATTCAATCGGTGTGTTTACAAGTTCAGGGTCGCTCGTCGTCTCCAAAATCCAACTTTCCATCCGCTTCATCACTTCAGATTCTTCTTCAATCAAAATTCGAAAAGCATTTTCGTGGAACGCAAAATTCTGCCCTTTCAATTTCTCAATCTCTATAGGATCGGTAGAAGAATATACGCCAGATGGATCACTTTTATCTAGTTTTTCATACCACTCTTCCGTCATTTGTTCTGCCTTACTCATTAATAAATCATGTAGTTTCCTGTTTTCCGACATTTTTTCTTTCCCCCCACTACCCCTGATGTTTACTG
The DNA here is from genome assembly GCF_051966875.1 of Sporosarcina sp. SAFN-015. GTDB lineage: Bacteria > Bacillota > Bacilli > Bacillales_A > Planococcaceae > Sporosarcina. Next base: position 48,350 of record NZ_JBQCKP010000007.1, on the reverse strand, counting down.
AAGCGAATTATTAGCTATATGTAATGTATCATAACACATTTTACACTTTTTTGAATATTCTTTTTGCAATATTTTACAACACCAGTTTCGGGCAGCAATTCCATTCAATCGCTATGGGCTCAATAAGTACTATTTTCAACACTCGCTTCATAACCTCGTAAATAGTAACTATCGAAAGGAGTGGTCCAAATGAAAAAAATATTGTCAGCACTACTGGTGTTCATACTTGGTTGTTCATACGCCGTTCCTCTGCATACAAGCGTAGCAGCGAAAACCGAAATGTATGTACATGCAAAAAATGACATTATCCTTCGTGTAGAACCGAAACAAAATGCTAAAAAGATCGGAACGATTCAAAACCACTCGAAAGTAACGGTTTTGTCTTCTTCAAACGGATGGTCCTATGTACAAGCCGGCAAAAATAAGGGATATGTGTATACATCTGCGTTATCCAAGCAAAACCCGAAAGCCGCTTCAACGACGGTTGCCGGTGGCTTGACACCTACAGAAGGGCTGATTCTTACGTACGAACCATCGTTCTTAGAAGAGAAGAGAGAGACGTTTACTGTCAAAAAAGATGATGAATACACCTTCTTATATAATAAAAAGAGTCCCCTTTATCCGGACTTATCGAACTTTACTTATATTGAAGACAAAAAAAGACTGCTGATGGGTGTATCAAGTTCCGACTTCATCTTCATCAACGTTCCCCTGCCATTGAAACAAGGGGCTGCTACAATCGATTCGTCTCTGATGTTTGAGGAGCAAAAGGTGTTGGTTGAAAGCACGACGAAAACAGTAACCGTGAAAGCCGGCACATTTAAGAACGTCGTCATTCTCCGTTATCCAAGCGGCTCGAGAGTTTATTTCGCAAAAGGGATTGGAGTCCTAAAAATCGCGGATAAAAATGGCAAGATTTTTACGGAGTTGGTGTCTGTGAAGGAAGGGAAATAGGAAGTCGTGATTTGCCATTTAAATAAATTTTATTGTTGTGTGCTATTATTAGGCTTAACTCGATCAAATAACAATAGCAACACACAAAACCGAAGTTGATTTGTACTTGCAGCACTCAATTCAGGAGGTCTACACAAATGAATAATAATGATATACTGATCCGATTACGATACGCTTTAGATTTTAAGAATACTGAGATGGTAGACATTTTTAAACTTGGCGGCATTGAAGTGACAAAAGAAGATATATTGCTGTTGCTTACAAAGGAGGATGAAGCTGAAAATGAATTACAAATGAAGTGTACGAATCAAATGTTGGATTCATTTCTAAATGGCCTCATTATCTATAAAAGAGGAAAACAAGATCCAAAACCAGGACAACCTCAAGGTCAAGCAGGATCGATCATGACGAATGAAAATGTTAATAATATCCTACTAAAGAAAGTAAAAATAGCACTCGCGTTAACAAGTGAGGATATGCTTGATATTTTAGAAGATGCAGGAGTCATTATATCCAAAGGAGAATTAAGCGCTGTATTGAGGAAAGAAGGGCACAAGAATTATAAACCGTGCATGGATCGATACGCCAGGAACTTCTTAAAAGGATTAGCTTTAAAATATAGGGCCTAATGCAAGGTGCCTGCTACTGATGCAATTTCGAATTGCGTTTGTACCAGGCACTTTTCTGTCGGAACTCATTTACATCGTCGATATAAAATCGAATTATCGCTAGAGAATCATAATCGAAAAGACCGTCATTGAGTCCGATCATTATTTCCTCCAAACTTTCCGATAGTCCACTCTTCCGTGGCTATTAAGTTCAATGTTGACATAAGGGTTTTCTTTCGGCTCATAGACCGTGTGGAAACGGTGATTGCAAAAGAAAATTGCATAATTCGACTTCAAAACCGATTCGAGTTCAAAGTAAGTATCCCACCGCGCAGATTCTGCTTGAGCACTTCTGATTGCCCTGACTTTCTCATCTACAGTACTCTTCATCTGCTCGTTCAAACACGAATAGATTACGAGCTCATTGGACTGCAAGGCAGTAAGCAGGGATAATAAACGGTCTTTCCCTAATGCAATTCCTCCTACAAACAGGTCATAGGTTGCCATGCTTTCATCACTGACGATTTGATGAATATCAACTACATCGACTGTCGACTCAATCCCCATTTTAAGCAGTTCGGTTTGCAAATGGTTTGCCGCCTTCTCATGATTAGCACCCGGTCGAATTTGCTGTGCGGCAATTTGTAGCGGGGGGCCTTCATAACGAATTTTCCCACTGATTTTATTCAAACTAGCGTTTTGGGAATGGCTAGATAGAAAGCTCACCGCCGCAACTTCATTATCCAGCCCTTCGTTTCGAATTTTCTCCGGTTGAAGTCTCGTGCAAATCGCCTGCCGAAGGGCTTCTTGCTGAAATGGTCCCTCTTTCAAACAGTTAAACATAACGTAACTCGCTCCATCCTCCATTCGCTTTACTTGTTTCCAAGTAGCATCAGGAGCTTTTAATACAAATGGATGAATTGCTTCCTCTTCATAATGAGAAGGCGTTTTAATAATATGTATTTCATCCAGCCAAGGCCTAGCTGAAAAATACGATTGATTTACTTCTAACCTAATGATATTTTCATCATTCTGCGTCAATCGATACGGACCGCTGCCGACAGGGAATTCTTTAAATTTCTCGGGATTGTCGTTGACTATCTCAATCGGTACGATAGAAGCCTTTACCCCCGCCAACATGCGTGGGAATAAAAAATCCACTTCTTTTAAAATGAAATGAACAACGGTCCGACTATAAGCGTCCACCCTTTCGATATTCGCAAAAAGCCATGTTTCCTCCATTAACCTATCGAACGTTGACTTGACGTCTGAGGAAGTACACTCCCTCCCATGATGGAAAGTGATTCCTTTATGAAGATAAAACGTCCATTGTTTCCCGTCTTTCGTCTCCCAATGATGAGCAATGCCCGGCGTTAACTCGTTAGTTTCGGCATCGTATTCGACAAGTCGATCAAATAATTGCTGTACCATATGGCCATCGTGACGGGAAATAATCCTCATGGGATCCATGACCAATCTTGTTTCATAAAACGGATAGCGTAAAATATCCAAGTCCTGATTATTTTCCGTTTGGTGTGCGAGCCCTAAATCTTTGGTAAACCATTGTTGAAACTTCTTTTTCCCTTGCTCCCCCATTGATTCCACAAGCGAAAACGCATCCTGATATCGCCCAGCCCGAACCATCTCTTTTGTCTGGTTCAATAAAATTTCGTCTCTTGTAAACCGGATTGTGATTTTCGGCTTCTTCCCTCTCCCCTTTTGCGTAATCCACTTGATGGCCCCTTCGCTATGCAATACGTTCACAACCGTTTTCACATGTCGTTCCGAACAATTCAAAATAGCAGCAAGAGAGGAGACTGATGTTTCCTCTTCAATGCCTTCTGCAAAATGCTTCGTCAATTCAAGCAAATGATCCACATACTTCACAAGCCATCCTCCTTCATCCAGTTCGATAAAAGGTGAACTGTAAAATAATTTACGGACACTTTTAATGCACCTTTTCTTATTCTACACTTCTTCTATGCGGCAGAACAATCGGAGGGATGAAAATGAAGGCAGTTGCTTCAGAGCTTTCACTGTTTAAAAATAGGAATTTCATGCTGTTATGGGGGAGCTCCACGATAGCGAGTTTTGGAATGCAAATGTATAGCATTGCGATTCCATTGCTAATTTACGATCTAAGCAGATCCGCATTGGCGATGAGCATGATGCGGGCGATTGAATTTTTTCCGAATATCTTTTTAGGAATGCTTGCAGGGGCGCTAGTCGACCGGCTAAATCGGAAGACAATGATGGTGTGGACAAGCTTCATTCAAGTGGTTTCAATGTGTGGAATCGTCACGTTGCTGCTGACAAATCATATTGAACTGTGGCATTTATACATCCTCGGCTTTGTCTTGTCCTCTGCGGGGTATACGTTCGGTAATGCCAATCACTCAGTACTTCCCCAAATCGTTTCCAAGGACCAGCTGACATCAGCAAATGCCAAGCTGTCATTCATTGATACGCTGATACGGATGATTGGCCCGGGGATTGCAGGTGTACTGATCGCCGTATTTTCCTATACGTCGACGTTAACGATTTACCTTGTTTGTCTATTGATCATGTACGTATTCATGCAATTTTTGAATGTCCCTCCAACTGCGAAACGGGAGGACTCGTCGCATTCAATCTGGAAGGATATGAAGGAGGGGATCGTCGAGCTATTTAACAATAAAATTCTATTAACACCAACCATCACGGTGCTTTTCAGTAATTTCGCATCCAGTCTCGTCATAGGCGTCCTCATCTTCTTTGCCACAGATCAGCTCGGTGCCGATTCCAAGCAAGTCGGTTTCATGTTTACAATCTCTGCAATCGGCGGACTGATCGGCGCAAGCGTCATCAGCAGGATCCGCAAACGTTTCGGCCGTGGCGTCATTTATACATACTCGCTCGTCTTTGACATTCTCTCCATGTGCTTGCTGTTGTTCGCACAGACGTGGTGGACAATCGGCATCTCCCTTGCGATCCGGACGTTCTCAACGACACTTTCCAATATCGTCTACTTTACAATTCGCCAGGAATTCACACCGAATCATTTACTTGGAAGAGTCGCGGGAACCTCATCCATGTTAATGAAGTTAACCCTTCCGTTAGGTCTATTCATTGCCGGCCTATGGGCGGAATGGTTACCGATACGAATTTTGTTTTTCATTTCGATGTGTATTTTTATTGTGCTTTTCGTTCGGTTGTTCTTTCATCCTTTTAAGAAGCTTGTATGAGAGAGAGGTCTGCTCCTGTTGTGGGCAGACCTCATTTCTAGCAGGAAAAAGAGTCTTATACGAATTGTGGTCCCTGTTATTAATTCCGTATGATAATATACGCCATGTAAATGATGTAGGCGATGCCAAGCACTGCTCCTTCTCGCTTTCCAATCTTGAAGTTCGTTCTTGAGAAAATCAATAATACGATAGTCAGCGCAATCATCAGAATGACATCCATGAAAATCTTATCATTGACCGCTAATGGAGAAATCGTAGCCGATGCACCTAGTACAAAAAGAATGTTAAAAATGTTACTCCCGACAATATTCCCTAGCGCAATTTCACTTTCTTTTTTCAGTGCCGCAGAGATGGATGTGACAAGTTCGGGTAAGGATGTGCCAATTGCAATGATCGTTAACCCCACCAATGTTTCACTCATCCCAAGGGAGTAAGCAATTTCTGTTCCGTTTTTTACTACCAAATTTCCTCCAAAGATTATTGCAGCCAATCCTAACACGGTAATTACTATATTTTTACCCCATTTGATGTTCTCAGGAACTGGATCACCAGCTGTATCTTTTCGGCTTTTCAGGCCGAGTTCAATTATATAGTACATAAAGATGGATAAAAACAATAAAAAGATAAATCCATCACTTCGTGTAAGCAAGTTGCTAGTGGACCCTTGCAAAGAAATATCACTCATGAGAATTAGCAATGCCGCACTTGCGAGTAAGGTAAATGGGATTTCTTTTCGAATGGTTTCACTTTCAACTCTCAACGGATATAAAAAAGCAGCTACACCTACAACAAGGGTAATGTTAAAAATATTGCTTCCGACTACGTTACCCAGTGAAACATCTGCACTTCCTTCCAGTGCTGCAATAATACTGACAGTCGCTTCCGGTGAACTTGTTCCAAAAGCCACAATCGTTAACCCAATTAAAATAGACGGAACCCGAAGCAGTTTTGCAATATTAGAAGACCCGTCAACAAAGAGGTCTGCTCCTTTTATTAACAATGCAAATCCAACAATTAATAAAATATAAGCCATTGTTTGCTCTCCCTACTTCATAATTTCAATCAATACATACCCCAATGTTACGGAATTAAAAAGCTGGATACAGTATTGTACATCTGAATCCCTCCTTTTAAACTCAGCTACATTCTACAGCTTATTCATATTCAAACCCGCAATCGCCTTTGCAACCCCATCTCTAAAAGCTGCATAACCTTTATGAGCAACCAACGCATCCATCGCCGTTTTTAGCTCTGCAGCATCCTCCAAATTCTCAACAGGCACTGCCTTGGAATAAATACGAGTAAAACGTCTTCCTTCCTCATAAGCAAGCGCCCGGACAGGAATGCCTTGTTCCTCCAAGCTCTTCAATAAATGAGTTCTTTCCCTCTGTGGGAGCGGACCTACCTCAACGATCAACCGGACCTTCAAATTCTGTCTTTCAAACCAAGCAATAAATGGATAGCCGAGCCAGTACTTTTCTGTCACTTGGTACTCCGAAGGCAACTGCGTCCACTCAGGTTCCATAAAACTAGGCACGGTATGATTGACATTATAATAATCAGATGCAATCCGCTGTTCATTCACAAACTGAGTAAAAGCTTTTTCTAAAGGAGAGGAAATCGCTACTTCAGTAACGTCAATGATCGGAAGGCTATCGTCAGTTGCCACTATAACCGCCTCATTGCTTATTCGTAAGAAAGACTGAAAGGATTCCTTCTCGTACAGCCGCAGCATGGATTCAACTAACGCATCGATATCTTCCCACGAAATCGGACGATCTGCATCCATATAAATATTTGTATACTGTCTTCCTTCTTCAAAAGCGTACTCTTTTACGTTGACGCCTCTCACCTTTAACGCCTGTAAAAGCCGCACTCGATTTTCATGATGTAACGGACCCACCTGCACGGTCAGTTTCAAACGGTCTTCCACCTGTTCAAACCAAGCAATCAGTCCCTTATTCATCCACCATTTCTTACGCAAGTCGTTCTCGTCAAACAGCTCGTCCCACGTCTGCTCAATGAAGTGCGGCACACGGAAATGGGGCGTATACAAATGCTCCGGCCAGTCCAACTTTCGGGCAAATCGAATAAATGCCTCCCGTAAGAAGCTGCTGCCGACCTTTACGACAAAGTCAATCGTCTCCTTATATTGACTGTAAATCTGGCTCAATTCATTCGCAAAACTGCTCTCTACCATCCTTCCCTTTCCAGCACCAGCAAGGAGGTCAACAGCTTCCTTATGGTTTTTATATAGAGCCATCCCTTTCTCATTCAGCTCATTATTTTGAACCAACTGATCCTCTAAAATATCGATGTAATAGGAAATGAAAGAATGCACGTCTGGATGCATATACTCTTTATTCGCATCCGTCATATTGTTAAGGATGTCCAACACATCCGAATAACCAAGCATCAAATAGTCCTCATGCGTTGGCTCCTCATCCTGCAACGTCAAAAACACCGGAATGATTTTATAGCCATCATAAGCCATCCGGACAAACTCGATATATTCTTCAAGCTGCCCCTCCGATTCATTCGACCAAAACTTGTTTTCTATCAGGAACGCCACTTGATGCAAGTCAGAGATTGCCAACAGATCGATTCGTTTCCTGTTTGGCGTCGTCAACTCTTTATACACGATGAGATCATGATACGACTGGCGGCTCAACTGAAGGACATCATAATTCGCAATCTTGTCCTCATCATCATAATTCGCAGGATTGACAAAGACTTTCGCAATCAACTTCTTGATGAAGTAAGAATCCAAATCATGATTCTGCCGCGGATCCATCAGCCACCCCAACACATTGGAATGACGGATTTCATAATTATCGACTTGGAGTACTTTGAACGGATTGAAGCGGTTAAAGTGGTTATGTAGGTACGTGAAATCCTGTGAATCCTCGATGAGGGATAGGATTTGTTGTTGGTGGTTGGGCATGTGGGTTCCTCCTGAGTCAAATGGTTTTGGAGAGTGCTTTTGTTGAAAAAACGGTATTATAATAAAAATAACACGCTTATACTAAAAAGGACCACCTAATTCTACCAACATTAGGCGGTCTGTAATAAGTAATAGCGGGTTCCCTTCAAAGGGGGAATCAGCCGGGTATTAAAATAATCCATCCACTATGAGCGGGCACTCAAGGTTGGATTATTTTTTATGGTTACACTTTTATCGTAGGAACTTTTCACTTTGAAAAGCAAATTACATAAATTTATACCAATACAAATAAGAAAGAACACAACCTAACCAGGAAATAAAGCCAAAAATTATGACTATCTTATTTTCGGACCATCTGTATTTTTTACGAAAATGATAATGGATTGGCGCCATTATAAATAGTCTTTTTCTAGTGAGTTTATAGTAACGAACTTGAATAATAACCGAAAATATTTCCGCGAAATAAATAATAAAGAGGAAAGGTACGAGAATTTCCACATGTTCAATTACTGATAAGAAAGCCAATAATCCTCCTAATGCTAAAGATCCCGTATCACCCATGAATCCCTTTGCTGGATAAAGATTAAATAGTAAAAATCCAAGAAGACATCCTATAAGGGCTATGGAAATTATTTTAACTTCAATATAGCTACTGGTTAGGAAAAAGAAAGTCAAGGTTGGAATAGATACATTCGCCAAAAGTCCATCCATCCCATCCGTAAAATTAACGGCATTAGCTGATCCTACAATAAACAGTGTTATTATTAATAAGTACAATGCCATGGGTAAAGAGAAAGATATATCTTTTGTAATGATGATCGCGGAGTTAAAATCAAAATAAGTAATCAATAAATATAAGATAACAAACGTAAATAGAAATTGAAAAAACAGTTTAGATTTACCTGAAATACCTTCAGGGTCTTTTCTCGCGGCTTTCCAAAAGTCATCTAAAAAACCAACAAAACCAAATAATAGAAAGACAGTACATAATAGAAGCATTAAACTGCTGGTCTTAAAATACAATGCGACCAGCACACCTATATAAAAGACGATTCCTATCGCTAAGGGAGTTCCTTTCTTTCGCTGTTGATCTGATGGTAGTTCCTTCCTTATAGGTTGCGTGAAATTTAAACGCTTAAATAGGAAAATGACTATAGGAGTAACAAGTGTAACTAGTAAAAAGGAAATAATTCCAACGTAAAACTCCTGAGACATTGATCATTCAGCTCCAGCCTAGTATTTTTTAAAAGCAACATATCTTGCATGATGCATACACCGCCCTGCCTTAAACACTATGGCGCTTAGCATTCACCTTCTCCGTATACCGATTTTTGAATTTAAAGGTTGAGCTCAGTGAAAAGGCGATGATAGAATGGACATCCTGCATTTCCGCTTGTCCTATGTACGTAAGCAAAGCTTGCACATGGCTGTAATTTTGCCGAATCGGATTGTGCATTTTTGTTTTCTTCCCGCTCTCCATTCGGAATATACACATCATGGTAGACCGTGTCAGCATCCCCTAATTTCCGGAGCTTGGCCTTTACAACCCACTCTCCATACTTCCCTTTGATAACCGGCATTTTCCATTGCAGTATGATCGATAAGATCACGAACATAACGACAATCGGAAACGCTATAACTGAAACCTTCACTAATTGAATAGTACCACAACAATTACAATATGTTCCATGTGAGAAAGAAAGATTATTAGGTTATCCGAACCCCTCTATAATTCCCCACCCATATATAAAGCAGTGCTTTAAAGACCAATTAAAAACGCCCAAGAGCATAGTTTCCCTATCCTCTCAGGCATATTGAATACGTAATCTGATGGCTTCACGTCTATTCAAGAAGAACCTAGCGCTTTGAACAGCGCGAGTTGAAATCCATTTCAATTTTCTCTTTCCAATCTTCCTTGATTTCGCTATTGGCCCTAAACGAACTGATCGTTTCACTGATTACATTGTAGTTCAGTTCTGTTCCGTCTCCGTCCGCGTGAAAATTGGCAGCGCGGTCTTTTGAAATCCCGAATTGGCTGGCGGTTGAGATGGCATCGATATTGGCGCCAAGGAAGATGAATTCCCAGCCTTCTTTGCTTTTACGTACGTCAATGAGTTCCCGGACCTTTTCATAGGTGAATTCACAGCTCGCATTTTCCAACCCGTCCGTCGTAATGATAAACAACACATTCCCTGCATGCTTCTCTTGCGCATGGCTGATGCGGAGAATCGTCTTCCCGATTGCGTCCAGTAGAGCAGTCGTACCCCTTACGTAATACTCCTTGCTCGTCATCGGTTGAATGGCTTGCAGATCCACACCATCATGCAGCACTTCATAGGCATCATCAAATAGGACAGTCGTGACGCGCGCCTCTCCCGCCTCGTTCTTCTGTTTTGCCAGCATCCCGTTAAAGCCGCCGATCGTGTCACTTTCCAGCCCGCTCATTGACCCGCTACGATCCAGAATAAAAACCAGTTCCGTCGTGCTTGTTTTCATGTTGTTTCCTCCTCAACCTTATTGTAAGTTGAGAATACCATTTCAAAATGACGGCCAGGTCGCTTGCGAAGCGACAAATTTATACACCTAACACATTCTGCCCGAATGCAAACAACGCTTCATTAATTTCAAACAGATCATAGTTCCCTTGTTCAATAAAAAACTCGATGATCAAATCCGATTTGCTGCTAGGCGACAAAGCGAACCCTGCCCGCAGCAACAAATCGTGCGTCTCATCCAAACTCAATTGCAGCGCAAGCGCAAAAGCAATCACCGTCGGTTTACTCGGACGGTACTCACGATCATTCCCGATCTTCGAAAAAAGCTTCCGATCGATACGCGCTCTCTTATACGTTTCGCTGTCCGTCATCCCTTTTTCATCAATCTTGCGCAGGAGCATTTCCGTGAACGTTTCATCCACATTTTCCAAAAGGTCCTTCAAACTGCGGCGGCTTTCATTGAGGATTATTTCCGCTTCAAACAGCTCATGGGGGTCTTCTTCTAGTTGATAGATTGGGGAAAGTTCTTCTATGTAATGTTTATCGAGGTAGTGTTGAATTGTTGTTTTTAATTGGTCAGATAGGGTCATCGGAGTCTCCTTTTCGCTATTTTAGTAATGTAAATGAAAATGAATGAAGGGTACCGGGCTCAATGAGAACCAAGTACCCGAAACTCCATTATAAAGCAGCAATCCGGTCACGTTCGCTTGCAGTCAGTTCAAAATCAAAGATATCTAAGCATTGTGCTTGGCGGTCTTTATTATGAGACTTCGGAATGACGATGACATCACGTTCAATTTGATAGCGCAAAACAACTTGCGCGTATGTTTTGCCGTATTGGCTGCCGATTTCATCTAACACCTGCTTGGCATTTTCATCGATACCGCGTAATGGAGACCATGCGACAGTTGCAATACCTTTACTTTCATTATAAGCAATTAATTCTTCATTCCAATTTCCGACTTGAGATTTAATTTGATTAACAGCCGGTGTAATACTGCCCTGTTCAAGAAGTAAATCAAGATGTTCTTTTTCAAAGTTCGAAACACCAATCGACTTGAACACACCGCGGTTATAGTAGTCTTCTAAAATACTCCATGCCTCCAACATCCCAGCATGATCATCCCATGGTTTATGGATCAGGAACAAATCAATATAGTCCGTTTGTAATTTCTCTAAGCTTTTTTCAATCTCGGCATGGGCCCAGTCTGCACCACCGAAACCTTCAAATGTATTGAGCTTCGTCGTGATAAAGAAATCTTCACGTGGCAGTGATGACTTCTTTAACCCATCTCCAAGAACTTCCTCATTTGCATACAATTGAGCAGAGTCAAAATGACGGTAGCCGTTTTCAATGGCCCAGTCGATTTCTTGCGTGTCTCCTCTTAAGGCACCTACGTATTGGTTTCCTTCTTTGCCATACGTATTTGTACCACTTCCTACGATTGGAATGTCAATGCCGTTATTCAATGTACGATACTTCATCTTAACCCCTCCTATGCTATATTTCTCACCTTACCTTAGTGATGGGTGCCTGCGCAAGGTTGGAATCTATTTATTCAATACAATTTCATAATTATGAAAGATGGCCGCTATCTTCGCGGGGAATCTTCTTTTCTAACGGTTTTTTATTTAGATTAGTTGAATTAATATGAATATGTCTTACACAGGCACCTTTACAATGGCTAACGCATACAACTACGTGTGGAGTGAATGTCTGCTGGACAGTGCCCGCGCATGGGAAGCCGAGTACACTGTCCCCGAGCCGTCCTTCGTACTGACCTTGCATTAATTCTCCCGGATAGGAGTAATCGTACAGAGGTGTCCACCGTTAGTTTAGGATGGATGGCAAAGCATTTCTTTGCCGTCAAATAAAATTGCTAAGGAGAACTTTCACATGCTTAAAAGATCGATAATCACTGCGTTTGTATTGGCTTTTAGTATTTCGGCAACTGCTGTTTACGCGAAGCCTTCCGAAAAACATGTCCCCGATGAATATAAGGAGCTGTACGCTAAGAATACCCTGACCGAAGAAAGGCTGGCCATGCTGGAAAAAGCCATAGTCCCCACTTCCCCGGATAAAACAATCGAGCTATGGGCAAAAGCGGTGACGGAACGGAATGGCGCCCTTCAATATGCATTGTTTACCGACAATGCAAGGGCTGGAGTGAAAGGGACATTTGAGAGTTTCCACTGGGTGACGGGCGTTTCAAGTCCATGGGTGGAATCGTACAAAGTGATTGGCAAAAAGGAAACCAAGGATAGAACGAAGGAATATGTGGTCGAGTTCGATTTGGCTACCTCAACCGGCTATGCGGGAACAGACAAGGCGAGGGTCGGACTGGTTGAACAGGATGGCAAATGGTTCATTGCCGGGGTTGGCCCCGCTGAGGATGGATCATTCGGCATCTGGAACACGCCGGAATCGGTGAACGAAGCAGCTTTGGAAAAAAAACTGAAGAATATCAAGTCATTCGAAAGCAAATACGGCTTCACCATTCAATTCCTGAAAAAGGACATGGACAAATTGGTGATTACTGACACGACTTGCCGGAACGAAGAAGGCAATCCACCTTGCACGAACTTCTATTACAAAGATCCAAGCAGTAAAAAGGAGATCCTGGTCGGCACAGTGATCCGCCTGACAGACAAACAGGCAAATTCAAGTTACTACAAGGACCACCCTTTCCTCAACAAGCTCGGGGAGAGCAACAAGCACTATTTTTACGCAATCTATCCGAGCGAAAACCCTTATGGAAAAAAAGAGAAGTCGGCAAAAGGCAAAGAGTGGAGCCGTTTGTTGAATCTTATGAAAGAGCGTACCGCACATATCCTGTTTTCCAAGTAGGACACATGCTGGCCCCGAATACCTGAAACACGCTATTCGGAGCCAGCTCTTGCTTTTGCTGCGCCGTGCGATTTGAGGCGGTGCCAGATTGTCGATACAATGGTGGCACACCATATCTTTAATTTAAGCTCTACCTTAAAATTGTTAGGGGTTGAAACGATATTAACAGGTGTTAGGCCTGAAGTGTAAGAACTATCGAAATCGTATTTAAAAATGCCATAAACCTTTAAGAATAAAGGGTTTATGGCATTTTGTATTTTAATAATAATTTCCTTACCTAAAGCTACACGATAAACGCAAAGTATAGGATAAATAACAAACCAAGCACATACATGATTGGATGAATTTCTTTATACCGCTTTTGTGCTAGGAAACAAAGTGGATAAAGAATAAAACCAAATGCAAGACCCATTGCCACACTCGAAGTGAGGGGCATCATGATTATGGTTAAGAAGGATGGAATCACAATTTCCAGCCTGCTCCAGTCTATTTTTCTTATTTCCATTGCCATTAATGCGCCTACAATAATTAACGCAGGGGCTGTTACTTCCAAAGTAATAACAGATAATATCGGTGAAAAGAACAACGCAATCGCAAAGCAAGCAGCAATAACGACAGACGTAAAGCCTGTTCTACCACCGACTGCAATGCCAGCAGAAGATTCAACACTCGTCGCAGGTGTGGATGTACCCAATATAGCTCCCACTGCACTAGCGGTAGAATCAGCAAGCAATGCTCTTCCTATATTCGGCACAGTATTCCCTTTCATCATTCCCGCTTGACTGGCCAGTGCAATTAAAGCACCCGCCGTATCAAAAAAGGCAACTAGTAAAAAAGTGAAGATCACTGCCAATAATTCAGGGGTGAATATCTGATCTAAATGGGAAAACACGACACCAAAGGTTGGTTTCAAGCTCGGTATACTTCCAATGATTTGTGAAGGACCATTTATTAATCCGACCATCATCCCAATAATTGTGGTGATGATCATTCCATAAAAAATTCCTCCACGTATTCCTCGTACTAACATGACAATCGTAATGACCAAGCCAAAAATGGCGAGCAGGGTCGAAGGTGATGTTAAGTTTCCAATCGAAACAAATGTATCAGGATTGGAAATAATAAGTCCTCCATTTTTCATCCCAATAAATGTAATGAAGAATCCGATTCCAGCAGCGATCGCATATTTTAAATCCAATGGGATGATCGTAATAATCTTCTCGCGGATTTTCATTAAACTTAATAACATGAAAATGACTCCTGCAATAAAAACACCGGTTAATGCGACTTCCCATTGTATGCCCATCCCGATACAGACAGAAAAAGTGAAAAATGAATTCAAACCCATACTTGGTGCAATCCCGATCGGGAAGTTTGCAAGCAACCCAATAAGCAGTGTGCCGATAATCGCCGTAAGAGCGGTTGCCGTAAATACAGCCCCACTATCCATCCCAGCTTGGCTGAGGATAAGTGGATTGACGACTAATATATACGCGATGGAAAGGAAGGTTGTCACGCCTGCGAGTGTTTCCTGCTTATAGGAAGTATTCCGTTCAGCGAATTTAAAAAAGTTTCTCATGTTGTAATCTCCTATTTGCTAAAGTAAAGAATGAATAGTCATGGTTTCAAGAATCATTTTTCAACCAGTTCATACTATTATGCCCTATAATATAAAAAAACTTTGGCCTAAGTTAGGACAAAGTTTTTTCTACAAAAAAGGAATATAAAATTGCATTACTTTCACATTCCTTGTAGACGAGCTATTTATGGTAGCTGGTAGAAACTTTCAAGCCGTATTCTTGAATTTATACAAGGTATTCTATTCTTTTTAAAAAACAATAGAGGAATTGTAACAAATTTAGATGGGAACGTCAATAAACAAGTGAAGGGTACCAGGTTCTGAAATGATTTCGAAACTAAATGAGAATTTTATATGATATTGAACCGCTACGGAATCAATAGTATACTTAATAAAATGTAGAGAACTGGAGTGATCCCGATGGAGAATCAATTGACCGAAATGATGGTAAAAGTCATGGACAAGCTGTCTTCAATCGAATCTGAAATGACGAGCATGAAGTCAGAAATGGCCGGTTTGAAAACAGAGATGAACACAAGATTTGACGCTGTCGATACACGGTTGGATGCGGTAGAATCCAAATTGACAGGGGTAGGCCAACATTTCGAAGAGTTATCCAAGAACATTCAAGTCAAAGATAATTTGACGAAAGAACTTAAATACATTACCCATAAGGTAAATGCACTGGACCGTGAGTTATTTATGCGCACCAATCCACAATAAGTTATTCGTTAATGATGGCTTGCATCGCAGGCCTTGATTAAATATTTTCTCAAAACGTCCATTGTTTGCGTAGCAGACACTGGACGTTTTCATGTCGCTTTTAAAATAGATTTCCGCTTCCACGCATCGGAAGTTAAAATCGGTACCTGTGCAAGAAACATTCATGTTAATTCAAACACTTTGGATATTAGTAAATGAATATTTTAGAAATTCCAATCTATCAACATTTCTATTTCATCTTTACGCATTTGTAGTGTATTGTCTGAATTCAATCTTGCACAGGTACCTTTTGCAATTTTAAGCGCGATGACGTACATGTTTTTCAGAGGAAAACGAGTAGCGTCCCCTACAGTGAAAGGTAGCAGGTTCTAAAACAATTCGAAATTCAATGAGAACCTGTCACTTGAAGTTATGATGCAAATTGGTTGTATCTCCCAATAAGCTGTCCTATACTAAAAATAAGATACAAGTAATTGATCACATTGAATAAACTAAAAAGACCACCTAATGCTGCTAACATTAGACGGTTTGTAATAGCAGGTTCCCTACAAGGGGATCAGCTCTTTAGGCAAAGTAATCCATCCGTATTGAGCTCCCACTCAAGGATGGATTATTTTTTGTTGTGGAACGACAATATTGCTACAATCAATGCTCCGAAAGTGAATACGAGCATTAGTGCTTGATATACTGTCATGCGACCACCTCCCTTCATCGGGAAATGGCCGACCACCCTAGGCTTAGGATAAGTGGATTGACGACTAATATATACGCTATGGATAGGAAGGTTGTCATATACACTTGTTCAAGTGGTTAGCTCCATTCAAACCCCTCATCCACACACTTCCCCTGCATAATACGGAAAACACACCGCCTCCCGCTTCAGCTCACGAAAACACCGAAACTCACCCGTGTCTTCATAGTAAAAGGCCGCATCCATCTTGTTACTCACATCTCTGATTTCCTGCGCAAGCTGCCCGTAGATTTTATGGTGCTTCGCTCTCGCGTCTCCCTCATTATGTGCTAGATAAATCGCAAACCGTTTCCCGCTCATCGGCACAACGAAAAGCTTGATTGTACACATTTGCAGCCAATTTTCATCCCGCATTTTATACACCATCTCAAAATCCAACTCTTCATAACGTAACGTACTTTCGAGATCATCCAGTTTCACGATTCCTTTTTGCAACGCGTAGTAAACAGCATGTGCAGTTAATGGCTCTTCGTAAAAAATCGCATCATGAAGTAGCTCCCTCACTGTTTGTCCCAATCCCAACAACCTCCCCGTATATTTGTTATAAGCAGCGTAAGCCGTCCCGACTGGACCGTTCCTGTTTTTTGAAACGATGAGCTCCATGATGTTGTCGTTATCATCCTTCGTGTAGTACGCATCGCGGTATAAAAAGATGATGACATCCGCATCCTCCTCAATCGAGCCCGATTCCCGCAGATCCGACATGAGCGGGCGCTTATCATGCCGCTGTTCAACAGCCCGGCTTAACTGTGCAAGCGTTACGACCGGACAATTGAACTCTCGCGCCATCCCCTTCAATTCCTTCGTAATCTCAGAAACTTGCAAATGCTTCGTAATGCTTTTATCTTCCGAATGAATTAACGTCAGATAGTCAATCAAAATGAACGGCTTCATACCCGGATATTCATGAATCATCTTGCGCACTTTCATCCGCATTTCCGCAACCGTCTGCCTGCTCCGATCAAAAAACTGGATATTCGTCTCTGCCAGCCTTCCAATCGTTCTCACCCAATTCCCTTTTTGTGGCTCACTGAGCAGTCGATAGGGGTCGCGCATCCGCATTCTCGAAAAACGGCCTGTTGACGCAATCAACCGATCCCGCAAACTCGTATCTGCCATTTCAAGTGAAAAGATGATCGGCAAACGTCCTTGCCACCCGGCGTACTTCGCGATATGCAGCATGACGTCGGATTTCCCCATGCTCGGACGCGCTGCGATGATGGAGAGTTCACCGTCCTGGAAACCGTTCGTCATTTCATCGAGCTTGCTAATACCCGCTTGCGCTCCGTCCACAATTTCCTTTTCGATGAAAGGGTCTTCGTATACGTCCATCAGCAAATCAGATATGGCGGAGTGATCGCTCACCCGATTATCGAGAAGTGCATCGAGCTCACTCATAATTCGATCGATCGGCCAATTCTCCAATGCCGCCACGTGCAGTACATTCTGTTTCTCACGCTCCCGCCAAACGTCGAGCATCGCTCCTACATGGTCATCAAACTTCTCAACATGCGCATACTTCAAAAGGTCTTTCACATAATTCGCGCCGCCCAAATCCTGCGGACTGAATGTTGTGAGCAACGTTACGAGATCTACAGCCTTTCCTGACGCTCGCAGCTCCTTCATCGATTGGAAAATCATTTTATGTACCGGTCCCGCAAATTGGGAAACCGCCAAACCTGAATCTGTTATTAAATAATTCTCCTTCAACATCGAACCGAGTACCGCTTTTTCCGCAATCATATCGCTTCCCCCTTCGTCAGCTCTAATTTGAATTCATTCACAAAAAGATCTTTTCTTATATTCTTGTTTCTTTCTTTCTTACTAGCTGTGTTTGGTCTGTGCTTTGTCTGATGTCTGCCCGTGCTTTTGCCTGCTATATGTACATCGTTTCCTTGGTAGAACGCCCAATTGACAATGGTTATGATCCGATTTTTGTTCGTCGATTTGTCTGTCAAAAACCCAAGCGTTTCAAGTTTTTTTAACGTCCTCCGAAGTTTTGCCTCAGTCATCCCTCTCCCGCACCGGTGAATTAATGACGGAAGCGACGTTACAAACTGTCCAGGCTGCAACGTATACGTCTCTCCTCCCCATTCCCACTCCTTCTCCTCATAATTCGCCATTAACAGCATCGTTATCATAATTACCTTCTGCTCAGGCGTCGCATCCAGCCATATCGGATGATCCAAGATTGCGCGATGTAATTTCAACCAACCGTTCATGTTCATTCCCCCGTTTCATAATGTATGACCAGTCCCTTCATCCTCTATATAGATTCAAGTTCGTGAAAAGGATACTTAAAGAAAAACTTTTTTTTAGAAATGAAAAAACACCAACCATGTTCGACTTTTTTGTCGATGGGTTGATGTATTTTTCATTATGAGACAAACGAAGAAAGTATCCTTTTCATCATTTCAAATCTATATAGTGTGTGAAAGGAGGGGAAGCAAATGGCGACATTCGAATTCAGAAACGCGGTTGGAAAGGTGTATTTCGACGGCGGGATGACGGAGGATGGGAAAATGATCAAAAAATCGAAGTCCTATCGTAACATCTCAGAAGGTGCAACGGCAGATGATCTACACAAAGCCCTTTCACAATTGGCACAGCTCTCCGAATATCCATTCATCGGAGCAGAACGGGTTGACACAGTAGACATTATGAACTAAGGCGATTTACAAATGAACTAAAAAGGAGAGATGAAGAATGGCGAAAACGTTACAACTGAACTTCGTTACGGCAGCTGGGAAGCAGACTTCACTCACAGTGGACGAGCCACGAGCTGGATTAACACCGACCGAAGTGGAGGCAGCCATGCAGGAAATTATTGACGCTCAAGTATTTGAAGTCGATGGCTCTTTTCTTGCAACTGTAAAAGGCGCCCGCATTGTCGAACGCACTGTAGAAGATCTTGTAAAAGCATAATAAGAAAAGGCTCTCCGGCTTGGCTGGGGAGCCTTTTCTTTACCCATTCCAGCTTCGGTCGGCAGCCTCTCGGGTCACTTCGGTCTTGTAAGAAAAGGCAAAGAGCGCCTTTTTTTCAAGCCCTCCAGTGCCTGTCGAGGCAAAAACGCCGCCCTACGCATTATAATAAGGAGGCGAATTCAAAATGGAACAATGGCTAAATTTCATACAACAAATCGGATTTCCGATCTTTGTATCTTTTTACCTCTTGCACCGGCTTGAAACGAAACTCGAGGCAATACACAATGCGCTTGTTTCTTTAAAAGTGAAATAAACTGAACTTCACTAAAAGATAAGATTTAATAAAGATACCAGGCACTCGTGCAAATCGAATATATTTGGTGTCTGGCTCCTCTCAACGTTGTAACTAAACTAACGAAATCCACATTAATAAATGCTAGGCTCTATAATAAGAACCTAGCATTTTTTATGTATTCATTGAAATTCCCGAAGTTCTTTCTCGCCCTCAAGTCGAATCGCATTCATTCTAATTTGTTCGCGCTTTTCTTCCGGTAAGCCTTGTTCAGCATACTGTATTACTTCCTTATCAAACAATTCTTCCATATCATTTTCCATAAAGTCTAAGCTTAATAATTGATCGAATGATTTGATTCGTAGAGCAATCATAATAGCTATTAGATGCTGAAGGTTTAATGTTACTTTCTTTCCGTTTTTCAATTCGTTTAGAGAAGCATAACGGATTCCCGTTAACTTTGAAAGTTCCACTAAGCTCATACCTAATTCTTCCAAGCGCTCAGAGATCTTGGTTTGCACTTTCACCTGTCCAAATTCTTCCATTGTTTCATTTACAATCTCATTTATATTCTTACTTTTTTTCATATTAAATCCTCTCATTTCATCCACAGATAAAATAGCGAGTCGGTCCGTGGGTGGACAATTTACAACAACGAAAACAGGAAAGGAATACACACACAAATACCGTTCATTTAACCCACGGAACAACACGCTACAATTTAAATTATACTACAAAAACATTATCCGTAGTTTAAATATAAAATGGAATCTCTTGCCTTTAGGCATCTTACCGGAAATCCCTGAGATCATTATACAAAACTGATCCCATTCATCAGGGAATTCATTCTCTCCGTGCTTCTCCATCATTCGTCCATCTTGAATAATAGGCAAGTCCGCCCATCCTAATGCATATACTCTAAAACATTTCCGAATGCGACACTGCCGTTCCTTGCCAAATTAAATTAAAACGCTATCTAACAATCACTTAATTAGAACCCGCCTTATGACTCATTCTTCGTTCAGATGGCGGGTAACTACACAGTTTCTATACTTCGGTATGAAGCGAATAGCCATATTACAAGGGAGGTATTACACATGTCAACATGGAGTAAAAAGGAGCGGTTTTCAGCCGTCCTGTCAGGAGAAATTGCGGATCGACCGCCTATTTCAGCGTGGGGGCACTTTGTTGGAAGAGAAGAAACAGCCATTGATTTGGCGCAAGCCACAATCGATTTTCAAAAAGATTATGATTGGGATTTTATTAAGATTAATCCGCGTGCCACGATATTCGGCGAAGCGTGGGGCAACGTATCTGATTTCAATAATTATGTTGGCGATGTGCCAGCAATTTCACATCATCTAGTTCATGGAGCAGATGAGTTAAATAAAATTCAAGAGTTGGACCCTACCAAAGGAGCATTCGGCGAACAATTAGAGGCAACGCGATTGATCAAAGAGAATGCGGGTGAGGATACCCCGGTATTGCAGACGATTTTTACCCCCATGGCGATTGTCGAGTATTTGTGTGGGCATCGAACTGTAGCATCAAGTCGTTCAGCCGATCGAAAATTAAGTCCGCTGTCCAATCTGATTGAAGAACATCCCGAAGATTTACACCGCGCCTTGCAAGCGATTACTGATACATTAGTGAACTATATTCAACATGCTATCAAAGCCGGTGCAGACGGATTCTTCTATGCGGTATTAGGTTTAGCCCGTGACGGTTTCCTTTCACCAGAGGAATTTAAAGAGTTCGGAACCAAATACGATCTGATGCTTTTAGAGGCTGCGAAAGATACCTCACTGCTCATGCATACGTGCGGTCCCCAATCTAATCCCGAACGCTTTAAGGATTACCCAGTCCATTCAATACATTGGGCGGATAATGCGCAAGGAAATCCTTCATTGCTAGAATCGATTAGCTGGAATAAGAAATGTTTAATGGGAGGTGTGGACGAAGAACTATTTAAGGACCAAGACTCTAACAGGGTTATCCATGAAGCTCGGAAGACAATCCAAGCATTAAAGGATCACCCGTTTATTCTCGCACCGGGCTGTGGCCTTCCAGTTGGCACGAATGCTCAGGTACTGAGGGATTTTAGAGATATATTTTAAAAGTGCAACTGGCCGTGTTACGAGACTACCAAACCGCAAAGGAGTGAAAAACGTGAAGAAGACAGTGAAACCGTCACTTGGCTATTCAATCATGCTTGTTCTTCTTGCAGTTTTAATGATCAGTATCGGGATGATCGTCTTTAAAGCATCTATCCAGATCATGATGTTTATTACTATGCTTTCGATCATCCCGTTCGTTATGCACTTAGGGTACAACTATAAGCAAGTTGAAGAATTCATGTTCTCAATGATGGGGAAAGTCATGAATCCTATTCTGATCATCATGGCTGTCGGGGCTCTCATTGGCGCATGGATTTTAGCGGGTACAGTCCCGACAATGATTTTTTACGGTTTAAAGTTGGTCTCTCCAGAATTTTTCTTGCTCACTTCCCTTCTCTTTTGTTCGATCGTCTCATTGGGTACAGGAACTTCCTTTGGCACAATGGGCACTGCAGGGCTTGCTTTAATAGGGATGGGCCAGGTACTAGGCGTGCCACCGGGAATGACGGCGGGTGCAATCATCAGCGGTGCATATTTCGGCGATAAAATGTCCCCCCTGTCAGACTCTACAAATATCGTGGCTGCAATGTCCGGAAGCAATTTGTTTACACATATCAAACACATGCTTTGGACAACGGTACCTGCCTATATTCTGACGGCGGTAATTTTTGGGGTGATTGACTTCACCCGCGACGGTTCCGCAAGCGGGTCCGATATCGACACAATCTTAGGTTACTTGAATGAAGGATTTAACATAGGTTTTGTTCCTTTAATTCCTATTCTTGTTTTAATCGTTCTGCTTGTCCTAAAAAAGCCTGCCGTACCGTCAATTTTTGTTGCAGCACTCGCTGGAGCATTTATTGCGATTGTTTATCAAGGCAATACAATCTCCACCGCTTTAAACACACTCTATACCGGATATCGTTTTGAGTCGGGTATTGCAGTGATGGATTCTTTGCTGCAACGGGGCGGCGTCTCCAGCATGTTAGGAATCGTTGCACTATTCCTGCTTGCACTTGGCTTAGGGGGGCTTCTTCAGGGCTCAGGCGCACTAAATACAATACTTGATGCTTTCGCAAGCCGCATTAAATCTGTCGGCGGTTTAATTGCATCCACAGTAATCGTCAGTTATATCACTGTCGGAACGAGCGGTGTTATCAGCTTTGCCGCCGCAATCACTGGTACTTTAATGGGGCCCCTTTATAAAAAGTTTGGCGTAAGACCTGAAAACCTCTCGCGAACGATTGAAGATACCGCAACGCAAAGTGCGCCGCTATTTCCTTGGAGTATAAATTCTATCTTTGCGGCTGCAACTCTTGGAGTGAGTCCAGCGGCTTTCATTCCCTTCTGTTTCTTGGCATTCCTAACTCCAGTTTTTGCACTCATATATGGATTTACAGGTTTTACTATAACGAAGTTCAATCCGGAAGGAATTGACACAGAATAAGTTCGAATTTAGGGAAGTAGCGGAGTCCCCCAATAGAAGATGAAAAGCATATGACCGGATATGGGCATATGCTTTTTCATTGTAGCTGGCATAGCTGAAGTGAAAAACGACTTCGTTTCTTCGTCCAATCTTCGCTTACTCATTCTATTCAGAAGTGTTCGGGTGCATGGTACTAATTTGAATCAGCCTGAGATACGTTCCATCTCCATCGACTGAAGCATCTCATCTGTGAAGGCTTCCATATCCAATGTGGCTTGTTCAATCAGTCCATCTTTTAAAAGCTTCTTGAATTCAGTTGTAACTTCGGACAAAAGGAGTTCGTCAGCGTTTGTATCAAACAAACTAATCAATGATTTTTTAAAATAGTTTGGCCTTGAAGATATACTTTGGAAATTCAGAAGATACAATTCATAAATTTTAATCAGCACTTCTGTTTTTATAAGTTTAGCACGAGCATTTATACGTTTTGTCTTCAAATAGCTGTTCATAGCTTCAATTTTTTTTACATCGACATTATTGGATATAATTAAGTGTGCAGTGATTTCCAAATCACTTCTTAAATAATTCTCTAAGAAGTCCGATCCGTAGGCCCTGGTTATATAGTCCTCTGCTTTGCGTTGTTCAGCGATATTTAAATCATAACCTGTTGCTAATCTAGATAATTTGCAATCGTATGTGTAAGCGCACTTCTTCTCTTTACTTTTTGTTTTATAACTAAGAGTGAATACACCTTCAGGAAGTATCTTTCCACTAAATTTCGATCCCCATTGCGTAGAATTATGTGTGAGATCATTAATAATTGCATAGACATCGTGTTCTAAGTCATTAGCGGTGTACTTGTCGTTATTTTCAATTATACCCAGAGATTTATAAGCCTCAAAAGCGGACTTGGCACTTGATTGTTTCTGTCTTCGTAGAAACTCTGAAGAGATCTCTTTCATATAAGTCTGGAATTCTTCAGTCTTATCCATAGTATAAAAAAAGCCATAATTTTTTGTGATGATAAAACTGTCATTGTATTTCTCAACATTTACTTTATTTGAACCTATATATACTATAGCAGTCGGCATGACCATTCTATTGATTTTGTTTATAACCTTAAGAGGCAATTGTTGATCAGTGACCAAAAATCTAATTTCATCCCCGGTATCTTCATCTTCTACTATAAGAAATTGATATACTTCTTTGTCGATTGTTTGTCGTCCGTCTTTTGTATTAGACCAAGGAGAACCTAAGAATCCTCTGATCTTTCTTTCGAATACTTTTACAGCCTTATCCTTGTCCATTTCTAAAGTAATATTTTTTCTACTTTTTAGGCCAACCTCACATTCTGGGCATTCTTCTTCACTCTCATATATTTCCCAGCAGACGGTGCAAAACTTTTCGATATGCTCTTTCCTCACCATGACCTTTTTCTTCAACAAATCCTCAAATGTTCCTTTTGTCAAATCATCTAAGGGTTCTTCTTTGGTTAAGCCCATTAAATAATCCACTTTCTCTTCTATATCTCCATTAAAGTGTAGATTGGAAATAGGTTGATCGAGCGGGATGGAAAATCTTTTTTCAAATCTTTCCCTTAGATGTTTTTTAGTTTCCGAATCAAGACCACTATCATCCAATGAAAAAAGGACGTCCCCGGATTCTAAGGCAATAGCACGAATGGTCCTTGATGTTTTTGCTGATTGAAGTTTCAGTGATTTTATATCCTTTAAATCGCTTAAGTCAATAACCCCGCTTTGATGTGCCTGGAAGACCGCTTCCATAACATCACTGTCATTCAATTCAAAATGAATTAATGGAGATTTAGGTAAAGTACTTTTACTAAACGTAATAGCTGAAATCACTATACCATCAGTAGAAGGTCTCACTTGTTCAATACCCAGAATAGATTTTTTTAGAACAGCTGCATCATAATCTATGTAGGGATCCGTTGCAACTTCATTTAAGTGCGCGCCAAACATTGAGGCAAGAAAATCCAATAATGCATCCCTTTCCCTCAAAGTATAATCTCTGATTTCCAATGTGCTATCCACTGTGTTTACCGCGAACATGATTGACTTTACTTCCCGATTCCTAATCGGCTCCTCAAAATCGGGAACAGTTTTATCGTTTATCATTTTATATAACTGAAAAATAACCAAATCGCTGAATTTGGCATAAGAGTATATTTTGTATTCATTTGCTTGTCCCGATTTTTTGTAAAGGCGATTGCATAAATCATCTCTATTACTACTGTCGGTGGCTATCTTCAATATCTTTTCCTTGTCCTGCTTATTGGAGTAAGTAAAGAGTGTATTTGATGCTCGGCTTCTCCAATTATGATAAGTCAAAATCTCGAACAAGTGACTTGGGGATTGTTCATAAAGCGACCAAACAAGAGCGACTTCAGATAGATAATCCAATTGAAAATTCGCTTGTTGAACATATTCTTGTATCGTCATTTTCTTTCGGAAGGTGAATTCTTTAATCAGTAAGTACAATTTCTTTTTATGATCGGAAACTTCCGTACCAAGCAATTCGTCTGCACTTTCAGTTTGTTCTTCTTCATACAATAAAAATGATGATATTTCCAATAAAACACTTTTTTTCTGCTTTCTTATATCAGCATCAAAGTAACTGTTAAGATTATTAAATTTCGTTTCTTTTATTAGCTCAATATTTAAACCAAGTTCTTTCCAATAAGTCTCCTCATTTAACTCATCAAGCTTTCCATATTCATTATTTCTAACAGTTACTTTTTTACTCATGTAAGCACCCCTTCATCCTTGATAAGAAATTACCCTTCACCTACATATTCCCAGCCATCAACTCCGCCTGCTTCGCCACAGTTACTACCGCCATCTTCTGCAAATCAGGCGGATACCTTCACCAGTCTGCGCACAGTAATCCGCATTTTCGCCCTTGCCAATTCCCGTAAATTCCAGTCAATTTCTCTTTAATCGCTTTCGTCAGCTCATGCGCAATCACTTTTAGGATGTCATCCCTAGCACTTGCTCTGTTGTATAATGAAGAAAGTGCGCCGTAAAACGCTATTTCCACCTGAATCACGCCAGTGTTTTCACCAGCTTAGTAGGAGTAATGTTAGGGCCAGGTTCTGCAACAATCCAAAATTCATTAATACCCTTGCACTTGAAATTATTTCTATTGTAGAACCACGGGAAATTTCCTTTTACGGCAGTAATGCTACGATTGTTCAAATCAAGTCAAAACAAAGCAGTTCTAGACAATATTAGAGATGGTAAGCGCATTCTGTTAAAGTTCAATTTTTTCTCATCCATTACAAGCATACCGAATTGGCCATCCCTAAAAACTACTTCCCCAATTACCGTAACGATAATTTCATCTTCACTTTCCTCATAAAGTTTTTTTAACCCCTCGATCATCGAGCTAGTATTGAGAGACGAGTTCTGATAAAAAAATTCTTCTAGATAAAGCGGGAAGTAAACATGCTCATGCTTATCAACTATTGCGACAAGCGAATACTTTTCTTCTATATGAACGTCTCTTAAATTGCCTACAGTACTAATTGTCAGTCCGATATCCGAAAAAACAAAGTCTGCTAATGACATTCTTTTCTTTACAGTCGGATTTCTTTTACCTTTTTTAACTTCTTCTACATTTAAAGAGGTTGTCGGAAGAGTTACGTATACGTCCTCGAAATCCATAGAGTCTTGCCGCTCTATCACTTTGTTTTTTCGTTTTCTTGCATTGGTAGTTTGTCTTTCTAATCTTTTCGCACGTTCCTCTTCGGTTTCATTAAACCTATCAAACGTATCGTTCAATACGTTTTTCACATGTTCTTCTCGTAATCTCGATATATTTTTACCAACTATACGGAAGGATTTCGCACCCATAATCGTCTCCCTGTAGTATGGACAATCCTCAACATGATCATAGCCTTTCCACTTTTTAAAATATGCTATCTTAACTCCCTCAGGTACGTATACTAATCTACAATTACATTTCGGGATAGCGCAGTACAAATTCTCTTTGATAGTTAGGTAATCAGCGTGGCTAGTTATCGTTTCTAATATTACAACTTCTTCATTACTCCCATCTCTAAAAATTGCTCTATCAATTCTCATAACAAAACTCCCCTTCTTTGTCGTTTTTCATGAGACCCTATTTGGTTATATTATACCATGGAAAGTGTTGGAAATGTACAAGGGTAGTGTGAAAGTTATGACTTGATAATTTATAATGGTTTACTAATAAGGTTAACCAGTTTTTGAACAGAATTCGTGTATTATAAAACATTACCTTAACCCAAATAACCCTCGAGTAAATTTCACTGGAGGGTGTTTAAGGGGTAATTATTCTTCTCTATTGTTCATGCAAAACAAGGCATAGCTAGTACCTACCGCAACTCATCCCCATAAGGCACAATCTCCTCATTCAACACCTGCAGCCACTCCCGCTTCATCTGCGGACCATATTTCAACGGCTTCGCATCCGGATTTACCTCTTTATACTTATCAAACTGCTTGCTGTCGAGGATTGCTCCGATGTTTGGGATCGTGTCAGATCCAGGTACGTATTGGATGGCGGAAAGGTGAAGCTGGTCTTCATTGACAAACCATGTGTTGGACAAGTTCTCAATTGCACTTTCATAGGCATGTGTAAAATAGCGCCGTTTGACAGCTAGGATATCTTCATCCACATCGATTTTTCCTTCGTCGATATCGTTAAGGATCGTTTCATAAACATCCTTTGCCGCTGCTGGTTTGTTCAATTTGGTAAGCGCTTTTTCAATCTCTCCACGAGTATCCTGGTTGTGCGCTGTATATGTTTCTAGTAGACGGTCGATGTAAGTGGAGTCGATGTCGTAGAGCTTTGTCGTATTGTCTCCATAAAACTCAATCTCAGAGAAATCCGGTTCAGCTTCTCCGCCTTCTCCCTCTTCTTCCATCAAGGAACCCTTTACCGTGTTATAAACGCCTAGGTAGTTTTCCAACGTTTTGACCTGTTCCTGCAACGCTTTGGATGTTCCCATGTCATCATTGTAGTCATCATAGGTTACAAGGGCTTCGTAGGCGTTATTCAATTCCTGGAAGGCTTTCACAAACTCAACGCGCTGCTCCAAAGGTGAATTTTCATCGATTTTTTCTAGGTTGGGAACGACAGTAGTCAATGTTTTATGAGCTGCTTTAAACCGTTTTTTCGACTTGTCGTAGGACGGATAGACGAGTGTAGTTTCTTCTTGGGCCTGTGAATATAATTTGGTTGCATCTTCCACGTTTTTTTCCATTATCGCTGGCTTTCGGAATGTGACAATCAAACCTTTTGTCTTGCCAGGAAAAGTCCGGTTCGTCCTTGAGAAGGCCTGGATCAAGTTTGCGTAACTGAGATTACGATCGACAAATAACGTCTGCACTGTCGGTGCGTCAAAGCCTGTCAACAGCCGGTCTACAACGATGACCAAGTCGACTTGTTTGCCGAACGCTTTGAACTCAGCCCGCTTCCGTGCCAGGCGGTTGTTGATATCGCCATTATAGCGTTCGATGTCTTCAATCGACCAGGCCGTGCCATAGTAGACGTTGTAGTCCTTTATGATTTCCTTCATTTCATCCTGTGACTGCTTTGAATCCTCTTCGTTCTCCTGAAGCGAGTAGGTGATGGCGATACGCGGAAAATCCGGATCGTCCATTGTACGTCCCGTCCGAATCGGATGCCCGGCGAATTCTTTTGTCAGCCAATCGGGATCTGCCGTCATCTTTTTAATGGCATGGTAATAACGCTTCGCCATATCGATGGAGCTTGTCGTCAAGATTGCTGACTTTTGCGGGCGTCCATTTTGAAAGTCGAATTTCGTATAGGCATTATCCGGACGAAAAATCTTGTGTAGCACTTTTTGGATATGATCTTCACTTTCATAGCTTGACGATTCGATATATGTTTCCTTTTCAATCCGCTCCATTTTGTCGATCAGATCATTCAATTCATTGTCAGTAACGCTTGCGTATTTCTCTTTTTGGCGCAGTTGCTCAAAGATATAGTTATCAAGTGATGTTGGTTCGATTGTATCTTCATGCTCCACTTGAAAGCCTAAAACCGAGCCATCTTCCAAGGCGTTCTTAATGGTATATGTGTGTAGCACTTCTCCGTACTGATCATGTGTTGTACGAGCAAGCCGGCCTTTCGCCTGCTTTTTGTTTTGTTCAAATATCGGCGTGCCTGTGAAACCGAACCAAGTGGAATTAGGAAAGAACTTTTTGATAGCTTCCATTCCTTCTGCACTCAGTGCCCGATGGCATTCATCCACGACGAAAACAATATGTTGGCTTATGAGATTCTTGAAGCGCTGCGTCCCCCGCTGTTCTTCCTGTCTTTCCGCATATCGAAGAGCAGCCTCCAACTTCTGACGTGTCGTAATGATCACGGTATTGGAATTGGCACTCGACAGGAGCGTTTCACTCAATTCACGTGAGCTCCCTGTACCGACTATTAAACTATTTGACCTGGCAGTGCCGGATGATATTCCTGTATTGAACTCGGAAGCAAACTTCGTAAATTCACTTGTTGTCTGATTGTCCAGATCTTTGCGGTCGATGAGCATGACAGTGCGGTCTACCCCCGGTTTCCGTGCAAGCAGCTTGGTCGACACGAAACTCGTCAACGTTTTACCTGAGCCCGTTGCATGCCAAACGTATCCCGATTCATGCTTCATCGCTGACGTAAATAATGCTTCGATTGCGTGTATTTGATACGGATGCAAAACCATCAGCACTTTATTGTCTTGATCCTCACTGACAATCGTATAATTCGCAATGAGCCGATGGGCATCCGGTATATTCATTACTTGTTTAACGAATTCATAGAGGTTGTCCACTTTTCGGTTGTCGGTCGTGCGCCAACTAAAGACAAACTTCTTATGCAAGTCCTTCGGCATCGCATTCGCAAAATAACGCGTTGTCTGCTCATTCGAAATGACAAACAGCTGAAGCGTGGAAAAGATGTTATTCCGGAACATCCCTTCTTCTGCATATTTCTTTATCTGATGGAACGCTTGGAATACGCCATCTTTTGCACTCACTTGTTTCAATTCAATCTGAACAATGGGCAGTCCGTTAATCAGCAGGGTGACGTCAAACCGGCGATTTCGTCCATCATCACTGACTTTCTGCTTCGCAATTTGGTGTACAACTTCATACGTCGATATGCCGCCGCCAATGTCCTGGTTTGAGTAGAGAACGAGCGACATCGAACCAAGCGAAACATCTTCCCGCTCAATAGTAATGCGCGCAATACCATTCTCCCCTTTAAGCCACTTGGCCGCGTCAAAAGGAGTTTTCGTTTTTAGCAGCAATTCAGTCTTGATTGTCTCGAATTCTTGGTCAGTCAGCGGTGTTTCGCCGATCTCAGACAAGTTGTTCTGCGTGATCTTCTTACGCAAGTTAATCCACAAGTCCTCTTCCGACTTCAAATCCGGCCGATAGTTCCACTGATTGTGACCTTCGCCAAGAACCTCGATCAGTCGACGTTCCACTTCCAATTCATCTCTATGCTGAATCTTTGTCATGGGGCATCCTCCTTTCCAGACATTCAAACAAACATCTTTTGCAGGAATGCTTTTTTGGTTTGTTGTAGGGCTTCTAGTTCTTTTTCTTGGAGGGCGATTGTTTTATCGATTTTCAATAAAAAACTACCAATTTTAACTTGTTCTTCATAACTAGGGACTAGGAGTTTCAGGGTTGAAAAATCGTGATAACTTATACTTCTGCCATCTCGAATACCATATGTCACTCCTTCTAATTTCTTGATAAAACTATTGCTAGATAAAACATACTTCCAAAAGACAGGATAATGTTTTTCTATATCAATAAAATCCAACACAGTATACGCAGGAGAAGTAATTCCTTCAATATTTGAAAAAGCAAAACCGCCTTGAAAGGAACGCAGATGAATAACGAATTGCCCAGGTGTGACTCTTTTATATGTTATAGTCGATTTCGCATCATAACTTATATTAATCCCTAAGTCCTTCCTGTATACCATTCCCTTTTCTTGCGAAGCTGAAATCACGGGAAGTTCAGGATGGTTTTTTTCTGAAATTGCTTTGAAGATTTTTTTCGCCTTAGTAGATACCCATTCCCCACTAAACCCCGGAAACCGAACTTCTGGCACGTACTTTCCTTCTTTTGGAAACATCTTTTGCAAGAACCCTTGTTTTGTTTGTTTGAGGGCGGTTAGTTCTTGTTTGTGAAGAGAGATGTTTTTATCAATTTGTTTGAACAGCTTGCCGATACTTTGTTGTTCTTTAATAACAGGAAAATGGAACCTTCTTTCCTCCATAGAGGCTTTGGTAATATGAACCATAGTAGTTCCATTCGTTGTTTGCTTTATTCTTTCTTTATCATTTTCTAACCAAGTATACAGGTACTGTTTATCTATATTGGAATCTTCAATTTCTAATTTCCATATATGGTAATGATATATCACACGCTCTTCATTCCAAATTTCCGGGCCAAAACTAGTTGCCCACAGATAAAGCAAGTCTCCCGGATTGGCATATTTATTGTCTTCCAGCTCAAGATCAGAATAATACCATCTGTCATTAGTATTGAAATTCCCAACACGTAATACCCTGTACTTTCCTTTATCAAGTAATTCTTGTTGTTTATATGCGCGACCATTTATAAACTTTACGGAATTCCCCAATTTAGCCTGACCCCATGTATCAGTAAATCCTGGAAATCTAACTTCCGGTTCATTGTTATTTCCCATGATTAAACACCTCTAATGCACCTTTAATCCATTCCTCATTTTCTTTTCCGCATTCCAATAAAGAAATCATTTCAAACAAGCTGGATTCAAGTTCTCCTTTTTCTCTCCTAATGTCTATCAAAGCTTTACCGACTATAGCCATATCAACCGGCTCTTCTTCTTCAAATGTATCGACATAACGCGGGATGTTCAGGTTAAATTCATTCTCTTTAATTTCTTCGAAGCTGGCGAGATGGGCATACTTCTCAACATATTCACGTTTCTTATAGGTTTCGACTATTTTATCAATGTTCTCGTTGGACAACTTATTCTGATTCTTACCCTTTGCGAATTCCTGACTTGCATCAATGAATAATACATCCCGAGTTGTACGATTTTTCTTTAGAATAATAACCGTCGTCGGAATGGATGTACCAAAGAACAGGTTTGCCGGCATACCTATGACCGCGTCGATGCTTCCGTCTTCCAATAATTTCTTTCGGATAACTCCTTCTGCTGCTCCACGGAATAGGACGCCGTGCGGCAAAACAATCGCCATTGTGCCGGAATCTTTCATGTGGTACAGTCCATGTAATAAAAACGCAAAGTCTGCTTTTGATTTCGGTGCCAATCTTCCGTATCGGTTGAAACGGGAGTCATCCAGGAATGTGTCGTCTGATGACCATTTTGCTGAATATGGTGGATTCATGAGTACCGCGTCAAACGTGTACGGCTCGTCAGTTGGCCAGTCTTTATTCAACGTATCCCCATTGCTAAGACGCATGTCCTCTTTATCGACTCCGTGCAGAATAAGGTTCATCTTTGCCAGATTGAATGTCGTCGTGTTCAGTTCCTGTCCGTGATACTTGACGCTTTCAGGATGATTGATGTAGTTCCGGATATTCAGCATGAGCGATCCAGATCCCATTGTCGGGTCATAGACGCTAAACAATTTCTTATCTTCCTGCCCCATTGCAGCAATTCTTGCCATCATGACCGAAACTTCATGAGGGGTGTAGAACTCTCCGGCCTTCTTCCCTGCTTCAGAAGCAAATTGGCTGATAAGGAACTCATACGCATCCCCGATGACATCGCCGCCATGTCCCAATAGATTAATTGGGTTCAGCTTCTTAATGACTTCTGTAATGGTAATGTTACGTTGTTGGGCATCTGCCCCTAGTTTTTTGGAAGTTAAATCGACGTCATCAAACAAGCCCGTGAATTGGTCATATTTTGTAGACAAGTCGATAAACGCTTTATTCAAATCGTTTAGCTGAAACGTGTTTTGTTTTGCTTGGTCGGTAAGGACATTGAATAAGTAAGGTGGCTCGATGTCATATCCCAACGTATCAACCAGTGTTTCAATTAAGTCAGCTTTAACATCTTCATCTGCCAAAAGTTCTGTATATAGTTTTGTCTGCTTTTCAGCAGTATCGTATTCTTCCAGTGGCTCATCCGCGATTTCAACTACTTTCACTAAAAGCCGATCAGATAAGTATTTATAGAAAATTAAGCCCAGTAAATAGTTTTTATACTCGGATGCATCCATTTTGCTGCGCAGATTGTCCGCTGCGCTAAATAATCTAGAATTCAATTCAGCCATTTTCTTTTCCCCGCTATTCAATAGTTATGTAGCATTACTTTTTTCATAAACTTACTGTTTTCCAGTTATGCCTATATCTATCATACCAATGATAGCAAGCAGCGACAATACTGTGGAAGACAGTGTTGGAATTTATTTGGAACGCAAAAAACACTTTCAAAGCTCTAGTTAGAACTTCAAAAGTATTCGATGAATAAATCACTAACCCAATGATCCCGTTCCGACCTAGGAAGTCTTCTGTTGCGTCTTTTATTTCTTGTTTAAAGCGTTCTGTTCTGCACGATATTCTTTTAAACGTCTATAAAATGTCGCTTCGGTTAGAACACTCTTGCCGTCAGCATCGAATCCGTATGCGTCGATAATTTCATTTACAGTTTTAGTACCGTTTGCTTCTGCAAACTCAATAACAGCTTTTCTGTATAGTTGTTTATTAACCTCTTTTCGACCGAATTTCACCCCGTTTGCCTTAGCTTGTTCGATTGCAGGACGTGTACGTTCTTGTATATATGTACCCTCAAGGTTAGCCAAGAGATCAAAAACAGTTAAGAGAACCTTCGTTCCAACTCCTTCATAATCGTCTTTAGATTTTCGGGTATCAATTCCACTTTCAATAACAACTAGGAAAATGCAAGCTTTCGTTAATTGTTCAATTGTGTTAATCACTTGAGAAACTGAACGCCCTAAACGGTCTAACTTATAAACAACTATCGTATCGCCTTTCGTAACATATTCCAGTAATTTCGTTAACTCTGTACGATTAGACTTATCTCCACTAGATTCATTTTCGATAAAGACATTGTCTTGTAGAACTCCGAATGCTTCCAACTCCATCAACTGTTCCGTTAAATCTTGCTTGATCGTTGATAGCCTAGCATAGCCATACAGGTTGCCCGTTTCTTCTGTTTCTGCCAATAACTGAACAGCTTTTGAAATTTCTTTATTTATTTTGATAGACATGTGAAAGTCTCCTATTTAATTTAGCATTAAAAATATCTAGCAAATAAATACTATCAAACACTGCACAGATTTGATAACGGTATAAATTGGATCTGATGGTAAGGAGTTAGTTTATGCTTCTTTTATAGGTGTATAACGTAATCGTCGCGATTACTGCCACGAACCTAACCGTGTTACAGACAGATTATATGGAGAGGGAGAACAAAGAAAATCTACTTGTTATTGATTAACAAGCGTTATGAATAATAATAATATAATAGGTTCTTTTCTTTAATTCCGGAAAAGCCTTCCGGTTTCTCATTTCAATCACGACTCTCAGTGCCTGTATGATAAACAATCGTATTACCTTTTGCTCGAAGGAACTCTTTCGCAACCATGTTAGGATTGTCTATGACAAGAATAAGTGTTACATACATCACGATTTTTTCATCTGCTATGCAGAAGTCAAGGATATTCAGTTTTACATATTGATTTGGGTGTAATTTACAAACTTCTTCCCATTTCATTGTAACTCCCCTTGTTTCATTTCGGATTCTTTAAATTGTTTGTTAATTGATTGAATGGTTATAAGTAGTAATATGCAAACTCCGTTTAGTTGTGGTAAACTGAGCATATAATAAGAAAAGACCAGATGCTGGAACATCTGGTCGATGCAACGGACATACCGCAAGAAGTGCGGTTGACCAGTAAAGTTGATATTTTTGCATAGAAGTAACTTCCCTGCTTACTTGGACGTTAGCGGAGGGTGGTTACTTTTTTCTATTGGTGTATAGAGCAATCATCGCTACAACTGTTGCTGCCGCTGTTGCGAGGAATATTCCAAATTGGAACATCATGTTTATTGCTTCGTATGTCACCACTTAAACACCCCCTTTCCAGGGAGTGTCAACCGCCCATCCGCTATATGTCGTTGCTACTATTAGTCTACCATATTGGCATTTAATTATCGATTGAATAATAAGAATTCTCTTTATGTCTCCTACACGAAATGATGAAGAAAGAGAAAAGAGCAAGAATCATGCCCTTACTCTATGCCTGCTTCCGGGTATTTAACCGTACCCAAAACTTTTCCGGTGTTTTGATTCATTGCATCTAGTCACTTTCAGCTTATCTGCACATCCTTAATAAAGGCATAGTCTCCGGAGCATTTCTGGCATGTTGTTTGAAGTTTTATTGCAAAGGGAGGATTCGATTTGAGTAAGAAACAGGGACGAAAAAAGCAGGTTAAGAAAGAATTGTATATTGCTGAGTATGGTCAGAATGAACATTTCTTTTTCATCGCAGGTTTTACAGAAGGCGGCGTCCCGTACGGCATTACTTGGGAAGAGGCTTTTGCGCACGGATTGGTGGAAGAAGACGCACCTTCCGGAGTCAATGACACTTTACCATTTTAAAGACTTAGCACAGTTCAATGCTCTCCAGACTACCATAATATTAGTAGTAAAGAACCCAAACCGTCATTTGTTTGGGTTCTAAAAAACAAGACCTATTCAGCTATTTTAATCCCCCTAATTTTGCTGCTCACTTCCTTCGGATCATGGGAGACAATAAACGCTTTTGAAAATTGGTGGTAATACTCATCTTCATGGGCTTTCGGAGACAAGATGATCAGTTTTCTTTGCAGTTTGTTAGCATACAGTTCAAATACAGTGGATTTACGTTTTTCATCAAGTGCACTATCAAATTCGTCGAGGACGATAAAGCCGGCTTGGTTTTCGAGGTTTTGCAACAACGATAGTGCAAATAGGAGTGAGCTTAACGACTCTTCACCACCCGATACACCTTTTCCAACCCGACCGCCCCTCGCTTTCAAGCTTACATCCTCAAACTTTCCTCGATGCCCTTCCTTCCGCACATATATGAACAGTTTGAATATAGGCCGTCCTTTTTTATCGGTTACTTTTTCGTACTTAATTTGACCTTCAAATTGGAATTCACCCATATACTCTTGAAAAAGCAAGTTAATCTTGGTCACTTGCATTTGTATTGCTGTTTCCAATCTCTGTTCGTTTATAATAGCACGCTCTTCGTTTTCCTCTAGAAGACTTCTTGCGGATTGCAATTCCTCTTTTTTCCGTTGGAATTCTTGTTCTAACGTTCGGTAATTCTCCACAGCATTCGGGTCGATATCCTTTTCGTTCCGAGCATTCTCAAACTCAACCTTCGCCTGGGTCTTATGCATTTGCAAATCGTATTTAGATACTTCCGTCTGCTCTTCTTGCAACGCTTTCCGTACCAGATCAGGAATCAGCTGTGTTAGTTCAAGCATCTCTTTTTCATAGTCCAAATAACGACCCAATAGGGCATTTTTCTCGTCTTCTTTATCACGTATCTGATTTTCAATTTGCGCCAATACACGCTTTGTAGCTACTAGCTTATCCTCAATATCAGTTTCTTCTCGCTTGTATTTTTGCAAGATGCCTTGTATTTCATTCAAGTTCCTATTTATCGCTTGAATTGACCGCCGGATTGCTTGGACATTTTGGGCCAGCTGTAGTAATTGTTGTTCTTGCTCTTGCAAGCGCTGTATCTTTTCGGATTGTTTTCCAAACTGCTCATACACCAACATATACTCTTCAAGGCTTTTGATCAGTTCCTCTTCTTTGTATTTATCTTTCCAAAGAGCATCCTTCTGATTTTCAAGCTCTGTTTTACGTCTTTCCAATTCTGCATGTTCATCCGCTAAAGAACGCAGTTGATCAAGTCGGTATTGCTGATCTGCTTTCGTGGATAAAAAAGCTTCCGCGTCAATCACTTTTTGCACGTCTGCGTTCCAGACACGATACTGATCATTATCCGTTTCAAACTGCTCTGTCAGCTGTTGAATATCATTCCGAAGCTCATTGATTCGCCGCTCCAGCGTTTGTCTTCTCTCTGTTAGTGCCCTCTTGCTTAGAATATACGTATTTTGCTCTTGAGGCCCTCTACTTCCTATCCGATCTATCAGCAATCCCTTTTGGAGATCCGGGTAATCCGGGTCAAATAATCTCTCCATCCACCAAAGGACGCGTGCCGCTTGATTTTGCTCATGAACAGATAGATTCTCCTGCATCTCCAAGCCATATTGGGGAAGAGTGATAATGGAACGGTCCGGCACCAATTTCTCTAAGGAAACATGATATAAATCATTAATCGGCTTGCAACTTGCTGCTTCATAAAAAACTGTATATTTAATTGCATCGAATAGACGCTCGCTTTCAATTGGAAGGTGATCTTGTAATTTTATAAAATGCCTGAGCGGGTATGCCCGGATCCCATGTTGCTTAAGATGATGAATTGCCTGGGTTTGACGTTCCGACTCAACTCGATTTTGAGTTAACATGGAGAATTCCTCTTCCAGTTTCCTCAACTCTTTTTCCTTGGCAGTCTTCAGATCTTTTGTCATTTCCAATCCTTCAGCTAATCCAATAATGTCCTGTTTCAACTGGTGACTGGATATGTATCTTTCAATCCATTTTTCTGATTGCTTCCTTTTTTCATCCCATTGCTGGACAGCAGCATTTACCTCCGCATACTTTTGGCGATTTACATTAATTCTGCCTGCGACAGCTTTCAAATCCTTTTCGACTTCCTGCTCATCCATTTCCAAGTGCTTTACTTTTTCGTTTGCATTCGTCATCTTCTCTTTCGTCTCAGATTCCGTATAGGGCAGTTTTGCATAGGCATTTTTTAGTTCACTTAATTCATTTTGAAGGGCAGACACTTCTTCTAGTATTTTTTCTTCCTTCTCTTCTTCTAAGGATAATTGTTCCTCGGATAGTTTCAGCTGATTATGCTGCTCTGACTGCCGCGCTTCTGAATCTCTACGCTGTCCCCTCACCCGTTCTAATTCTAACGTGTTATGTTGGACCTCTTCTGCCAATTCTTCCTGCTCGAATTTCCGATCTTCAATGTACTTCTCTGCTTCTTCCATTTCCTTCATAGTCGTTAATTGAAGGTGATGTGTCGTGAACGCATATGATTTTCCGTGTTCGTCCAGCCGCTTTTTATTATTTTCATAGCGGTCTCTCTTATTTCGTGCAATGTCTAACTCCATTTCATTGAATTTCTGTTGGCTAGACGCCGTCTGGTACGCATCTCGAGCTTCTTTCACGACTTCTAAACTCGTTTCCCAATCTTTTTGTATTTGGTCAATCTTATGCATTTCGCTAAAAATGCGGAACCTCTCTTCAGGAGCCATAACCGAAAATTGGTTCACTTCTTGCTGGTACCATATTAAATAGTATAGATCGGGGTGGACTTTATATTTAAATTCCAGTTCCCTTTTATAGGCTGTGAAATTATTTTTCTTCGCGTCTCCTGAGCGGAATGCTTGCCGGAGCTCCAGCTCGTCTATTTCGTCTCCGTCATGAATTTCATAACGCAGCTTTAGAAGCTCATTCGGGGCCTGTTCAATAAGTAAACGAAATTCGATGAAAGGAGGAGCATCCACTCGAGAGATCCCTTCGTTTTTAAATAATAGATGAATTGCCGCTCTCCATGTCTCATCCGTACGGAGATTCTGAGATTTCAACCCTTCAATATCCACTTTACTGGAGCGTAAAACAGCTCCCATGCAAAACGAAATGGTGGATTTCCCTGCCCCATTTGGTCCAGTTATTAAAATGTGTTCATTTGCTTGGTCTAACAACATTTCCTCCGAGCCGTAATCCCGGATCCCCGTAAATTGCAAACGCCATGGGATCAAAGGAACCCCTCCCCTTCATACAAATTATATCTGTTAAAGAATTTCATAACGTCTTCCTTCGATAACTGGCTTGAATGACTGAATTCCACCATTCGATGCAGAAACGAATCCGAAAACATATTTACGCCAATTACCGTTAAACGATAGGCTTCTTCCTGTTCGGACAATTGGTGGGGTTCGACGGCTCCGATTTTCCGTAATGTATCTATCGCCAACTGGATACGCCTACTGCCTTTTTTCACCTCATGTCCAAATGCCTCTAATAATTGGGTGAGTAACGTAAATTCATGTTTTAATACTTCTTGCTGATAAAACATGAACAGTAACACGGCCAACGATTCCTCCGACAAGGTATGGCGCGCTGATCTTGCCGGAACTCGAAGCATAACCACTACTTGATCCCTTTCTTCATCGTAAATAAGGCGATAATATCTTCCGACTGCCTGATTAACACGTGAGAGGAAAGAAAAAAAGTACGCATCATTCCGAGTAACTTCCAATAATTTTTCCACTTCTTTACGGGAGAGACCAAAATTATTCGCCCGGATCGTTGCACTTGAAGAAAATAGAATGGACATAAATGCTTGTTCCTCTCGAGAGGTCAACACACTACGTAGCGTTTGGAGACTGTTTAGTGAAAGGTCTTCATTATTATCGTTTTTGGATGTTGAATTTTCGGTCGTCATCTTCAATCCACTTCCATTCCTTCTCAAATTCAATTACGTCTTGCTTGGCATCCATCTTTACTCTTTTATTAGCCTCAAGTGCTGCAATGCCCAAAAGTTGTCGAATTGCATCTCCCCATGAATCAGAACCCGTTTCAATGATGGCTTCTTCCAAACCTGCTTTCCCCTTCTCCTCTAAATATGTTTCGATTTTCTCAGTGTCAACCGCTGCTTTCGTCATCAGCCAACTAGCGTCCTCCACCAATTTTTCAATGGACTCCCTATCTACTAGTTCTTCCTTGAACTCAATTACAGGTTCTTCGACTATTTCCGAGACTGCCGGCTCATAGTTTTCAAGAAACTCTATCCCTCGTTCAATTTCAGCAGGTGCTAAAGGACTTGCATATTTGACAGGTACCCAAATTCCATCTAGCTCCTCCCCTTCATACTGACCTTGATCCATAAAACTGAATAACTGATGGGCATTCGGGATTTCTGATTCTAGAGGGGGATTGTACATCTTCGTTATGAACATCCGCACTCTTTCTGGCGAAATGGTTGTCTTGAGGGGTGTTTGCTGAACATTCATGAATTGCAGATATTTATTGATCATGCCAATTGAGAGACTTGTCCCTTCCGTCATAGCTGCTGTACCACTTTGCATCAGATGACTCAGCACAAGGCTGTCTTCAATCGTTTCGAATTGCTTAAGACGGTCATCTAACTTTTGATCCAGATCTTCCATTAACGTGTGAATCAACCGCAATTGAGGTAACGCATTGCGCTCAGCCAGAAGCTCCAACTCCCGCTCCTTCAACAAGTCGATGGCATCTCTCACATTGCGGATCATGCTAGCAATGACATTTCCTCCTGAAATGCCTTTATCATCATAGGCTTCACTAATTTCGGCATCACGTCTTGCTTGGAATAAAGAGCGGCCAATATCGTCTTCTAAATAATATGCAAGCGAATCATTGGCCAACCGCGTCAATGCATGCATCATCCTCTTACCTACACTCATCATTTTAATATGGTTGGATTGTTTACTAACCCAGTTATTCGTAGAAAGGATATTGATGATTTGGGCGACTCGTGTCTTAGATGGCGGATCTACGTCATTAAACCTGTCTAGATAGCGATAATATAATGTTTCCGTATTATCGATTGGACCCGAAAGGCCATAAGCTTCTTCGTGAATCAATTCAATAATACGTAAGAAACGAAGCATTTCTAACGGCGTATCGAACACCGCTTCACCTGAAAGATCTTTCATCACTCCAGCTAACGAGATAATATCCCGCATAGCTCGAGCCATTTCGGGTTGTTGATGATCCGCTTGGAAAATTGAGATTATTGGTTGATTACTAATTTCCACTCAGCTGGTCCTCCTAATGTCATTTCCTGTTCTGCTTCATTGCTGCTCTTCACCCAAGCAGAATATTCTTCATGATCGCCAAACACCTTTCCATCAGTGCCTACAAAATGGACTTTCATTCCATCCACGATACTAGCTAATTCCCTTGCGATGACAATGCCAGCAGCATCGTAATCGACCCAGATTATGATTTGCTCGATGGATGAATTTCTACACAATTGTTGAATCATCTTCCTATGTGCCCCTCGAACTTGTCCATCTATCCCTAATACAATTGAAGAAGTTTCCCACAAAAACGTGAGTTCTGTTGCCATTCTCGTCAGAATCGCTCTGTTTTCAACGAGCCAAATGACGTTGGCAGTTGTCCGAAACTCTTCGGCGGAGACTGCAATATCCGTTGTAGCATGCACAACACCGATGGAATACGTGGAGAATTCTCCTGTAACGTTCCCCGTGAAGAAAATCGGCACAATTGAACCTGTACTTACGATTCCGACTTCACTAATCGGCGCCTCAATCCATTTTTCAATACGTGCGATAAATGCTTCTTTATAAGTATCGAATTCTTTCGAGCCTCCGATTCTTCTATAATAGGTGGCTCCGATTTCTTTATATTCCATTCGATTTTGCTGCTTTTTCAATTGAAGGAAGGCAATTAAGAAATGGGTGAACTTATAGATACGCTCTTTGCCCCAACCTTCGCTATCGACTTCTTCAAGGGCAAATCGCTCCATCTCTTGCATTAAATTTTGCGGTAATCTATCCCGTGATGCGTTAATTTCACTAAGTAATTTTTGTGTAAGCAGTCGATCGGCTTCTAAATCTTCTTCGATTTTCCGTCTTTCATACTCATACAACCCTGGCCCCATACGATAATCAATAGACGCCGGCGTTCTCCCATCAGGTTTGAAACGGATTTCCTGAATGAGCCAACCTTTCTGTAAAGCTTCACTTTGTAATTCATCTGATATAGGCAATTTGGTTCTGCGTGATTTTGGTTTCAAACCTAGTTGGACAAGTTCCTTAGCCGGAAACATATCATATTCGGTGGATGCTAGTACATTGCCCAGCGTCTTAAACGTGCGCGCCGTCCATTTTTGAATTTCCCATTCCTGATTGCCAACTGGATGGATAGATTCCCCCGCTTTGCAAATAAATGTTTCCAAAAATTTTCTCACTGTTATCATGTCTATCCTCCTGCTACTAAACTATGTGATGATTTACATTTCTCATAACTGACCGGTTAATAGAAGAGGAAGCCAATCAAAGTAGCATGATTGGCTTCTCACTATTCATTATTCGCTTTGATTAATCTCCAAGTTCTTCAAATTAATAATAAATTGACCGTTCATTAAGAAATCAAGACCTAGGAGGCCATTTATCCCCCACTCATGCAGGTCACCAAAATCTAATTTTATCTCTTTTATTTCATGAGAACCAAGTTTTATGAGATCCACAGGCTTCCGAAACGAATATTCTTCACCACCAATACCATAGGAGCTCACTAAGGGGTCTCCATTCTCAAAGAAAATACCTAGATCTTCAACAATATCTGAAGATCAATGTATGAGCTACTCCCGTGTCAACAACAAGCCTGTCCAATATTTTGGTCTTCCCTTTGTAAGAAATAATCATCTCTACCTCAAGTAACCGGTTTACAACTTCCAGCTTCATAGTCTCAATCCTCTTAAGCCGGTCGGATTTCTTAATTCAATCATAATTTTTTCAGTGCCTGTATGATAAACAAGCGTATTACCTTTTGCTCGAAGCAATTCTTTCGTAGCCGTTTTAGGGTTTTCAATGACATTTATTAATGCTACATCTGTCACGATTTTTTTGTCGTCTTCTACATGAAAGTCAAGGATATTAAGTTTTACGTATTGATTTGGGTATAATTTACGAACTTCTTCCCATTTCATTTGTAAAGCCCTCCTTGTTCAGTGTCTTACCTTTATTTTAGCATATTCCATGGTATGTCTATAATGAATCATGCATAAAATTTCCGATTTATTGCTAAACAAAATAGAACACAGGTGAGACTTCGAAATCCTGAATTATTTTCCGATAATCATCACTCCATATCCTCAAACGCCTCCGGATAATCAACCGTACCAAAAACCTCCCCAGTACTCTGATCCACCGTATCAATCGACACATTCAACTTCCCTTCATC
Organism: Sporosarcina sp. SAFN-015; assembly: GCF_051966875.1. Classification (GTDB taxonomy): domain Bacteria; phylum Bacillota; class Bacilli; order Bacillales_A; family Planococcaceae; genus Sporosarcina. The sequence goes on along the minus strand of NZ_JBQCKP010000007.1, from coordinate 5,280 downwards.
CACACCTTCAAACAACTGATAAAACATCCCGGACATTGCAAGGCCAAGTGCTGCGAATCCATCAAAGCTGTTTTCAAACGCTTCCTTGTCGACTTCTAGTGTGAACTTGGAAAAGTCTTTGTTGTGATCGATGTCCTTGATGGAAGCAAAGTCTTCATCATTGATCAGTTCATCCACATACTCCGTAACGTTTGCTTTCATTTCTTCCATCATTTCTTTATGCTTCGCTTTTGTCATTTTGTATGTGACGGATCCGTCGTCGTTTTTCTTGACGTCTTTGATGCCGTCTTCTTTTGCTTCAGCTACGACGGTGTCGATGTCTTCGCCTTCCATGAAGGAAGCTGGGATTGTTACTTCTACGTTCAGTAGCCCTTTATCAACTGCTACTGCTCCGCTTGTTTCTTCGGTCTTCTGATTTTCTTGCTTATTGTTATTCTCTTTTTCGTTAGCTTCGTCCTTCGATGAACAAGCCGCTAAGATGAGTAAAGACAACAACAGGAATGCCAACAGTTTTTTCTTCATTATTTTCATCTCCATTTATTTACTGTACTAAAAAGAACACCGGCGATCCTTCGCTTGAATCATATGAAATCTTGAAGTCATCTTCAACTTTCACTTGATTCATAATATACCCTTCCGCTGTGCCGCCATTGTAAAGTTCCTTTGATAATTCGTTTGGAATGACAGCGCTCGCCCAATCATAGACTTCCCCATCATTCGATACGAAGTTGAAATTCATGCTGGAGAAGAACAGGCTATCGTCTTCCGTTTCGGATTCTTTTAGGAACCCTTTCACTTTCACCATTGCGTATTCGAAGCCTTCTGCTGCTGGTTCATTGAACATATTTTCTTTTTCAATGATCGCCCATGCTTCTTCGCCGCGGATTGTTTCAAGCAGGGTGATCTCGACAAGTGAATCATACGAATTGAAGCTGTCATCGTAGATGTTCTCTTTCACCGTAATCGTATCTCCAAAAGGCAATGGGTTAGAGCGCGTTCCTATTGGCTTTTCTTTCTCTTCGACCTCTTCTTCTGCCACTTCAGTTGCATCATCCTCCACATCCGCCGCCACGTCACTATTGGACTTCACTTCACGGCTATTTTTTTCATCGATATCCCCGCAGGCTGCTAGTAGAACGATCATGAACATGCTGCACATCATCATTATTTTTTTCATTTGAAACCCTCCTTGTTTGTGTACTTTTTCATTGTAAGTTCCCGAAAAAAATAACCTTTGCGGATATCCACAAAGGTTACTCATATTGTTCGTATACTTTTTTGGCTTCTTCTTTCATTCTCAATACGAGTTCTGCAGGATGGATGACTTTGACGTCGCCGCCCCACCGGAAGAGCCAACGGAGGAGGCCTTCACTCATTGCAACTTGCGCCTTCAATAGAAAGGTTCCGTCCTGCTGGTCTTGTATATTGGCATCCACTCCGAAACGGTCGATGACAATGTTGATGAGCGGATTGGCGAACTTCGCTTCCAATGAAATCATTTCGCCGCCAAACATATGGAACATCTTGCTTGTGTACTCGTGAAGATTGAAATAAGGGTCGGGGACGAACTGCTCTTCCTGCATACGGACATTCCGCATACGGTCGAGTCGGTATTGCCTTATTTCATCTTCCCGCTTGAAATGCGCAACGAGATAATAGCGATCATTGTTCCAGACGAGGGCAAGCGGTTCGACGAGATAGTCCTGTCCTTCATTGCTCAAATTGAATGTAAGGTCTGTTCCGTAACGGCCGTATTGAAAAGCGACGACTCGTTTGACATGGATGGCTTCATGCAAGAGCTGGACCGTCGCTACAATTTCGCCTGCCTCTTTTGCTGACGGTTCTGCTATATGCAACTCATTCGTCAATTGCTTCGCCAATCTTCTGCTAGTCAGCTTGCGGATTTTCATAAGGAGCCGGTCTGTTTCCTGTTTGGAAATGAATTTTGCGGCACTGATCGCATCCATGAGTAGGCGAAGTTCGTGGATTTCAAATGGCCTGCCGTCATAATAATAGTGTTTCGGCAGTCCAATTTTCTCTTGGACTGCTGTCACCGGGAATACGATTGAATCTTCGAGCGCAGTCACATCATCCCGCACAGCCCCGATACCCACTTGCAAATCCTCGGGGAAACGGCTATGTATGTCATGAATTGACAGCATTTCATCTTCGTCGGAAAATGCTTCTAAGATGCAGATCACTTCGAGGAGTCGTTCTCTTGCGTTTAACGAATTCCGGGTCATTGTGATTATCCTTTCCGGTTTTGGACTTTGTTTCATTATACATATTTCTATAGTTCACTGTTTTATTTAGTTAACTCAATATTCATATAACTTCCAAGTGTTTGTGGTAAACTAAACATATAATAAGAAAAGACCGGATGCGCGAACATCCAGCCACATAACGCAACTAACATACCGCAAGAAGAGCGGTTGACCAGTAGCGAGATAAAAGTGTTACAAGAGGTAATCACCCTATCTACTAGGCCATAGCGAAGGGTGGTTACTTCTTTTTATTGGTATATAAAAACGCATAACGTTCCGCTTCATCATCTGTGACGCCCACTTCCATAAGCGCATGCTTGAATCCACCAGCACCCGAGTTGGCTCCTATAACTGCCCCTCCAATCTTTGAATTATTAACGGAATAGTAGTATAATTAGGGTGAACTGTAAAATCTTCGGTGGTGGGCGAATTGATTGAAACAGAAAAGACGGTCAAAACAAAGTTGATTTTCCATATGATCATCTCTGTCATAGGTTTCGTCAGCATTGTCTTACATATCGTTTATTCTCCTGCTCCTTGGATCTCTATGACAAAATTTACAATCCAATCAAACCTTATTGTATCCGCAACATTTTTACTGAGCGTGTTCGCCATGATATCGAGAAAGTCATTGAGTCCCGTATTGGAATTCTTGAAGAATTGCTCGGTTATTTACATGTTTATCGTCATTGCTACGTATCATTTCCTTCTTGCAAGTGGCGGTGAATATGCTGGGATTCGGATCATCACGAACTTTACACTTCATTACTTACTGCCAATTTTTGTTTTTACGAATTGGATCGTTTTTGAAACGAAGAAAAAGTATAGCTATAAGCATATCTTTTATTGGATGGTCTTCCCTTTGCTTTATTCTGTTGTTTCGTTGCTGCGTGGATTGATTGATGGTTTTTATCCTTACTTCTTTTTGAATCCTCATGGAGAAATTCCAGTAGGTGTTGGCAGCTATTCAAATGTTGCCTTATTCATAACTGCTTATTTATTTATCTATGTGATTTTGGGCTTTTTATTGATTCTATTAAATAGGATCTTTTTAAGCTTCAGACCAAGTACGCGAATATCTTCACAATAACAGCATAAGGAAAACCAGCCAAAGATATGGCTGGTATTTTCATTTATTTAACTCCAATCCGCCATCACTCTCTCGGATGGACAAACACTAGGATTTTACCTTCCTCAGCATCTTTCGCATAGCGTTCCGCTTCCTCATCTGTAACTCCCACTTCCATAAGCGCATGCTTGAATCCACCAGCACCCGAGTTGGCACCTATGACTGCCCCTCCAATTGTTGTCAGGATAGGGCCTGCTGCCAACACGGCGCCAAATCCGGGAATCAATATTGTGGATAACCCTGCGATTACTCCCGCTAAGCCAATCGCTCCTCCCGTTGCGGCTCCTGCGATGGCTCCGTCTCTCGTCGAGGGCTTTATTTCCTCTGCGATTTCAGGCAGCTCTTTTGTGTTTTTAGCAATGACTGAAATTTCTTCAGTTGTATAGCCTTTCTTTTTTAAATCCTCTACAACTTCGACCACTTGTTGTTCATTGTCGTATACGCCAATAATATGATTTTTCAATTTTAGTAACCTCCCAATTATATATATTCTCTACCCGCTATTTTATTTTTATAGACATGGTTATCTTTAGACATATTTACTTTATATGTTCATCTAATTGGCATTATTGCAAAGGCTGTGAGATGGTTAATTGATCAATAAAATGCCTATGACCAAACCCTTGTCCTCGGCTTGGTCATAGGCATTTTTCAATTCAACTTCATCTTCATTCCTTCATGGGTAGCCTGAAATCCTAACCGTTCGTAAAAGCGGATGGCGTCCTCCCGTGTTTTATCGGTCGTGAGCTGAACGAGGTGGCAGCCACGCTGTTCGGCTCGTTGGATTGCCCAGTTGATGAGCTCTGTTCCGATTCCTTTTCCTCGTACAGTTGAACAGGTCCTTACCCCCTCTATCGTTGCACGCCATCCACCTTGACGGGTCAAGTGCGGGGTGAAGGTGATTTGTTGGACGCCGACGACTTCATCTCCGAGACAGGCAACGACTAGTTCGTTGTTGGGATCTGCATCAATCGCCCGAAACGCTTCATGGTACACATCCGGTAATGGCAGTACGAATTGTTCCCGTGTAGCGCCTAGCTTATCATCCGCTAGCATTTCCACGATTCGTTCCAAATCTTGTTCTGTCGCTATACGAAATATCACTTCATTCGCCAATTGTATAGCCTCCTATTTTCATCTTGCTTACAGGGATTTGCTCAAAATTTCTCCAGGCAACCCTCCGATTTCACAGACCTTTTCCGATGTAAATCCATACTTGAGAAGGATTTTTCTTGATGGGATATTTTCCGGGTCGATAATAGCTGTGAGGCGGCTTACATTTGTCTGCTTTGCCAATTCAATTAGTTCAGCTGCAATGAGGGTGCCATATCCTTTGTTCCAGTAGGCTGGCAGTAGCATGTATCCGATTTCTGCTTCATCCGGATTATCTTCATTTACGGTAATATGTCCAAGCCCTATATAATCCTTGTCAATCACTTTGTAGGAGCCAAACAACTCGTGTTTGCCGTTGCGTTCTAGCAGTTTTTGATAGTTCCCTTCCGCTTCATCCAATGGAATTGCCCGCTCCGTGATTTGTGCCATGACGGATTCATCGGATACTAAGTTGAAATACTTCTCGAAATCGTCCTTCATGAACTTTGCCAACTTCAATTTTTTCATTCCTTCAACCTGCCTTGTGATTGCATATCAATCCAAACTTATATTTCTACTTTCTTTACTTCTTTCGTTAATAAGAGTTGAAATCCTTCATTTCCCTTTAAAATAATTTAGCAGGTGCCTGTGCAGCGCACATTTATGACAAGTCATTAAAAAGTATATATATACGCGAAGAAGCCAACCGGCGATTGTTCGCACTGACCTAAGAAAATGAGACAAATAAAAACACCTTACGTTGAAAAACGGGTATTGAACCTTAATACATCAACG
>NZ_JBQCKP010000006.1:88816-213390 GCF_051966875.1 Sporosarcina sp. SAFN-015 | reverse complement strand
AAATCATCTGTATATTTAACCATAATAAAACACCCCAAAAGTTAGATTTTCAACTCTAACTTTTGGGGTGCACTTCACCGCTGGAAAATCGGTGAAGGGCAGCTTTTTTGTTTATTTCGTATTTGTAATAATGCGTGCAATCATGTCAAGGTCCATTGTAGTGTCAACTTCGTGCACGCCAATTTGAATGCGGCCCGCCAAGCCATTATTAATCAAATACTGTTCCAATTCCTTGGCGTTGTCGATAATCCCTGCCTGCTCAAGGTTATGAGCTACAGATTTTGATGTCGACCCAGCTTCGATCGTCAAGATTACTTTAGTAATCGGCTTTGAATTTGTTTCGCCATTTGGGTTCGATTCTGTCTTTTCCTTACCATTATTCGAGTCTTGGCTGTCAGTACTCCCCGATTTAGGGGAAGATAATGTTTGGGCGACAGCTAACTCTTGTTTTACCTTATCTAACTCAGCTTGCAGCTCGTCCAACTGGATTTTGTACTTTTCGGGATCAGCTTGCTCAATGTCAGTGCTCGTGAAATAGATAATTCCTCCTGCAATAATGCAGCCTATTCCTGCTCCTCTTAGAATATCCTTTATCATCATAAGGATACCCCCCGGGATTTCAGTACGTCGATGACTTCCTCGTTTGATAGGGAAGAGCGTTTCGCTATTTCTGGAATTGAATAACCTTGTGCTTTTAAGGAGAGGATTTGATTAATAATGATTTCGTGTACTGGTTTCGTTTTCCGACGCTGTTCATTTGTGACCGGTCCAACACTAATCATTAATTCCTCTTCAATTGCTTTCAAACGTTTTTTCAATTGATTTGTTTCCTGATGGAGGCTGATTGAAATGTTTTCAATCTCCTCTTCATTTTTACGCCTTGAATTTCCGATGAAGAATGAAAGGATGATGCAAATAATACCTATGCCTAGTAAAATTAGTTCAATATCCAATATGGTACAACCTCCGGGAATAGATTACTTTGTTCCCATCGTATCATATGCATCTTCTGAATGTAATTTGAAACTTTCTTCTTTACATAACCGTGTGATATGATACAATTGAAAAGTCGTATAAATCATGCTCATATTAATTTATATTGCCAATGAGTGGGAGGGACAACAATGCGCGTAAATATTACACTTGCTTGCACAGAATGTGGAGAGCGTAATTATATTTCAAAGAAAAACAAGCGTAACAATCCGGAACGTCTTGAAATGAAAAAATATTGCTCACGTGAAAAGAAACAAACTTTGCACCGTGAAACGAAATAATCGCTCATGCCAAAACTCTTCGCGGGTTTTGGTTTTTTATTTCAGAATGGGGGAATACTTGAATGAGTAAATTGTCCAAACGAAAACAGATGATAACAATCATGAAAGATATGAATCATTCTGAACATGCAAGTCTGTCTGCAGCGATTTTGGAACGGCTTCATGCGTGTGAAGAATACACGTTGGCTCAGACGATAGGAGTTACAATCTCGCGCTTTCCGGAAGTGGATACAATTGCGTTGATTGAATCCGCTTGGAGTCTAGGGAAACGTATTGCTGTGCCGAAATGTAAACCCGATACGAGGGAAATGGATTTTAGACTTATCAATTCATTCGATGATCTTGAAACTATTTATATGGATTTAAAGGAACCAGTTGTCGAACGGACGATTTCCGTTGACAAACACCAAATCGACCTCCAAATTGTGCCTGGCGTCGTATTTTCCGATGAAGGGTTCAGGATAGGTTTTGGTGGAGGATATTATGATCGCTATTTGACTAACTATAATGGCAACCGGATATCTTTAGCTTTAGATATTCAAACTTCAAAAGAAGTACCTATTGAAGAACATGATATTCCAGTCAATAAGATTATTACTGAGAAAAGAGTCATACAATGTCGGGAAATACGTGATGCCAAATGAGGGGATTCTTAGATGTCCTGCAACTTCTTAAACGTTTCGGCATTTTTATATATACAGGGAATCAAAAAACAGATATCGAAATGATGATGTCTGAATTGAAAGAGCTATACGAAAATGGCTTGATTATGCAAGAAGATTACTTACCTGCCCTGCTTATATTAAAAAGTGAGTTGGGCAAGAGGACTGATTAGAGTGATCCTCAAATCATTTTCCTTCACAATTTTTTTGCAGAAAATGAAACTTTTTTATCTCTCATCCGTCTATTAAGTAGTGCATGTACAGATGATGGGGTGCATTTACAATTGAGGTTTCAATTTGAAAGGAAGATAAAGTATGAAAAGAGTAACTTGGCCCAAGCATTCCGTACTCGTCATTGCAATTATCGCAACTTGGCTAACAACGTATATAGGTTATATCACTAGCTTTAATATGAAGATCGATAATATGATGCAGGAATTCATTCTGTTCATGAACCCACTCAGTTTTTTATTATTCATATACGGTCTGGCCTTATTCATGAAGAGTACGAAACGTCGTAACATCTATATATTTTCAGTCAGTTTAATAACGTCAATTATTATGTTCAGCAACGCGGTATTTTATCGATTTTTTAGTGATTTCATCACATTGCCGGTCTTATTCCAAACAAGTAATTTTGGCGATTTGTCGTCTTCCATTGGTGCGAACATCCGTCCATGGGATATTTTATTCTTCACCGATGTCATTATCATTGCATTGGCTATAAAATTTATTCCTGCGGCGGAAAGTTCTGTAAGCCAACGAAGCATTGGGCGTAAGCTGTATTTCGTTGTAGCTGCAACAGTATTGATGGTCAATTTAGGATTATCCGAAGCGCAGCGTCCGCAGTTGCTCACACGAAGCTTTGATAGGGAATTGCTCGTGAAAAATATCGGGACATACAATTATCATATTTATGACTTGTTCATCCAATCGAAAACGCATGCCCAACGCGCGCTTGCCGATGGCAGTGAACTAACCGAGGTAGCCAACTATATTAATGCGAATTATGCAGAGCCGGATCCAAAAATGTTCGGAGTTGCGGAGGGACGTAACGTAATCTTCGTTTCGTTGGAATCCTTGCAAAACTTCGTTATCAACAATGAGATGAACGGCCATGAAATTACGCCATTCCTCAATGAGTTGACAAATGATCCAGATACATTTTATTTCGATAACTTCTATCACCAAACTGGGTTGGGAAAAACTTCTGACTCGGAATTCATTATGGAAAACTCACTATACGGCCGAAATGGCGGGGCTGTCTTTTTCACAAACAGTGGAAATACGTTCAACTCCATGTCGGAAAGACTGGGCGAGAATGGATATTTCACGAGTGTCATGCACGCTAACAACAAAAGTTTCTGGAACCGGGATATTATGTACCAAGCTCTAGGTATAGAGAAATTTTATGATGTTGAAAGTTATGAGATCGGAGAAGGGCAAGCGGTCAACTGGGGAATGAAAGATATTCCGTTTTTTGAGCAGTCCGTGGAATTAATGAAAACTATGCCTCAACCGTTTTCAACAAGAATGATTACATTAACGAACCACCATCCATTTGATTTGGATGAAGAAGATATGATCATTCCGCCTTATGATTCCAATTCGAAAACATTGAACAAGTATTTCCAAACAGTCCGTTATATGGATGAGGCCGTTAAAATCTTCTTCGAAGACTTAAAGAATAGCGGTTTATATGACAATTCTATAATTGTCATGTACGGGGACCACTATGGTATTTCGGAAAACCACAACAAGGCGATGGGCATGTATTTGGATAAAGAAATTACTCCATTTGATAATGTCGAATTGCAAAAAGTACCGATGTTCATTCACATTCCTGGTTATGGAAAAGGAAAAACGATTGACGAGCTTTCCGGCCAATTGGATATTAGACCAACTGTCCTGCATTTGCTAGGCATCAGTACGAAAGAAGACATGCAAATGGGCGCAGACATATTCTCTCCGGATCATGAACCGTTTGTTATTTTCAGGGACGGACGTTTAGTTACCGAAGACTATATTTACGCTCACGAAGCTTGCTATGATATCGAAACTGGAGAAGCAACCGATTCTCAAGCGTGTGAACCGTATATTGACCGGGCGACAACGGAACTTGGCTATTCTGATTTGATTATTAATGGAGACTTGCTAAGATTTACAGATAAAGAAGAAGAATAAGCCTATATTGGCGAAAACGACTAAGTTCTGCACGGGTTCGTTTACCGTGCAGAATTTTTTTGAAAGAAAGATGGAAGGAGGGGATTGCGTGATGAAAAGAATGACAGGTTGGCTTTTGCTGTTCTTGATAATGATGTTTGGCTGTTCGGAGAAAAGTGAACCGCCGGCAGTAGAACCTAATATGGAAGAACCTTCCGATGTTGTCGAGGAGTCTGTTGAGTCGCCAACTCCCCAAGTTTTTGAAGCGGATCCTTCCAGCTTTCATTTCATAGCGGATTGGCTTACTGATACTCAAATTCTTTATGTTGTGAAAAATAACGGTGTTTACAAAGTGAATTATTTTGACATCGAAACGGGAGAAACTGGGCTGGTATATGAGGATTCGTCATTCATTATTGATGTCCTTGTACACCCTTCCAGCGATTATTTATTAGTACATACGAGCGATCATCCAAACTCTGCTGTCATTAAAATCGTTGAAATGGACGGGACGGTTGAGCATGAAGTGGAAATCGATTCGACGGAGCTATCGATTGAATGGAATCGTGAAAATCCAAAGAAAATATTATTTACTGCTTTCCATGAAGATTGGTCTTTTGATCTCTTTGCATTTGATGGAAGTGATGATAGTCTTTCCCTTGTCGAATTGGATGATCCATTTCCAAAGTGGGCTAATGATAATAAGATTTTCAGCATGTTGTTGGAAGACCATCCGCTCGACGGTGGAGATATACAGATGTTTCATTTAGATACTGAGAAAGTTGAGACAACCGGAATTGGAAATGCGGTTTATTTTGATGTGTTTGATGATGCTATCGGTATTGTACAGACAATTGACTCGGATGCGTTTACATATACGATCAGGAACTTTGACGGTGAGGTAAAGTCGGAATGGAAGTTGCCGGCGGTCAGTAATTATTCGGAGTGGGTAGTCCCTGCAATTGAATGGCTTGATGAGAATCGGTTGATTCTAAAAGGGGCGGAAAAGAGCGGCCAACTGGATGAATTGGGTGCAAAGTTTAATTTGTATCGTTTTGAAAAAGGAAGTCCCGAGCTACTAGTAAAAGGGTTGGATGAGGGACCGTTAAAATGTTCTCCTTCTGGACAATATTGTTTAAACGGCTATACGTCAGAAGAGCTTATTGACATGAGAGCGAAAGAAATATTTGAGTGGATTGAATTTGATAACTAAAAAACATCCTCTGCATTGAAATGCAGAGGATGTTTTTAAAAACAAGTACTAATCAATGAAGAGTAGGTGGGTAGCCTTGGAAGACAATCGTCGCGATTGTAAAACCGCCGAAAATAACGGCAGCTCCAAGATTGAACAAAATGCTCAGTACATTACGCTCTTTGAAAGCTTGTACAGTACCGATAACAGCGAAGATTGCAACGAGTCCGAAAATAACCATTAAGATGTTCATGTAGAAGACACTCCTTTCAATAGAGAAAAAATGAATGCCGAATTAGCAATATTCCTCTTCTATTGTACTGTTTGCCCAACATTTTGTCGAGGTTTATAAGTGACGATTGTTTGAAATCCGATTGTAAGTTCATTACTATCAAAAGTAGGAGGTGTGAAAAATGTTAGAAATACGTACATATCCACTTGGTCCGATTCAGACGAATTGCTATTTACTACTCAATGATAAGGGGGAGTGTTTAGTTGTCGATCCAGGAGAAGAAGGAGACCGGGTGATAAAAGAAATCGTAAAATTGAATGTTAAACCGCTTGCCATTCTATTGACACACGCGCATTTCGATCATATTGGAGCGGTTGATCAAGTAAGAAGTCATTTTGGCATCCCCGTTCATATTCACGAAGCGGAACAGGAGTGGCTTGTGAATCCCGACTTAAATGGTTCTTCTAGATATCCAGGTTTGCCTCTTGTGAAAAATGAAGCCGCTGATCATTTTCTTAGGGAAGGCGAATTGCAAATTGGTTCATTTCACTTGGAAGTTCGTCATACACCGGGGCATTCGCCGGGCAGTGTATCATTCATTTTCACTGATGCGGAGGTAGCTATTGTAGGGGATACGCTTTTTAAGGAAAGCATAGGAAGGACGGATCTTCCTGGAGGAGATACGAAGACGTTGCTTCAATCTATTCATGAGAAGTTATTGACTTTGAATGATGATTTCGTTGTCTATCCTGGTCACGGCCCTTCGACAACTCCTGCAGAAGAAAAAGATATGAATCCGTTTTTAAATGGCTTCTCATAAGAAGAAAAAACAGCCACATTGGCTGTTTTTTCTTTCGGACGATTAGTGACCTGCACCTGGTACGTGAATAAATGTCGCATAATAGCTGAATCCTACCATGAAAATCATTAGGTAAGCTCCAAACATGTACATATACATACGCTCTGTAAGATTCAAATATCCAAGCAACAGGAAGAAAATAGTGCTCGCGATCATGATAACGGAAGCTGTCATCATGTCACCGACGAAGAACATTACAGCGAAAATGCCAGTCCAAAAACCGCATAGCTTGAACATGTTATCCATAAGTGCGTCCCTCCTTAACATAAAACAATACAATGATCTCCTATTCATTATAATGGATAGTAACTCGAAAAGTAAACTCCTATCAAGTTGACATTGTGACAAATACATGTTGAACAAACACATTTGAACTTCACAAAATTCATTTTTAGACCGAAAAGGCAATGTAAAATTCAAAATTGATGCGATAATGGCGCTTAAAAATTGAATTCACATAGAACTATTCCTTTTTCGATTTGTTCAACGTATACTCGTTTTAAGGTGAAAAGCGGTCTTTCACCGTGAAAGAGGGGTGCTCAATGGAAAATCGTGACAATATCGTTGAGAAAAAGTGTTTTGACCTTTTGGAGCGAGCGATTGCCAATGAGGCGACAGACATCCACTTCGTTCCAATGCACGATCATTATGATATTTCTTTTAAAAAGAATTCAAAACTGGAACGGTCCGGCACATTTCCCCCACAGTTAGCCGCCCGTATGATCTCCTTTTTCAAATTTCTTTCCTCGTTAGATATTAGTGATAAACGAAAACCACAAAGCGGTTCATTTCACAAAAAAATGCAAAACGAAAACTATTCGTTCCGCGTTTCAACTATTCCCTCTATCCAAATGAAAGAAAGTGTAGTCATCCGTATTCAAAGGCATGACCAAATTGTTCCACTTGATGAGCTCTGCATCGATCCTATTTGGGAAAAGCAGCTTCGGCGTGCTGCCGAAGAACAGCAAGGATTAATTCTGCTGACCGGTCCAACAGGGAGTGGAAAAACGACGACTATCTATTCCCTTACTGCACATTGCGTCAATCATCAAAGGCATGTGATCACTCTTGAGGATCCTGTCGAAAACAATCATTCGCATCTTCTGCAAATACAAGTGAATGAACGATCCGGCATGACATATGCGGCAGGGCTGAAAGCGATTTTAAGACATTCTCCTGACGTTATTATGATCGGTGAGATAAGAGATGCCGAAACTGCAAGGACTGCTGTGGCGGCAGCGTTGACAGGCCACTTAGTATTGTCGACCGTCCATTCAAAAGATCCTGAGGGATGCTTTTATAGAATGATGGATTTTGGAATCACTCCCGAAGAACTGAGGCAAACAATCGTTTGCATATCTGCACAGCGTCTCATCCGAAAAAAAGATGGAGATGTTGGCGCGGTATTTGAAATTGTTCAAGGCGATTTATTAGATGCGATGGCAGATGGGATTATTTCAGGGAAACGTGTAACTGTACCAAAAGAAATGACAATCGAAGCAGTCATGAAAAAATACAGCTTGAATAAAGGGATGTCCCATGGTTAAGGAAAGAAAACGGTTATTCACTCGAACTTCGTATAGCATTGAAAACCGTCCTGCGTTTTTAAGTAGGCTTTCGGTTCTTATGCAAGAAGGCTATACATTCCATGATGGACTGATACTCCTAATGCCACATCATTCAAAGCATTTCAATGAACTGCTAGAACAAATAGAAATGGATTTTAAGGCGGGGCTTGGAGTGTCGGATATTCTTAGGAGACTCGGGTTTTCTTCAAGTGTTTTGCTACCTGTCATCATCGCAGATGTGAACGGAAGATTGGCGGATGCATTAATGGGAATGGCGGATAGAATGAAGCGATCGGAAGAAAGAAGAAGAAAGCTGCGAAATCTCTTACTCTATCCTTTCGTGCTTTTTTCGTTTTTAGCTATCTTTCTATTAGTTTTTCGAAGCTATTTCCTTCCTAATTTACAAGCGATGGTAGTGGCGAGGAATGAGGAGGCAGCCGGTATCGTTTCCCTGCTTCCTATACTCGTTTCGAGAATCCCTGATGTATTGATTGGAAGCGGCGCTTTCTTTATCGCAACAGCGGCAAGTGGTATATTCATTTACCGTAGATTGCCGTCAGAAAGAAGAATCCGTTTCCTTATGACCATTCCTGTTATTAAATCATTATTTTCGAAATTGATAACTCGTGACTTTGTAAGCGAAATCGGCAGTCTTCTTCAGTCGGGACTATCTATTCAAGATGCCCTTCAAGTGTTGGTGGAGCAAAAATTGAATCCGCTGCTAAGTGAAGTCGCTTTGTCGATTAAAAGACATGTCATATACGGTGAAAGTTTCGAAATGGCCACTCAATTGACGGTTGGCCTTCGCAAGGAGTTAAGCGCGTATGCGAAGCATGGATCCGATACAGGACATCTGGCAAAGGAACTTCTACTGTTCGGTGAAAACCTTCATGAAATGATTGAAGAGGATTTAGGAAAGTGGCTTGCGTTGCTACAGCCTATCTTATTTATAATTTTATCAATTTGCATTTTGGCGTCTTATTTAGCTTTATTGCTGCCGGTTTACAGCGTGATTGATAATTTATGAGGAGGAGAAAGGTATTGAAAGCGGTTAAGGAAGAAGATGGTTTCACGTTGATCGAAATGATGATCGTGTTACTTATTATTTCTGTATTAGTATTGATTGCCATACCGAATGTGACTAAACATTCGAAGGCGATTGATGAAAAGGGGTGCCAAGCTTTTGTCAAAATGGCACAAGGTCAGGTAGAAGCATATAAGATGGAGCATCATACAGTTCCAACAATTGATATGTTGACAGAAGAAGACTATTTGCCGGAAGGTGCAAAATGTCCTGATGGCTCTGATATTTCAATAGAAGATGGAATTGTAAGAGCACTTAACAATAATGAAGGCGAATAATGACAAGGGGTTCACTTTTCTCGAAATGCTTCTTGTGTTGAGTGTGGTCGGCATTCTGTCAGCTGTCATCCTGCCTATTGGGGATCGTTGGATTACAAAACAGAGCGAAGAAGAAGCTTTGTATACATTCATTGCGACTATTCATCATGCACAAGCCTATGCAAAGGCAAACGAAACGTATACGGCAATCAAGTTCCGCAACTCAGGGAGATCCTATAGTTTATATGCACCTATTTCGGTGACATATTCCACCATTGATTTTCCTGGCTATATGCATTGGGTGAGTGGCGGGAATAGAATTAGCACGGTAGAATTTCATCCGAACGGACATATTATCAATCCTGGGACAATCATTCTGCGAACTTCGACTGGGGACAAGCGATTAACATTGCAATTACAGTATGGGAGGGTGCTCGTCTATGACGAATGAAAAAGGGTATTCTTGGCCGGAGTCGATTTTATCCCTCGTCATATTGACAGTCATTTTCGGGACGCTGTTGCCGCTTTATTCACATGCGTCTACGCGTTTAGAAATGAAAAAGTTGGGCATGCATGCAGCAGAATCCGCTTATCACGGTGCTATACTCTATCAGGCATACGGTCTGATAGCGGGGGAAAATCATATAGATAAAACAATATACCGATGGTCAGTACAGGGAGAAGGAATTTGTGTAAGTTATCAATTCATTGAACGGGAATTCGAAAAATGCATAGGGATCTGAAAAAACGTAATGAGGCGGGTTATTCTTTTCTAGAAGCCTTGTTTCAATTAGTGATCATGGGAATCTTTCTCCAGTTTGTCGTCCTGTTCTTTTATTGGAAAACTCCAATAGAGCGTCAATTGCAAGATTATTACGCGACCGAATGGGAAATGTTTGCAATCGATTTGCAAGCATTGCTAGTTAATGTTGAAGATTTTAAAGTTCTAATGGGAGATCGGTCGATTTCGTTCACGAACGAAAGAGGGAAAATTGAAGTTGGTCAAAATAATTATGTCATCCGCAAACGGACGAATTTAACAGGACATATTCCTCTTTTCACAAATGTCTCAAGCGTGGTTTTTACCGAAGACGGACATGAGCTCAGCGTTGAAGTGACAATGCTTGACGGAAGTAAGAGGGAAAGGAGATTTGCAATTGGATTTCGTCAGGAATGAAAAAGGGATCACTTTAGCCGCTTCGTTAATTTTACTATTTCTCGTCAGCCTCTTTCTCTTTACTATCATTTCATGGCATACTAATCTATACAGAACATTCGATTCAATTGAAATCCACTATGAGAAAGAAACAACAAAGTTGATGAGGCAAGGCGGGTAAAATATGAAAAGAGTATACTTGGTCGGTTTCATGGGAAGCGGAAAAAGCGCAATTGGCAAGCGGCTTGGGACGCTGCTGGATTTGCCTTTTTATGATATGGATACTGAAATTGCCACACGGACAGGCATGACAATCCCTCAAATTTTCGAAACATATGGCGAAGAAGGGTTCAGGGAAATGGAAACGGAATTCTTGCGCAACTTCTCTGACGAGTTTTGTATCATTGCTACCGGTGGTGGTGTTGCTATGAGGGCGGAAAACAGGAAGATTATGAGAATGACAGGTCTTGTCTTTTATTTGAATTCCACATTCCGTGATATATGGCGTAGGATTTCGACTGATATAAACAGGCCGATTGTTCAGCGTTCTTCTAGACATGAATTGGAGAGGCTTTTTCACAATAGAAAGCCCCTTTATTTGCAATGTGCCCATTTTAAAGTCGAAACAACAAACAGGACGTTAAGTGAAATTACACAGTATATTGCTTCCCAGATTACGAGATTGAAAAACTGATGACATAGTGCTGAAATATCTGATGATTTAAATACGAACATTATTTGTCATTTAAGAAGATATGGTTCGTAAAATGAATAATACTTGAAAAAGGATTGCGCTTGCAAAAATGAAATGTTAAGATATAAGGCGAAAGGGCAGTTATTTGTCCGAATTTTAATCATTTTATTTTTAATTGCATATGGCGGATGATTGGATGGGGAGAGCACGCATTAGGCGTCGCCGAAGGAGCAAGTAACGAAAGTTATGAATCTCTCAGGCAAAAAGACTCATTCATGACGCGTCTCTGGAGAGTGCCGATTTAGTCGGCCACCAAAGAGGAAAGCCGCAAGGTCAAACTTTCAGGTACACGGACAGAGGTTCTCTTATTCAAGGGGACTTCTGTCTTTTTTTATCCCGCATTAACTGGCTGTAAGGCACCCCTTTCAAAAAATAAGTGGTTGAAAACAGCCAGTAAATGCCCGATTGGATCGGGCTTGCAGGATGCAAGTCACAAAGGCATTGCAACAGGACGTTGCGTACTTAGCCTTTGTTCATCTGATCAGTGGGGAAAATGCCGCTGATTGAAGTTTTACTTTATCATTCATTTCAAGGGGGATATGGCTTTGACGGAAACTTTGAAACGTACCGCACTCTTCGATAGTTATCAACAGTACGGTGGAAAGACGATTGATTTCGGAGGTTGGGAATTGCCAGTTCAGTTTTCAAGCATTAAAGCTGAACATGAAGCTGTCAGAACGAAAGCTGGCCTATTTGATGTTTCGCATATGGGTGAGGTTTTTGTTTCAGGTGAAGACGCACTTTCTTTCCTGCAAGGATTAGTTACAAATGATGTTTCTAAATTGAAGGATGGCCAAGCGCAATATACCGCAATGTGCTATGAGAATGGCGGTACGGTAGATGACCTGCTCATCTATAAAAGAAAAGAAAATAATTACCTGTTAGTTGTTAACGCCTCCAACATTGAAAAGGATGTTGAATGGATGAAACAGCATGCAAACGGAGATGTCATCATCGAGGATCGTTCAGACGAATTTGGTTTACTTGCATTGCAAGGTCCAAAAGCACAAGAGGTATTGCAAAAATTGACTTCCGAACCATTGGATGAAATCAAGTTTTTCCGTTTCAAAGATAATGTCGATATTGCAGGCCATCAGGTCCTCGTTTCCCGTACGGGATATACCGGTGAAGACGGGTTCGAGATTTACGGATCGCCGCAGTCAATCGTCGCTCTTTGGCCGGCCATTTTGGAAGCCGGAGAAGAGGAAGGGGTTGTGCCAGCAGGTTTAGGGGCTCGTGATACTCTTCGTTTTGAAGCAGGCTTACCGCTTTACGGTCAGGAGTTGTCGAAAGATATCTCGCCGCTGGAAGCAGGGCTGGGATTCGTGGTGAAGCTGAATAAAGAAGAGGATTTCGTAGGGAAAGAAGTACTTGCAGCACAAAAGGAAAATGGCCTTTCAAGGAAGCTTGTCGGTCTTGAAATGATTGATAAAGGAATTCCACGGACTGGTTATAAAGTGTTTATTGGTGAAGAAGAAATTGGTGAAGTCACTACTGGAACGCAATCTCCTACGTTGAAAAAGAACATCGGTTTTGCACTTCTTGCAACGGAACATACGGCAGAAGGAACTAATGTGGAAGTAGAAATCCGCGGGAAACGATTGAAGGCAGTACTGATTGCAACACCTTTCTATAAACGATAAATGAATGAAGAGGAGACATGTTGACATGAAGCATCGTTATATTCCTATGACGGAAACAGATCGTGAAGAAATGCTATCGGCGATCGGAATTGCGACGGTTGATGAACTATTTGAAGATATTCCCGAAAAAGTGCGTTTTAAAGGCGAATTAAATATTAAACCAGCGAAATCGGAAACTGCATTGACGAAGGAGCTTGCGCAACTTGCAGCAAAAAACGCGGATGCGCGTACATATGCCTCTTTCCTTGGAGCGGGTGTGTATGATCATTACAAACCGATCATCGTTGATCATGTCATTTCGCGTTCTGAATTTTATACAGCCTATACACCTTACCAACCAGAAATTTCGCAAGGGGAATTGCAAGCGATTTTCGAATTTCAAACGATGATCTGTGAATTGACAGGAATGGACATAGCCAACTCATCCATGTACGACGGTGGCACTGCATTAGCGGAGGCAGGGACTATGGCAGCAGGTCATACACGCCGCACCAAAATCCTCGTATCTGAAACGGTTCATCCGGAAGCGCGAGATGTAGTGGCGTCTTATGCAGCAGGTCAATTTATCGACGTTGTCACAATCCCCCAGAAAGATGGTGTGACGGATGTAGCTTCGCTCGAGCAATTGCTCGATGATAATACAGCAGCAGTTATCGTTCAATATCCGAATTTCTTCGGTCAGGTGGAAGACATCCAAAAAATCGGAGAAATCACACATGATAAAGGCGGTTTGCTAGTCGTTTCAGCAAATCCGCTAGCCCTAGGTATATTGACGCCACCTGGCAAATTGGGTGCGGATATCACTGTTGGAGATGCGCAACCGTTCGGTATATCGGAACAGTTCGGCGGACCACATTGCGGATATTTTGCAACTACGAAAAAGTTAATGAGAAAAATGCCGGGAAGATTGGTAGGGGAAACTACCGATGGCGAAGGCAGACGTGGTTACGTTCTGACGCTTCAAGCACGTGAACAACATATCCGTCGTGACAAAGCGACTTCCAATATTTGTTCGAACCAAGCATTAAATGCCCTCGCTGCTTCGGTTGCGATGACAGCTTTAGGAAAAGTTGGCACAAAGGAAATTGCTTACCAAAATATCGCCAAAACTGCTTATGCGAAAAATGCATTCGAAAAAGCAGGGTTCGAAGTGAAATTTGGCGGAGTGCATTTCAATGAAATAGTTGTGGAGCTTAAAAAGCCGGTTAAAGAAGTGAATGCGAAGCTTCTTGATAAAGGAATCATTGGCGGATATGATCTTGGATTGACATATCCTGAGCTATCCAACCATGTATTGATTGCCGTTACTGAACAGCGTACGAAAGAAGAAATCGATGCACTTGTGCAGGAAATGGAGGCTAGCCATGCATAAAGATAACCAACCGCTCATTTTTGAAATTACAAAGGCAGGCAGGATCGGCTATAGCTTGCCTGATCTCGATGTTCCCGAAATCGATCTTTCAAGCCATTTGCCGGAAGGTCTTCTCAGAGAGGAATCTCCTGAGCTTCCTGAAGTTTCCGAGCTTGATATTATGCGCCATTATACAGCACTATCCAATCGAAACCATGGGGTTGACACCGGCTTCTATCCCCTTGGATCCTGTACGATGAAGTATAATCCAAAAATCAATGAAGCGGTTGCTAGATTCCCGGGATTTGCGAACATCCATCCGTTACAAGATGAATCGACTGTCCAAGGTGCAATGGAAATCATGTATGATCTTCAAGAACATCTGTCCGAGATTACAGGAATGGATGAAGTGACACTTCAACCGGCTGCAGGTGCACACGGAGAATGGACGGCCCTCATGATGATCCGTGCATTCCATGAAGCGAATGGCGAATCTCACCGTACGAAAGTGCTTGTGCCAGATTCCGCGCACGGTACAAACCCTGCTTCTGCTACAGTTGCTGGCTTTGATACAGTTACTGTTAAGTCGAATGAATTAGGTCTTGTCGATATCGATGATTTGAAATCGAAAGTTGGACCGGATACAGCTGCCCTCATGCTTACGAATCCGAATACACTAGGTCTCTTTGAAGAAGAAATTCTTGAAATGGCTGAGATTGTACACGGTGTAGGCGGAAAATTGTACTATGACGGTGCGAACTTGAATGCCGTCATGGCAAAAGCAAGACCAGGAGACATGGGCTTCGATGCGGTCCACTTGAACTTGCATAAGACGTTCACAGGTCCTCATGGCGGCGGCGGTCCAGGTTCAGGTCCTGTCGGAGTTACGAAGGAATTGGCTCCATTCTTGCCGAAGCCGATCCTTGTAAAAGAGGATGATCGTTATACATTCGAATATGATGTGCCTCAAACAATCGGACGCGTCAAGCCGTTCTATGGCAACTTCGGCATCTATTTACGTGCGTACACATATATCCGTTCCATGGGTCCGGATGGCTTAAAAGCTGTTACGGAGAATGCGGTACTAAATGCAAACTATATGATGCGCAAACTGGAACCTTATTTCGACCTGCCTTACAAGCAGCACTGTAAGCATGAGTTCGTATTATCAGGCCGTCGCCAGAAGAAATTGGGCGTCCGGACATTGGATATGGCGAAGCGCCTGCTCGACTTCGGTTTCCATCCGCCAACAATCTACTTCCCGTTAAATGTTGAAGAGGCTATCATGATCGAGCCTACGGAAACTGAATCGAAGGAAACTCTTGATTCTTTCATTGATGTTATGATCCAAATCGCAAAGGAAGCTGAAGAGAATCCGGAAATCGTACAAGAAGCGCCTCATACGACGGTTATCAATCGTCTTGATGAGACGAAAGCAGCACGCCAACCGGTACTTCGATATACTAAAGAGGAAGATCTTGTAAAGGCGTAATACGATATAAATGAAGGAGAGTCCCGGATTGGGACTCTCCTTTTTTTAGTTTAATTATGAAAAACCGATGGAACCATTTTGTTCCCAGTCACCTTTTGTCGATCGGCGATGTTGTTTTTGAAGCTCTTCGATTCTGCGCTCATAGACAATTTCTCCGTCGTAATGATATCCCATCGCTACTGACATATATAATTCGTTTAATTGAGAAATGGACAATCCCTTTGTTTTGGCAGCCATTTCATCGAGTTGGTCATCATTGAAAAGCTCCTTAATATCAAGTTGTTTTAAATAAGCTCTCCTCATTTCCAAGTTTGGAGACGGTATTTCATAAGTGCTGTCAAAGCGTCCAGCTCGATTGATTAGCGCAGGGTCAATCCGTTCAGGGTAATTGGTCGTCCCGATGACGAAAAGACCATCTCGTACCCGTGCACCGTCTAACGTATTCAAAAAAGTGCTGCGTGTATGCTCGGGCATCGAGTCGATATCTTCGATGACAAGGATAGCTGGTGCCATCCTTGCGACTGTGTTGAATACTTCTTCAACAGAATAGCTGCCCGTATGCTCTGTAATTTGCCAGTAAATTACCGGAGCTGTCGTGGTACCGGTGATGGAACGGACGAGCGTTGTTTTTCCGTTTCCTGGGGCGCCATGCAATAAAATACCTCGCTTATAAGGAAGCCCATATTCTTTGTAAAAGGTTCCATCGTTATTAAAAAACTCATCGACAGAACGATAAATATCTTTTTTTATCGTATCTTCGAGAAAAACATCATCTCTATCGACTGTATATTCATGTTCGAAACTCTTCTTAGTTACACCACTCTCAGTATCAACCAAATAAGTGATCGTCTGTTTCATTTGTTCCCGCTGCAAGGTGTTCACAGACTCTATGAAGTGAAGCGCTTTTTCAGAGGAGGGTGAGAATATATGGTGTTCCGGCCAAGTTGAACCGCTATCAACATAATAGACCATTTGTGTAAAGGCGATTTCGTATTCCGGAAAATAGAACAGCTGATTTTCTATAGTTTCGGAAACGCGCAATTCAAATAATCGATCTGATTCCGTCTTCTCCACTTTCCCGGATGGCCGTGTGCCATAAAGATAACCGATTGATTCGAATTGTAATTTTCCTTTTTTCATTAAGTCATCAATGACAGATGCCGCGTGCGAAATAAGTTCTTCGGCTTGGATGATTTTCCAATGCTGTTCATTTCGATTGTTTAATGTATCAATGATTTTCCTGATGATGAAAGCGTAATTTTCATAATTGGAATGAGTATTGTTAAATATCTCATCTACTGGCAATAAAGTTGGTTTATCCATAAAGGGCTCCTATTCATGTTGATATAGAAAAAGTTCCTCCAAAGGAAGAACTTAATCTTAAGCTTATTGTTATTTACTTTTCACTTTTCCTGTCCAAGTACGGAATCCACCTTGCAATTGGTACAATTGAGTATAGTCCCGTTTTTTCAAAAATAAAGCAGCTCTGGAGCTCTTTCCGCCATTTTGATCGTAAAGATAGACTGGCTTGTCCGGACGGATTTCTTTAAAACGTTGACGGAATTGAGAGTATGGAATGTTACGAGCGCCTAATATGTGTCCCGCTTCAAATTCCTTCGGTTCACGCACATCGATCAATTGCACTTTTCTATAACCTTCGATAAATTGCTCTTGTGTTAAATTTGTAACAGCCTTTTTGACGCGAAACATTGTAATAACAAAATACAAAATGATCGCGAGTATTACCGCTCCAAGAATAATATAATCCACAACCGATTTTCCCCTTTCTTTCTATAGTTCCATTATAAAGAATGGGTAGCACTTGTTCAATGGGAATGATAAAATGATATGCATTGCAAGTAAGGGGGTAGATGATTTGGGGAAAACAGTTTGGAGTTTTCTTAATTCAGGCAAATGCTCACCATCATATAATATGGCGCTAGATGAAGCGTTGTTGGAATGGCATAGCAGGGGGGAAATTGGTCCCGTGCTGCGTTTTTATGAATGGGAGCCGGCAACATTATCGATCGGTTATTTTCAACGTGTTGAAAAAGAAATCGATTTGGATGCTGTTAAGAAGAACGGACTTGGATTCGTACGCCGTCCGACTGGTGGAAGAGGCGTCCTGCACGAACACGAACTTACATATAGCGTTATCGTAACAGAAGAATACCCTGGAATGCCGGAAACTGTCACAGAGGCTTATCGGGTCATTTCCGGTGGTCTATTAGAAGGTTTCCGAAACCTTGGCCTGCATGCCGAATTCTCTTTGCCGGCGACGAAGGAACAAAATGATAATTTGAGAAGGCCGAAAAGCGCTGTTTGTTTCGATGCGCCAAGCTGGTATGAACTTGTTGTTGAAGGCAAAAAGGTTGCTGGCAGTGCTCAAACCCGTCAAAAAGGCGTCATTTTGCAGCATGGAGCTATTCTGTTAAGTTTGGAAGAAGATAAGTTGGTATCTTTGTTCAAGTTTGATTCTGAAGAAAGCAGAGAGCGTATGCGTCAAAGTTTGCCTGAAAAAGCAGTCGCTATTGATCGGTTGACAGATCGGGATATCTCCATGGAAGAATGCGTCAAAGCATTCGCCAAAGGGTTCGAAACAGCTTTGGATATCGTTCTTATGCCAATGGAACTAACGGAAGAACAACAACTTTTTGTAAAAGAGATCGAAGAGAAAAAATATGCGAATAAAGACTGGACGTTTAGAAAGTAGCATATGGACCTTTTGTTCTATTTTTTAATGAAAATCATGTTAGTAAAGCCGTTTGGGTAAATATGTAAAAATCTATGTTCTTGAATGATGTTTCAAGATATAGTAGATTAGGTAATGTACATAATACAACATGTTGTGTTTGGTTATAACAATTACAGAGGGAGGATGCAAGGATGGTCATAGTTTCAAAAGGGCAAACGCCGAAATTGGACAAGCATCAATTGAATGCGGATATTGCGAAATTTCCACAAGTGCACCCAATTACGGAAGATATGAAAATCGTTCATAACGGAGTGTCCCGCCTTGTCATGATCGATCGCTATTCATTTAAGGATACTGAAAAGAAAACTTTGAAGGTTGGAGATTTTGTTGTCCTTACGGTTAAGGAGGATCCAAAGTTCCCGGCTCGCGGTTTAGGATTCATTCAATCTCTTGATAGTAAAAATGGGAAAGCGGATGTTTGGATCGAACCTGAATACCGTTCTTCAATTGATAATCCCGAAGAGCAGGAAAATGGAGTTGTCACAAGGCCGCTTGAAGTGATTGAGAAACCGCTTGAAGTGTTTTATGAGCAGATTGCCAAAAGGAATGCGACCGGTCTTGCCCTTGTAGAAGATACAGAAGAGAAACGCGAAGAGTCCTTCAAACGTTTCTACGATCAATTATCTAATTTGAACTTTATCCCGGCAGGCCGGGTTTTATATGGTGCAGGTTCAGAAACAGAAGTTACATTCTTCAATTGTTACGTGATGCCGTTTGTCCCGGATTCCAGGGAAGGGATTTCGGATCATCGAAAACAAGTCATGGAAATTATGAGCCGCGGCGGTGGAGTTGGAACGAACGGGTCGACATTACGACCACGAAACACGCTTGCGAGAGGTGTCAACGGAAAATCGTCAGGTTCTGTATCATGGCTAGATGATATAGCGAAATTGACACATCTTGTCGAGCAAGGCGGTTCGAGACGCGGCGCACAAATGATTATGCTTTCAGATTGGCATCCTGATATTTGCGAGTTTATCATTTCGAAAATGCAGAATCCAAGAATTCTTCGTTATCTTCTTGAACATACAGAAGACGAATTGATTAAGAAGCTTGCAAACGAAAAATTGAAATTCAAACCACTTACTGCGCAAGAGGAAGCGATGTACCAAGGAATCCTCAACTATCGCACAATCCCGGGCATGGGTGGTTTCAATGAAGCGATCTTGAAAGACGCAGAGACAAAACTACGTGATGGCGGAACATACTCTGTACACAATCCAGAATTCCTTACAGGCGCTAACATTTCCGTCACATTGACAGATGACTTCATGAAAGCTGTCGAGCAAGATGCTGATTATGAGCTCCGTTTCCCAGCAGTTGAAAAATACTCATCTGTGGAGATGGCAGCATATAATGAGGAGTGGCATAAAGTTGGTGATGTACGTGAATGGGAGCGTCTAGGATATGAGGTCCGAGTTTACCGGACGATCAAAGCGCGTGCACTATGGGATCTCATTAATATTTGTGCAACGTACTCTGCAGAACCAGGCATTTTCTTTATCGATAATGCAAACAATGAAACGAACGCAAAAGCATACGGCCAGCAAGTCGTAGCGACAAACCCGTGTGGTGAGCAGCCATTAGCACCATATTCGGTTTGTAACCTTGCTGCTGTAAACCTTGCTGAGTTTGCGGATAAAGAAACAAAAACAGTGAACTACGAAAAATTAAAAGAAACAGTTCGTGTCGGCGTCCGCATGCAGGACAACGTCATTGATGCGACACCTTATTTCCTTGAGGAAAATAAAGTACAAGCCCTCGGCGAACGCCGTGTTGGACTTGGTGTCATGGGACTTGCCGATCTACTGATCTATTGTGAAAAAGAATACGGCTCAGAAGAAGGCAACGAACTTGTCGACAAAGTATTCGAAGCAATTGCGACAACTGCCTACCGCGAATCAATCGAGCTCGCGAAAGAGAAGGGAAGCTTCCCATTCCTTATCGGCAAGACAGAGGAAGAAACGAAAGCGTTACGCCAAGCATTTATCAACACAGGTTACATGAAAAAAATGCCAGAAGATATTCGTGAAGCGATTTTGGAACACGGTATTAGAAACTCCCATTTATTAACGGTCGCGCCAACTGGATCCACTGGAACCATGGTCGGAGTTTCTACCGGTCTTGAACCTTATTTCTCATTCACATATTACCGTAGCGGACGTCTCGGAAAATTTATCGAGGTCAAAGCGGGCATCGTAGAGGAATACTTACAACGTAACCCTGAAGCTGATCCTGACAATTTGCCAGAATGGTTCATTTCATCGATGAGCTTAGCGCCAGAAGCGCATGCAGATGTACAATGCATCATTCAACGCTGGATCGACAGCTCGATTTCCAAGACGGTCAACGCACCACGTGGCTATACAGTAGAGCAGGTAGAAAGCGTCTACGAGCGTCTTTATAAAGGCGGAGCGAAAGGCGGCACTGTGTATGTCGACGGTAGCCGTGACTCACAAGTACTCACATTGAAAGCCGAAGAGAACGAAATCGACTCTGATTATGTAGTAGAGACTGTCGAACAACGAAAAGTAGTACTCGTTAATACGATTCAGGACTTGCGTTCGACTAACGTAACAATCGGTTCCGAAGTCGGTGACACATGCCCTGTATGTAGACAAGGGACTGTGGAAGAAATGGGCGGTTGCAACACATGCACGAACTGTAATGCGCAGTTGAAATGCGGTTTATAATACGGACTATCTAATATGACTGGTGAGGAATAGTTTTCCTCACCTGTTTTTTCTATCTTCTTTCGATATGTCAAGTTATGCGCGAGTTTGAATAAGATATGCTCAAGTTAGAGGGCGATTTGCGCGACTTCTAGCAAGTTATGCTTGAGCTTGACATAGTTATGGCGCAATCCTCGACAGTTATGCCCATCTTGTGTCTTTAGAACTAGCATAATACAATAAAAAGGCTGCTTGGAAAGTTAGGTTGACTTTCCGAGCAGCCCTTTATTAATTCGCAGGAACTGTTGAATTTTGTACTTTTGTGTCTGTCGATTTCAGAATATCAACATTCTCAATACCTTGTTCTTCAATTTCAAGCAGCTTATTGAAAGAGGCAATCGCAACCTCGACCTGATTATCTTCAGGCTCCTTCGTCGTCAACAATTGCAACCATAATCCCGGATATCCTAGATACTTCAAAACTGGGATGTTACGAAGGCTGTTCGTAAACTGCAATACTTCAAAAGAGACGCCAATTACAACGGGTATTAATAGAATGCGGTTGACAATCCGTAGCCAAAATGGATCGGTAGGAACTAAGAAGTAGATGAACATCCCGACAATCACTGTAAAGAGCAAGAAACTGCTTCCGCATCTATAATGCAGGCGGGACTGTGCTTGGACATTCTCGACGGTAAGTGGAAGTCCGTTTTCGTAAGCGTTGATTACCTTATGCTCAGCTCCATGATATTTGAAAACTCGTTTGATCAACGGTGTCATGGAGATGAGGGAAATGTACAACAACAGTAAGGCCAATTTGAAAAAGCTTTCCAGCAATATTTGAGCCGTCTTACCAGGGGCAATGAAATCAAGCATTTGCGCTAAAAAGACCGGAACAAGGGTAAAAGCGAATTTGCCGAACAAAAAGGAAAGTACGCCGACTGCGGCAACACCGATGACCATCGCAAGCTTAGAAGTTTCTTCACCGTTCTCTTCCACTTCTTCGCCGGGCATGACATCATAACGTTCATTCGCAAACGTCAAAT
Organism: Sporosarcina sp. SAFN-015; assembly: GCF_051966875.1. Lineage (GTDB taxonomy): Bacteria > Bacillota > Bacilli > Bacillales_A > Planococcaceae > Sporosarcina. The sequence continues at coordinate 191,230 of NZ_JBQCKP010000006.1, read as the reverse complement.
GTCTTGAACCGATACCTGCAGATTCAATCAATGCAACAATCCCTCGTACAAAAGGAATCTTTTTCAATTTCATGGAGAGCGGCTTTTGCTCTTTAGGCACATAGAAATAATCGAGGGAATCATCTTTTCGCCGGATGGCTGTTACTGTATGATTTCGACTGCCGAACATAACTCCTTCGATGAGCGCTTGCCCACCATATGCTGGCGGTTGCTGTTTTTTAGACATGGGTTAACCAACACCTTCTCTTCAATTGAATAACTAATTTAGATTTACTGAATTTACATTATAACAAATAACTTATCTTTCTATTGTACAAAAAAATGGTTGATGACTCCACCATAAAGGTTTAAAAAAGAGCCTTATTTCCGACACTCATCGTAAGGAGGGGTCAAGATGTTCACTAAAACAATGATATGGACGACGATCTTTGCAGCATTATTCACAACGGGAGCTTTAAAATTCTTGCATTTTTTCAATTTCATTAAATGGTCGCCTGTCGGCTGGGGTAAAAAGTGGTTAGTATTCGGGTCTACAAATGAAGGTTGGAAATGGGCATTACTATTCATTTTCCTATTACTTGCTTTTGGAATTTTCTATGTGTTTTCTAGAGCTACTTCAAAAATTCCACCGGCTTTAACGGCCATTTGTATAAGTGTTATTGCAGCTATTGCTATTGAATGGATCATTTATACACCGCAAAGTCTTACGGAAGGTCTTAAGAAGCTATCTATCCCGTTTCTATCAACCCTTGCCATTGTCAGCAGGTTCATTACCGGCACTGCTGTATATATGAAGAAAACTTTCGGTTGACAACTATAAATAGGTTGCGCCACTGGAACGATATGATAAAATGGGGAAGAAAATGGTGAGGGGAATGGTGTAGCTGTGAGACTGCTCGTTCTGAATGGACCGAATTTGAATCGGCTTGGAAAAAGGGAACCTGGGATCTATGGTGCGGAAACTTTGTCGGATATCGAAAACAATTTACAAACCATTGCGACGGAACACCTCGTGGATATTTCATTTTATCAATCGAATGTAGAAGGTGCATTGATCGATAAAATCCACGAAGCTGCAGACGTTGGATGTGATGGAATCATTTTCAATCCCGGTGCCTATACACATACGAGCGTCGCATTAAGGGATGCAATCGCTTCTGTTGATGTCCCGGTCATCGAAGTCCATATTTCAAACATACATAGTCGGGAGCCGTTCAGACATACTTCTATGCTCGCTCCGGTGTGCCTGGGACAGATGTCCGGCTTTGGTACTAGCGGTTATGAGCTGGCACTCCAAGCTTTCCTTCTCCGAAGAAAAGGGGTAAAGCTATGAAACTGGCAAAATTGCGGGAAGCATTGAAAGAAAACGGTTTAGATGCACTTTTGGTGACGAATCCATATAACAGAAGGTATGTGACTGGATTTACGGGGAGCGCGGGTGTTGCGGTCGTTTCCGCTGAGGATGCAGTGTTCATTACCGATTTTCGGTATACGGAACAGGCAGCTGAGCAAGTGCAAGGATTCCGCATCGTTAAGCATGAAAAAACGATCATCGAAGAAGTCGCAAACCAAGTAGAGCAGATGAAAATTAAAACATTAGGCTTCGAAAAAGATAATGTTTCATTTGGCACGTATGAATTATATAATGACAAAGTGGATGCGGAACTGAAAGCGGTATCCGGCATCGTAGAAAAACTTCGTATGGTGAAGAACGCCGATGAAATTGAAATCCTTAAACAAGCTGCAAAAATCGCAGATGATGCATTTGCTCATATTTGCACTTTCATCAAACCAGGTGTCACTGAGCTTGAAGTATCAAACGAACTTGAAATGTTCATGAGAAAACAAGGGGCAACTTCATCTTCTTTCGATATTATTGTAGCTTCTGGCGAGCGTGGAGCATTGCCGCATGGTGTTGCTTCAGATAAAGTAATTCAATCCGGAGAGCTCGTCACTTTGGATTTTGGAGCACTTTATAATGGTTATATTTCAGACATTACCCGGACTGTTGCAGTTGGAAAACCTTCCGAAAAGATGAAGGAAATTTACGAAGTGACTCTTGCGGCGCAAGAATTGGCTTTGGAAAAGATCAAATCGGGTATGACTGGAATAGAAGCAGATGCGATTGCCAGGAACTATATCAAGTCAAAAGGTTATGAGGATGCTTTCGGACATTCAACTGGTCACGGCATTGGCTTGGAAGTGCACGAAGGTCCGGCATTATCATTCCGTTCTGAAACGGTACTTGTGCCAAACATGATTGTCACTGTTGAACCAGGCATTTATTTACCTGGAATCGGTGGCGTCCGTATTGAGGATGATATCATAATCACAGAAGACGGCAATGTCCGTTTGACGCATTCACCAAAAGAACTTATCATCCTATAACGAACACAATGGAGGAAAAAGCATGATTTCAGTAAACGAATTTAAAACAGGGCTTACAATTGAATTTGAAGGGGACATTTGGCGCATCATTGATTTCCAACACGTTAAGCCAGGAAAAGGTGCTGCATTCGTCCGTTCAAAACTACGCAATCTGCGTACGGGCAATGTAAATGAAAAGACATTCCGTGCAGGTGAGAAAGTTGAAAAGGCACAAATTGACAACCGTCGTATGCAATACTTGTATGCAAACGGTGACGACCATGTTTTCATGGACAATGAATCGTACGAGCAAATCGAGTTGCCTTCAGCACAAATTGAAGAGGAATTGAACTACTTGAGAGAAAATATGGAAGTCCATATCATCTCATTCAAAGACGAAATCCTCGGCGTGGAACTTCCGGCAACTGTTACTCTCGAAGTTACTGAAACAGAACCGGGCATTAAAGGCGACACTGCAAGCGGCGGATCGAAGCCAGCTACACTCGAAACTGGTCTAGTCGTTCAAGTGCCATTCTTCGTAAACGTCGGAGATAAATTGATCATCAACACAGATGAAGGTGAATACGTTTCAAGAGCATAAAAAATTGGGCACTCCGACTCCTTTGAGGAGACGGGGTGTTTTTTTGTTGCTGAAATCCATTTTCCCTCAGAAACTCCATCATATTCCCCGACAGTTTTTCATAAGTTGTTCATGAAGGGGGACCCCGAATTGGAATTGAATGATTTATTGCGCATCGCCGGTATTGGATTGGTCATCGGTTTTCTTCACGTCTTTTTCGAACAGACCGGTAAGAAGGAGTTCTCTTTTTTCCTTTTCTTTGTAGCCTATATTTATATCGCCGCTGAAATGCTCCGTTTCCTAAGAATCTTCTTTTCGGAAATTGCCGAGTTCTTTCAATGGCTCTCCTTAGCATTCTAATGGTTACGCTTTTCCAACTAGTCGTCATCTACCTCCTTCTGTTAATCGTGTCTTTCGCTTCCAAGAGTTTGCAGCCGATCATATACGCAGCCATCTTCTTCTTCTTTTTGTCATATGTTGGAGTGACGATCATCTTACCTTTCGGAAAAACCTTCTTGCAATTGTTCGAACCGTTGCCAGGATCTTATGCCAAGCTTTTGATAGGAAGCGTCTTTTTGTTTTATTTCTCCGAATTAATATCGAAGCATATCGCCGAAGCCGGCTATGAATCCGTTGCCTCCATTGCACATATAGCCATTAAAATCGCTATTCTGACACTCTGGCTCCCGCAGTTATCAATGTTGCTCGACACGCTCTCCAAATTTATCATTAAATGATCGGATGAAGAATCCATGATACCTTTAATCGAATCTGTACTCGGAACCGTCCTATCCAGCTTCATTATTGTCATTATCTCGACTTTCATGGCATTGGTACTAGATTTCCTTTTTCCTTCATTCAGCAAATGGACGAGAACCTTTCTGTTTTTCATCGTGTTAACCGTCGTCCTATACCCGGCATATGAACATCTGCAAATGATCCGGTCGATTACACAGACGATTGCAACTATGTTCATTTCTATTTATCCGTTATTGACTGCAAGTATTTTGGCTTCCGGAGGTTCATTCAGCATGCTGAATTTCCAGCCGGCAATGCTGTTATTCGCCAATGGAGCAGTAATTTTATCGGACAAGATTCTTATTCCCATGTTGTCTGCAGCAATGCTGTTTGACATAGTTTCCAGATTTCATCCCGCTATTCCATTTACGAAGATAGCAGACTTGCTGCGAGGCTCCCTCATCGGCCTAGTTTCAGCTGTTGTCGCCGCGTACTCCATATTCATTACAGCGGGAGGGACGATTTCCTGGGCTTTGACAGGAGTAACGAGTGAACCGATTAAGAAGTTGATCAGTCAGAATATCCCGCTAGTCGGTTCTTTTATGACGGATAGTTTAGGAGCAATCGGGAGATATTCATCTGGTGCAAGCGTTTTTATCGGTGCCTGGCTCATTATCACCATCTGGTCGGTCGCCTTATTGCCAACATTAAAGACATTATTGACCGGCTTTTTGTACCGCTGGACAGCTGCGCTCATCGAGCCGTTTGCGAACGAGGATATAACAGGCATCCTTGATGATATCGGTAAGACATTATTCGTCCTTTGCGCAGTATCCTTTCTCGTCGCTTTCGCATTCATCTATACCGCTTTGTTTACCGTCATCCTTGTCAAATTGATAACCGCGGTGAAATGAGGAGTCGTATGCAGGAGTTTTTGATAGGAGTACTATTCATCACGGTACTGTCATCGATTTTATTATTATTCCTACCTGAGGAGAAAGAGGACGAATTTTTACCGCTTGTCAAAATGGCGATGGGAATTTGGATCATTCATTCTATCACGAGAATTTTTGGTCATAGCCTCTTCTGAACAAGCATAATATGCAACATAGATAACACGAACCATATCCGCATTGAAGGGATGAAATGGTGATCATATGCAAAAATCAAAACGAAAAACTCATATGCTCTTCATCGGAACGCTGCTTGCGATCTTCATCATTTTCATCAATTCGACGATTGGTTCGATGGGAGGGGAGAAAGGGAAAGGGGAGGAGAGCCGGGAAGAAGCTCAACTTGAACAAGCATTAATGAAGATAGAAGGGATTGGGGAAGTATTCATCCACTTCCATTACGATCAAAAAGAAGAGCCAAGCCCATTATCCGGTTATTTTTCGGGCACCGGATCCTCAGCGGTAAAAAAGAATCCGCTCCAAGGAGTTTTAGTCGTTGCAGAAGGGGCGGACAATCCTAAAACGAAATACGAATTGATTCGAATCTTGTCGACAGTACTTCAATTGCCTGAACATAAGATAGTCGTCGAAGAAATGAAAAGGGGGATATATGTTGAAAGCGAATAAACGAACAGTCTGGTTCTTAACTCTACTAAGTCTAGTAGCGGTCATCTCCATCTATTATTTAAAGAATGAAAAACCAATGGATTTAGATGGAATGGCAATTTTCGGAGATAATGATGCAGTGACCGTTTCAACTCCAGGAGAAACAGAAGGAGAAATAAAAACAGTCTATGCCGACTCGATGCTATTCGAAGAGATGAGAATGCAAGTGTTAAATGAAAGAAGCAGCTTGAAAGATCAATTGTTATCCAAAGTGCAATCTCCCGATACAACTGCTGAAGAAAAAAGTGCAGCATACGATGAAATGGCAGAACTTACGAAACGTACATCAGCTGAAGAATTAATGGAAACTCAATTAAAAGCACTTGGCTATCCGGAAGCATTCGTACGGAAGGATGGCGGTAAAGTAAATGTCTCTGTAATTGCAGAAGATGGGGGACATTCCACGAAAATGGCAGCAGAAATTACACAATACGTATTGACGAGTTGGGAAGATGCACGCACCGTTCAAGTCGACTTTATGGAATAAAGTTATATGAGGCCCTAAATGGGTCTTTTTCTTTTTTATTTTGCCCTATTTCATAGCAAATACAGTATAACTGTTTCAATATGAATGAAAAACGTCTAAAATAGGGAGGAGGTACGTAAATAAATATGAGTCAGGAGAATTGTCATGTTGAAAATTCAAGAAATCCGTGAAATCATTAAATTAATTGATCAATCATCTATTGAAAAGTTCACATTCGAGTCAGAAGGAACAAAAATAAAACTGGAAAAAGGAATGAATACTCAACAACCATCCATACAAGTGGAACAACGGAAAGAGGAATCAGTTCAGCAAGCTGCACCTGCAGTACAAGAACCGAAGAATGAAGAGCCAATGCAAGCACCTGCAAAACAAGAAAGCAAGGAGCCGGCAACAGATTCTTCAGCCTCTGTTAACGATCCATCATTGCATAAAATAACATCCCCAATGGTCGGCACATTCTACAAATCTTCATCCCCTGATGCGGATCCTTACGTCAAAAAAGGCGACACGGTCAAATCAGATTCAATCGTTTGCATAGTTGAAGCGATGAAGCTCTTCAATGAAATCGAAGCGGAAGTTTCTGGAGAAATCGTGGAGATCCTAGTGGAAGACGGTCAATTGGTCGAATATGGACAGCCTCTCTTCCTTGTTAAACAGAATTGAGGGGGAATACAAAGATGAAAAAAGTATTAATTGCAAACCGTGGTGAAATCGCGGTCAGAATTATCCGTGCATGCAAAGAAATGAATATTCAAACAGTCGCGGTTTATTCAGAAGCAGATCGCGATGCTCTGCATGTCGAGCTTGCCGATGAAGCATATTGCATTGGGCCGAAACTTTCAAAAGATAGCTACTTGAATTTTTCCAATATCATTAGTATTGCCAAGCTGACAGGATGTGATGGCATTCATCCGGGATATGGATTCCTCGCTGAAAACGCTAGCTTTGCGGAACTATGTGAAGAAGTGAACATTGAGTTCATCGGTCCGACTGCTGACGCCATTTCGAAAATGGGAACGAAAGACGTAGCGAGGGAAACGATGAAACAGGCTGGCGTTCCAATTGTTCCAGGTTCTGACGGTATTGTCGCCGACGAAGTCGAAGCTTTAAAAGTAGCGAATGAAATCGGATTCCCAGTCATCATAAAGGCGACAGCCGGTGGTGGCGGAAAAGGAATAAGGGTAGCGAGAAATGAAGAGGAACTCGTTAAAGGCATTAAGATTACACAGAAGGAAGCAGCCGCAGCATTCGGCAATCCAGGTGTGTATCTTGAAAAATTCATTGAAGAGTTCCGTCACGTCGAAGTGCAAGTCCTTGCAGATAAGCATGGCAATACGATCCATTTAGGAGAACGCGATTGTTCCATTCAAAGAAGGATGCAAAAGCTAGTCGAGGAAGCGCCATCACCTGCCCTCACTCCGAAACTGCGTGAGAAAATGGGGGAAGCAGCTGTCAAAGCAGCAGAGGCTGTCAACTACAGAGGTGCTGGGACTGTCGAGTTCATTTTTGATCATATCAATCAAAAATTCTACTTCATGGAAATGAACACACGCATCCAAGTGGAACATCCAGTAACTGAGATGATTACTGGAATCGATCTTATCCAACAGCAATTAAAAGTGGCTGCTGGTGAAAAGCTTGCTTACCGTCAAAAAGATATTAAAATTAACGGTTGGTCAATTGAATGCCGTATCAATGCAGAAAATCCGGCGAAAAACTTCATGCCTTCTCCAGGAAATGTGACAATGTACATGCCACCGGGCGGATTTGGAGTAAGGGTCGATTCTGCAATGTATACAGGATATACAATCCCGCCGTTCTATGATTCAATGGTGGCGAAATTAATCGTTCACGCAGACACGCGTGAAGAAGCGGTCGCTAGAATGAAGCGTGCACTCGACGAATTTATCATTGAAGGCGTCGATACAACGATTCCTTTCCATCTGAATTTGATGGACCACGAAGTTTTTAAATCAGGAGATTTCGATACGAAGTTCCTTGAGAAATATACAGTTATGAAATAATTTGCTGCACGAAATGTAAAGTTGGTCAGAAGTAAGACGGAGTATGAAATGCATATGAGAGGGAGGAGAAGTGGCATGGCTGAAAAGGCAAATCCTTCATTCGCAGGAAAGAGCTCAAAAGGAGACGAGGTTTTGGGACGCGTTCAACTAGCTCCTGAAGTACTTGAAGTCATCATTGGCATTGCAACGAACGAAGTTGATGGTGTCGCAACAACCAAAGGCAATTTCGCAACTGGGGTTGCGGAGAAGTTCGGCAAAGTGTTCCACGGAAAAGGTGTCAAAACTGATTGGACCGGCGATAAACTTGTAATCGATGTGTATTGCGTCGTCCAATATGGCCACTCGATACCCACTGTAGCGACGGAGATTCAAAGACAAATTCGTCATGCAGTATACAATATGACCTCGCTTGAAACAGAAGAAGTGAACGTCCATATAACCGGCATTGATTTCGATACGCCCGCCGAAACAGAATGATCTGAAAAGCATCGTCCATTGGATGGTGCTTTTCAACTTGTCCTGCTATATCTTCGTCAACTGAATATGCTATGATAAAGCCCAAGAGACACAGTAGTGGAGGAGACAAACGAATGAAACGAAGAGAAGCACGCGAAAAGGCCGTTCAAACGCTTTTTCAATTGGATAACACAGATATGTCGATCGAGGAAGCTATAACTTATATAATGGAACGGCCAATTGATCCTTTCTATGAATCACTTGTCAAAGGAACGACTGAACATCGAGACGAAGTGGACAAGGTGCTTGCAAGCAAACTTGAAAACTGGTCGCTTGACAGATTGCCGAAAATTGAAAGGACAATCCTAAGATTGGCAGTCTATGAATTGCTGCACCATGAAGATGTGCCGCATAAAGTTATATTGAACGAAGCTGTTGAGCTATGTAAGCAATTTGGAGATGAAAAATCGGGCCGTTTTGTTAACGGTGTCCTATCCAAATTCGAAGAAAAATAAATCGGTGGAGGGAAATCGGATGTCCGCAAAATTGATAGATGGCATTGCAATTGGCAAAGAACTTAGAGAAGAAATTAAAGAAGGGGTAGGTATTCTCGAAGCTTCTGGCTGTAAACCAGGTCTTGCAGTCATTCTCGTAGGGGAAGATCCTGCCTCCCAGACATATGTGAAGAATAAGGAAAAGTCCAGTATTGAAGTAGGGATGAAATCAGAGTTGATCAGATTGCCTGCGACAGTGACTGAAGAGGAATTATTGTCTCATGTAGATCGATTGAATAACGATGAGTCGATTCATGGTATTTTAGTCCAACTGCCTTTGCCAAAGCATATCAATGAAGATCTCGTCATTCAAGCAATCGATCCTAGCAAGGATGTAGATGGATTCCACCCTCAAAGCGTTGGCAAAATGATGATTGGACAAAAGACATTCCTTCCTTGCACCCCGCATGGAATTATGGAAATGCTGAAACGTTCCAACATTGATATTGCCGGAAAGCATGCTGTTATCATCGGGAGAAGCAACATCGTAGGGAAACCGATGGGCCAATTACTGTTGCAAAAAGATGCAACAGTGACATATTGCCATTCAAAGACGAAGGATCTTCCGTCATTCACGAAACAGGCAGACATACTAATTGCTGCCATCGGCCGGGCGAAATTCATAACGGACGAACATATTAAAGAAGGAGCAGTCGTCATTGACGTCGGTATGAATCGGGACGAACACGGGAAATTATGCGGCGATGTCGATTTTGAGAAAGCGAAGGAAGTTGCTTCCTCCATTACGCCGGTTCCAGGTGGCGTCGGTCCAATGACAATTACGATGCTGCTAAAGAATACATTGCAAAGTGCAGAAGCGACATGCACATTAAGAAAAGACAATTAAGAAGGGTAAGCGTTCCTTACCTAAACTTCCATAAATGAAGAGCGGCGCTGTTTTTCAAAGGAAAGACAGCGTTTCTATACGTCGAAAACTCCGGGGGTGAAGTTATTGAGTGAAAATGCGTATCTTTCTGTACATTCGTTGACAAAATACATAAAACGTAAATTTGAAGCAGATCCATACTTGAGAAATGTATTTGTGAAAGGTGAACTTTCCAATGTAAAAATTCATCCGAGCGGGCATATTTATTTTACACTGAAGGATGATAAAAGCAGAATACAGTCTGCCATGTTCCGGACTGCTGCAGGATCCTTGAAATTCAAACCGGAAGAAGGCATGAATGTTCTTATCACTGGAGATGTGAATGTTTACGAATCGAGTGGCCAATATCAGCTTTACGTCCAATCGATGCAACCAGATGGTGTGGGGGCATTATTTTTAGCGTATGAACAATTGAAAAAGACGCTGGCGAAGGAAGGCCTTTTCGAAGAACGTTGGAAGCAAAGATTGCCAGCATTGCCAAGGAAGATTGGTGTTATTACTGCCCAGTCCGGAGCTGCAATCAGAGACATCTGTTCTACACTGCAACGTAGATACCCATTAGCGGAAATATGCCTGTTTCCCGCAATTGTGCAAGGTCCACAAGCCGCACCTTCCATCGTACAGGCATTGGAGCTAGCTGAATCTCATGGATCGATTGATGTGTTGATCTTGGGACGAGGCGGTGGATCGATTGAAGACCTATGGGCATTTAACGAAGAGACGGTAGCTCGGGCGATTTTTTCGTGCCGAATTCCATTAATCAGTGCTGTCGGCCACGAAACGGATACGACAATCGCGGACTTTGTAGCTGATATGCGAGCGCCGACGCCGACTGCAGCTGCTGAACTGGCGGTGCCTTCTAGAGAAGAATTATTCGAGAGAATCTTGGAGCGGAAGCGCTCGATTTACATTTCTTTCTCGAATCAAATTAAACATGAACGTAAACGGCTGACAACATATCAGCAATCCTATCCATTGCAATTCCCGGAAAGGCTTTATCGTCCATTTACAGAGAAGTTAAGCGGATTGGATGACCGACTTCTAAGAAGTAGGAATGAACTAACCGCCAATAGAAAAGCTGATCATGACCGGTTGAATAGGATGTTAGCTTTTTATTCACCTCTGCAACGGATAAAAGAGGAAGATCGGAACCTTACGTTATTCACAGAAAGAATGACAAGGGCAATTCAAAATGATTTGCGGAATAAAACGGATCAATTTACTTCGGCGATCAGGATGCTTAAAGCGTTAAATCCACTAGAGGTTATGGATCGAGGATTTGCGATCGTTTATAAAGAAGGAACGGTCACTAATTCCGTTTCTAGCCTCGAAGTCGGAGAAACTCTGCAAGTCCGTTTGCAGGATGGAACTGTGGAAACGAAAATAAAGTCAATCAAGATGAAGGATGAGGAGGAAAACTAAATGAGCAAGGAAACACTTCGATTTGAAGAAGCGATGTCGAAGTTGGAAGGCATTGTTCAAAAATTGGAATCTGGTGACGTTCCATTGGAGGACGCCATCACGTTATACAAGCAAGGAATGGAGCTTTCTGCTTATTGTCATGGGAAATTGCAGGATGCGGAAAAACAGCTCATTTCAATTATAGACGATAACGGTGAGTCGACCCCGTTCGACCCTTCGAAAGGACGGGAATCGAATGGATAAGCATTTAGAGACTTTCATTTCAGAAAATGCACCATTAATTGATGCAGAAATGAATCGTTTAATCGTCAGTGAAAAAGCTCCACGGTCTTTAAAGGAATCTATGCTCTATTCGGTAAATGCAGGAGGTAAAAGAATCCGTCCACTTCTCGTCCTAGCAGTTCTAACCGATTTCGAGAAAACGTCCGATGACGCATTTAAAGTTGCGTGCGCCGCCGAACTTATCCATACATACTCTCTCATCCACGATGATCTTCCTTGCATGGACGATGATGATTTTAGAAGGGGAAAACCGACGAATCATAGAGTGTATGGGGAAGCGACGGCTGTTCTTGCCGGAGATGCGTTACAGACGAGAGCATTTGGAATATTAGCTTCCTTGGAAAACGCGAGACCAGAACAGGTCATTAAATTAATTGCTCTGCTGGCAGATGCCTCTGGCGCAAATGGCATGGTAGGCGGGCAAATCCTGGATATGGAAGGGGAAACGGCATCCTTGTCTCTGGAAGAGCTCGAAGAAGTCCACGTGCATAAGACAGGCGCTTTATTATCATTCTGTATAGAGGCGGGCGGAATTCTTTGCGATGCAAGCGAAGAAGAAATGACACAGCTTCGCAATTATGCAAGAAACATCGGACTGGCTTTCCAGATCAAAGACGATATTTTGGATGTTACGTCAACTACTGAGCAGCTTGGCAAGACAGCGAATAGCGATGCAGCAAGTGACAAATCAACGTACCCTTCCCTTTTAGGAATTGACGGTGCACAGCAACAGCTAGACAAATATCACCTAGACGCAATCGAAAGCTTAGGTTTTTTAAAGAAGGAAACCTCAATGCTAAAACTTTTTGCTGATTATATCGTCCAAAGAAATGCATGACATTTCATTTGTATGAAAAACCGGATATCCGGATTATGGTCCAATAGTTCCTATTGAAGAACCTTCTTGTTATAATATAAATATTACTTTGACTCCGTGGCAATAAATTATGAAGGTGTGTGATAGTAGTGGATCTCACTAAAATTACAAATCCGTCTTTTCTTAAGACGCTTGATAAAGAGCAAATGACGGAATTGGCAAAAGAAATCCGGAAATTTTTAATTGAAAACTTGTCTGTGACAGGCGGTCATATCGGGCCTAACCTAGGTGTCGTCGAATTGACTATGGCGTTGCATAAACTGTTTGACAGCCCGAAAGATAAAATCATTTGGGATGTCGGACATCAAGCGTATGTGCATAAGATATTGACAGGGCGAGCAGGCCAATTCGGCACTCTCCGCCAATATAAGGGACTAAGCGGCTTCCCCAAGATGTCTGAAAGTGAGCATGATGTATGGGAGACAGGGCATAGCTCGACGTCCCTTTCTGCCGCTTTAGGAATGGCTGCGGCAAGAGATATGCAAGGTGATTCGAACCATGTCATTCCTATCATTGGCGATGGCGCATTGACGGGTGGTATGGCTTTGGAGGCATTAAACCATATCGGTCATTTGAAAACGAATATGATCGTCATCCTAAACGACAATGAAATGTCGATTGCTCCGAACGTTGGTGCGCTTCATGATATTCTAGGCAAGTTAAGGACTGCTGGAAAATACAATAGCGTAAAAGACGAATTGGAATATATATTGAAAAAAATTCCAGCAGTCGGTGGAAAAGTGGCTGCAGCTGCTGAACGAGTGAAGGATAGCTTGAAATATCTGCTCGTTTCAGGCGTGTTTTTTGAAGAGCTTGGGTTTACGTATCTAGGACCGATTGATGGCCACGATTTCAATGATTTGGAACGGAACCTTCAGTATGCCAAAAAAGTGGAAGGGCCTGTACTTCTTCACGTTTTGACGAAAAAAGGAAAAGGCTACACGCCAGCGGAAAATGATAAAATTGGAACTTGGCATGGAACTGGTCCTTATAAGATAGAAACAGGCGACTTCTTGAAATCGCCGACAACTGCTCCATCATGGAGCGGATTAGTTGCTGAAACTGTCAGGAAAATCGCACGGGAAGACAAGCGAATAGCAGCCATTACTCCTGCTATGCCTGTCGGCTCTAAACTGGAATCCTTTGCAGCAGAATTCCCGGAACGTTTCTTTGACGTGGGAATTGCTGAACAGCATGCCACTACTATGGCAGCAGGTTTGGCGACTCAAGGAATGAAACCGTTTTTAGCAATCTATTCGACATTCCTACAACGTGCATATGACCAAATGCTTCACGATATTGCAAGACAGAAACTGAATGTATTTATCGGCATCGATCGTGCTGGGCTAGTAGGAGCAGATGGGGAAACTCATCATGGCGTGTACGATATTTCGTTTTTACGCCATATGCCGAACCTCGTCATTATGATGCCAAAAGATGAAAACGAAGGGCAACATATGGTGAAGACTGCGTTGGAATATAATGACGGTCCTATTGCAATGAGATTCCCTCGAGGGAACGGTCTCGGAGTCGTAATGGATGAGAAGCTGAAAACAATTCCTATCGGTACATGGGAAGTATTGCGTGAAGGTGCAGACGGTTCGATTTTGACATTCGGAACGACTATTGCAATGGCTTTAGAAGCTGCTAATTCTCTTGCTAAAAAGGGGATCCATGTAAAAGTCGTCAATGCAAGATTCATTAAGCCGTTAGATACAGATATGCTTAATCAGCTTTTCAGAACAGGCAAACCGATTGTAACTGTTGAAGAAGCGGCATTGGCTGGCGGCTTCGGCAGTGCTGTTATTGAATACGCTCATGATGTCTCTTCGAATGTCTCCATCAGCCGTATCGGCATTCCGGATGAATTTATTGAACATGGCAGTGTAGATAAATTATTTGAAGAAATCGATTTGACTGCAGAAAATGTAGTTCGGACGATGGAGTTGGCTGTCAAAGGTTTCACACCGGCAGAAAGGGAAATTGTATGACGAATGGTCAATCTAAAGAACGCGTCGATGTTCTCCTTGTCCAACGAGGACTAGTGGAGACAAGGGAACAGGCGAAGCGTTCCATTATGGCGGGAATTGTGTTTTCTGCTGAAACAAGATTGGACAAGCCGGGTGAAAAGATTAAGATAGACGCTCCGCTTACCGTGAAAGGTTCAGCCTTGAAATACGTGAGTCGAGGCGGCTTAAAACTCGAAAAGGCTCTTGACGTTTTTGACTTATCTGTTAAAGATAAAATCGTCTTGGATATTGGCTCCTCAACGGGAGGATTTACGGATTGCGCTTTGCAGAACGGAGCAGACCATTGCTATGCACTCGACGTTGGAACAAACCAGCTTGCATGGAAAATTCGAAGTGATGAACGGGTTACCGTCATGGAGAAAACTAATTTCAGACATGCGATGCCTGAACAATTCACGAAAGGAACGCCGCAAGTAGCAACGATTGACGTGTCATTCATATCACTTTCCTTAATATTACCGCCACTGAAGCGAATAATTGCTGATGGCGGAGATGTCGTGGCCCTAGTTAAACCCCAGTTTGAGGCAGGAAAAGACAAAGTGGGGAAAAAAGGGATCGTAAAGGATAAATCTGTTCATTTGGAGATTCTCCACAAAATAGCGGAATCATCAAGGGATAATGGTTTTTCATTACAGGGCATATCTTATTCTCCTGTGACAGGGGGAGAAGGGAATATTGAGTTTCTGTTCCATTTGCGCTCGGAAGAAGAGCCTGTCAATCCATACGATGACACGGCTTTCGCGACATTAGTCTCTGAAGCGCATGAAGCGTTGAGTTGATATCTGAATGAAAGGTGTGAATATAAGCATGGGAGTGATTGTTTTGAATAAAGGGCAACGGCATCTTCGTATCCGAGATATTATTACTAATGAGGAAGTTGAAACTCAAGACCAGCTTGTCGATAAATTGAAAAGTGCTGGAGTTGACGTAACTCAAGCGACAGTTTCCCGCGACATTAAAGAATTGCATCTTATCAAAGTCCCATTGTCTGATGGTCGTTATAAATATAGCCTGCCGCCGGTCCATAAATTTAATACGGAAGAAAAGCTTCGTCGAATGATGACTGACGCATTTATCAGTATTGATAGTGCGAGCCATTTCATCATTTTAAAGACACTGCCAGGAAATGCACATGCAGTCGGCTCTCTTGTTGATAATTTGGGATGGGATGAAATGCTCGGAACAATTTGCGGTGACGATACATGCATGATCATTTGCAGGGATGAGTCGTTAACAGTAGATGTAAAATCGAGGCTATTAGCACTTATTTGAGCTGATCGTTCAATGAAGGAGGTGCATATTGAATGTTAAGTGAAATTTCCATTCATAACTTTGCCATAATAGAGCATCTCGAAGTGTCTTTTGACGAAGGATTGACTGTTCTTACTGGGGAAACAGGTGCCGGAAAGTCCATAATCATTGATGCGGTTCAGCTCCTTGCTGGTGCTCGGGGTTCACAGGAATTCATTCGACATGGCGCAAAAAAGGCCGAATTGGAAGGGATGTTTACGATCGACGACGAACATCATCCTGTCTTCGAGAAACTCTCTGAATTCGGCATTGAATGCGAGGATGGCAGTATTATTCTAAGACGCGATCTGAATGCTAATGGCAAAACGACTTGCCGTGTAAATGGTAAACTGGTGACAATTGCGAGTTTAAGGGAAATAGGTTCCCAATTAATAGATATTCATGGTCAGCATGATAACCAAGAGTTGATGAATGAGAGGCGGCATATTCATCTTCTTGATCAATTTGCTGGATCAAACTTGGCCGAAGCGCATCACAATTATTTGGAAGTTTATACTCAGTACTCCAAATTGAAGCGTAGATTAGAAACAGCAAATGAAAACGAACAACAAGTGGCGCAGCGAATCGATCTTTATTCGTTTCAATTGAACGAAATAGATAATGCAGAACTTGTTATTGGTGAAGAAGAAGAACTTGAAGAAGAAAAATTGAAGCTTCAACATTTCAACAGGATTTTTGAACGTTTGAATACTGCCTATGAATCTATTAGTGGCGACAATCATGCTTTGGATTGGGTTGGCTCTGCAATGAGCGATCTGGAAGATGCTGCTTCAATCGACAAGGATCTTGCATCTCATTCAGAAATCATTTCAACATGCTTTTACTCGCTTCAAGACACTTCACACGAATTAAAAAGCATTATTGACAGAATGGAGTACGACCCGACTAGATTGCCTGTCGTGGAAGATCGGCTAGCAATGCTTCAGTCATTAAAGCGGAAATATGGTGCAACGATAGAGGATATACTTATTTACCGAGAAAAAATTTCAGACGAGCTTGATCAGCTGCTCAATCGTGATGAACGGCTTGGACAAGAACAGGAAAAGCTGGCACAGCTTGAAAAAGATTTAGAAGTGGAAGCGAATGAGTTATCAATTATCCGACAAGAGTCAGCTATACGATTAGAAGATGCAATAATGCATCAATTGAAAGAGCTGCATATGGAGAAATCCACATTCAAAGTTTCCATCAATCGAAAAGCTTCTCTTGTTTATGACAGAAATGGTTTTGATGAAGTGGTGTTCCTCATATCAACAAATCTTGGGGAACCATTGAAGCCTCTTGTTAAGATTGCATCAGGTGGAGAGTTATCCAGAATTATGCTGGCGTTGAAAACGATTTTTTCTAAACACCAAGGGATTACTTCGATTATTTTTGACGAAGTTGATACGGGTGTAAGTGGTCGGGTTGCCCAAGCAATTGCAGACAAAATCGCAATGATTGCCACTCATTCTCAAGTACTTTGCATTTCGCATTTACCTCAAGTCGCAGCAATGGCTGATCATCATTTACATATTCGGAAAGATGTGAAAATGAACCGGACAACGACCTCCGTTGCAGAAATCACCGATTTGGAAAGAACGAAGGAATTATCCAGAATGTTGTCGGGGGCGGAAATTACACCGCTCACACTCCAGCATGCTGAAGAACTTTTAACGATGGCAGACGAACGGAAAACAACTTTTCGCATTTAGGCGCATACGTTATGTATGCGTTTTTTTACATGATTTAACCTTTCATAAGATTCATCTGAACGGACATACCAATAGTATCTTTCAGCCGAGGAGGTGAAACATGGGATGGAGTAAACGACTGATGTTATCCGCTTCGTTTGCCACGCTATTGCTTTTCCTGCCGTTCCAACACGATATTTCAGCTTCGTCAAGTGAACGGGTAATTCCGATGGGACATTCAATTGGTATTCAAATGGATTTGTCGGGCATTTTTGTTACAAATGATGTATTAATCAACAATGAGCAATGGCTAAAGGCGGGTGACTCCATTAACCGTCTAAATGGGACAGACATCGTCAGTCTCAACGATTTCGAAAAAGTCATGGCGAAAGCGAATAAAGGGAAAATCCACATGAATATCAGTCGAAAAGGCAAGTCTGTTGAAGTGATGGCGGAAAAAGAAGCCGTAAATCGTCTCCTTCCGTTCCTTAAAGACCGAACAGAAGGAACCGGGACATTGACGTATGTCGATCCGAATCGAGGCACTTATGGAGCCCTTGGCCATCAAATCGTTGACAGCTCCTTGAAATCTCCACCGCCTTTTAAAAATGGGGCAATTTACCTTTCTGAAATTGAACAAATTAAGAAAAGTGCACCAGGCACTCCGGGTTACAAAATCTCCTCCATTGTTGATGATGACGAGTATTTAGGCACAATCCAAACCAATGGAATTTACGGAATATTCGGCACTTGGAACGATGCTCATAAGGAAGTGTTAGCTGATCCACTCGAAATTATGCAACCCGCAGAATTACAAGCGGGGGCAGCGGAAATTTTTACTACTGTAAAAGGGACGGAAGTCGAAAAATTCTCCATCCGAATCACAGACGTTGAGGAGGAACAGTTCCATTTTATTTTAACCGATGCAAAATTGCTGGAAGAAACCGGAGGAATTTTACAAGGTATGAGTGGAAGTCCAGTCATCCAAAATGGAAAATTTGTCGGGGCAGTCACTCATATGTTTGTCGATGAACCCAAAAAAGGCGCCGGCTTATTTTTAGTTACGATGCGGGACGGTGAACGAACACGGTAAAAAAAGTCGATCCGCTTTTGGATCGGCTTTTTTCATTGAATTTCGTCGAATATTGGCGAAACTATAATCCGTAAGTTTCATTTTTCAAAAAAGGAAAGGATTGTTCAAATGTTTGTCGAATTTTTCCTTTACAGCAGTTCATTTTCATGCGAATAATATATTCATGGGAGTAATGTAAATGGATGAATAATGAGTAGGGGGAAACGGGATGGGGAAAGTAAGGATAGCAATTGCGGACGACAATAAAGAACTAGTGAACACGATGGATGCATATTTCGAACAGCATCCAGATTTGGAAGTGATTTGGACAGCTCATAATGGCAAGGTCTGTCTATCCATGTTACAAGAGAACAAGCCTGATTTACTACTATTGGACATTATTATGCCTCATTTGGATGGGATTGCAGTGTTGGATACAATAAAAAAGAATCCAGCATTAGCTGATATGCATATTATTATGCTAACAGCATTCGGACAAGAAGACGTCATGGCACAGGCAGGTGGGTTAGGGGCTTCCTATTTTATGCTGAAACCTTTTGAATTTGACAGGTTAGTTTCGCAAATATTCCAAATAGCAGGCATACAAAAACAGTCAAAGCCGGTCGTTCAAAAGTCGGTGGAAGCAGATTCCGCGATATCACAAAGGATGCTTGACACAACCATTACGTCGATTATTAAAGAAATTGGAGTACCGGCCCATATTAAAGGTTATGCGTTCCTTAGAGAGGCTATCCAAATGGTCTATACCGACGTCGATCTGCTCGGTTCAGTTACAAAAGTTCTTTATCCGGATATTGCAGAGAAATATAAAACAACCCCATCTCGTGTCGAGCGTGCAATTCGGCATGCAATTGAAGTTGCGTGGAACCGGGGGAATTACGACGTCATTTCAAAAACATTCGGCTATACAGTCCATCATTTGAAAAGCAAGCCTACCAATAGTGAATTCATTGCAATGATTGCAGATAAAATACGTTTAGAGCATGTAGCAAGTTAAACGTTGCTACTACGGTGTTTGTAGCGTTGAATTGAGCGGTGTTTGTGCCGTGAAATTTCGTTGCCACTCCGATAAATTACGGGCAATCATAGCGACAAAATTGACGTATGACCGCATTATACCACATTCGCGCTAACTTGCTACTGGAGACGTTTTCCAATATAATAAGAAAAAGAGCGAATGGAGCGAATTATTGATGAAAAAACCGTTTTATAAACGTTGGGCTACGTACTTATACGCATTTCTTGCGATAGTTCTACTCGGCATGATACTGCCGGACGCGCCTGACGGTAAGCCTGCGGCGGAAAACATCGCGGAAGCTGCTGCGGAGCCGACCGCAGAAGAAAAGGCGGCCGCGGAAGAACAAGCTAAGAAGGACGCCGAAGCAGCGGCGCGTATCGCGGAGATAACGAAGAAGAACGAAGCGGAAGCCGCGAAGAAGGCGCAGGCTAAAGCGGCCGAGGATGCAAAAGCGGAAGAACAAGCCGCGCAACAGACGGCAGCACTATCGGAAGCATACGACCGTCTAATCGCAGAATCGGACGGTGTGATCGTTAGTATTGTCGCGGAATCCGACTACGAAATCGTAAACGTGCGTTTGACCGACGACTTTGCGTATCTGCCCGTGACGTTACGACAGCAATTCGTCGATGACTTCGGCGGCAGGATCGAATCCAATACACGCGCGCAAATGTTCGAAGGGCGCGGCAGTAGCGATTTCGTTTACGTATATTTCGTAAATAGTAAAGGCGAGCACCTAGCTGAAACGAAGCACTTGGAGCGCGGATGGAAAGTTAAATAACGGAATTACGAAGGCCCTGCGCTTAATTGCGTGGGGTCTTTTTTGCGTGGTGTGCGTAGGACTTTCGAATTAAATTACGCAATCTATGTCCCATATCGCGTATATACCGTCCCCTTCTGTAGTAAAGGCGGAAAAGAATTTCGCAAAATTACTCCGCACTTTCGTTTTCAAAACGATATGGAAGTAAGGACGCAAAATATCGGGAGGTGGTTAGGATTTTAGAAGTTGAACTAGTTCAATCGGATTTAGACGCGGGGATGTCAGTATCTGCAATCGGACGGAAATATGGAGTACATCACGAGACTGTTCGTAGGTTCATTAAGCGTAATTCCTTTGAAGATTACGTAGCTTTCGATGAAATTGAATATCACGCTATTCCTCCAGTACTGTTAGCGGATTGCTTCCATATTGATAGTCCGTATAAAGTTGTTCCGAACGAACCGGTATGCGAGTACGTAATGCGTAATTTTAACGTAGACATGCCCGGCATCACATCGCTTGCGGATGACTATCGTAGTGATTTGGAGCGAGAAGCACTTTCTCAATTCGTTGCGGATCACAGCCCGGACGATTTAAATAACGCAGCACTCACAGAATATCGGCATATCGTTCATTATATTTATAAACATTACGGCGGTTTCGATAATTTCCGAGCTTACCACAATATTTCGGTCCCATTAGTCGAATATACGTCCAGTTTGAATCGCTCGTATTTCGCAAGAATGGGCCATCGTTTTGAGTCGATGTTACACAAGTCTTTCCAAGTAATCGGCAGTCCCGTATCAACCACATACTATCAAGATGGCTGTCTACCTGATTTCGTTCTCGAAGACGAATGGCTCGACGCGAAACTATCAAAGAGTACAGCGTTTAATAGGGGATGCAAGACAATCGAAAAGTACACGCGCCACACCGACTACTTAACGTTAATCTACGCAATAGACGATATGCCTGACGATGACATTCCGGATTTACCCGAAGGCGTCCGTCTTGTGCACGTATTCGACTACTTTCCGGATATTTCACCGGGGCTACGTGACGAAATTCAGACGTTAATTGACGAAGTGTCAGCGCGAAAAGGAAGGACGGTGAAAACCGCATGACGGAAATCGGTAAGGCGCTGTGGATGGCGTATGTGGTTGTAATAGTTTGCATGTTACTGGCGCAAATGTGGCGGAGTGCGGGCGAGGAATGAGCGGGGAGGAGCGTTGACATGCCGAAAGATAAAGTCGTAATCGACTTCCGTGAGCGCCCGTTCTTCTTAATGACGCGCGATGTAGTCGACAAAGACACGAAGTTGGAAAAGCCAGTTGACATCGCAGTATATGCGGTCTTGTGTATGTACGCAGATAACAACGACAAGACATCGTACCCTAGCGTCGAAACTATCGCAAAGAAGGCGCGGTGTAGCGAGCGAGTAGCGCGTAGATCGTTGCAGAACTTGAAGGACGCCGGTTACATCGATATTCGTAAGAGAGCGGATGCGCGAGGGTTTCAGGCGTCGAATCAGTATGTATTATTGGACGTAGCCCTGTCGTAATTGACAGCCCGGCACTGTCGTTTTTGACAGCCTCGGGGTGACGGAAAGGACAGACGAACTATACTTACAGTTATCTATACTTATAGTTAACTAAACTAAACATACGTCGCAAAGGAAATAAGTGATAAAAGATAAGTTCAAGACCGTTGCTCGAAAACAAGTTTTCTCGCTATGTATCCTTTTAGAGAAACGCAATCTATATAAGAGATAGAAGGGCGCGCCAAATCTTTTAAAAGATAAAAGAAAACTAAAGCAAAAGAAAGGCGGCGGCCGCATCGCACTTCACCGGAGGACCAACACATAACGTAGTTTGCGCCCACCTTAGAGCGCTCCTAACCCGATTAGGAACAAACACTCACGGACGAGCCTACAAACGATTCTACGCGGTGAAATCCCGCTCAAAACAAGCGAAGGAGTGACGCAATCATGACGCAATTAAAACGGCTACAAGTAACACGCAAGCAAGCGGCGGCAGTCGAGCAATATCGGCAGGCAAGCGCCGGCAACGACTTTAACGCATATCTATTCGCAATTGTCGCGCTGAACGACGCAGGACTTTACGAAGCTGACGCGACAAGGGCGTTGGCAGTCGGTTACGTAATTACAAACGGGGAGGAATCGGAATGACAAACGGAAAAGTGAAGATACCGCAAAAGGTTATGGAAGCGATCGATAAATTGCTCGGAGGAATCGACGGTTATCATTTTACGAAATACGGAATACTTGCGCATTTAGATGACGCGAAAGAACTTGCTAAATTCGCGGAGTTGCGCGTGCTGAACGATTATTATAACTCGCTCGAAATGGATTCACAGCGCCATCCTAACGAGTTAATGCGCGCACTCGTCAACGGCTACGAAGTTGAAAAGACGCCGGAGGAAAAAGTGCGCGATTACTACGGCAAGATTAACGCATTAATCGCGGAGCACAGGTACTCGCACGACGTCGGAGTTCGCTTTGGAATCGAGAAAACACTCGACTTGCTCGGTATTAAAATCGAAGGAGTGAATGCGTAATGACAACGCCAGCTAAACGCACAATCGCAATCGACGCAGAATATCGCCTAGCATTTCCCGACGCGGACAATATCGTAATCGAGCGCCTTATCACGGTCGACCCGACGAAATCACCGGCATTCGATCCGGATAAACACGACGCAACAATCCGGCAGGAATGGCGGAGCGTCGGCAAATATTTCGCAACTATACCGCGCGCCCTCACGTTTCTGAACGAATATAAAATACGGACGGGCGACGCTACTACATTGCGCGAAGTCCTCGACGAATTACGCGCGTTTAAAGCGCACGTAGACGCGTTGTTGAGTGCGGAGGTATAAACGCTCGGACAAGCGGTTAGAAACGCGTAGGCACGGTGAAATCGCAGCAAAACTAAGGAGGAAACGGAATGAAACCACTTACAACGCAAGACCTCGAAGCAATCCGCAAGCGAGCGGAGGCGGCTACGGTGGGTCCGTGGAAATATAACGATCAGCACGGATATTTGGCGCCAGTAACACCGCAACGGGAAATATGCGCCATAACTAACGAAATAACGCGGTATTATGACGCCGAATTTATCGCCCATGCACGCGAGGACATTCCCGCGCTACTTGCGGAGGTTGAGCGGTTGCGGGACGAAATCGAATCACATGCGCCGCATGGACGTAATTATACGAATCAGCAGTATGTAGATTTACTGACCAAATACGAAGATATGACGTCGATTGCGTTATGGTCTACGCGCCGATTATCGCACAGACAGCACAAAGACTTCGCATATGACGCTATCGAGCGGAATCTTGGACGGGAGGTTGAGCGCGTATGATTCGGCGATTATTCTGCAGACATGCGTGGATGTGGGTCGGACGTGATTGGAAACTTTCTGCGCATGTATACGGATGTACAAAATGCGGAAAGGCAATGGGAGTATCCGACAGTAAGGGATTGCTGTGGAGATTGCGCAGAGAAATGAAAGGAGAGACGTTCGATGACTAAGCGATTCCCTACGGAAAAACTCGCAGTATTTAAAACAACCGTAGTAAATTCGAATAAGCTAAAACAGTACGCACAAGATAACGAACTGTACATCGAGACACACGTAACGATGGGCGGCATAGCAGTATATACGGAAATAGATTCGAATAAAATCGTAGAATTGCTCGGAGGCGTTAGCGAATGACTAAACTCGCACCTGCGAAAGACTGGCGGAATCGTCCGCTAGATACGTGGAATACGACTACTTTTCACGCTTACCTTGCGGACAAGCATAAGGAGTTATTCGGAATCGACTACGCACCTTTTCGCGGATGGACTGCGGAAAAGGGAATGATCGGCGATTTAATCGGCACACGAACGGGCAAGCCGCGCAAGGCATCGAATGAAGCGGTCAAGCGTTTTATCGATATTACCTTCGATAATTATACGCCTACACCGCAATATCCGGGCGTTAATTTCGGGTGGATATGGACGTATCGGAAAACGGACTGGCAACGGATACAAGCGGACGAGCTTGCGCAGGAAAGACGTAAGGCGAGCGTAGAAGAAGCGCCTGACCTCGAAGAACTGAACGGGTGGTGGTGACGGAATGGGAAACGGAAATTTATGCTTTAGTTGCTTCGATGATATTACGTTTCAATATCACGGGTATAACGCGGAGAAGTTCCAATCGGAAATAAATCGATATACTAACGCAATTTACGAAGGCTTGACGGTTAACTGCTCCCTTTGCGGACGTACAGCGAAATATAACCGCGACGAACCTTCGGGCAAGTGGCAACAAACGTACGAGGAGGCGGTAGGATGAAATGCATACTCGACGGCTTTAAACGCGGCGGCTGCGCTACTTGTCCGGCACAATGTCCGCATTTTATCGCCCTCTACGGACTAAACGGCAAGGGCGGCCGGATCGGCGCGGCGGGCATACCGGACGACTACCGCAATGTGACGCTCGCCAACTCGCCAGCGCGCGAGAGCCAAGCGGACATATACGCCAGTCTTGCGCGCTATGCCGACACGTTTGCAGGCAATGACGTAAAGAGCGCGTATTTATGGTCGGAATCTCCAGGTACGGGCAAGACTACGACGGCGGTTGCGCTACTGCACGAATATATTGCGCGCAACTATATCGCGGCGTTAAAGAGGGGCGAACAGCCGGCGCAAGTTATGGCGGTATTCCTCGATGTGAACGAGTTTCAGTCCGAATATAACCTCGCAGCTATGACGCATGACGAAGACGCAATGAAGCGGATCGGTGCGAAAATAAAGCGCGTACAGCAAGCGCCTTTCGCCGTTCTTGATGACGTTGGCGTGCGTAGCGCTACGGAGGCATTTTCTGCGTATTTACACGCAATTATCAATCACCGCGTCGCTAACGGACTGCCGACCGTGTATACGTCGAATGTCGCGATAGACGAGTTAAGGGACGTATTTACTGCGCGGTTGTATGACCGTATTCGCGATAATTGCGGCGTGATTCATTTCGGCGGAAGTAGTAAGCGTGGAAGACGTTAGTACGAAGGAGGTAATAATATCGACTACTTCGACAAGTTCAATATAGTCTGTGATAACTGCGGAAGCGTGTCTGTAAACGTGTATTTAACTAGCTCCCAAAACTTCGCAGTCATAAAAATCGAATGCGATGAATGCGGAAATGAAGAAGCGAAAGACAACGGTTAATTCGAAAGGAGGGCGCACATGCTCGAACCAATCGCGCAAATTGACGACTTAATCACGATCGAAGGATACGGCGACCGCGTATTCCGCGTAGACGGCTACACGCGCGAGGAATCGTACAACCGCGATTTTGAGGCGGAGGACATCTACTACGATTGCCATTGCGTCGTAACTGCGGAATATATGATGGCCGACCAAGCCGACGTTAAACTCGCCTGCAGAGCGGTCGAAGCTGACGCCTATTTGCACCACTATAAAATGCCGTCGTTTCTATCGCCATTGTTCGGAATACCATTTTATGCGGAGGTGGACGAAGTGTTTAAACCGAAGGTAAAAACGCCAGCCAAGCCGAAGGTTCTCACGCGTGCCGAAAAGATCGACGCGCTACTCGACGAAAGAAATAACGTAGGTTCTTCCGATGACTTCGTAACTGTTGCGGACATGGAAGCGTATAAGCAGCACAGATATGACGAAATTGATGCGCAAATAAAGGAGTTGACTGCGGATGGACAATCGTAGTTTTAAAGCGAAATCACTTGACGCGGTTAATTCGTGGACATTCGCAGAAATGGGCGAAAAGAAAGCGAAGAAGGAGCATAAAGCGGACATAAAACGTCGTAGGCGGACGTTAGAAAAACGCCATGCAGAAAAGGAGGTAGACGATGGAATACGCGAAACTGATGCTCAATAAAGTAATCGAAGAAAACGCAGTCGACGCCCTAACGCGCCATCAAATTACGCTCGACGACATGCCGTCCGACGTAGACCGCGCGACCTATCGTTTCGTAACGGATTATGCGGCGCAAAACGGCGGGCAGGCGCCGAGCTATTTGACGGTAGCTGCGGAAGTTTCGGGCTACGAATACTTGCCGGACGTGAGCGATCAATACGAATACCTCGCGCGTAAGATTAAGGACTTCACGGCACAGCGGCTAATATTGCGATGGTTCGAGACTGGCGAGTTCGAGCGCAAGCTAAACGAATTAGGCGGCGAAAGTTTCATAAATGACTACTTGCTTCCTGCGGCTGAATCGGTTAAACTTAGAACAAGCGTTCGAGAAAAGGTAGGAACGGACATAAAAGCGGATGGTTCGAAATTCCTAGACGAATATATTGAACGCAAGGAAGGACGCTCGTTCAAGTTATGGAAATCGAAGTTCCCGCTAATCAACGAACAAATAGGCGGCTATTTCAGCGGTAACATGTATACGTGGTATGGACGATCAGGGCGCGGTAAATCCGTTTTTACTATGGAAGAAATCGTAGAAGCAGCGTTTCAGGGCGCGACCGTACTCGTGTGGGCCATGGAAATGAGCCGCTTCGAATGGATGGCGCGTGCCTATTCGACAATCAGCGCAAGGGTTAGCGGAACGACCGAGAAAATAGACGGCATAGATTACGAGGTAGGTTTCGAGAATCGTGCGCTATTGTCCGGTAAGTTGTCGGAAGGTTACGAAGAAGGATTGCGCGTGTTCGTCGATAAGCTCGCAAAAGGCGAAATACTGCCCGGCAATATCATCTTACGCGCAGCGGACGACAGCGATTTCCTTACGCGCGATACGAAGCAACTTGCGGCAGACATTAAAGCTACGAAAGCAGACGTCGTACTGATTGATCCGATTTATCTAATGGACTTCGACGCAAATACGTCGCGAGTTGCGGGCGGAGACGTTGCGAATACGTCAAAACGCATACGGCGACTGTGCGGGTCGGAAAAAGCCGTTATTCATATCGTGACGCAAGCGGAAGAAGTTCGCGACGACACAGACGACGAGGGCGACCGTATCTTATGCCCGCCGAAACGCGCAGAAATAAAAAAATCGAAAGCTGTACTAGAGGACGCGACGAATACGTTCGGTATCGATTCGCTAAACGGAGAGGGAATTATTGAAATCGGCAAAGGTCGTAACGGAGGGGAAGGTACGCAAATAAACGTATTGTACTTACCTAACTTCGGGATTGTGCGCGAAATGGAAACGGGCGAGGCGGTTGCGGCGGACTTCGACTTCTAGTTAACTCTCGCGCCGATTTGACGTAGAATAATAGTAGGGAGCGCAAAATAAGTTGTTTCAAAACGGACGACTTTTGGTAGTACTTATTATACGCCGTGTGAATCCGATCGAGTTACGTACTATAGATAGTAGGAGGTGCATTTATGGCACTCGTAAAAATTCGCAATCAAACGCTCAACATCGACATCGCCGAGGAACTCGCGGAATACGACTTCGGCTACAATGCCGACTGGCGCGCGGACAAGCTAATCGCGCAATCACCGTTTCGCGACGACAGGACGCCTTCCTTTTACGTCCACCTTGCGGGTGAACACGCCGGCACATGGGGCGATAGCGGTTCCGGTCAAAAGGGCGGCTTGCTCGCACTACTTGCGGAGCTGCGCGGCGAAACGACCGAAGACGTTGCGGACTACCTGACGGCAAAGTACGGCGCGCCCACGCGTCAGGGCGAACCTATACGGATTAATGCGCCGCAATTACGCACGCGCCCAACGTACAACACGCCCGAACCCGTCACGCAAGCGGTAAGTCCTTATTTGCGGACGCGCGGCATAACGGATGACGTACAGCGGCTTTACGCGGTTGGCTACGGGGAAGACAAGCCAGGCTTTACGGCAATTCCGTGGCACACACCGGACAGCAAGCTCGCGAACATAAAATATCGCAGTACGCGCGGCAAGGACTTCTTCTACGTTAAAGGTGCGACGCCAATTGCCGATATAGTCTATGGGCTGGACGCGATAAACGAAAGGCGCGAAACTGTTGCGGTATTGTGCGAGGGCGAAATCGACGTAATGTCGTGGCGTGTTGCGGGTATTGCGGCAATTGCCGTCGGTAGTGCTTCGATCAGCCCTGCGCAAGTGGACGCAATAAAGCGGTCGAGCTTGCGCATGATAGCGTTGGGCGGCGACAATGACGCAGCGGGCCGGCGGCTGAACGAAAGAGCACGCGCGCAGTTAGCGGGACATTTGGAATTATGCGTTATTGAATACGGCGACTGCAACGACGCAAACGATTGTTTAATGCGTCACGGGCCGGATCAGTTACGTTATTTGTCAAACTTTTCCGTGTCTAAATTGCGTGAAAGTGCTATACAAATACCGAAATTGGCGGTAAAATAAGGGGCGAGCGGATAAAATATTACGGATTGTCGAAATTTGGAATAAACGTCTTTACAACGTACTACTATCGCGTTATGATGTAACGGCGACGAAAGGTAAACAAAACGTTACCTTGCGCCCGGACGGTAAGAACCCGTCCCGACCTGCGATACTGCGCATTAAGATACTTCGAACTCGTAGAGGTCGTCGAGCGAACAATTCAGCGCAATAGCGAATTTAGCCATCGTACCTACGTTCATTAGGCGCCTATTATTCTCGTAGGCGGAGATAGTTTTCTCGCTAATGCCCGTCCTAACTTCGAGGTCGTATTGCGTATAGCCGCGCGCAGTCCGGAGGTCGTACAACTTACAGCGCAGTGTAACGTTTATCACCGACCACCTCCGCGGATAATTTTACCATAACGGAGGGGATAAACGTAAGCCAAATAAAAAGACGCCCGATTAGGCGTCAGTATTGCGGATTATTTCGACTACGGATTCGATAGGTAAGTCGAGGTGTAGGCATATACTTGCGATGTGCTCCAACTTTACAGGCCGATCATTATTTAGCGCAACTCCAACATTTGTCGAGAGACCAAGCTCGGACGTAATCCTCTTGATTGAAAGACCCTTTAGGTCCAAGTAATCCCTTAACGGTTTGAATGTGAACATTAATACCCACTCCCTATGTAAATTGTAAGATAAATGGTTTGACTTTCTCAAGCTATTATATTATGATTCAATTAATAAGTAAATAGCCGAAAAAACTTTTGAAGAAATGTCCCATATTGCTAGGTGACTGTCCCCTTCTATAGTATAAGGCGAAATAAAAGGAGGAAGTAAGTTGATCGCAAGTAAAAACTTAATATTTATCAAAGCCGCGATGCAAAACAAAACCGTTGTAAGTTTAGTAGAAAAAGCATCTGCGGAAATTTGGTACAAGCTGCCCGACGCAACATCATTTGAGCATACTTGTTATGTATCTATTGGCAAGGAGATAGTCGAGAAGGAAATAAAGTCGGTAGCAGCAATTGCACGATATTGCATTAACCGCGCGGCAGCTCGACATTTAAAGCGTAGCAAGTACGAAGCTCCTACATCATTCAGAGATTTGGCAATCTCAAAGGGTAATGACGAGGAAAGTGCCGAGTACGAAGCGGAGGACGTTTTGGCGAACGTCGAAAATGCATTGGTAATGAAAGAAACGCAAAAAGAAACGATCTCCCTGTTGGCGCAAGGAGACCGTCGCAGAAACTTAGTTTTGAACGCTTGGGCAAATGGATTTACGGATAGTCGAGAAATTTCCAGTATCTTGGCGGATACATTAGGCGGAAAATCCGAATCACACCGAAAATTCATTACGCGATTCAAAACAGAATGTAGAGCGGTATTAACCGCATAACAATGGTGTCTTATTTAGTTGCGGGTAATATTTCATATAAGTACTTTATTAAGTATTTATAAAAATACTATCCGCAAGCTATTATACCACCGTTGACTATAGTATACAACTACTTTTAGGAGGTATATAGAAATGTTTATACACGTTATGGAAAATTTAGGTGCTAATGTAACGCAATCACAACGCAATATCGACGAAGCTAAACTAACATATGCGGAATATCACGGCGATATTCCTTGCGATGACGATCCGGCGGACTACTACACGCCAGCCCTGAAAGGGGTGCGCCTCGCATGACGACATTAACTGGCAAGCGTGCGTATGCTTGCACGGAACACGCGAAGCAGCGCGCAACTGAACGGCTTGGCATCGATTACGCCGACGCGCATCGCCAGCTCATGAACTACATGCAGACGGCGGTTTACCGCGGCGCAACGTCCAACAGTCGCATCTTCGACCACTATAAGTCACGGACGCGCCTCGTACTCGATCCGGTCAAGGACGTAATTATCACGGTTTACAGCCTCGATGACATTGCGCAACACCGTGGGTTCGAGCCGCAAACCGGCGCACTCACCGACGTAATCCGCACGACAATCGAGCGCGAACTACGCAAGGCGCGCCGAACGTTTAAACGGTCTTACAGGCAGTATACCCTCCGGCTTGCGGACTTAAACGTAGAAATTGCGGAGTTATTTCGTAATAAAGTACGCTGCAAACATCCGGGTACGCAGGCGCTAATACAAGCGCAAATTGACGTATTGGAAGACGAAGCGCGGGCGGTTCAGAACGCAATGCAAACGCAAGAGTCCGAATATCGCGCCATCGAGCAAGAGGCTTCGGTATATCTACGGACGGAAGGCGAAATGGTTTCGTAAAGTTGACGAAAGTTTGACGTAATAAAGCCGGCACTTGCGTCGGCTACATCGTTCAACTACCGATACAATACGCCCTTGCGTAGCAGGGAGCGTTGTAAAGGTTAATGCGCATAGTTGAGCGGTGTAGCGGGCGCAAGAGTGGACGCACACTTGACGGGCAACGCGTGGACGCACGCAACGCCTTTACCGATAAAACACACGCAAAGGGGACGTTAAATTGACGAACTACACAGCAGGAGCAGACGCTCTCAACGCATTAAACCGATCCGACGACGCAGGCACGGCGAATGAGTTTACGAGCTTTAAAAGCGGTACAACGTTCTTCGTTAAAGCGCTCGGCACAGCGGACTTGATTCAGTTTTTCAGCTACGGCATTTTCAATAAGGTAAATTCGTTCGTTGCCGACAAGCCCTCGAAGAAATCCGCGAAAGGCTATCCGGTTGACGACTTAACCGTTTGGGATCGCGCTTGGAAGCATCATAAGGACTTGTCGCAAGAGTTCAACGATTACCACGGTCAAGAGGCGTCTAAATACCGTTGCAAGGAACGTTTTGCGATGGGCTTCTACGACCTAACGACGGGCGAACTAATCGTCATTGACGTATCGAAGAAGCAAGCGCAAGCAATCCACGCAATCATCGTCAAGAACGAGAAGCGCCTCGACAAAATGGCGTTCGAACTATCGAAGCAAGGTAGCGGAACGTCGACAACGGTCAGTTTGTCGCCGGTCATGTTCCCTGACGAGGACTTGACGGACGTACAGCGCGCCAACCTCGACAAAGCGCCGGACAAGTTCGATATGTCGCGATTCGACGGTATTCTGTTCGAAGCGGACGAGAAGCAGCAAATCGAAAACTTGATTCAGGCGGGCTTCGATATCGCGCTAATCGGGTTGGAACGGCCTGCAATCGGAGAGTCAGCATCGACGAATGACCCGTTTGCTCAAGGCGAAGGACCAATCGAAGTAAGCGACGATGACTTGCCGTTCTAACCGACGGCAGGTTTCTCGCAAACTATAACGAGGAAGGAAGGCGGACAACATCGCACATGAAACGCAGGTAACAGGCGCAATCAGCGAGCTAACGGCAGCTTCGCTACTTATGACGCAACTGGGCTACGAGGTCGCCAAGCCGCTAGTCGCGGAGGTCTACGATTTCCTAGCGCGCGATCCGGCAAACGGCGAAACTTATCGCGTACAAGTGAAAACCCTTCGCGTACGGACAGACCGCGACAATGCGCTCGTAGTCTATGCGCGCAAAGGTAACGGCGAGCCGTATACGCCGGACGAAGTAGACTTAATAATCGGAGTCGACCATACTCGTGCTTTTATGTTCGAGTGTACGGGATTATCCGAATATTGGAGTACGGAGCAGACGGCGCGCAAGCGGTGGATTCTATTAAAAAACGACGAAAAGGCGGCGGTTTGAGGATGGCAAAACTTACAGGCGTAAAGACGATCGATATGGTTAACGGCGAAATTACGAAGATTGAGTATGATGGCGCGGAGTATGCGAAGGTTGACGAACATGCGCAAGCTGGCGACGTTGTGCAAGTCGTCGGAAGGTCGTGGGGAACTATCGAAAAAGGCGACTTCTATATTGCGAAATATACAGACGGTAGATTTACGCATATTGAGTTTCCGAGGCGCGCAAACGGCTATACGTCAGACTTCGAAGTATTCCGCAAAATCACCGCAGACAAGCCCGCACTCGACTCGCGAGTTGACGCATTGGAAGAACGCGTTGATAAGCTAGAAGGCAAGGCAGGTAACGCGCCAGCCAAGCCGCAATACAAAACGGAAAATCGCCACGCAAAAGTGGGCGAGCGGATTTTGATTGCGAATGCTACGCAAACGGACGGTAAGTATGCGAATGGCGACGTACTTACGGTTAAGGAAGCGGATATATGGCGATTTGCAGGCGGAGGCGGAACAGTACACGTCGAAGAACACGATCGGCAGATTTATCCGGAAGAATACGCAGTCATCGTCGAAGACACTGCGCCGGCCAACGCAAAGCCAGCGCAAACAATCGAACACAACGGCGCAACCTACGAACTAGTTTCGCGCAAAGCACAGCCGGGCGATGTCGTAGTGTTTACGGAGAACGAATACCGCTGTTTAGAAAACGGTACGCCGTACAAAGTCGAAGATGGCGGAGGCATTACGGATCGTGACGGCGATTACGCGGCGGTATACAACCGATTTAACGGACGCACGGAAGCGAACGTACTCGTATACGCGCCGGTTGCGCAGCCGAAGCCAAAGACGGGCGACATCGTAGTCATTACGGCGAATACGAGCTACTCGAACAATAAAGTCGGAGACATCGGGAAGGTCGGACGCATCGCAGAAGGCATGTCACGCGCCGAGGTCTTAGTTCCCGGCGGACCTACAAGGTCTGTTTGGACGGAGTTTGCCGAAATGCGCCTCGCCACGCCTGCGGAAGTTGCGGAGTATGAAGTAAATGCGAAGCCTGCTGCGAAGCCGAAAACGCCAAAACTGTCCGAAGGCGACTACGCTAAGACGCTAAAGGACGGCGAGTTCGGCGACATTAAAGCGGGCACGATCGTAGAAATCACCGACCTTGATTGCGGAGACTCATACGATTCTTACGAAATTTGCGCCGAACTACCGGACGGCGGCGAACACGACTACTTCCGTCCGCAAGACCTCGAAAAGCTCGACGGTAAAGACGTAGCATTTGCGAAACTTGGGCGCAAGCCTAACGAGTTCAAGAAGGGCGATATTGTACGCGTCCTAGACGACGAAGAATATCCGGAATTGAACGGTAAACTAGCCGAAGTAAGTCGGGAGCCTTACGGTTCGTGTGGCGGAGGGAACGTGGAATTAAACGAAGGAACTGCGCTTGTACTAGGCGAAGACATCAAACTAATCGCGCCAGTAGAATCGCGTGTTGACGTGGTGTGAATACGTGCCACTGCGGTAAGGAATTGAACGCAACTGAACCGCACACAGACGCGACATACGACGAGCATACGCAACGTTACTACTGCTCGTCGGACTGCTTCCGCGATTGGGCGGACGAGCATTACGAGGAAGTTATCGCGTACTATGAGCGAATGAATATTCATTGACGGAGGCGATGCGTAAATGAAAGACGTAAAGTTGACGTTAAACCTACGTAGCCCGACAGCAGAGGCGAGCGCAAGTGTCGCAAAGGCAGCAGCCACTAAGCGGGCGAATACCGAAACGTTAGACGAAGCGTGGGCGCGCATACTTGCGACGAAGTTATCCGATTTAGACCGCGCTAGGCTTGCGTCTGTCCGCGCGGCAATGGACGCAGGCAAGCTAGGACGCGACCCTGCGGACTTAACTACGAAGACTGGCCGACCAAAACGTTTCAGCAAGGCGGAGGCATTGCGGTTGTATGCGGTACTCGAAGAACAAACGCGTGTCGAACGCTTGGCGGAAATGGTCGAGAACAAGCCGGACAACTACGTTCTGATTACGGACAAGACAGCGCTGCAAGATGCAATAGACGTGATGTCGCGCGAAACACTAGTCGTATTTGACGTAGAGACAACGGGCGTAGACGTTTATCGCGACAAGATCGTCGGTCATGTACTTTCGGCAACTAGCGCGGACGTGCACTACTACATTCCGACCGACCATCAGGACGCTAGTAAACCGCAACTAGACCGCGATTACGTAGCCAGCGCGCTAAAGCCGTTATACGAGAACGCGGACATCGGCTTCATTGCGCACAACGCGAAGTTCGACCTGCAAATGCTGCGCAATAACTTCGGCATTGACGTGAAGAACCTCGCGTGGGACTCGCAAGAAGCTATGATTCTATTGAACGAAAACGAGCCGTCTAAGGCGCTGAAAGTGCTTGCGACGAAGTATCTGCGAGATGAATCGTACACATACGGCCAGCTATTCGGCGACCGCGGCTTTGACGAAGTTGACTTGACGACTGCGCTTGCATACGCGGCAAAGGACGGCGACATAACGTACAGGCTTTACGAGTTCCAGCGCGAACACCTCGCACAGCACGGCAATATGCTGCGCTACTTCGAAACGGTTGAAATGCCGCTATTAAAGATCGTGTCCGATATGGAGCTACGTGGCTACGACATCGACACAGATTATGCGTCTATTATTGCGGAGGACTTGCGCAAGCAGGCGGAAGCGGCGCATAAACGCGTTGTGGCTGCGCTCGGCGACGACGTAAACCTTAATAGTCCTGCGCAACTAAAGACGGCTATCGAGACGCACGTCGGCAAGACAATCGCGGACACGGACGCAAAGAAGACGCTAAAGCCGCTCGCAAAAGACTGGCCGATCATTGCGGACTTGCTCGAATATCGCGAAGTTACGAAACTACTATCGACTTACTACGACGCGCTTCCGTCATTGATTAACGAGCGCACGGGACGCATTCATACGCGGTTGCACCAAAACGGCGCAAAGACAGGGCGTTTCAGTTCGGGCGGAAGCGGCAGTTTTAACATACAGAATCAGAGCGGAGAAGCGCGCAAAATGTTCGTAGCTCCTCCGGGCAAGTTTATCGTCAATGCCGACTTCTCGGCGCAAGAGGTGCGGATTATTGCGTCGGTTTCGCAAGAAGAAGTCCTGCTCGACGCCTTTGCGCGGGGCGTGGACGCCTATGCGACGCTGGCGAGCGAGTTCTTCGGCAAGCCGTACGAAGAGTGCTACAAAATGCCGGACGGTAGCGATACGCCCGAGCGGAAGATGATGAAGGTCGTACTATTGTCGTCCATGTACGGCGCAAGTAAGTACGGCTTATCGGAATCGCTCGGCATTAGCGTAGAAAAGGCGGAACAGTTCCGGCTAGACTTCTTCGCGAAGTATCGTAAGATTGCGCAGTTTATCGAGGATACGCAGGCGTTTGCTAAACGCGAAGGCTTCGTATGGATTGGCGACGAGGACCGTAAGCGGCGACTGCCCGAGGCGCGTCAGAAGGAAAAGCGCATACCCTACGGCAAATGGAACGATCCGAAATACAAGAAGGCGCGAGAAGTTAATAGCGAGATACGGCGGGCAATGCGACAAGGGCCGAATGCGCGAATACAAGGAC
This sequence comes from Sporosarcina sp. SAFN-015, assembly GCF_051966875.1. Taxonomy (GTDB): domain Bacteria; phylum Bacillota; class Bacilli; order Bacillales_A; family Planococcaceae; genus Sporosarcina. The sequence goes on along the minus strand of NZ_JBQCKP010000006.1, from coordinate 155,367 downwards.
TGGCCGCGATACAGACGAAAGTTACGATGGTTGCGCTCGATGCGCTACTCAAACGCAAGGGGTGGGAATGGTTTGCGCCAATACACGACGAGCTGGCGTTCATTACAGACGACGCACTCACTGCGGAAGACATTGCGGAAATCGATCGTGTTATGACGCATTCATACCTGTTGCCGGGCGTTGAGAACGGGACCGACATCGAAATACAGCGCCGTTGGTCGGACAGCATTACGGCGCGTGACTACCTCGCAGGCAAAGCGGTTCCTGCGCTATAAACGAAAGGGGAGCGATATTATGACGATCAAAATTACACAGGCGCAAGTTACTGAACTATTTTTCGAAGAGGAAATTGAAGTTGACGGCGTTACGCTAACAACCGTCGAAGAAGGGGACTTCGAGCAAGATGGAAAGATGCAGTCCGCGGAATTAATTTTTACAGACGGTACGAAATTCTATCGCGGAACAGTAATGCGAAGCGGCTCACCTTTCACGGATTGGTATTACGATGAAGATACGGATTTCGGCGTAGATGAAGTCGTAAAGAAGGAAGTTACTATTACACGTTGGGTGGCGGTTTGATGACGGGCTTATCCGCACAAATAGAAGGCGACTTGATCGCGCTACTGGACGATTGGTTTAGCTTGCCCGAGGTTTTCGATGACGCGCTAGATTCGCAGATTCACGCATGGTACGTCAGCCCGCCGAAGGTTTGGCCGCAAAAACCGTACTTCTCGCCGTCGTCACTCGGCAGTTGCCCGCGCGAGCTGTATTTGAAGGCGAAGGGCGCCAAGCGCGATAACTTCCGCAGGCCACCGCACCAAGCGCGGCAAGCGAAAATGGGAACGCTAACGGGCGATATGATCCAGCGCGAACTACTATTCATCGAGAAGCACTACGAGCGCCTGACGGGTAATGCGCCGCGCTTCCGATTCTTGCGCGACGAACAAGGGCGTCCGCGCTTCGAGGAGTTTGCGAAAGCGAACGTCAAAGTCACGCACAACGGCGAAACATTCTATCTAAGTGGCGCGCCTGACGGAATCATGGAGTACATTACGGACGACGGCGAGGCGATCCGAGTTGGCCTCGAAATCAAGTCGAAGGCATCGACGGCGGCCAAGACGTCGCACTATTCAATGCGCGAGCCGGACGCAAGCCACCGACAACAAGCAACGGCCTATGCGCGCATGTTCGGCTGTTCTTACTACGTCGTGCTGTACCTGAATCTCGCGAAGAAAGGCTGGTTTATGTCCGATGAAGATTACGCCAAAACGCCGGACTTGCGAGCGTTCTGCTTGCGCATTACTGACGAAGACATTGCGCAAGTGCTCGACAAGCCTGCGTATGTGACGCGATGTGTAAGGGAAGGAACGCCACCTCCGCTAAGTCTCGACGATTGGACATTTAACGGATTTAAGACGGCCTGTGCGCTCGACTTAACGGACGATGAGTTCGCGGAATTGATCGAAGTGAACCACCGCGCGCAACATTCGAATATGAGCGCGAGTAAGAAGCGGGATTATGCGGCGGCTATCGAGTTTATAACTGAAACGCGAAAGGGGACGTTATAATGGCGAAGTTCAAAGTTGGCGATAAGGTGCGCGTTTTGGACGTTAATGCGATTTTATTCGGCAGTAAGTATTTCGAGAACGGCGAAATCTACGAAGTTCTAAACGTTAGCCGAGACGGAAATCTGTATGTTGGAGGAGCAAATTGCACTGATAGAGGAGCGCGTGAAATCGGTCTTCTAATTATGCCGTCTGAATTTGACGCAATCAAACTCGTAAAGGAGAACGGTATAGTGACGAAACAATACCGTACAGAAAAACGCAAGGCACGCGTAGGCGAGCGGATTTTGATTACGAAGCCGCTAACTTCGAGAGGTTTTTACGATGTCGGAAGCGTACTAACAGTACGAAGGGGAATGGGCCATAGCGGGGCGATTGATGCTGTACTCGTTACGGAGAACAACCTCGGTATTTTCGACTATGAATACGAAGTCATCGTAGCCGAGCCGACGCACAACGAAAACTACGTCCTCACGCGCCTATCCGACGCCGAAGCCGAGATCGAAACGTTAAAGGCGAAGGTAAATGCGCTAGAAACGCAGCTTGCGGACAGACCGAAGCAAGAGCCAATCATTAAAACGCCAAATCAACGCCGCGCAGACGTAATCAAGCAGGCGCGCGCATTCGTGGCGGACTTGGAAGAACGCGCATATAACGGCGACGGTTCAGACGGCAACTATACTTTCGAATGGCTGACGACGCGACTGACGTTCCATGTAAACGCGGATAAAGGCGTCGTTACGGCGCTTGCGCACGGATCGGCTAACGGTAAACTAATCGACAAAGCATTCGCAAAATGCGCGCCGGGCGACGTATTTAACGCAGACATCGGCAAGGCAATCGCAGCAGGACGTTTGTATGGTGTAAAAGTACCGGCCGAGTTCTATAATGCGCCGCAACCGACGGAGATTGTCGTAGGGATGCGCGTAAATGGCGAGAGCGCTTCTGGATATTATCGCAAGTCGCGGGTTTTTACGCTTACAGAACCGCGCGCGGGTGGTTGGGCGTATACAGCGGACTTTGAAGCTGACGAGGGCGACTGGATTACGAAACGCGACATTGGCGCAATCATCGACGACACGGACGCGCAATATGAGTCCTAAAAAGAGCCTACGCATACTCGCGCTCGACATTAGCGCATCGCCCGGCTACGCAGTCCTCGAATTGCGTCAACTCAAAGCCGGTCCGCGCTTGTCGCTATTGCACGTCGATCATGCGGCCACTGACGCAAGCCAGCCGGATTCGCAAAGATATGCATACATCGAAGCGAAGACGGTCCAAGTCGTCCATGAATACGGACCATTCGACGCCGTAACACGCGAACATTTCACGAAGGGTCGTAGTAAACGCGCCACGCAACTCGTATTCGGCGCATGGGCGGCAGTGGACGCGGCGTTAGGACGTTACGGCTATGCTATCGCAACAGCGGACGAAATTACGCCAAGCGCGGTCAAGAAGGCGGCAACGGGCAACGGCAGCGCAGACAAGGCGGAAGTCGAGGCGGGCGTAAGGGCGCTGCTTAAATTGCCGGACGACTTCGTATTTGCGACGGATGACTGTTCGGATGCGACTGCGGTGGGCATTGCGTATTTAAAATCGAAAGGAATGATTGCGGAATGACAACGCCTAAAAAGAAGTTAACAACGAAGGTTGGCGAGTTTATCGGCTATTCGATCGTCGCACTATACATGCTTGCGCTAGTAGTCGGAGGATTCTTCGCACACCTTGCGCTAATCCGTTGGGGACTACGCATATGGCCGCTTTAACGGAGGCGCGCAGGCTCGAAATGCTGCGGCTTTTAACGGAGCGGCGCGGCGAATTACTATTCGATATAAGCCACGCAAAAATAGCGCTTGGACGTCTAGAGCGCGAATTGATCGAAATTGAGGACGCGATGCAAGACTTGCAAGCGGAAGACAAACGTAAAGGGGACGATTAAGTGACGGCGAAACTACTAACTAACGAATTTTTATCGAAATACCCGGACTTTCCAGCGCACATGAACGCGCTCGGCCAGTTCGTTTACTATCGGACATATTCGCGCTTCCTGCCCGCAAAAGGACGGCGCGAAACGTGGAAAGAGACAGTCGCGCGTGCTACGGAATACAACGTAGGACTTGCGCAGAAGCATACGGACAAAATCGGCTACACGGCGGACTATGACGCCTTGCGCGCAGAAGCCGAGCTGCTATTCGATAACATGTTCAATTTGCGCCAGTTTGTAAGCGGACGGACGTTATGGATTGGCGGAGCTGACGGCGGCGTTGCCGACAAGTATCCGCTCGCAAATTTCAACTGTTCCTACGTTTCCATCCGAAGTTGGGACGACCTCGGCGACTTGTTCTACTTGCTACTCGTCGGCACGGGCGTTGGTTTTAAATGTACGAAAGAGTACGCCGCAAACTTGGCGCCAATTCGCGCAAACGTGAAAGTAACGCATGAGCCGTTTACGCAACGTTATCCTGCGACAAAGATCGCTGACACTTCGCTACACATCATTAACGACGGTACAAAGGCAGTCATTCACGTAGGCGACTCGAAGGAAGGATGGGTCGATTCATTGCGCGAGTTCTTCCGCCTATTGACGGATAAGCAGTACGAAGCCGTCGAAGAAATCAGCATTTATTACGATTACATTCGACCGCAAGGCGCGCGACTTAATACATTCGGAGGCACAGCGTCAGGTCACGAACCATTACTAGAAATGTTCGAAGGTATATCGAAGGTATTGCGCAATGAAATGGATGCCTCGCTCGCGCCACTAGAGGACGCAGGCAACGGCTATAAGCGCGTCAGACCGATTCACATACTCGACATCGGCAACTTGATCGGCTACAACGTCGTAGTCGGTGGTAAACCTTATGCCTCCGACTTAAATAAAAATTCCTCTTTATCGGTGAAACTCTGACCGCGTAATGGCGAAGACAATACCGAGGGAAGCAATCTAAAGTCGTTCTCTCTATAATTAAATTATGGAGGTCGATAATATGTTCTACGTATATGAGTATTACAAGAAAGAAAATGATGAAGTGTTTTACGTCGGTAAAGGTACTGGCAATCGAATGTACGAACTTCATAACAGAAGTAAGTATTTCATGTCAGTTTACAGAAAATATAAATGTGACGTTAGGATCGTATATGATGGCCTTACAAACGAAGCTGCTTGCGAAAAGGAGATTGAAAGAATTGCAGAAATGAAGTCTATCGGACAAGCATATTGCAATTTCACGTTTGGAGGCACTGGCTTTTCAACTGGTAAGCTTAACCCGATACACAAAAGACTTGCGAGAGGCGAAAAGTCGTTATTCGCTAAAAGGAAGTTCTTCGGAGCAGATAACGGTTTCTACGGAAGAAAACACTCAGGGGAAACCAAGAAGAAAATTTCCGAAAGTCGAAAGGGTAAAGGCGGTCAGTTTGGAGAGGACAATCCTATGTACGGAGTGCAACGATTTGGTGAGGATAACCCGATGTTCGGGAAAACAGGGGATCAGCATCATAATAGCGTTATGTACAACGTCACTTATACCGACGGAACGGAAGAAAGATTAACCGCGAAGCAGTGCGAGTTGAAGTTCGGAATTGCTTTCACTAGAATCCGAGGCATTGGCGGAAAACTTCATTATAAAAAGAAAACTAAGAACGACATATACGAGGGAGCGACTGTCACGTTAGATTGAACCTGTAACGACTAGCCGCAAGGCGTAGGGCGCAAGCGATTGGCGCTCGAAACGGGGAACTTAGAAGATATAGTCTGATCTATGCGGAAACGTATAGCTGCGCGTAAAGGCGCGGGCGAGGCGTAGCGAACCTCGTTGAACATAATGGTAAGAAGGACGGCGGAAATCTTCTTATTTGACGCGGACGATTACGAGTCGATGTTCGCGAAGTACGGCATTAACGGAATATGGAACGTCGAGCAGCACGAAAAAGTTGTAGGAGCAGTAGAAGCGGCAGGTCTTAACGATGTTGCGAATATGCTTGCGTCGATTGAGCCGTTTAATGCGGAAGCCCGACCGTTGCATCATCGCCGCATGTCTAATAACTCAATTGCTTTTACGAAAAAGCCAACAGAAGAACAGCTCGCGCTAATCTTCGAATTGATGCAGGCGGAAGGCGAGCCGGGCTTCGTGAACCTCGAAGAAGCGCAAAGGCGACGACCTAACGCGGAGGGACTAAACCCCTGCGTGGAGATCATTCTCGACAGTTACGGCGTGTGTAATCTAACGACGGTCAACTTAGTGCAATTCGTTAAGCCAATCACGGACTATTCGTGGGGCGAAGATGGTGTGTGTCACGGAATGGTGGGCGAACGGTATGTACTCGATGTACTTGCGTTACTCGAAGCGCAGAGAGTGTCTGCTCGTGCTGGACTACGTATGACACTCGCGCAACTAGAATTGCCACATTGGGACGCGGTTCAGCAACGCGATAGACTGCTAGGCACCTCGCTAACTGGCGTAAAGGACGCGTTTGCAATGATTGACTATTCGGAGGAAGAAGAAGCGGACTTGCTTGCGCTATTAGGCGACGTGGCGCGCAATGAAGCGGACAAGTATGCGAAAGAACTACGCGTGAATGCGCCATTACTCGTTACGACGGTCAAGCCGGAAGGCACGATTTCGCAAGTCGCAGGAGGCGTAAGTTCCGGCCTACATTGGTCGCACTCGCCGTACTATATCCGCAGAATCCGGATCAACGCGACAGACCCGCTCGCAAAAGCGGTACAGTCGATAGGCTGGCCGGTACATGCGGAAGTAGGCACGCCGGGCGAAACGGTTGAGGAACGCCTAGCAAACGCAAGAACGCTCGTTATCGACTTCCCTGTCGCATCGGGCGCAAGCAAGACGAAGGACGACGTAAAAGTGCCGGAGCAGTTCGATACGTACTTCCGATTCCAGCGCGAATATACCGAACATAATTCGTCCAATACGATTCACGTACGACCGGATGAGTGGAGCGAAGCGCAACGGATTGTATACGAAGGATGGGACGATTTCGTAGGCGTTAGTTTCCTCGCGCATGACGGCGGTTCTTACGAGCTTGCGCCGTACGAAGCGATTACGCGCGAGCAGTACGAAGACCTCGCCGCAAAGATGGCCACATTCGATCCGGCTATCCTCGAACAATTCGAAACAGGCGCGGACAGCGACCTCGACGGAATGGACGGCTGCGAAGGCGGCGTTTGCCCTATCCGATGAGTTACCGCACAATGCTCGAAGCTAAACGACTAGCCGCGGACAAGCCCGACGTCTTAATGACGTTGCGGGAACTCCGCGAGCATGAGGTTAAAGGGGAGCGATCAAATGGCATTTTTCGGAATAACTTCGAAGAACGGCGCACAGAAAGCGCTAATGCAGGCGCTAATTAACGATAAGCCTTTCACATTCGTTACGGGGCCTAGCGGATGCGGTAAGACACTGATTGCGCAGGCAGTCGGCTTGGAGCGCGTCGTCGAAGAACAGCGTTACCGCAAGATGATATATACGCGGATGCAGACGCAAGTTGGCGAAAACCTCGGCGCATTGCCGGGCGACATCGACGAGAAGACGTATCCGTTTATCGCGCCATTTATGGATAACCTCGATGTAATGAGCGATATGTCGGCGGTAATTCGCCGGTATATCCTCGATGGCGACGAGGACAAGCGCAAGGTATTCTTCGACCCGATTCAGACGGTGCGCGGTCGTTCGTTAAATCACACGTTCTTCCTCGGTGATGAAATGCAGAATGTCGACATTCATACGATTGCGGCGATTGCTACGCGACCGGGACATAACGCTAAATTCGTATTTACCGGCAACTTCTCGCAGATTGATAGTCCGCGTTTGCGCAATCCGAATAATAACGGACTCTACTGCTTACTGAAAGGACTGTACGACGCCGAGGCGCATCAATACTTCGATCATATTAACCTAACGGAAACGCAACGCCATCCGGTCGTAGAAGTTGTCGAAAAGATATTACGCAACCATGACGTACCGCCGGAATTTGAGGCGTTGGAATTGCGAGGTAATGTCGTATGACTACGGAAATAACGTACACATTCGGAATCAACGTTGAGCGCGCGGAGGAACTGACGGACATCGCTCCACACGTCCGTGATTTCATTACGACTATCGGCGCGGGCAGTTGCGATATACAAGTCGCAATCAATCCGGGGCTAGGCGATACGCATCCAACGCAGCAGCTTGCGCCGGCTATCGGCTTCGTGACGGACAGCGCGCAATATTACGAAGATGAAACGGAGGAAATAGGACATGACGACGAAGAATAACGGAATGCCCATACGCAACAGACGAATACGGCGCGACTTCATGCGCCTGCTTGCGTTATTAACCGACGCAACTAACGATCCGGACTACGCAGAAATCGAGCAAATCGCGGCGCGCAACGGACTATACTTCGATGATGACGGCGCAATACAGGAGGTGGCGGAATGATCGTAGCGGAGTACGCTTGCCCGGAATGTGGCGCTAAATACGGCGATTTTGAGGACTTTCTCGACCACGTAGCAGTTTGCGAAGAATGCGCGGGCAAGACCGTTAGTATTCCGGTGCCCGCGCCGATGGAACGGATTTACATGACGGTTAATTTAGGGGAGGCGGAGGAATGAAGGCGACAACACACGGGATATTTGCGCTTGCATGGGCGTTCCTAGCCGCGGTAAACGTCGTCTTATGGGCGATAATTGACGACATAACGTTACTAGTTATTGCGTTGATATTCTACGTATTCTCCGCAGAACACGGCATTATAGCCGCAATAAAACGTAAGGAGGACGTATAAATGGCGTATTTACGCGAACGAGAGGACTTCTTTAAGCCGCCTAGCGCGGAGGTAAGGGCGCCGGGCAACGTAAGACATACAAAGACGGACTTAATCCGCCAGTGGTCGATTGATCGCAACTTACACACGGCAGACCCGACTAAGCAAGCGCTAAAGCTCGGCGAAGAGTTTGGCGAACTGTTCGAAGGGCTGGCGAAGGGAAATGCGGATTTAACTAAGGACGCAATCGGAGATATGTACGTCGTAATGACGATTCTATCGCAACAACTCGGCTTTACAATCGAGGAATGCATCGACATTGCATACGACGAAATCAAGGACAGACGCGGTAAGATGGTCGACGGAGTTTTCGTTAAGGAAAGCGACTTGACGGACAGTAGCGGACAACTAGCGTTTAACTTCGAAAAGGGGACGATTGAATGAGTCGAACTCACGCATACCTATTTGCGGTATATGACGCTGACGGCCGTTTTATACAAGCGTACGCATCCGCTAAATGGGCGATGGCACGCGCGGATAAGCACACAGGTTCGCGAGTTGCTACGTACGTTCATGAAGGAAATAAGTTCGGCGTCGAAATGGCGCATTACATGAATGGGAGGACGAATAATTGACGCAATCACAACGCATAGACGTACTCGACAAGGGCTACGTCATCTTACACGACATTCTCGGCGACGACCGCACGGTAGCGAACGCAGCACGCGTTTCTTACGACAAGAAAACGGGCGAACTCACGGACAGGGATCAGCGTTTAATCGCCTTCCTTGCGCGTGAGGGACATACGTCACCATTCCGACACGCAACGCTACAATTCGAATTATATGCGCCATTAATGATAGCGCGCCAACACTGGAAATATATTGTAGGTTCATCTATTGCGGAAGCTACTGGCGATAATATGGACGCGTGGAACGAAAGCTCGCGTAGATATGTTACGGAAGAACCGACGTTTTATATTCCGCAAATTGACGAATGGCGAAGTGCGCCGGAAAGTTCGAAGCAAGGTAGCGGTGAAGCGGTAGATCGCGTAACAGGTTACGAAATGTTGGAGGCGCTAATCGAACACGTTGACGAAAGTATTCGGCTGTACGAACGGGCTATGAGACGCGGAGTTTGCGCAGAACAAGCGCGTTTGTTCCTGCCAGCTTACGGAATGTACGTGCGCTACTACTGGACTGCATCGCTACAATCCGTCGCACACTTTATCGCGCAACGACTCGCAGATGACGCGCAGGTCGAAATCCAAGCGTACGCAAAAGCAACACTCGAATTAGCGCGCGAACATTTTCCGGTAAGTATCGACGCATTGATCGGAGACACGCAATGAAGTGCATTAAAGCGGCAATAGTCGCAGGACTGCTCGCATTCATGACGTTCTACTACGCGGCAGTTCGCCCGGAACCTGCGGAGACTGACGACGTAGAGCCGCCGGAGGAAGCGGCTGACGCGGAGCAGCCCAAACCGCCCGTCTACGACGACAGCGACGAAATAGCAACGTTAGACGAGCGTAGGCGGGCGTATGAAGCGCAACAGTTAGCGGAGAGGGGAGCGGTGCTAATTGCGGAGAAGAAGCGTAGAGCCGAACGGACAGCCAGCGCAAATAAGCCGAAGCAGCAGCCGGCATCACGCGGCAGTAGCTACGTAGGGCAGGCGCAAACATTTCAGGCGACGGCATATACGGCATATTGCGCCGGCTGTTCGGGCATTACGCGGACGGGTCACGACCTGCGCAAGTCGATATACGAGGATGGCCGGCGTGTAATTGCGACTGACCCGCGGGTGATACCGCTTGGCTCGATCGTGCGCGTTACCCTTGCGGATGGCACTACGTTTGAAGCGGTAGCCAGCGACACGGGCGGCGCAATAAAGGGCGCGATTATCGACATTGCGCATGAAACGAAGGCAGAGGCGTTGGGGTTCGGTAGGCAGACGGTGGAGGTACGGATGATACGAAGGGGCAAATAAAACACGAAAGTGGGGCGTTAAGATGGCGTTAAAACAAATGCCGAAGGTTGGCGACAATGTGCGGTTTTTGGGCGGAGATTTTCATGAAGATATGTCAATCGGTAATGTATACGTTATTAACGAAGTTGATTACGAAGGTGACGCGCTTTTCGAAGACGACGCAGGCGAGACATCGTATATCTGCGAGGAAACACTGCCTCTCTTCGAGTTAGTCCGCGATGTCGAGGAAGATTCACCTTCCGTAACCGACCTTATCGCGAATCTTGCGCGCAGGGTGAGCGAGCTAGAGGCGTGCCTAGTCGTTGAGCAGGCGCATCGAGCGGATTTAACGCGACAGAACGCGGAGCAGGCGTATGAAATTAACGAGTTGTATAAGGCGGTGGCGCGCTTATGAGTGAGATTCTACGCATATGTCTGACTGGCCCGATGCGCAGCGGTAAAGATACGGTCGCGCGCCACTTGAATCTGCGCCATGACTTCGAATTTCCCGTAGCGTTCGGCGACGCGCTTAAGTTAATTGCGCATAAGACGTTTCCTGATGTGCCACGAGAGCCGAAGCCGCGCGCGTTGTATCAGTTTATGAACGTCATGCGCGACTACGATCCTGACGTATGGATAAAGCACGTTTCGCGTACGGTTAGCCTGCTCGAAGACAGTAAAACAACGCGCGGCATCGTCATAACCGACGCACGGCAGGCGAATGAAATCGAGTGGGCGCGCGCGAATGGTTTTACGATTGTCCGCGTTACTACGCCGATGGACGTAAGAATCGTACGGGCGCAGGCGGTAGGCGACGTATTTGACTACGAAGACTTGACGCATCCGACCGAGTTAGAAGTTGCGGGCTTTGACGTGGATGCGGAGCTTTCGAATGTCGGCGACTTGGACGCGTTAAAGGCGAATGTTGATGCGTTAGTTGCGAAGTTGAAAGGGGATGATGCCAAATGAATAACTCACCTTTAAAGGTTCTAGAGTTGTTCGGATAGCGGCGGCATAGGTGCACCGCGTAAAGCGTTAGAAAACCTCGGCATTAACATAAAGAGCGTCGATTACGTCGAAATACTGCCATATGCGGTAACGGCGTACAATCAGATTTTCGACAACGGCTACAAGCCGCAAGATATTCGCGACTGGAATATGAACGTTGACCTACTCGTACACGGAAGTCCCTGCCAAGACTGGTCAAATAACGGCCTTAACGACGTCAGTACGGGCCGGTCCATCCTTTACGAGCGCACACTCGAAATTATCGAACATGAGCTGAATCCGAGGCCGCGCGTCGTTATTTGGGAGAACGTCACAGGCCTCGTAAGCAAGCGCCATATCGATCACTTCAATCACTACCTTACGACGATGGAGCGGCTAGGCTACCGCAATACGTTTAAGATACTCAACGCAAAGGATTACGGCATGGCACAGTCGCGTGAGCGCATATTCACGGTCAGCACGCTAGATGACGCAGCATTCGAGTTTCCGGAGCCGCGCCCACTGACGAAGCCGCTCGCGCATTATATCGACCGCACTGTAGACCCGGCGGCCTTTCCGCTAACCGATAACGAACTGTCGCTATTCTTCGAAGCTGACGGCCAGCTATACATCAAGGCGAACACCAAGCGCGGCTTCCAAGAAGTTTACGACGGCGACAGTATCAACGTAGAACGCCCGAACAGCAAGACGCGGCGCGGACGTGTGCAAAGTGGAATGGTGCCTACATTGACGACTAGTCCGAACGTGGCCGTTTACTATGACGACATATTGCGCAAAATCACTCCGCGGGAATGTTGGCGATTGTTAGGCTTCACCGACGACGACTACGACCGCGTTGCCGCAACGGACATTCCGCAATCTGCGCTATATAAACTGCCGGGCAATAGCATCGTAGTCAGCGTATTAGAGGCGATATTCGACGCATTGATAGCGCAAGGTTTCATACGAGCTTAACGCCCGTGGGATTCGATAAGCTCGCCGTCAATCGGCGCGTCCTTCGACAGTCGGAAAATGTACACGCCATCAACGGACGTGCCTCGATCAAATACGTAGGTGTACGGCGCCTTATCGATGTCGATTTTGAAATCGCTGACGAACTTGCGCGCAGACGCATAGTGACGCTTGTCCAGCACGTAGCTGAAATTCGCAGGCACGGCGTCCATGTTCTTCGTAAGTATGGCGATTGAGCGCGTAACTGCGTTATAGCCGATTGCTACGCGGCTGTACGCGCGCAGGCCGAACATTTTGCGCAAGGACGCGTTGAAGTAGAAGCGGCGCTGGCTGTCGAGCGTGATAAACGGTACGCCATCGGACGGCACGAACGTAAAGCCGGCGAGAGCTTCGTCGATTGCTGCGGGTGTGAGTACGTTGGTTAGTGCGTTATTTGGCACGATATTACCTCCGTTTTGGATAGTTTGACGTAATTATAGCGAAGTATGTACGCATTTACAAGGAATTAAACGCGCGATTAGCGAAAAGGGGCGATAAATTGACGGAAGAACGAATTTACCTCGAAATAAGCGAATGGAATGCGCTACTCGGTATCGATGACAGCTACAAAGCGCCTGATGCGTTGTGGGCGATATTGCGCGACAGAGAACGACGCGAAGAACTATTCCGCAAAGCACTCGAATTACACCGTTACAACGTAGACTACGACTGGTTCCACCGCTATTTTCAGGATGAACACGCGGATCGTGCGCAAAAGAAGCAGGACTTCACGCCGAATAGCGTTGCTACGTTGCTGTCCGAGCTTGTCAGCGGCGGGCGCAAGGTAGGCGACACCTATTACGAACCGTGCGCGGGCACCGGCGGCATTATTATACGTCAGTGGCACGCAGATAGAATTCGACATACACCGTTCGATTACCTGCCGTCTATGTACTTATACCAAGCGGAAGAACTGTCCGACCGCGCGTTGCCGTTCCTCTTGTTTAACCTCGCAATACGCGGCATGAACGCGTCTGTCGTACAAGTTGACGTATTGTCGCGAAAAGGCGCAAAGGGCGCGTGGCTCGTTCAGAATACTAACGACGATCATTTGCAATTTAGCACGATACACCTGTTTCCGTACGACGATGCAACAGCTGATTACTTTAGCGTAGAGTGGACGGCATTTGACGCAGGACGCTACGAGCCGTTCGACCCGGTTGGTGACTTTCCGGCGCATTTAGGCGGCAATGAGTTCTTAGACGCGGTACGACATGAGGTTGCGGAAACAATCGTCACATGCGATAAGTGTGCCGCGGTGCTGCCGGATGGGGTTGCGTTCGACTACAGCCCGGAATATGGCGATGTTTGCGAGGGATGCGCGGAGGAAGTCGCGGAATAGAAAAAGACGCCGGTTAGGGCGTCCTTATGCGCAGAATCGCAACATTTCTTGGATTGCGTACTCTACATTTGCGTAATTGTGGAAGTCGTGTTCTGCGCTATATTCCGCAAGGAACATTTCCTCGGCGTGCTCCGCGGTGCATTCGAATGTTTCTGCGTACATTTCTACGTAGATCGTACGTAACTCCTGCGGTGTAAAAGCGTTTAGGTCGTATTTGTTAGCTGCCATGTTAATCCGCTCCCTTGTTAACGTTTTGTTTAACTGTTAACTCAAGTATACCGAGGGGGTTTGAGAAAGTCAAGCGATAAATTGACGTAAGTTTGACGCAATAAAATAAACCAGAAGAAGGCGATAACAATGCAGTATGAATTTTTAGAGGAGTTTACGTATTATCACGAGGGAGTGCGGTATAAGAAGGCACGCGTTACCGCTAAAATCGGTCGTTTAGTTTATCTTGATAAACCACTTAGCGGGGAGCACGTTTATTTAGTAGAAGAGTACCTAGAGGACGAGGACTGTAACTTAATTGCGTGTATATCAGTGGATGACGATTATATTTCTTTAGACGACGTAGAGCATTCTGTTTTAATTCCAATTGATGCGGAAGGAGGAATGCATATTGAAGCGTAGTTATCTCGAACAATTTAAAGAGGATGTACGCAAGGCATATACGCTTGTTAGGGCCGGGGAACTTCCGATGGGTCGGCGCATAAAAATGCTGAAACGCGTGTCCGATAGGTATGTTTTGGCGCAGGCAGCGGATTACCATGCAGCTAAGGCAGTGGGGAAGAACCCTCCGATTCCCTTGCGCGACAGTGATACATTAAACACGTGTGGTCTTATGTTGATTCACGAATATATGTCGAATAAGGACGCGGATAAAGTCACGAACGACGAGTATCCAATATTGAGCGACAGGCAATTAGAGCGCCGAATGGAGAAACAGCGGGCGCACAGTGATTTGCAATATGGAGATTTACGGTTCCTCGGTAAAAGGCGCTTATCCGGAGGGTGTGACGACAGTGGATCAAATCCGTATTCAGTATCTAAGCGTGTTATAGATCGGCACGATCCGATGATTGCGAGGATTGATGACTACAACGATCTATACGACGCGCTAGATAACGCAGGATTGACGGATAGGCAGCGACAGGCGCTTGACCTCGTATTCTTCGATAATATGACGCAAGAGGAGGCTAGGGCTGTCATGGGCGTGAATAAAGCGACCATTAGCGAGCATGTTTCTGTCGCATTGACGAAATTACTCGAATATATGACGAAAGATTGATGAGCATACCCGAACTTTCATGCGTTTAGCTGGCTATAGGAGTGAGAAGGACATTACGAAATTTAACGTCCAAGCATAACGGACGCAAAACGCTATAATGCCGTCCGATAGACGTAAAACTAGCGCATGGCTTTCCGACTATACTCTTATCGGGTGCGTGGACTGATCTTGCGATGTGCTTATAGCTAGTCGCTAACAAAGGCTTCGCTCGCTGTGCCGGTAAGCTTACGCAGTAACTAAACAGCGTTCAATAGGCGTCCTTCGGGGCGTCTTTTTAGTTTGCGTCAAGTCGGCGGACTGTAAACGACAAAATGACGAAAGAGGATGACGGACGATGAACGAAAGAATTAACGGATTACTTGCGTATTTAGATCGATTAATAACGTTGGAGGATACGACTTACAACTGTCACCGCGAGATTACGGAATGTATTCAAGCCGCGCGCTATGAACTCGGCTTAGTGCCGCTGAAAGAGAGCGGTATTACGCTCCAAAAAGGCGATGAAATGACCGTTATATTTACGGATAGAAGCGAATCACTGCTCGTAATAGGGCCAGCGAAAGTTACCGTCGATGAAGTGGTGGGCGCAAAGTTGTCGGAGGAGCCACGTAAGTTTACCGCGAGAATACGCTCGCATAAGACAGACGAAGTTATTGCGGAATTGCCCGGTGAATTGTGTGTCGAAGGCGGTGTCCAACGCTGACTAACGCTATACAATGGCGCGACCTGAACACGAAGGTTAAACGCGGCTTACTCGCTACAGTCGGCAATCTGACGGTGACTGACGGCACTATAACGGATAAAGCGGGTAACGACGTTAGCGACCGTTTCGACATCGTGCCGCGGCTAACAGCGCCACAAGCACGCAAACTTGACGCAATCGACGGCTTAAGCACGCATCAAACGGATAACGGTGGCTTCGTGTTCGCTTTCTTCCGTCAGTCGCGTATGATCGAGGAACGCTTCCCGTCGTTGCTCAAGCCGGACTTAGCGCGCCTTATGTACGTCGGCTCGTATATTGCGTGGGAGAGCGGTCAGTTGCGCTACGACAACGGCGTGCCTATCGACAAGGACGGCTTGCACGCGCTCGTAGACATGTCGCGCAAACGGTTCAACGAGTTCTATGCGCGCTTACTGGCGGAGGACATCGTGCAGGAAACGGCAGACGGCGCAATACACGTCAACCCTTCCGTGTTCTATCGCGGCGGCATTAAGACGTATCAATACGCGCTGGATGACGTGCAATATACGCGCATGTTCCGCAAGACTGTACGCGAGCTTTACGCAGCCTACAGCGGCAGAAGCCTCGGCCAGTTGGCGCTAGTGTACGAAATCATGCCGTTCGTCAACTTTCAGACGAATATCGTCGCATATAACGCAGATGAATCGCAGGAAGCGCTAGTACGGCCGATGTCGCTCGACAAGCTTGCGTTATTGCTCGGCTATGGTAGCGCGCAGAAGTTGAAGACGGCGCTTAATCGCGTCAAGGTGAACGGCAAGCCCGTATTCGGCTTCTTTGAGAATCCGCATGACCGGCGCAAATACCGGATCGTCGTTAATCCTCGCGTAATATATGCGGGCGATGGCGAGGGGCTGCGCGCGTTGGAGGCGCTATTTAGTTGACGGAAATTCCTAATTGAGAACGCATTGAGAAAAATACCATCCCTTGACGTCCCTATAATCGCGAATTACCATCCCTTGACGTCCCTTTCGAAAAGTGGCGTAAACGGCGTAGCGGCGCGGTTTGTGGGCGTTTTGGGTGCGTTTGGGATATCTTAGTCAGACAAACTACGGGTAAGACCGTTTGGCGCAATAATAGATAAGTGATTAAGAGCGAAGGTCAAAACATAGCTCCGGCTAAAGCCGTCGCGGCGTGTGTTTAATTATTGGTTGCGTGATCTTTTAAAAGACGGCGCAACAGTAATAGAACATAGATAGTCGGAGGGCTTGCCCGACGACAACGGTCTTAATGTTTTAATCTTTTATGTCAACGCGCAAGCCGCGGACTATCTACGGCATTACTACGGACATATAACGGAGGTGTAACGGACATATGGCGAGGTTATTCGATTACAGCGGAAAGCAGAACGTAGAGTTCGTCAAGCAGGGCGATAAGTTTGCACTAGTATTTGACGAAGTACCTGCGTTGGTATTCGTCAGTTATGACGGTAACGGCAGTACGGACCAGACGTTTGCGCACGGTGTTTTCATGGACGATATTAAGGCGGTAGAAATACGGAGTGAAGTCGCCGCAATGACGGAGTTAATTACGACGAAATATGTAGCGGTGGAATAGCGGATGGATGCGTTAACTAGGGCGCATAAAGAACGGTCGAGGTACCGGTATTATATAAGAAGAAACTCTGTTTATTTGCGCAAATGCCCTTTATAACGCTTTATATTGCGGAGGCTAAACGTCGGGGAAAGGCCTCGGAAGCGGGCGACCTTCGCGAACTCACGGGGTCACTACGAATTGCACCTATTGCGCACACAACGGACACTATACGGACTATTCCGTCATGTATAAACGGGTGTATACACGTAGTTACTTTGCGGGAAATAAACGTTGCCATAAAACGGTAAAAGGCGTTGGTATGCGGTTAGTGGGCGTATGTATAAACGGTGTATATTGCGTTTAGTTACGTAAGTAGATAAACGTTGATATGACGCTACTTAGGACGTTGTGTTAGTTTACATAACGTAGATTCGAGGAAGCTGTACGTGTATCTTTATAAATGCGTCAATTGAACAAACAATTAACGCAATTAAGCGAAGTTGTGCAGCCTGACGTGAATATTCCGAATACTCAACGCCCCCAAGCGGGTGCCCTATATACCGCATAACTGTTGCGCAAACCTAGCGCACAATTTTTCGAACTCGACCCGTAAAAAATTCCGTACAATTTTCGTAACTCATGGCGTCAGGACGTAGACATAGCGTTTTAACCGTCCTAGAAGCACCTACAATCGTTTCTAACGCAAGACAGGTATAAACACGCCACAAGACGTTAAAAAGGCGTAGAACAAGCGCAAACACAACTGAAAGGAGGGCGCTCACAATAGCGTACATTAACGAAGAATGGCTCGGTAGGGAAGCGCGCCAAGAACGCATCGACGTAATGAGCGAACGATTGCGCAAACTGGCGGCAGCGATCAAGGCCGGCAAAGCTACGGACTATCATATCGAATTATTCAAGCGCGACAAGGCGGAGCTAGAAAAGCTAAAACGCGTACACCGCGCAGAGGACGACATGCTGTACTTTTTCTACGAATATTTCTCGGAAGCAAGGAATCCCGGAAATCCCGACAACCTAGTGCCGACTACTGCTGTAGACATTGCGGACGCGCCCGACTTTCACGCTAAGTTATCGCGCATCTTGGACTCGGTATCTAACCGAAATCGAACGGCACGTATCGCATGGGCTGCGTCGCGGGGTCACGCAAAGTCCGCGTACTTATCAAACGCCTTTCCAGTGCGCGAAATAGCGTACCGTAAACGGAAGATGATACTGATTATCTCGGAAACGAACGCCGGCTCGAAGAAGTTTATCAAGTGGGTTGCGGGACAGCTAAAGTATAACGTTAAGTTGCGCGAGGACTTCGGTATTTTGCTACACGAACAGAAGACGCGCAACGAAAAGGATTCCGAAGAAGCGTTCTTGACGACGACGGGCATCAAGATGGAAGCTACGTCGCTCGGTACGCAGATTCGCGGATTCCGTAATGGTAATCAGCGGCCCGACTTAATTATACTGGACGACTTGGAATCGCTCGATTCGAACAATACGCCCGAATTGCGGCAGAAGGCGAAAGACTGGCTAAACGCAGACTTAATGCCGGCGGGCGATCCTGAAAATACTGCGTTCATTTTTATGGGGACGTTAGTGCATTTCGACAGTCTTTTAAACTACGTATTGCGCGAACGGCGTGACTTCGTAAAGAACGAGTTCCCTGCGATAATCAAGCCGCCGGAACGAGCCGACCTTTGGGCGGAGTTCGAGCGCATATATAAAGAATACGAACCGACGGACGACGAGCTTGACGCAATGCTCGACGACGATACGGCTACAACCGAAACGCCCAACGCAAAAGCGGCGATGGCATTCTATTACGCAAATAAAGCGGAAATGGACAAGGGCGCGGAAGTCCTATGGCCGGGGCGTTTCCCGCTGCCTGCGCTCATGCTCGAAAAGGTCAACCTCGGCACTAAGTCGTTTAATACGGAATTTATGAATAATCCGATTGACGAGGAATCGCAAATATTCGTGCCGGAGCGTTTTTACTATTACGAGCCGGGCAAGACGTTTTCACATCGCGACTACTATATTGGTATGGGAATGGACTTCGCGATGGGTAAGCAACGCGGCGACTACTCGGCGTTAATAACCGTCGCGCGCCACAAGGCGACCGGCAAGAATTACGTAGTAGATGCGTATATTGAGCGCGCGCATCCCGACGTATTCCTAAAGGAAATAGTAGAACGCGTTAAAAAGTATCAACCGGACATGCTCGGCGCGGAGGCACAAATGGCCCAAGAGTTCTTCGTTGATACGTTAAAGGCGGAGTTAGAATATATCGGATTCCCTGCGCATAGTCGCGTTAAGAAGATACAACAACGACAACGAAAAGAATTACGGATTGAAGCGATGTTACCGGACATAGAAAACGGAAACATCGTTTTTTGTCGTGGAGAACATGCGACGTTAATCGAACATTTTGAGCGGTACGGTTCGCGCTGGCATGACGACGGGCCGGACGCTTTGCAAATGGCGCTCGCGGTAATCAAGCGACCACGTGCGGTCATAACAACGAAGCCGTCGTATTTATAGGAAAGGAGAGGACGCAAATGTCACGTAGAATGCGGGAATTAGAAGCGAAACTAGACGCACGACAACGCAAAGCGGCGTATCTGCTCGTCGAGAATGAATTGCGTGAGACAGGCGAGCGTAGAACCTACGAAGATATATCGAAGGAAATCGGGGTAACTACGCAAGCGCTATGGGAGTGGCGGACAAAGAATCGCAATTTTATCGAATACAAGAACGAAATCGCTGACGATTTTTTAGCGGACAAGCGCGATCAGGTCTACGCGCAGCTTATGAAACTGATTATGGCGTCGCAGCCGTCCGTAAAGGCAATCGATTTATTTATGCGCAGGCACGGGTTACTAACCGACCGTCAAATTACGCAACAAGAGAACGCGGGCGAGGGACGCAGTACCGACGACTTGGCGAAGGAACTTGCGGAGCTTGACGAATTATTGGACGGTGACGGCGAATGACGCTATTTACGGTAGGCGGGCAGTACCCACCGCAAGCCGACATTGAACGGCTCGCCAAGTACGAACGAATGCGGAAGCTATTCGAAGGCAAGCAGCTCGAAGTATATGAGCGCGCTACGGAAGTTTTAAAGGACTCGCCGCATGAGCCGCAGTTACGCAAGTTATATATTGCGGTCAACCTCGCGGACATTCTTGCGACAAAGCCTGCGGACTTGCTCGTAGGCGACGCGCCGAACTACGAATCGGGCAAGGACGACGCCAGCCCCGAACAAAAGGCGCTCAATAGCTACGTAGAAGAAAACGACTTGAATCAGCTCATACACGAAAGCGCGACGGCTAACGGCTATCGCGGCGACGCATGGCTAAAAGTGCGCTACGGCTACCGGCAGGACTATTCCGAAGTTAAAAACATACTTAGTCCCGAAGCCTACGACGAATTTATTAGCGGTAAGAATATGGAGCCGATTATCGAACATGTTGACGCATGTTGCGTATTTCCGGAAACATCACGCGGCAATGTTAAACGCTTCAAAGCGATCAATATTGCGCGTGTCGAATGGGTAGCCATGCGGAAGGAAGACGTACCGTATCTGAATGTCGAGCGCCACATACCGGGCTACATCATTTACAAGCGTTATAAACTCGTTCCAACCGAAGTCATCACAACGTACGGCGCGCACATTCAGACGTTTAGGATCACGGAGGAAGTCGCAACTGGACGCGAAAACAACGTTGTACCGACAGGCTTGCCGCACATGCCGGTCTTTCATATTCCGTACAAGTCGGTAGACGACGCGTGGGAAGGCAGCGGCGGAATGGAGAAGCTAGAATCCACGTTTGCGGCGATTAACGACCGACTCGTGCAAATCGACTTTATCTTATGGAAGCACGCAGACCCGACGGCGTACGGACCGGACCTCGAAGGCAATACGTCCAATACCGTCCAATTCGGCGGCAAGTATATACCGGTGACGCAAGACGACGTAACGCCGGGCTATATGACGTGGAACGCGCAACTTGACGCGGCATTTAAGGAACTCGACTTGCTTATTGCGTCGGTGTTCGTTATCTCGGAAACGCCGCAATGGTTATTCGGAACGGTCATGGCCGGCGATAACAAGGGCGGAACAGGCACGTCACATACTGATAGTGGCGCAATTAAGGCGCGCTTTATGCCGATTCTATCGAAGGTCAAGCGCATAAGAAACCACTACGACCGCGCAATACGTGACGCACTTTATACGTGCTATTTATTCGACAAGGAACAAGGCGACTATCGCGGCCAGCTCGAATATCCGGTCATCGAATGGCAAGACGGTATTCCAAAGAACGAGAAGGAAGAAGCAGAAATTGCGTCGTTGCGAACTGGCGGAAAACCTACGCTCGATCAGCAGACCGCGATTAAGCGGCTTGACGGTATGGATGACGGAAAGGCGAACGAAATCCTGCGACGCATTGGCGAGGACGACGAGCGTGTTAATAGTTTCGTAGACGCTTCGATATTCAACGCGGAGCCGGCAGTAGGCGATGACGATGCGTGAGGCACCACACCCGGACTACTCCTACGATGTACAGCGGCTCACACGCGAATATGAAAAGGCACTACGCAACATACAAGCGGAGCTTAATACGCTATTCCTAACGGACTTCGAGCGTGCGCAAATCGTAGCGGTCGAGGAAAACATTAAGGCGATACTGCGCGACTTGAACCGCTATGGCAGCGATTGGGCGCGACAAACAATTACGCAGTCCGCGCGGGAAGGCGTCGCCAGTACGATTTATTCGCTAGGACTTGCGGATACATTCGAAGAAGCGCTAAAGATTGCTCGCTTTAGTTCGCTGAATAAACCGCTAGTCGAGGCGATCATTACCGACACACAAGCGGACTTACTCGCGGTAACGCAGAACGTTAGCAGGAAAACGCGTTCAGCCGTAAGGCAGGCGACAGCCGACGTATTGCGCGCGAAGACTTCTGCGGGCATTAACGGCACACAATCGCTACAGCAGGCGCTTACGAAGGAACTACGTAAGCAACTCGGAAGTGCGGCGGATACTGCAATAGTTTCGGCAAATGGCGCGCGCTGGCGGCTTAAACCGTACGTAGAGATGCTCGTTCGCACAAAAACGATGCAGGCGCACAAAGAAGCGTCAATAAACGAAGCGCTCGACAGGGACGTGCAATACGGCGTAATCAGTCGGCATGGCGCGACGGACGCTTGTCGGAATTGGGAAGGACGTATAGTTGCGTACACACCGGACGCGCCCGGCGGATTCCCATATATCGGCGACCTACCACGTAATGAAATATTCCACCCAAACTGCCGACATTTAATAACGCCGGTACGCAGGCCGGATCGCTTACCTGCGGATATACGAGAAGTAAACGGAATCTAACGCTCTTAGGGGCGTTTTTATTATGCGCAAAAATTGACCGAACGTACACGTCGTAAAACTGCTACGGATAAAACAGCCGACGGGCTATAAGCGGATAGGAGGACGAAATGACGAATCATAACGAATATAAACTACCACTAACGCTAGACTTACAGTTCTTTGCGGAAGAAGGCGCAGACGATAAAGACGTGCAAGACGGCGCGGATAATGGCGACAACGGAGCGGACAAGCCGAAAGTCGTTACCATGACGCAAGAAGAATTTGACGCGATTATCGTGCGCGAAAAAGGGCGCGTCAAAGGAAAGTACGCCGATTACGATGAGCTAAAGCAGAAACTCGCGGAATTTGAAGCGCAGAAAGCGGAAGCAGAACGCGCACAAATGTCGGAAATCGAACGCTTGCAAGCCGACTTGAAAGCGAAGGAAGAAGCGGAGCAGACACTCGCAAAACAACTCGAAGAAATGCGCGAGCAAACGAAGCAAGCGGCAATCCATAACGCATTTATTGCGCAGGCAAAGGCGGCAGGCGTCACCTATACGGACGCGGCACTAAAATTAGCGGACTTGACTGCGGCACAGATCGGCGAGGACGGCAAAGTTAGCGGGGTAGACGAAATCGTTACGAAGCTCGTCGAAGATAATCCGTTCCTAATCGCGAAGAAACAACCGACAGAAATCGGCGAACCGACGAACGGCGGTAAAGGCGCGGCGGACGAAAAGACGAAGGAACAACTGCTCGAAGAAGCGACGGAGAAGGCACGTAAGAGCGGTCGGCTAGAGGATCGCGCGGCAGTAGCGCAATTAAAGCGCGAATTAGGACTATAAGCGGCGGCTTAAAAAACGCAAAAAAACGACAAACAAACGAAAAGGGGATTTTTAAATGTCTAAAATTTTATCGGGTCAACTTATTGGAAAACGTGAATCAGTAGCGGATGAACTATTACTTCTTAATCCACACCAAACGCCATTACTTGCTATGCTCGGCTTTTCAACGCCAGTAACGCAAGTTGAGCATAACTGGTTCGAGGACGAAATGTTTGCGGACGAATCTACGGCTACAGAGGCGGCACTAGCAGACGCCACTACAGTAAAGGTTGCTGACGGCGAGCCATTCCGCGTAGGACACGTAGTTAAAGTGAATGACGAGCTTATGAAAGTTACGGGCGTTAACGGAACTGACTTGACGGTAGTACGCGGATATGCAGGAACTACACCGGCAGCTATCGACGCTGGCGCAACTGTTGAAGTTCAATTCGTAGAAGGCGCAGAAGGATCGGACGCGCGCGAAGGACGTTACAAGCCACGCGTAAGAAAATCTAACATTACGCAAATCTTCGACGAGACTATCGAAATTTCCGGTACTGCTCAAGCGGTCAACAACTATTCAATCGACGATCTTTACGAGTACGAAAAGCAGAAGAAACAAGTCGAGCTTGCGTTGCAACTCGAAAAAGCGGCTATCAACGGAATCAAATACGAAAACGGTAACGTACGTCAAATGGGCGGTATCCGTAGCCTAATCCAATCTAACGTATTTGACGCTGGTGGCGATTTGACTGCGGACAAGATTTCTGACGCAGTACAAGCGATCTATACTAAAGGCGGCTTCAAGTCCGGCGGTAACTACGAAATTATCGTATCACCGACGTTAAAACGTAAAGTATCTGCGTTCGATAAGTCAATCGTTCGCTTGAATCAAGGCGAAGAAAAACGCGGAACTGTCGTTAACTACTTGACAACTGACTTCGGCGAGTTCCCGGTATCTATCAACGATAACCTTCGCGCGGACGAGCTATTTATCGTAGACAAAAACCGAGTGAAAATCAAGCCGTTGCAAGGACGCGAGTTTGCGCACGAATACCTCGGCAAGAAAGGCGACTACTTGCAAGGAATGATCGTCGGCGAATATACGGTTGAATTCTTCCAAGAGAGCGCGCACGCACGGATCAAAGGAGCGAAGTAATATGGCGAAATTTAAAACGCGTTATAGCGAGCTAGGCTTTTATGTCGACGGCTCGCTTTGCCGTTTTAAAGGCGGAATTTACGTAACCGAAGACAAGGCGGAAATTACGGTACTCGAAACGCTCGCGGACGTTGAGCGCGTAGACGTGCCGGTTAAAACCGAACCAAAGACGCAAGCCAAAGCGGAAGCCAAGCCGTCCACGAAAGCGAAGGCGCCCGCTAAAAAATAATAGCGGAGGTGTCTACGAATGGACTGGAATTTAACGGAAGCATCCGAATATATACGGCTTAACACGCTCGACAACGAGGACTTTACCGACGCGGACGACGAGCGCAAGACAGCGATCCTAAACGTCGCACAGCGGACACTGACACGAAAATACAGCGGATACACGATACCGAATGAAGCCGTCTACCTTTTCGCGCCAGTACTTGCCGCGGCGTTTAACGATACGAATAAGTTGCAACAGCAAGGCGTCGCGTCGTTCAGTGTGCGCGGTATGTCGTTCACATTCAAGGATTGGGCGAAGAAAGACATCGACGCGCTCATACCGGCGGAAGTAGCGGACTTAATCGGCGCGCCTAGCGGTCGGCAAGTGAAATGGACGGTGTTATGACGTATGGCACTAATACCGTTAAAACAACGCGCACTCGTCCATAAGCCGGCTGAACGCGACCCGTGGGGCGAAACGAAAAAGTTACCTCCTATTGCGTACAAATGTCGCGCGGACGAAATCACGGAAATCGTCAAGAACGTCGCAGGCGCGGAAGTTGTAAGCGGAGTACAGATTATGTTCGATAAATTACCGAATATCCGATATGACGACGAAATCGAATATACGAACGAATTAGGCGTGACGGTCAAGCGGAAGCCGGTAAAAATCGAACCGATACGGATGCTCAACGGAAAGCCGACGATGACGGTGGTGTACTTATGAAATACGCAAAGGAGGCGTCTTTGTGTCGCTTGAATTTTCGTTAGATATGTCGAAGTTCCTGCGCGCAATCGAAAAGGCGCCGGAAGCCGTCGGACGTGGCGCAACTAACGCAATGGACGAAATCAAAGACGATTGGGTGCGGGGTGCGCGAGACATTGCGCCATTAGACAGCGGTAACTTGCGCAAACAGATACACGGCGAAGTAGCAAAGCCCGGCGCGAACGGTTACGTCGAAATCAAGGCGAACGCATTTCAAGATACGGGCGGCAAGCGGTTCAACTACGCGTACTATATTCACGAACAAGACGCAGGCGGACGACAATTGCGCACGCCCGGCACGGAGAAGAAATTCCTCGACAAGTCGCTGGACGCGCGCAAGGAAGAATATCAGAAGTGGCTCGAAGAAGACGTTATGGACGAGCTAAAGAAAGCGGGGTGGTAGCGGTTGGCGGAAATCACGGACGAAATAATGGCGTTACGCAACTTTGTCGCGGACATCGGCTTTGCGTATATTAACCTCGCGCATTTACCGGCGGAATACGTAGCGGGCGAATTAGCCATTCGTTTTATGGGCGATACAGCGGCGAGCGAAACCGGCTATCACTTCCGACTTGATCGCGACTATCAATTTGTCTACTTCGATACGTCGGAGCGCGCCTGCCTTGCAAAAGCGAGCGCAATACAGCGGCGTATGCGAAGCGCACATAAAATCAACGTTGGCAATGCGACAGAATCGGGCTATTTGACGCTCGGTTCTTTTTCGTTGTCGCAACCGTTTAAGGCGGAAGGTGCGGAAGTCTACGGCATTATCGGCATGTTGCAGGCAACGGCGCGAGAGGCGCGGAAGTTCGAAGCTGTGCCGAAGATGGGCGGAATCACGATCGATGTAAAGCCGAGACCTCCGGGCAGTAGTTCGGACAACAGCGCGGATCAACCTGCGCAGGAATATCCGGAAAAGCAATACGAAATAAAAGAAGGAAATGGAGCGTGTAATTAATGGCTAATGGCGGACAATGGGACCCGATTTCATTACCGATTAGACCGGGGTTATACCTTAACTTCGTCGAGCAAGCACTCGCACAAATTGCGGGCGGACCTCGCGGAGTAGTCGGTATGCCGATTTTTAACTATACAGGCGGCGTACTAGAAGCCGGCAAGTTTTACGTAGTAGCAAACGAGAAAGAAGCGCAGGAACAGGTCGGCGCAGCAAACGCGGCACCTATCACGCGCGCACTAAGCGGAGGCGCGGCGGAAGTACTTATTTACGCAGTACCGGCAGGCTCGCCGGACGTAGACTACGCAGCATTGCGCGACGCATTCGAAGCGCGTCCGTTCAACGTATTCGTCTATCCGGGCGAAGTTGACGCGGCAGAACAAGACGCATCTTTGGCGTGGGTACAGCGCAATCGCAAAGAAGGCAAGCATTTTACGATTGTCTACGGCGGCACGGCGGCGGAAGACCGAGACCCGACGGCAGGTAACGCGCGCTCAATCCGTTTAGCGGACGAGTACGCAGTCAACTTGATTACGGGCGTCGTACTCGGTGACGGTACGGAATTAGCGTCGGCGGAATACGCGGCAGTTATTGCGGGACTTATCGCAGGCACACCGATTAATAAATCGATCACATACGCGGCGCTACCTGTTGCTGACGTTACGAAGCGTCTACGCAATAGCGAAATCAACGAAGCGTTAACGTCAGGCTCGCTAGTCCTCGTACATGACGGACGCAACGTTAAAGTCGAGCAAGGCATTACGACGGACAGCGACGCGACTAAGCGCGGCAAGATTCGTATTACACGCGCAAGACAAGCGGTTGCGACGGACATTCCTGCGACGGCGAAAGACCGCTATATCGGCAAAATCGACAATAATCCGGCTGGACAAGTCACGCTAATTGCGGCGATTAAGGCGTATCTCGAAACGCTTGAAACTAACAACGTTCTTATGGCGCCGGAAGTTACGCTCGATCCGCAACGTGAATCCGTAGGCGACTGCGTATTCTTGGCGGTTAGCTACGTCGAGGTCGACAGTATGGAACGTATTTTCTTAACTATTAACGTCTAATTGGACGCATAAATAACGAAAGGATGACGCAAATGTTAGATGCTACAAGAACGCTTATGGGAACGTTCGGAAAGTTACATCACGAAGGTGAATGGCTTACGAACGTGACAGGTATTGAGTTGAACGCTGACATTAACTACGAAGAAGTGCCTCGCGCTGGAACTCGCGTTCTCGGACATAAAGCGGGGACGATAGTAATGGAAGGTACGATACAGAGTTATAAGGTGACACCGAAATTCGTCGATGCTATTTCACAAATCCTTGACGACAAAAAAGGTGCATTTGTTACCGAGCTTATGGCTGAAATGGATGACCCCGAGAATCCTGATATGAAGGGTTTTTACAGGGTTAAAGGCGTCCAGTTTAAAAACATTCCGATCCTAAGTTTCGAACACGGTTCGATTGTAGAAGAAGAGTTGCAGTTTGTGTTTACGGGATACGAGCGCATGTAATAACGGCGGGGCTTCGGCTCCGTCTTTTTAATACGAAAATTAACCGAAAGAGGTCGATTATAGATGGCGGAAATCAGCGCATTAGACGCATTGCTAGGCGCGTCAGTTGATGTTGAAGAGAAAGTATATATTAAACGGTTAAAAACAAATTTCACGGTCAAAGCGCTTACAGGCGACAAACTAAACGAACTACGCGAACAATGTACGTACACGGAAGGCAAAGGCGCAAATCGCCGGACTTTCACCAACGAAGACGAACTCGGTAAATTACTAATTGCGGAGGCTTGTATCGAGCCGGACTTTAGTGACGCGAAGTTACTTGCAAAATATGGCGCGAAAGATGCGGCAGATTGCGTACAGAAAGCATTGCTCGCGGGCGAAGTTACGACGTTATCGCACGCTGTACTGGACGTGTCCGGCTTTGATAACGCGGCGGAAGACGTAGAAACAGCAAAAAACTAATAAAGGCCGGCGGTGAAGCGGCGATGTTAGACCGGATATTCCAGCTACATCACATACCTCCGGACGAAGTATATGCGAAAGAATGGCGTTATCGCGCGTTTATGTACGCTTCGGAAGAATTAGCGATGGAGCGAGAGCGGGCGGAAGCGCGTAAACGGAATTAGAAATAACAAGGAAAGGAGGCGGCACGATTGGATTTAGTCGCAAGGCTTAGTTTAAAGGACGACTTCTCGGCGCGAATGAAGAAGGTTACGAGCGTACTTACACGGACGAAGCAAGCTACAGACACATACCGCGACTCGCTCGGACGGTTGCGCGATTCTAACGGACGATTCATAAAGGAAAACGAAACACTTTTTACGCGAATGAAAAACTCGTTCAAAGGCGCGAGAAAATCACTTAGTGACGTTAGTGGTGGGTTTTTTGACGTAGGCAGAAGTTCGTCTTCGGCGCGGTCTAGCGTTAACAGCTTCAAGACTTCGCTTATGAGTATTGCGTCGGCTATCGGACTTACAGCGGCGATTGCGGGCGGTTTTAATATGATTAAATCGTCGGTGCGCTCGGCGATGGCGCGTATTGATGTTATGGAGTCCTTTGAGCGCGTGCTTACGGAGCTTACCGGCTCGGTCGAGAAGACGAAGGAAGCGCTAGACAAGACGCGCGAAGCCGTAACCGGAACAGCCTACGGACTTGATGTAGCGGCGAAATCAGTGCAGAACTTCGTAACGCGCGGCATGGAAATCGGCAAGGCGACGGAGACGATGGCTGCGTGGGGCGACGCGGTAGCATTTTACGGTAACGGCTCGAACGAACAGCTCGAAACGGTCATGGACGCGCTTGCGAAAATGTACTCGTCGGGCAAGGTCGCAATGGATCAGATGAACCGGCTATACGACGCAGGTATTGACGGTGTAGGAATGTATGCAAAAGCGGTCGGACGCGACGTAAACGTAGTTCAGAAAGAGCTATCGAAAGGTAAGATTCCGGCGTCGCAATTTATCGACGTAGTTACGAAAGCGATGATGGAAGGTACGAACGGCGTCACTAAAATCGCGGGAGCTGCGAAAGAAGCCGGAGCATCGTGGGGCGCATCCTTCGATAACATGCGGGCAGCAGTAACGCGCGGTGTCACGGACATTATTCAGACTATCGACAAGATGCTCGTAGACAACGGCTTGCCGGACATGCGAGCAATGATCGCGGAGTTCGGGCGGACATTTGAGCGTAATCTTAAAAAGGCGGCTACCTTTATCGCGCCGTTAGTTACGCAATTGAAGCGCATATATAACGCAATCAAGCCGATAATGCCCGCACTCAAAGAGCTTGCCATTGCGGTAGGTATTGCGGTAGCGGCGGTCGCGGGCTTCTTCGCAGTTGTCAGCGCATTTAAGGCGATAGGCGCGGCGATTATGTTTCTTACGTCGCCAATCGGACTGGCTATCGGTGCTATTACGGGATTAGTCCTCATATTCCGCAACCTCTACAAGACTAGCGAACCGTTCCGCGCGTTTATCGACAAAATCGTCGGTGGCGTCAAAGGACTGTTTAAAATTATGTCCGGCGACAAGGCGGGCGGTCTAGGCGCAATGCTAGAAGCGGGCATGAATACGGAAGCGATTCGCAAAGTATTCGCATTCGCTGACGGCATTAAGAACGGATTTTCTACCGTTAAAAACTTCGTTATGTCGTTCGTAGACAATATAAAGCCGCGAGTGGCCGAGTTCGTTACGTACCTTGCGCAGAAGTGGCAGGACCTGCAGCCCGGCATTGCGACGTTACTAAGCGCGTTTTCTACGGCAAAGGAAACAGCTGTTAATATTTTTACTACGTTGTGGAGCGCATTGCAGCCGGTATTTGGCGCATTAGGCATCGCATTCCGAATTATTGCAGACGTAGCAGTAGCCGTATTCAATAACTTGATTGCGCCTGCCGTTAAATTCGTATGGGGCGCTTTTCAGACGCTGTGGAAAGTGGTCGGACCGATTCTAAAGTTGGTCGGCGAAGCTATCGGCATTGCGTTCGAAGTGTTGAGTATCGTATGGGAAAACATCGTAAAACCGTTTGCATCGTTCATGAAAGATCAGTTTGTCAGCGCATTAGACGCAGTGACGCCAGTGCTCGACGCAATTAGTGGCGCTTTTGAGTGGCTCGGCGAAAAGGTCGAAACTGTTGCCGGATGGTTCAGTGGATTCCGCGACATGCTTTCGAACTTTAAAGTGCCGTCATGGTTATCGCGCTTAGGCGGAGGCGGTACAGTCAAGTTCGAATCTAACGAAGGTGACGGTGGCGGTAAAGGCGGTAAGTCGAAGTACCACGGGATCGATTACGTGCCATACGACGGCTATCAGATTTCGGCGCATAAAGGGGAAGCCGTAATTACGGCGGCCGAAAACAAGGAACGCAAAAAGGGCGGACTGACCGGCGGAATTAGCATTTCCGGCAATACGTTCCATGTGCGGCAGGAATCGGACATTGACGCAATAGCCGAGGCATTGTACGTAAAAATTAACGGGGCAGCGGAGGCGGGTGCGTAATGGCAATCGAATTTTGGCTATCGTTTAACAGTGGCGCGGAAAAGTTGCGCCTACCCGTCAACCCTCCGTCACTTAGCGTAAAGTCACCGTTCGGCAACACGGACATCAATATTACGCAATTCGGCGAGTACACCGTAATAGGCGAGCGTGGCGCGGCGGAACTTTCGTTCAATTCGTTTTTCCCGCGCGAATATAACGCGTCATACTGCGAGTACGCAGACTTTCCGTTACCTGCGGAATGCGTACGTATTCTTGAACGATGGCGCGACGAACGTAAGCCTTTACGCTTTGTCGTGACTGGAACGGACGTAAACTTTGCGGTAACGATCCGAGACTTTAGCTACGAAGTTCAGCGCGCGGGCAGTCCGGGTGACATTTACTATACGCTATCGCTAAAGGAATATCGCTTCTTAGACGTACAGCCGACGGTAGTAGACGTAAGTGCTACGCTAAATGCGCCAGTAGCCAAGAAGCCAGCGGCGAAGAAACGTCCGCCCGTCGTCAATAAGGCGAAGTCTAAAACGCCCGTGACGAAAACAAAGGTCAAGCAAGGCGACACGCTGCCGAAAATAGCCGGTAAGGACTGGCCGAAAGTATACGAGGCGAATAAGAAGGCAATCGGCAATAACCCGAACATCTTGCGACACGGCACGGAAATAACGAGGACGACGATATGAAGCTGCGCGTTCTCTATTTTCATAACGGAGTCATGCGCGACCTTGCCGGCGGTTTGCAAAGCGTAGAAATTGGCGGCGACACTGCGCAAGCATTCCGCACTTGCTCGATTGCGTTAAATAATACGCGCGACGGACGGCGCTACGCAATTCCGTTTAAAAATGGCGGTGAGCTACGCGTCCATTACGGAGATATCGAGTTCTTTCGCGGAGTTATATTCGAGTCATCAATCGACGCAAAAGGCGCGCAGTCACTAAAGGCGCATGACGCGAATGTTTATCTGACGAAGAATAACGACACCGTGCGCTTTGTCGGCAAGACAGCTACGCAGATAATCGCGACATTATGTGGCAAGTACGGCATACCTACGGGATCACTCGCAACTACGCGACATGTAATACCGAAGTTTATCGTGCGGGGCAAGACGCTTTACGAAATCGCAGTATTGGCGCTCACGGAAACGCAGAAGGCGACGGGCAAGCGCTATAGATTGCGCAACGTTGCGGGCAAGCTCGAACTCGTCGAAGTCACTGCGTCGGTGAAGCATTTAACGCTCGAAAATGGGCGCAACATTATCGACGCGTCGTATTCGGAATCCATCGAAGAAGTACGTACACGCGTCAAGCTAACGGGCGGTGACGAAAACAAGCCAGTAACGGTCGAAGTTAGTTCGCCTAGCGCGTCGAAATATGGAATCATGCAGCATTACGAACATAACAGCGACGTAAAGTCGGTCAAGCAATTAAAGCCGCTCGCCGACGCATTACTTGCGGAGCTTTCCAAGCCGAAACAGGAATTTAACGTAACAGTCATAGGAGATATAGACGTAGTAAGCGCCACGTCGGTTTTAGTTAACGAAACTATGACAGGCATTAAGGGCGCTTTTTATGTTGCGGCGGATTCACACAAGTTTGAAGCGAACGGCCTACACACGATGTCCTTGCGTTTAACACGCGAATTAGAACTCGAACGGATTGAGTACGAAGCGCCGGAAGAACCGAAGCCGAAGAAGGCGAAGAAGAAAACGGCGAAACAAAAAGCGAAGGAAGAGGAGGCGGCTAAGAAATGACGGAGAAAATCGGACGGGAAGGTAACGTTTATTCGAAACTGGTACAAACAATACGCGATGTCGGCTATTCCAAGCCGGTGAATATCGAAATCGCAACGGTCGTCGACGCGCCTCCTAATCTGCGCATTAAACTCGATCAGGACGGCTTAATACTTGAAAAGGACGACTTAATTGTTGCGGAGCATCTTACGCGCCATGAGCGCATCGTTTCGGTCAATTACGAATACCCGAAGACGTGGTTACTGGCAGACATAGGCGATATGCCGAAGGACGCGGATTCCTCACGCAACTACATCGGAAGCGCGCAGGCAATCCCGTACGAAAAATACGAAATGCTAAACGCCAAAATGACGTTTGAGGACGTACTAAAGCCGGGCGAGCGCGTCATTTTGGCGTGCTTGGACGAAGATATGGTCTACGTCGTATTGGATAGGGCGGTGTGGTACGTATGAGCTTACTACCGGATAATCAAACGGAATTACTCGATGCTTATTTGCGCGCAGAACAGGACGCACAGCCGGAGCCTACGCTGACGTACCGGCTGAACTTCGGTAATGGGCGCATCGGAGGAATGGTCGACGGCAAGGACGCAATTAAGCAATTCATCGTCAAGGCGATACGCACCAACCGGTCGCACTTCCGTATTTACACGGACGACTACGGATGCGAAATCGAATCGCTTATCGGTAATGACGTCACGGAGTCGTTTATCCAAGCGGAAATTCCCCGCATGGTGCGCGAGGCTTTGATTTACGATGATCGAATAAACGACGTATCCAACGTAACGGCAACGCGACTTGGCGACGCCGTTTTTATTACGGCTACTGTCGATAGTATTTACGGAGAAGTCACGCAGGAGGTGACGATATAATGGCGGAATTATATGAACCGCGCACAATAGACGAAATACACGCGGAAATGCTCAATAGTGTCCGCGACGACGTAGACAAGCGGGAAGGTTCGGTCGTACACGATATGACTGCGCCGACTGCGGAGCAAATCGAGCTACTAGACTACGAGATACAGGCGGCATATTTAAACGGATTCGCAGACACGGCGGACTTACTATACTTGATCCGGCGCGCTGCGGAAATGGGCGTCGACTGGAAGGACGCAGTACCGGCGCGCGGCAACGTAACTATCAACGGAAGCGAAGGCGTAGTAGTGCCGGCTGGCTTCCGTGTTTATACGGATAGCGGCGTATACTTTGCGACTACGGCAGACGCAACATTAACGGCAGGCACGGCAACAGTCGGAGTCATCGCAGAGGCAGGCGGAGAAGCCGGCAATATCGGTATAGCGGAAATTACGCAATATGTGCCGTCGGTTGCGGGCATTACGTCAGTAACGAACGACGCGCCTTTCACAGGCGGCATTGACGCGGAAACGGCGGAAGCACTACTTGCGCGCTACCTGCTGAAAGTCCGCAAGCCGATCACGTCGGGCAACGTCTACCACTACGAAAAATGGGCGACGGACGTTGAAGGCGTAGCAACTGCGAAGGTATTTCCGTTACACAACGGGCCGGGGACGGTCAAGGTCGTAGTTATTGCGGAGGATGGGCGCGCGCCAATACCGGAAGTTATTACGCGAGTTGCGGAAAATATCGAAACCGAGCGTCCAATCGGCGCAACAGTAACCGTCGTGCCAGTGACGGAAATAGCCGTTAATGTGAGCGCAAAACTGACGCTTGCAGGCGACTTGGAAGCGGCTGACGTACTAGACGCAGTTAAGGCGTCAATCGGCGCTTACTTGCTTGCGGCGGCTCATACGGGCGTTGTCCGTTATGCGCGCGTAGGGGAGGCGCTACTCGAAGCGGACGGCGTGCTTGACTACGAGAATTTAACGGTGAATGGCGGCACATCAAACGTAACAATTGCGGAGGATGCCGTAGCTGTCGTCGGTGAGGTGACGATTGTATGAGCGCGGAATTTACTAAACGCGACCTACTAGACACCTTACCGCGCTATTACGATGACAGTCCGGAAGTTGACGCAATTATGGAGGCGAACGCGGGGCAAGTTGCGAATACACGTAAGTCTGCGCGCGAAGTCACAGATCAATTTTACGTAAGGACTGCGACAAAGGACGGTCTTTCCGCGTGGGAGCGCGTGCTTGACTTGCCACCGCGTCCGAACTCGTCGCTGGCGTTTCGGCGCAATCGCATACTTGCGCGACTGAACGGTACTGCTCCGGCAACGGTCTCGTATTTGACGGACGTAGTAAATGCGCATGTTGCGGACAAGTCTGCGCGCATTATCGAAGTAAACGGCGAGTATCGGTTCGAGGCGGAAGTTGATGTCAGGCAAATGTCCGATATTACTCCGATTTATAACGACATTAACGACGTGAAGCCTGCGCATTTGGCGTTCGGAGTTACGGGGCTAATATCCGAGAATCTTAGATTGCGCGGTAAGCAGTACGCGTTCGGCGTGACATACCTAATTTGCAACATGTTCAATACGTCCGGAAATACTGCGTTACTATCAAGTGGCGTTGCTATGGGCGGTAAATCTAACGCCAATGCGGTTAGGTATCCGCGAGCAGGTGCGACAGTTGCTTCTAATAACACTAACGCGGCGAGTTCAGCGATGTTTAGCGGCGAGATTATGCCGAATGCCTCGGATAACAGCGTGATATATCCGAGGGCAGGCGCAACAATTACAGGAGAGGGGCTTGCGTAAATAATGACGATAATACAGCCGGTTTTGACCGATACGATATTAAACCTAATGGACGATATACTAGCTCGCGGGAAAGTAAAGATTGACGGCGTGTATAAGGATTACGAAATCTTTAAGTCCGTTCAAGACGGTAATACATTGCGAAAATATATCTACCTACAATCGGAAGAAGGTTTGGTGCAAGAGGCGCAACTGCTTAGTACGGGCGGCGACATTCTTGCTACTAAGCCTTTTTCTATTAGTAAACAAGACGACGGTTTAATCCTCGCGTTTGAATTTAGCTTAACGATACAGGAGGGATAATTTTGACGAAATATACGCCGATTGATTGGAAAGACGAAATCGTAGACGCGAACGGAAATGTCGTGCAAAAGGGAACGCCATTATCTGCGGAGAATTTAAGGAGAATAGACGATGGGATCGTTGCAGTTGCTACGCAGTTGGCGGATACTGCTCCACAATTAAAGAACGCACCTTACATCTATCAAGCTATGGGAATGGCTTTCGATTCGAATGATCCTACTTTGGTCGATCATGATACACACGCTTCATGGCCTTACTCAAATGTTCATTGGGATGCAAAAATAAATAAAGTAGTTGTGTTTTATACAATCAAACCAACGCATGCTTTAACAAATGTACGGCTGATGATGCGACATATGGATGTAAATTACAACTTTACTGAACCAAAAGTAATTGCTGATGGCAGAAAAGAAAATCTAGCTTTGCGTTCGCAGGGTAGTTGTATTTTACCTAATGGAGATTACTGTGTATTTGTATCACGCATGGACAATACAACACAAGTTCAACTAGGTTGTGATATGTACATTAGTTCGGATAGTGGAAAAACATGGACAATTAGAGAGATCGGTCTTTATGGAAACCCGATAAAAGGTCAATGGGGGGATATCAATGGTGCAATCGTAACGAAGACGGGACGAATTATCACATATTTATGTGAATATCAAACGACAATCGCCCGTTTTCTCTATAGCGATGATAATGGTGTTAATTGGTATTGGTCAGAATGGGAAGGCGGCAGTACGTACTACAACTATAGTGAGCCTGCCTTTCTGCAACTAAGCAATGGTACGATTATCTGTTATTTAAGACCGAATAGCGGTGGACAACCGTTGGATGCAATACCGGAAAAAGCTATCTTTACAAAATCAACAGACGGTGGACTAACGTGGTCAAAACCAATCCAATCTAAATCAATCACTGATTTCACTCAAGGGAACGGACAATTATTATTAGATAAAGAAGCAGGTCGTGTGGAATTCCTGTATTACTCACGTCATAAAAAGTTAGACGATATGTCTAGTATTTATCAAAGTATTGCTTCTGAATCTGATGCGGAAAATGATAATTTCGGTGAACCAAACCGTATCATCAGATTTAACCGCACAGATTCTTACGATGGAAAAATCGGAGATGGCGGCTATGTAGGTGCGTGTTACTTGCCTGATAAAAGAGTGGTCGGTTTTTATTACACTGGGGATAAAGTAAAAGCCAACATTTGTTACTTTGTTGGTAAAAAAGGTACTAAAGAAAATATTGATTACACGATCGAAGAAAGATACGGCACAGTCACTAAATTTTCTAAAGAAAATGATGTAAATAAGAAATTAGAGGCGGTAGACATATTCAAAGAAAATTTACTGCCTTTAGATTCTGCATCGTGGGATCAGGGAGCGTTGTGGGGTGTTGTTGGTGGGAAGGAAAACCCTCAACCCTTACCGAACAGAATAAGGCTCAAAGGCGGCTTGAGTATAAAAGGAAATACCTCTTACTCCTTAACTAATCTAAATACAGCGTACAGAGTATCAATAAGACAATATGATAAAGACGGATTCATCATTGCAATTACCGGTTGGGTAGATACTTTAACATTCAAAACCGAACCCAATGCGGTAAGACTCGGTTTTCTGATATCTAAATCAAACGATTCAGATTTAACGCCCGCCGACATAACTAACGCCAATATTATATTTTCTTCTATTGATATTGAAGAAAAAATAAAGTCTATTAAATTAGATATTAATAATCTATACGCATCGAAAGAAAATATCGTCCCTCTAAACCAAAGGTGGGAGCAAGGGTCGTTCGGCGGCGGCGGTGTAGGTCAAACGGAAACTTTAGTTGATGCCGCAAACAGAATAAGAACTGGCGGTTTTATACAAGTAATAGGTAGCACAAATTACGAGTTAACTTTTACTAATCCGTCATACCAAGTAGGCTTGAGACAGTATGATAAAAACAATGTTTTGGTGTCCGATAGCGGGTGGCAGAGCACTAATTATCAATTTGTGACAAATAAAAATGCTGTTAGAATTAAATTAGTTGTTAGAAAGGCTGATAATTCTAATCTTGTTCCTTCTGAATCAAGTTCATTTAACCTATCTATTAAAGGAGCAACTCCTTATAGTTTAAAACCTACTTTTATCTTTGACGAGGGTAGAGAGAAGAAATGGATTACAGGTGGATGGGTAGAAGGAACAGCGGTAGGGGCTGGGACGGCGACTAAAAATACGGATAGTCTTCAAGCTTCCTTCAATCTCGGTGATGGTGTAGCCGGGAAACAAGGTTTTATTACTGCGAGTCCAATCGACATTACTAATATAAGTGAAATATATGCTACTGCTGTAATCTCCAATATAACGGGTTCTGCAAAGGCAAATATTACGATATACAACAAAAGTAATCCGACAAGTTCATCTGATGGTCGTTTGGCGTATATAGAGTATGGAAATGTCGGGATTAATAATATGGTTATCGACGTAAGTGCTTTATCAGGAAATGTTTATATTGCGGTTGGAGGGGGCAAGCCTTTGAGTGGGTCGGGGCAAGTTGATGTTAAGTTTTATGAAATTTGGTATTAACGGAATTTAAGAGTTCGAGAAACTCTTATGATACAATTAAACTATCATTTTTTTGTCGAAAAGGAGAGCTTCATAATGATTGGGAGATTGTATCATAAGGCGAAACAATTAAAATTTAAAAGTGCTTATTTACCTAAATCCTTGTATTATTCACTTAGGTATCGTATGAGTGGGTTCCCTATTTATACTCACTGGAAAAGCAATTTTGTGGCTGATCGTAGTTCAATTATTAAAATAAAAAACCATTTGATTATTGGGCATTTGTATGGACTTTTATGTCGTCAACCTGCGTATGTAGAAGTGAAAAGTGGAGCAACGTTAGAAATAGATGGAAAAGCAGAGCTTGGGAAAGGCACTGTAATCATTGTAAACAATAATGCAAATCTATATATTGGAGATAACACATATATTGCTGGTGACAGTAAAATATATGCTGTTAAAGAAATTCGGATTGGATCAGATTGTGCATTATCGTGGGGATTAACAATAATAGATTCGGATTTTCATACGTTGCTCCCTGATCAGAAGGAAAAAGTGAACTCAATATCTATTGGTAATCACGTTTGGATAGGCTGTAATGTTACAGTTTTAAAGGGTGTGACTATTGGAGATAATTCTGTAGTTGCTGCTAATTCTGTTGTGAATAAAGATGTGCCACCTAATACATTAGTAGGTGGTAGTCCAGCCGAAGTAATAAAAACGGATGTAGATTGGGAGCTATAGTACGGACTGGGTAGCTTTAATAACAGTGAAATTCTAAGAGATGTAGGCTGAATAAAGAAATATCTTTATAATATCTTCCTATTGCAAGTTTTATGGTACTATTAAAATAGTTTCAATCTTGTGATAGGAGGATTTATATGGATATCGTTTGTATAATTCCGGCGCGTTATAACTCTTCGCGTTTTAAAGGAAAACCCTTAGCTGATATATGCGGCAAACCAATGATATGGTGGGTTTATAATCAAGCGAAAAAAGTAAAAGAATTTAGTGAAGTATATGTTGCGACTGATAATGACGAAATTGAAAAAGTTTGTCAGGAACTTGGTATTAATACTGTTATGACTTCTAACAATCATCCGACAAGCACACAAAGAGTAAATGAAGTTTCCAAGAAAATTCAAGCTGATTTATATGTGGTTATTAATGGGGACGAGCCGCTGATACAACCAGATACGATCAAAGCTATTATTCCTGAAACATTTGAAAACAATCGTCTATATGTTGCTAATTTAATGACAAAAATCAAATCACAAGAAGAGGTGGAGGATAATACAAATATAAAGGTTGTAACTGATCATGAAGATTATGCGTTGTATTTTTCAAGAAATCCTATACCATTTAGAAAAAACGGGATTGAAATTGAAATTGACTATTACAAGCATTTAGGTGTTCTTGTTTACAATGCAGAGGCACTTGAGTTTTTCGCTAATACCCCAAAGGGGAACAACGAATTAGTCGAAGATGTCAATGAATTAAGGTTTGTGGAGCATGGGCAAAAGATTAAGATGATCGAAGTTGAATCAGATACTTTATCTGTTGATGTGCCCAATGATTTAGAAGTAGTGAAAAACATTATAGAAGAAAGAATTAAAGCAGGAATGGCACATTCAATGTAAAAAAGTGAACGAAAGGAGAAGAGTGTAATGATTAAATCTAAGGACTTAATAGTAAAACTTGCAATAAAAAATCTTCAACTTGAAGCAAGAGAAAAGGCATTGTTGAATATCCTTGCTGAAAAAGAAATTATTGACCTTGAAAGTTACTACCAGACTGTAGAAAGCAGCTATCTTAACGGTGAATCAATAAAGGAACCGTATAAGGAACTACTAGAACTAAGTGAAGAAGAATTCCAAGCGATAGACCTCTTAAATAAATCTTAAAAAGCATCCTGCTTGGGTGCTTTTTCTTATTGCACTATAGACACAGTAGGAACAAACTGTGTAGTAACGAAAAACAACAACGCACATACAAGGACGCCCTAACCGGCGTTCTTTTTTGCGTACAAATTTAACGAAAGGGTGGTTGTTTTGCAAATTAAACCGTACACGAAAACGGAATGGCGCGACCACATTATCGATATTATTTCGGGCAATGTCGTCCAAGAAGGCACTCGGTTCACGGCACAGCGCGCCAATAATATCGAAGACGGAATTTTCAACATGTACTTGCTACTCGAATATTACCGCGATCAACTCCAAAAGCAACAGGTGCAAATCGATATGTTCGGACGTGCACCCGCAAATAACGGTACATTCTTCGACACACTCGACGGAGGAAATTCGAAGCAATTGACGCGCCTAACAAGCGAAGCGGTGGCGCAAGCGGCGGTAACTGCTGGCGCAACAACGATTAAGGTCGACACTGTACCGTTCTCAGTCGGAGAAAATGTTACGATTTTCGACGATGTATCGCAGGAAACGGTTAAAGTGATTGCAATTGCGAGCGAGCAGTTGACGGTTAGCGCGCTGACTAACGCTTATAAGAAGGGCGCAAGAATAAGTCGGTCAAATTCCGTAGCAGATACGGCTAGGCAACGTCTATTGTTCGGCGCGTGGGGCAATTATAACGTCGCCATAACGGAGGTGGTGTGAGATGGCGAAGTATCGCTACAGTAAATACACAATCAAAACAACGCCGCTATGGTCGGCGGTGAAAAACGAAAACGTAATAAGGAGTTTTAGTCAACTTGGTAATTATACCGTTTATTCCTCGGATAGTATCAGAACCGATGGCAGGTATACATTGTTAACCCCTGTAACGAGGCATGGCGAACAATTAGGCGGTTATCGCACAGAGTTAGTCAACACGTCAACAGAAACATCATTTGTTATTTTGAATAACGGACAGATAGAAGGGAATCAAGTTATATATTACGATTCTCAAAAACGCATCAAAACTCTACTAAGTGAATCTAAATCAGCCGGAACTTTAGTAGGAACCGTTACCGCAGAAGACGGCACTTACCCCGCGAACGGGGAGCATGACGACGGTTACTGGTACGTTCGCGGTTCACAAGTCAATAACGTACCCACAGTTACCTTATATACCGCAGACAGCCGTACCATACTAGAAAATGAGGCAATAAACATCTCGGGAACCGTAGTGGATGCAGACGCAGGTAACGTCGTAACCGTACGTTACAGGATTAACGATGGCACAGTCCGCGCATTAACTTCTAATATTTCTACCGGCGCAGTGGTCTCGTTCAGTAAAGTTTTAAAGTATAATTCGGGATCGTTATTTGACGGCTCCACAACCGTAGTCGCGTCACTCGCCGAAAACGTCTCACACACCTTGCGCGTATGGGCGGAGGACGATCAAGGCGGTAAGTCCACGGAACAAGTTAGGACGTTTAAAGTAATTGCTAACCGTCCGCCGGATATTACGTTCAAGCCTTTCGCGCAACCTAGCGATTTACTTAATACGGACAAAGTAACGGTTAGCGGGTCGGTAAGTGATCCGGACGGCAACCTTGTTCGAGTTCGCTATCGAATCGCTGACGGCGCATATACGGAAATATATAACGGACCTACTGGCGGGTCTTTTTCATTTGACATCGGACTAGCGCTACTCGCGGAGGGTCCGAACGCATTAACAGTACAAGCTATCGACAGCTTCGGCGCAACAACGACGAAGACGTTAAACGTAACGAAGTCTGCGCCGACAGTACCGCTCAAATCGTCCGTCACGCGCTATAAACTTACGCCA
This sequence comes from Sporosarcina sp. SAFN-015, assembly GCF_051966875.1. Classification (GTDB taxonomy): domain Bacteria; phylum Bacillota; class Bacilli; order Bacillales_A; family Planococcaceae; genus Sporosarcina. The sequence goes on along the minus strand of NZ_JBQCKP010000006.1, from coordinate 113,332 downwards.
CCGAACGGAAGCGCAAAAGGCGTTCTGCTATGGGTCGAGCGCGACGCAGACGGCATCGAATTAAGCGCGGAAATCAGCATGACGGCGCCAGGCGAGGCGGAAAGTTTCACGCCCATGACGAAGACTGTTACGGCATATGTAACGGACGGCATCGAAGAGGACGAGTTTACGTACGACGCGGCAGAAGCAAAGGAGAACATCGTTATCCAACTGACACAGACGCGCACAGACACGGCAAAAGACGTAGGAATCACGTTAATTTCGGGGGTGTTGTCGTAATGACAATCATGCGGAGAAGGCGGCTGCCGGACGGTAGTTTCGGCGAGCTGGAAAAGGTATTTGTCGGAGAAACAGACGCGGAAAAGATTGCACGACTAGAGGCGGAAAACGCATCGCTCGCCCTCGCCAATATCGAAAAAGATATACGGCTGGAAACGGTCGAAGAGTTACAGGCGGAAATGTTACTTATTTTACTAGACGGAGGTGCGACGAATGAATAACGTATGGTATAACGCAGCAAAGGCGTACTATCCTCGCTTTTACACGAAGGATGACGTTAAGAAATTCGTAGTTGCGAACAAGATTACCCCGGAACAATACGAAGAAATCACCGGCGATAAATACGAGGTGGCCGCATAATGGAAATTACAATCGGTTTAATCAGCGCACTTGTCGGCATGGCCCTCGGCTACGTCGGCTTTTTGCGCACACGTGACAAGGACGTTAAAGCGAGCGCAGCCGAGTCCGCAATCGTTACGACCAAGCTCGACAGCATCGGGCAGGACGTGCGCTCTATACGCGTCGATCTAAAGGTGAACGAACAGACAATCGCAGGCGTATCGGAGCGTATCATACGCGTCGAGGAAGGCGTAAAGCAGGCGCAGGAAGGCGTAAAGGCCGTCAATGAGCGCGTGGATAAGTTAGGGGGCGTATGATATGCGCCTACAAATCGTAAGGCAACCGCGCAAGCCGAAGAAGCCGACGGAGTTCTCGAAAAAGCTACTCTACGTAATATTCGGCGTGACGGGCGTAATCATCGCGTTCACGCTTGCAATTATATGGCGGACGGGCGACACTAGTCCGCTCGCTTATTTAATTCCGTCAGTATTCGCAGAGGTTGCGACGGCAACGGGCTTTTATTACTGGAAGGCGCGCAAGGAGAATGAAATTAAATTACGGAGCGTGTACGGCGATGATGCCGTTAGCGCTACGGAAGGGGACGATATACTATGACGAACTTTAAACGCAAACTGGCGTCAAGAAAGTTTTGGGCGATGGTCGCAGGTTTTGTAGGCTCGCTATTAGTCGCGTTTAATGTCGGCGAAAATGACATCGCGCAAGTGGCGGCCATTATTACGAGCTTCGGCGCAATTGCCGTCTATATTTTGCAGGAAGGTGCAATCGATAAGGCGGCGGTCGACAACGAAGAAAAGGCGGAGGATTAACGATGTTCATTCGTCCAAGCGCCGGCCGTCTGACATCACCATTCGGTATGCGCACACATCCGGTAACGGGCAAGCCTACGACAATGCATTGGGGCGTAGACTTCGGACGCGACGCCGGTACACGCATAGTTGCGGCGGCTGACGGCAAAGTAACCTACGCAAAATCGACGAATGGCTACGGCAATACCGTAATGATCGAGCATGTTATCGCCGGCAAGCTGTATACGACGGTCTATGCGCATCTTGCGTCGTTCAATGTACGCGTTGGTCAATACGTTAAAGCAGGTGCAACTATCGCGGTGATGGGGACGACTGGCGTCAGTACTGGCGTTCACTTGCACTTCGAAGTTCATACTGGCGCGTGGAATAATCGCTTTACTAACGCAGTTGATCCGATGCTTTATATCGTTGACCCTGCGGTAAAAGCGTTACAAGCGTTATTAGTTGCGGCGGGCTACGCAGTTAAAGTCGACGGCATTGCGGGGCCAGCGACGGCGGAGGCGATTAAAGCGTTCCAACGCGCCGTAGGACTTGCGGTAGACGGCGTGGCGGGCGCTAAGACTTTGGCTGCGCTAAAGCGCGCTAAACAGGCGCAAGGCAACGCAGGAACGACGCAAAAGGAGGCGGACTACTTGGCGGAGAAACTACCGGCAACACAACAGGCGGACATGCGCAAGTTACTACAGCGCGCATTCGACGAGAAAGTATTCAGCGTGAATCACACGGCGAAAGTAAGCACAATGACGCGCGGCGAAGCGCTGGACCTACTGATTAGTTACAACGCGCGAAAGAAATAAACAAGGCGACCTACTCCGTTTAATTACGGGGCGGGTCGCCTTTTTGCGTTTGACTAGGCACTTGCACTACGAATACGCGTTCGCTATAATTGTCTGAAAGGAGGTCGCTTCTATGCCGTTCATTTCCGATGAATCTCTACAACATTTCGAGAACGCGATATACTTGCCGATGCTACTTACGATACTTGCGCGTGATCGAGAAGCCGTCGAACGTAGCGCACTCAAATTCCAAGCGCCTTATTTGCGTCTGATTGACGCCGCAATAGACGCAGTACAGCGCGACAATAAAGTGACTGCCGACTATATGCGTGCAAACAAGTTACGGCTGGAACGCGGCAAAGTTGGCGATACGTTTACGAAATACATATTTTATCACGGCGGCTATACGGACGAGCGCAGCTATTTGAATGCTAGGCTGAAAAACCGTTCGGAGGAGTTACTCGAAATCTACTTATCGCGCGGATCAATCTAGGTTCCAGCGGTACGTTTCCGTATCGACGCATTCCGGCGTAATAGGCTTCGAGAATAGTTTAGGACGCTTCTTCGGGCCTTCGATAAATGCGACGAACTTATCGTTCCACGTCTCCTTGTACGGATTCTGATGATTGACATATTTCATTAGTTTCTTCATTTCAGCAATCGTGATTTCATCGAAGTGCATTCTATTATTCTGAAATCGGATAAGGCGTTGAAGTACGCCAACATGCTTAATCGTTTTTTCGAGCACTAATCCTACGGCGCGGGAGTCCGAAATGCCAAGCATATCCGCATACATATCTACGTCATGGTAGCCGTCTTGCGTAAAGCGGATGCTAATGCGTTCTGTAGGTCCTACTAGCGGCACGTCTTTCAAGGACGGATTGTCGGCATGGCTTCGGTAGACCGAGTTCTCGAATCTTAAATCGTCCTTCTGAAAATACCTCGCAAACCACTCTACAATCTCACGCTCACTTGTACCGTAGTTAAACAATAAGTCGCATGTTTTTGATATAGGTTGATCGATTATATATGATAGTCTTTCAATTTGTTCTTTTAATGTTCTGGATATAGTAGGCTGTACGTGCACTTTATCATCAATCGACGACTTGCGTTCAGCTTTTTTCTTTTTCCAAAACAACTATCGCCCTCATTTCGCTATATTTGCCCGTATCTGTGGCAGAAAACGGACTTATTTTAGCTTATGGCGTTAATCCGACGAATATTCAACGCAAACTCAACGTAGTATGTTTTACGAGCGTTAAACTGACGTAAAACGGACGCAGCCTAAAATCGTCGTTTTGTTATACGCTCGTATAACGAAAAGGAGGCGCATTTCATGTCAAAGTTGATTCTCGGAATCGATCCGGGGAATTATCGCGGCAAGACGGCGGGGCCTTACGGTGTGGATTCGTATAGGACGGCAATTTGCGATTGGTTCGAGCGCAACATCGAGGAAGATTTCGGCGAAGACGATATGGAGTTCGCGTATGAGGGACGCAAAGGTTACGCAGGCACGCTCGCAAGCTACGAGGACCAATTCGGCGGCGGCGCTATGTACGGCGACAGCAAGGCGCATGATGATACGTTGATACGCGTACTGCTCGCAATCTATCGCTACACACAAAAATACTGCCCCGGCTACGAGCGTTTTGACATCGTAGTGGGGCAGCCGATTATTTCGCACAAGAAGTCGGAGAAGACGAAGCTGGAATTACTATTGCGCGGCACTCACGTTATTACGGTCAACGGGCGCCAGTTTACGTACATTATTGATCGCGTCGGCGTCGCGGCGGAAGGCTCGGGCGCATTCATGGCGGCACCGCGCGAAGGGGTGTTTCGCATCATAGACGTAGGCAGCGGCACGGTCAACTGTGCAACGATAAGCGACCACCGACACATCAACACGGCGTCGGCTACGTTCAATTACGGCGTCGAAACCACGGGCGGGCGCGCTAATATCGACGCTATTGCGCGGGCAGTCGTACGCTCAACTACGCAGCTTAAATGGCGGCAGGCGGACAATGTACTAGTTTGCGGCGGTATCGCGTCTGACTTACTGCCGTTGCTTACGGAGCATTATACGGAAGTTACGCCGTTAATACCGCAGCTTAACGCGCACAACGGTATGCAGATTCACCTACCGACATTTGCGAATGCGGTCGGTTTCTACGAAATCGCAAGGTTGACGTATGGATGAATGCGAAAGAAAATAGGTCGATTAAAGGCGTCTCATTTTCGCACGACAACGACTACGAAGCCGAGCTATACGCGTTTGCGACCGATCCTGCACGCGGCAAGTTCAGTCACTACGTTAAGCGTCTGATTGACCGCGACCGCGCAAGCTTGGCGCAACCTGCCTTAAATACGACGCCAGCGCCTGTCGTAGCCGACGCTATAACCGCGCAGCCAGCCACAAGGGTCGGCAAGACTATCGCAAAGTCGTTCCTTTAGCGGAACTTGACGTTACCTCGCGGCTTATTGCGCTTGCCCGTTAGCGATTCGATAGGCGACGCCTTGTCGTGCACTTCCTGTAGGTCGGCGCTGGCATATCGTACGTACTTTTGCGTCATCGAAATGTCCGTATGTCCGAGTATTTTCATTAGCGCAAAAGGGTCGCCACCGTTACGCAGGAACTTGATTGCGAAATAATGTCGGAAGGTATGCGGACTTACGCGTGCTTTTATCGGCACAAGCGACCGGCGCGCGTATTTCTTTAGGTTCTTCGCAAAGTTGTCGCCGATAAGCTGATCGCCGTATTGCGTTAGAAAAACGAACTCCTCACTGTTCGGGTCGTCGATGCCGATGTAATCGAATAGCTCGCGCAATAAATCCGCAGTCGTCCGGCTGATTGGTACGATGCGCGCCTTGCGATTCTTCGTAATTTCCGCGCGCAAGATGATTTGGCGGTAGACTAAATCGAAGTCATTGCGCACTAGCGCCGTCATTTCTCCGACACGCATGCCGGTGTCCGCAATCAGCGCCATCAACGTATAGTCGCGCAGTCCCGTGTAGGTACGACGACGTGGCGCGGCAAGTAGCGACTCTATTTCAGCGTCCGTGAATATTTCGAATGTGTCGACGTCCTCCGTCTGCAAGCCGACCTGTTGCGCAGGGCTGGCGTTGATTAGGCGCTTCTTGACGGCCCAATTGTAGAATACGCGCAAGACGCGCAAGGCGTTGTTTACAGTGCGCGCCGACACGCCTACGACGTCGGAATGGTTCGTAGGATGGTCGTCCCACTTCGTCTTCTCAAACGTCAGCCAGCGTACATAGGCACGCACGCAATCGTCTTCTGCGCCAGTATAGCCGTTGTCTGCGCAATACTTTCCGAAGTGGCAGAGTGTCTGCCGGTAAGTCTTGATCGTCTTCTCGCTGCGCTTTTGCAGGCGCTTGTCGTCGATGAATAGTTCGACTGTTTGTTCGTAATTGAATTTCCGTTGGAGTTCGAGGTTTTCCTTCCGTTTAAATTCGAATTTCCTCATAAGTTAGCACGTCTCCTACTGCGATAAATTTACGTCTGTTTGTCCGCTGAATTGTCAAGTGATTGCCGAAAGTTTGTCAGAATGAATTGCCGGATATTGCAGAGAAATATAAAACAACCCCATCTCGTGTCGAGCGTGCAATTCGGCATGCAATTGAAGTTGCGTGGAACCGGGGGAATTACGACGTCATTTCAAAAACATTCGGCTATACAGTCCATCATTTGAAAAGCAAGCCTACCAATAGTGAATTCATTGCAATGATTGCAGATAAAATACGTTTAGAGCATGTAGCAAGTTAATTGGTATCATTGAATAATTTCCTTTTCCGACACCGCGATTTCAGCGGTGTTTCTTTTTTAACAATGCATTGTGGAAATATTGTTTTAACTTTATAATGGAAAGGATGAGTTGAATAGTAAATGGGGTGTTGAATTGTTAGTTCAAAATGATTTTTTTAATTTATATGTAACGGGTGAAGATGTATTAATCGACTTGAATAAAACCGGATTTCCTTTAAAATCATTTGACATGATTATCAATCAAAACCCAAGAGTCAAAATCAGCTCTTTTCCTGCGTTGAGAAAAGCTTTGACGGAAGTTGGGAATGGACATAAAATTGGACATTATTTACCTCTTATCGACGTTATCGTATCACCTGACAAGATGAAAGCAGAAGTCATCATTAATATGACAATAACTGAATTTCAATCTGAGAAGCACCAACTGCTTCACCTTATAAAAAAAACATTGGAGGACAACGGCATCGTCTTTGGTAAGATAGACTTGAGAGAAGATGATCTTTTTCCAGGGGTTGCCATCCTGGCTGCAGTCGGGCGGGAGCCAGAGAAAGGCGCAGATGCCCAAATTACATATATAGAGAAACCGGAAAAGAGGCCGGTCATACGTGAAGACGGCCTGGCGGATTACTACGAAATGAATTTTGTTACTCATGTTGAAGAAGGTGACTGGTTAGGCGAAAAAATACCGCCTGCAGATGGGAAACCTGGAAAGGACATATTTGGAGACGCGGTTGATGCGATACGAGGCAGTGACGAGAAGCTTCGGTATGACCGGAAATCCGTTGTTGAAGTTGAGGAGCAGGAGAAAGTCGTTCTTCGTGCCCTTTTCGGCGGTGCGCTTGAATTCGTAGACGATTACGTGAGCGTTGGAAGACATTTGATTATCAATGGGGATGTCGGCCATGAAACGGGATCGATTACGTTTGATGGCGCTGTCACCGTATATGGTACGGTGATGGCAGGATTCTCTGTAAATGCAACAGGAGATATTTCCATTGAAGGGAACGAAGGCGTGACGAATGCCAAGGAGATCTGTTCTTCGGAAGGAGATCTGTATATTAAAGGCGGCGTTTTCGGAGGAGATATATCCCTCATTGAAGCAAGTGGAGATATTTTCATCAAACACGCAAATAATTGCAAGATCTTTGCGAAAAACATAAATGTCGGCTTATATATATTGGGTTCTGATGTAGTTGGTGAAACTGTTACCGTTGATAAAAACAGAGGGAAAATAATCGGAGGCCGAATTGAAGCTCTTTTCAAGATTGAATGCGGATTTGCGGGCAATGCCCATGAAAGAACAACCCATTTGTACGCAAAAGGGATTGATAAAGATTTAATTTATCAAGAGATTCAACAAATGGCTTTGGAACTGAAAGAGCTGCAAAAAACGTCTCAGCATCTCGAAACCCAATTAACAGTAATTGGTAGCCAGCAATCTAAACAACTAGAAGGAGAGCAAGCGGACGCATACACAAAACTGAAAATGACACTAAAAGCAAGCAGGGATAAAATGTTTGACCTTGATCGGGAAATACAGACTGGACTCTATAAAATAAAAACAGCAGTACCGCCGCGAATTGAAGTTGCGAAGGAAGCTTATCCAGGGGTCATCATCCAAATCGGCCAAAAATCTAGCTTGCTCAATAAAACGACAAGAGGTGTATTTGAAGTTGTCGATAACGTCCTTAATGTGTAAGCCAATCGTATTTGCTCATAGAGGTGCGTCCGGAATCTGTTTTGAAAATACGATGAGTGCATTTAAAGAGGCAGTAAGGCAAAAGGCGGACGGCATAGAACTTGATGTTCAGTTGACAGCGGATGGTGTTCCTGTAGTTCTTCACGATGTTGATCTATATAGGATTGCAGGAATACGAAAAAGGGTTTCATCCATTCACTCAAGTGAGCTAGCTGGCGTGAAAGTTGGCGGGAAATTGTTCAGGCGCTTCATGGGGCATCGTATACCATCATTAAGGGAAGCTGTTACATTCTGCGAATTGAACCGCTTAGCCTTAAACATCGAGTTAAAGGAGACGGTTTCGGAAAGGCCAGAAAATTTGAGGGCGATCATCGATATGGCCATTATGTTGGATAACGTCCATATATCATCATTCGATTCCGAAATACTTAAAAATGTAAAAGCTATGGAGCCTACTATCGAAACAGCTTTGCTCGTCAAAAGAAAAACGACAGAATGGAACCGATTGGAGAACTACTATTATGTGGACGGGTTCAATTTTCATAAACGACTATTGAAGGAACCATATAGCAGCGCTCTAATTGCAAGCGGAAAAAAATTACGAGTCTATGGCATGACCGGCAAGGAAGCAATCGCTGCCCAACCACCTTCCTACATCAGCGGCTGGATCACAGACTACCCTGGCAGGTTTAAATGAAAAAGACATCGGCGAAAATTAGCCGATGTCTTTTTAATTTTACTAGAACTATTACTTGAAACGCTCTTGAACTCGTCCCTTCCGGCGATCGCGACGTAGGAGGAAACCTGCAAAAAATGCAAGACCTGCGCCGAACATGAGAAAGCCGACCGTAAATTGGAGCCAGATGAAAGGAAACGGGCTGAATTGGATTCCGAATAGAGAATCACGCATAAGCTTAATGCCACCAGCGGTGATAAGTATTGGAATCAACAGAACGATAAAAGCCGCCATACGTGCCATAATATCAATCTCCTTACTAAAATTAATTTTACCCGCTCAACAATTATTGTCAAGGACAGTACAATCGTGTATGATGAATATAGATTTGCAAAAGATTGCATGGTGCTAAAAGGAGATTGAATATCCTTGCAAAATGTACTCATTATTGGAGCAGGATCCGGAGGCACGAAAATACTGAGCCTGCTGTTAAACTCAAATTTCATGAATGTGTCGGCAATTGTCGATATTGATGAACAGGCACCAGGACTTGTAATCGCCAAGAAACTAGGAATCTCGCACGGCTCCGATTGGAAGCGGTTCTTGACAGATGAAGTCCATATCGTTTTTGATGTAACAGGGGATAAAGCAGTTTTTGATGAATTGATGAAAAGCATTCAAATGCATACGTTATTGATTCCTGGTTCAGTGGCGAATCTACTCGTAGGCCTCTTGAATGAAAATGATCAAATCATCCGGAAAATTCAAACGGAAATGGATAGGCAACAACTCATTTTTAATTCAATTGATGAAGGCATGATTGGGATTGATCGTGAGGGTAATATTGATTTTATTAATGAAAGCGCTTGCACGATGTTGGAAGTTTCTGATTTTGATGCAATCGGCAAATCAATTTTTGAAATCATACCAGATAGCAAATTGGTCAGAGTCCTTGCATCAGGGATGCCCGAAGTGAATGACGAGTTGATTTTGCCGAACGGAGTAAAAATTGTAAGCTCCCGTTATCCGCTCATTTCCGCAGATGGGAAAACATTCGGCGCGTTTGCGGTATTCAAGGATGTGTCGGAAGTTGTCAAACTTGCGGAAGAAATTACCGATTTGAAATCAGTTAAGACGATGTTAGAAGCGATCATCCATTCAAGTGATGACGCAATATCAGTTGTAGATGAAAAGGGAAATGGCATACTTGTCAATCCTGCGTACACCCGCATAACTGGCCTATCTGAAGATGAAGTGATCGGGAAACCGGCTACAGTCGATATTAATGAGGGCGAAAGTATCCATATGAAAGTATTGAAGACGAAACAGCCAGTCCGAGGAGTCAATATGCGGATCGGGGAAGACAACCGGGATGTCATCGTAAATGTCGCTCCTATCGTTGTCAATCAGCAAGTGAAGGGCAGTATTGGCGTTATCCATGACATTACAGAAATGCGCAGTCTAATGAAAGAGCTTGACTGGGCAAGGCAAACAATTAGGAAATTGGAGTCGACTTGTACATTTGATGATATACATGGAAGCTCATCGGATATCAGTCTTGCAATTGATCAGGCGAAGATTGCTTCGAAATCAGATGTTCCTGTAATTTTACGCGGAGAAGCGGGGTCAGGGAAAGAATTGTTCGCAAACGCAATCCATAGCGGAAGTAATAGGAAGTCAAGCAAGTTCATCCGATTGAATTGCAGTGCAATCGACCCGGCTGTAATGGAAAAGGAAATATTCGGGGACGCGGGTATGCAGGATACGAGTTCATTGATAAGGACCGGATTGTTGGAAGAGGTTGGAAGTGGAACTCTCTTTTTGGATGAAGTGACTGATTTGCCTTTATCCGTACAATCTCGGCTTCTCGATTATTTGCAACATGCAATGGCTCGGATGGACGGTCAACACTCTTTAACAACAGCACGAATTATAGTTGCAACTTCTAAAAATTTAGAGAAGGCAATCCATGATGGTACATTCAATATGGATTTATATTATATGCTGAATCGTCTATCAATCCAAATCCCATCACTACGAACGAGGAAAACAGATATCCCCGAAGTGGCCATTCACCTTTTGAAAAAGCTGAATCAGGAATTTGGCATGAATGTAGAAAGAATTTCAAGCGAAGCGATGGAGCGTCTTCAGAGTTATGAATGGCCTGGGAATGTGCGCGAACTTGAAAATGTGTTAAGCCGTGCAATGATTTATATGAAGCATGGATCCGCGGCAATCGGAGAAGAAGACATTCGAAGATCTCTTTTCACGAATGAAGTGAAGGCTGTCGAAGATGTTTTACCTGAAATAAGTACTTTAGCGGCAGTCATGGATGATTACGAACGTACCGTTTTGAAAAAAGCTTTGGATGAACACGACGGCAACAAATCATTGACCGCGAACCGACTTGGCATTTCACTTCGCTCCTTATACTACAAACTGGAAAAATACAAACTGATTTAAAGGGGTGCTTCTGAAATGTCAACACTGGATGCCTTAGTAGAGAGAACAACTTCTTCCAGTACAAGGGTCGTCTCTGTTGCGTGTGCTGCGGATACGGAAGTGCTGGAAGCTGTTGAAATGGCAATTATGAAAGGAATCGCATCTTTTCTTCTTTTTGACGATGAAGAACGTTTACATCAGACAATTAGAGATCGTTTCCCCGAATTGGATGGACATCCTAACATCACGATCATCCATGCTATTAGCAAGGAAGAGGCGGCAGAGAAATCTGTACGTGCCGTCTCTAGCGGGGAAGCACAAGTGCTGATGAAAGGCAACTTGCCGACAGCAGTCGTATTGAAAGCCGTGTTGAACGGAGATTACGGCTTAAGGTCGGGAAAAGTTCTATCCCATGTGGCGGCATTCGAAGTAGACGGGTACGAACGATTGCTTTTCGTCACGGACGCAGGCATGAATATCTCCCCTAATTTGGAGGAAAAAGCTCAAATCATTAGGAACTCTGTGGCGACCGCAAGAGCATGCGGAGTGCACCTGCCAATTGTTGCTCCACTTGCAGCAATCGAGACGGTCAATCCGGTAATGACGCCGACAACTGATGCTGCATCACTCGTTGTCATGAATCAAAGGGGACAAATAAAGGATTGCATCATTGACGGGCCGCTCGCCTTGGATAATGCGGTATCGATTGAATCTGCTAGGCATAAAGGGATAATGAGCGAAACGGCAGGACGTGCTGATATTCTCGTCGTGCCATCAATTGAGGCAGGAAATATATTATATAAATCACTTATGTATTTCGCAAAAGCAAAAGTCGGCGGAATCATTCAAGGCGCCAGAGCGCCAATCGTGTTAACATCAAGATCGGATAGTGCTGAAACAAAGCTTTATTCATTAGCATTAGCTATACTGTCATCTAAAAAATAATTACGGAAAATCCGAAGGAGGAACTGCATTATGGAAATTTTTAAATATATGGAAACTCACGATTATGAACAATTGGTCATCTGCCAAGATAAGACGTCAGGATTAAAGGCAATCATCGCAATCCACGATACAACTCTTGGACCTGCACTCGGCGGTACACGTATGTGGACGTATGCAAGTGAAGAAGAAGCAATTGAAGATGCACTTCGACTAGCAAAAGGCATGACATATAAAAACGCAGCCGCGGGACTAAACTTAGGCGGAGGCAAGACCGTCATTATCGGAAATCCTAAAACAGATAAAAATGATGAAATGTTCCGTGCGTTCGGTCGTTTCATCGAAGGATTGAACGGAAGATATATTACCGCAGAAGACGTTGGTACAACTGAAGAGGATATGGATCTGATCCATTTAGAAACTGATTATGTAACAGGTGTTTCCGCAGAGTTCGGTTCTTCTGGAAACCCTTCTCCTGTAACAGCTTTCGGTGTTTATAAAGGGATGAAAGCAGCAGCTAAAGAAGCTTTTGGAAGTGACTCCCTTGAAGGCAAGACGGTAGCTGTACAAGGCGTCGGAAACGTTGCTTACACTCTTTGTGAATACTTGCATGAAGAAGGCGCAAAGCTGATCGTAACTGACATCAATAAAGAAGCGGTCCAACGTGCAGTTGATGCATTCGGCGCAACGGCTGTCGGTACGGATGAAATTTATTCCCAAGATGCTGATATCTTTGCACCTTGCGCACTAGGTGCCATCATTAATGACGAAACGATTCCACAATTAAAGGCTAAAGTGATTGCTGGCTCAGCAAATAACCAATTGAAAAACCCGGAACACGGGGATATTATTCACGAAATGGGCATCGTTTACGCACCAGATTACGTTATCAATTCAGGTGGAGTTATCAATGTGGCGGATGAGCTTGCAGGTTATAATCGGGAACGCGCATTAAAACGGGTTGCGGGCATTTACGATACGATTGAAAAGATTTTTGCAATTTCTAAACGTGATAGCATCCCTTCGTATGTTGCTGCGGATCGGCTTGCAGAGGAACGGATCGCTCGTGTAGCAAAATCACGAGGCCAGTTCCTTCAAAATGAAAAAAGCGTCCTATCGAAAAGAAAATAAAACAGCCTTTTAAAATCAATACTTTAGAAAGTACCGACCGATAGGAGGGATGGCGGTGCAAAAGAAGAGCTTCCGGATCCTTGTCATTAATCCAGGATCCACATCTACGAAAATCGGTGTGTACGATAATGAACAACTCATTTTTGAGAACACATTGAGACATCAAGCGGAAAAGCTTGCACAGTTTATTTCTGTCATCGATCAATACAATTTTCGAAAAGATGCCATCCTTTCTTCGTTGGAAATTGGCGGCATTCAATTAACAGACCTGGATGCCGTCTGTGGAAGAGGCGGATTGCTCCGACCGATTTCAGGCGGTACATATATGGTCAACGAAGCAATGCTCAGAGACTTGAAAAACGGATTTTCAGGTCAACACGCATCCAATCTAGGCGGCATCCTTGCAAATGAAATAGCAGCTGAAGTAAATATCCCTGCATTCATCGTCGATCCGGTAGTTGTCGACGAAATGCAGCCGATTGCCCGTATTTCAGGTTTTGAGCCAATTAGTAGAAAATCTATTTTTCATGCGCTGAACCAAAAGGCTGTAGCGAGAAGATATGCGAAACAGGTTGGCAAAAATTATGATGAGCTTCGATTGATCGTCACACATATGGGTGGCGGCATAACAGTTGGCGCACACTGTTACGGCAAAGTGATAGATGTCAACAATGGCTTGCATGGCGATGGACCGTTCAGCCCTGAACGGGCAGGAACAGTTCCTATCGGCGAATTGGTCGATCTATGTTATTCAGGAACTTATTTTAGAAAAGAAATTATGGCGAAACTTGTCGGTCAAGGCGGTCTCGTCGGGTATTTAGGGACGAACGATGCTGTTGCCGTCGAAAAGAGAATAGCAGCGGGAGACGAGAAAGCGGCGTTATTATATGAAGCGATGGCTTATCAAGTCGCAAAAGAAATTGGAAGCGCTGCAACTGTTCTTGAAGGCAAAGTTGACGCAATTCTTTTGACCGGCGGCCTTGCATACGGCAAGGAATACGTAGAAATGATCGCTAACCGCGTCGGATGGATTTCCGAGGTAATCACCTATCCGGGAGAAGATGAATTGCAAGCTCTTGCAGAAGGTGCTCTACGGGTCATGAACGGTGAAGAGCAAGCAAAAAACTATCCTGCTTGATGGATAGCTAAATGGAGGCCTTGATTACTAATGGCAAACGAATATGATGTAGTGATATTAGGCGGAGGCACCGGTGGATATGTTGCCGCAATTCGAGCTGCACAATTAGGACTTAAAACGGCGCTTGTGGAAAAAGATGCGCTCGGCGGAACATGCTTACATAAAGGGTGTATACCGAGCAAAGCATTATTGAAAAGTGCAGAAGTCTTTCAAATGGCAAAGAACGAAGCTGCCCACTTTGGTGTCGATACGAAAGAGACCTCATTGAATTTCGCACGAGTGCAGGCAAGGAAAGACGAAATTGTTCAACAGCTGCATAAAGGTGTCATCGGACTTATGAAGAAAGGCAAAATTGACGTGTATGAAGGTTACGGCCGCATGTTAGGGCCATCGATCTTTTCCCCGATGCCTGGAACGATTTCTGTTGAAATGAACAGCGGAGAAGAAAATGAAATGCTCGTTCTGAAAAACCTCATAATCGCAACCGGTTCCAGACCCCGCACTTTACCGGGATTGGAAATAGATGAACGACAAGTTCTGTCATCGGATGGTGCTCTTAAAATGATGGAACTTCCGAAATCAATGCTCATAGTTGGCGGCGGAGTCATAGGAATCGAGTGGGCTTCAATGTTGAATGATTTTGGTGTGGATGTCACGGTAATCGAATACGCAGATCGAATCATCCCGACGGAAGACGGGGATATTTCAAAGGAAATGAAAAAACTGTTGACGAAAAAGGGAATAACTTTCGTAACAGGAGCAAAAGTTGCAGCAGACACTCTAACAAAAACTGAAGGGTCTGTAACGATTTCTGCAGAAGTTTCTGGGGAAATGCAGGAATTTACAGCTGAGAAAATGCTCGTTTCAGTAGGAAGACAAGCGAATGTTGAAGGAATCGGCATTGAAAATACTGAAATTCAAATTGAAAAAGGTTTTATTAAGACGAAGCCGACTTTCCAAACGAAGGAAAGCCATATTTACGCAATCGGAGATGTGATTGGTGGTCTTCAGTTAGCCCATGTAGCTTCTCATGAAGGCATTTCTGCCGTTGAGCATATTGCAGGACACACGACTGAACCTATCAATTATACGAATATTTCCAGATGTATTTATTCAAGTCCTGAAGCGGCGAGCGTCGGTCTTACCGAAGCGCAAGCTAAAGAAAAAGGCTTTGACGTTAAAGTTGGCAAGTTTCCATTCGCTGCAATTGGCAAAGCGCTTGTAAATGGAAATGCCGACGGTTTTGTGAAAATTATCGCCGATAAAAAATCAGATGATATATTAGGCGTTCATATGATAGGCGGGCATGTGACAGACTTGATTTCAGAAGCTGGCTTGGCAATGGTTCTAGATGCAACCCCGTGGGAAGTGGCTTCAACCATCCATCCACATCCGTCATTATCTGAAGTGATCGGAGAGGCATCCCTTGCAGTGGATGGCATAGCAGTTCATATGTAATACAAATTGCCGGGAACGGCTTTCTGTTATAATTCAAACACCGATCATTTGAATTGGATTAAGAAGGGGGTTTCTTACGTGGCTAAAACACGTCATGAAGAATTGGGATTGACGAATGAGGACGTATTGGAAATTTATGAAACGATGGTTATGGCTAGACGATTAGATGAGCGTATGTGGCTTTTGAATCGTGCAGGTAAAATTCCGTTTGTCATTTCATGTCAAGGTCAGGAAGCGGCTCAAGCGGGAGCTGCATATGCACTCGATAAAGAAAAGGATTGGATTGCACCATATTACCGTGATATGGGCGTTGTTCTTCACTTCGGCATGACACCGAAAGAATTGATGCTTTCGGCTTTCGCTAAAGCAGAAGATCCGAACTCGGGCGGTCGTCAAATGCCTGGTCACTTCGGTCAGCGGAAAAATCGCATTTTGACGGGGTCTTCACCTGTCACGACACAACTTCCGCACGCAGTAGGAGTAGCGCTTGCAGCGAAAATGAAAAAAGAGGATTTCATTACATTCGTCACTTTAGGAGAAGGTTCATCCAACCAAGGTGATTTCCATGAAGGTATGAACTTTGCAGGTGTCCATAAATTGCCGACAGTCATCATGGTTGAAAACAATAAATATGCAATTTCAGTTCCTGTTGAAAAACAACTTGCTTGTGAAAATGTTTCGGACCGTGCCATCGGATATGGTATGCCTGGTGTGACTGTCGACGGAACAGATCCTTTAGAAGTGTACCGTGTTGTTAAAGAAGCGGCAGATCGCGCGCGCAACGGCGAAGGACCGAGCCTCGTAGAAACTGTATGTTATCGATTGACGGCGCACTCTTCAGATGATGATCATCGACTATATCGGGATGCAGAAGAGCTTGAGAATGAGCGGAAACTTGATCCGATCCCTAAGTTTGCATCTTATTTACGAGAAACAGGCGTCATCGATGAAGCATACGAAAAAGAGCTAGAAGAACGCATTATGGCAATCGTCAATGAAGCGACAGACTATGCGGAAAAAGCACCTTATGCAGAACCGGAGTATGCGCTTCGACATGTTTATAAAGAAGAAGGGGGGAACGAATAATGGCCGTCATTTCGTATATTGATGCTATTACCCTTGCCATGAAAGAAGAGATGGAAAGGGACGAAAATGTATTCGTTCTTGGAGAAGACGTTGGAAGGAAAGGCGGCGTTTTTAAAGCGACGACCGGCCTCTACGATCAATTCGGTGAATACCGTGCGCTCGATACACCGCTAGCGGAATCAGCAATTGCTGGCGTAGGGATTGGTGCTGCAATGTATGGTATGCGTCCAATCGCAGAAATGCAATTCGCGGATTTCATTATGCCTGCGGTAAACCAAATCGTGTCCGAAGCGGCGAAGATCCGTTATCGATCCAATAACGATTGGTCTTGTCCAATCGTAATCCGCGCTCCGTTCGGCGGTGGGATTCACGGCGCTTTATATCATTCCCAATCGGTTGAGTCGATGTTCGCAAGTACACCAGGCTTGAAAATCGTCATCCCTTCAACTCCTTATGATGCGAAAGGTTTGCTGAAAGCGGCGATAAGAGATGATGATCCGGTACTCTTTTTTGAACATAAACGAGCTTACCGTTTAATCAAAGGCGAAGTTCCTGAAGAAGAATACGTACTTCCAATCGGAAAAGCTGATGTGAAGCGTGAAGGGGAAGATATAACAATCATCACATACGGATTATGTGTCCACTTCGCTTTGCAGGCTGCCGAAAGAATGGCGGAAGATGGAATCTCAGCGCATATTCTCGACTTGCGAACTGTCTACCCATTGGATAAAGAAGCAATCATTGAAGCCGCTTCTAAAACAGGAAAAGTATTGCTTGTCACTGAAGATAACTTGGAAGGCAGTATTATGAGTGAAGTATCCGCTATTATTGCCGAAAACTGCCTATTCGATTTAGATGCACCGATTAAACGTCTTGCAGGGCCTAATATTCCGGCAATGCCATATGCGCCGACAATGGAGAAGTTTTTCATGGTCAATCCGGATAAAGTTGAAAAAGCAGCACGAGAGCTCGCAGAATTTTAATCGGAAAGGAGGTAATATGTTATGACAATCGAAAAAATTGAAATGCCCAAGCTCGGAGAAAGTGTTACAGAAGGCACTATTGAAAAGTGGTTAGTAAAGCCTGGAGATGTTGTGAATAAATACGATCCATTGGCTGAAGTGAACACAGACAAAGTAACTGCTGAAATACCTTCCTCCTTCACTGGAACAATTAAGGAAATCATCGTCCAAGAAGGAGAGACTGTAGAAGTTGGAATCGTCGTTTGCACAATCGAAACAGAAGGCGGTTCAGAAGCTCCGGTTGAAGCAGTCCCTGCAAAAGAAGAACCGGCAAACGAAATGCCAGCAGCGGGCTCCCAAAAACCAGCTGCACCGATCAAACGTGAAGCAGGGGCAGGGCGTTTTTCACCAGCGGTCATGAGATTGGCACAAGAGAACAATATTGATCTTTCACTTGTCCAAGGCTCTGGAAAAGAGGGACGTATCACACGGAAAGATATCCAAAGTATTATTGATAGTGGAGAAATTCCGACCGACAAATCGGTGCAAATCGAACAGACACCGAAAGAGGTGGAACAACAACCGGCGGCAACTGTACAAAGTGTATCCTCGACTAAGCCTGCAGAACCAACTTTAGTTCCAACTGCTGCTGGTGATATCGAAATACCGGTCACGGGCGTACGGCGTGCAATTGCGACGAATATGCTTCGCTCCAAGCACGAGGCTCCGCATGCGTGGACGATGATTGAAGTGGATGTAACGAATCTTGTTCAGTACCGCGATTCATTGAAGAATGATTTCAAGCAGAAGGAAGGATTCAATTTAACCTATTTCGCCTTCTTCGTGAAAGCAGTTTCCCAAGCATTGAAAGAATTTCCGATGATGAATTCCATGTGGGCAGGAGATAAGATCATCCAAAAGAAAGACATTAACATCTCCATCGCAGTAGCGACAGAAGATGCTTTATTTGTACCGGTCATTAAACATGCTGATGAAAAAACGATTAAAGGAATCGGTCGCGATATTAATGACCTCGCGTCGAAAGTCCGTTCCGGCAAATTGAAGTCAGATGAAATGCAAGGTGGTACATTCACTGTAAATAACACAGGTTCATTCGGGTCGGTCCAATCGATGGGTATTATCAATTACCCACAAGCGGCAATTTTGCAAGTCGAATCGATTGTGAAACGTCCTGTCGTTATGAATGGCGGAATGATTGCGGTACGCGATATGGTTAATCTCTGTCTGTCGCTCGATCACCGCGTGCTTGATGGATTAGTCGCTGGCCGTTTCCTAGCACGCGTCAAAGAAATCCTTGAAAGCATTTCAGCAGATAACACTTCTGTCTATTAATTACGAGCAAAGCCGTCTCTCTGTGAGAGGCGGCTTTTTCTCTATACTTTTCAAGCAATCAATCTTTATCCTGTTTGAGCTTTCAAAGAAATAGCTAGTCAGGTAAACTATAAGTAGTTGATGATTAATTTGACGCAAATTACATATTTACAGAAAGATACTATCAAGCTCAGCGAAAGGGGTAACCTTAGTGACTGTTGATAAGATGAAAAAGACGACCTTTGAAAAAGCAGGTTTCGAGCAATGGAAAGAACTCGCTATTACTTCTTTAAAAGGAAAGCCATATGCGAAATTGACGACAGCGACATTAGAAGGCATTGAGCTCCAGCCGCTCTATTTTGAAAAAACAGAGCTCAACAGCTCATCTGCAGTCCAATCGATGAAGCGTAGTGCCGGTTGGATCATTGCACAGCAAACAATCGCTGCAAGCAGTGCTGAATTCTTGGGACAATTGGAGGATTCGCTTGAAAAAGGGAATGAAGCAATTGTTTATGATGGCGGGCATCCGTTTGACTGGAATGATGATCAGCTCTTGCACTTATCATCATTCTTAGCTAAATACCCAGTATTTCTTTTCAACGTTCGTAATGATGACCCGATTTTAAGGGCATTTGATTTTGTCCATCATGAACTGAGGGAAGCGGTTACCGGTATCATCCAGGTGAGCGATTGGACTATTCCAGTCGGTTATAAAGGTATTCGAACAACAGGGGCAGATGTATGGAATGCTCATCATGAAGGTGCGGATGCAGTGACTGAGCTTGCCATCGTATTGGCAGAAGCTTCTCGTATTTCAACTAGCTATGAAAGTTTTCAAACATTTGCGGACAATTTCTTCGTCCGTTTTCCGATTGACACCCATTTCTTCATGGAAATCGCTAAACTAAGAGCTTTTCGAGTGTTATGGCAGGCGTTTGCCAAAGCTTATAATGTCGATGTATCACCGTTTGTACCAGTGTTGGCAGTAACGTCATTACGCTCTTTTTCAAAGCTAGATCCATACGTTAACATGCTGCGTGCAGGAAATGAGACATTCGCCGCAATTCTAGGCGGAGCCGACATTATCCAAGCGCATCCTCACAATATATTGACTGGCCCGAATGCAAGTTCAATTCGGTATAGCAGAAATATGCAACTCGTTTTAAAGGAAGAGACATATGTAGAAAAAGTTCTTGATCCCGCCGGCGGCTCATATTTCATTGAAAAACTGACAGAAGAACTTGTGGAAAAGTCTTGGAATTTATTTATTGATATTGAACGTACTGGGGGTATTGAAAATTTCCTTAAAAGTGGCCGCTTAAACGAACAGTTTTCAAAGCTGCAATTAGAAACGGCGACCGGGAAAAAGGCTCTCATAGGCACGAATGTATATGCTGAAATTGGACCGACAAACTTTGATGATTGGAATGGCCTTCAATCTAAATCGCGTCTGGCCGAACCATTTGAGAAACTGCGTCTTTCATTTAGTGAAAATCAACCAAAAACTGCAATACTCGTATTTGGTAAATTGAAAGATTTCAAGCCACGGGCTGATTTTGTAACAGGATTCTTAGCCTCAGGTGGAATTAGAAGCAATTGGAGCCCGATCTTTGAAAGTGCCGATGAAGCTGTTGAATGGTTACATAATGAAAAACCGGATTATGCAATTGTTTGCGGTACTGAAGAAATGATAGAAAATATTATGGAACCTCTACTTGAAAAGCTGCCGACAGGCATTTTGCTTGATGCTGCAGGAAAGATCAATGAAGAAACATTGAATGACTGGCAGCAAAAAGGTCTTAACGGAATGATCTACAACGGTCAGAATAAAATTAAGAAATTGCAAAAAGTGTTTGTTACGTGGCAGGGAGGTCTTCAGAAATGAATAAACCCAATTTCAACAAAGTTGATATAAGTAAAATAAACATCTCTGTAAATTTGACTGGAAATGAAACGCCTTTCCTTACGAATGAAGGCATATCCATTAAATCAATGTACAAGATTGATGATATAGAAAGCATTGATCATTTGGAAGACATGCCAGGCATTGCTCCAAACACAAGGGGGCCATACCCAACGATGTATGTCGCTCGACCGTGGACTGTTCGCCAATATGCCGGCTTTTCAACTGCTGAAGAAAGTAATGCTTTCTATAGAAGAAACTTGGCGATGGGGCAAAAAGGATTATCAGTCGCTTTCGATTTGGCGACACACCGAGGATATGATTCAGATCATCCTCGCGTGACAGGTGATGTAGGTAAAGCCGGAGTGGCAATTGATTCTGTCGAGGATATGAAAATCCTTTTTGACGGCATCCCGCTTGACCAAATGTCCGTCTCGATGACGATGAATGGAGCTGTGCTGCCAGTAATGGCGTTTTACATCGTGGCGGCAGAAGAACAAGGTGTAACCCCTGAGAAGCTGGCAGGTACGATTCAAAATGACATATTAAAAGAGTATATGGTGAGAAACACTTACATCTTTCCACCTGAAATGTCGATGCGGATTATCGCTGACATTTTTGAATATACATCCAAAAATATGCCAAAGTTCAACTCAATCTCCATTTCCGGCTATCATATGCAAGAAGCAGGAGCGACCGCGGATATCGAGCTTGCTTATACATTGGCAGACGGGCTCGAGTACGTGCGCACCGGATTGAAAGCTGGCATTGACATCGATTCATTTGCACCGCGTCTTTCTTTCTTTTGGGCAATCGGCATGAACTATTTCATGGAAATTGCGAAAATGCGGGCGGCACGTAAAATTTGGGCACAAATGATGCAGACTTTCAATCCATCCAATCCTAAATCCCTTGCATTGCGTACGCATTCTCAAACGTCAGGTTGGAGTTTGACGGAACAGGATCCTTTTAACAATGTTACACGTACATTGGTGGAAGCGAATGCAGCCGCAATGGGTCATACCCAATCATTGCATACAAATGCGCTAGACGAAGCGATTGCGTTGCCAACTGATTTTTCAGCACGAATTGCAAGGAACACTCAATTGTTCCTTCAGGAAGAAACGAATATGACGAAGACGATCGATCCGTGGGGCGGCTCCTATTATGTCGAAAGGTTGACTGCTGACCTGATGGAAAAAGCATGGGATCTAATTGAAGAGATTGAGGTGCTTGGAGGAATGGCAAAAGCAATTGAAACCGGCTTGCCTAAAATGAAGATCGAAGAAGCCGCTGCCAAACGTCAAGCAAAAATCGATTCTCGGACGGAAACGATTGTCGGTGTGAATAAATACCGGCTTGAACAGGAAGAGCCTATCGATATATTGGAAATCGATAATACAGTCGTACGTCAAAAACAGATTGACCGTATCCGACAAATGAAAGAAAAACGAGATGAAGTGGAAGTCAAGAAAGCCTTAGAAGCTATAACCGAGGCTGCTCGCAGTGGAAACGGGAATCTCTTGGCGTTATCGGTAAATGCGGCTCGAGCTCGGGCGACAATTGGAGAAATATCCGATGCAATTGAAAAAGTATCCGGAAGACATAAAGCGGTCATACGTTCTGTAAGTGGCGTCTACAGTTCGAATTTCTCAAATGCGGAAGAAATCGATGAAGTGAAAGAGATGACGGATGAGTTTTTGGAAAATGAAGGTCGCCGCCCTCGTATTCTCATAGCAAAAATGGGACAGGACGGTCATGATCGCGGAGCGAAAGTCATTGCCTCATCATTTGCGGACTTAGGATTTGATGTAGATATCGGACCTTTATTCCAGACCCCTGAGGAAACTGCTTTGCAGGCAGCGGAAAACGACGTCCATGTCATCGGAGTGAGTTCACTTGCTGCTGGACATAAAACTTTAGTGCCAGCATTGCGGGATGAACTTTTGAAAATCGGAAGGGAGGACATTTTAATCGTCGTTGGAGGCGTAATTCCAGCCCAGGATTATGAATTCCTAAGAGAAAACGGTGCGACAGCCATTTTCGGACCAGGTACAGTCATACCTGTCGCTGCCCAGAAAGTGATCGAAAACATTTACCGTGCTCTCGGTTACGAGGAAGTGACGGAGTGAGCAAGAAAGAACATTTGCGAGATGACAGTGCAATGCACGTAATGGATGGCATTGAGTCAAGGCATGACGGAATTGTTGGCTCAAAACGCAAACGATTTATTAAAAAAGAAAAGAAAATCGAAATCGATTTATTATATGATGAAATACGCAAAGGCTCGAGGCTGCATCTATCCAAAGCGATCACCTTATTGGAAAGTCGGGCGGAACATGACCAGAAGGCAGGGCAGGGGTTGTTACGAAAACTGCTGCCGAATACAGGAGAAAGCATCCGTATCGGCATTACCGGGGTGCCTGGAGCGGGAAAGAGCACATTCATCGAAACGTTCGGTCTTCTATTGGCAGAGGCTGGCCATAAAGTGGCCGTCCTTGCCATTGATCCGAGTTCAACGGTGACTGGTGGGAGTATATTAGGCGATAAAACTAGAATGGAGGCGCTCGCAAAGCATCCGAACGCTTTCATTCGCCCCTCACCATCTTCCGGAACCCTAGGTGGCGTCCATAAAAAGACACGCGAAACAATGCTGCTTTGCGAAGCTGCGGGATATGACATCATTCTCATTGAAACAGTCGGTGTTGGTCAAAGTGAAACTGTTGTAAGGGGAATGGTCGATTTCTTCATGTTGCTCGTATTGACTGGTGCAGGTGATGAGCTGCAAGGCATGAAAAAAGGGATTATGGAATTGGCGGATTGCATGATTGTCCATAAGGCGGATGGGGAGAATTTAAAACTGGCCAAAAAGACGGTTAGGGAATACCGCCAAATCCTTCATTTCCTTCAACCTGCGACTCCTGGGTGGTCGACGACTGCATTGCCTGTCTCTTCACTGGAACGAACAGGTTTTGAAACTGTGTGGGAAACGATAGAAACGTTTTACGAAAAAATGGAAGCAAGCGGCGTTTGGCATGAACGAAGACAGTCTCAGACAAAAGATTGGTTTCATTCTATGATCAGGGATCGGTTGATCGATAGTTTCTTTTCACAGCAAGGGAAAAAAGAGCTTGTTGCCGATCTGGAAAAACAATTGCTGACAGGCGAAATGACAGTTGCAAGTGCTGTGGACGCCATACTTCCAATGGATTGACAACATACATTGCAAGGTAAACTAAGCACTCTCTGTAAGCTCGAAATTCACTTTTTTGCAAGTCTAACAGCCAACTGATATGATGAAAATATATTTTGAAAGGGGCCAATTTACAATGACAATGGATTTTAATTTTTATATGGAAGATATTACGAAGCAAGCACGCTCCGAAATGGAAGCAAGCGGCTACGAACAACTAACAACACCTGAAGAAGTGGAAGAGGCATTCAAACGTCCAGGAACAACGCTTGTCATGGTTAACTCTGTTTGTGGCTGCGCAGGTGGGATTGCACGCCCAGCCGCTGCACACGCGGTCCATTATGATAAACGACCTGATCATCTCGTCACTGTGTTTGCAGGGCAAGATAAGGAAGCAACTGCATATGCACGTATGATTTTCGGTGAAGACCATCTACCTTCATCTCCATCCTTCGCATTACTAAAGGACGGTAAAATAGAAAACGTGAAATTGAACTTGGCGGAGGCGACGAACGGATTGCGAAACAGCATGAAAAAGGTAAACTGACAGCC